>BMUD01000006.1:0-71741 GCA_014650015.1 Streptomyces griseoloalbus
CCATCCGGTCGAGGACGGCGTGCACGGCCGGGACGACGTTCTCCCCGTCGACCTCGATCACCGCGTCCCGCGGAGCCCGCAGCGCGGTGTGCAACACCGCCCGGTCCTCGGTCGTGTTGATCCGCTCCCCGCGGAACATGGCATCACGCAGGCCGGACACGTCGGTGGCGGCGGCCAACTCCCGCAGCAGCCGCAGGGTGTTGTCGGTGATCAGGTGCTTGGAGTAGTCGACGTACAGGTCACCGACCCGGAGGGTGTACGCGGTGCCGCGGCCGGGGTCGGCGGCGAACAGCTCGCGCAGCCGCACCTCGCCCAGCTCCTCACGATGCTTGGCCAGTGCGGTCCACTCGGGCGTCTGGTGGAGCCTGGTACGACCGTCTGCGTTCATCTCGGACTTCAGCCTTCTTCCTTGGATGTCCCCGCTGTCCCGGCTGTTCCCAACCTAATTGATCAGCGATGAACGGGAAGAAGACTGAAGGAGACAGAAGCAGACCGCCGGATTAGATCTCGCCCCGCAGTTTGGCGAGCGCCTCGGCGAGGATGGCCTCACCGTCCGCGTCGCTGCGCCGCTCCCGCACATAGGCGAGGTGCGTCTTGTAGGGCTCGGTGCGCGGTGGGTCCGGGGGGTTGTCGCGGTCCTGTCCGGCCGGGAATCCGCAGCGGGGGCAGTCCCAGGTATCGGGCACCTGCGCGTCGCTCGCGAAGCTCGGCTGTGTCTCGTGCCCGTTGGAGCACCAGAAGGAGATGCGCAGCCGCGGCGCGGACTCGCCGCGCTCGGCCTCGCCCATCGGCCCCGCCCCGACCCGGCTTCCCCGGATCGCGTTGCCACTTGCCACGGTCGTAACTCCCTGCGTGATGGTGCCGCGAAGCGAGTCGGCGTACCGCTTCGCTGCGAGCGCCTCAGTCTACGTAAGGCCCAACGCGCGTCCAGTGACAGGAGTTACCAACCCCGCATCCAGACGCAAGCCCCATGATAGGCCGCGCTCAGCTGCGCGTACCGAACATGGGGCGTTACGAGGGGAATGCGTGGGGAGTGCGTGCGCATTGCGCTCAGGTCAGTTGTTCATCTTCATCGTGATGCCGAGCACGACGATGCACGCGAACCAGAGCAGACCGACCACGAGAGTGATCCGGTCGAGGTTGCGCTCGGCGACCGAGGAGCCGCCGACGGAGGACTGCATGCCACCACCGAACATGTCGGAGAGGCCGCCGCCCTTCCCCTTGTGCATCAGCACCAGCAGCATCAGCAGCAGGCTGAAGACGATCAGGGCGATGGAGAACCCCAGAACCACGGCTGGACCAACTTCCTCGGATGCGGATGGACGACGCGATGGACGACGCGGGGCCCAGCACACTGCTGGACCCCGCAAGGGTACGACGAATCGCCGCTACGGCCTACTCACTGGTCGCGGAAACGAACGATCTTGACGAACTCGTCGGCGTCCAGCGAGGCGCCGCCGACCAGGGCACCGTCGATGTCGGCCTGCGCCATGATCTCGGCGACGTTGCCGGACTTGACCGAGCCGCCGTACTGGATGCGGACCCGGTCGGCCAGCTCCTGGGTGTACAGCTCGGCGATCTTGCCGCGGATGGCGGCGCAGACCTCCTGGGCGTCCTCGGCGCCGCAGACCTTGCCGGTGCCGATGGCCCACACGGGCTCGTAGGCGATCACGACGGACTCGGCCTGCTCGGCCGGGAGGTCCTTCAGGCCGCCCTCGACCTGGGCGAGGGTGTGGGTGACGTGGTTGCCCGCCTCGCGGACCTCCAGCTCCTCGCCGACGCAGAGGATGGGGGTGATGCCGTGCTTGTAGGCGGCCTTCACCTTGGCGTTCACGACCTCGTCGGTCTCGGCGTGGTACTGGCGGCGCTCGGAGTGGCCGATCGCCACGTAGGTGCACTTCAGCTTGGCCAGCATCGGACCGGAGATCTCGCCGGTGTAGGCGCCGCCGTCGTGCGCCGAGATGTCCTGGGCGCCGTACTTGATCTTCAGCTTGTCGCCGTCGACCAGGGTCTGCACGGAGCGCAGGTCGGTGAAGGGCGGCAGGACGGCGACCTCGACGGCCTCGTAGTCCTTGTCGGCCAGGGCGAAGGCGAGCTTCTGGACGTGGGCGATGGCCTCGAGGTGGTTGAGGTTCATCTTCCAGTTGCCCGCCATCAGCGGCGTGCGCGTGCTCATTGAGGTCAGTCCTCCAGTGCGGCGAGGCCGGGGAGCGTCTTGCCCTCGAGGTATTCGAGGGAGGCGCCGCCACCGGTCGAGATGTGGCCGAATGCCTGCTCGTCGAAGCCCAGGGTACGGACCGCCGCGGCGGAGTCGCCGCCGCCGACCACGGTGAATCCCGGGGAGTCGAGGAGGGCCTGGGCGACCGCCTTGGTGCCCTCGGCGTAGTCGGGGTGCTCGAAGACGCCCATGGGGCCGTTCCAGAAGACGGTGGCGGCGTCGGCGAGCTTCGAGGCGTACAGCTTGCGGGTCTCCGGACCGATGTCCAGGCCCTGCTGGTCGGCCGGGATGGCGTCCGCGGCGACGGTGGTGGGGTGGGTGGCGTCCTTGGCCTTCATGTCGGGGAACTCCCCGGAGACCAGCGTGTCGACCGGCAGGACCAGCTCGACCCCGTTCTTCTCGGCGCGCTCCAGGTACTCCTGGACGACCGGGATCTGGTCCTCCTGCAGCAGGGAGTTGCCGATCTCGTGGCCCTTGGCCTTGAGGAAGGTGTACGCCATGCCGCCGCCGATGAGCAGGCGGTCGGCCTTGCCGAGCAGCTGGTCGATGACGGCGAGCTTGTCGGAGACCTTGGCGCCGCCGAGGGCGACGACGTAGGGCCGCTTGACGTCGTCGGTGAGCTTCCTCAGGACGCCGACCTCGGTGGCGATGAGGTACCCGGCGTAGTGCGGCAGGCGGGCCGGGAGGTCGAAGACCGAGGCGTGCTTGCGGTGCACCGCGCCGAAGCCGTCGCCCACGTACACGTCGGCGAGGGCGGCGAGCCGGTCGGCGAACTCGCCGCGCTCGACGTCGTCCTTGCTGGTCTCGCCGGCGTTGAAGCGCAGGTTCTCGATGACCGCGACCCGCCCGTCGGCGAGGCCGGCGACGGTGGAGCCGGCGGACTCGCCGACCGTGTCGGTCGCGAACGCCACCTCGGTGCCCAGGAGTTCGCCGAGGCGCGCGGCCGCCGGGGCGAGCGAGAAGGCGGGGTCAGGGGCGCCCTTGGGACGGCCCAGGTGCGAGGCCACGACCACACGGGCTCCCGCCTCGGCGAGGGCCTTGACGGTGGGCAGGACGGCGCGGATACGGCCGTCGTCGGTGATGGCGGTGCCGTCCAGCGGCACGTTGAGGTCGGCGCGGACGAGGACCCGCTTGCCCGCGACGCCTTCGGAGAGGAGTTCGTCGATCGTCTTCATGAGGGGGCTCCCTGGCTAGAGCTCGTGTTCGCTCGTGATCGCTCGTGATCGAAAGAGGGCGGCTGTTCCGATACGTGCGTCAGGGCTCGGACAGCGCGTTGCCGCACCGGCCGAGCCCTGCACTCATATCAGGCTGCCTGCTCCACGATCAGAGCTGGTTGCCCACGAAGACCGTCAGGTCGACGAGGCGGTTGCTGTAACCCCACTCGTTGTCGTACCAGCCGATGACCTTCACGCTCTTGCCCTCCTGGACCATGGTCAGGGAGGAGTCGAAGGTGCAGGACGCCGGGGCGTTGACGATGTCGGAGGAGACGATCTCGTCCTCGGTGTACTCGAGGTAGCCCTTGAGCTCGCCCTCGGCGGCCTTCTGGAAGGCGGCGTTGACCTCTTCCTTGGTGACCTCGCGGGAGAGCTCGACGACCAGGTCCGTGACCGAGCCGGTCGGGACCGGGACGCGCATGGCCATGCCGTCCAGCTTGCCCTTGAGCTGCGGCAGCACCAGGGCGGTGGCCTTCGCGGCGCCCGTGGTGGTCGGGATGATGTTCTCGGCGGCGGCACGCGCGCGGCGCAGGTCCTTGTGCGGGAAGTCCAGGATGCGCTGGTCGTTCGTGTACGCGTGCACCGTCGTCATCAGGCCCTTGACGATGCCGAAGTTCTCGTCGAGCACCTTCGCCATCGGCGCCACGCAGTTGGTGGTGCAGGAGGCGTTGGAGATGACGTGGTGGTTCGCCGGGTCGTACTTGTCGTGGTTGACGCCCATGACAAGGGTGATGTCCTCGTCCTTGGCCGGAGCCGAGATGAGGACCTTCTTCGCGCCGCCGGCGATGTGCTGCTCGGCGTCGGCCTTCTTGGTGAAGATGCCGGTCGACTCGATCACGATGTCGACGCCCAGCTCGCCCCACGGGATGTCGGCGGGGTTGCGCTTGGAGAGCACCTTGATCGTTTTGCCGTCCACGGTGATCGTGTCGGCGGTGTGGGTGACCTCCTGCTTGAGGCGGCCCAGGATGGTGTCGTACTTCAGCAGGTGCGCAGTGGTCGCCGTGTCACCCAGGTCGTTGACGGCCACGATCTCGATGTCGGCGCCCTGCTCCAGCAGTGCGCGGAAGTAGTTGCGACCGATGCGGCCAAACCCGTTGATGCCTACGCGGATCGTCACGAACCGATCTCCTCGTTGGTACGCCGGCTCTAGTCGCCGGCGAGCTGTATTTGGGATGTCCCCGACCACTGCCGACCCTACCTCTCCGGGGCCCCGGCCGTGACATCGAGCTGTCCCCTACCCGGCGGGGCGGTCCGTACCCGTCAGTAGGGTCCGGACCGCCCGGGCCGGTGGACCCGTGTCACCCGAACTCGCTACGGATCATCGGCCCTGGTTGACGTGCGGTGTCACCCGTCGAGGGCGGCCAGGGCCTTCCCCAGCAGCGCCGACCGGTCGGCCGGGGAGGCCAGGTGCTCCAGGCCGAAGCCCAGCAGCACGGTGTCGCCGGTGGTGACCGCTCCGTAGGTCCGGAACAGCGCTCCGGTGCGGGTCCAGTCCTTCAGGACGGCCGGGCTGCCCGCGGGCGGTCCGGACACGGTCCAGACGCCGAGGGAGGTCTCGAAGCCCTCGGTCCCGGTGGCCGTGCCGCCGACGACCAGGGAGGCCTCGTCGGCGAGGACGCCGTGGCCGCCGCTGCCCGGGTCGGTGACATGGGCGATCGAGACCTCCACCGTCTTCCCGGCGTAGGCGCTCAGGTCGAAGTTCACCTGCTGCCAGCCGCTGGAGGAGCCGGTGAGGCTGTTCCAGGAACCGGTGGTGCCGGTCGCGGTGCAGCCGTCGTCGGCCAGGGTCAGGTAGTGCTCCAGCCAGGGGTGCTCACCGACGTAGAACCCGGCCGCGCACTCGCTCGGCACGCCGGTGCGGGTCGCGCCGCCCGCCTCGGGCAGCGTCGTCCAGTCGTCGGCGCCGGTGGTGTGCGCCTCGACGATGACGTGGTCGTAGCCCGGTTCGGTGTCCCACAGGAGCTGGGTGCGCAGGGTGGGCCGGTCGGCCGCGCCGACACCGGTGAGATCGACGGTGCGGGTCAGGCGTTTGTAGCCGTCGTCGGTGTGGACGGCGGCGGCCATGTACGAGCCGGCGTGGGGCCCGTACGGGTTGACCGTCCCCGGGTACTGTCCGGCGCCGACGCTCGCGAACTGCGGGTACTTCTCCGCGGGCAGTTCGTCGGAGGTGACGCCGTAGGTGCCGGCCTTGTCCAGCGGGTTGCCGGGCGCGTCGCCGAGCGGGCCGGTGAAGCCGTCCAGGCCGCCGGAGCCGGTGAACGCGGTGGCCCCGGAGGCCGGGGTGCGCGAGTAGGCGCCCAGGTAGTACTGGCTGAAGTCGTCGGACAGGGTGCCGCCGCCGAGATCGACGCTGCCGCCTGCCTGCTCGCCCGCCTCGATCAGCCGGCCGCCCTCGTTGAGGAAGGCCCTCAGCTGGAGCTGGGTGGCGATGCCCGGGGTGCCCGCGCCGGTGTGGTGCACCACCGTGCGGAAGTGGCTCAGCACGCCGAGCGCGTCGGGAGCGCCCTGCTCGGCCACGTCCCAGACGGCCGCCTTCCGGCCGATGGCCTTCAGCGCGTCGACGTACGTCCGGGCCTGTGCGGCCTTCGCGCCCTCCTCGGCGACCACGAGGACGTCCGCGGGGGGCCGTTCGGCCACGGTGTACGTGAAGTGCTCACTGGAGACGTTCCTGCCGCTCCCGGTCTCGCCGGTGAACCACACCTCCACCTCGTCGCCGGGCTCGCCGTGCTCCACCTCGGCCCGGTACTCGTCGAAGTAGAGGTTGTCCTCACCGCCGAACCTCTCGCCGCCCTTCCAGCGCTCGAGGTCCTCGTCGTGCGTACGGCCACCGTTGACGCGGTACTTGAGCTCCTTGTCACGCACCGCCCTGCGGACGACGGCGGAGACCTCCTGGTCGGCGCCGCGCGCGTACGAGGTGCCGAAGGCCGCCGGGGTGAAGTCCGCGGCCTCCAGGCCGACCGCGGAGGACGGCCGGTCGGGGTGGGAGGCGGTCTCGGCCACGGAGAGCGCGAACGGGATGTTCTTGGCGAACTCCTGCTGGATCAGCTTCTCGTCGTCGGGGAAGTCGAAGCCCGACCGGCAGTCGCCCGCGTTCCACTCGTCGTCGGGATCGAGGTCGGACACGGTCTGGCAGGTCGACATCTCGGGGGTGAACATCGCCATGCCGTTGACGTTGGCCGCGTGACCGTCGGCCTCGCCGTTGGTGGTGTACAGCTCGGAGGAGAGCTGCGGGTGGTAACCGGGGATCGCGGAGTTGCCGGGCGTGCCGGCGAGTGCCTCGTAGAGGACCTCGTCGGGGGTCGGCGTGGCCACCTGCCAGCCGACTCCGTAGAGGAGGAGTTCCGCGGCGGAGTGGTAGTTGATGCCGTAGGTGAAGCCGACGCGCTTCTGGAAGGCGTCGATCGCCTTGGTCTCGGGCTCGGAGCCCGGGCTCGCGCCGCGGTAGGTCTGGCTGGTGGGGCTGGGGGACGAGCCCTCGTCGTCGTAGCCCCACTTGTAGGGGAAGTTGCGGTTGAGGTCGACGCCGTCGCCGGTGCTGATGGCGCCGTCGCCGTTGACGTCCCGCAGGTTCTTGCGCCACAGGCGGTTGTCGTCGTCGGCGAAGGTGTGGTCGTAGCCGTCGGGGTTGGCCGACAGGACGAACCACAGCTCGGTGGTGTCGACGATCTTCTTGATCCGCCGGTCCGTCTTGTAGGTGTCCAGGTAGTGGTGCATCAGCCGCCGGGTCATCTCCGGGGTGATCCACTCCCGCGCGTGCTGGTTGGACAGGTAGAGGACGGCGGGCTTGGACCCGTCCCCGGTCGTCCTGGCCTTCTTGGTCACTTTCAGCGCGAGGATGTCCTGGCCCTTGATCGTCTTCCCGATGGAGACGACCTTGGTGAGGTCGGAGTGCTCCCGCGCGGTGCGCAGGATCTCCTCCTTGAGGCCGCCCTGTCCGCCGTACGGACGGAACACGCCCTCGGCGGCGTCCTCGACCCTGTTCTCCGCCCGGGCGGAGAGGACGTGCTCGGTGAGGTCGACGCCCTGCTTCTCCAGCTTCTGGGCCTGTCCGTCGGTGAGGTAGACCTCGACGGTGGCCGTGCCCTTGTCGGGCACCCGCTCGCCGAGTTCGTGTCCGTCCTGCCCGGCCGCCAGCAGGAGGGACACCTGCTTCCTGGTCACCTCGGCGCGGAAGACCTTGACCTCGTCGGTGCCGGAGGCCGCGGGGTCCGCGGGTCGTGCCTGGGCGATGGGTGCGAAGCTCGCTTGGCCGATCAGGAGCGCGCCGACAGCGAGGATCGATCTCGCTCTGTGTCTCATGAACCCCCCTAGCCTGGGTCCGCCGCGGCGGCGAACAGGTGCCAGGCTCATGACACGGCATGATCGAGTCAAGAGCAGGGGCACGACACGCGAAGACCGGCGCCGGTCACCCAAGTGGGCGCCGACGGCGGTCTTCTGGCGGGGCGTCAGCCGACGAGGTTGTCGGCCAGCTCCTCGTTGATGTTGGCCTCCGTGCCCGGGATGCCGAGATCGGCGGCGCGCTTGTCGGCCATGGCCAGCAGCCGGCGGATGCGGCCGGCCACGGCGTCCTTGGTGAGCGGGGGGTCGGCGAGCGCGCCCAGCTCCTCCAGGGAGGCCTGCTTGTGCTCCATGCGCAGCCGGCCGGCCGCGGCGAGGTGCTCGGGGACGTCGTCGGCGAGGATCTCCAGGGCGCGCTGGACCCGGGCACCGGCGGCGACGGCCGCGCGGGCGGAGCGGCGCAGGTTGGCGTCGTCGAAGTTGGCCAGCCGGTTCGCCGTGGCGCGCACCTCCCGGCGCATCCGGCGCTCCTCCCAGGCCAGCACCGACTCATGGGCGCCCAGGCGGGTGAGCAGCGCGCCGATCGCGTCGCCGTCACGGACCACGACCCGGTCCACGCCCCGCACCTCACGCGCCTTCGCGGCGATCGACAGCCGGCGGGCCGCGCCGACCAGGGCGAGCGCTGCCTCGGGGCCGGGGCAGGTCACCTCCAGGGAGGAGGAACGGCCGGGCTCGGTGAGGGAGCCGTGCGCCAGGAAGGCCCCGCGCCAGGCGGCCTCGGCATCACAGGTGGCCCCCGAGACCACCTGCGGGGGCAGGCCGCGGATCGGGCGGCCCCGGCCGTCCACCAGGCCGGTCTGCCGGGCCAGCTGGTCACCGCCCGCGACCACCCGGACGACGTAGCGCGAGCCGCGGCGCAGTCCGCCCGGAGCCATCACGATCAGTTCGGAGCTGTGGCCGAAGATCTCCAGGATGTCCCGCTTGAGACGGCGGGCCGCCATCGCGGTGTCCAGCTCCGCCTCGATCACGATGCGCCCGCTCACCAGGTGGAGGCCGCCGGCGAACCGCAGGACGGCGGAGACCTCCGCCTTCCTGCAGCAGGTACGGGTGACGGGGAGTCGGCTGATCTCGTCCTTCACCGCTGCCGTCATCGCCATGGGCCGATCCTTCCATGCATCCGAAAAATACGGTCGTACGCGGCGGCCAACAGCTCCGGGTCGTGCCGGGGGCTTCCGTCGGGCCGGGCCACCGGGGCCAGCTCGACCGCGGCGCCCAGCCGCATGGCGGCGTCGGTCAGCGAGTCGCGGTCGGGCACGGCGGCCTCGTCGGCCAGCACCACGTCCAGGGCGAGTTTAGGGGCGTGTCGTCCCAAAACCTCCACATGACGCTGCGGGGAGAAGCCCTCGGTTTCTCCCGGCTGCGGCGCGAGGTTCAGCGAGAGTACCCGGCGCGCCTTCGTCTCGATGAGGGCGTCCAGCAGTTCCGGCACGAGCAGGTGCGGGATGACCGAGGAGAACCAGGAGCCCGGGCCGAGCACCACCCAGTCCGCGTCGAGGACCGCCTCCACCGCCTCGGGGACGGCCGGCGGGTCGTTCGGCACGAGGTGCACGGACTGCACCTCACCGGGGGTCAGGGCGACCGTCGCCTGTCCACGGACGGTGTCGACCTCCTCGGGCCGCTCCGGGTCGTGGCCCTTGACCAGCGCCTGGAGCTCCAGCGGGACGGCGGACATGGGCAGCACCCGCCCGTGCGCGCCCAGCAGCCGGCCGACCAGGTCCAGCGCCTGGACATGGTCGCCGAGCTGCTCCCACAGGGCGACGATCAGCAGATTGCCGACCGCGTGCTCGTGCAGATCGCCCTGGGACTGGAAACGGTGCTGGATGACCCTGGCCCAGGTCTGGCCCCAGTCGTCGTCGCCGCACAGCGCGGCCAGCGCCTTGCGCAGATCGCCGGGCGGCAGCACGCCCAGTTCGTCCCGCAGGCGCCCGCTGGAGCCGCCGTCGTCGGCCACGGTGACGACGGCGGTGAGATCCCCGGTGATCCGGCGCAGTGCGGCGAGCGAGGCGGACAGCCCCATACCGCCGCCGAGGGCGACCACCTTGGGCTGGGCGCCCCTTCGGCGCGGTCTCGCGCCGCGGACGTCGGCGGGCCGGCCGGCCCGCCCCTCGGGCACCGCCCTGCGCAGCCGGCTCAGCCGCGGAGTACGTGGTGTCATTCGCGTCCCATGTCCCGGTGGACGACCACCGTCTCCACACCCTCCGCGGCGAGCCGGGCGGCGAGCTTCTCCGACGTGGCGACCGAGCGGTGCTTGCCTCCGGTGCAGCCGACGGCGATGGTCACATAGCGCTTGCCCTCACGACGGTAGCCCGCGGCGATGAGGCGCAGCAGTTCGGCGTACCGGTCGAGGAACTCCTTGGCGCCGGGCTGGTTGAAGATGTACGACGCCACCTCCTCGTTGAGGCCGGTGTACGGGCGCAGCTCGGGGACCCAGTGCGGATTGGGCAGGAACCGCATGTCCACGACCAGGTCGGCGTCGACCGGGAGGCCGTACTTGAAGCCGAAGGACATCACGGTGGCCCGCAGCTCGGGCTCCTCCTCGCCGGCGAACTGGGCATCCATCTTGGCGCGCAGCTCGTGCACGTTGAGGCTGGAGGTGTCGATGACCAGGTCGGCGTCGCCGCGCAGCTCACGCAGCAGCTCCCGCTCGGCGGCGATGCCGTCGACGATCCGGCCGTCGCCCTGGAGGGGGTGCGGGCGGCGCACCGACTCGAAGCGGCGCACCAGGGCCTCGTCGGAGGACTCCAGGAAGACGGTCCGCCGGGTGACACTCCGCCCGTCCAGGTCGGCCAGGGACTCGCGGAGGTTGTCGAAGAAACGCCGGCCGCGGACGTCGACGACGACCGCGATCCGCGCCACGTTGCCCTGGGAGCGGGCGCCGAGCTCCACCATGGTGGGGATCAGCGCGGGCGGCAGGTTGTCCACGACGAACCAGCCCAGGTCCTCCAGACACTTCGCGGCCGTCGAGCGGCCGGCCCCGGACATGCCCGAGATGATCACCAGCTCGGGGATGGCCGCCTCGGGCACCCCTGCCGTTTCGTTGCCCGTACTCACCTGTGCTCCGTCGTCCTGGCCCGCGTCGGGGCGGGTGGTGTCCGC
Organism: Streptomyces griseoloalbus; assembly: GCA_014650015.1. GTDB lineage: Bacteria > Actinomycetota > Actinomycetes > Streptomycetales > Streptomycetaceae > Streptomyces > Streptomyces griseoloalbus. The sequence goes on from BMUD01000006.1 coordinate 10,867, forward strand.
GCCGGTTTCCTGCTGTGTCCGATCTCGCTGTGCCGCGGGACCTGTCTCGTGCTCGCTCATCGCTCCTGCCCCCGTCGTTCGTCCGGGGCTCCCGTGGACACGGGTTCCCCGGGAGGACCCGTGGTGTCCCCGGGTTCTTCCGTGTCATCCATGATCTCGCCCGTCGCCGTGTTCACGGCGGGGGCGGCGGGTGCCGCCTGGGCGAGGGCCGCGACGATCGTCTCGGCCGTTTTGCGACCTATGCCTGGAATCTCACAGATCTGATTGATTGTCGCCGATCGCAGCTTCTTCAACGACCCGAAGTGCTTGATCAGTGCCTGCTTGCGGGTCTCTCCCAGGCCGGGCACATCGTCCAGAGGACTGGAGCGGAAGCGCTTGCCGCGCTTGGTGCGCTGGTAGGTGATCGCGAAGCGGTGGGCCTCGTCACGGACCCGCTGGAGCAGATAGAGGCCCTCGCTGGTGCGGGGCAGCACGACCGGGTCGTCCTCGCCCGGCAGCCAGACCTCCTCCAGCCGCTTGGCGAGGCCGCACACGGCGATGTCGTCGATGCCGAGCTCGTCCAGCGCCCGCCGGGCCGCCGCGACCTGCGGGGCCCCGCCGTCGACCACGACGAGCTGCGGCGGGTACGCGAAGCGCTTGGGGCGGCCGTCGTCCTCGGTGAGGGTGCTCGCGGACGGCTCGGCGAGGACGCTCGCGGGCGGCTCGGCCAGGCCTCCGGAGGGTCCCTCGGCGCCGGGGTCCCCGCCGTCGGTCCACTCCCCCGTCCGCTCCTTCTCCGCGAGGTAACGGCGGAACCGGCGGGTGATCACCTCGTGCATGGAGCGGACATCGTCCTGACCGGCGAATCCCTTGATCTGGAAGCGGCGGTACTCGCTCTTGCGGGCCAGCCCGTCCTCGAAGACGACCATGGAGGCCACCACGTCGTCGCCCTGGAGGTGCGAGATGTCGTAGCACTCGATCCTGAGCGGGGCGCTGTCCAGGCCCAGGGCGTCGGTGATCTCCTCCAGCGCGCGCGAGCGGGTGGTGAGGTCGGAGGCGCGCTTGGTCTTGTGCAGCACGAGCGCCTGCTGGGCGTTGCGCTCCACGGTCTCCATCAGCGCCTTCTTGTCCCCGCGCTGCGGTATCCGCAGGGAGACGCCTGAGCCGCGCCGCTCGGTGAGCCACTGCTGGACCGGCTCCACCGGGTCGGGCAGGGCGGGGACCAGGACCTCCCGGGGGACGGCGTCGCCGGTCTCCTCGCCGTAGAGCTGCTGCAGGGCGTGCTCGACGAGGGCGCCGGTGGTGATCTCCTCGACCTTGTCGGTGACCCAGCCGCGCTGGCCGCGCACGCGTCCGCCGCGGACGTGGAAGATCTGGACGGCCGCCTCCAGCTCGTCCTCGGCGACGGCGATCAGATCGGCGTCGGTCGCGTCGGCGAGCACGACCGCGTTCTTCTCCATGGCCTTCTTCAGGGCCCCGATGTCGTCGCGCAGACGGGCCGCCCGCTCGTACTCCATCTCCTCGGCCGCCTGGGTCATCTGCTTCTCCAGACGGCGGAGGTAGGTGCCCGTGCGGCCGGCCATGAAGTCGCAGAAGTCCTCGGCCAGTTCGCGGTGGTCCTCGGCGGAGATGCGGTCCACGCAGGGCGCCGAGCACTTGCCGATGTAGCCGAGCAGACAGGGGCGGCCGGTGCGGGCCGCGTTCTTGAAGACACCGGCCGAGCAGGTGCGGACCGGGAAGACGCGCAGCAGCAGGTCCACGGTGTCGCGGATCGCCCACGCGTGCGCGTACGGACCGAAGTAGCGCACGCCCTTCTTCTTGTGACCGCGCATCACCTGCACGCGCGGGAACTCCTCGTTCATCGTCACCGCGAGATACGGATAGCTCTTGTCGTCGCGGTACTTGACGTTGAACCGGGGGTCGTACTCCTTGATCCAGGAGTACTCCAGCTGCAGCGCCTCGACCTCCGTGGACACCACCGTCCACTCCACGGACGCCGCCGTGGTGACCATGGAGCGGGTGCGCGGGTGCAGCCCGGCCAGGTCCTGGAAGTAGTTCGCCAGGCGCTGGCGCAGGCTCTTCGCCTTTCCGACGTAGATCACCCGGCGGTGCTCGTCGCGGAACCGGTAGACCCCCGGCGAGTCGGGGATCTCGCCCGGTTTGGGGCGGTAGCTGGAGGGGTCGGCCATGTCTCACACCCTACTGGCGGGGACCGACACCGCGGCGGGCCCGGGGGCGCCGGGGCCCGGCGGGTTCGGTGAGTGGTCCGGTGGGGGCCGGTAGGTGGCCCGGTGCGGTTCGGTAGGTCATCCGGTCAGGTTCGATGGGTGTGGTCCGCGGAGGTTCGGCGGGTGGTCCGGCAAGTGGTCCGGTACGGCTCGGTAGGCGATCCGGTGAGGCCCGGCGGGTGGTCCGGCAGGTGATCCGGTACGGCTCGGTAGGTCATCCGGTGAGGTGCGGTGAGTGGTCCGGTGGGTTCCGGATGGGTTACGGCGGGCGGGAAGCGGGAAGGTGGGGGTTCCGTCCCTCGGGCGAGTGGCGGACGGTCACGAGTCGGAGGGCTGGTCGAATGCGACAGACACGGATCGAGAAACCACGACGACCGGCCCGGACCCGCCGGTACGCCGACGCGACGCCCGCGCCCTTCGAATCCCTCGACCCACGCGATCCCGACATCGTGCGCGCGAAGCGCCTGCGCCCGCGTCCGCAGGGGAAGGACACGACCGGCTCGTAGGACAGGCGACTTCAGGAACCGGCCGCACTCCGGACGAAAATCTCATCACGGTACGGGCCGCGGGGCCGTGCCGGCCCCGACGGCCGGTGCGGCCCCGCGGGTGTGCGTGCCGCCGTTAGGGCATCAGGTGTTGTCGGTGGCGGCGCCGCGCGGTGGTCGTCAGGAACTGGCGCCCAGCGGGCGGCACCGTTCGGTGCACCTGGTGGAACCGCCTGTGCGGTCGGAGTACGTGGGGATCGCCTGGAACTGGGACTGACCCGGTCAGACCTGTGGCCTGGCGACCATCGTCCCGTTCTTCACCTCGACGGTCAGCGGCTTCAGGGGGGCCACGGCCGGCTCGCGCAGCACCTTGCCGGTGGTGGCGTCGAACTCGCTGCCGTGGCAGGGACAGATCAGTTTCGTCCCTGCCAGCTTGTTGATGGGGCATCCCGCGTGCGTGCAGAGGGAGCTGTACGCCTTGAGGGCGCCGTCCTCGCCCCGGCTGACCACGACATGGGAATCCCGGTACAGCTTCGCGCCGTCCTCGGCGACCTCGCTCTCGGGCCCGAGCTCGACGGGTTCCGTCAGCGGGGCCGACGTGTCGTCCTCGGCGCCCGCGCAGGCGGCGAGCCCCAGTCCGGCTACGGGAGTGAGGGCCACGCCTCGCAGGACGGTACGGCGGCTCGCGGCGGGTCGGGCGGGCATGAGGGCTCCACTGGTCGGACGGCGGTACACGGGGACGGCACCGGGGACGATACCCGGGGTGATCGATCCGGCTGAGGGTGGGTGCCGGTGCGCAAGCATGCGCGTAAACGTTTGCGCAAGCGTTTACGCGCGCCGCCGGATGGGATACGTTCCCCACCCGAGAGGTAATGCGCGGGCAGCGGAGGGAGAGCACACGATGGCGACCATGGCGGACGTGGCCCGCCGCGCCGGTGTCTCGGTCGCGACCGTCTCGCACGTGCTGAACGACACCCGGCCGGTGCTGCCCCACACCCGCCAGGCGGTTCTGGACGCGGTGGAGGAGCTCGGCTACACGCCGAACACCTTGGCGCGCTCCCTGGTGACATCCCGGACCCGGTCGATCGGGCTGGCGGTGTCGGCGATCAGCAACCCGTACTTCACGGAAATCCTCCAGGGCGTCGAGGCCGCGGCCCTGGAGCACGGTTACAGCCTGCTCATCGCCGACCCGCACGACGACCCGGAGCACGAGCGCAAGGTCGTCCAGCTGCTGCACGAGCGCCGTGTGGAGGGCATGATCGTCGCGCCCTCCGCGCAGCCGCGCGCGCTGCTCGACTACCTCGGGCGCCACCGGGTACCGGCCGTGTTCCTCGACCGGCTGGTCGAGACGCCCGGGGACGGCGGCGGACCGCGCTTCGACCAGGTCTGCGCCGAGAGCGCGGAGCCGACGGCCCGGCTGGTCACCCACCTCGCCGGGCTCGGCCACCGCCGTATCGCCCTGGTCGCGGGGCTGTGGGGGCTCAGCACGACGTCCGAGCGCATCACCGGATACCGGCACGGTCTCGCGGCCTCCGGGCTGCTCTACGACGAACGGCTCCTGGTGCACGGCGACTCCGAGCAGGCCGGCGCCGAACGGGCCACCGCCGGCCTGCTGTCCCTCGGTTCACGTCCCACCGCGCTGGTCACCGCCAACAACACCATGACCATCGGTGCGCTGCGTGCCCTGCGGGCACACGGCCTGTCCGTGCCCGGGGACATCGCGCTGTGCTGCTTCGACGACTTCGCCTGGGCGGATCTCTTCTCGCCCCGCCTCACGGCGATCGCCCAGCCCAGCCGGGAGATCGGCGCCCGTGCCGTCCACGTACTGCTGCAGCGCCTGGCCGAACCGGAGCGGCCGGCGCGGACCGAACGGCTGCCGTGCGCCTTCGTGCACCGCACGTCCTGCGGCTGCCCGGACGGACCGGAGCGGCCCGAGCACCCCGAAGAGAAGCCCGGACGGCCCGGACGGCCCGGGCATGGTGAGCGCCCCGAGCGTGTCGAGAAAGGAAACCCCTCGTGATCGTCGTAGCCGGTGAGGCACTGATCGACCTGGTGCCGCGGGGCGCGGGTGCGCTCGCGGCGCTGACGCCGGCGCTCGGCGGCGGCCCCTACAACACGGCGGTGGCGCTCGGACGCCTCGGCTCCCCCGCCGCCTTCTGCTCCCGGGTGTCCCGTGACGCCTTCGGCGAGGCGCTGCTGGACCGGTTGCGGGAGACCGGGGTGGACGTGTCGTCGGTGCAGCGCGGCGACGAGCCGACGACGCTCGCCGTCGCCACGGTCGGCACGGACGGTTCGGCGGCGTACTCCTTCTACGTGGAGGGGACCGCGGACCGGCTGTTCACGGCGCCCGAAGCGCTGCCGGCCGGTACCCGCGCGGTGTCCTTCGGCACCTGCTCGCTCGTTCTGGAGCCGGGCGCGAGCGCGTACGAGGAGCTGATGCGCACCGCTTCCGCGCGGGGCGTGTTCACGGCGCTTGACCCCAATATCCGGCCGGGTCTGATCCCGGATCCCGACGCCTACCGGGCCCGGTTCAAGAGCTGGCTGCCGTCGGTGTCGCTGTTGAAGGTGTCCGCGGAGGACGCCCAGTGGCTCGGCGGGTCCCCGCAGGAGTGGCTGGCGGCCGGTCCGGTGGCGGTGGTGGTCACCCGGGGAGGTGACGGGCTGACCGTGTTCACGCGCGAGGGCGGCCAGTACGCCGTTCCGGGTGAGCGGGTCGAGGTGGTGGACACGATCGGCGCCGGTGACACGGTGAACGCGGCGCTGCTGCACGGCCTCGCGGCCCGGGACGCGCTCAGTGACGAGGGCGTGGCCGCGCTGGGCGCCAAGGGCTGGGAAGGCCTGCTCGGTTTCGCGGCGCGCGCGGCGGCGATCACCTGCTCACGCGCGGGCGCGGAACCGCCGTACGCCCACGAGCTGGAGCCCGAGGGCGCCTGACGCACACGCGCCGTGCCGCGCGGGGAGGCGATGCCCCCGCGCGGCACGGCGCGTGTCGGTGTCGCCGGTCAGGCCTTGGTCGCCCGCGTCGTCCCCTTCGCGGTGGCCTTGGTGGCCGTCTTCTTGGCGGCCGTGCCGTCGACCGCCTTGGTGGCCGTCTTCCTGGTGCCGGTCCTGGCGGCGACCGCCTTCTTCGCCGCCGCCTTGCGCGGGGCCCGCACCTGGGTGGCGGCGTCGCTGATCCGCTCCGCCCCCAGGACCTCCCGCAGGAACTTGCCGGTGTGGCTGGCCGGCACGCTCGCGACCTGCTCCGGCGTGCCCTCCGCGACGACCAGACCGCCGCCGGAACCGCCCTCCGGCCCCATGTCGACGACCCAGTCGGCGGTCTTGATCACGTCCAGGTTGTGCTCGATGACGATGACCGTGTTGCCCTTGTCGACCAGACCGGCGAGGACCTTCAGCAGCTTGCTGATGTCCTCGAAGTGCAGGCCGGTGGTCGGCTCGTCCAGGACGTAGACCGTGCGGCCGGTGGAGCGCTTCTGCAGCTCGCTGGCGAGCTTCACGCGCTGTGCCTCACCGCCGGACAGAGTGGTCGCGGACTGGCCGAGCCTGACGTAGCCGAGACCGACGTCGTTGAGCGTCCTGAGGTGGCGGGAGATCGCCGGGACCGCCTCGAAGAAGTTCATGGCCTCTTCGATCGGCATGTTCAGCACGTCGGCGATGGACTTGCCCTTGTAGTGGACCTCCAGCGTCTCCCGGTTGTAGCGGGCGCCGTGGCAGACCTCGCACGGGACGTACACGTCCGGGAGGAAGTTCATCTCGATCTTGATGGTGCCGTCGCCCGCGCAGTTCTCGCAGCGGCCGCCCTTGACGTTGAAGGAGAACCGGCCCGGCAGGTAGCCGCGGACCTTCGCCTCGGTCGTCTCGGCGAACAGCTTGCGGACGTGGTCGAAGACTCCGGTGTACGTCGCGGGGTTGGAGCGGGGGGTGCGGCCGATGGGCGACTGGTCGACGTGGACGACCTTGTCGACGAGGTCGTCGCCTTCCACCCGCGTGTGCCGTCCGGGGACGCTGCGGGCGCCGTTCAGCTCGCGGGCCAGGTGCGTGTACAGGATGTCGTTGACCAGCGTGGACTTGCCGGAGCCGGACACACCGGTGACCGCGGTGAACACGCCCAGCGGGAAGGACACGTCGATGTCCTGGAGGTTGTTCTCGCGGGCACCGTGCACCGTGAGCCGGCGCGACGGGTCGTGCGGGCGGCGGATGTCGGGCAGCGGGATGGCCTTCTTGCCGGCCAGGTACTGCCCGGTCTGCGACTCGGTGTTGGCGAGCAGTTCCTTCAGGGAGCCGCTGTGCACGACCTTGCCGCCGTGCTCGCCGGCGCCGGGGCCGATGTCGACGATCCAGTCGGCGACCTTGATGGTGTCCTCGTCGTGCTCGACGACGATGAGCGTGTTGCCCATGTCGCGCAGCCGGACCAGGGTCTCGATCAGCCGGTGGTTGTCACGCTGGTGCAGGCCGATGGACGGCTCGTCGAGGACGTAGAGCACGCCGACGAGTCCGGAGCCGATCTGGGTGGCCAGGCGGATGCGCTGGGCCTCACCGCCGGAGAGGGTGCCCGCCGCGCGGTTGAGCGAGAGGTAGTCCAGGCCGACGTCGACGAGGAACCGCAGCCGTTCGTTGACCTCCTTGAGCACGCGCTCGGCGATCTTCTTGTCGCGGGCGGTGAGCTTCAGCTCGCCCAGGAAGTCCGCGCAGTCGCTGATGGACATACCGGAGACCTCGGCGATGGACTTGCCCATGACGGTGACGGCGAGGACGACCGGCTTGAGCCGGGTGCCCTCACAGGCGGGGCAGGGCACCTCGCGCATGTAGCCCTCGAAGCGCTCCCGGCTGGCGTCGCTCTCGGCCTCGCTGTGCCGGCGCTTGACGAAGGGGACGGCGCCCTCGAAGGCCGTCGTGTACCTGCGCTCGCGTCCGTAGCGGTTGCGGTAACGGACCTCGACCTGGGTCTTGTGGCCATGCAGCAGGGCCTTCTTCGCGCGCTGCGGCAGGCCCGCGAACGGGATGTCGGTGCGGAAGCCCAGCGCGTCCGCGAGGGCACCGATCAGGCGGTCGAAGTAGTCCTTGGTGTGGCCGTGCGACCACGGGTGGATGGCGCCCTCGTCGAGGCTCTTGTCCGGGTCGGGGACGATCAGCTCCGGGTCGACCTCCATGCGCGTGCCGATGCCGGTGCACTCGGGGCAGGCGCCGAAGGGCGAGTTGAAGGAGAAGGAGCGGGGCTCCAGCTCTTCGAAGGACAGGTCGTCGTACGGGCAGTACAGGTGCTCGGAGTACATCCGCTCACGCTCGGGGTCGTCCTCGGGGAGGTCGACGAAGTCGAGCACGACCATGCCGCCGGACAGGCCGAGGGCGGTCTCCACGGAGTCGGTGAGGCGGCGCTTGGCGCTGTCCTTGACCGTGAGGCGGTCGACGACCACCTCGATGGTGTGCTTCTCCTGCTTCTTCAGCGTGGGCGGGCTGGAGAGCTGGATCGTCTCGCCGTCCACCCGCGCGCGGGAGTAGCCCTTGGTCTGGAGGTCGGCGAAGAGATCGACGAACTCGCCCTTGCGCTCGCGCACCAGCGGGGAGAGCACCTGGAAACGGCTGCCCTCCGGCAGCTCCAGGACCCTGTCGACGATGGCCTGCGGCGACTGGCGCGAGATCGGCCGGCCGCACTCGGGGCAGTGCGGCTTGCCGATGCGGGCGAAGAGCAGACGCAGGTAGTCGTAGACCTCGGTGATGGTGCCGACCGTGGAGCGCGGGTTGCGTGAGGTCGACTTCTGGTCGATGGAGACCGCCGGGGACAGGCCCTCGATGAAGTCGACGTCCGGCTTGTCCATCTGACCGAGGAACTGCCGGGCGTACGAGGAGAGCGACTCGACATAGCGCCGCTGTCCCTCGGCGAAGATGGTGTCGAAGGCCAGCGAGGACTTGCCCGACCCCGACAGGCCCGTGAAGACGATGAGCGAGTCGCGCGGGAGGTCGAGCGAGACGTTCTTGAGGTTGTGCTCGCGCGCTCCACGGACGATGAGACGGTCGGCCACGCCGGTCCGCACCTTTCTTTGGAGAAGTGACAGGGGCGGTGGCCCCCGTGCTTCTCAGACTAGGGGGAGCCTCTGACAACGCCGGTTCGGATTCACGGGTTGACAACAAACCCCGGCTCTCCAGCATGCCCGACGCCGCACCCGACCATATAGCACGTGCATTCGATTACGGGCGCGGGTTCACCACCTTCACCCAAAGGTGTGACAGGGCTAGGGTCAGCAGCATGATGGATCACGCTGATGACCTGGCGTCTGTACAAGCAGCGACCGAGCGGCTGCTCACCGCGGTCGCCGCACTGGACAACGCGGCTGTGACCCAGTCGTCACGCCTTCCCGGCTGGACCCGCGGCCATGTGCTGGCCCACCTCGCCCGCAACGCCGACGCCCTGGTGAACGTCCTGGAGGGACGGCCCATGTACGTCTCCGGCGAGGCCCGGGACGCCGAGATCGACGAGGGAGCTCCGCGCCCCCTCGGCGTCCAGCTCGCCGACCTGCGGGAGAGCGCGGAGCGCTTCCGCGCGGTGGGCGCGGCCCCGGCGGACTGGTCGCGCGCGGTGGAGCTGCGCAACGGGGTCACGGACCGGGCGGAGCGGGTGCCGTTCCGGCGCTGGGTCGAGGTGGAGCTGCACCACGTGGACCTCGGGATCGGCTACGAGCTGGAGGACCTGCCGGCCGAGTTCACGGAGCGGGAGATCGACTTCCTGGCGGCGCGGTTCGACGGACACGCGGACGTGCCCTCGACGACCCTGGCCACGGCGGACGGCCGGACCTGGACGACCGGCGGCGGGGCGGACGGCGGCCCGGTCTCGGTCGAGGGGACGGCCGCCGACCTGCTCGGCTGGCTCGCCGGCCGCCGGGACGGCTCCGCCCTGGCGGTCAAGGGCGGCGACCTTCCGGCGCTTCCCCCGCTCTAGAGCCCGCCGGGTCCCGGGACCGGGACGACCGGCGCGGGTTCCCGCTATAGGCTGACGGCCATGACGTACAGCGGTCGGGTGACGGTCGGCGGCCCAGCCGACGTGCACGAGCTCAAGGACCTGATGATCACCAAGGTCGCGGTCGGCCCCATGGACAACAACGCGTATCTGCTGCGTTGCCGGGCCACCGACGAACAGCTGCTGATCGACGCGGCCAACGACGCGGAAACCCTGCTGGGCACGATCGGTGACGACGGCATCGCTTCCGTCGTCACCACCCACCGGCACGGCGACCACTGGCAGGCGCTCGCCGCGGTCGTGGCGGCCACCGGCGCCCGGACGCACGCCGGCCGGGACGACGCCGAGGGCATCCCGGTGGCGACCGACGTCCTGGTGGACGACGGCGACACCATCCGGGTGGGGCAGGTGGAGCTCACCGCCCGCCACCTGGTCGGGCACACGCCCGGCTCCATCGCCCTCGTCTACGACGACCCGCACGGCCATCCGCATCTGTTCACCGGGGACTGTCTGTTCCCGGGCGGTGTGGGCAACACCCACAAGGACCCGAAGGCGTTCGCCCGTCTGATCCATGACGTCGAGACGAAGATCTTCGACGTGCTCCCGGACGAGACCTGGGTCTACCCGGGACACGGCAACGACACCACCCTGGGCGCGGAGCGCCCGCACCTGCCGGAGTGGCACGCGCGGGGCTGGTGAGCGCGGCGGAGCGAGGACGTCGGTAAGGAACGCCCGCCTGGTGAACGGGGCCTACGCCTCGGCGAGTGCCGGGCCGGCCAGCGCCGCGATCCGCTCCACCGCGAACACGTACCCCTGCACCCCGCACCCCGCGATGACCCCGTCGGCGCGCAGTGAGACGTAGGAGTGGTGCCGGAAGGACTCGCGGCGGTGGATGTTGGAGATGTGGACCTCCATCACGGGCAGTCCGTCACAGGCGTTGAGGGCGTCCAGGATCGCGACGGAGGTGTGCGAGTAGGCACCGGGGTTGATGACGATCCCGCAGTGGTTCAGGCGCGCCTCGTGGATCCAGTCCACCAACTGCCCCTCGTGGTTGGACTGACGCAGGTCGACCGTGCCACCGTGCGCTGCCGCCGCCTTGGCGCACCGGCTCTCGACGTCGCCGAGCGTGTCGGAACCGTAGATCTCCGGCTGGCGCTGTCCGAGCAGGTTCAGATTGGGGCCGTTGAGAATCATGATCGGGGCGTTGGCCAGGGTGCGGGGCACGGTTCCTCCGGTCCGTCGGGGTGGGCGGTCCTCGCCGGAACCGCTGCTGGGACCCGGTTTATCACGGTGCGCCACACGGCCGCCGGGCCTTAACCTCTCGCCGTGACCGACTTCGTGCAGCCGCCCAAGCCCTCGCCCGGCGACCGCGTCGCCGTGATCTCACCGTCCGCCGGGCTTCCGGGGCTCTTCCCGCTCCCCTATGAGCTGGGGCTGGAACGGCTGCGCGAGGACTACGGGCTGGAGCCGGTCGAGTACCCGGCGACGCGCACCATGGGCTCGACGCCTCGGCAGCGCGCCGACGACATTCACGCCGCCTTCGCCGACCCCGGGATCACGGCGGTCTTCGCGTCGATCGGCGGCGACGACCAGATCACCGTGGTGCCGCTGCTGGACCGGGAGTTGATCCGCGCCCACCCGAAGCCGTTCTTCGGGACGAGCGACAACACCAACCTGCTCGCCTTTCTGCACGAGATGGGGATCGTCGGGTTCCACGGCGCGAGCGTGATGGTGGAGTTGGGCCGCCCCGGAGCCATGCACCCGCAGACCGCCGGCTGCCTGCGGGCGGCCCTGTTCACCTCGGGCCCCTACGAGCTGCGCCCCGCCGGGCGGTGGCGCGACGTCGACCGGGACTGGGCGGACCCGGCGACGTTCGACGCGGAGCCCGAGACCAGGCCGGGGACGGGCTGGACATGGGTGAACGCCGACCGCGTGGTCGAGGGCCGCACCTGGGGCGGCTGCCTGGAGATCGTCGGCTGGATGCTGATGGCCGGCCGCGGACTCGCACGGGACCTGTCGGAGTACGACGGCGGTGTGCTGTTCCTGGAGACCTCGGAGGAGCTGCCGAGCGCCGAGGAGGTCTTCCGCACCCTGCGGAACATGGGCGAGCGGGGATTGCTGGGGCGCTTCTCGGCGCTCCTCATGGGCCGCCCGAAGACCTGGTCCTTCGAGCGGCCCCACAGTCCCGAGGAGGGCGCGGCCTACGCCGCCGAGCAGCGTGAGGCCGTGTCCCGGGCGATGCGGGCCTACGCGCCCGGGGCCCTCGTCGTCTTCGACGTGGACCTCGGGCACACCGACCCGCAGCTGGTGATTCCTTACGGCGGCCTGGTCCGCGTCGACGGGCCCGCCCGGCGCATCACCGTCACCTACTGACCCCGTCCGGACCTCGGCCCGCTGTGTGCGACGACCAGACCTGCTAGGGGTTGACCGCCAGCTCCAGATAGGCCGCGAGCAGTACCAGGTGCACGCCTCCCTGGAGCGGTGTGGCCCGCCCGGGCACCACGGTCAGCGCGCTCACCACCACGGTCAGCGCGAGCAGCACCATATGGGTGTTGCCGAGGCCCAGGACGAGCGGCCCGGGGAGCCACAGGGAGGCCAGGGCGACGGCCGGAATGGTCAGACCGATGCTGGCCATCGCCGAACCGAGCGCCAGGTTCATGCTCGTCTGCACCTGGTTGCGGCGCGCGGCGCGCCCCGCGGCGATGGTCTCCGGGAGGAGGACCAGCAGGGCGATGATCACACCGACGACCGAGTGGGGAAGCCCGGCCCCCTCCACTCCGGACTCGATGGTGGGCGAGACCCCCTTGGCCAGGCCGACGACTCCGATCAGGGCCAGTGCCAGCAGCCCCAGGCTGATCAGCGCGGTGCGTGAGGACGGCGCCGGGGCGTGCTCTTCCGCGGCCGTGACCGACTCGCCCTGCCGGGATACCGGCAGGAAGTAGTCGCGATGTCGGACGGTCTGGGTCGCGACGAACAAGCCGTAGAGGATCAGCGAGGAGACCGCCGCGAACGTGAGCTGCACGGTGGAGAACTCCGGGCCGGGCTTGCTCGTGGTGAACGTCGGCAGCACGAGGCTGAGGGTCGCCAGCGTCGCCACCGTGGCGAGCGCCGCGCCGGTGCCTTCCGAGTTGAAGACCGCCGTGCCGTGGCGCAGGGAGCCGACGAGCAGACTCAGCCCGAGGATGCCGTTGCAGGTGATCATCACGGCCGCGAACACGGTGTCCCTGGCGAGCGTCGCGCTCTTGTCCCCGCCGTCGAGCATCAGGGTGACGATGAGCGCCACCTCGATGACGGTGACGGCGACCGCGAGGACCAGGGAGCCGAAGGGTTCGCCGACCCGGTGGGCGACCACCTCGGCGTGGTGCACGGCCGCGAGCACGGCCCCCGCGAGGACCAGGGTCACCACCACGACGATCCAGCCGGGCAGGTCGCGTCCCCAGGTCAGGACCAGCAGGACTATGGCGAACACCGGCACCAGGGTCGTCCACTGTGCGAGTGACCTGAGCCGAGCGGTCATGGGGCGATCGTCGCAGACGTGAAGGGGCGTCGCACCTTGCCGGCGCCTCCCGCCCATGGACCGACCGCGGTGGGCGCGCCGGGGGCCACCGTCGCCCGGCGTGTCCCTCCGCTCCGCCATCCTGATCGTCTCGGGGTCATCATGGTCACGCATGGCCTCCTCGTACGAGTCGAATTGGGTCGGCGCCGGCGGGCGGCGCGGGTGGAAACCAACGGAAAACCGGGAGCGGTGGTCGGCGATGTGCCGCCCTCCGCTCCCGGTGCCGGCGTTCCCGGTGTCCGACGGGGTCAGGCGTCGACGTTGTCCTTCTCGGACGTCTCGCCCTGGCCTGCGGCCGCCTCGGCCTGCGCCTGCTTACGGGTGGCCCAGAGGCTGGTGATCGTGGTGATGACCAGGACCGAGCAGATCACGCCCAGCGAGACGGGGATGCTGATCTCGGGGACATGCACCCCGGACTCGTGCAGGGCGTGCAGCACCAGCTTCACCCCGATGAAGCCGAGGATGACCGACAGGCCGTAGGAGAGGTGGACCAGCTTCTTCAGCAGGCCGCCGATGAGGAAGTACAGCTGCCTGAGGCCCATCAGCGCGAACGCGTTCGCGGTGAACACGATGTACGGGTCCTGCGTCAGGCCGAAGATCGCGGGGATCGAGTCGAGCGCGAACAGGACGTCCGTGGTGCCGATGGCGAGCATGACGACGAGCATCGGGGTCATGACCCGCTTGCCGTTCTGCTCGATCCACAGCTTGGTGCCGTGGTACCGGTCGGCCACACCGAAGCGGCGCTCGGCCGCCTTGAGCAGCTTGTTCTCCTCGTAATCCTCGTCTTCCTCGTCGGCCCGTGCCTCCTGGATGAGCTTCCAGGCGGTGTAGATCAGGAAGGCGCCGAAGAGGTAGAACACCCACGAGAAGCTGGCGAGGATCGCGGCGCCGGCGGCGATGAAGATCGCGCGCAGCACCAGGGCTATGAGGACACCCACGAGGAGCACTCGCTGCTGATACTGCGAGGGCACCGCGAACTTCGCCATGATCAGGACGAAGACGAAGAGGTTGTCGACGCTCAGCGACTTCTCGGTGATGAAGCCGGCGAAGAACTCGCCCGCGGGCTGGCCCCCGCCGAAGATCAGCAGGCCGAGTCCGAAGAGCGCGGCCAGGGCGATCCAGACGACGGTCCAGATCCCGGCTTCCTTGATGGATACGTCATGCGGTTTGCGGCCGATGAAAAAGTCGACCGCGATGAGGGCACCAAGGCCCACGATCGTCAGGACCCATAGGGTCATGGAAACATCCACTGCGCCTCCGGCAGATACGTCACACGGAAAATGTCAGCGTCGTCGCTGCCGGAGGTCTCTTCCACCCGGGCCCTCCGACGCTTGACTGCGTCCGGACGATCCGTCGGGCCGACGCCCCGGGATCTGGCCTGATCCGTATTGACGGGGTCGCCGCACAGACAGGGAGTACTCCCCTCCGTGCGGTCGACCATACCCCAATCACCAAGGATTGGTAAAGAGCTGAGTAAAGGGACGCACAAAGCCCCTGCTCGGAGGGGCTTTACGTGAGCTTGGTCCAACCGTGCGAGGCGGTCACCGGTTCCAGGAGCGACGGGCCGCCGCCACCTGGGTGAGCACCTGGTGGAGCACCTGGCTGCCCGGCGGCACGAGCGGCGGCTCATAGGTCCAGGCATGCCCGACCCACGGGTCCGCCAGGTGATCGTCGGGCACCGCGGTCAGCCGCAGCAGCGAACGCCACAGCGGGTCGAGGAGCGGGCCGTAACCCGCGGACTCCTCCCGGTCGGCGACCATCATCAGATGGACACCGACGGACGGGCCCTCGTCGGCGAGGTAGCGCAACTGGTTCACGGCCCGGTCGTCGAAGCCGTGCGGGAAGTCGTTGACGATCAGGAGCTGCTGCGAGGTGTCGAAACCGGGGGGCAGCGCGTCCGGCGCTCCCCCGCGCAGCGCCATCTGCACCAGGTCGACCCGCTGGGTGAGCCTGCCCAGCACGTCCGTCACGCCCGCGGCGCCCTGGGCGGGAGGGGCCGCCAGTACACCGGTCTGCGTCAGCGGCGCCAGTGCTTGCGCACCGGATCCGGCCGGGTCGATGACATGCACCGTGAACTCGCCCGCCGGATAGACGGCGAGCAGCCGGGCCGCGTGCGCCACCGCCGTCTCCATCGCGAGACGCCGCATGTCGTGCGAGTCGGTGAACGACCCGTCGAGCGAGTCGGTCCGCCCGCTGTCGATCCACAGACCGCGCTCCAGCGGCAGCCGGAGAAGCATCGGTATGCGGATCCGCTCGGCCTCGGGAAGGCGGAGGTCACCCAGGCGCAGCGCCATGGGGATCTCCATCGGCGCGCGGTAGGCGTGCCAGACGGGGTTGTCCCAGCGGGCGAACGCCATGGGCAGGGCGGGCTCGACGACCTCGGCCTCGGCGACGAGCTGGGCGAGGTCCCGGTCGAGGACTTCCCGCGCCTGCTCGACGAGCTGGGTGTGCCGGGCCCGGGCGGCCTCACGGGCGGCGTCGCCCTGGCCACCGATCCGGCTGCGCGGGTCGGACAGGGCCTGCTCCAGCTCCCTGTCCATGCGCGACTCGGCGAAGTCGACGGCGCTCCGGTAGGCGGCGGTGGTGCGGGCCAGGTCCTCGAACATGCCCCAGACCTGGTTGTAGAGCCGCTCCTCCATGGACCAGCCGGTCGCGTCCCCCGCGACGGGCTGCGCGGGCTGCCCGGGCCGGGCCTGCGGCGCGGCCGGCGGGGGTGGCGGCGGCGCGGAGCTCCGCCGACCGGGGTGGCTGTAGTCGACCGGGCCGCCGCCGGTGGCCGCGGACGAGTCGGCACCCGCACCCCCGTACGCGGGCTGCGGCCCGCCCTGCCCCGGCCCGCCGGCCGGCTGCCCGCCGTACGACGGCTGTACGGGGCCCGGGGCACCCTGGGGCGCGATGCCGCCCTGGTCCGGGCCGAACGCGGGAGCGGCCGCCTGCCGGGAGCGGTCGCCGTCGGCCGGGCGGGGCAAAGGTGCCTGCACGGAGCGGGCGAGGCCCCGCGCGACCGCCTCGTTGATGGTGCCCGCGAGCTGCACGGCCTCGGGCAGGCCCTGGTCGGTGAGGAGTTCGGCCAGGCCGCCCGCGTAGCCCTGGCCGACGGCGCGCACCTTCCAGGCACCCTGCCGCCGGTAGAGCTCCAGCGCGACGACCGCCGACTCGGCCTCCAGACCCGTGAGGGTGTAGCTGGCGACCTCGGCGCCGTCCAGGCCGGTGACAGCGACGAAGGGGGCGGCCACGGCGCCGAACCGGGCGGTGCCCGGGCCGCTGCCCGGGGCGGGCAGGGCGAGCAGCACACTGACGCGGTGGATCGCGTCCGCCATGGCGTCCAGGTCCACCGCGAGACGGTGGTCGGCGGCCGCCTGCCGCGACACCTCCAGACCGGGTCGGGTGGGGGCGCCCGGATGGGCCACCCACTCCACTCCGTGGATCCGGCCGTCCTCGTCGCCGAGCGCGGCCGCGGCCACGATCGGCGTGCCGGCCGAGATCCGGATCTCCAGACGGGACTGGGAGAGCGGGTGGTTCTGCCCCCGCACCAGCTCGGCCGTCATCGCGTTCGTCCCCCCGTGTCGCGTGTGATGTGGCGTGTGGCTCGCGCCGGCCCGCCCGGGGCCGGCGCCGCCTTCGGGTGCCTAGAGGACCGGCAGGATCGCCGGCATGAGGTCCTGGAAGGTGCGGCCGTTGGCCGGGTTGCCCAGGGCCGTCATCGTCCAGCCGGTGCCCGAGCGGTGCACCTTCGCCATGATCTGGGCCGTGTAGGCGCCGCCACCGGCCAGCGTGTAGCGGGCGAGTTCCTGGCCGTTGGTCTCGTCGACGAGGCGGCAGAACGCGTTCTGCACCTCCTGGAAGGTCTGGCCCGTGAAGGAGTTCACGGTGAAGACGATCTGGTCGATGTGGACCGGGACGCGCGAGAGGTCGACGAGGACGGCCTCGTCGTCGCCGCCCTGCCCGACACCGCCGACGAGGTTGTCGCCGGTGTGGCGCACGGAGCCGTCGTCGCTCACCAGGTGGCGGAAGAAGACGACGTCGACCGGCTGCTTGTCGGCGAACAGGACAGCCGAGGCGTCCAGGTCGACTTCCCGGGTGCGCGAGCCGAACAGGCCCCGACGGGGAGCCGCCTGCCAGCCGAGACCCATGCGCACCGCGGTCAGGCTGCCGCCGTCGTTCTTCTGCAGACTGATGGCCTGACCCTTGGTCATGTTGACGGTCACGTGCTGATTCCCCTCTCGGACTGTCCCCTGTTGCCGCGAAACCGCGGTTGCCCAGAACCCTACGCAGGGGCACTGACAGTGACGTACCCAGGTCCGCACTTTGTGTCGTTCTTGCAACACATCCCGTGCGGGGTCAGGACAGGCCCGCCTCCCGCATCTGCCGCAGTTCCTTCTTCATCTCGGACACCTCGTCGCGCAGCCGGGCCGCGATCTCGAACTGCAGGTCGGCCGCGGCGGCCCGCATCCGCGCGGTGAGTTCCTCGATCTGTTCGGCGAGTTCGGCGGCGGGGCGATCGGTCGGCACCGTCTCCGCGGCCTTGCCCTTGGCTCCCTTGGTGCTCTTCGCGCCCTTGGCGGCCTTGGTTCCGAGCGAGGGCACCGGCGCCTTGGTGCCGCCGCCGTCCTTCTTGGCCTTGCGGTAACCCGAACCGAGCAGTTGCTCGGTGTCGATGTCCTCGCGGGCGATCTGCGCGACGATGTCGTTGATCTTCTTGCGCAGTGGCTGCGGGTCGATGCCCCTCGCCTGGTTGTACGCGACCTGCTTCTCCCGGCGGCGGTTGGTCTCGTCGATGGCCTTCTCCATCGCGGGAGTGATCTTGTCGGCGTACATGTGGACCTGGCCGGAGACATTGCGCGCCGCGCGGCCGATGGTCTGGATCAGGGAGGTGCCGGAGCGCAGGAAGCCCTCCTTGTCGGCGTCGAGGATCGCCACCAGGGACACCTCGGGCAGGTCGAGGCCCTCACGCAGCAGGTTGATGCCGACGAGGACGTCGAACTCGCCGCTGCGCAGCTCCCGCAGCAGCTCCACGCGGCGCAGGGTGTCGACGTCGCTGTGCAGATAGCGCACCTGGATGCCGAGTTCGAGGAAGTAGTCGGTGAGGTCCTCGGCCATCTTCTTGGTGAGCGTGGTGACCAGGACGCGTTCGTCCTTCTCCACGCGGGTGCGGATCTCGTGCACCAGGTCGTCGATCTGGCCCTCGGTCGGCTTGACCACCACCTCAGGGTCGACGAGGCCGGTGGGGCGGATGATCTGCTCGACGACGCCGTCCGAGCGGGAGAGCTCGTACTGGCCGGGGGTGGCCGACAGGTAGACGGTCTGGCCGATGCGCTCCTGGAACTCCTCCCACTTCAGCGGGCGGTTGTCCAGGGCGGAGGGGAGCCGGAAGCCGTGGTCGACGAGGGTGCGCTTGCGGGAGGCGTCGCCCTCGTACATGGCGCCGATCTGCGGGACGGTCACATGCGACTCGTCGATGACGAGGAGGAAGTCGTCCGGGAAGTAGTCCAGCAGGGTGTTCGGCGGCGAGCCGGGCAGGCGGCCGTCGAAGTGCATCGAGTAGTTCTCGACGCCGGAGCAGGAGCCGATCTGGCGGAGCATCTCCAGGTCGTACGTGGTCCGCATGCGCAGGCGCTGGGCCTCGAGGAGCTTGCCCTGCTTCTCCAGCTCGGTCAGCCGCTCGCCGAGCTCCTTCTCGATGTCGGTGACCGCGCGCTCCAGCCGCTCGGGTCCCGCGACGTAGTGGGTGGCCGGGAAGACGTACAGCTGCTCGTCGTCGCTGATGATCTCGCCGGTGAGCGGGTGCAGTGTGGACAGCGCCTCGATCTCGTCGCCGAACATCTCGATCCGGACGGCGAGCTCCTCGTAGACCGGGAAGATCTCGATGGTGTCGCCGCGGACGCGGAAGGTGCCGCGGCTGAAGGCCATGTCGTTGCGCGTGTACTGGATGTCCACGAAGCGGCGCAGCAGTTCGTCCCGGTCGAATTCGTCGCCGACGCGGAGGGGGACCATGCGGTCCACGTACTCCTGCGGCGTGCCCAGGCCGTAGATGCAGGAGACCGAGGCGACCACGACGACGTCCCGGCGGGTGAGCAGGGAGTTGGTCGCGGAGTGGCGCAGCCGCTCGACCTCCTCGTTGATCGAGGAGTCCTTCTCGATGTAGGTGTCCGACTGCGGGACGTACGCCTCGGGCTGGTAGTAGTCGTAGTACGAGACGAAGTACTCGATCGCGTTGTTCGGCAGCAGCTCGCGGAACTCGTTGGCCAGCTGGGCGGCCAGGGTCTTGTTCGGCGCCATGACCAGGGTGGGACGCTGGAGCTTCTCGATCATCCACGCGGTGGTGGCGGACTTGCCGGTGCCGGTCGCGCCCAGCAGGACGACGTCCTTCTCACCGGCTTCGATGCGCCGGGCGAGGTCGGCGATGGCCGCGGGCTGGTCGCCGTTGGGCTGGTAGGGACTGACGACCTCGAAGGGCGCCACCGAGCGTTCGATCTGGGAAACGGGCCGCATGCCATCCACCGTACGACCCGGCACTGACAACCGGTCGGGATCAGCGTCGCTGCGGGGTCCGGGAGCGGTGTTCCACGGGGCCCCGGGCCCGCAGCCGCGAGCGCGGGACCGGGGAGTGGGCGGGAATGCCGGGCTTGTGCTCGACCGGGGGCGCGGTGGATCCGGCCATGACGATCAGCGGGTCGAAGATCACCACGATGCCCACGAGGACGAGGAGGGCGAGCGGGCCGACCATCATCGGCCCGAGCAGGGCGGCCGCGGACTCCCCCGTGACGGGGTCCGCCGTGCCGTGGACGTGCACGTCGAGGGCGGCCATGCCCGTGTAGTGCATGCCGGTGACCGCGAGCCCCATGACGAGGCTCGCCCCCACGCTCCACAGGAAGCCCTTCATCTGCCCGGCCGCCCACAGCGCGGCACTGGCGGCGACCATCGCGATGGCCACGGAGGCGGCGACGGTCACGGTGTTGTACTCCAGCCGTCCGTCGAGGCTCATGCCGGCCATGCCGAGGTAGTGCATCGAGGCGATGCCGAGGCCGGTGACGGTGCCCCCGGTGAACAGGGCCGTCCCGGAGGCGCCTCGGTAGCCGACGATGAAGACCCCCGTGCCCACCATGACGATGGCGACGACCAGACTCGCGAACGTCATCATCCGGTCGTAGAGGATCGGTGTCCCCTCGATGGTGAAGCCCAGCATCGCGATGAAGTGCATCGTCCATATGCCGGAGCCGATGGCCGCGGACCCCAGGGCGAGCCAGCCGGGGCGCCAGGACCGGGCCACCACCATGGCCCTGGTGATGCAGCGCAGGCCCAGGGCACCGCCGAGGCAGGCCATGAGGTAGGCCACCAGCGGTGTGACCAGCCCGTAGTTGAATCCGTCGACCGTGCTCTGCATGCGCGGCTGCCCTTTCCGCCCTGTGCGTCCCGCAATTACCCGAAGTGAGCCCCCTCCCCAGGACCGCGACGGCGGCCAGGGTTGACGCAGAGAGTATGGCCCCACCGGAATGGTCGAACGACTTTCCGGCAAAGAAACACGCCCTTGCCCCAGGTGTGTGGCACCAGTGTGCGGAGTTCGGACGACGCCGTTCAATCTGTGGCCATCCTGCACCCGTCTCGCGTTGGCCCTCTGCTGTCACAGTTGAGCTGTCCGTGATCGTTCGACGCGAGGAGTACGCATGCACGCACGCGCTGTCGCCGCCTCGACCACCGCGCTCCTGGGAACCGCCGCCCTCCTGCTTCCGCTCTCCCCCGCGCGGGCCGCCGACAGCGGTGCCCGCCCCGTGGTCGTCGCCCACCGGGGCGCCTCCGCGTACGCGCCCGAGAACACCCTGGCGGCCGTCGACCAGGCGGCCGCGCTCGGCGTCGACTGGGTGGAGAACGACGTCCAGCGCACCAAGGACGGTGAACTCGTCGTCGTCCACGACGACAGCCTGCAGCGCACCACGGACGTCGAGGAGGTCTTCCCCGACCGGGCTCCGTGGAAGGTGAAGGACTTCACCGCCGCGGAGATCGCCCGGCTGGACGCGGGCAGCTGGTTCGGCCCGGCGTACGCGGGCGCGCGCGTGCCGACACTGGAGCAGTTCGTGCACCGCGTCGAGCGGCACGACCAGAAGCTGCTGCTGGAGATCAAGAACCCTCAGCTGTATCCCGGCATAGAGCGGCAGACCCTCAAGGTTCTGAGCAACGAGGGGTGGCTGGACCGCCCGCATGTGAAGCACCGGCTGATCGTGCAGAGCTTCAGCGCGGACAGCGTACGGACGGTCCATGACCTGAAGCCCGCGGTGAAGACCGGCTTCCTCGGGACGCCGCCGGTCGCGGACCTGCCGTCGTACGCGGCCTTCACCGATCAGATCAACCCGTCGTACGCCTCGCTCTCCTCCGGTTACGTCGCCGCCGTGCACGCCTTCCGGGGGCCGCACGGCAGGCCGCTGGAGGTGTTCACCTGGACCGTGAACGACGCGGACGCCGCCCGGCGGGTCGCCGGGTTCGGGGTCGACGGGATCATCACCAACACGCCCGACGTGGTGCGGGAGGCGGTGGGCGGCTGAGGCGTCCGCCCGCGCCGCCCTCTTCGTCCCGGCGTCGCGTCAGTCAGTGGCAGAGCCACGACCGCCGGAAGCCGCTACGAGGGTCGATGTCAGCGGCGGGTCGTACGGTGGGGCGCATGGACAGCCATGGGCAGTACGAGCAGCGGGTCGTGTGGGCCGTCGTCGGCACCGGCATCGGCCCGTTGCTGCTGGCCGCGACCCGTGAGGGTCTGGTCAACGTCGTGTTCCACGCCACGGACGAGGTGCGCGACAGCGCGCTGGACCGGCTGGCGTCCCGGCTCGGCACCGATCCCGTCGAGGAGCCCGGCTCCCCGCTGCTGGCCGAGGCGATACGTCAGGTCGAGGCGTACTTCGCGGGCCGGCGGCAGGCGTTCGACCTGCCGCTGGACTGGTCGCTGATCGCCGGTTTCCACCGTGAGGTTCTGCGGGAGCTGGCCGTCGGCGTGCCGTTCGGGACGGTCGTGGGGTACGGGGATCTGGCCGGCCGGGTCGGTCAGCCCGGTGCCGCCCAGGCGGTGGGTATGGCGATGGGCGCCAATCCGCTGCCGGTGGTCGTGCCGTGCCACCGGGTGGTGGAGAGCGGCGGCGGCATCGGCGGGTTCGGCGGCGGGCTGGAGACCAAGAGGCGACTGCTCGCGCTGGAGGGTGTGCTGCCCGAGCCGCTGTTCTGACGGCTCGGGCACTCCGGCACTGCGGCGCGCCGTCCAGACGGATCGGGACGGCGGCGGTGGGTCCCTCGCCGCGAACAGCCTCCAGGCGCCATCGGTCAGTCGTAGTGCCGCGCCTCGAACACGTTGCCGTCCGGGTCGCGGAAGTAGAAGCTGCGCTTGGCCGGGCCGCGCGCGCCGAAGGAGTCGTGCGAGAGGTCCGTCACGGGTACGGAGCGCTCCTCGAGGCGGCTGCGGAGGGCGTCGAAGTCGTCGGCCGGCAGGGACAGGCAGACATGGTTGACGGGGTGGCCCGAGCTCTCGGCGGCGCCGGGAAGCATCGTCATGCGGTCCGCCCTGGCCACCGGCATGAGGTCGAGGATGGTCTCCTGGTTGACGCGCACCGAGGGGAAGGGCGCCTCACCCACGGAGAAGTCGGTGAGCCTGACGGGCTCCAGGCCCACGGCCTTCTCGTAGAAGCCGGCGGCGGCGATGGGATCACGCACCCACAGGACGACGTGGTCGAGCCGAGTCGTGTTGTCCGTCATATCTGCCAGCCTCCGTGATGTCCGTGACAGCGCGCAAGGGTTTGGCCCGGCGCGCGGGCCGCCAGAGATGAGGGAGTACCGGCAGACAGGAGGCAGGCGCGTGGTGCTCATGGTGTCCGAAGAGGTACGGGAGGCGATCTTCGCGCGTCGGCCGGTGGTGGCCCTGGAGTCCACGATCATCGCGCACGGGCTGCCCCGGCCCCGCAATCTACAGGTGGCGCTGGAGCTGGAGGCGGCCGTACGGCAGGAGGGCGCGGTGCCGGCGACGATCGCCGTCTTGGACGGGCGGCCCCGGGTCGGCCTGGACAAGGAGGAGCTGGAGCGGGTCGCCAACGAGGACGGTATCCGCAAGCTGGGCCACCGTGATCTGCCGCTCGCGGTGGCCACCGGGGCGAGCGGGGCGACCACGGTGTCGGCCACCGCCCTGCTGGCGGCGCTCGCGGGCGTGCGCGTGTTCGCCACCGGGGGGCTCGGCGGGGTGCACCGGGAGTGGACGGTGACCCAGGACGAGTCGGCCGACCTGGGTCTGCTGGCGCGTACGCGGATCACCGTGGTGTGCGCGGGGGTGAAGTCGATCCTGGATGTGCCGGCGACCTTGCAGCGGCTGGAGACGCTGGGGGTCGCGGTCGCCGGGTACGGCACGGATCGCTTCCCCGGCTTCTATCTGTCCGACTCGGGGCATCCCGTGGACTGGCGGCTCGACACTCCGGGGCAGGTGGCGGACGTGATGCGGACGCAGGACGCGCTCGGCGGGCCGGAGTCGGCGCTGATCGTGGCCAACCCGGTCCGCGAGGAGGAGCAGCTGGACCCGGGGGTGCACGCGCGGGTGCTCGACGAGGCGCTGCACGCGTGCGAGGCGGAGGGCGTCAGCGGTCAGGGGGTCACCCCCTTCCTGCTCGATTATCTGGTCCGCCACACCGACGGCGCCTCCCTCGCCGCGAACCTGGCGGCGGTCCGGGGCAACGTACGCCTGGCGGCGCGCGTCGCGACGGCCTGGGCCGCCGGGGAATGACGGGGGCGGTGCGGGGCGGGGCGTTGTTGGTCGTCGGTGACGTCATCACGGATGTGGTCGCCCGGCACCGGAGGCCGCTCGCCCCGGGTACGGACACGGCGGCGTCGATCAGGAGGGTGCCGGGTGGCGCGGGTGCCAATGTGGCCTGCTGGGCGGCCCGTTGGGGTGATGCCGAGGTGCGGCTCCTCGGACGGGTGGGTTCGGACGCGGCGGCCTGGCACGAGCGGGAGCTGGCCGCCTGCGGGGTCCGCCCCCTGCTGGTCGTGGACGGCGAGACCCCCACGGGGACGGTGATCTGCCTGGTCGACGAGGGCGCGGCAGCCGAACGGACCTTTCTCACCGACAGCGGCGCGTCGCTGCGGTTCGACCCCGGTGACTGGTCGGACGCGTTGCTGGACGGTGTGGCGCGATTGCACCTGTCGGGCTACCTCCTGTTCACCGCACCGAGCCGGGCCTTCGTCGCGGTGGCGTTGAAGGCGGCCCGTGCGCGGGGGGTGCCGGTGAGTCTGGATCCGGCGTCGGCCGGGTTCCTCGTGGATCTGGGCATCGACCGGTTCCGGGCGCTCGTCGAAGGCGTGGACGTCCTGCTGCCCAGCCGTGACGAGGCCTGTCTGCTGACGGGGTCGTCCGATGCCGCCGATGCCGCGGCGCGGCTGAGCCGGCTCGTCCCGCTGGTGGTGGCCAAGCAGGGCGCGCAGGGCGCGCTGCTCGCGCGGTCCGGCGAGGTGTGTGCCCGTGTCCCCGCCGTACCCGCGACGCCACAGGACACGACGGGCGCCGGCGACGCGTTCACCGGCGCGTTCCTGGCCGCCCTGCTCGCGGGCGCCGGCCCGGAGCAGGCGGCGGAGGAGGGTTGCAGGGCGGGCGCACAAGCGGTGGAGAGCATAGGGGGACGCCCACCCGCACGGGCCTGACGAACGGACATCACACCGGGTGAACTCCCCTTGTCCACAGGCGGGAACCGAGCGGAATAGTCGGTTCCCACAGGCTCGCGCACGCCGCGTCCAGGACTGGCAGACTGGCGCGCCAAGGCCGGGAAACAGGTACGGCGCGGGGGAACCACGCAAGGAGAGCCAGATGTCCATGGCAGGGAATCTGCGGAAGGTCACGAGTCTGGGGAAGGTCGGCGGACTGCGCCGGGTGGCCCGGCTGGCCCGGCGGCGCCCCCGCGTGGATCTGAGTCACCCCGCCCGGTCTCCGCTGGGCTCCTCGGTGGTCAACTGCGTGACGTACCGGGACGGTCACCGCATCGCCGCGCGCGGGGATCTGATGGACGCCGTGAAGCAGGTGCGCAAGAGCGGGGAGGGGTTCGTCTGGCTGGGCCTGCATGAACCGACGGACCAGGAGTTCGCCGGCATCGCCGGACTGTTCGACCTGCATCCGCTGGCGGTCGAGGACGCCGTCGAGGCCCACCAGCGGCCCAAGCTGGAGCGGTACGGGGAGACGCTGTTCGCCGTGTTCAAGACGGTCTGCTACGTCGAGCACGAGGAGCTCACCGCCACCAGCGAGGTGGTGGACACCGGCGAGATCATGGTGTTCCTGGGAGAGGATTTCGTGATCACCGTGCGGCACGGACGGCACGGCTCGCTGGGACCGTTGCGCGAGGGGCTGGAGTCCGATCCCGAGCAGCTGGCCAAGGGCCCGTCCGCGGTGCTGCACGCGATCGCGGACCATGTCGTCGACGACTATCTGACCGTCATCGACTCGGTCCAGGAGGACATGGACCAGGTCGAGACGGATGTGTTCGCGGAGCACGGCGCCCGGGTCGACCCGGGCCGCATCTACCAGCTCAAGCGGGAACTCCTGGAACTGAAGCGGGCGGTGGTGCCGCTCGGCCGGCCGCTGGAGGAGCTCGCCATACGGCCGATCCGGGTGGTCGCCCCGGAGATACAGGCGTACTTCCGCGACGTCTCCGACCATCTGCAGCGGGCGAAGGAGCAGATAGCGGCCTTCGACGAACTGCTCAACTCCATCCTCCAGGCCCACCTCGCGCAGGTCACGGTGGCGCAGAATGAGGACATGCGCAAGATCACCGCATGGGCGGCGATCGTCGCGGTGCCGACGATGGTCTGCGGGATGTACGGCATGAACTTCGACCACATGCCCGAGCTGCACTGGCGGTACGGCTACGGCATGGTCATCGGGGTGATATCCGTGGCCTGCCTGCTGCTGTACCGGGCGTTCCGGCGCACGCGCTGGCTCTGAGACCCGCCCCGGTGCGGCGGCCCGGGGGTCAACCCGTGGTGGTCCTGGCGTAGACGTTCTCGGCCCAGGTGGCGATCTGGCCCTCGGTCAGGTGCCGGGCGAGATCGGCCTCGCTGATCATGCCGACGAGGCGCTTGCCGTCGATGACGGGCAGCCTGCGGATCTGGTGGGTCTGCATCTCCTGGAGCACCTCGCCGATGTCGGCGTCCGCCTCGATCCACCGCGGGGTGCCCTTGGCCATCTCACCGGCGGTGACCCGGGCCGGATCGCCCCCCATCGCGACGCAGCCGACGACGATGTCCCGGTCGGTGAGGATGCCGCACAGCCGCTCGTCCTCGTCGCTGATGGGCAGCGCGCCGACGTTCAGCTCGCGCATCAACTGCGCGGCGCGATCGAGGGTCTGGTGAGCGGGAATCCACTGGGCGCCGCGGTGCATGATGTCTCCGGCGGTGGTCATGAGGTACCTCCCGGTGCCGGACGGCCGGCGCGGCGCGGGGCGCTCCGCGAGTCCCGGCGCTCTTCATTCTCGCCGTACCAACCGCGGACGGCACACGGAGGGCGGCTCGCTCCGCGAACCCCCTCGCGCCGCCCCGTCGGTCTCAGCCGTGCCACGCCGGATGGCGGGGGTCGTCGGCCCGCACCAGCACGTCGGCGGTGCCGGCCGGGTCGGTCTCCTGTTCGTAGCGCGCGAAGGCAGGGAGGGTCCAGTGCTCGGCCTCGGGGGTACGGCGGCGCAGGGCACCC
Organism: Streptomyces griseoloalbus; assembly: GCA_014650015.1. GTDB lineage: Bacteria > Actinomycetota > Actinomycetes > Streptomycetales > Streptomycetaceae > Streptomyces > Streptomyces griseoloalbus. The sequence continues at coordinate 37,760 of BMUD01000006.1, forward strand.
GGGGAGAGGAGGACATGGACGCTCAGATCGAAGGGGAACCAGTGCCGCAGAAGGAATGGTCCGTGCAGGAGCAGCACGCCACCGGGCGGGAGTTCGACGTAGGGGCTGCGGGTGGCGCGGTCGGTGACGGGGTCCCACAGGTCGGGCAGGACCCGTCCGCCGCCGCCGGGTTCGAGAGGGCCGAACACCTCGCGCCAGAGGGCTCCGGTGTCGTACCAGCCGCCGTAGTAGGACTCCACGTCCCGGTGGCCGTATTCGAGCCGGACCGAGGCGGGCCGCAGGAAGCCCTCGGTGCCCACGACCAGGGAGGGGCGACCGCGTATGCGCAGCGCCTCGGCGACACGCTCGGCGAGGTCTCCCGGACGGGCGGCCGGGGCGCCGTCGAGGGCGACCCGGGGCCAGGGGCCGCCGTCGGCCGTGTTCAGCTCCAGCAGGCGTTCGGCGAGGAGGTCGCCGAGCCGGTCCCAGGTGATCGCTTCGAGTCGCACACGGCCATGATGCGTCAGCGGCCGGTCCGGTCGCTCCGATCGCTCGGATCGCTCGGATCGCTCAGGTCGCTCAGGTCGCTCAGGTCGCTCAGGTCGCTCAGGTCGCTCGGATCGCTCGGATCGCTCGGATCGCATGGTCCTACGCGGTCCGGTGCCCGGCGGCCGGCACGTGGCCCGCGTCGCGTCGCGGGGAAGCAATCATGTACGGCACCCCGCTCAGCTCCCCCTTCGTTCCGCGGGTTTGTCGTCCATGGGCCGCTCAGAGAACGGCACCGCGCCGGTTGCCGTCGTGGCAGGCGCGCACCGCCCTGACAACCCGCCCCGGCAGCCCGCCCTGGACGCTCGCATGGGCCCGCGCCGCTCGGCCATGGCCGGGCGGCGCTTCCCGGAAAGCGCTGTCCGGGCACTCTGCGAGCACGGCTGAGCGGACGTATCGTGGCCGCAGGAGTGCCGCCCCGACGACGCACGGCCTGTCACCCGCGCACGCAAGGAAGACGGCCATGGCCGATCCCAAGGGTTTTCTGACCACGCCCCGCCAGGAGTGGCCCCGCAGGCCCGTGGCGGAACGGGTCCACGACTGGAACGAGGTCCAGGTCCCCGGGGCGCTGCTGCCCATCGTCGGCCCACAGGCCGACCGCTGCATGGACTGCGGTGTCCCCTTCTGCCACGAGGCCTGCCCGCTGGGCAATCTGATCCCCGAGTGGAACGACCTGGTGTCCCGGGAGGACTGGCGGGCGGCGGCGGACCGGCTGCACGCCACCAACAACTTCCCCGAGTTCACCGGCCGCTTGTGCCCGGCACCCTGCGAGGCGGGCTGTGTGCTCGCCATCAATCAGCCAGCGGTCACCATCAAGAACGTCGAGTGCGCGATCGCCGACCGTGCCTGGGAGCAGGGCTTCGCGCCGCCGGCCCCGCCGGACCGGCTCTCCGGCCGGACGGTCGCGGTCATCGGTTCGGGCCCCACGGGACTGGCCGCGGCCCAGCAGCTGACCCGGGCCGGTCACACGGTCGCCGTGTACGAGCGGGACGACCGGATCGGCGGGCTGATGCGGTACGGCATCCCCGAGTTCAAGATGGAGAAGCGTCATCTGGAACGGCGCGTGGAGCAGATGCGGGCCGAGGGGACGAAGTTCCGTACGTCCACGACGGTCGGGCGCGATGTGGAAGCGGCCGAGCTGCGGACCCGCTACGACGCCGTGGTGATCGCCACGGGGGCGACGGCGTGGCGCGAGCTGACCGTTCCGGGCAGGGGACTCACCGGTATTCACCAGGCGATGGAGTATCTGCCGCTGGCCAACCGGGTGTGCGAGGGGGATCTGGAGTCGTCGCCGCTGTCCGCGGCGGGCAGGCACGTCGTCATCGTCGGGGGCGGTGACACGGGCGCCGACTGTCTGGGCACGGCCGTGCGCGAGGGAGCGGCGTCGGTCACCCAGCTCGACATCTACGGCCGGCCGGGCGCCGAGCGCGACGAGGACGCGGAACCCTGGCCGACGTATCCGAAGCTGTACCGGCTGTCCGCCGCGCACGAGGAGGCCCGCGATCTGCGGACGGCGCCGGCGGCGGACGCGGACGCCCGGCTGTTCGCGGCATCCACGCTGCGCTTCACCGGCGACGCGGACGGGCAGGTGCGCTCACTGCACCTGGTCGAGGTGGACGCGGGCCGCCGCCCCGTGCCGGGCACCGAGCGGACGCTGCCCGCCGATCTCGTCCTGCTCGCGCTCGGCTTCTCGGGGCCCGACCAGGGGGACGGGCTCATCGCCCAGCTGGGGCTGGAGCTGGAGCCCCGCGGCACGATCGCCCGGGACGCGGGCTTCGCCACGAACGCGCCGGGCGTCTTCGCGGCCGGGGACGCCGCCCGCGGGCAGTCGCTGATCGTGTGGGCCATCGCGGAGGGCCGCGCGGTGGCGGCAGCGGTCGACCGCCATCTGACCGACGGCACCACACGTCTCCCTGCCCCGATCCGCCCATACGACCGACCGATGACGGCGTGACCCGCCCCGTACGGTGGTGACGCGCCGCGGCGCTGTCCGTCGGGTGGGCGGGAGCCCGGTGCTTGCGGGGGCGCCCCGCTGTACCGCCGGCCGGTCGGTGGGCAGCCGCGGCGCTTGCGGGGTGCCGGCAGCGAGTGGGCCGGGAGGTGTTCGCGCAGCCCGGCGCTTACGGGGTGCCACCGCACCCGGCCGTGCCGCCCCGGGGGCACCTCCCAGGCCGTTCTCGCACGGGGGGAGGCACGGCTGCCCGCAGTCGGCGACGCCTACGGACCCGACGCACCCACCATCCGGAGGCGCACGCGCGACGGCGGCCCGCCGTGTCGTACGGCGGGCCGCCGGGGGCGGAGTGGTGCCGGAACGAAGGACCCGGGCGGGCCCCATTACTCCGCCGGGTTCACGGCTTGCGGGCCACCGCCCCGTAGCCCGGGATCACCCCGTCGTCCTGGCCCGGGATCGGCTCCCCCAGCTCCGGGCGCCACTGGTGGGGCACCTGCACGCCGGGATCGACCAGGTCGAGGCCGTCGAAGAAGCGGCTGAACTCCTCGCGGGAGCGCAGCGCCAGGGTGACGCCCGCGGCCTTGAGCTTCTCGGTGGCCGCCTTCGACTCCTCGGGCGTGAAGTCGGCCGTCGCGTGGGTGACGACCAGATGGCTGCCGGAGGGCAGCGCGTCCAGCAGCCGCCCGACCAGCTCGTGCGCGCCGTCCTCGTCGGAGACGAAGTGCAGCAGCGCGATGAGCGACAGCGCGACCGGCTCGGTGAAGTCGAGGATCTCCCGCGCCCCCTCCAGGATGGCGTCCGGTTCCCGCACGTCGGCCTGGAGGTATTCGGTCACCCCCTCGTCCGTACCGCGCAGCAGGGCCGCCGCGTGGGCCAGCACGATGGGGTCGTTGTCGCAGTACACGACGCGGGCGTCCGGCGCGATCGCCTGGGCCACCTGGTGCAGGTTGGGCTCGGTGGGGATGCCGGTGCCGATGTCGAGGAACTGACGTACGCCCTGGCCGGCCAGCCAGCGCGTGGTCCGCTGCATGAACGCGCGGTTCACGCGTGCCATCACCGGGACCCTCGGGTCGAGGGCCAGCATCTGCCGGCCCATGGCCTCGTCGACCGGGTAGTTGTCCTTGCCTCCGAGATACCAGTCGTACATCCGCGCGGGGTGCGGCCTGCTCGTGTCGATTTCCACGGGGTACTGCCCGGTCATGACGGACTCCATAAGTCTCTGCAACTATTAATGATCAAGTCAGTGCCAAGAAGTGAGAAGAGTGAGGCGATGAAACAAAGGTAAAGCGGACAAAAGACCTCAGGACAGCAGGAAATCCGCCTCCCCCGCCTTCGCTCCCTCAATGAAGGCCGTCATCTCGGCGGAGGTGTAGATGAGCGCCGGTCCGTCCGGGTCGGTGGACTGGCGTACGGCGATCCGGCCGTCGTCGAGCTTCATCGCCTCCAGGCAGTTCCCCCCGTTGCCGCCGCTCCACGGCTTGCGCCAGCCCTCGCTGCCCAGCTCCCGCGCGGGCATCCCGTTGTAGATCCGTCCGGCGCGGACCCGCGGCCGGGGCAGGGACTTCAGGGGCTCCATGAGTTCCATTCACAGCTCCTTGCGGAGATCCCGGAGGATCTCCTTCGTGCGATGTGCCGTGGCGGCCTGCGCCGCCATGCGGTCCATGACCTCGAGGTGGGTCGCCACCTCGGTGCGCGCGTCCAGGTAGACGGCGCCGGTCAGGTACTCGCTGTAGACCATGTCCGGCAGTTCGGGCATGGCAAATCGGAACAGCACGAACGGCCCGTACGTGCCGGGGTGCGGCCCGCCGGCGAACGTCGCGACCTGCAGCGTCACATGGGGCAGCTTCGCGGCCTCGAGCAACTTGTCGATCTGATCACGCATCACCTTCGGGCCGCCGACCGGGCGGCGGAGCGCGGTCTCGTCCATCACGACCCACAGCCGGGGCGCGTCCTCACGGCTGAGCAGTTCCTGCCGCCGCATGCGGAGGTCGACATGGCGCTCGATGTCCTCGGGCTGCGTCTGCCCGACGGCACCCGAGCGCAGCACACCGCGCGCGTAGTCCTCGGTCTGGAGCAGTCCGGGGACGAAGTGGGGCTCGTAGCTGCGGATGAGGGCGGCCGCGCCCTCCAGGCTGACGTACATCGAGAACCAGCCGGGCAGGATGTCGTGGAAACGCTGCCACCACCCCGGCCGGTTGGCGTCCTCGGCCAGCTGCACGAACGCTTCGGCCTCGTCGTCGGAGACGCCGTACGCCTTCAGCAGGAGCTGGAGGTACGGGATCTTGAGCGCGACCTCGGCCATCTCCATACGGCGGACGGTGGCGGGGGCGACACGGAGGATGCGGGCGGCCTCCTCCCGCTTGAGTCCCGCGCGTTCCCGCAGGTCCAGTAGGCGCCGGCCGAGGACGACCTGACCGACCGTCGGCGCGGAACGGGGTTCACTCATACTCCACCTCCCTCAAACAGATCCTGACAGCCCGGCGGCGCCATGCGGAGATCCTTCCGATGACCCATTCATCCGAACATCAAGCGAATGCTCATTCGAACAGACCTTCGGTAATCCCAACTGGCGCCGCGCGAGGTGCTGTTGCGAGCAGTGTGCCACGCCCGTCCAGACCGTCACACAGCACTCTGCATTTTTCAGAGTGACACTTGCCAAGTGTTCACGGCGGGGCGATAGTGGCAAGCGTGATTCCGTCCGCGCCCTTAGGAACAGAAGCCACCGCCGCCGGCTCCATCGGCCTCGGTGCCGTCGCGGGAGCCGCCTCCTCCGGGGCCGCTGCCGAGCGCCGGTTCCGTTTCGAGCTGGCCGCCCATCCGGGTTCCCCGGCTCAGGCCAGACGCCTGACAAGGGCGCGACTGACCGGCTGGTCGGTCTGCGAGGACACCTGTGACACAGCGGCCCTGGTCGTCTCCGAACTGGTCACGAACGCCATCGTGCACACGGCGAGCAGCCACATAGTCTGCGAGCTGCACGACGGCGGCGATCTCGTGCGCATAGCCGTGCGCGACGAGGGCTGCGCACCGGGCCGGCCGAGGGCGAACACCCGGCAGCGGCCGGAGGAGGAGCACGGGAGGGGACTGCTTCTCGTCGACGCCCTGTGTCACTCGTGGGGCGCCCACGAGCACGGTCCCGGGCTGCTGGTCTGGGCCGATCTGCCCCGCACGGCGGACACCTCGCGCGACCCCGCGGAGCCGCACGACGACCTTGGCTGGGGCGCGCGCCCGAAGCCCGGACGGGCCGGCGGCTCGGACGAGGGCGACGGCGACGACGCGGACAAGGCCGGCCGGCCGCGCCGGCCGGCCGGGAACCGGGGCACACCCCCGAGTCAGCGCACCCACCGGAACGGAGGACGGGCGTGACGGGGACGTCCGGCGTTCCCGCGCTGAGCCTCGACTCGCTGGTCCGCCTCCAGCGCCGACGGCAGACCCCCGGCGTCCCCCGGCGACTGCCGGTACCCGACGGCATGACGGCCCCCATGGGCTGCGACGCGGTGGCGGTCCCCGCCCGCTTCGGCCCGCTGGTGATACCCCGGCTGCCGCGCGTGGGCTGCGTCTACGCCGATGACGCGCACTGGTGGTGGCTGGTCCCGTCCGACTCCGACTACGCCCTGGAGTGGCCCGCCCCCGCGCGCTACGCCGCCGGCGCCGTGCTCGCGGACGCCGATGCCCCGAACCTGCCCGGCCTGATCCACCGCCCCGACGGCACGCTCCCCTACACGCCGCCGATACCGCTCTACCTCGCCCTGTGCCGCCTGACGGGGACGACCCCCACCTGGTCCCGCCCGGTCACCGCGTAACCGCCCGGCGGGCGGCCCTGCGCCGACGTTCGCTCACGCCGTCGCATCACCGCCGCCGTCGCCGCGGACGATCACCAGGAACATGTCGGTCGCGAGGTCCATGACAACCTCGGCGGGCAGGCCCTCCAGGCGCCGCGCGTGCGCGAACTCCTCCGCCGGCCATGACCCACGCGGTCCACCTGCGGGAAAGCGTTCGAGCACCGTTCGCCCGTTCACCCTGCCACCTCCATGCAGCGTTGTACTCGTAGAGTTAAACGCCAACCATGGGGCGAACACCTCGCTCAGTGACGGTACTGAGACGTACTTGACACCGGTTCACCGCCAAGTGTGAGCGGGCTCTCAGCTTTTCGGAGCAATCCGTCACCTTCCGTATCAGTCGTCGTACTCGTCGTGATAGCGGATGCGCTCACTTCCCGCAGGCGCCCCGAAGGCCGACGCGCGTCCCTCGGGTTCCTCCCACTCCTCCTGCCGGCCGAGCGCGGTGAGGTCCAGCAGACTGGTGGTCGAGCCGAGTCCGTCCAGGCCGCGTCCGTAGGTCGAGTAGGTGTGGAAGACCTGGTCGCCGTCGCGCAGGAAGCAGCTGAGGCCGGGCCGCTCGACCAGCTCCCCGCCGTGTTCGAGGGTCACCTCGAAGTCCTCGTTGAAGTCGCCGGAGGACGAGGAGTACCAGGGCAGCGTCCAGCCCATCCGCGCCTTGAACGGCAGGATCTTGGTGTACGGCGCCCGGGAGACGGCCGCGAACGTGGTGCCCCGGGCCTTGAGGTGGGCGAGATGCCCGATCTGGTCCAGGAACGCGGAGCAGCCGCGGCACCCGGCGTCCCAGTCGGGGGCGAACATGAAGTGGTGGACGACGAGCTGCTGCCGCCCCTCGAACAGATCGAGCAGCGTGGCCTTGCCGTCACCGCCCTCGAACACGTACTCCCGGTCGATCCGGACCATGGGCAGCCGGCGCCGCTCCGCGCTCAGCGCGTCCCGCGCGCGTGTGACGACCTTCTCCTTGACCAGCAGTTCCTCACGCGCCGCACGCCACTCGGCGCGCGAAACGATCTCCGGAAGCGACATGGATCCTCCTGTGCGACGGTCCCGTTGCGGAAGGTGACTCCCGGCCCGTGCGGAACTCATCGCTCCCTCGCGGATGTTTTCCGGGCTTCGGGTGTCGCACCCCTGGATCACTTCGGGTGCGGCACTCCCGGGTCCGTTTCAGGAGTCGTACGCCCGCGTCCGCTTCGGGAGTCGTACGCCTGCGTCCGCTCTCAGGTGTCGTACTGCTGGATCCGCCGGCCGTGACTCCGGTCGACGAGCGCGGGCAGCCGCTCGCCCAGCTCCCGTACCACCGCCGGGACGTCGATCGTGAGCAGTTCCCGGTCGCGCATGAGGATCCGGCCGTCGACGACGGTCGTACGGACGTCGGCGGAGCGTGCGCTGTGCACCAGGGTCGCGGCGAGGTCGTGCACCGGCTGGGTGTGCGGGCCGGTCAGGTCGACGAGGACGATGTCGGCGCGGCGGCCGGGCGCGACGCTGCCGACGCTCTCGCCGAGGCCGACCGCGCGGGCGCTCTGCAGCGTGGCGTGGTGCAGGGCCTGACGGCAGGTCAGCCAGCGGGGGTCGTCCTCCGTCGACTTCTGGATCAGGGAGGTGAGCGCCATCGCCTCCCACACGTCGAGGGAGTTGTTGGAGGCGGCGCCGTCCGTGGCGAGTCCGACCGGGACGCCGATGCCGCGCAGCGCGCGGACGGGGGTGGTGGTGGGCCAGGCGAACTTGAGGTAGCCGCGGGGTGCGGTGGCCACCGCGGTACGGCCGTCCGCGCGCTCCAGCAGCGGCAGGTCGCTCTCGACGATGCCGGTGCCGTGGGCGATGAGCACATCGGTGTCGAGGACGCCGGTGCGGTGCAGGACCTCGATGGGGGTGACGCCGTGCCGGGCCAGGCTGGTCTCGGTCTGGTCGCGGTTCTCGGCCGCGTGCAGATGCACGGGCAGCCCGTGCGCGCGGGCCAGTTCGGCGGTGGCGGCGAGATCGGCGTCGTCCACGGTGTAGGGGGCGTGCGGGGCGAGTGCGGTGGTGACGCGTCCGTCGGCCGAGCCCCGGTGCCGCAGCGCGAACTCCAGCGACCGTTCCCGCCCTCGGGGTCCCTGGGACGAGAAGTAGGCCTCGCCCAGCAGCGCCCGCATCCCGCACTCGGCGACCACGGCGGCGACCGTGTCCATGGCGAAGTAGTGGTCGGCGAAGCAGGTGACGCCGCCCCGGATCATCTCCGCGCAGGCGAGCCGCGCGCCCAGCTCGACGTCCCGCTCGGTGAGGTTGGACTCCACCGGCCAGACGACGTCGTTGAACCACTCGTCGGTCGGCAGGTCCTCGGCGAGACCGCGCAGGGCCACCATCGGGGCGTGCGTATGACAGTTGATCAGGCCCGGCAGCGCGACCTGCCCACGGGCGTCGATCCACTCGTCGGCCGCCCGGCCCGCGACCGCCTCGGCGCCGGTCACCTCCGCCACGACCCCGTCGCGTACGACGATCGCCGCGTCCTGCGCGAATCCGATCCCTTCTTGATCGTCGTGCGTGAGGACAGTGCATCCGGTGATGATGAGTCCGGCGGGACTCTCCACGGCAGAGGGCGTCATCACGTCAACGTACGACGCGCTCCTGACCCGGGGTGAGCCGAACCTCGACATCCTGTCGCGGTTCTGTCGCGGGGCGGGCCGGGCGCGCACCCCGGCCTCACCACGAGCCCGCCCACGGCTGAAAGGGGCCCGCATGCTCCTCGGCACCTGGAATCTGGAGAACCTCTACCGGCCCGGCGGCCCCTTCGGGCCCGAGGACGAGGCCGCGTACGCATCGAAGCTGGCCTCGCTCGCCGCCGTGATCACGGAGCTCGATCCGGCGCTGCTCGGGGTGCAGGAGGTCGGCGACCCCGGCGCGCTGGAGGACCTGGCCGGGATGCTGGACGACGACTGGCGGATCGCCCTGTCCGAGCACGCGGACAGCCGGGGCATACGGGTCGGCTTCCTGAGCCGTACGGACCCGACGGTGGTCGCCGACACCGTGGCGTTCCCGGCGGAGCTGCTGCCGGTGCAGGCGGACGACGCGGGGCTGACGGCCGGGCAGGCGGGCCGGGGCTTCCTCGCGGTGGAGGTGGCGGGCGACGGCGACGGGCCGCCGCTGCGGGTGGCGGTGTGCCATCTGAAGTCGAAGCTGCTGTCGTATCCGAACGGCCGTTTCCATCCGCGTGACGAGGGTGAACGGGCCCGCTACGGCGCGTACGCACTGTACCGGCGGGCGGCGGAGGCGGTGGCCCTGCGCGCGCTGGCGGACGAGTTGCTGGACGGCGACGGGCGGGACCGGGACGTGGCGGTGCTCGGCGACCTCAACGACGAGGTGCAGGCGGCGACCACCCAGATCCTGCTCGGCCCGCCCGGCTCGGAGATCGGCACGCCCGGCTACGACCGCCCGGACGACGGCGACGCGTTCCGGCTGTGGGACGTGGCTCCGCTCATCCCCGCCGCGCAGCGCTATTCGCGGGTGAACTTCGGTCGCCGGGAGCTGATCGACCATGTGCTGCTCAGTCACCGGCTGGTGCGTCGGGTGACGGTGGCGGGCACGGGCCTGCCGGACGAGGTCCCGCCGCGGCTGCCGTCGGTCGGTCCCGACCCCGCGGAGCGGCGCGGGGTGGCGGGGTCGGACCACGCGCCGGTGTGGGTGCGCGTCGGGTGAGACCGGCCGCCGGCTCAGCCGGCGACGGGCAGGTCCGACGGACGGAGCCCCACGCGGTCGCGGCGGAGGGCGAGTTCGTCCTGGAGCTCGGCGAGTCGCCGGACGTGCCGGGGGTCGAGCCCGCCGGTGTCGTCGAGCTGGACGGCGCAGGCGGTGGTGGTGTCGACGAGCCGTTCGAGGGTGGTGGCGATCTCGTCGGCGCCGTCCGCGTGCCGGGCGAGCGGCGGGAGCTCGGCGGAGGCGAGGGCGATGGCGGTACGGGCCTCCGCGAGGGTGCGATAGGCCTCGCGGCGCAGGGCCCAGCGGGCGGCGCGGTCGCCGGACTCACCGAGCACGTGGTCGAGATACGCCCGGGCGGCTCCGCCCGCTTCCGCGAGCCGGGCGCGGATGGCGTCGCCGCGCTGTCCCGGCATCGGGAGGTGGCCGACGACCAGCACGACGGCGCAGGCCAGCAGCGTCTCGGCGATCCGGCCGACGGAGGCCTGGGGTTCGCCGCCGACCATCACGAGGGCCAGCACGAGCACGGTGACGACGGCGGTCTGCGCGGCGAAGTGCCGGGTCGCGACGGGGATCAGCGCCCCGCTGAGGGCGACCAGCGCGATGAGCCCTTCCGGCCGGGGCAGCACCGCGGCGAACCCGGCGAAGAGGAGCGCCCCGAGGACCGTTCCGGCGGCCCGGGAGAGCACCCGGGAGGCGAGCGGTCCGAGGTCGGGCTTGACGAGGAAGACGGCGGTGGCGGGCAGCCAGTACCAGTGCTCGTGCTGCCCGTACCAGCGGGCGTGGTGCAGGGCCTGGGCGATGGCGGCGCTCGCCCCGAAGCAGAGGGCGACCCGGATGCCATACTCGCGGCCGCGCGCGCCGAGGACGGTGCGGGCGCGGGCGGCGCGGGACCGCTTGCGGCTGTGCAGGTCGCCGCCGTCCGCCCGGTCGAAGGCCTCGGCGGCGTTCAGGAGGGCGTCGTCGAGGGCGCGCAGCGCGGGAGCGGACCGGGAGGGGGCGGGCAGCGGCCCGGTGGGGGTGTTGCCGCGCACGGCGGCGGCGAGGCGCCGAGGTCCCTCGGACGCGCGGGCCGGTACGGCCTCCTCCGCCCAGGCCAGCGCGGTCGCCGCCTCGGCGAGCGGCAGCGCGGCGGCGTACTGCGCGTGCAGCCGCCGCTCGGCCGCGGACGAGGCGTACCGCCGCAGCCGGGGACCGGCGAGCGCGTCCTGCGCCTGGTCGAGGGCGGCGGTGAGCGCGGCCCGCCGTGCGGTGGCCGTCTGCGAGCCGGTCGCGTCGAGCAGCGCGGCGACGGCGTCGTACACCCCGGCGACGGCGTGCCGCTCCCCGTCGAACCGGAAGCCGAGCCGGAAGTCCCCGGCGAGCGAACCCGGGGTGGGCAGTGCCAGCCGCAGCAGGAGCAGCCACCCGGCACCGGCGAGGAAGGCGAGCGCCCGCTGCCATCCCGGCTCGGGCAACGGCATCCCGGCGCCGACGGCCGCGCCGACCAGCAGCTGCGTGCCGACGGCGGAACCCACCGGCCCCAGCGCGCTGACCCCGCCGGCGACCAGACCGAGACCGGTCAGCACCACCGTGAGCAGCACGGCCGGGACGTGGTCCCCGGCATACGTCCCGGCGACCAGCCCGGCCGCCCCCGCGAGCGCGGGTCCGCCGATCCGCCCGACCGAGGCCCGCCTGCTCCCCGGCCGGTCGTTGATCCCGGCGAACATGGCCCCGATGGCGGCGACGACACCGAGCGTGGGCCGCCCGCCGAGCACGGCCGCGAGCAGCAGGGGCCCGCCGCCCAGCGCGCCCCGCACGACCGCGCTCCAGGAGACCGGTCCGCGCTGGGCTCGCAGGGCATGGGCCAGCCACGGGGGTAGGGCGCGGGCGGGGCGGGTCACGGGGCTCCAGTGGTCGCGTCGGGGGTGGATTAGCTCACGGGCGACGGTGACCGGGCCGAGGGGAACGCGTCCTCCACGGTAGGCGGCGTTGTCGGAAGGGGGCGAACGAGCGTGTTTCGGGCAGGTGACGATGCGGGCGCGAGACGCCTTCTCTGTGAACGCAACCCGGGCCGGGCGTCCTTCCGGTGGACGAACGGACCCGGCCCTTCGGATGGACCAGGACCGCGGACCCGATCATCGACGGCGGCCTGCTCCTGGTGGACGCCCTCGCGGACGGCTGGGGCGTCATGCCCCGTCCCGCCGGCCCCGGCAAGACGGTAGGGCAGGTGCGCCGGTGTCCCGACCGGCACGGGGCCGGCCGGAACACCACCGTCACCGTTCGGGGCGACGGCTCGGCCCGGAGCCGGTCCGGCGTGCCGGGCCGGCTCCTCGAACCTTGGCACGCCGCGGAGTCAGCGCGGTGACGCCGCGAACAGCGCCTCCGCGTCGGCGACGGCGGCGCTGAGCGACTCCGGGTTGTCCCGCATCCGGGCGAGGATGCCGTCCACGCCCCTAAGTCCCGCGCGGTCGAGCAGCCGCTTCTCGTTGGTGACCCACTCGCCGCGTGCGGCCAGCACGGCGTGCCCGCTGTGCAGCGCCGCTGTGGCGATGGCCCCGGCGACCTCGGTGAGACGGCCGTGCGGGGCGTGGTGCGCACGCGCGTAGGCGAGCGTCGCGGCGGCCGTACCGCGCCAGTGTTCGGGAGCGGTGCCGCGCAGCGCGTCCGGGTATGCGGCGGGGCGGGGCAGTTCGCCGCGCAGCACCTCGTTGATCGCGAGCTCGGCGATCACCAGGTAGGTCGGGATGCCCGCCAGGTGGAACATCAGCGGTTCGACGCGGAAGCGGCCCGCCTCCGCCTCCGCCAGTTCGTGCTCGACGACGTCGAGATCGCGGTAGTGGACGTCGACCCGGCGCCCGTCGATGGTCAGCCAGGCACCCCCGTTGAAGACGCCGCCGCCCCATGCTCCGATCTCGGAGACCTCCCCCGCCCAGCCGACCGCGCGCAGGTCGTCCGGGTCGAAGGCGCCCCGGTAGTAGATCGCCATGTCCCAGTCGCTGTCGGTCCGGTGGGTGCCCTGGGCGCGGGACCCGCCGAGGGCGATCGCCCGGACGGTGGGCAGGCCGGCGAGACGGTCGGCGGTGGCGTCGAGGAAGGCCTGGTCCGTGCGGGAGTGCATGCTGCGGGCTCCTGTCGGTCGGGGCGGAACGCGGCGGACCCGCGAGCGTACAGGGGAGGCCGGCCGCCGATGACCGCGGGCGCGGGCGGATGAGCGCTGTCGCGCGCATTGCTCTGTTGGGAGGAATTGTGGCGCTCGGCGCGCCCTATCCCTCCGGTACACCTACGCTTCCGTTGAGGGAGGGAAGGCCCGTGCCATTCCAGCCGAGGAGAGCCGATGGCTGAACGCATTGCACGTCGACGCGGTTACCGAAAAGGCCTCGGCGGTGAGATGCTCGCCGAATTCCTGGGGACTTTCGTACTGATTCTGTTGGGAGTCGGGTCGGTTGCTGTCGCTGTTGTCGGTCTGCCAGGATCAGGCCGGCAAGTGGTGGAGTTCGGACCCGCCAACTGGCTCATCATCTCCTGGGGCTGGGGTCTCGCCGTGGTGTTCGCCATCTACGTGGCCGGCGGTATCAGCGGCGCCCACGTCAATCCCGCGGTGACGCTGGCCTTCGCCGTACGCAGGGACTTCCCCTGGCGGAAGGTCCTGCCCTACTGGCTGGCGCAGGTCGTCGGCGCCTTCGTCGCCGCCGCGCTCGTCTACGCGTGCTACCGGTGGGCGATCGACGCGGCGGACGCCAAGGCGGGGGTCCCGCGGGACGAATCGCTGGCGACCTACTCGATCTTCGCCACATTCCCCGCCGAATACTTCGGGGATTCGTGGTGGGGCCCCCTGCTCGACCAGATGGTGGGGACCGGAATCCTCCTCCTGCTGGTCTGCGCACTCATCGACACCCGCAATACGGCTCCGATGTCGAATCTCCACCCGTTTCTCATCGGCCTGGTGGTCGTCGCGATCGGTATGACGTTCGGCACCAATGCCGGATACGCGATCAATCCCGCACGCGACTTCGGACCCCGGCTGTTCACTTTCTTCGAAGGCTGGGGTTCGATCGCCCTGCCCGGGACCTTCGGATGGTTCAGCGGGTACTGGTGGATCCCCATCGTCGGCCCCCTTATCGGTGGAGTGCTCGGCGCCTGGGTGTACGACCTGCTCATCAGCCCGGTGATCAAGGCCAGGTCGGAGGCGGCCGAGGAGGGCCCGGCCACCGAACAGCCCTAGGCGGTGCCGGATCAGGCCGACTCCGCCGAAACGGCGCCTTGCGGCCGAGCCGAGCCGGGTCCGGTGCGTGCGGCCGCGAGGCGGAGGAGGGCGCCGGGGCGGAGCCCCGGCAACCGACGACAACACGGCAGACGCGCGTGCCGGGCCCCGCTCGGCTCGGCACGATCCGAACGACACCGCCCAGGCACACACAGGCCTGCCCGGTCACGAGAAGAGCGGTCACGAGAAGAGGTGGCGAACGATGCCCGAATTCGTCGGCGCGGTGGACCAGGGAACCACCAGCACGCGCTTCATGATCTTCGATCACGCCGGCAACGAGGTGGCGAGGCACCAGCTCGAGCACCGCCAGATCCTGCCGCGGTCGGGTTGGGTGGAGCACGACCCCGTGGAGATCTGGGAGCGCACCAACACGGTGATCCAGAACGCTCTGCGGGACGGGGGGCTGTCGGCCACCGATCTGCAGGCGATCGGCATCACCAACCAGCGCGAGACGACCGTGGTCTGGGACCCGCGCACCGGCCGCCCGTACTACAACGCCATCGTCTGGCAGGACACCCGCACCGACAGCATCGCCGCGGCCCTCGATCGTGACGGCCGGGGCGCGATCATCCGCCACAAGGCCGGCCTGCCGCCCGCCACCTACTTCTCCGGCGGCAAGATCAAGTGGCTGCTGGAGAACGTGGACGGACTGCGCGAGGCCGCCGAGGCGGGCCACGCCCTGTTCGGCAACACGGACGCCTGGGTGCTGTGGAATCTCACCGGAGGGCCCAACGGTGGCGTGCACGCCACCGACGTGACCAACGCCAGCCGCACCATGCTGATGAATCTGGAGACCCTCGACTGGGACGAGGAACTGCTGGACATCTTCGGCATCCCGCGCGCGATGCTGCCGGTCATCCGCCCCTCGTCCGATCCCGAGGCGTACGGCCGGGCCCGTTCCTCCCGGCCGCTGAGCGCCGCCGTCCCGATCACCGGCGTACTCGGCGACCAGCAGGCCGCGACCGTCGGCCAGGTCTGCTTCTCCCCCGGCGAGGCCAAGAACACCTACGGCACCGGCAACTTCCTGGTGCTGAACACGGGCACGGAACTGGTGCGTTCGCGGCACGGGCTGCTGACGACGGTGGCGTACCAGTTCGCGGGCAGCCCGGTGATCTACGCGCTGGAGGGATCCATCGCCGTCACCGGCGCGGCCGTGCAGTGGCTGCGCGACCAGCTGAAGATCATCAGGAGCGCCGCGGACAGCGAACAGCTGGCGCGTTCGGTGGACGACAACGGCGGGATGTACTTCGTTCCGGCCTTCTCCGGTCTGTTCGCCCCCTACTGGCGCTCGGACGCCCGTGGCGCCATCGTGGGGCTGGCTCGCTACAACACCGGGGGTCACATCGCGCGGGCCACACTGGAGGCCATCTGCTACCAGAGCCGCGACGTGGTCGAGGCCATGGAACAGGACTCGGGCGTGCACCTGGACGTCCTCAAGGTCGACGGCGGCGTGACCGCGAACGACCTGTGCATGCAGATCCAGGCCGACGTACTGGGTGTGCCGGTCAGCCGTCCCGTGGTGGCCGAGACCACCGCACTGGGCGCCGCGTACGCCGCCGGGCTCGCGACCGGCTTCTGGCGGGACACCGACGAGCTGCGCTCGCACTGGCAGGAGTCGAAGCGCTGGAGCCCACAATGGAGCGAGGAACGGCGCCGGGACGGCTACCAGGACTGGAAGCGGGCCGTGGAGCGCACCCTGGACTGGGTCCACGTCACCTGACGGGGGTCAGCGGGCAGGGGGAGACGGACCAAGGTCAGCGGTCCGCGATGTCCTCGCGCAAACCGTCGGAGAACTCCCACCACGACAGAGGCAGCCAGTCTCCGTCGACGAAGGCGTCGACCGTCGCGCCGCGACCACGGACAGTCACGGTCGTGCCCGGCGGATAAGTGGTGCCGGACAGCCCGGGCACGGGGACAAGCAGGGTTCCCAGCCGCTGCGCCGCCATGTCCACCCCTCTCCATTCTCGGTACGACTCTCGGTACGACGTCGGACGTTATGCATGCGGATATTACCGGCTTGCCCCATCGAGCAGACCGGAGAATCATGAGATATCGGTCACGCGGAGAGTCGGGAGGGGCGCGGCAACCGGACACGTACGCCATCGAGCGGAGGTCGTAGCCATGAAGGCCGTCGTGTACAAGGGACCGTTCGAGGTAGCGGTCGAAGACGTCGAGAATCCCACCATCCAGCATCCGAACGACGTGATCGTACGGGTCACGTCCACCGCGATCTGCGGTTCCGATCTGCACATGTACGAGGGACGCACCGCCGCCGAGCCCGGCATCACCTTCGGCCACGAGAACATGGGAACCGTCGCGGAAGTCGGCCAGGGCGTCACGTCGCTCAAGGAGGGCGACCGCGTGGTCATGCCCTTCAACGTCGCCTGCGGATTCTGCACCAACTGCGTCGAGGGCTTCACCGGTTACTGTCTGACCGTCAATCCCGGCTTCCCGGGCGGCGCTTACGGCTACGTCGCCATGGGGCCCTGGAAGGGCGGCCAGGCCGAATCCCTCCGCGTTCCCTACGCCGACTTCAACTGTCTGAAGCTGCCGCCGGGAAAGGAGCACGAGAACGACTTCGTACTGCTCGCCGACATCTTCCCCACGGGCTACCACGGCTGCGAACTCGCCCAGGTCCGCCCCGGCGAGAGCGTCACGGTGTACGGCGCGGGGCCGGTCGGGCTCATGGCCGCCTACTCGGCTCTGCTGCGCGGCGCGAGCAAGGTGTTCGTCGTGGACCGGGTTCCCGAGCGGCTGCAGAAGGCCGAGGAGATCGGCGCGGTGCCGATCAACTTCGCCGAGGGCGACCCGGTCGAGCAGATCCACGAGCAGACCGACGGAACCGGCACCGACAAGGGCATCGACGCCGTGGGCTACCAGGCGGCGGCGCGCGGCACGGACCGCGAGGAACCGGCGACCGTCCTGAACTCACTCGTGCGTACGGTCAGGGCCACCGGAGCGCTCGGCGTGCCCGGCCTCTACGTCCCGTCCGATCCGGGCGGCCCGGACGAGCAGGCCCGGCAGGGCATGCTCCTCGTCTCGATCGGCAAGCTCTTCGAGAAGGGTCTGCGGGTGGGGACGGGACAGTGCAACGTGAAGCGCTACAACCGGTACCTGCGGGACATGATCATCGAGGGGAGGGCCAAGCCCAGCTTCGTCGTCTCCCACGAACTGCCCCTGGATCAGGCGCCGTCGGCCTACGACAAGTTCGACAAGCGGATCGAGGGCTACACGAAGGTGGTGCTGCACCCGTAGTTGCACCGCACGCGGGGCGGCGGGGAAAAACCGGATGCGGCGACCGGCCCGAAGACGGACCATCGGCGGGTCGACCGATCGCCGCCCCAGGAGGGCCCCGATGATCCAGCGCGTCACCGTGCCCGGCCTGTTCCCGCCGCCCGGCCATGCCCATGCCTCCGTCGTCGAGGCGGGAACCGGGCTCGCCTTCCTGGCGGGGTCCGTCCCGCTCGACGGGGACGGAGAGCTGTTCGGTGAGGGAGACCCGGTCCGCCGGGCCGAGCAGGTGGCGGGACAGCTGGTGGAGATCACGGCCACGGCCGTCGTACCCGAGGACGCGCGTCCGTGAGCGGGGACGACAGGGCGCAGGTCCTGCTGCGGCGGGCGACGAGTGCCGACGCCCGGGCCGTGGCCGACGTGTGGTTGCGGTCCTTCGCCGCCGCCCTGCCCACGGTCGTCAGGCCCCACTCCGACGACGAGGTGCGCGCCCACTTCCGCGACGTGGTGCTCCCCGCGGCGGAGACGTGGGTGGCGCAGGCGGAACCGTCGGACGGCGGCGCGGTCGTCGGGGTGATGGTGCTGGAAGGGGAAGAGCTCTCCCAGCTCCATCTCGCACCGGAACGGCGTGGGCACGGCATCGGCGACCGGTTCGTCCGGCTCGCCAAGGAGCGCCGTCCTCGGGGGCTGAGCCTGTGGACCTTCCAGGTCAACACTCCCGCCCACCGCTTCTACGAGCGGCACGGTTTCACGGCCGTCGAGTGGACGGACGGCTCCGGCAACGAGGAACGGGAGCCGGACGTGCGGTACGCGTGGCGGCCGTAAGGCCGGCCTTTCAGGCTCCGCGCGTACCTGTCAGGTGCCGCGCGTACCTCTCAGGCGCCGCGCGCGTACCTGTCCGTCGCCGCCACCAGTGCGTCGTCGCCGACCGCTCCGGCGTCGTGGCCCGCCTCGTCGACGATCACCAGCTCGCTGTCCGGCCAGGCGTGGTGGAGCCGCCAGACGATACCGAGGAGGTTGCCGAAGTCGAGGCTGCCCTGCACGAGGGTGCCGGGGATGCCCTTGAGGAGGTGGGCGTCCCGCAGGACCACGCCCTCGTCGTTGCCCTCGCCGAGGAAGTGGTCGTTGCCCCAGTAGTGCGTGACGGTCCGCGCGAAGCCCCTGCGGAACTCGGGGTCCTCGAACCGGGCGACCGAACCGGGCGGCGCGGGGATCGTCGCCGTCTCCCAGTCGGTCCAGGCCCGCGCGGCGCGTTCCCTGACCTCCGGGTCGGGCGACTCGAGCAGCCTGTTGTACGCGGCGGCCGGATTGCCGTCGCGCTCGTCGGCGGGCAGTCCGGCGAGGAAATCCTCGAAGGCCTCCGGGAAGATCTGCCCCAACCCACGGGTCAGCAGGGCCACTTCGGCGTTGGAGCCGATGGCGACTCCGGTCAGTACCAGCTCGGACACGACCCCGGGATGCGTCTGCGCGTACCGCAGTCCCAGGGCCGAGCCCCACGACAGGCCCCACACCAGCCACCGCTCGATCCCCAGGTGGGCGCGCAGCCGCTCCAGGTCCGCCATGACGTGGGCGGTGGTGTTGACGCTCATGTCGGTGGCGGGGTCGCTCGCGGGAGGTGTCGACCGTCCGGCGCCGCGCTGGTCGAGCAGCACGACGCGGTACGCGGCGGGGTCGAAGTAGCGCCGGTAGTTGGGGCGCACGCCGCTTCCCGGACCGCCGTGCAGCACCAGCGCCGGCTTGCCCCGCGGGTTCCCGCAGGTCTCCCAGTAGACGCGGTTGCCGTCTCCGACGTCGAGCATGCCGTGGTCGTACGGTTCGATCTCCGGATACAAGCCCATCGGAGCACCGTAACGTGCGCGGGACGAGGGTTCATCACCCTTTCGTGGTGGGCAGCCCGGCCGCCCCGGCCGCGGAGCGCAGTACCTCCCGGAGCATCTCCGGGGTGAGCCGGCCGGTGAAGGTGTTGCGCTGACTGACGTGGAAGCAGCCGAAGAGTTGGAGGGCGGGCCCGTCGGCGGCGTCCAGGGCGACGTGGGCGCCGTGCGCGAAGGCGGGCCTCGGCCGGGGCACGGTCCAGCCCGCCTCGGCGAAGGCGGGCAGCGCGGCCTGCCAGCCGAAGGCGCCGAGGACGAGCGCGGCCCGTAGCGTCGGCCGCAGCAGGTGCAGTTCCCGCACGAGCCAGGGGCGGCAGGCGTCCCGTTCCGCGGGGGTGGGCTTGTTGGCGGGCGGGGCGCAGTGCACGGGTGAGGTGACGCGTACGCCGTACAGCTCCAGGCCGTCCCCGGCGTGCACGGAGGCCGGCTGCGAGGCGAGCCCCACGTCGTACAGCGCCTGGTACAGCACGTCCCCGGAGCGGTCCCCGGTGAACATCCGGCCCGTGCGGTTGCCGCCGTGTGCCGCGGGTGCCAGTCCGACGATCAGCAGCCGGGCGTCCGGGGGCCCGAACCCGGGTACCGGCCTGCCCCAGTACGTCCAGTCCGCGAACGCCGCGCGCTTGGTACGGGCGACCTCCTCACGCCAGTCGACCAGCCGGGGGCAGGCACGGCAGCCGGCGATGCGCCGGTCGAGACGGGCGAGGCCGCTGGGATCCATGGCTCCACGGTAGGGCCCGGACCACGCCGGGTGCGGACTCCGCCTTCACACTGCTCGCGGCGTGCGCGGCGCACCACGGCGGGCCGGACTGGTACGTCGCCCTCGTACGGGTGGAGCGGGCGGCGCGTCCGGGGCCGGCAGGGAGCCCCGCGGCCGGCCGCCCGGTCCACAACGGTGGCGGCACCCCGCTCCCGGCACCCGGCAACCGGCACCCGGCAACCGGCACCCGGCACCCGGCACGGAGACCATGATGCACGGCGGCCGTCCCCTGGTCGGCACGGCGGCGATCCCGCAGGTCGTGACGCCCACGGAAATCCCCGCACGGTCCGCGGGGTGGGCGGGCTAAGGTCGGAACCATGGTTGCCGAGGGTGCGGAGAACGACAGGACGGGTGGGGCCGGGGGTGCGGCGGACGAGTCGCGGCCGGTCGGCGGCGCGGTGCCCGCGAGTGATGCGGGTGGGGCCGCCGGGGAGGCGGCGCCCGCGCCTGCGGATCCGCGGATCGCCGCGGCCGTGGCCGCTGCGGAGGCGGCCGGGCCGCAGGGCGGCGAGTCCGTCCGCATCGACAGCTGGATCTGGTCGGTGCGCCTGGTCAAGACGCGGTCCCTCGGCGCCGCCGCCTGCCGGGGCGGTCATGTGCGGCTGAACGGGGAGCGGGTCAAGCCCGCGCACTCCGTCCGCGTCGGCGACGAGGTGCGCCTGCGGCACGAGAACCGGGAGCGGGTCGTCGTCGTCAAGCGGCTGATCCGTAAGCGGGTCGGCGCCCCGGTGGCCGCTCAGTGCTACATCGACAACTCGCCGCCGCCTCCGCCGCGTGAGGCCGTCGCTCCGGCCGGTGTCCGTGACCGCGGCGCGGGCCGCCCGACCAAGCGCGACCGCCGGGAACTCGAACGTCTGCGCGGGCTGGGTGGACCGGGTGGCTTCGGCAGCCCGGGCGGACCCGGTGGGCCGGGCGGGCTCGGCGGCCCGAGTGGACCCGGTGGTCCGGGTGGCCGGGGCGCCGCGCCCGGTGATGCCGGTGGCCGCGGCGGGACCGCTGGGACGGGTGGGCGTGGCGGAGGTGCGGGCAGGTCCCGTGATCGTGGCGGAGCGGCCGGCGGGACCGGTGGTCGTGGCGGGTCCGGCGGCCGAGGTGCGAAGGGTGGCGGCAGGTCCCGTGGTGGAGGATCCGGCGGTACGGCACGGTCGTGACCGCGCGCCGGCCCGGGGGCCCGCGAGACGCTCCCTCCCCTCCCCCGCCACGTGGCCGCGACCGGAACGATGTCGGTGGGAGCTGAGACACGCCTCCTCCCGGCGGTCGACGGAACGCTGTCAGCGACCACAGGGATGGACCGTCCCCCGCCCGCGAACTCATCGCCGTCCGGGGCGGATTCGGCGCTGCTCAGCCGCCGGCCACCGGCACCGCCCTCACCCACGTCCTGTCCTCCGTCAGATACCGGTCCACTCTCAACCCCGCCTCCCCCAGCGCCTCCTCGAACTGTTCCCTCGTCAGCGGCCGCGCCCGGAACGTCTGCGTCCAGACCGCGTCCGGGAACACGTACTCCGCGTGCACCGAGTTGACCCCGTCGCCGACCGGCTCCGCCGACAGGATCCGCACGGTGAAGCCCGCCGGGTCCACCCGCTCACGCGGCACATGGGTGTGGTAGTCCTCGCCCTCCCGCTGGATCAGCACGCATCCGCCCTCCGCCAGATGCCGCACGCACGTGCGCAGCATGCCCCGCCGCACCTCGGCGTCCCCTGCGTGCACCAGGAAGGAGGCGAGCAGCACCACGTCGAAGGTCTCGCCCAGGTCGAGCTTCTCTATGGGGCGGCATATCGTCCGCGCCCCGCGCACGCGCTCCAGCATCTCGGCGGACTCGTCCACCGCTGTGACCTCGAAGCCGCGCTCCAGCAGCGCGTGGGTCATCCGTCCCACTCCGCTGCCCAGCTCCAGCACACGGGCCCCCGCCGGCACCGCGGCGGCGATGATGTCCGGCTCCGCCCCGACGGGCAGCCGCGAGTAGAGCTCCACCGCGCAGCCGTCCGGGGTGATCGCGCCGGGTCCCGTCCCCTCGTACCCCTCACGCATTCTCAGTTCCATGCCCGTCGAACGGACCGCGTCCGCACACCCGTTCCCACCCACCGCAGGTTCACCCGATCGAGTGAGTGCCGGTAGCGGGCGGTGAACCACTCCGTTCCGGGAACCCGGATCCAGGCAGCCGTACGTCGCCGGCGGGAGTGGTGATCGTGATGCGTACGGGCAGTGAGCCGACGACCGCGCGCAGTGCGCTGCGGATGCGGTTCTGGCTGAGCGTGTGGGGGGTGGTCTGGACGGTGGCCGGGACGGCGGCGTTCGCGATCGCGGGGCATCCGGGCTGGGCGCTCGTCTGCGGGCTGCTGTGGCTGCTCGTCACGGTCGACCTGGTCGTCGTCCTCCGGCACATCCGCCAGGGGCCGCACTACCAGCCGGGTCCCGACGTCCCGCCGTACCAGCCCCCGGAGAGCCGGCCGTAGCCGGGACGAGGGCGGGCGCGGGCCGTCACGCTTCGAAGCGGGCCGCCTTCAGGTACTCCGGGTTCGGGTCCAGCGCGGCCGCCAGCCGGAAGTGGCGCTTGGCCGGGTGGGGTCGGCCCTGACGCTGATAGGTGCGGGCGAGCGCGAAGTGGGCGAAGGCGTTGTCCGGCTCGCGCTCCAGGACGAGGGAGAACTCGAGCTCGGCGGGCCGCAGCTGGGCCGCCGCGAAGAAGGCACGTGCGCGCAGCAGCCGTGCGGCGGTGTTCTCGGGGTGGACGTCGATGACACCGTCGAGCAGCTTCACCGCGCCCCGCGGGTCCCGCGAGGCGAGCAGGTGCTCGGCGGCACGGAAGTCGATGACATGCGTCTCCGGCGTACGTCCGGTCGAACCACTGGTCTCGGGCACGGCGACATCCTTCCCTTGCTGAAGGAGTTCAACGCGCTGTCCGGGGGCTGCTATTCCTGCTGCTCCCGCGGGGACTTCGCGGGCGTCCGTGCCCTGCGGACGAGCTCGGCCCACACCTCCTGGACGCGCTGTTCCAGCTCGTCGAGGGGGACGTCGTTGTCGATGACGATGTCGGCGATCTCCCGGCGCTGCTCGCGTGTCGCCTGGGCGGCCATCCGCGCCCGTGCGTCCTCCTCGCTCATCCCGCGCCGGCCCATGAGCCGGTCGAGCTGCGTCTCGGGGCGCACGTCGACGACGATCACGAGGTCGTAGAGGCCGGCGAGGCCGTTCTCCGTGAGGAGGGGGACGTCGTGGATCACGACGGCGTCCTCGGCGGCAGCCTCCTCCAGTTCCCGGGAGCGGGCGCCCACCAGGGGGTGGACGATCGAGTTCAGGACGGCCAGTTTCTCCCGGTCGGCGAAGACGATGGAGCCCAGCCTGGGCCGGTCGAGACTGCCGCCTTCGGTGAGGACCTCCTCACCGAAGGCGTCCACGACCGCCGCCAGGCCGGGCGTCCCCGGTGCGACGACCTCACGCGCGATGCGGTCGGCGTCGATCAGTACGGCTCCGCACTCGACGAGCAGCCGCGACACCTCGCTCTTGCCGGCGCCGATCCCGCCGGTCAAACCCACTGTCAGCATGGTTGGCAGCCTAGGGTCCGTCCGACCCCGCCCGGCGGCAGGGTCCCGCCGGACCCGGCCGGGGTCCGTCCTGGTAGGGCCTGTCTGACGATTCGCGTCGTCGCCCGAGGCAGGCGGGAATCGTCAGACAGGCCCTAGCCGTCCCCCTCGCGCTCCGCCAGGAACCGCTCGAACTCGCGGCCGATCTCGTCCGCCGACGGGATCTCCACCGGTTCGGCGAGCATGTTGCCCCGGGTCTCCGCGCCCGCGGCGGCGTCGTACTGGTGCTCGAGGCCCTGGACGAGGGCGGTGAGTTCGTCGTCGCCCTCCTGGATCTGGCGGTCGATCTCGGTCTGGGTGCGGTGGGCGTCGGTGCGCAGGGCGTGCGCGACGCCGGGCAGGACCAGTCCGGTGGCGGCTGTGACCGCCTCCAGCGCGGTCAGTGCCGCGTCCGGGTACGGGGACCGCGCGATGTAGTGCGGCACGTGCGCGGCGACGCCCAGGACGTCGTGGCCGGCCTGCATGAGCCGGTACTCGACGAGGGCCTCGGCGCTGCCGGGGACCTGCGCCTCGTCGAAGACGCTGCTGGTCGCCGGGACGAGGTCGGTGCGATTGCCGTGCGGGGTGATGCCGACGGGCCGGGTGTGCGGCACGCCCATGGGGATGCCGTGGAAGTTCACCGACAGGCGGACGCCGAGCCGCTCCACGATCTGCTGGACGGCGGCGGCGAAGCGCTCCCACTCCACGTCCGGTTCGGGCCCCGAGAGCAGCAGGAAGGGGGCTCCCGTGGCGTCCTGGACGAGGCGCACCTCGATCGCGGGCACGTCGTAGTCGCTCCAGCGGTCGCGGGTGAAGGTCAGCAGCGGGCGCCGGGCGCGGTAGTCGACGAGCCGGTCGTGGTCGAACCGGGCGACGACCTGGTGGGGCAGCGAGTCGAGCAGCCGGTCGACGATCTGGTCCCCGGTCTCGCCCGCGTCAATGTATCCGTCGAAGTGGTAGAGCATGACAAGTCCGGCCGATTCCTGGGCGAGCGCCATGTCGACGACGCCGAGCCCCTTCGGCTCCCATGCGTACAAACCCTGCGGATCAAGCACAGTGACCGCTCCTCCTCGTGTTCGTACTGCACAACGTGGCACGCGGCACCGACATTCCCAGGCGCGGGCAACTCCCTCAGGTGGCAGGCCCTCTCGAACGGCGCCGGGCATCGCCCGCAGGGGCGCGGGGCGGCGCCCCGGGGGTGCGGGGCGGCTCCCCGGGGGTGCGGGGCGGCTCCCCAGGGGTGCGGGGCGGCTCCCCGGGGGTGCGGGGACCTGCGCGACAAGCCACCGCCGGCCCGCAGGCGACCCACGACCCCCGCAGGGCAGCACTGAGGGGCCGCACCTCGAAAGGTACGGCCCCTCGGTTACAGGCTGAGCCTCAGCGGCGAGCGATCAGCTCTGGCCGCCGGCCAGCTTCTCGCGCAGCGCGGCCAGCGCCTCGTCCGAAGCCAGCGCGCCGGAGTTGTCGGCACCCTCGGAGGAGTACGAACCACCACCGGACGCGGCCGGAGCCGCACCCGCCACGTCGGTACCCTCGGCAGCGGCCTTCTCGTCCGCCTCGCGGGACTTGATGACCTGCGCCTGGTGCTGCTCGAAGCGCTGCTGCGCCTCGGCGTACTGGGTCTCCCACGCCTCGCGCTGGGTCTCGTAGCCCTCGAGCCAGTCGTTGGTCTCGGGGTCGAAGCCCTCGGGGTAGATGTAGTTGCCCTGGTCGTCGTAGGACGCGGCCATGCCGTACAGGGTCGGGTCGAACTCGACCGTCGCCGGGTCGGCACCGAAGGCCTCGTTGGCCTGCTTCAGCGAGAGGCTGATGCGGCGGCGCTCGAGGTCGATGTCGATGACCTTGACGAAGATCTCGTCGTTGACCTGGACGACCTGCTCCGGGATCTCCACGTGGCGCTCGGCCAGCTCGGAGATGTGGACCAGACCCTCGATGCCCTCGTCCACGCGGACGAACGCACCGAACGGAACCAGCTTCGTGACCTTACCGGGCACGACCTGGCCGATCTGGTGGGTGCGGGCGAACTGCTGCCACGGGTCTTCCTGGGTCGCCTTCAGCGACAGGGAGACACGCTCGCGGTCCATGTCGACGTCGAGGACCTCGACGGTGACTTCCTGGCCGACCTCGACAACCTCGGACGGGTGGTCGATGTGCTTCCAGGAGAGCTCGGAGACGTGGACCAGGCCGTCGACGCCACCCAGGTCCACGAAGGCACCGAAGTTGACGATCGAGGAGACGACGCCGGACCGCACCTGACCCTTCTGGAGGGTGGTGAGGAAGGTCTGGCGGACCTCGGACTGGGTCTGCTCCAGCCAGGCACGGCGGGACAGGACCACGTTGTTGCGGTTCTTGTCCAGCTCGATGATCTTGGCCTCGAGCTCCTTGCCCACGTAGGGCTGGAGGTCGCGAACGCGGCGCATCTCGACCAGGGAGGCCGGGAGGAAGCCACGGAGGCCGATGTCGAGGATGAGACCACCCTTGACGACCTCGATGACGGTACCGGTGACGATCCCGTCCTCTTCCTTGATCTTCTCGATCGTGCCCCAGGCACGCTCGTACTGGGCGCGCTTCTTCGAGAGGATCAGGCGGCCTTCCTTGTCCTCCTTCTGGAGAACAAGGGCTTCGATCTCGTCACCGACGGCGACGACCTCGTTGGGGTCGACGTCGTGCTTGATCGAGAGCTCGCGGCTCGGGATGACGCCTTCGGTCTTGTAACCGATGTCGAGCAGGACCTCGTCCCGGTCGACCTTCACGATGACGCCGTCGACGATGTCGCCGTCGTTGAAGTACTTGATCGTCTCGTCGATCGCGGCGAGGAAGGCTTCCTCGTTACCGATGTCGTTGACCGCTACCTGCGGGGTGGTGGCGGTGGTCTCGGTGCTGCTCGTCATGTGGGAAAGGGCTCCGGTACGGACATTGAAGTCGTAGGTACTGCTACGCCGGAGCCCGTTTCGCTCTGCAGAAGCCGGACAGCCAAGGAAGCGCCTCACCAAGAAACTGGTGATGACGCCTCGAGAACCGAGGGGACATACAACAGATGCGAGCGCAGCCTGCTACGTCTGAGGTGCGCAGGCCCGCAGCGCAACTTGTAGCATACGGGGGCAGCCGGGCAGGGTCAATGCGCGAAGCCGCCCACCCGGGGCGGATCGCCGCATACCCGGCACAATTCCCGTCCCCCGAGGCCACAATGGGGCCCGTGGCACCCTTCGGCGACACACCGGGGTCCGGCTGGACGGAAGAGTACGACGAGGGAGCCGATCATCCAAGAGCCCGAAGCGCCCGGACCGGAGGCGACCCGACGGGACGCCGGAGTCACGGAGAGCTCACGCGCCAACCGTGGCTGGTGGGACCGCAACGCGGACGAGTATCAGGTCGAGCACGGCACGTTCCTCGGCGACGACCGCTTCGTGTGGGGTCCCGAGGGGCTGGACGAGGTGGAGGCCGAGCTGCTCGGCCCGCCGGAGGAACTGAAGGGGCGGGACGTCCTCGAGCTGGGCGCCGGCGCGGCCCAGTGCTCGCGCTGGCTGGCCGCCCAGGGGGCGCGTCCGGTGGCCCTGGACATCTCGCACCGGCAGTTGCAGCACGCGCTGCGCATCGGCGGGCCGTTCCCCCTGGTGTGCGCCGACGCGGGCGCGCTGCCCTTCGCCGACGGCTCCTTCGACCTGGCCTGCTCGGCGTACGGGGCGCTGCCCTTCGTCGCCGATCCACGGCTGGTGCTGCGCGAGGTGCGCCGGGTGCTGCGTCCCGGCGGCCGGCTGGTGTTCTCCGTGACGCACCCGATCCGTTGGGCGTTCCCGGACGAGCCGGGTCCCGAGGGGCTGAGCGTCTCCGGCTCCTACTTCGACCGCACGCCGTACGTGGAGCAGGACGAGGAGGGCCGCGCGGTGTACGTCGAGCACCACAGGACGCTCGGCGACCGGGTGCGCGACGTCGTCGCCTCGGGGTTCCGCCTGGTGGACCTGGTGGAGCCGGAGTGGCCGGGGTGGAACACCTCGGAGTGGGGCGGCTGGTCCCCGCTGCGCGGGAATCTGATCCCGGGTACGGCGATCTTCGTGTGCGTACGGGACTGAGTGCGTGATCCGTCACGACGCTCTGGACGCCCTTCCGGTGCGCGACGCCCTGCCCGGGCTGACCGACGCCCTCGACACGCACGGCACCGCCGTGCTGGTGGCGCCGCCCGGGACCGGCAAGACGACCCTGGTGCCGTTGGCGCTGGCGGGCCTGCTCGGTGCGGGGCCCGCGCGGCGGGTGGTGGTCGCCGAGCCGCGGCGGATCGCGGCCCGCGCGGCGGCACGGCGGATGGCGTGGCTGCTGGGCGAGCGGGTCGGCGAGTCCGTCGGTTTCACGGTGCGCGGGGAGCGGGCGGTCGGCCGGCACACGCGCGTGGAGGTCGTCACGACCGGTGTGCTCCTTCAGCGCCTGCAGCGCGACCAGGAGCTGGCCGGGGTGGACGTGGTGGTGCTCGACGAGTGCCACGAGCGGCATCTGGACGCGGACACGGCGGCGGCGTTCCTGTGGGACGTGCGCGAGACGCTGCGTCCCACGTTGCGTCTGGTGGCCGCGTCGGCGACCACGGACGCGGAGGGCTGGGCGCGGCTGCTGGGCGGCGCGCCGGTGGTCGAGGCGCGCGGTGCCGCGTTCCCGGTGGACGTGGTGTGGGCGCCGCCCGCGCGTGCGGTACGGCCGCCGCACGGCATGCGGGTCGATCCGGCGCTGCTCACGCATGTGGCTTCGGTGATACGGCGGGCGCTGGCCGAGCGGGACGGGGACGTGCTGGCGTTCCTGCCCGGTGTGGGTGAGATCGCCCGGGTCGCCGCGCAGTTGGGGGATCCGGCGGATCCGGGCGGCGTCGAGGTGCTCCAGGTGCACGGGCGGGCGCCGGCCGCCGTGCAGGACGCCGTGCTCGCGCCCGGGGAGCGGCGCCGGGTGGTGCTGGCGACCTCGGTGGCGGAGTCGTCGCTGACGGTTCCCGGGGTGCGGGTGGTCGTGGACTCGGGGCTCGCGCGGGAGCCGCGCGTGGATCACGCGCGGGGGCTGAGCGCGCTGACGACGGTACGGGCCTCGCGGGCGGCGGGGCGGCAGCGGGCGGGACGGGCCGGGCGTGAGGCGCCGGGTGCGGTGTACCGCTGCTGGGCGGAGGCGGAGGACGCGCGGCTGCCGCGGTTCCCGTCCCCGGAGATCAAGGTGGCGGACCTGACGGCGTTCGCGCTGCAGGCGGCCTGCTGGGGCGACCCGGACGCCTCCGGGCTGGCGCTGCTGGATCCCCCGCCCGGCGGGGCGATGGCGGCGGCCCGGGCGGTCCTGACGGCGATCGGCGCGGTGGACTCCGACGGACGCGCCACACAGCGGGGTGCGCGGCTCGCGCGGCTGGGGCTGCATCCCCGGCTGGGGCGGGCCCTGCTGGACGCGGCACCGGTGGTGGGTGCCGGCCTCGCCGCCGAGGTGGTCGCCCTGCTCGGCGAGGAACCCCCGCGCGACTACGGCGACGACCTCGCCGGCGCGCTGCGCACCGCCCGGCGCGGGGGTGACGCGTATGCCGCGCGGTGGCGAAAAGAGGTCCGCCGCCTGCGGAACCTCATGTCCGGGGCCTCCGGCCCGGCCGAGGCCACAGAGGGTTCCGCGCCGGTACCGGCGGACGGCACCGCCACGCGGGGCGGGCCGGTGCCCCCGCCCGCCGCGCAAGCCGCACCCCGCTCCACGCCGACACCGACGGACGGCACCGGGGGCACGCCTGCCCGGGCCGCTCCCCCACCGGCCGCGCCGGTACCGGCGGACGGTGACGAGGCCAGGGGCCGGTCCGTGCCCGGGGGCGGGGAGGAAGGCCGGGTCGGGCTCGTTGCCGCGCTGGCCTTCCCCGAGCGGGTCGCCCGGGTGGACGGCGGGTCGTATCTGATGGTGGCCGGGACCCGGGCCGAGGTGGGTGCGGGTTCCGGGTTGCGCGGTGCGGTGTGGGTCGCCGTCGCCGTGGCCGACCGGCCCGTGGGGCGGGGGCATGCCCGGGTGGGGCTCGGGGCGGTTGTCGACGAGGCGGTCGCGCGGTTCGCGGCAGGGGCGCTGCTGGAGTCCCGCGAGGAGGTGCACTGGGCCGACGGGGACGTCGTGGCGCGGCGGGTCGAGCGGCTCGGGGCGGTGGAGCTGGCCGTACGGCCGCATACCGACGCCGGCCCGTCGCTCGTACGGGCGGCGCTGCTGGACGGGCTGCGGCGGGAGGGTTTCGGGCTGCTGCGCTGGCCGGCGGGGGCGACCGTACTGCGGCAGCGGCTGGCCTTCCTGTACGGCCGGCTCGGTGAGCCGTGGCCCGACGTGTCCGACGAGGCACTGCACGCGCGCGTGGAGGAGTGGCTGGAGCCGGAGCTGAGCCGTGCCCGGCGGCGGGCCGATCTCGCGCGGATCGACGCCGGGCAGGCACTCGCGCGGCTGCTGCCCTGGGCCACGGGGGAGGCCGCGCGGCTCGACGAACTCGCCCCCGAGCGGATCACCGTGCCCAGTGGCTCCGGAATCCGGATCGACTATTCCGACCCGGAGCAGCCGGTGCTGGCCGTGAAGCTCCAGGAGATGTTCGGGCTCCAGGAGTCGCCGCGGGTGGCCGGGGTGCCGCTGCTGGTGCATCTGCTGTCCCCGGCGGGGCGGCCGGCCGCCGTGACCGCCGATCTCGCCTCCTTCTGGCGGGACGGCTACCGGGGCGTACGGGCCGAGCTGCGCGGTCGCTATCCCAAGCATCCGTGGCCAAAGGATCCGGCCGCCGCGGAGCCGACCCGGCACACCAACGCGCGCCTGGGACGGTGAGCCGCCCCTCCGGCTTCCACGCGCGAGGGCGCCCCTCCGTGGTGGTCGTGGAGGGGCGCCCTCGTCGCTGTCGCGGCCGGCTCGGGTCCGGTCAGGCGCCGGAGGTCTCGGACGGGCTCGGGGACGGGCTGGGGGACGTCGTCTCCGCCTCCGCCACGGTCAGTTCGACCGTGAGGGTCGCGCCGCCCGCGGTGGTGACGCGGAGCAGGAACGTGCCGGTGGTGTCGTCCGCGTACAGCCGCGGCAGTTTCAGCAGGCCGTTCGCGTCCGTCTTCAGGCCGCTCAGGGTACGGATCGCCTTGCCGTCGGCGTCCTTGAAGTAGGGGCCCTTGTCGTTCGCGGTCGGGTCGTCGGCCGACTTGACGAGCGTGGCGGTGGCGGCGACCTTGTCGGCGGCGGCGCCGTCGTACGTGGCCCTCACCTCGACCGGCTCGGCGAACTCGCCGCCCGGGGTGCAGGTCAGCGCCTTGTCGCTGGTGCGGACGAGGGTGTCGGCGGCGCGCTCGGTGACCGTCGCGTTGTAGGCGACGCCCGGGATCGTGCGGCCCACGACGGTGGCCCGGACGGCGAACGCGCCGGTCTGCTCGCCCGCCTGGAGCGCGGGCGCCACGGCGACGCCCGTGCTGTTGGTGACGACGGTGGCCACGCTCTCGCCGCCGGTGAAGGTGGTGTCGGTGTCGCCGACGATGGTGAAGCGGATCCGCACCTTCGCCACCGCCTTGCCCGCGTCCGTCTCGGCGCGGGTGCTGATCCTCTTGGTGAACGCGTCGCCCGCCATCGCGGTGAGCCGCGCGGTGCCGGCGTCCTCCAGGTGGTCCACCGTGTCGGTGGGGGTCGGGGTGGTGGTGGGCGGTGGCGGCGTGCTCGGGCTGCCGGGCTCGGTCGGCTTGGGGCCGGGCTCGGTCGGCTTGGGGCCGGGGCTGCTGCCGGCCGGCTTGCCGGGCTTGGGGCCGGGCTTCGGCGACGAGGTGCCCGGCGTCGACGGGGAGGGTCGTACGGTGTTGTCGTCGCTGCGGTCCTCGGGCAGCGTGCCGGTGCCGTCCGGGACCTCGTGGCTGCCCTTGCGGTAGTACTCCAGCCACGACAGGACGGTGTTCAGGTATTCCGTCGAGTTGTTGTAGCTGAGGATCGCCTTGTCGAGGTCGCGCTGGTCGGACAGGTCCCAGTCGAAGCGGCACAGGTAGTGGCCGGCGGCGAGGGCGGCGTCGTAGATGTTGTTGGGGTCCTCACGGCCGTCGCCGTTGCCGTCGCGGCCGGCCCACTCCCAGGTGGACGGGATGAACTGCATGGGGCCGACGGCATGGTCGTAGGTGCTGTTGCCGTCGTAGGCGCCGTTGTCGGTGTCCTTGATGGTGGCGAAGCCGTTGCCGTCGAGCTGGGGGCCGAGGATCGGGGAGAGCGTGGTGCCGTCGGCGGAGACGCGTCCGCCGCGGGCCTGGCCGGACTCCACCTTGCCGATGGCGGCGAGGAGTTGCCAGGGCAGGTTGCAGCCGGGCTTCTTCTCGCGCAGCGCGGCCTCGGCCTTCTTGTAGGCGTCGAGGACGGTCGCGGGTATGCCGGCCTCGGCCGCGCCCGGGGTGGTCCGGCCGGTACCGGTGCTCGGGGAGGGGTTGGGGCTGTTGAGCGGCGGCAGGTCCGTGTAGTAGGGCGAGTTGCCGGTCGCGCTGCCGCCGTCGGCGGCCTCCTCGGGCGAGGACGTGGCGTCGGAGCTGGTCTGTCTGCCCTGATCGTCGGCCGTCACATCCGGCGCCTGGGACGCGGACAGGGCCGCCACCGCCGCCGCGGCCACTGCGGTGGTTGCCGCCCCCTTGCGCAGCCTCCTGCCGAAATGCGCCGCCATAGAGTGAACCCCTCCCCGTGGATGCCGGAGCGTCCGTCAACGTGTGTTGTGTTCGCCCTGTTGTGACGATCTACCCGCCTCGCCGGTTGCCCTCGACGGGCACCCGGTATGAACGGCCCTCGCGACCCTACGACAACTTCCTTGGCCCGGACACCCGTTCATGCCCGATATTCACCGGTTGATCACGTTCGCGCACGGCCGGACTCGGCGCGGGCCGTCCCGCATACTGGGCCTGCCGGTCACCGGGTCCCCGGCGGGCCGGTCAACGACGATGGCGAGGAGCCGAGTTGCCGTTCACGCTGAGCCATGCGGCGGCGGTACTGCCCGCCGTGCGCGCCGACGGGAGCGGCCGTGGTCCCTTGGTTCCCGCGGTACTGATCGCGGGCAGCTTCGCTCCCGACCTGACCTATTACGCGGCGAGTGTCCTGCCGGGTGCGATGGAGTTCGGGGACGTCACCCATGCCTTCTGGGGGGTGTTCACGGTCGACGTGTTCATCGCCTGGGCGCTGGTGGGGCTGTGGCTGCTGGTGCGCGAACCGCTGGTGGCGCTGTTGCCGCGGGGCCGTCAGGGCCGGGTGGCGGCGCTGCTGCGCTGCGGTGCGCCCCGCGCGCGCGTGCGGCCGTCGCTGCCGGCGCGCTGGTACGTCTCGGCCGCGCTGGGGGCGCTCACGCACGTGGTGTGGGACGCGTTCACGCATCTCGACCGGTGGGGTATGCGGGTGTTTCCCGTGCTGGGCCGGGAGATCGCGGGCTCGCCCCTGTACTGGTACATGCAGTACGGCGGCTCGGCGGTGGCCGCGGTGGTGATCGCCCTGTTCGTGGCGCGCTCGCTGCGCCGCACCACACCTCGGGCCGAGCCGTCCGGGGTCCCCCTGCTCTCGGCGCGGGACCGCTGGTGGGCCGTCGCCCTGCTCGTCCTGGGTGCGCTGGCGGGAGCGGTGCAGCGGGCATCGCGCTGGTGGGCCCACTGGGGGTCGACCGCGAAGCCCTGGGAGCTGATTCCGACGGTGTGTTTCGGGGCGGGCGCGGGGCTCGTCCTCGCGGTGCCGTTGTACGCGGTGGCCGTCAGGGCGTGGCGTCGGGCCACCCCGGCCATCCCGGCCACGGGGGACCTCCAAGAGGTCGGTGGGCCGCGGCCGGGCCGTACGGTCGCACGCTGAGGGTGTCGCTCGCCGCGACGAACACGGTGACGGTACGCACCGGGCGGCGGCGGGGCAGCAGGGTGAGAACGAGGGTGAGGTAGGCACGGGCCAGCTCGGCCCACAGCCGCCAGGGCGGCGGCTCTCCGGGGAGACCCGGGCGACCGGGGAGGCCGGGGAGTACGGCGGTGGAGGCGCGGTCGGTGCGCCATCGGCCGTCGGTGATGCGACGGCCGATGTCTGCCGTGGCGTGCCGCAGAGCGGTCGCGAGGGTGGCGGGGGTGCGGGCGGTACTTGCGGCGACCGCGAAGACGGGAACCGGCGGGAACGCCTTGGGGATGGGTCCGTCGGCGCCGGCCCGCGGGGGTGCCGCTCTGCGGTGAAGCATGCGTATACCCATGCCCCGCATCCTGTCGGGCGGCCCGGGCGACGGCTTGTCCGCGGGGGCCACGCGAGTGAAGGGCACCGGGGGGTGCGGCGCTGGGGTTGCGCCGGTCCCGGTGCCGTGACCGGCCGGGAGTCCGGACGGCCGGGCACCGCCGGACCGCGGGGTCGCGGGGTCGCGGGGTCACGG
>BMUD01000006.1:71838-367202 GCA_014650015.1 Streptomyces griseoloalbus
CGGGGTCGCGGGGTCGCGGGGTCGCGGGGTCGCGGGGTCGCGGGGTCGCGGGGTCGCGGGGTCGCGGGGTCGCGGGGTCGCGGGGTCGCGGGGTCGCGGGGTCGCGGCAGCTCATCCGGTCCGGACGGCCGGGCACCTCGGGACCCCGCCGCCGTGGCCGGTCACCGTCCCGGCGGACGCGACGCGGTCGGAGCAGCGGAGGCAGTGACCGCCCGGGGGTCACGACGACCGGACCCACCGGACCGCACCGTCGCGGCTCCTCACCACCGCGACGCACACGTCACAGCACACGCGATCCCATCGGCGCACGCAGCCCTGACGGCGACCGGCCGTGAGACCGGGCAGCGTCGGACCGTGCCGTCGCGGCTCCTCGTCGGCCCGGCGGCCGCGGCACGGCACCACACAAGCAGCCCCGCCGGCGAGGCCGTGGCGGTGGCCCGGCCCCGGGACGGCCAGAGGGTGTCGTTTTGCTCGGGCCGGCTCCAGGGAGCGGTGCCCTGCGGCCGAGCCGAGTGGCGTCCGGTGCCGTGCGTCGCGAGACGGAGGAGGGCACCGGGCGGAGCCCCGGCAACCGACGACAACGCGGCGAGGCCCGGTGCCGGACCCCTCGGTCCCGGCAAAATCCGAACGACAGGCCCTAGTGGGCTGCCGACTCCCAGTCCGGGCCGGCGCCCACCGAGACGCCCAGGGGGACCCGGAGCTGGACCGCGCTCGCCATTTCGCGGCGGACCAGTTCCTCCACCGCGGGACGCTCGCCGGGGGCGATCTCCAGGACGATTTCGTCGTGGACCTGGAGGAGCATCCGGGAGCGCAGGTCCGCCTCGCGCAGTGCGCCGTCCACGTTCAGCATGGCGATCTTGACGATGTCCGCCGCCGTGCCCTGGATCGGCGCGTTGAGCGCCATCCGCTCGGCCGCCTCGCGGCGCTGGCGGTTGTCGCTGTTGAGGTCGGGCAGGTAGCGGCGGCGGCCGAAGAGCGTCGCCGTGTAGCCGGTCGCCCTCGCCTCGTCGACGACGCGGCGCAGATAGTCCCGTACGCCGCCGAACCGCTCGAAGTACGCGTCCATCAGGGCGCGCGCCTCGGCCGCCTCGATGTTCAGCTGCTGGGAGAGGCCGAAGGCCGACAGCCCGTACGCCAGGCCGTACGACATCGCCTTGATCTTGCGGCGCATCTCCGCGTCCACCGCGGACTGCTCGACCGAGAACACCTGCGCGGCCGCCGTGGTGTGCAGGTCCTCGCCCGAGGTGAACGCCTCGATGAGGCCGGCGTCCTCGGAGAGGTGGGCCATCACGCGCAGCTCGATCTGGCTGTAGTCGGCGGTGAGGAGCGACTCGAAGCCCTCGCCGACCACGAAGCCGCGGCGGATCGCGCGGCCCTCGTCCGTGCGGACGGGGATGTTCTGCAGGTTCGGGTCGGTCGACGACAGGCGGCCGGTGGCGGCGACCGTCTGGTTGAACGTGGTGTGGATGCGGCCGTCCGCGGCGATCGTCTTGATCAGGCCCTCGACGGTGACGCGCAGCTTCGCCTGCTCACGGTGGCGCAACATGATCACCGGCAGTTCGTTGTCGGTCTGGCCGGCAAGCCAGGCCAGCGCGTCGGCGTCCGTGGTGTAGCCGGTCTTCGTCTTCTTCGTCCTGGGCAGGGCGAGCTCGCCGAAGAGGACTTCCTGGAGCTGCTTGGGCGAGCCCAGGTTGAACTCGTGGCCCGCCGCCGCGTGCGCCTCCTTCACCGCCTGCTGCACGGCGCCCGCGAACATCTGCTCCATGGCCTCCAGATGGGCCCGGTCGGCCGCGATGCCGTTGCGCTCCATGCGGGCCAGCAGCGCCGACGTCGGCAGCTCCATGTCCCGCAGCAGGTCCGCCGCGCCCACTTCCTCCAGGCGGGCCTCGAAGGCCTCGCCCAGGTCGAGGATGGCGCGGGCCTGCACCATCAGCGCCTCGGCCTCCGCGCCGTCGTCCGCGCCGAAGGCCAGCTGGCCGTCGGGCGCGGCGGCGGGGGCCAGCTCGCGGTGCAGGTACTCCAGGGACAGTGCGTCCAGGTCGAAGGAACGGCGGCCCGGCTTCACCAGGTACGCGGCGAGCGCGGTGTCCATGGTGACGCCCCCGACGCTCCAGCCGTGCTCGGCGAAGACGCGCATCGCGCCCTTGGCGTTGTGGAACACCTTGGGCCGGTCCGCGGCGCCGAGCCAGGCCGCGAAGGCCTGCTCGTCGGCCTCGTCCAGCTCGGCCGGATCGAACCACGCGGCCGGCCCGGCGGACGCGGCCAGCGCGACCTCGGCGACCGAGCCGCTGCCGAGCGCCCAGGTGTCGACCGTGGCGACTCCGAGGGGGCCGGTGCCGTGCTCGGCGAGCCAGTCGCTCAGCTCGCCGGTGCCCAGCACGGTGCCGTCCAGCTCCACGCCGTCCACGACGACCGGGGTGGTCTCGACCTCCTCCGCGCCCGGGTCGACGGCGAACAGCCGCTCGCGCAGCGACGGGTTCCTGATCTCCAGGGTGTCCAGGATCATCGCCACGGCCTTGCGGTCGTAGGCGGCCCGCTCCAGCTCGGGGACGCTCTTCGACAGCTCGACCCGGCGCTCCAGCTCCGTGAGCCGGCGGTTGAGCTTGACGGACTCCAGGTGGTCGCGCAGGTTCTGCCCGGCCTTGCCCTTGACCTCGTCGACCCGCTCGACCAGCTCCGCGAAGGAGCCGAACTGGTTGATCCACTTCGCGGCCGTCTTCTCGCCGACGCCCGGGATGCCGGGCAGGTTGTCGGACGGGTCCCCGCGCAGGGCAGCGAAGTCGGGGTACTGGGCGGGCGTCAACCCGTACTTCTCGAAGACCTTCTCCGGGGTGAACCGGGTCAGCTCGGAGACACCCTTCGTCGGGTACAGCACCGTGGTGTGCTCGGAGACCAGCTGGAAGGAGTCCCGGTCACCGGTGACGATCAGCACGTCGAAGCCCTCGGCCTCGGCCTGGGTGGCGAGGGTGGCGATCACGTCGTCCGCCTCGAACCCCTCGACGGCGAAGCGCTCGGCGTGCATCGCGTCGAGCAGTTCGCCGATCAGCTCGACCTGGCCCTTGAACTCGTCCGGGGTCTTGGAGCGGTTCGCCTTGTACTCGGTGAACTCCTCCGACCGCCACGTCTTGCGCGAGACGTCGAAGGCGACCGCGAAGTGCGTGGGCGCCTCGTCACGCAGCGTGTTGGCCAGCATCGACGCGAAGCCGTAGATCGCGTTCGTCGGCTGGCCCGTCGCGGTGGTGAAGTTCTCCGCGGGCAGCGCGAAGAACGCGCGGTAGGCCAGCGAGTGCCCGTCCATGAGCATCAGTCGCGGACGGGTCCCGCCGGAGGTCTGGTCGGTCTTCTTCGATGCTGTCTCTGCCACGCCCCCGATCCTGCCACGCCCCACTGACACTCGGCCCCGCCCGCGTGCGGCGGCACGGTTTCGCCCCTCCGCCCCTTGCCTTTCACGTTCCCGTCCCTCTTTCGCCCGCCGGCCTCGTCCTCGAACGCCGGACGGACCGGAAGACGCCTGTCCGCACCCCGTTCTCGCGGGCCGGACCGGCTGAAAGACACCTGCCCGCACCCCGTTTCCGCGGGCCGGACCGGCTGATCCGGCCCGATCGGGATCGTCGGAGCCGTCGCGTGGCAGGATCGGAGACGTACCTCACACGTGCGTGAACAGGAGTGCGCGATGGCCACCAAGCCGCCCAAGGGTGATCCGGTCCAGGACGCGCCGCAGGTCGCCGAGCCGCGGCACGCGGCCGCGGGCCTCCCGGCGATCGGTCACACCCTGCGCATGGCCCAGCAGCAGATGGGCGTGAAGCGCACGGCGTTGACACTGCTCAGCGTCAACCAGAAGGACGGCTTCGACTGCCCTGGCTGCGCCTGGCCGGAGCCGGAGCACCGGCACAGGGCGGAGTTCTGCGAGAACGGCGCGAAGGCCGTGGCCGAGGAGGCCACCCTGCGCCGGGTCACCCCGGAGTTCTTCGCCGCGCACCCCGTCACCGATCTGGCCGGGCGCAGCGGCTACTGGCTGGGGCAGCAGGGCCGGCTGACGCACCCCATGTATCTCCCCGAGGGCGGCGACCGCTACGAGCCGGTCACCTGGGAGCGTGCCTTCGACATCGTCGCCGAGGAGATCACCGCGCTCGGCTCCCCCGACGAGGCCGTCTTCTACACCTCCGGACGCACCAGCAACGAGGCCGCCTTCCTCTACCAGCTGTTCGCGCGTGAGCTCGGCACCAACAACCTGCCCGACTGCTCCAACATGTGCCACGAGTCGTCCGGCTCGGCCCTGTCGGAGACGATCGGGGTGGGCAAGGGCAGCGTCCTGCTCGAGGACCTCTACAGGGCCGACCTGATCATCGTCGCCGGGCAGAACCCCGGCACCAACCACCCGCGCATGCTGTCCGCCCTGGAGAAGGCCAAGGCGAACGGGGCGCGGATCATCAGCGTCAACCCGCTGCCCGAGGCGGGACTGGAGCGGTTCAAGAACCCGCAGACCCCGAAGGGGCTCACCACCGGCGCCGCCCTGACCGACCTGTTCCTGCAGATCCGCCTCGGCGGCGACCAGGCCCTCTTCCGCCTCCTCAACAAGCTGATCCTCGACACGCCGGGCGCGGTCGACGAGGAGTTCGTGCGCGACCACACCCATGGCTACGAGGAGTTCGCCGAGACCGCGCGTGCCGCCGACTGGGACGAGACGCTCACGGCGACCGGCCTCACGCGCGGGGACATCGAGCGGTGCCTGCGGATGGTGCTCGATTCGCAGCGCGTCATCGTCTGCTGGGCGATGGGCCTCACCCAGCACAAGCACTCCGTGCCCATGATCCGCGAGGTCGTCAACTTCCTCCTGCTGCGCGGCGACATCGGCCGCCCGGGCGCGGGCGTGTGCCCGGTGCGCGGCCACTCCAATGTGCAGGGCGACCGCACCATGGGCATCTTCGAACGGCCCGCGCCGGCGTTCCTGGACGCCCTGGAGAGGGAGTTCGGCTTCGCGCCGCCGCGCGAGCACGGCTACGACGTCGTACGGGCCATCCGCGCGTTGCGCGACGGGAAGGCGAAGGTCTTCTTCGCCATGGGCGGCAACTTCGTCTCCGCCTCCCCCGACACCGAGGTCACCGAGGCCGCGATGCGCCGCGCGCGGCTGACGGTGCACGTGTCGACCAAGCTGAACCGCTCGCACACCGTCACCGGCGCGCGCGCCCTGATCCTGCCCACCCTGGGCCGCACGGAGCGCGATCTCCAGGGCAGCGGCGAGCAGTTCGTGACGGTCGAGGACTCCATGGGCATGGTGCACGCCTCGCGCGGCCGGCTGGAACCGGCCGGCCGGCACCTGCTGTCCGAGCCGGCCATCGTGTGCCGGCTGGCCCGCCGTGTGCTCGGCGAGCGCAGCACGGTGCCGTGGGAGGAGTTCGAGAAGGACTACGCGACGATCCGCGACCGCATCGCGCGCGTGATCCCCGGTTTCGAGGACTTCAACGCGCGTGTGGCCCGCCCCGAGGGCTTCGCGCTCCCCCACGCCCCGCGCGACGAGCGCCGCTTCCCCACCGCCACCGGCAAGGCCAACTTCACCGCCGCGCCGGTGGAGTATCCCGAGCTGCCGAAGGGCCGGCTGCTGTTGCAGACGCTGCGCTCGCACGACCAGTACAACACCACGATCTACGGCCTCGACGACCGCTACCGGGGCATCAGGAACGGCCGCCGGGTGGTGCTGGTCAACCCTGAGGACGCGCGGGAGCTGCGGCTCGCGGACGGCAGTTACGTCGATCTGGTCGGCGAGTGGAGGGACGGCGTCGAGCGCAGGGCGCCCGGTTTCCGCGTCGTGCACTACCCGACGGCCCGGGGCTGCGCCGCGGCGTACTACCCGGAGACCAACGTCCTGGTGCCGCTGGACGCCACCGCGGACACCAGCAACACCCCGGCCAGCAAGTCCGTCGTGGTGCGTCTGGAACAATCGGCGACCGACTGAGCGTTTGCTCAGCAGGTAGCCGTAGTGATCACGACGCGATACGAGCGAACGGAGCCGGGCCCCATGGGAGAGCAGCAGCAGGTCGAGTTCCCGCAAGAGGTCGTCGACGAGTACGCCGCGCTCGGCGTGGACCTCCGGGCGCTGTTCTCGGCGGGCCACCTGGGCACGCGGATGGGCGTGCAGATAGTCGAGGCGTCGGCGGAGCGGGTCGTCGGGACGATGCCGGTGGAGGGCAACACCCAGCCGTACGGGCTGCTGCACGGCGGTGCCTCCGCCGTACTGGCGGAGACGCTGGGGTCGGTGGGGTCGATGCTGCACGGCGGTGTCTCCAAGATCGCGGTCGGCGTCGACCTCAACTGCACCCATCACCGCGGTGTCCGTTCCGGCCTGGTCACCGGGGTCGCCACGCCGGTGCACCGGGGACGGTCCACGGCGACGTACGAGATCGTCATCACCGATGAGGCGGACAAGCGGGTGTGCACCGCGCGGCTGACCTGCCTGCTGCGGGACGCGAACCCCGGTGGCGGGGAGGGAGCGGCGGGCTGACCGCCGTGGTGGTGCGGGAAGGGTGCCCGGCCCGCACCACCCGCCCTTGCCGCGGGTCCCTGGGCGCCCTACCGTTCGGGCATGGAACGGGCAGGGATCGCTCGGCCGGGGGCACGGACGCCCGGTCCGTGTCTCGTGGCCGCCCTGCTGGCCGGCCTTCTGGCCACCGGGTGCGATGCGTCCGGTGACCGGGAGGCCGGACACGCGTCCGACGGCCGGACGGGCTCCACGGCGCCGTCGTCGGCGGCCTCGTCCCCGTCACCCCGGGCCACGTCCGACGAGGAACTGTGCGCACGGCTCGTCGGGTACTGGTCCCGCGAGGCACTCGCCGGCACCACGTACGGCGACTACCAGTCCATGGGGCTGTCCAACGGTCAGTACGACATCCTGCGCGCGGCGGTGGACGCGGCGCGGCCGGTCCAGAGGCGTCAAGGCACGGCGGCCGCACACCGGTTGATGGACCGTGAGGTACGTGAGGGCTGTGTCGACCGGTACCGCCACGGCGGGCCGACCGAGGGGCCGTGGCAATGACCGAAAAGCCCCCGGCGTTCATGGAAACCGCAGGCCAGAGCCCCTGAATCAAAATCCGGAACGTCGGATTCAATGTCCGTTTCGACGTCCGGACGGCACCGCGTCTCGTTTTC
This sequence comes from Streptomyces griseoloalbus, assembly GCA_014650015.1. GTDB lineage: Bacteria > Actinomycetota > Actinomycetes > Streptomycetales > Streptomycetaceae > Streptomyces > Streptomyces griseoloalbus. The sequence goes on from BMUD01000006.1 coordinate 78,982, forward strand.
GGTGGCTATTGCACGGAAATTCGATCCCCGATCCCACCCGATCCCGGCCGGTTCCGTTACCGGATCCGGATCGCCACGATGCCCCACCCGCGACGGAATGAGGGAAACCGCCGGAGAACGCCGGAACGCCGGACCACCTTTCCTCGGCGTAACTCTGCGTAATACACACGCAATACAGCCACCCGGCCCGCCACTTCGGGCGACAGGCTGCACAGAGCCCCTCGCCAGGCCCCGCGAGCACCCTCGGCAACATCATCAGGTAATGACCAAAACCGCCGATACACCTGAACACACCGCGCCGAGTCCTGCGGTTTCTCACCATCCGGACAGGGCAAAAGGGCGAGAATTCCGCCGTTCCCCCCAGTCAGTACCGCTCTGCAATACGTCGTGTCATAACAAGAGCGTCACAGCCTTGGCCAGACCCTCCTCCACCTTCCCCCGACCCGCTTAGAGTCACGGCCAGTCACCGCGCCGCCCGATTGTCACGTCGGCCCAGCGCTCGACTCGGCCGTTTCCACCAGGAAGCGGTTGTCAGGGGAAAGGACTGGATCGTGCGTCAACGTTCGCTCATCGCCCTCACCGCGGCACTCGCGGCGGGATCGCTCACGCTCACCGCATGCGGGTCGCGCGACGACAGCAGCAACGGCAGTGGCGGCGGCGACAAGACCACTGTTGTGATCGGCATCGACGCCCCGCTGACCGGCGACCTCTCGGCCCTCGGCCTCGGCATGCGCAACTCCGCCGAGCTCGCGGTGAAGACGGCCAACAAGAAGGGGTTCGTCGAGGGCATCGAGTTCGAGCTCGAACCGCTCGACGACCAGGCACAGCCCTCCGTCGGCCAGCAGAACGCCCAGAAGTTCATCAGCAACAAGGACGTCCTCGGCGTCGTCGGCCCGCTGAACTCCAGCGTCTCCCAGCAGATGCAGAAGCCGTTCAACGACGCCGGCCTGGTCCAGGTGTCCCCGGCCAACACCGGCACCGAGCTGACCCAGGGCGACGGCTGGAAGACCGGCGACTCGGTCCGCCAGTTCAAGACGTTCTTCCGCACCGCGACCACGGACGAGATCCAGGGCGCCTTCGCGGCCGAGTACCTCTACACCAAGGCCGGCAAGAAGAAGGTCTACCTGATCGACGACCAGAAGACCTACGGCGCTGGCCTCGCCGCCTCGTTCAAGACGAACTTCACCAAGCTCGGTGGCAAGATCGTCGGCAACGACCACATCAACCCCGACGACCGCGACTTCAACGCCGTCGTCGCCAAGATCAAGAAGACCGGCGCCGAGGCCCTCTACTACGGCGGCGAGTACCCGGCCGCCGCCCCGCTGAGCCAGCAGCTCAAGGACAGCGGCCAGAGCATCCCGCTGATGGGCGGCGACGGCATCTACTCCGGCGAGTTCCCGAAACTGAACAAGAAGGCCGAGGGCGACCTCGCCACCTCCGTGGGCAAGCCGGTCGAGCAGCTGCCGTCCGCCAAGGAGTTCATCGAGAACTACAAGGCCGAGGGCTTCGAGGACCCGTACGAGGCCTACGGCGGCCTCACCTACGACGCCACCTGGTCGATCATCGAGGCCATCAAGCTGGCCGTCGACGGCAACGACGGCAAGGTCCCGTCCGACGCCCGCAAGGCCGTTCTCGACGCGATGAGCAAGATCAAGTTCGACGGCGTCACCGGCACCGTCTCCTTCGACGAGTTCGGTGACACCACCAACACGCTGATGACCGCCTACAAGGTCAAGACCAACGCCTGGGCGCCCGAGTACAGCGCCTCGCCCAAGGTGGGTTGAGCAAGGGGACACACAGGGGACACACCCTCACCACGTTGATCCCAGGCCGCGCGGGAGCGCCCACCAGCGCTCCCGCGCGGCGCCATATCCGAACCACTCCACGGAGGCCCTGCGGTGAACGAACTGCCGCAACAGCTGGCCAATGGACTCATCCTCGGCGCGATGTACGGACTCATCGCGATCGGCTACACGATGGTCTACGGCATCGTCCAGCTCATCAACTTCGCCCACGGCGAGATCTTCATGGTCGGGGGCTTCGGGGCCCTGACCGTCTTCCTGATACTCCCCGACGGCTTCGCCCTCGGAGCCGCCATCCCCCTCATGATCCTCGGCGGCGTGATCGTCTCGGTGGCCTTCGCCACGGCGGCCGAGCGCTTCGCCTACCGGCCCCTGCGCAGCGCGCCGCGGCTGGCACCGCTGATCACCGCCATCGGCCTGTCCATCGTCCTCCAGCAGATCGTGTGGATGTGGTACCCGGAGGCGAAGAAGGACCGCTCCTTCCCGCAGTTCCAGGGCGAGCCCATCGACATCCTCGGCGCCACCGTCCAGCGCGGTGACCTCTTCGTCATCATCGCCGCCCCGCTGTGCATGATCGCCCTCGGCCTCTTCGTGTCGAAGACCCGCTCCGGCCGCGGCATGCAGGCCACCGCCCAGGACCCCGACACCGCCAAGCTGATGGGCGTCAACACCGACCGCATCATCGTCATGGCCTTCGCCATCGGTGCCGCGTTCGCCGCCATCGCGGCCGTCGCCTACGGCCTCAAGAACGGCCAAGTCGGCTTCCGCATGGGCTTCCTGATGGGCCTCAAGGCCTTCACCGCCGCCGTCCTCGGCGGCATCGGCAACATCTACGGCGCCATGCTCGGCGGCATCGTCCTCGGCGTCGCCGAGGCCCTGGCCACCGGCTACATCGGCAACATCCCGGGCATGGAACTCTTCGGTGGCGGCGCCTGGAAGGACGTATGGGCCTTCAGCCTGCTCATCCTCGTCCTGCTCTTCCGGCCACAAGGCCTGCTCGGCGAACGCGTCGCGGATCGGGCGTGATATCCATGACCACCAAAACCCCCAGCACCGACAGCTCCGCCACCTCCAAGGCGGCCACGGCACCGGCCACCCCGGTCGTCCCGCTGCCGCCCGCCGCGGCACGCGCGATCACCGGCGCCGGTTCCGCCCTCGCCCTCGTCGGCACCTTCCTCGCCTGGACCTGGACCGACGAGTTCCCCGGCAACCTCACCGTCACCGGCTACCCCGGCGGCCTGCAGGTCCTCACCCTCGTCGGCGCCGCCCTCACCCTGCTGTTCGTCCTCTCCGGCTACGGCATCCGCGGACTGGGCTGGCTCACCCCCGGCGGCACCAACAGCCCCGTGCTGCTGGGCGCCCTCGGCGTCCTCGGCACCACGGGCTACACCATGGGCGCCATCAGCCAGGAGCTCGGCGGCCTGGTCAACCTCGAACCCGGCGCGTGGGTCTCCGGCATCGGCGCCCTCGTCGCCGTCCTCGGCGCCCTCGGCCTCCCGGCCGACCAGCCGTACGGCGCCGACGAGTCCCGTCCGGGCCTCTGGGGCCGGATCCGCCACTCCCTCACCGCCCCCGAACCCGGCCGTGCCAAGGACCTGCCGTCCTGGGCCGAGATCCTCATCATCGCCGCCGGCTTCGGCGTCGGCCTGTACGTCTTCGCGTACGGCATCGGCACCGAGTACTCCGAGCTGTTCATCGGCTTCCTGATCACCGCCGGGTTCGGCTTCACCGCCGTCACCCGCGCGGGACTGCTCAAGCGGCTCTCGGCGCTCACCGCCAAGCACCGCAACGTCACCCTCGCGGCCGCCTTCGTCGCCGCGATCTGCTTCCCCTTCACCCAGGGCAACGACCAGTTCGCCCTCATCGGCGCGAACATCCTGATCTTCGCCACCGTCGCCCTGGGCCTCAACGTCGTCGTCGGCCTCGCCGGCCTCCTCGACCTCGGTTACGTCGCCTTCCTCGGCGTCGGCGCCTACGCCGCCGCCCTGGTCTCCGGCTCCCCCCAGTCGAGCATCGGCCTGCACTTCCCGTTCTGGGCGGCCGTTCTCACCGGTGCCCTCGCCTCGCTGATCTTCGGCGTGGTGATCGGTGCCCCGACCCTGCGACTGCGCGGCGACTACCTCGCCATCGTGACGCTCGGTTTCGGTGAGATCTTCCGCATCACCATGAACAACCTGAACGGCAACAGCGGACCCGACGTCACCAACGGCTCCAACGGCATCCCGAACATCCCCGACCTGGAGATCTTCGGCTTCAACCTCGGGGTTCCGCACAACGTCCTGGGCCACGAGCTCACCCGCTCCGGCAACTACTACCTGCTGATGCTGCTGTTCACGGCGATCGTCGTGATGGTCTTCCGCCGCTCCGCGGAATCCCGCATCGGCCGCGCCTGGGTCGCCATCCGCGAGGACGAGACCGCCGCCACCGCCATGGGCATCAACGGCTTCCGCCTCAAGCTCCTCGCCTTCGCCCTCGGCGCCTGCCTGGCCGGCCTCGCCGGCACCGTGCAGGCCCACGTGTCCTACAGCGTCACCCCGGAGCAGTACCAGTTCGCCGGCTCCGTGCCGCCGAACTCGGCCTTCCTGCTCGCCGCCGTCATCCTCGGCGGCATGGGCACCATCAGCGGCCCCCTCATCGGCGCCGCGCTGCTCTACCTGATCCCGGCCAAGCTCCAGTTCATGGCGGAGTACCAGCTGCTCCTCTTCGGCGCCGCGCTCATGCTCCTCATGCGCTACCGCCCCGAAGGACTGGTCGCCGACCGCAGGAAGCAGCTCGAGTTCCACGAGACCGGACAGCTCGACGTACCGGACGACAAGCCGCTCCCCGACGGCGCGACCGGCGTCGCGAAGGCAGGGGCGTGACCACCATGACCACCACCACCGCACCCACCACCACGACGGTCCTCGACGCCAGCGACGTCACCATGCGGTTCGGCGGCCTCACCGCCGTGCGCTCCGTCGACCTCGTCGTCAACAGCGGCGAGATCGTCGGCCTCATCGGGCCCAACGGCGCCGGGAAGACCACCTTCTTCAACTGCCTCACCGGCCTGTACGTCCCCACCGAGGGCAAGGTCTCGTACAAGGGCACCGTGCTGCCGCCGAAGCCGCACCTGGTCACCCAGGCCGGCATCGCCCGTACCTTCCAGAACATCCGGCTCTTCGCCAACATGACCGTTCTGGAGAACGTGCTCGTCGGACGGCACACCCGCACCAAGGAAGGCCTCTGGTCGGCGCTGCTGCGGCTGCCCGGCTTCAAGAGGGCCGAAGAAGCCTCCCGCGAACGGGCCATGGAACTCCTGGAGTTCACCGGACTCGCCGCCAAGGCCGACCACCTCGCCCGCAACCTGCCCTACGGCGAACAGCGCAAGCTCGAGATCGCCCGGGCGCTCGCCAGCGAGCCCGGCCTGCTCCTCCTCGACGAGCCCACGGCGGGCATGAACCCGCAGGAGACCCGCGCCGCCGAAGAGCTCATCTTCGCCATCCGCGACCAGGGCATCGCCGTCCTCGTCATCGAACACGACATCCGGTTCATCATGAACCTCTGCGACCGGGTCGCCGTACTCGTCCAGGGCGAGAAGATCGTCGAAGGACCCGCCGAGGTCGTCCAGGCCGACGAACGCGTCATCGCCGCCTACCTCGGCACCCCCTTCGAAGGCGCGCCCGGCCAGGAGGAGGCCGCCGAGGTCGAGGCCGCCGAGGCGCACAGCACCACAGAAGGGGACGACAAGTGACCGCACTGCTGGAGGTCGAGGACCTCAGGGTCGCCTACGGCAAGATCGAGGCCGTCAAAGGCATCTCGTTCAAGGTCGACGCGGGCGAGGTCGTCACCCTCATCGGCACCAACGGCGCCGGCAAGACCACCACCCTCAGGACACTGTCCGGACTGCTCCAGCCGGTCTCCGGCCACGTCCGGTTCGACGGTCGGTCGCTGAAGAAGATCCCGGCACACAAGATCGTCTCGCTGGGGCTCGCCCACTCCCCCGAGGGGCGGCACATCTTCCCCCGGATGACCATCGAGGACAACCTCCGTCTCGGCGCCTTCCTCCGCAACGACAAGGACGGCATCGAGAAGGACATCCGGCGCGCCTACGAGCTCTTCCCCATCCTCGGGGAGCGCAGCAAGCAGGCCGCGGGCACCCTCTCCGGCGGTGAGCAGCAGATGCTCGCCATGGGGCGGGCGCTGATGTCCCGGCCCAAGCTGCTGATGCTCGACGAACCCTCCATGGGTCTGTCGCCGATCATGATGCAGAAGATCATGGCGACCATCGCCGAGCTGAAGTCCGAGGGCACCACCATCCTGCTCATCGAGCAGAACGCCCAGGCGGCGCTGTCGCTGGCGGACCACGCCCACGTCATGGAGGTCGGCAAGATCGTCCTCTCCGGCTCCGGGCAGGACCTCCTGCACGACGAGTCCGTCCGCAAGGCCTACCTCGGCGAGGACTGAGGCCGCCCGCACACGGCGAGGCCCGCGCTCCCCCGACAGGGGGCGCGGGCCTCGCCGTACGCACGGCACGGGGCGATTACCCGGCCTGTCGGTCCATCGCCCTATCCCTTGGACGCCTTCTTCTCCTCGGCGTCGTCGATGACCGCCTGCGCCACCTGCTGCATCGACATCCGCCGGTCCATCGACGTCTTCTGGATCCAGCGGAACGCCGCCGGCTCCGACAGCCCGTACTGCGTCTGCAGCACCGACTTCGCCCGGTCCACCAGCTTCCGCGTCTCCAGCCGCTGGCTGAGGTCCGCGACCTCGCGCTCCAGCTCCTTCAGCTCGGTGAACCGTGACACCGCCATCTCGATCGCCGGCACCACGTCGCTCTTGCTGAACGGCTTGACCAGATACGCCATCGCGCCCGCGTCCCGCGCCCGCTCCACCAGGTCGCGCTGCGAGAACGCGGTCAGCATCAGCACCGGGGCGATGTTCTCCTCGGCGATCTTCTCCGCCGCGGAGATACCGTCCAGCTTCGGCATCTTCACATCGAGGATCACCAGGTCGGGCCGGTGCTCACGGGCCAGCTCGACGGCCTGCTCACCGTCCCCCGCCTCACCGACGACGGAGTACCCCTCCTCCTCCAGCATCTCCTTGAGATCGAGCCGGATCAGGGCCTCGTCCTCGGCGATCACGACACGGGTCGTCATCGGAGGCACGTGCGACTTGTCGTCGTCGGGCACGTCTACAGGCTGGGGCGACTCGGGGGCGCTCACGTGGGCTCCTTGGTGCGGGGCAGACCGGTACTGCTGACAAGAGCGTACCCAGCTGCGGTAAGGTGGGGGCACGGCGGGTAACCGTCGACCTTCGTTTTGCAGGGCGCCCCGGTAGCCCAGCGGTAGAGGCAATGGTCTCAAACACCATCCAGCGTCGGTTCGAATCCGACCCGGGGTACTTTTCCTCTGTATCCAAGGTCACCATTTGACAGCGGATGTACGCCTTTTCGGTGAACATCCGCTTTTCGCTGTGCGCCTGGCGCGCCTCGCGGGCGTTCAGGCGCCGGACCGCTGCCGAGGGCTGTCGTCCTCGCCGATGTGGTGGACGCGGACCATGTTCGTCGAGCCGGAGACACCCGGCGGAGAGCCCGCCGTGATGACGACCGTGTCGCCCCTCTCGCAGCGGGCGTACTCGAGCAGCAGTTCGTCGACCTGCTCGACCATCGCGTCCGTGGAGCCGACATGGGGCCCGAGGAACGTCTCCACGCCCCAGGTCAGGCTGAGCTGCGAGCGGGTGGCCGGGTCCGGGGTGAAGGCGAGCAGCGGGATGGGGCTGCGGTAGCGGGAGAGGCGGCGGGCGGTGTCGCCGGACTGGGTGAAGGCGACGAGGAACTTCGCACCGAGGAAGTCGCCCATCTCCGCCGCCGCGCGGGCCACGGCGCCGCCCTGGGTGCGGGGCTTGTTGCGTTCGGTCAGCGGCGGCAGGCCCTTGGCGAGGATGTCCTCCTCGGCCGCCGCCACGATGCGGGCCATCGTGCGAACGGTCTCGATGGCGTGCTTGCCGACGCTGGTCTCGCCGGAGAGCATCACGGCGTCCGTGCCGTCGATGACGGCGTTGGCGACGTCGGACGCCTCCGCGCGGGTGGGCCGGGCGTTGTCGATCATCGAGTCGAGCATCTGGGTGGCGACGATGACCGGCTTGGCGTTGCGCTTGGCCAGTTTGATGGCGCGCTTCTGGACGATGGGGACCTGTTCGAGCGGCATCTCGACGCCGAGGTCCCCGCGGGCGACCATGATGCCGTCGAAGGCGGCGACGATGCCGTCGATGTCGTCGACCGCCTGCGGCTTCTCGACCTTGGCGATGACGGGGAGGCGGCGGCCCTCCTCGTCCATGATGCGGTGCACGTCCTTGATGTCGCGCCCACTGCGCACGAAGGACAGGGCGACGACGTCGAAGCCGGTGCGCAGCGCCCAGCGGAGGTCGTCCTCGTCCTTCTTGGACAGCGCGGGGACGGAGACGGCGACGCCGGGGAGGTTGAGGCCCTTGTGGTCGGAGACCATGCCGCCTTCGACGACGGTGGTGCGCACGCGGGGGCCGTCGACGTCCGTGACCTCGAGGGTGACTTTGCCGTCGTCGACGAGGATGCGTTCGCCGGGGGTGACATCGGCGGCGAGGCCGGCGTAGGTGGTGCCGCAGGTGTGGCGGTCGCCCTCGACGCCCTCTTCGACGGTGATCGTGAAGGTGTCGCCGCGTTCGAGGAGTACGGGGCCTTCGGTGAAGCGGCCGAGGCGGATTTTCGGACCTTGAAGGTCGGCGAGGAGGCCGACGCTGCGGCCGGTCTCGTCGGCGGCTTTCCGCACCCGTCGGTAGCGCTCCTCGTGCTCGGCGTGCCCGCCGTGGCTGAGGTTGAGTCGGGCTACGTCCATTCCCGCGTCGACCAGGGCTTTGATCTGGTCGTATGTGTCGGTGGCGGGGCCCAGGGTGCAGACGATTTTCGCTCGGCGCATATACCGAGCCTAGGGCTTACCGGTCGGTAGCGACTTGGTTGCGCATGACGACTCAACGGCCGGTTGGTGAAGGGCTATTGACAAGTGTTGAAGTGTGCGCAGGGCCGCTCCGATGAGCGTTCGAATGCCGGTTCTAGAGCTGGGGCGGCCGCATCGTGAAGCGGGCGGTGACCTCTGCGCGCAGATGCTGCCGCTGGGGCTCCAGGTCGAGCGGCGGGGGCGGCGCGGCACTCTCGGCGGAGGCGGCGAAAGCCATGGAGCGGGTCCCGGCCAGGGGCTCCGGGTGAGCGATTCCGATTCCGGTGTCGGTGAGTTCGATGAGGGCGGCGACCGTGGTGCCGAGCGCTTCGGCGTATGCGCGGGCGCGCCGCACGGCGTCGTGCACCGCCTGCCGCCGGGCCTGCCGGTGCGCCGGGGAGTCGGGGCGCAGGAACCACCACGGGCCCTCGACGCGGGTGAGGTCGAGATCGGCCAGGCGGGTGGCGAGGTCGCCGAGGACGGTGAAGTCGTTGAGCTCGGCGGTGAGGTGGACGGTGCCGTGGTGGGCCCGGACGCGTTCGCCGCGGCCGTGGGCGGTGAGTTCGGGGATGACGGTGAGGGCGCCGGTCCCGAGGTGTTCGAGGGCGTCGCCGTAGGACTTGATCAGGTCGAGGGCGGCGGTGTTGCGGCGGGTGAGGTCGTCGAGGGTGGCGCGCCCGTCGCTGCCCCGCGCGGTGAGCGTGACCGCGATGCGGGCGAGGTCGGGGGCGACTTCGAGGTGGGCCTCGCCGCGCACGGTGAGATGGGGGGCGCCGGGTGTCCCGTAGGGGTGAGGGGTGGTCATACGTCCCACTGTGTCACCGGTCGTCCCGGTGCGGGGTGCGTGCCGGACACCGGATCGCAACCTGGGGGGTCTGTTCCGGGCCGGCGTGTTCGGGCCAGAATCATCGGGCGAATCTACGCGCGTTGTGCTGCGCGCGCCGCGTCTGCCGCGTGCGTCGTGTCCACGCGCGTTGTTGCCCGTTGTCCGAGGAGAGCCCGACATGCCGTTGAACCGCCGGAAGTTTCTGAAGAGGTCCGCTGTGACGGGGGCGGGGGTGGCGCTCGCGGGTACGGCGGCGGCTCCCGCGGCCGAGGCCGCCGGGGCGGGGCGGGGAGGGAAGCCGGTGAAGCGGTACGCGCTGACCGTGATGGGCACGACCGATCTGCACGGGCACGTCTTCAACTGGGACTACTTCAAGGACGCCGAGTACGGGGACGCGGCCGGCAACGCGCAGGGCCTGGCGCGGGTGTCGACGCTGGTGAACGAGGTCCGCGAGGAGAAGGGCCGGCACAACACGCTGCTCCTCGACGCGGGTGACACCATCCAGGGCACGCCACTGACGTACTACTACGCGAAGGTCGACCCGATCACCGCCGAGGGCGGTCCGGTGCATCCGATGGCGCAGGCGATGAACGCCATCGGCTACGACGCGGTGGCGCTCGGCAACCACGAGTTCAACTACGGCATCGAGACCCTGCGCACGTTCGAGGAGCAGTGCGACTTCCCGCTGCTGGGCGCGAACGCGCTGGACGCGAAGACGCTGAAGCCCGCTTTCCCCCCGTACTTCATGAAGACGTTCCGGGTGAAGGGCGCTCCCCCGGTGAAGGTGGCCGTGCTGGGCCTGACCAACCCGGGGATCGCGATCTGGGACAAGGCGTACGTGCAGGGCAGGCTGACGTTCCCGGGGCTGGAGGAGCAGGCGGCCACGTGGGTGCCGAAGCTTCGGTCGATGGGCGCGGACGTGGTCGTGGTGTCGGCGCACTCCGGGTCGTCGGGGACGTCGTCGTACGGTGACCAGCTGCCGTACGTGGAGAACGCGGCGGCGAACGTGGCGCGGCAGGTGCCCGGGATCGACGCGATCCTGGTCGGTCACGCGCACCAGGAGATCGAGGAACTGCTGGTCACCAACGAGAAGACCGGCGAAACGGTCGTGCTGTCGGAGCCGCTGTGCTACGCCGAGCGGCTGACGCTGTTCGACTTCGGGCTCGTCTTCGAGCGCGGCCGGTGGCGGGTGGAGTCGGTGAAGGCGTCGCTGCGCGACGCGGCGACGGTGGAGGACGACCCGGCGATCACCAAGCTGCTCGCCGACGAGCACGCCGAGGTCGTGGCGTACGTCAATCAGGTGGTGGGCACGGCGACGCAGACCCTGACGACGGTGGAGGCGCGCTACAAGGACGCGCCGATCATCGATCTCATCGCCAAGGTGCAGGAGGACGTGGTGAAGGCGGCCCTCGCGGGCACCGGGTACGGGTCGCTGCCGGTACTGGCGCAGGCCTCGCCGTTCTCGCGGACGTCCGAGATCCCGGCGGGCGAGGTGACGATCCGGGATCTGTCGAGCCTGTACGTGTACGACAACACGCTGGTCGCGAAGCTGATGACCGGGGCGCAGGTGCGGGCGTACCTGGAGTACTCGGCGGAGTACTTCGCGCAGACGGCGGCCGGGGCCCCGGTGGACGTGGCGAGGCTGACGAACGCGGGCGGCCGACCGGACTACAACTACGACTACGTCTCCGGGCTCGGCTACGAGATCGACATCGCCCGGCCGGCCGGGTCGCGGATCAAGAACCTCACGTTCGGCGGTGCTCCGCTGGACGACGCGCAGCAGTTCGTGTTCGCGGTGAACAACTACCGGGCGAACGGCGGTGGCGCGTTCCCGCACGTGGCGTCGGCGAAGGAGCTGTGGGCGGAGTCGACGGAGATCCGGACGCGGATCGCGGAGTGGGTGACGGCGAAGGGCGTGCTGGACCCGAAGGACTTCGCGTCGGTGGACTGGAGGCTGACGCGGGACGGTACGCCGGTGTTCTGATCGCCGTCCGTCCGTACGGGTCGTCAGGTCCCGTCCGCCAGTGGGGTGAGCCGTGTGGCTTGCCGGGCGGGCGGGACCTGCGGCGTCCGGGGGTGGAGGCCGAAGGTGGTGAAGGCGGTGCGTTCGGGGAGGGGGTAGGTCTGCTCCCCGGTGAGGTGGTTGAGGATGACGGCGCTGCGCCAGGCGGCGAGTCCGAGGTCGGGCGCTCCGACGCCGTGGGTGTGCAGTTCGGCGTTCTGGACGTACACGGTGCCGGTGACGGAGGGGTCCAGGTCGAGGCGGTAGTGCGCGTCGATGCGGGGCCGGCCGGCGCGGTCGCGGCGGAGATGTGCGTCGAGGGGGGCGAGGAGGTGGTCGAGGGGGCGCCCGCGATGGCCGGTGGCGAGGACGACGGCGTCGGTGGTGAGGCGGGTGCGGGTCTGCTGCCGGGTGTGTTCGAGGTGGAGTTCGATCCTGGCGGGGCCGAGGCGGCCGGCGGTGCGGATGCGGACGGCGGGGGTGAGGACGGTGTCGGGCCAGCCGCCGTGGAGGGTGCGCCGGTAGAGCTCGTCGTGGATGGCGGCGATGGTCGCGGCGTCGATGCCCTTGTGGAGCTGCCACTGTGCGGGGACGAGCCGGTCGCGGACGGCCTCGGGGAGGGCGTGGAAGTAGCGGGTGTGGTCGGGGGTGAAGTGTTCGAGGCCGAGCTTGGAGTACTCCATGGGGGCGAAGGCCTCGGTGCGGCCGAGCCAGTGGAGCCGCTCCCGGCCGGCGGGCCGGCGGCGTAGCAGGTCGAGGAAGATCTCCGCGCCGGACTGTCCGGTGCCGACGACGGTGACGTGGCCCGCGGCGAGGAGGGTGTCGCGGTGGGTGAGGTAGTCGTCGGAGTGGATGACGGGGATGCCGGGTGCGTCGGCGAGGGGTCTCAGCGGTTCGGGCACCCAGGGCTGGGTGCCGACGCCGAGGACGAGGTGACGTGCGCGGACGCGGCCGGAGGACTCGGCCCGGCCGTCGGCGTCGAGTCGGGTGAAGCCGACCTCGAAGAGCGCGCGGCCGGGGTTCCAGCGGACGGTGTCGACGTGGTGGCCGAAGTGGAGTGCGGGGAGCCGGTCGGCGACCCAGCGGCAGTAGGCGTCGTACTCGGTGCGGCGGATGTGGAAGTGCTCGGCGAAGTAGAACGGGTAGAGGCGTTCGCGGGCTCTGAGGTGGTTGAGGAAGGTCCAGGGGCTGGTGGGGTCGGCGAGGGTGACGAGGTCGGCGAGGAAGGGGACCTGGACCGTGGCGTCGTCGAGGAGCAGGCCGGGGTGCCAGGTGAAGTGCGGGCGCTGGTCGTAGAAGGCGGTGCTGAGTGCGGTGAGGGGGTGGGCGAGGGCGGCCAGGGAGAGGTTGAAGGGGCCGATGCCGATGCCGACGAGGTCGCGGGGGGCGTCGGGGGACGTGGGGGTCATCGGGGTCCTTCCGCGTGTGCCTGGTGGACGAGGGTGATCAGGTCCGCCAGGGCGTCGTGGCGGGTGGCGGGGTTGAGGAGGGTGGCCTTGAGCCAGAGCCGGCCGTCGGCGCGGGCGCGGCCGAGGACGGCGCGGCCGGTGGTGAGCAGGTGCCGGCGCAGGGCGGCGACGGCGGTGTCGGTGGCGTCGGCGGGCCGGAACAGGACCGTGCTGATGACGGGCCGGTCGTGGAGGTCGAGGCGGGGGTCGTCGTGGACGAGGGCGGCGAACTCCTGGGCGTGGGCGCAGACCTGGTCCACGAGGGCGCCGAGTCCGGTGCGGCCGAGGGTCTTGAGGGTGACGGCGAGTTTGAGGACGTCGGCGCGGCGGGTGGTGCGCAGGGAGCGGCCGAGGAGGTCGGGGAGTCCGGCCTCGGTGTCGTCGTCGGCGTTGAGGTAGTCGGCGCGGTGCCGCAGGGCGTCGAGGTCGTCCGGGTCGCGGACGGTGAGGAGGCCGGCGGGGACCGGCTGCCAGCCGAGTTTGTGCAGGTCGAGGGTGACGCTGTGGGCGGCGTCGAGTCCGGCGAGCCGGGGCCGGTGGCGGTCGCTGAAGAGCAGGGGTCCGCCGTAGGCGGCGTCGATGTGGAGGCGGGCGCCGTGGGCGGCGCAGCGGGCGGCGATCTCCGGCAGGGGGTCGATGAGTCCGGCGTCGGTGGTGCCGGCGGTCGCGGCGACCAGGTGGGGTCCGGGCAGCTGGGTGAGGAGGTCGTCGAGGGCGACCGGGTCGAGGGTGCCGGCGGGTGCGGGGACGACGACGGGTTCGGGCAGGCCGAGCAGCCAGGCGGCGCGGGGCAGCGAGTGGTGGGCGTTGGCTCCGTGGACGAGGCGTACGGAGCCGCCGTGTGCTTCGCGGGCCAGGAGGAGGGCGAGCTGGTTGGACTCGGTGCCGCCGGTGGTGACGAGGCCGTCGGCGTGGCCGGCCTCGCGGGCGAGGGCCCGGGTGACGAGGGCTTCCAGGGCGGAGGCGGCCGGCGCCTGGTCCCAGGAGTCGAGGGAGGGGTTGAGGGCGGTGGCGGCGAGGTCGGCGGCGGCCGCGAGGGCGAGGGGCGGGCAGTGCAGATGGGCGGCGCACAGGGGGTGCGCGGGGTCCGCGGCGCCTTCGGCGAAGGCGTGGACGAGGGTGCGCAGGGCTTCGGGGTCGCCCCGGTCGGGCAGGACGTCCCCCACGGCGTCCCGGATCCGCGCGGTGACCGTGTCCGGGCCGCCGGCGGGCAGCGGTCCCCCGCGCGCCCGGGCGCCGGTGTGCAGGGCGTCGAGGACGGTGTCGAGCAACGGCCGGAGGCCGCAAGGGCCTTGGGGGCCCGAGGCGAGGGGCGGCGTGCTCATGGGCTGTCCTCCGGGGCGCGGCGCGGGGAGGACTCAAGGGTGTACGCGAAGGGGGTGCCACGCCCGGAAAGCCCGGAGATAGCACTCGAAAGGGGGTACGCCCCTTTTGGTGAGGTATGCAGAGGGGGCGCCGCCGATCCGCTCGGCGGCGCCCCCGAGCGCTGTGCTACGCCTGCTGTACGCGCAGGGCGCGGGCCAGGTCGTCGAGTTGGTCGACGAGCTTGCGGCGCAGGGCGGGGATCGGGTCGGCCTCGCGCAGGCACTTCTGGCCGAGTTCGAGGTGCTCGGCGTCGACGGCGTGGGCGGGGAAGGCCCAGCGGCCTGCGGCCTCGGCGATGGCGGGGCCGCGGCGGGCGGCGACGGCGACCGCGTCCTTGTAGTAGCGGGCCACGTACGGAGTCACCAGGTCTGCCTGTTCGGGCTGCCAGAAGCCCTGGGCGGTGGCGGTGAACAGGTAGTTCGACAGGTCGGCCTGGTCGTCGGAGCCGAACATGGCCTGCCACGCGCGGGACTTGGCGTCCTCGTCGGGCAGGGCGGCACGGCAGCGGGCGGCGCCCTCCTGGCCGGTGGCGCTGGGGTCGCGCCGGAGTTCGTCGGCGATGGCGGCCTCGTCGGTGGCGCCCAGCACGGCGAGGCGGGCCAGGACGCGCCAGCGCAGTTCCGGGTCGAGTTCGGGACCGCCGGGGACGATGCCGTCGGCGAGCCAGGCGGCGATGGTGTCGGGGTGGGCGGCGACGTCGATGAACTGGCGTACGGCGATCAGGCGCAGGCCGGGGTTGTCGCCGTCCTCGGTGCGGCGGATGAGGTCGCGGCACAGGGTGGTGAGGGTGGCGAGCGCGGCGGGCCGCTGGTCGGGGGCGAGGTAGCGGTCGGCGATGTGGGTGGAGGCGAAGGCGAGGACGCCCTGGACGAGGGCGAGGTCGCTCTCGTGCGGGAGGTGGGTGCGGGCGATGTCCAGGAAGTCGGCGGCGGGCAGGTCGCCGTCGCGGACGGCGTCCCTGAGGGCGTTCCACACCACCGCGCGGGTGAGGGGTTCGGGCAGGCCGGACAGATGGGTGCGCAGGGTGTCCAGGGACTCGGGGTCGAAGCGGACCTTGGCGTAGGTGAGGTCGCCGTCGTTGAGGACGACGAGGGCGGGGCGGGTGCCGCCGGTGCTGATGGCGATGTTCTCGTGGGCGGGGATGTCCGCCTCGATGCGGTCGCGCAGGGTGAGCCGGCCTGCTTCGTGCAGGTCGTGGTCGTAGACGCCGATGGTGATGCGGTGCGGGCGCTTGCTGCCGGCCGAGTGGAGGGTGGCGAGGTGGCTCAAGCCGTGGAAGCTCTGGTCGGGGTCGGGCCCGGACCAGACCCCGGTGCTGCCGTCGTGCCCGATGCCGAGGCGCCAGTAGCCGTTGTCGCCGCTCCTCGGTTCGGGGGTGAGGGTGTCGACGCCGGTGGTGCGCAGCCAGGCGTCGGCCCAGGCGTGGACGTCGCGTTCGGTGGCGGCGGCGAGGGAGTCGATGAAGTCGGCGAGGGTGGCGTTGCCGAACCGGTGCCGCTGGAAGTGGATGTTGATGCCGGCGAGGAAGTCCTTCTCGCCGAGCCAGGCGACGAGCTGGCGCAGGGCGGAGGCGCCCTTGGCGTAGGAGATGCCGTCGAAGTTGAGCAGGGCGGAGGCGGTGTCCTCGACGTTCTCGGGGGCGACCGGGTGGGTGGAGGGCCGCTGGTCGGCGTCGTAGCCCCAGGGCTTGCGGGTGACGCCGAAGTCGGTCCAGGTGTCGGTGAAGCGGGTGGCCTCGGTGAGGGTCTGGTAGCCCATGTACTCGGCGAAGGACTCGTTGAGCCAGATGTCGTCCCACCACCTGAGGGTGACGAGGTCGCCGAACCACATGTGGGCCATCTCGTGGGCGACGACCATGGCGCGGGTCTGGCGTTCGGTGTCGGTGACGGCGGAGCGGTAGACGAACTCGTCGCGGAAGGTGACCAGTCCCGGGTTCTCCATCGCGCCCGCGTTGAACTCGGGGACGAAGGCCTGGTCGTAGGAGTCGAAGGGGTACGGCTCCTCGAACTTCTCGTGGTAGCGGTCGAAGCAGGCGCGGGTGATGTCGAGGAGTTCCCCGGCGTCGGCGTCGAGGTACGGGGCCAGGGAGCGGCGGCAGTGGATGCCGAAGGGCAGGCCGCGGTGCTCGGTGCGCACGGAGTGCCAGGGGCCGGCGGCGACGGCGACGAGGTAGGTGGAGATCAGCGGGGTGGCGGCGGCCTGCCAGCGTCCGCCGCCGAGGTGTTCGGTGATGCCGTTGGCGAGGACGGTCCAGCTCTCGGGGGCCGTGACGGCGAGGTCGAAGACGGCCTTGAGGTCGGGCTGGTCGAAGGCGGCGAAGACGCGCTGCACGTCGTCCATGAACAGCTGGGTGTAGACGTAGGTCTCGCCGTCGGTGGGGTCGGTGAAGCGGTGCATGCCCTCGCCGGTGCGGGAGTAGCGCATCCGCGCGTCGACGCGCAGCTCGTGCTCGCCGGCGGTGAGGTTCTTCAGCGGCAGCCGGTTGCCGTCGAGCGTGTCGGCGTCCAGGGGCTGTCCGTCGAGGGTGACGGAGCGCAGCTCGGCGGGCTTGATCTCGACGAAGGTGTCCGCGTCCGTGCGGGCGCTGAACCTGATCAGGGTGCGGGAGTCGAAGGTCTCGTCCCCGGTGGTCAGATCGAGTTCGATCGTGTAACGGTGGACGTCGAGGAGCTGTGCTCGGTTCTGCGCTTCGTCGCGCGTCAGTACGGACATGCAGGCCATGCTGCCTGATGCCGTTGCCTGGGCACAGAGGCGGATCGGGTACGCGCCCTATGTCCGGTCTCGTTCGAGCTCCCCGGTGTGCGCCCCCGCGGGCTGTCCGGGACCGGCGTGTGCCTGGGGGTGGGGCAGGGCGGGACGCCCGGGGCTCACGATGTGCTCCTCGAGCCGGGCGCGCAGGGTGCGGATCTCGCGTTCCAGGGCGAGGTGGCGCTGATGGGCGTCGTAGAGGTGGCGGATCTTGGTGCGCAGGGCCCAGAGGTCGACGGGCTTGGTGACGAGGTCGGCGACGCCGAGGGCGTAGGCGGCGGCGCCGAGCTGCGGGTCGCGGGCGTAACCGGTGAGCAGGACGACGGGGATGTACTGGGTCTGTTCCAGGCGCCGCATGTAGCGGACGACGTCGAGGCCGCCGGTGCCGGGCATGTGGACGTCGAGGAGCAGCAGACCCACGTTTCCGCGCAGCAGCTGTTTGAGTGCCTCGTCGCCACTGGTGGCCCGGCCCAGCAGGTGGCCCAGCGGGGCCAGGGCGCTCTCCAGGGCGTAGAGGGTGTCCTCGTGGTCGTCGACGATGAGGATCCGGGCATTCGGCGGCATGGCGCGCGTCCCTCCTCGTAAGGGACCGGATGGCTGTCCGGCAGCTGACGGGCGGTGCTCGTCGGCTGACAAGGAGTGCACAGCGCAGCATGCCCCGCGCGGGCCGTCGTGTCACTCCCCGGGGGAGGACGTGGTGGTGCGGTTCGCTCAGGGCGTGGCGCCGTTGACGGTGTCGTCGGCGATGCGCTCGTGGTGTCGGATCACCTCCGCGATGATGAAGTTCAGGAATTTCTCCGCGAAGGCCGGGTCGAGTCTGGCGTCCTCGGCGAGGGCGCGCAGCCGGGCGATCTGGCGGGCCTCGCGGCCCGGGTCGGCGGGCGGCAGCCGGTGCAGGGCCTTGAGACGGCCGACCTGCTGGGTGCATTTGAAGCGTTCGGCGAGCATGTGGACGACGGCCGCGTCGATGTTGTCGATGCTGTCGCGCAGCCGGGCGAGTTCCTCGCGGACGGCGGGGTCGGCGTCACCGGGGGCGGTGTTGCTGGTGCTCATGGGGCGTCAGCCTACGGTGCGGGACCGGGCCGGTGTCCGCCCGGCCGGGGGCGGCTGCGGGGGCCGGCCCGTACAGTGGAATCGGGTTCTGGGCGTCCGGGGGTGAGACGTGGCGAACGGCGGGCCGGTCGAGCACGGATACCCGCATCTGGAGACGGTGCGGTCGGCCGTCACGGCGCTGTACAGGCGTCTGTCGTACGACACGGTCCGCACGTTCTCGGTGAGTGTGGCGCCGGCCGATGTGGCGTTCTGCGACACGGACGATCTTCATCTGGGGGCGCAGCGGGTGGCCCGCGAGATGGTGCGGCACTACCGGCTGCCGGACGCGCGGCTGATCGTCGGGTTCCGGGAGATGACGCATGCGGCGCATGTGGAACTGACCGCCGGGCCGGAGTACTTCGTCGAGTTGAACGACCGGTTCCGGACGCACCGGCGGGACATCGGGGCGGCCCTGGCGCACGAGGTGGCGCATGTGTATCTGCATCGTCTGGGGCTGTCGTTCCCGGGGACGCGGGACAACGAGATCCTGACGGACACGACGGCGACGTATCTGGGGGCGGGGTGGCTGCTGCTGGACGCGTTCCGGGAGGACGGGGCGTCGTCGCAGAAGCTGGGGTATCTCACACCGGAGGAGTTCGGGTATGTACTGGCGAAGCGGTCGCTGGCGTTCGCGGAGGATCCGTCGGTGTGGTTCACCAGCGCGCAGGCGTACACGGCGTACGGGAAGGGCATGACGCTGGCCCGCCGTGACGAGCAGCAGCCGCCGCTGACGGCGGCCGGCTGGGCGGGCCGCCGGCGGTACGCGCGGGATCGCCGGCACGCCCAGGACCACCGCCCGCCCGTCGTCCCGACCGGCGCGCGGCCGGACGTCCCGTACAGCTTCACACCGGACAGCCACGGCCCGCTGCGGGTGTCGTTCCCGTGCCCGACCTGCCACCAGCGCATCCGGGTACCGGTACGGGGCCGGGTGCGGGCGCGGTGCGGCTTGTGCCGGACGGTGCTGGAGTGCGACACCTAGAGGCGGTGCCGTTCGGATCGTGCCGGGGTCGCGGGGCCCGGCACGCGCGTCCGCCGCGTTGTCGTCGGTTGCCGGGGCTCCGCCCGCGCCCTCCTTAGCCTCGCGGCCGCACGCACCGGACCCCGCTCGGCCCGGCCGCGGGGCGCCGTTTCGGCGGAGTCGGCCTGATCCGAACGACACCGCCCGGCGGTGTCGTCGCCGGCCGCTCGACCGCGGGTGCGCGGCGGCCGGCCGCGTCCACGCGGCGGAGCCGGCCATCGGTACGGCCCACGCCCCTCGGGGTGTTGCTCCCTACCGCACGATGCCCTGGGCCCGCGCCGCCACCAGCCACGTGGGGAACTCGCCCACCAGGCGGTCGTACAGCTCGGCGTCCGACACCTCGCGCGGGTCCGCGCCGGCGTGGAAGAAGCCCGCGTTGTCGACGACCCGCTTGGCCGGGACGGCGAGGTCGTCGAGTCCGCGCAGGTAGTCGAACTGCTTGCTGTGCGGGTCGCCGAAGCCGATGAACTGCCAGAACAGCGGGAGACGGGCGGCCTTGCACAGGTACTTCTCCGCGGCGAGCTTGTTGACCGGCCCGCCGTCGGTCTGGAAGACGACGAGTGCCGGCTCGGTCGATCCGCTGTCCAGGTAGTGGTCGATGACCGCGTCCATCGCCAGGTGGTAGCTGGTCCTGCCCATGTGGCCGAGCCCGGCCACGATCCGCTCGACGCGCCCCCGGTGGTCGGCCAGGGCGATGTCGGTGACGGCGTCGACGTCGGTGGAGAAGAACACCACCGGCACGGTGCCGTCGTCGTCGAGGTGCGCCGAGAGGCTCAGCACCCGGTCGGCGAGCGCCTGCACGCTGCCGTCCTTGTAGTACGGCTTCATGGAGCCGGAGTAGTCGACCACCAGGTAGACCGCCGCGCGCAGCCCCTCCAGCCCGTGCTTGGTCAGTGACACCCCGGCCGTCCTGTAGAGGCCGGCCAGCGCGGGCGCGGTCTCCTCGATCTCGCTCGGACCGATCGCGGCCATACGGCTCCCCCTCCGTCACGGAACTGGCCCAGAGCGTACGACACCACCACCCCCACCTCTCGCCCCGTCCACCGGTGTTCGATATTTTGTTCGCCGCCGCCCCCACCGGCTCACTTCCGTCCCGTCCCTGTTGAGGAGCCGGCCCGTGGATCCCGAGTCCGCCGTCACCACCTGTTACCGCCACCCCGAGGTGGAGTGCTACGTCCGCTGCACGCGCTGCGAGCGGTACATCTGCCCGGACTGCATGCGGGAGGCGGCCGTGGGCCACCAGTGCCCCGAGTGCGTGAAGGAGGGCGCGCGGTCGGTACGGCAGGCCCGCACCCTGGTGGGCGGCCGGGTCTCGGCGGTGCCCGTGGTGACGTACGTCCTGATCGCCGTCAATGTGCTGGTGTACCTGGCGGAGCTGGTACGGCCGGAGATCGTCGACCGGTTCGCGATGGTGGGGGCGGGGCTGGTCGGTCCGGACGGCGAGCACTACCTGTGGATCGACCCGTACCCCGGGGGCTTCGCCCCGGAGGGCCTGGTGGACGGGGAGTGGTACCGGCTGCTGACCGGCGCGTTCCTGCATCTGCCGCCCACCGAGGGGACGTTCGGCGTCTTCCACGTCGTGATGAACATGGTGGCGCTGTGGAACCTGGGCCGGCTCGTCGAGCCGATGCTGGGCCGGGTGCACTACCTCGCCCTGTACCTGCTGTCGGCGCTGGGCGGTTCGGTGCTGGTGCTGCTGATCGCGCCCGGGGACGCCGTCGTCGGCGCGTCCGGCGCGATCTTCGGGATCGGGGCCGCGTACTACGTCGTGGCCCGGCGCGTCGGCGTGGACATGGGCCAGGTCAACCGGTTCATGGCCGGGCTGCTGCTGTGGCTGGTGATCTCCGCGCTCGTCACGTCCTGGGAGGGCCACCTCGGCGGGCTGCTGGCGGGCGGTGCGGTGGCGCTGGCGTTCGCGTACGCTCCCCGGGACGGGCGCCGGACGCTCGTGCAGGTCGGCGCGTGCGTGGGGCTCCTGGTGGTGCTGGCGGTGGCGGCGGCGGTCAAGGTGTCCGAGCTGACGGGTGGAGGTGTCCCCCAGTGAGACGTTCCGGTGTGCTGCTCCTCGCGGCCGTTCCCGTCATCGCCACGGGGATGTACTTCGTCATGCCGGCGGACTCGGCCGACGCCCCGGCCGCGCCGCCCGCGGCCACCGCCCAGTCGTCCCTCGAGGACGCCAAGGACCGGGCCGAGCGGGAGCGGAAGGCGGACGACGCGGTCATCGCCGAGCTGCCGCCGGGGCTGGCCGCGCCCGCGAAGAAGGAGCTGGCCCAGCAGCTGGTGGCGAGCGCCGAGCACTCGACCACCGACTGGCGCACCACCTACGGCTCCATCGAGGACCAGGGCGACGGCTGCGGCTACACGGCGGGCATCATCGGCTTCTGCACCGGCACCCACGACCTGCTCACCCTGGTCGAGCGCTACACCGAGGCCCACCCGGACAACCGGCTGGCCTCCTACCTGCCCGCCCTGCGCGAGGTCGACGGCTCCGACTCCCACGACGGCCTGGACCCCGGTTTCACCGCCGCCTGGGAGGCGGAGGCGGAGGTACCGGCGTTCCGCGAGGCCCAGGAGGAGGAGCGCGACCGCATCTACTTCGCGCCGGCGGTCCGCCTCGCCAAGCTGGACGGCCTCGGCACGCTGGGCCAGTTCGTCTACTTCGACGCGATGGTCTTCCACGGCCCCGGCACCGACGCGGACGGCTTCTACAGCCTGCGCGAGCGGGCGATGCGGCAGGCCGACACGCCCGCCGAGGGCGGTTCCGAGAAGGGCTACCTGAACGCCTTCCTCGACGTCCGCCGCGAGGCCCTGCTGACCCGGGCCCCCGACCGCGACACCTCCCGCGTCGACACGGCCCAGCGCCGGTTCCTGAAGGCCGGGAACCTGGGCCTGGACACGCCGCTGGTGTGGGAGATGTACGGCACCCGCTACACGCTGCCCTGAGCATGCGGCGGCGCCTGCCCAGTCGTCCGGTCGGGGACTGGCGGGCAGGCGCCACCCAGTGTTCCGTACGCCTTTGTACGGGACGTATATGAGGGACCGTCAGGTCACCTTGTGAGCCGTGCCGCCGGTCAGACCATCAGCGAACGGTCGGTCGGCCGGATCGGGGCCGGCAGCTCGCTCGCTCCGGTGAGGAAGCGGTCGCAGCCGCGGGCGGCCGAGCGGCCCTCGGCGATCGCCCACACGATGAGCGACTGGCCGCGGCCGGCGTCACCGGCGACGAACACACCGGGCACGTTGGTCTGGAAGTCGGCGTCGCGGGCGATGTTACCGCGCTCGTCGAGCTCCAGGCCGAACTGCTCGACCAGCCCGTTCTCCCGGTCGGTTCCGGTGAAGCCCATGGCGAGGGTGACCAGCTGGGCCGGGATCTTGCGCTCGGTGCCCGGCTTCTGCGTCAGCTTGCCGTCGACGAACTCGACCTCGGTCAGGTGCAGCCACTGGACGTTGCCGTCCTCGTCGCCCTCGAAGTGGGTGGTGGAGACGGAGTAGACCCGCTCACCGCCCTCCTCGTGGGCGCTGGTCACCTTGTAGAGCATCGGGAAGGTCGGCCACGGCTGGGAGACCGGGTCCCGCTCCTCGTTCGGGCGGGGCATGATCTCCAGCTGCGTGACGGAGGCCGCGCCCTGGCGGTGGGCGGTGCCCACGCAGTCCGCGCCGGTGTCACCGCCGCCGATCACGACGACGTGCTTGCCCTCGGCGGAGATCGGCGGGGCGACGTAGTCGCCCTCCTGGACCTTGTTGGCCAGCGGCAGGTACTCCATGGCCTGGTGGATGCCCTTGAGCTCCCGGCCGGGCACCGGCAGGTCGCGGGCGGTCGTCGCACCGACGGCGAGGACCACGGCGTCGTACCGCTTGCGCAGCGCCGTCGCCGGCATGTCGCGGCCGATCTCGACGCCCGTGCGGAACTTGGTGCCCTCCGCGCGCATCTGCTCGATACGGCGGTTGATGTGCCGCTTCTCCATCTTGAACTCGGGGATGCCGTAGCGCAGGAGGCCGCCGATGCGGTCCGCGCGCTCGTACACCGCCACGGTGTGGCCGGCCCGGGTCAGCTGCTGGGCGGCGGCCAGACCCGCCGGGCCCGAGCCGACGACCGCGACGGTCTTGTTGGACAGGCGCTCGGGGATCTGCGGGGCGACGTCACCGGTCTCCCACGCCTTGTCGATGATCGAGACCTCGACGTTCTTGATGGTGACCGGCGGCTGGTTGATGCCGAGCACGCACGCCGACTCGCACGGAGCGGGGCACAGCCGGCCCGTGAACTCCGGGAAGTTGTTCGTGGCGTGCAGGCGCTCGGAGGCCGCGCCCCAGTCCTCGCGGTAGGCGTAGTCGTTCCACTCGGGGATGAGGTTCCCCAGCGGGCAGCCGTTGTGGCAGAACGGGATGCCGCAGTCCATGCAGCGGCTGGCCTGCTTGCTGATGATGGGCAGCAGGGAGCCGGGGACGTAGACCTCGTTCCAGTCCTTCTTGCGCTCCTCGACCGGACGGGACGTGGCGACCTCGCGGCCGTGGTTCAAAAAGCCCTTCGGGTCAGCCATTGATCGCCGCCTCCATCATCTTCTCGGTGATCTCGGTCTCGGAGAGACCGGCTCGCTCGGCGGCGTCCTTGGCGGCGAGCACTGCCTTGTACGTGCTGGGGATGATCTTGCTGAAGCGCTCCACGGCGGAGTCCCACTCGGCCAGCAGCTTCGCGGCGACGGTGGAGCCCGTCTCCTCCTGGTGCCGGCGGACCACGTCGTGCAGCCACTGCTTGTCGGCGTCGTCCAGCGCCTCGACGGCATTCAGGTTGCCGGCGTTGACGTTGTCCCGGTCGAGGTCGATGACGTAGGCGACGCCGCCGGACATGCCGGCCGCGAAGTTGCGTCCGGTCTCGCCGAGGACGACCGCGTGACCGCCCGTCATGTACTCGCAGCCGTGGTCGCCCACGCCCTCGGAGACGACCAGCGCGCCGGAGTTGCGGACGCAGAACCGCTCACCGGTCTTGCCCCGCAGGAACATCTCGCCGCCGGTGGCGCCGTAGGCGAGGGTGTTGCCCGCGATGACGCTGTACTCGGCGAGGTGGTCGGCCGCGCGGTCCGGGCGGACGACGATCCGGCCGCCGGACAGGCCCTTGCCGACGTAGTCGTTGGCGTCGCCCTCCAGGCGCAGCGTGATGCCGCGCGGGACGAAGGCGCCGAAGGACTGGCCGGCGGATCCGGTGAAGGTGATGTCGATGGTGTCGTCGGACAGGCCCGCGCCGCCGAACTTCTTGGTCACCTCGTGGCCGAGCATGGTGCCGACCGTGCGGTTGATGTTGCGGATGGCGACCTGGGCGCGCACCGGCTGGGCGTCCTCGGCGCCGGAGGCGGCGAGCGCGTCGGCGGCGAGCTTGATCAGCTCGTTGTCGAGCGCCTTCTCCAGACCGTGGTCCTGGGAGACGACCTGGTGACGGACGGCGCCCTCGGGCAGCTCGGGCACGTGGAACAGCGGCTCCAGCTCCAGGCCCTGTGCCTTCCAGTGGTTGACCGCGCGGGTCACGTCGAGCACCTCGGCGTGGCCGACGGCCTCCTCGATGGAGCGGAAGCCCAGCTCGGCGAGGAGTTCGCGGACCTCCTCGGCGATGAACCGGAAGAAGTTCACCACGTACTCGGCCTTGCCGGAGAACCTGTCCCGCAGCACCGGGTTCTGGGTCGCGATGCCGACCGGGCAGGTGTCCAGGTGGCAGACGCGCATCATGACGCAGCCGGAGACGACCAGCGGCGCGGTCGCGAAACCGAACTCCTCGGCGCCCAGCAGCGCGGCGATGACCACGTCACGGCCGGTCTTCAGCTGGCCGTCGGTCTGTACGACGATCCGGTCGCGCAGGCCGTTGAGCAGCAGCGTCTGCTGGGTCTCGGCGAGGCCGAGCTCCCAGGGACCGCCCGCGTGCTTCAGGGACGTGAGGGGGGAGGCGCCCGTACCGCCGTCGTGGCCGGAGATCAGCACGACGTCCGCGTGGGCCTTGGAGACACCCGCGGCGACGGTGCCGACGCCGACCTCGGAGACCAGCTTGACGTGAATGCGCGCCTGGGGGTTGGCGTTCTTCAGGTCGTGGATCAGCTGGGCGAGGTCCTCGATGGAGTAGATGTCGTGGTGCGGGGGCGGGGAGATGAGGCCGACGCCCGGCGTCGAGTGACGCGTCCTGGCGACCCACGGGTAGACCTTGTGGCCGGGCAGCTGGCCGCCCTCGCCGGGCTTGGCGCCCTGGGCCATCTTGATCTGGATGTCGTCGGAGTTGACCAGGTACTCGGAGGTCACACCGAAGCGGCCGGAGGCGACCTGCTTGATGGACGACCGGCGCGCCGGGTCGTACAGGCGCTCCGGGTCCTCGCCGCCCTCACCGGTGTTGGACTTGCCGCCCAGCTGGTTCATGGCGATGGCCAGGGTCTCGTGCGCCTCCTGGGAGATGGAGCCGTACGACATGGCGCCGGTGGAGAACCGCTTGACGATCTCGGAGACCGGCTCGACCTCGTCGACCGGGATCGGTCCCCGGCCGGACTTGAAGCCGAAGAGTCCACGGAGCGTCATCAGCCGCTCGGACTGCTCGTTCACGCGCTCGGTGTACTTCTTGAAGATGTCGTAGCGGCCGGAGCGCGTGGAGTGCTGGAGGCGGAAGACCGTCTCCGGGTCGAACAGGTGCGGCTCGCCCTCGCGGCGCCACTGGTACTCGCCGCCGATCTCCAGGGCGCGGTGCGCGGGGGCGATGCCCGACACGGGGTACGCCTTGGCGTGCCGGGCGGCGACCTCCTTGGCGATGACGTCGATGCCGACGCCGCCGATCTTGGTGGCCGTGCCGTTGAAGTACTTCTCGACGAAGGCCTGCTCGAGGCCGACGGCCTCGAAGACCTGGGCGCCCCGGTAGGAGGCGACCGTGGAGATGCCCATCTTGGACATGACCTTCAGCACGCCCTTGCCGAGGGCGTAGATCAGGTTGCGGATGGCCTTCTCGGGCTCGATGCCCGGCAGGAAGGTACCGGCGCGGACCAGGTCCTCGACGGACTCCATCGCCAGGTACGGGTTGACGGCGGCGGCGCCGTACCCGATGAGCAGGGCGACGTGGTGGACCTCGCGGACGTCGCCGGCCTCGACCAGCAGTCCCACCTGGGTGCGCTGCTTGGTGCGGATGAGGTGGTGGTGGACGGCCGAGGTGAGCAGCAGCGACGGGATCGGCGCGTGCTCGGCGTCGGAGTGCCGGTCCGACAGGACGATCAGGCGGGCGCCGTTCTCTATGGCGGCGTCGGCCTCGGCGCAGATGTCCTCGATGCGGGCGGCGAGGGCCTCGCCGCCGCCGGACACCCGGTAGAGGCCGGAGAGGGTCGCGGCCTTGAAGCCGGGCATGTCGCCGTCGGCGTTGATGTGGATGAGCTTGGCCAGCTCGTCGTTGTCGATCACCGGGAAGGGCAGGGTGACGCTGCGGCAGGCCGCGGCGGTCGGCTCCAGCAGGTTGCCCTGCGGGCCCAGCGAGGAGCGCAGGGAGGTGACCAGTTCCTCGCGGATCGCGTCCAGCGGCGGGTTGGTGACCTGTGCGAACAGCTGGGTGAAGTAGTCGAAGAGCAGGCGCGGACGCTCGCTCAGCGCGGCGATCGGCGAGTCGGTGCCCATCGAGCCGATCGGCTCGGCGCCGGCCTTGGCCATCGGCGCGACGAGGACCCGCAGCTCCTCCTCGGTGTAGCCGAAGGTCTGCTGGCGGCGGGTGACCGAGGCGTGGGTGTGCACGATGTGCTCGCGCTCGGGCAGGTCGGACAGCTCGATCTCGCCGGCCTCGAGCCACTCCGCGTACGGGCGTTCGGCGGCGAGCTGGGCCTTGATCTCGTCGTCCTCGATGATGCGGTGCTCGGCGGTGTCCACCAGGAACATGCGGCCGGGCTGCAGGCGGCCCTTGCGGACGACCTTCGCCGGGTCGATGTCGAGGACGCCGACCTCGGAGCCGAGGACGACCAGGCCGTCGTCGGTGACCCAGTAGCGGCCGGGGCGCAGGCCGTTGCGGTCGAGCACGGCGCCGACCTGGGTGCCGTCGGTGAAGGTGACGCAGGCGGGGCCGTCCCAGGGCTCCATCATCGTGGCGTGGTACTGGTAGAAGGCGCGCCGGGCCGGGTCCATGGAGTCGTGGTTCTCCCACGCCTCCGGGATCATCATCAGCACGGAGTGCGGCAGCGAACGGCCGCCCAGGTGCAGCAGCTCCAGGACCTCGTCGAAGGACGCCGAGTCGGAGGCGTCGGGGGTGCAGATCGGGAAGATCCGCTCGATGGCCCTGTCGTCGGAGCCGAACAGGTCGGAGAACAGCTGGGACTCGCGGGCGCGCATCCAGTTGCGGTTGCCCTTGACGGTGTTGATCTCACCGTTGTGCGCGACGAAGCGGTACGGGTGCGCGAGCGGCCACGACGGGAAGGTGTTCGTGGAGAACCGGGAGTGCACGAGCGCGACCGCGGAGCCGAAGCGGCGGTCGGACAGGTCCGGGAAGAAGGGTTCGAGCTGGCCGGTGGTCAGCATGCCCTTGTAGACGATGGTGCGGGCCGACAGGGAGGGGAAGTAGACACCCGCCTCGCGCTCGGCGCGCTTGCGCAGCACGAAGGCCCTGCGGTCGAGGTCGATGCCCCGGCTCTCGCCGGCGCTGACGAAGACCTGCCGGAAGACCGGCATCGTCGAGCGGGCGGTGGCACCGAGCAGTTCGGGCGCGACCGGCACCTCGCGCCAGCCGAGGACGGTCAGGCCCTCGGCGTCGGCGATCTCGTCGATCCGGGCGACGGCGTCCTCGGTGCCGTCCTCCGGCAGGAAGGCGATACCGACGGCGTAGCCACCGGCCTCGGGCAGGTCGAATCCGGCCACCTCGCGGAAGAAGGCGTCGGGGACCTGGGACAGGATGCCCGCGCCGTCACCGGAGTCCGGCTCGGATCCGGTGGCACCACGGTGTTCGAGGTTGCGCAGGACCGTGAGGGCCTGCTCGACCAAGGTGTGGGACGCCTCGCCGGTGAGGGTGGCGACGAAGCCGACGCCGCAGGCGTCGTGCTCGTTGCGGGGGTCGTACATACCCTGCGCAGCAGGGCGAGCATCCATGAAAGACCAGTTCAGCCGGTCATTCGTGGAGTGCTGGGACGGCTGGCGCGGCGTACGCATCGGCTCTCCCGTCGTCGTCATGTGGCATGTGCAAGTGCCGAGGGACGACGTTGGCCCTCTGCGTGAGTGCAAAATTTCGTGCAGGTTACATGATGGAGCGGTTCTCGGGAACCGGGATAATCCGTTCCAACATGCGGACGCCGCGTGGGTCGCGGCGAGGTTCCGCCCCTGGCGGTGGAAGCTATGGGGACCGGGCCGGACAGATCGATGTCCGTCGGTCCGATGGCGGGAAAGGGCTCCTTCGCCCGTCCCGCGGGCACGCCGCCGGCCTCATTGCCCACAGCGCTTACGGCTCATTCCCAGTGGTCATGCAGCCGAAACCAGCAAGTAACGACTACTTATGCGGCCCCACGCATAAGTGCGAGTCGCATCATCCTACGGCCGTGCCGAACAGTGTGCCCAGGGCGTACGTCACACCGGCCGCCGCGCCACCGAGGGCGAGCTGCCGCAGTCCGCTGTACCACCAGCTGCGCGCCGTCACCTTGGCCACCACCGCGCCGCACAGGAAGAGCCCGAGCAGGGCCAGCAGCACGGCGGGCCACAGGCTGCTCGCGCCGAGCAGGTACGGCAGGACGGGGAGCAGGGCGCCCAGCGCGAAGGAGCCGAAGCTGGACACGGCGGCCACGGTGGGCGAGGGCAGGTCGCCGGGGTCGATACCGAGCTCCTCCCGGGCGTGGATCTCCAGGGCCTGCTCGGGGTCCCGGGACAGCTGCCGGGCGACCTCGCGGGCCAGTGCGGGCTCGACACCGCGGGCCGTGTAGAGCGCGGCGAGCTCGGCCTCCTCGTCCTTGGGGTGCTTGCGCAGCTCGCGCCGCTCGACGTCCAGCTCGGCCTCGACCAGCTCGCGCTGGGAGGCGACGGAGGTGTACTCGCCGGCCGCCATCGAGAAGGCGCCGGCGGCCAGGCCGGCCAGGCCGGTGAGCACGACGGTCTGCTGGCTGACCGCCCCACCGGCGACACCGGTCATCAGGGCGAGATTGGAGACCAGTCCGTCCATCGCGCCGAAGACGGCGGGGCGCAGCCAGCCGCCGTTCACATCCCGGTGCGTGTGGTTGTCGCGGTGCGCCTCGTGCAGCGCCGCCTCGGTCTCGATGATGGCCATGCGTGGTCCCCCAGGACTCCTCTTTGGACACGTTCCACTTCTCGACAACACCCAATCTATGCCGCCACATTCCCCGCCGCCAGCAAGGAAAGGCTGGGCTAACCTGCGGTTTTGCGGGATCCGCTCGTTTGTGTAGATCGGCGCACAGATGTCGACCGGGTGACGCTGGGGTCTGTGAGGCTGCGCCGGACACCGCACCGGGGACAGTTCCGCAAAGGGCTCCGCGCCTCTCGGGGCGCACCTGAGAGGAGTGCCGCGTATGGCATCGACCGCCCGCATCCCCTCGGTCCCGGCGCCCGGGGACGCCCTCGGGCTCCGCGAACGGGCGCGCGGCGCGCTGCTCGGCCTGGCCGTCGGCGACGCGCTGGGCGCCCCGGCCGAGAACATGAAGCCCTCCGAGATCCGGGCGAGGTGGGGGCGCATCACGGGATACGTGACGGAGCGTCCGGCGGGCACGGACGACACCGAGTACGCGATCTTCTCCGGTCTGCTGCTGGCCCGGCACGGCTGCGCGCTCACCCCGGCACATGTCGAGGCGGCCTGGCACGAGTGGATCGCGGACCGCGCCGAGGGCCCCTTCCGGGGCGCCGGCTTCAGCGAGCGCGGCACGCTGGAGAACCTGCGCCGGGGACTGGCCGCGCCCATCTCCGCCCAGCACCGGCACGCCTGGAGCGACGGGCTGGCGATGCGGGCGGCGCCCTACGGGGTGTTCGCGGCGGGCCGTCCGGACGAGGCGGCCCGGCTGGCGGCGATCGACGGCTCGGTCAGCCACGACGGCGAGGGCATCTACGGCGGTCAGGCGGTCGCGGCGGGTGTCGCGGCCGCGATGGCCGGGGCGCCGGTGGTCGCGGTCGTGGCCTCGGCGCTGGCGGTGGTGCCGGACGACTCCTGGACCGCCCGTTCGCTGCGCCGCGCCGTCACCGCGGCCCACCTCGGCGAACGCGCGGTCCGCGCCGCGGTGGTGATCGGCGGCTACCCGTGGACCGACCTGGCCCCCGAGGCGGTCGCCCTCGCCTTCGGGGCGTACGCGGCGGCCGACGGGGACTTCGAGCAGGCGGTCCTGACGGCCGTCAACATGGGGCGCGACGCCGACACCACGGCGGCGGTGGCGGGCGCGCTGGCGGGGGCGACGCGGGGCGTCCGGGCGATCCCGGAACCCTGGGCGGCCGCCATCGGCCCGGCCCGCGGCAGTTGCCTCCCGGCGATGGCCGGCCACCACGTCCTGGACGTCGCGGACCTGCTGACACCGGGCGAGCTGCCGCCACGAGCCGACGAGCCGCCCCCGGACACCTTCGTCCTGGCCCCGGACGACCCGACGGAGGCCCCCGCATGACCCCCCACCCCGAGGCCCCGCCCACCACGATCGGCCCGGAATCCGCCCCACCCGCCCCCACGACCGACACCACACCCCCACAGGAACCACCCCCGCCCGCCGACGCCGAACAAACCCCGTGGGGGCCACCCGCACCCGCCGACGACGAACTGGCCCCACAGCGGCCACCCGCACCCGCCGACGACGAACAAACCCCACCCGAACCACCGGCACCCGCCGACGACGAACAAACCCCGTGGGGGCCACCCGCACCCGCCGACGGCGAACAAGCCCCACAGGGGCCACCCGCACCTGACCACGAAACCCGCACGGGTGGTGCGGGTGGGAACACCCGGGCCGAAGGCGAAGCCGAGGCCGACAACGCCACCCAGGCACCGCAGGCACACCGCGCAGCCGAGGCCGACAACCCCACCCAGCCACCGCAGGCCGGTGCGAGGATCGAGGGCCTCCTCCTCGGCCTCGCCGCAGGCGACGCCGCCGGCTGGCCCGCCGCCCGGCACCGCGCCGTCCGGATGCCCGAGTGGACCCGACGCCTCACCCGCGAGCTGGACACCTTCGCCGAGCAGAACGCGACCACCACCCTCCCCGTACCGATCGCCCTCAACCAGCCCCCCGAACCCCTGCGCCTCGGCCCCTCGGACGACGCCGAGTGGGCGGCGTTCGCGGCCGAGGCGGTGCTGCGCGCCGGCGACGACGCCGCCCTCGGTGACCTGAGCCGGGAGCGTCGTACCCGCGCCGCCCTCGACCTGACCTGGAACTCCGTGGCCGCCGAGGTCGCCGCGGCCACCGAACGCGCCCCCGAGACCGAGTCCGCCGTGCTCCCCCTGCGCGCCCGCATCTCCGTGCGGGCCGGTCTCGGCAACCTCGCCACCGGTCTGCGCCCGCCCGCCACCGGCCACGACAACCCGCACTACTTCGACGACGCCGCCTGCGTACGGGCCTGCGTCCTGGCCGTGGCCCACCCCGGCGACCCACGGGGCGCCGCGGAACTCGCGGAGTTCGACGCCCGCTACACCCAGGACGGCGACGGCGTGCACGGCGCCCGCGCCATGGCCGCCGCCGTCGCCCTGGCGCTGGCCGGAGCGGACCCGGACACGTGCGTGGCCGCCGCCTGCGCCGAGCTGCCCGAGGACACGGAGATCGGCCGCAACGCCCGGCACGCCCTGAAGCTCGCGGCGGACGCCCCCAGCGCCTTCGCCCTCGTACCGCCGCTGGAGCACCAGATCGTCGACCACGTCTACAGCTACGGCGTCGCCGCCGCCGAGACCGTGCCCGTCGCCCTCGCCCTGGCGACCGCCGCCCGCGGCCGGATCGCGGAGGCGGTGCCCGCGGCGGCGTGTCTGTCGCGGGTGGCGGACTCCGCCCCGGCGCTCGTCGGCGCCCTCACCGGCGCGCTGGGCGGCGGCGCGGCGATCCCGGAGTCCTGGAGGGAGAGCTGCCGCACCCTCTCCGGCTGCGTACTCCCCCGGCTCACCGGCACGGACCTGGTGGAACTCGCCGGGCTCCTGGAAGCCGCACAACCGACCCCACCCGGAGGATGATTCGGGCATGACGCACAAAGAGCAAGAAATCGAGGATGTCGGCGGCCGGGGTCTGCCCCTGGACGAGCGGGTGTCCGGGGCCCTCGTGGGAGCCGCCGTCGGCGACGCCCTGGGCGGGCCGGTCGAGGGGTACTCACCCGAGCAGATCGTCGAGCGTCACGGCGGGCGCGTACACGGCGTCGTCGGCCCGTGGGACGGCGACGCCTGGCGCACCGCCCGCCCCATCGCCCCGTACCACAAGGGCGACGGCCACGTCACCGACGACACCCTGATGACGCACGCGCTGGTCCGGGTGTACGCGCGGGTCCGCAACCACCTGGACGCGTACGCGGTCGCCGACCACCTGGTCCCGGACCTGATGACCAACCCGCGCTGGATCCCGGAGCTGGAGGCGCGGGCGCTGCCGCTGCACCGGATCTTCCTCGCCGAGAAATGGCTCGTGGCCCGCCTCCACTACGGCCATGCCGACCCGCGCGAGGCGGGCGTCGGCAACATCGTCAACTGCGGTGCCGCGATGTACATGGCCCCGGTCGGACTGGTCAACGCCGCCCACCCGGGAGCCGCCTACGCCGAGGCGCTGGACGTCGCGGGCGCCCACCAGTCGTCGTACGGCAGGGAGGCGGCCGGTGTCTTCGCGGCGGCCGTGGCGGCGGCGTGCGCACCGGGCGCGACGGCGGACTCGGTGGTCGCCGCGTGTCTGTCCGTGGCGAAGGACGGCACCCGGGCGGCGATCGAGCGGGTCTGTGAGGAGGCGGCGCGGCACACCGACTTCGAGTCGGCGCTGGGTCCGCTGCGGGAGGCGGTGACGCCGTACGACACCGTGGGCCCCGACTACCGGTCGCCGTCCCTGGGCGCCCGTCGCCCCTCCCGGCTGCACGCCATCGAGGAACTCCCGGTCGCGCTGGGCATGGTGGTGGTGGCCGGTGGCGACTTCCGGCACGCGGTGCTGGGCGCGGTGAACTACGGCCGCGACTGCGACTCCATCGCCACGATGGCCGGGGCCGTGACCGGCGCCCTCGGCTCACCCGTCCCCCAGGACTGGTCCAAGACGGTGGCGGAGGCCAGCCGTCTCGACCTGTGGGAACCGGCGGCGACGCTCACCGCCGTGATCCGCGAGGTCTTCGCCCGCGACGTACGGCGCCGCCGCGCCCACGAGGAGGCGTTCGCGGAGCTGGAAGGCCCTGAATGCTCCGACTGACCTGGGTCCAGCCGGAGGACCTGATCGGCCACGAACTGCGTCAGGCGGTCCAGGACGGCCGTGAACCCTCGGCGATCGCCGCCCGCTGGCGCGCGGCGGGCGGCCCCGAGGCCCCGCTCACCGCAGGCGCGTCCCCCCGGCCGGCGTCCCGCTGCCTCCGCCTCCTGGCCACAGACCTCCTGGACGAACTGGCGGACCTCCCCAGCAGCCGGGGAGACGACGAGCCGACCGGCCTCCACAACATCAAGAGCCTGTGCCCCGACTGGCCCACGCCGCACCCCACCGGCAGTCGTGCCGCCCGGGGCGAGGGAGGCCCGCCCTGCCCGGGCGGAGCCGAACCCTCGGGGGAGGGCGGGCGCGGCGGCACCCCGCAGGCGCCGGGCCGCGCACCCGGCCCCCGGGCGCCGTCCCCCGCCCGCCTCGAAGCCGCCTGGCTCGGCCGAGCCGTGGGCTGCCTGCTGGGCAAACCGGTCGAGAAGCTCCCCCTGCACGGCATCCGCCACCTCGCCCGAGCCACCGGCAACTGGCCCCTGACCGGCTACTTCACCGCCCGTGGCGTCCCCGGCGAGCTCCTCACCCAGTACCCCTGGAACCGCCGCTCCGCGGCCACCTCCCTCGCCGAGAACATCGACGGCATGCCCGAGGACGACGACCTCAACTACCCCCTCCTGGGCCTGATCGTCCTCCAGCGCCACGGCCGGTCCTTCACCACCACCGACGTCGCCCGCGTCTGGCTCGACGAACTCCCCGCCGGCCGCACCTTCACCGCCGAGCGGATCGCCTACCGCAACCTCCTCGGCGGCCTGGAACCCCCGCTGACCGCGCGTCACCACAACCCGTTCCGCGAGTGGATCGGCGCCCTGATCCGCGCCGACGTGCACGGCTGGACCAACCCCGGCGCCCCGGCCGCGGCAGCCGAGCAGGTCCACCGCGACGCCACCCTCACCCACACCGCCAACGGCGTCTACGCGGCGATGTTCACCGCCGCCGTCATCGCCACCGCCGCCACCGGCACCCACGACGTCCACGCCTGTCTGCGCACCGGCCTCACCGTCGTCCCGCCCCGCTCCCGGCTCGCCCGCGCCGTCGAGCGGGCCGTCCGACTGGCCCATGAGCACGCCGACTTCACCACCGTCGTCGACCGGCTGCACGACACCTACGCCGCCACCCACCACTGGGTGCACGCGGTCCCCAACACCGCCCTGATCGCCGCCGCCCTCACCCACGCCGACGGCGACTTCGCCGGCTCCGTCTGCCGTGCGGTCTCCGGCGGCTGGGACACCGACTCCAACGGCGCGACCGCCGGGAGCATCGCCGGCCTGCTCGCGGGTTCCCCGGCCGCGCTCCCCGAACGTTGGACGGCCCCGCTGAAGAACCGCCTGGCCACCTCCGTCGGCGACTTCCACGGCACCGGCTTCGACACCCTGGCCCGTCTGACCCGTCTGGAGGCCTCCCGCCCATGACCCCGCCCGACCCGACCGCCGCCCCACCGTCCGTCCCCGCCCCCACCGGACCCCCGCTGACCGGTCTGCGCGTCCTGGACCTCGCCACCCTCTTCGCCGGCCCCCTCGCCGCCACCCTGCTCGGCGACTTCGGCGCGGAGGTCGTCAAGGTCGAACATCCGAGGAAACCGGACCCCTCCCGTGGCCACGGCCCGTCGAAGGACGGCATCGGCCTGTGGTGGAAGATGCTCGGCCGCAACAAGCGGACCATCACCCTCGACCTGTCACGGCCCGGCGGCCGGGCCACCCTGCTGCGCCTGGCCGAGACCGCCGACGTGATCATCGAGAACTTCCGCCCCGGCACCCTGGAGAAGTGGGATCTGGGCTGGCCGGAGCTGTCCGCCGCCAACCCCCGGCTGATCCTGGTGCGGGTCACCGGCTTCGGCCAGTTCGGCCCGTACGCGCACCGCCCTGGCTTCGGCACCCTCGCCGAGGCGATGAGCGGCTTCGCCGCGATCACCGGCGAACCGGACGCACCGCCGACCCTGCCCCCGTTCGGCCTGGCGGACTCCATCGCGGGTCTGACCACCGCGTACGCGGTGATGACCGCGCTGGCCGGCCGGGACCGCACCGGCGAGGGGCAGGTCGTCGACATGGCGCTGATCGAGCCGATCCTGACCGTGCTCGGACCCCAGCCGACCTGGTACGACCAGCTGGGACACGTCCAGCCCCGCACCGGCAACCGCTCCCCGAACAACGCCCCGCGGGGCACCTACCGCACCGCCGACGGCACCTGGGTCGCCGTCTCCACCTCGGCCCAGTCGATCGCCGAGCGGGTGATGGTGCTGGTGGGCCGGCCGGACCTGATCGACGAGCCCTGGTTCGCCACCGGCGCGGACCGCGCCCGGCACGCGGACATCCTGGACGAGGCGGTCGGCGGCTGGATCGGCCGGCACACCCGCGCCGACGTGCTGGCCGCCTTCGAGAAGGCGGAGGCGGCCGTCGCCCCCATCCAGGACGTGCGGGACGTCATGGCGGACCCGCAGTACCAGGCCCTCAACACGATCACCACGGTCGACGACCCCGAGCTGGGCCCGCTGCGCATGCAGAACGTCCTCTTCCGGCTCTCCGGCACCCCGGGCGCGATCCGCTGGGCGGGCCGCCCGCACGGCGCGGACACCGAGGAGGTCCTGACCGGGATCGGCCTCTCCCCGGCCGATCTCGCGGCGCTGCGCGCGGAGGGTGCCCTGTGAAGGACACTCCGCTGACCTGGTTGTACGCCCCCGGCGACCGTCCCTGCGTGGTGGCGAAGGCGCTTGCCTCCGGGGCCGACGTGGTGGTGATCGACCTGGAGGACGCGGTCGCCCCCGACCGGAAGGCCTACGCCCGGTCGGCCACCGCCGAGCTGTTGCGCGACCCCCAGCCGGTCCCGGTCCACGTCCGGGTCAACGCCCTGTCCGGCCCGTGGGCCCGGGACGACCTCGCGGCCCTCGCCCCGGCCCCCGGGCTGTCCGGACTGCGGCTGCCCAAGGTGTCCTCGCCGTCCGACGTCGTCCGCGTCGCGCGTCGCGCCGTGTCCGCCCACGGTGGCGTGCCGCCGTTGTACGCCCTCCTGGAGACGGCCCTCGGCATCGAACGGGCCCGTGCCGTGGCCACCGCCCACCGATCCCTGCGCGGCATCGCCATCGGGGAGGCGGACCTACGGGCCGACCTGGGCGTACACGACGACGCGGGCCTCGACTGGTGCCGCTCGCGGGTGGTCGTCGCCGCGCGGGCGGCGGGCCTGGCCCCGCCCACCCAGTCCGTCCACCCGGACACCCGGGACCTGGACGGACTCAGGGCCTCCTGCGCCCACGGCCGCGCCCTGGGCTTCCTGGGGCGCGCCGCGATCCATCCCCGCCAGCTGCCGGTCATCGAGCGGGCCTATCTGCCCACGCAGGAGGAGATCGAACGGGCCGAGACCGTCCTCAAGGCAGCGGCCACGGAACAGGGCGCCCAGGCCCTTGCGGACGGCACCTTCATCGACGCGGCGGTGGTGGCAGCGGCCCACCGCACCCTCTCCCTGGCCCGCAGAATCTGAGCCGCCGCTCGGCCGACACCGCGGGCAGTCGTGCCTCCCCGGTGCCTTGACGGCCTGGAAGGGTCCCGGGGCGGCGCGGGTGGGCGCGACGGCACCCCGCCGGCGCGGGGCTGCGCGCCCCTCGGCCGGCACACGCGGAGGGCGCCCGAAGAATCTCCGGGCGCCCTCCGCGTCGTACGGCGGACCGTCAGTTCTTCTTCGCCGACCCGGCCCCGTCCTTGGAATCCTGCCCGGCCCCGTCGGCTTCCTTCTTGCCGTCCGACGCCTCGGCCTCGTCCTTCTCCACGCCCTCGCCGGCCTCGTCGGCGCCGTCGGCCTCACCACCGGAGGCAGCGTCCCCGTCGGAGACACCCGGCTCCACCACGTCCTCACGCCCCGGCCGCTTCCGCGCCGACAGCACGATGTACAGCACCGCGAGCAGGAACACAAGGATCGAGGTCCAGTTGTTCAGCCGCAGGCCGAGGATCTCGTGGGCCTCGTCGACACGCATGTACTCGATCCAGAACCGGCCCGTGCAGTACGCGGCGACGTACAGCGCGAACGCCCGCCCGTGCCCGAGCCTGAAGCGACGGTCGGCCCAGATCACCAGGAGGGCCACGCCGACGCACCACAGCGACTCGTACAGGAACGTCGGGTGGTACGTGCCCGGCTCCCGTCCGTCGGCGGAGGACGTGATCTCCACCGCCCAGGGCAGGTCGGTGGCCCGCCCGTACAGCTCCTGGTTGAACCAGTTGCCCCAGCGTCCGATGGCCTGGGCGAGGGCGATGCCCGGGGCGACGGCGTCGGCGTAGGCGGGCATCGGGACGCCCCGGCGGCGGCAGCCGATCCACGCGCCCAGGGCGCCGAAGGCGATCGCGCCCCAGATGCCGAGGCCGCCTTCCCAGATCTTGAAGGCGTCCACCCAGTCACGGCCCTCGCTGAAGTACAGCTGGTAATCCGTGATCACGTGGTAGAGCCTGCCGCCGACCAGGCCGAACGGCACGGCCCAGACAGCGATGTCGGCCACCGTGCCGGCCCGCCCGCCCCGGGCGACCCAGCGCTTGTTGCCGAGCCAG
The DNA here is from genome assembly GCA_014650015.1 of Streptomyces griseoloalbus. GTDB lineage: Bacteria > Actinomycetota > Actinomycetes > Streptomycetales > Streptomycetaceae > Streptomyces > Streptomyces griseoloalbus. The sequence goes on from BMUD01000006.1 coordinate 117,110, forward strand.
ACGGCGACGAAGACACCGATGATGATGCAGAACGCGTAGCCGCGCAGCGGAACGGGGCCGAGGTACAGCACCCCGCTCGACGGGCTGGGAATGTAGGCAAGTTCCATGGCAGGGTCGACGCTACCGTGCCGGACCGGCCGCACGGCGGGCAGCCCGGCTACGGCTCCATAACAGGACCCCGGGATTCCTCCGGGGCATCGCTATCCCTTGTTGGCCTCCTCGACCATCCGCTTGAACTTCTCGGGGGTCATCGAGCGGTCCTGGTAGATGTTCCTGCCGTCGAACACGACGGTCGGCGTGCCGCTGAAGCCGCCCTTCTGGAATGCCTCATGGGACTTGACGACCCAGCTGTCGTGCTTGCCGTCCTCGACGCAGGAACGGAAGGCGGGGGTGTCGAGTCCCTCGACCTTGCCGGCCAGCTCGAGCAGCCTGCCGTTGTCGGCGAAGGCGTCGTCGCTCTCCATCGGCTGGTTCTGGAACAGCACGTCGTGGTACGCGGCGAACTTCCCGGCGTCCTGGGCGCAGGCGGCGGCATTGGCCGCGTGGCCCGAGCCGGTGCCGCCCATGCCGCCGTCGATGAGCGTGACCAGGTGGTACTCCACCTTCAGCTGCCCCGCGTCGGTCAGCTCGTGGATGGTCGGTCTGTAGGCCTGCTCGAAGACCTTGCAGGCCGGGCAGCGGAAGTCCTCCCACACGGTGAGCGTGGCCTTGGCGCTCTGTTTCCCGACCGGGATGGCCGTGCCGTCCTTGCCCAGGGCGCCCGAGGGGGCCACGACGGGGCCGGCCGAATCGCTCTTGTCGCCGCCGCCCGCGTTGGCCGCGACGATGCCGATCACCGCCGCGAGCCCCAGGACACAGACCACGCTCGCACCCACGATCAGGGTGCGGCGCCGCTTCTCCGCGGCCTTCTGCTTCTCGCGCTCGTCCGCCAGCCGCTCCCGGGCGGTGCGCTTTCCCTCACGGTTCTTCTCGCTCACACCCGCAGAACGAACCGGGGAGGCGCACAGCGCCTCCCCGGTCCCAGGTCCACCCGTACGAGGGACCCGTATGACTACCTGCGGATACCCGGCCGGTTACGCCTGTCCGCGCACGCCCTTGGCCAGGTCACCGGCGAGCGCCCGGACGGCCTCGACGCCGGCCGCGTGGTCGGGGGCGTCCAGCATCCGCTTCACGAAGGCCGAGCCGACGATCACGCCGTCGGCGAAGCCGGCGACCTCGGCCGCCTGGGCCGGGGTGGAGACGCCGAGCCCGACACAGACCGGGATGTCGGTGGTGGCGCGGGTCCGCCGCACCAGGTCCTCGGCCTGCGAGCCGACCGACTCGCGGGTGCCGGTGACGCCCATCAGGGAGGCGGCGTAGACGAAGCCGCTGCCCGCCGCGGTGATCTCGGCGAGCCGCGCGTCCTTGCTGCTGGGCGCGACCACGAAGACCGTGGCGAGCCCGTGCTTGTCGGCGTGCTCCCGCCACAGCGCCGACTCCTGGACGGGCAGGTCGGGCAGGATGCACCCGGCGCCGCCCGCCTCGGCGAGCTCGGCGGTGAAGCGCTCGACGCCGTAGCGGTCGATGGGATTCCAGTAGGTCATGACGAGGATCGGCTTGCCGGTGGCCTCGTGGGCCTCACGGACCGTGCGCATGACGTCGGCGATCCGGACGCCGCCGCGCAGGGCGATGTCGTCGGCCGTCTGGATGACCGGTCCGTCGAGGACGGGGTCGCTGTGCGGCAGGCCCACCTCGACGACGTCGGCGCCACCGTCCAGCGCGGCCCTGATCGCCTCGATGCCGCCGTCCACGGTAGGGAACCCGGCCGGGAGGTAGGCGATGAGGGCGGAACGGCCCTCGGCCTTCGCCGCGGCGAGGGTGTCGTTCAGCAGCCGCACGTTCCCGCTCACTTGGCGTCCCCCTCGATCTCGGCGGCGCCGCCGGCCTCGTCGGCGGCGACCTCCGCGTCGGTGTCGTACAGACCGAAGTAGCGGGCCGCGGTGTCCATGTCCTTGTCGCCGCGCCCGGACAGGTTGACCACGATCAGCCCGTCCTTGCCCAGCTCCTTGCCGACCTCCAGCGCGCCGGCCAGCGCGTGGGCGCTCTCGATGGCCGGGATGATGCCCTCGGTGCGCGACAGCAGGCGCAGGGCCTGCATGGCGGCGTCGTCGGTGACCGCCCGGTACTCGCCTCGGCCGCTGTCCTTGAGGTACGAGTGCTCCGGTCCGATGCCGGGGTAGTCCAGACCGGCCGAGATGGAGTACGGCTCGGTGATCTGGCCCTCGTCGTCCTGGAGGACGTACGAGCGCGAGCCGTGCAGGATGCCGGGCTCGCCCGCGGTGAGGGTCGCCGCGTGCTCGCCGGTCTCGACGCCGTGCCCGGCGGGCTCGCAGCCGATGAGCCGTACGTCCGCGTCCGGGATGAAGGCGTGGAACAGGCCGATGGCGTTGGAGCCGCCGCCGACGCAGGCGATGGCGGCGTCGGGCAGGCGTCCGGCCTGCTCGAGGAGCTGGCGGCGGGCCTCGACGCCGATGACGCGGTGGAAGTCGCGCACCATGGTCGGGAAGGGGTGCGGCCCGGCGACGGTGCCGAAGAGGTAGTGCGTGTGGTCGACGTTGGCGACCCAGTCACGGAACGCCTCGTTGATGGCGTCCTTCAGCGTCCGGCTGCCGGACTTCACGGCGATGACCTCGGCGCCGAGCATGCGCATCCGGGCCACGTTGAGGGCCTGGCGCTGCGTGTCGATCTCGCCCATGTAGATCGTGCAGTCGAGGCCGAAGAGGGCGCAGGCGGTGGCGGTCGCCACGCCGTGCTGGCCGGCACCGGTCTCGGCGATGACGCGGGTCTTGCCCATGCGCTTGGTGAGGAGGGCCTGACCGAGCACGTTGTTGATCTTGTGCGAGCCGGTGTGGTTCAGGTCCTCGCGCTTGAGGAAGATCCGGGCACCGCCGGCGTGCTCGGCGAACCGGGGCACCTCGGTGAGGGCGCTCGGGCGGCCGGTGTAGTGGACCAGGAGGTCGTCGAGTTCACGGGCGAACTCGGGGTCGTGCTTGGCCTTGTCGTACTCGACGGCGACCTGGTCGACTGCCGCGACGAGGGCCTCGGGGATGAACTTGCCCCCGAACGCGCCGAAGTAGCCGTCGGCGGTGGGGACTTGCCCCTCCGGGTCGGGGATGAAGAAGGTACTGGGCATGCTGGAGCCTCACGGTGAGTGTGGGGTGGGCACTGTGCGCCGTGGGGGCGGGGTTCGTCAGTCGGCCGCGGGCCGGTGGTGGCCGGACGCGCTGTTCCCCGCGTCCCCGGAAAGCGGGCGCTGCCATCGCATGCCGTTGACCTGCCCGGGTTCGTCGCCGATGACGTAGCGGACCCTGCGGCCGTGGACGCGGCGCGCGGGGGCGCGGCAGCCGCGGGGGCGGCAGCCGCGCGCGAGGCGCGCGTACGGGTCCCTGGTCGTCGGGGTCGGCGGGGGATTCATCGGGGCCAAGCCTACCGGTGGATCAGCTGCGGCCGTGGCGGAGTGCCGGGTGTTCGCCCGCCGCGACCAGGTCGGAGACCGCCGTCTTGGGGTCGCGGCCGGTGACGAGGGACTCGCCGACCAGGACCGCGTCGGCGCCGGCGTTGGCGTAGGCGATGAGGTCGTGCGGGCCGCGGACGCCGGACTCGGCGATCTTGACGAGGTGGTCGGGGATCTCGGGGGCGACCCGCTCGAAGGTGCCGCGGTCGACCTCGAGGGTCTTGAGGTTGCGCGCGTTGACGCCGATGATCCTGGCGCCCGCGTCCACCGCGCGCTCGACCTCGTCCTCGTCGTGCACCTCGACGAGCGGGGTGAGTCCGATGGACACGGCGCGCTCGATCAGCGACTCCAGGGCCGGCTGGTCGAGGGCGGCGACGATCAGCAGCGCGAGGTCGGCGCCGTACGCGCGGGCCTCCCAGAGCTGGTACGAGGTGACGATGAAGTCCTTGCGCAGCACGGGGATGTCCACCCGCGCGCGGACCGCCTCCAGGTCGGCCAGCGAGCCGCCGAAGCGGCGCTGTTCGGTGAGGACGGAGATGACGGCGGCGCCGCCCGCCTCGTAGTCGGCGGCGAGTCCCGCGGGGTCGGCGATCGCGGCGAGCGCGCCCTTGGACGGGCTGGAGCGCTTGACCTCGCAGATCACCTTGACGCCGTCGCCGCGCAGGGCGGCCACGCCGTCCTTGGCGGCGGGGGCCTTCGCAGCGCGTTCCTTGAGCTCGTCGAGGCTGACGCGCGCCTGCCGCTCCGCCAGGTCGGCACGGACTCCGTCGATGATCTCGTCGAGCACACTCACGCGAGCGGCCCCCTTCCTGACGGTCGGTCTTCGATGGTCACTGTGATGGTATCCGCAGCAGGGCGCATGCCCCGCATCCGGTGGGCGCCGGTTCCACTACCTGGACGTTCGCCTGTTGATCAAGGATGCAACCAGCCACCGAACGGAAGGTTCCGGACAACCGTGAAGACCAGCAGCAATGCTCCCAGGGACCACAGGAGCACCGGGGGCGGGTCGATCCGCAGGGGCCGGCCGCGCACCGCGCGGACCACCCAGACGGTCCACAGCGCGGCGAAGCCCACGTAGCCGAGGACGGCGGGCGCGTTGGCCTGGAGGGCGGCCAGGAGGTCGCCGTGGACGACGGCGTGCGCGCTGCGCAGTCCGCCGCAGCCGGGGCAGTACAGGCCGGTGAGGCGCAGCAGCGGACAGACGGGGTAGTGGCCGGCCTCGTTGGGGTCCACGGTTCCGACGTAGGCGAAGGCGCCGGCGACGGCGGCGAGCACGCCGGCGGGGACGGCCAGCCGGGCCGCCCTGCCGCGCATCACGCCGGGGTGGTGGGCATTCACGTCGTGCATTGTGCCCCGGACGCGCGTCCGCTGCCGCAACCGCCCCGGACACGTGTCAGGGGCGGTTCCGGCACCACCGTGCCGGCCGCCCCCGTCCGGAGTGCTCCGCGGCGCTCAGCCCTCGGCGTGGGCCGGGGTGCGGTCGCCGGTGACCTGGTGCACGGGGTGGTCGCTCTTCGGCTGGCCCATGCCCATCGCGCGCATGATGGCGCCGACGACACCGCCGAGGAGCACGATGCCCATGCCGCCCCAGAAGCCCACGGGCTGGTCCATCACCATGAAGGCGCCCGCGACGCAGAAACCGATGAAGGCGATGATGACACCGGTCCAGGCGGCCGGGGTGTGACCGTGGCTGCTGCCCGCCATTGCTTGCTCCTCGTTGCTGTGTACGTGTCTGAGCAGACGCTCGCTCCCATTGTCCCGCACCCACCCGTCCAGGGTGACCGGGGGTACCGGAGGGGTGAGCGCGACGGCCCCGGGGCCGCGCGACCACCCCGGCCCGTCCCACGCCGGCGAGGCGTCACGCTCCGGTCGGGTCCTCGCCCCGGTCCAGCGCCTTCCACAGGTCCTCGGGCCGGTCGGGGTCCACGGCCGCGGGCCTGCGGCGCGGCCGCGCCGCGCCGGCCCGCTCGTACCGGCCGGACATCCCCGGCCACAACCGCCCGTACCGCAGCGCGAGCAGTCCGGCCACCAGCAGCAGCGCACCGCCCACGGCAGCGACGTAGGGCCACGCCGTATGGCTGAGGGCGTCCACGGTCGCGGAGGTGTCACCGGAGGCCGCCGCGGCCTTCTCGTCGAGCGCCGCGCTGTCCGACGCGCCGAGCAGCGCCGCGGCGATCGTCCCCGCCCCGGACAGGGCGAGCAGCGCGGCGACGGCGAGACGCCCGGCCCGGCGCACGGCGAAGACGGCGACGAGCGCGGCCAGCCCGACGACGGCCAGGGCGGCGGGGACGCCGGTGACGTCGCTGCCCCGGGCAGTCAGGGGGAACGCGCCGCCGGCCACCGTCGCGGTGCCCTCCGACCACTGCTGCCGGGTGGCGAGCAGGGCCACGGCCGCGCCCAGGGCGCCGCTCAGCAGGGCGACGGCGAGGCTGAGGCGGCCGGTCCGGGCGGAACCGGCGGCTTCGGAACGAGGGGTAGGTACGGCAGTCACGTCATCCACTATCGCCTGAACCCCGGGCGAACCGTCACCCGGGGTTCGTCTCAGACCCTTCCCAGCCGGTTCGCGGTGTGGACGGCGCGCAGCACCGCCGCCGCCTTGTTGCGGCACTCGGTGTCCTCGGCGACCGGGTCGGAGTCGGCGACGATTCCGGCGCCGGCCTGGACGTACGCGGTGCCGTCCCGCAGCAGGGCCGTACGGATGGCGATCGCGGTGTCGGAGTCGCCGGCGAAGTCGAGATAGCCGACGCAGCCGCCGTACAGCCCGCGCCGGGACGGTTCGAGTGCGTCGATGATCTGCATCGCGCGGGGCTTGGGCGCCCCGGAGAGGGTGCCGGCCGGGAAGCAGGCGGTGAGCACGTCGAACGCGGTGCGGTCGGCGGTGACCCGGCCGGTGACCGTCGAGACGATGTGCATGACGTGCGAGTACCGCTCGATGGACATGAAGTCGACGACTTCGACGGAGCCGGGCTCGCAGACGCGTCCGAGGTCGTTGCGCCCGAGGTCGACGAGCATCAGGTGCTCCGCCCGCTCCTTGGGGTCGGCGAGCAGTTCGTCGGCGAGGGCCTGGTCCTCCTGCGGGGTGGCGCCGCGGGGCCGGGTGCCGGCGATGGGGTGGACCATGGCCTGTCCGTCCTCGACCTTCACCAGGGCCTCCGGGGAGGAGCCCACGACGTCGAAGCCGTCGAAGCGGAACAGGTACATGTAGGGCGAGGGGTTGGTGGCCCGCAGCACCCGGTAGACGTCCAGCGCGCTCGCCGTGCACGGGGTCTCGAACCGCTGCGACGGTACGACCTGGAATGCCTCCCCCGCGCGGATGCGCTCCTTGATGTCCTCGACGGCCCGCCGGAAGTCGGGGCCGCCCCACAGCGCGGTGTGCTCGGGCAGCTCCGAGGGCGGCAGCACGGCGGGCGGCTGGGCCACCGCGCGGGCGAGGTCGGCCTCCATGGCGTCGAGACGGGCCACGGCGTCGGCGTACGCCTCGTCCACGCCCGTCTCGAGGTCGTTGTGGTTGATCGCGTTGGCGATCAGCCAGACGGCGCCCTCCCAGTGGTCCATGACGGCGAGGTCGCTGGTGAGCAGCATGGTCAGCTCGGGCAGTCCCAGGTCGTCCCGCTCGCCGGGGCCGATCTTCTCCAGGCGGCGCACGATGTCGTAGCCGAGGTAGCCGACCATGCCGCCGGTGAAGGGCGGCAGGCCCAGGTCGTGGGCGAGGTCGCGCGGGGTGTGCAGGGCCTCGAGGGTGGCGCGCAGCGCGGCGAGCGGGTCGCCGTCGGTGGGGACTCCGACCGGCGGGGTGCCCTCCCAGTGCGCCCGCCCGTCGCGTTCGGTGAGGTGGGCGGAGCTGCGGACGCCGACGAAGGAGTAGCGGGACCAGGAGCGCCCGTTCTCGGCGGACTCCAGGAGGAAGGTGCCGGGGCGCTCCGCGGCCAGCTTGCGGTAGAGCGCGACCGGGGTGTCGCCGTCGGCGAGCAGCTTGCGGGTGACCGGGATGACCCGGCGGTCGGTGGCGAGCTTGCGGAACGTCTCGAGATCCATGGCGGCAGACCCTACTGATCCGAGGCGGGTGCGCCGGAATCGGCGCCGTCGGCGGGGGCGTCCTTCAGCAGGACGTCGGCGTCGAAGCAGGTGCGGGCGCCCGTGTGACAGGCGGCGCCCACCTGGTCGACCTTGACGAGCACCGTGTCGGCGTCGCAGTCCAGGGCGACCGACTTGACGTGCTGCACGTGTCCGGAGGTGTCCCCCTTGACCCAGTACTCCCGCCGGCTGCGCGACCAGTAGGTGCAGCGGCCGGTGGTCAGCGTGCGATGCAGCGCCTCGTCGTCCATCCAGCCGAGCATCAGCACCTCTCCGGTGTCGTACTGCTGGGCGATGGCGGGCAGGAGGCCGTCGGGGCTGCGCTTGAGCCGCGCGGCGATCTCCGGGTCGAGGCGGCTGGGCCGGGACGTGCTGGTCATGCGGACCATTGTGCCGCGCCCCGGCCACCGGCCCCGGACCGTTCCACTGGGCGGACCCCGCACTCGGCCGTAGGCTGGCTGGCATGTCGACCCATGCCAAGCGTGAACGACTCCTCCTGGCCGATCTGCTGGAGACCGCGGGCCCTCAGGCCCCCACCCTGTGCGAGGGCTGGACGACCCGGGATCTCGCCGCCCATGTGGTGGTGCGCGAGCGCCGCCCCGACGCGGCGGGCGGAATGCTGGTCAAGCAGCTCGCGGCGCGCCTGGAGCGGGTGATGGCGGAGTTCACCGCCAAGCCGTACGAGGAGCTGATCCAGCTGATCAGGACCGGTCCGCCGCGCTTCTCGCCCTTTTCGCTCAAGCAGGTCGACGAGCTGTCGAACATCGTCGAGTTCTACGTCCACGCGGAGGACGTCCGCCGGGCCCAGCCCGACTGGACGCCGCGTGAACTCGACCCGGTGTTCCAGGACGCCCTGTGGTCGCGGCTGGAGCGCTCCGCCCGGCTGATGGGCCGCGGCACGCCGACGGGCCTGGTGCTGCGGCGTCCGAACGGCCAGACGGCGGTGGCGCACCGCGGCACCCCGGTGGTGACGGTGACCGGGGAGCCGTCCGAGCTGGTGCTGTTCGCCTACGGCCGGCAGAGCGCGGCCAAGGTCGAGGTGGAGGGCGACGAGGACGCGATCGCGAAGCTGCGCGAGAGCAAGCAGCTCGGCATCTGATCCGTATCCGAAAGGCGCAGTTCGTGATCAAAGTGGCCATGACCAGCGTGTACGTCGACGACGTGGCGAAGGCGCACGCCTTCTACACCGATGTCCTCGGCTTCGAGACCCGCACCCACATGGACCTGGGCGACGGCACGCTGTTCGTCACCGTGGGCGCCCGCGAGGGCGCCCAGCAGGATCTGGAGCTCCTGCTGGAGCCGGGCCAGGGCCCGATCGCCGAGCCCTACCGCAGGTCGGTCCGCGAGGCGGGCCTGCCCGCCATCGTGCTCTCGGTGGACGACCTCCGCGCGGAGTTCGAACGCCTCCGCGGGGAGGGCGTCCACTTCGTCCAGGACCCGCAGGAACAGGGCCCGTTCCTCACCGCGGTCCTGGACGACACGGTCGGCAACCTGATCCAGCTGACCCAGTCGGCGCACTGAGCCTCACCGCACCGGGTGGCCCCCCTCCCGCAGGGTGTCCTTGACCTGGCCGATCCGCAGGTCGCCGAAGTGGAAGACGGAGGCGGCGAGGACGGCGTCCGCGCCGGCCGCGACCGCGGGCGGGAAGTCGGCCAGTTTCCCGGCGCCGCCCGAGGCGATCACCGGGACGGTGACGTGCTTGCGGACGGCGGCGATCATCTCCAGGTCGTAGCCGTCCTTGGTGCCGTCGGCGTCCATGGAGTTGAGCAGGATCTCGCCCGCGCCCAGCTCGGCGGCGCGGTGCGCCCATTCCACGGCGTCGATGCCGGTGCCGCGGCGGCCTCCGTGCGTGGTGACCTCGAAGGAACCGGATGCGGTGCGGCGGGCGTCGACGGAGAGGACCAGGACCTGGCGGCCGAAGCGTTCGGCGATCTCGCGGATGAGCTCGGGGCGGGCGATGGCGGCGGTGTTCACGCCCACCTTGTCGGCGCCCGCCCGCAGCAGTTTGTCCACGTCCTCGGTGGTGCGGACGCCGCCGCCGACGGTGAGCGGGATGAACACCTGCTCGGCGGTGCGGCGCACCACGTCGTACGTCGTCTCGCGGTTGCCCGACGAGGCGGTGATGTCCAGGAACGTCAGCTCGTCGGCGCCCTCGGTGTCGTACACCTTGGCCATCTCGACGGGGTCGCCCGCGTCGCGCAGGTTCTGGAAGTTGACGCCCTTGACGACCCGGCCGTTGTCCACGTCCAGGCAGGGGATGACTCGGACCGCCAGGGTCATGAGTTCACGGCTCCTCTGAATGCTTCCAGTTCTACTGAGACCAGCACGCGCGAGTCGACGAAGCCCTCGACCACCAGGACGGTGGTGACCGGACGCACGGAGTCGAAGAGCTCCTTGTGGGCCCGGCCGGCCGCGTCGACGTCCCGCGCGTGGGCGAGGTGGACGCGCGTGCGGATCACGGACTCGATGCCGAGCCCGAACTCGCCGATCGCCTCCAGCGCGATGGTGAAGGCCACCTTGGCCTGTTCGTACGGGTCGCCCTCCCCGTACAGCACGCGGCCCCGGAACGAGGTCGTGCCCGCCACCAGGACGCGGTCACCCGCCGCCACGGCGCGCGCGAAGCCGAAGGACTCCTCCCAGGGGCTTCCGCTCTGCACGCGCCGTACGGCATCGGACGTCATCGCACTGTGTCCTTTTTCACGAGGTGGCCTCCAGGGCCTCTTCCAGGGTGAACGCCTTGGCGTACAGGGCCTTCCCGACGATGGCGCCCTCGACACCGAGCGGCACCAGGCCGGCGATGGCGCGCAGGTCGTCCAGGGAGGAGACGCCGCCGGAGGCGACGACGGGCCGGTCGGTGGCGGCGCAGACGTTCTTCAGCAGCTCCAGGTTGGGGCCCTGGAGGGTGCCGTCCTTGGCGATGTCGGTGACGACGTAGCGGGCGCAGCCCTCCTTGTCGAGGCGGGCCAGCGTCTCGTAGAGGTCGCCGCCGTCGCGGGTCCAGCCGCGGCCGCGCAGGGTGGTGCCGCGTACGTCGAGGCCGACGGCGATCTTGTCGCCGTGCTCGGCGATGACCCCGGCCACCCACTCGGGGCTCTCCAGGGCCGCGGTGCCGAGGTTGACGCGGGTGCAGCCGGTGGCGAGGGCGGCGGCGAGGGTGTCGTCGTCGCGGATGCCGCCGGACAGCTCCACCTTGATGTCCATCGCCCCGGCGACCTCTGCGATCAGCTCACGGTTGTCCCCGGTGCCGAAGGCGGCGTCCAGGTCGACCAGGTGCAGCCACTCGGCGCCGGAGCGCTGCCAGGCGAGGGCGGCCTCCAGGGGGGAGCCGTACGACGTTTCCGTCCCGGACTCGCCGTGCACCAGGCGGACGGCCTGGCCGTCGCGGACGTCGACGGCGGGGAGCAGTTCGAGCTTGGCCATGTCTCTACAGGGTTCCGATCCAGTTGGTGAGGAGCTGGGCACCGGCGTCGCCGGACTTCTCGGGGTGGAACTGGGTCGCCCACAGGGCGCCGTTCTCCACGGCGGCCACGAACGGCTTGCCGTGGGTGGACCAGGTGACGAGCGGGGCGCGCATCGCCGGGTTGGTCGTCTCCAGGGTCCAGTCGTGGACGGCGTAGGAGTGCACGAAGTAGAAGCGGGCGTCCTCGTCGAGGCCGGCGAACAGCTCGGAGCCGGCCGGGGCGTCCACGGTGTTCCAGCCCATGTGGGGCACGATCTCGGCCTGGAGCGGTTCGACCGAGCCGGGCCACTCGTCGAGGCCCTCGGTCTCCACGCCGTGCTCGATGCCGCGCGCGAACAGGATCTGCATGCCGACGCAGATACCCATCACCGGGCGGCCACCGGAGAGCCGGCGGTCGACGATCCAGTCGCCGCGCGCCTCCTTCAGGCCCTGCATGCAGGCGGCGAAGGCGCCGACGCCGGGTACCAGCAGCCCGTCGGCGTTCATGGCCCGGTCGAAGTCACGGGTGATCTCGACGTCGGCTCCCGCGCGGGCGAGGGCGCGCTCGGCGGAGCGGACGTTGCCGAAGCCGTAGTCGAAGACCACGACCTTCCTAGTGCTGCTCAAGCGCTCACACCTCCAGCCTCAGGGCGCCGCTGACGAGGCACATCGCGGCGCCGATCGAGAGGACCACGATCAGGCTCGTGGGCATCTTCTGCTTGACGAAGGAGACGATCCCGCCGACGAGGAACAGGCCGACGACGATCAGGACGGTGGACAGACCGTTCATGGCTTACAGCGCGCCCTTCGTGGAGGGAAGGATGCCGGCCGCGCGGGGGTCGCGTTCGGACGCGTAGCGCAGGGCGCGGGCGAGGGCCTTGAACTGGCACTCCACGATGTGGTGCGCGTTGCGCCCGTACGGGACGTGCACGTGCAGGGCGATCCGGGCCTGGGCGACGAAGGACTCCAGGATGTGCCGGGTCATCGTGGTGTCGTACTCGCCGATCATCGGCGCCATCCTCTCGGGCTCGGTGTGCACGAGGTAGGGGCGGCCGGACAGGTCGACGGTGACCTGGGCGAGGGACTCGTCCAGCGGGACCGTGCAGTTGCCGAAGCGGTAGATGCCCACCTTGTCGCCGAGGGCCTGCTTGAAGGCGGCGCCGAGGGCGAGGGCGGTGTCCTCGATGGTGTGGTGCGAGTCGATGTGCAGGTCGCCCTCGGTCTTCACGGTCAGGTCGAACAGACCGTGCCGGCCGAGTTGGTCGAGCATGTGGTCGTAGAAGCCCACCCCGGTGGAGATCTCGGTCTTCCCGGTGCCGTCGAGGTCGATCTCGACGAGGACGGACGTTTCCTTCGTCGTGCGTTCGACTCTTCCCACGCGGCCTTCGCGAGTCATGCGCTCTGCTCCTGTTCCTTCTTGAGATCACGGACCGCGTCGAGGAACGCGTCGTTTTCGGCGGGGGTACCGGCGGTGACCCGCAGCCGGCCCGGTACGCCGTTGTCCCGGACCAGAACACCCCGGTCGAGGATCTTCCGCCAGGTGGCGTGGGCGTCCTCGAACCTGCCGAACTGGACGAAGTTCGCGTCGGACTCGGTGACCTCGTAGCCGATGGCGCGCAGTTCGGCGACCAGCCGGTCCCGTTCGGTCTTGAGCTGCTCGACGTAGCCGAGCAGCGTGTCGGTGTGCTCCAGGGCGGCCAGCGCGGTCGCCTGGGTGACCGCCGACAGGTGGTACGGCAGCCGGACGAGCTGGACGGCGTCGACGACCGCCGGGTGCGCGGCGAGGTAGCCGAGGCGCAGGCCCGCCGCGCCGAACGCCTTCGACATGGTGCGGGAGACGACCAGGTGCGGGCGTCCTTCGAGCAGGCGGAGCAGCGAGTCGCCGTGGCTGAACTCGATGTACGCCTCGTCCACCACCACCATCGACGGCTTGGCGGACTGGGCGGCCTCGTACAGCGCGAGGACCGTCTCCGGGGGGACGGCGTTGCCCGTGGGGTTGTTGGGGGTGGTGATGAAGACGACGTCCGGGCGGTGCTGGGCGATGGCCCGCTCGGCGGCGGCGAGGTCGATGGTGAAGTCCTCGTTGCGGGGACCGGAGATCCAGCCGGTGCCGGTGCCGCGCGAGATGAGGCCGTGCATCGAGTACGACGGCTCGAAGCCGATCGCGGTGCGGCCCGGTCCGCCGAAGGTCTGCAGCAGTTGCTGGATGACCTCGTTGGAGCCGTTGGCGGCCCACACGTTCTCCAGGCCGACCTCGTGGCCGGCCGTCTTCGTCAGGTATTCGGCCAGTTTCGTGCGCAGTTCGACCGCGTCCCGGTCGGGGTAGCGGTTGAGGTGCCGGGCGGCCTCACGGACCCGCTCGGTGATCCGCTCGACCAGCGGCTCGGGCAGCGGGTAGGGGTTCTCGTTGGTGTTCAGCCGTACGGGGACGTCCAGTTGGGGCGCGCCGTAGGGGGACTTGCCGCGCAGCTCGTCCCGTACGGGGAGATCGTCGATGCCGGTCACTTGCTCTCGGGTACCTTCCAGCCGAACCTCGCCTTGACCGCCGCGCCGTGCGCGGGCAGGTCCTCCGCCTCCGCCAGCGTCACCACGTGGTGCGCGACCTCGGCCAGCGCGTCCTCGGTGTAGTCCACGATGTGGATGCCGCGCAGGAAGGACTGGACGGACAGGCCCGAGGAGTGGCAGGCGCAGCCGCCGGTGGGCAGGACGTGGTTGGAGCCGGCCGCGTAGTCGCCGAGCGACACCGGCGACCAGGGGCCGACGAAGATCGCGCCCGCGTTGCGCACCCGCTCGGCGAGCGCGGCGGGTTCGGCGGTCTGGATCTCCAGGTGCTCGGCGCCGTAGGCGTCGACGACGCGCAGGCCCTCGTCGAGGCCGTCGACCAGGACGATGGCGGACTGGCGGCCCCTGAGGGCCGGGACGATCCGGTCGTCGATGTGCCTGGTGGCCCTGACCTGCGGTTCCAGCTCCTTCTCCACCGCGTCCGCGAGCTCCGCCGAGTCGGTGACCAGGACGGCGGCGGCCAGTGGGTCGTGTTCGGCCTGGCTGATCAGGTCGGAGGCGACGTGCACCGGGTCGGCGGTGGAGTCCGCGAGGACCGCGATCTCGGTCGGGCCGGCCTCGGCGTCGATGCCGATCCTGCCGGTGAAGTAGCGCTTGGCGGCGGCGACCCAGATGTTGCCGGGGCCGGTGACCATGTTCGCGGGCGGGCAGGACTCGGTGCCGTACGCGAACATCGCGACGGCGGTGGCGCCGCCGGCCGCGTACACCTCGTCGACACCGAGCAGGGCGCAGGCGGCGAGGATCGTCGGGTGCGGCAGCCCGCCGAAGTCGGCCTGGGCCGGGGAGGCGAGCGCGACGGACGGGACACCGGCCTCCTGGGCGGGCACCGCGTTCATGATCACGGAGGACGGGTAGACCGACCGGCCGCCCGGCGCGTACAGGCCGACGCGGTCGACCGGGACCCACTTCTCGGTGACGGTGCCGCCGGGGACGACCTGGGTGGTGTGGGTGGTGCGGCGCTGCTCGCGGTGGACGAGCCGGGCGCGGCGGATGGACTCCTCGAGGGCCGCGCGGACGGCCGGGTCCAGCCCTTCCAGGGCTTCGGTGAGCGCCCGCGCCGGAACCCGGACGGATTCCAGACGGACGCCGTCGAACCGCTCGGCGAAGTCGATCAGCGCCGCGTCGCCCCGATGATGCACGTCCTCGCAGATGGGCCGCACCTTCTCCAGGGCGGCCGCGACGTCGAAGTCGGCTCGGGGCAGCAGGTCGCGCAGGGCGGGGCCCTCGGGGAGGGCGTCGCCGCGCAGATCGATTCGGGCCAGGAAGGAATGTTGGAGCACGTGCCCAATTCTCTCAGACCCGCGCGGCGGGCCGTTCGCCCGTTCCAGTGGCTGATACGCGCCCCAGGCAGTGACGGTCCGCGCACATTCCGCAGATCTTCTTCACTTTCCGTGTTCAACGCGTCACCCGACCGGGCATGAACGGTTGTACGAAGGGACGAACCCGCGAGTATGTGAGGAGGAGGGGAGTTCCGTGACCGAGGGGGTGGGACCGGGCGCCGGAGAGCCGCCGGAGGACCTGACCGCCGCGGAGGCCGGAATGTGGCAGGCCTTCCGCAACGGCAGTGTGTACGACCTGAGCAGCGGGGACACGGTGGTCGACGATCCGCACGGAGGGCATCCGTGGGGCGCCGAGCGGACGGTCCGGGCGCGCGTCGTGTGCTGGCTCCTGCTGGACGGCCCGCCCGCGCTGGTCGGCCGGGTCTCCTCGCTGAAGCTGGTCGGGGTGCGGGTCAGCGGCACCCTGGACCTCGCCGGCGGCACGGTGGTGCCGTACGTGGAGATGCGGGGCTGCCGCTTCGAGCGGGACGTGCTGCTGCCTGAGGCCCGCTTCACGACCGTGCGGCTGGTGGACTGCTCGATACCCCGTCTGGAGGCCGCCCGGCTGCACACCGAGGGCGATCTGCATCTGCCGCGCTGCCGGTTCCTGGGCGGCATACGGCTCACCGACGCCCGGATCGGTACGGATCTGCTGCTCAACCAGGCGATCGTGCACCGGGACCGCAGTGGCCGCTCGATCGCCGCCGACGGGATGACGGTCGGCCAGGACCTCCAGGCGGAGATGCTGGAGTCGCACGGCGAGCTGAGCCTGCGCAGCGCGACGATAGGCGTCTCGCTGAGCCTGCGCGGTGCCCGTCTGGTCAACCCGTCCACGCGCCTCGCGCTGAACGCGCCCCAGCTGACCGTGGAGCGCTCGCTGTATCTGACCCCGGCGGGGGTGGGTGCCCAGGCGCGGAGCGGGATGACTCCGGCGCGCGGGACGCGGATCCAGCGGTTCGAGTGCCAGGGCGGGGTGCGGCTGGACGACGGGCGGTTCGGGGACGCGGTCGACTTCGAGGGGGCGGGGTTCACCTTCACCGACGAACAGGAGCTGTCGCTGCGCCGGGTGCAGACGCCGGAGCTGCGCTTCCTCGGGGAGCGGCCGGCGCGCGGCAAGGTGGTGCTGTCGGGGGCGCGGGTGGTCAACCTGATGGACCGGGCGGACAGCTGGCCGGGCCCGGGCCGGCTGCACATGGGCGGTTTCACCTACGAGAACCTGGTGCCGCGCGGGCCGTTCCCGCTGGCGCTGCGGCTGCGGTGGGTGGACGCGGCGAGCGCCGAGTACAACCCGGAGCCGTACGAGCGGCTGGCCGCCGTGCTGCGCGAGGGCGGGGAGGACGAGGACGCCCGGGAGGTGCTGCTCGCCAAGCAGCGCCGCCGCCGCGAGAGCCTGCCGCCGGCGGCCAAGCTGTGGGGGTACGCGCAGGACTGGACGGTCGCCTACGGATATCGTCCGGGCCGGGCCGCGGTGTGGATGGCGGTGCTGTGGGCGTGCGGTTCGCTGGCCTTCGCGCGCGCGGACCTCCCGCCCCTCAAGAGCGGTGAGCATCCGGCGTGGAACCCGGCCCTGTTCGCCCTGGACCTGCTGCTGCCGGTGATCGACCTGGGCCAGGTGGGCTTCTGGCAGATGCGCGGCGGCTGGCAGTGGCTGTCGGCCGCGTTCATCCTGCTGGGCTGGATCCTGGCGACGACCGTGGCGGCGGGGGCCACCCGGACGCTGCGGCGCACCTGAAGCACCTGAAGCACCTGAAGCACCTGAAGCACCTGAAGCACCTGTGACGCATGGGGCCACTGGTGCCGGAGAGGTCTTTCAAGGTGAGAAACTGTCAGCTTTTTACCGGGCTTTGACCGAACCCCGTACAACTTTCCATGACTTCCGTGTGGGCTCTGGCGCCGCTGTGACCTGCGGACTTTCAATGGTCCAACCATGGCTCTGTTGCACGGGTTCACCCGTACGTCCCGGGTGCGAGGCACATCGACGGGTGCCGCGTCCCCCGCCCCCGTCGTACTGCCCGCCGACGACGAGGTGCTCCTCGACGCACCCGACGACGCGCTGGGCCGGGCGCTGGTCGGTGCGGCGGACGGTGACCACACACCGGCCGTCGAACTGCTCGCCGCCACCCGGCGCGCGGGCGCCTGGGAGCACCGCGACCGGTATGTGCGGCGGCTCGCCCGCTTCGCGCGTTCGCGCCCCGAGTGGCTGGACACCTGGCGCGCTCTCGCCCCGCGCGACCCGGACGGGCTGCTGGTGGACGCCCAGCGGGCGGTGGACCGCGCCTGGGACTCGCCGGCCCGGATCGAGCTGCTGCGCGAGGTGAGCCCGCTGATCACGACCGCCGCGCGGTCGGACAGCCGCGATCCGGTGCCCTGGCGGCTCGCCCTGGACCACGCCCGGGGCGCGCACGCCGGTCACACGTACGTCGAGGAGCTGTGGGAGGCGGCGGTGCGCCGCGCCCCGCACCACCACGGCTGCCATGTGGCGGCCCTGCGCTATCTGGCGTCCTCGTGGCACGGTTCGCACCGCGAGTGCTTCGACTTCGCGGACCTGGCCGCGCAGGACGCGCCGGAGGGCTCGCTCACGCAGGCGCTGCCGCTGCGGGCGGCCTTCGGCTATCTGACCGACGACTGCGGTCCCGAAGTGCGGCGCGAGCGGCTCGACGCGGCGGCCGACCGTGCCGTCGCGCTGTCCGCCCGGCTGCCGACGGGCCAGTGCTGGCCGGCCGAGCTGCGCAATCTGCTGACCTACGTCCTCGTCCGCCTGGAACGCTGGCAGGACGCCCTGGAGCAACTGCGCCTGACCGGCCCGTATGCGACGTCCTTCCCCTGGGACC
The DNA here is from genome assembly GCA_014650015.1 of Streptomyces griseoloalbus. Lineage (GTDB taxonomy): Bacteria > Actinomycetota > Actinomycetes > Streptomycetales > Streptomycetaceae > Streptomyces > Streptomyces griseoloalbus. The sequence goes on from BMUD01000006.1 coordinate 134,828, forward strand.
GGGACGCCGACGATCCGCTCGGCCGGTTCCTGGAGGTGCGTCAGACCGTGCGCACGGCGGTCGCGTACGGCTCCCCCACGGCCACAATGGGCTCCTCCGACTCGGCTTCCGATCGTCCGAGGGGTGGGCAGGGCGGGCGACTCCGCTTCGGCGACCATTAGGCTTTTGCGTCGTGACCACCGTCCGGCTTCCGCTCTTCCCCCTGAACACGGTGTTGTTCCCGGGGCTCGTGCTTCCGCTCAGCGTCTTCGAGGAGCGCTATCGCGCCCTGATGCGCGAGCTGCTCAAGACCCCCGAGGACGAGCCGCGCCGGTTCGCCGTCGTGGCGATCCGGGACGGCCACGAGGTGGCGCCGAGCGTCCCCGGCCTGCCCGACCCGACGGCCGTGCCCGACCAGGGCCCGGCGGCCGGCTTCGGCACCGACCCGCTGCGCGCCTTCCACAAGGTGGCCTGCGTGGCCGACGCGGCGACGATCCGGGAGCGGGCCGACGGCACCTTCGAGGTGCTGGCGACCGGCACGACCCGGGTGCGGCTGCTGTCGGTCGACTCCTCGGGGCCCTATCTGACGGCCGAGTTGGATCCGGTGGCCGAGGATCCCGGCGAGGAGGCGGGGGCGCTGGCGGAGGGGGTGCTGCGGGCGTTCCGCCAGTACCAGAAGCGGCTGGCGGGAGCGCGGGAGCGGTCGCTGACGACCGGCGCGGACCTGCCGGACGAGCCGGGTGTCGTCTCCTATCTGGTCGCCGCCGCGATGATGCTGGACACGCCGACGAAGCAGCGTCTGCTCCAGGCGCCGGACACCGCCTCCCGCCTCCGCGACGAGCTGAAACTCCTTCGCAGGGAGACGGCCATCATCCGTAACCTGCCCTCGTTGCCGTCGTCGGACCTGACGCGCGGCCCGACGAGTCTCAACTGACGTACGACTGTCTGGGGGGTACACGCAGCGATGGCGAAGAAGTCCAGGAAACAGCAGCAGTCCGGGGGCACGCCCGCGACGGTCGCGCTCGCCGCGGCCGGTGTGCCGTTCACCGTCCACTCCTATGACCACGACCCCTCCCACCCGTCGTACGGCGAGGAGGCGGCCGAGGCGATGGGCGTCTCGCCGGACCGGGTCTTCAAGACGCTGGTGGCGGACGTCGACGGCGCGCTGACGGTGGCGGTGGTCCCGGTGGCAGGCCAGCTGGACCTCAAGGCCCTCGCGGCGGCGGTCGGCGGCAAGCGGGCGGCGATGGCCGACCCGGCGCTGGCGGAGCGCACCACGGGATACGTCCGCGGCGGCATCTCGCCACTGGGCCAGCGCAAGAGGCTGCCCACGGTCCTGGACGAGTCGGCCAGGCTGCACGGGACGATCTGCGTCTCGGCCGGCCGCCGCGGCCTGGAGGTCGAACTCTCCCCCGACGACCTGACCGAGCTGACCTCCGCGACCCTGGCCCCGATCGGGCGCGCGTAGCCGGTCGGCGTCAGCGGGGCATTACGGTGGGGTACGGGGCATGACGGTGGGGTACGGGGCATGACGGTAGGACACGAGGGCCTCCCGCGCTCGGGCGCGGATGTCGCGATCCACACCGAACCCAGAAGGCCCTCACCTGTTCAAGCACCCAGCACGCGTGCCACCGACGTCCCGGGACAGCCCACTCAGGCCTTCGGTCCGGCGCCCTGGGGGGCGTACGGTCCCTGGGGTGCGAGGGGGTCCGGGTCACGGGGGCCGAACAGGCCCGTCAGGCCCAGGTGCAGGACGAGTGCCGCGAAGGGCCAGACCAGCAGCGCGCCCTTCGCGCTCAGCCTCAGCGGTGCGTCGAAGGTGACGCCCTTGCCGGCGCTCCTTGCCTGCGCGACCACATCCTGCGCGGGTCCGAGCCACACGCCGAGCCGCCAGGCCAGCAGCGATCCGAGCAGCCCTCCGACGGCCAGCGCCACCACCAGCGGCACACCTCCGCGGCGGCGTACCAGGAACGCGACGAGCGCGCTCACCGCGCCGAAGCCCAGGGCGAGGAGCGAGAACGTCCCGTCGACCCCGACGGCCTGCTCGCCCTCGGAGTCCTTGAAGTAGACGACCCAGGTGTCGCCGACCACGTCACCCACCAGCGGCACGCGCGGCGCCAGCCACCACCACAGCACACCGAGCAGCACCCCGCCGAGCGCCACCGCCACCGCCGTCACGGCGGCCTCCCGCATTTCGGTCTTCATCCCGGGGCCGTCCTGGTCGTACCACCAGCCGTGCCGCGGATACTCGGCGTGCCCGGTGTCCCCGGAGTGCTGGAACGCGGCGGCCGCCGGCCCGTCGGCCGGCGTCTGCCACGCGTCCCGCGCGGAAGGTTCATGCGGAGGCGGCGGTGGTGTCAGAGGTGCGCTCACCCTGACATCGTGCCAGGCCCGGCTGTGCGGCGCGTCACCGGACGGCCGCCCTGCGGTACGCCCAGGTCGCCACGGCCAGCGAGATCACGCCGACGCCCACGCACACGGCGAGGTCACCGAGCACGCGGGCCCAGTCGGGATGGGGTCCGAAGGTCCGCGCGAAGGCCTCGACGCCGTACGTCGACGGCAGCAGGTCGCGGGCGAGGCGCACCGCCTCCGGCATCCGCTCCGGTGGCAGCACGCCCAGCAGCAGCGCCGCCGACATACCCAGCTGCCCGAGCAGCGTGGCCAGTTCCGGCCGGGGCGCGAGCAGGCCGAGGGCCGCCCCGAGCCCGGCGAGCGCGGCACCCGCGAGCGGGATCACCGCGACCAGGATCCACAGATGCGCCACCGGCAGCCCGAACAGCGCGCACCCGAAGAGGGCGGTCACGACGGTCCCCGGCACGGTGAACGACGCGTACGCGCCGGCCGCGCCCAGCACCACCGCGGCCGGCGGCACGGGCAGGGTGGCGTAGTGGTCGAGCCCGCCGCTGGCCCGCAGCTGCCCGAAGTACTGGGCGAGGAGGTTCAGCGCGACGAAGGCGACGACCAGCACCGCCGAGCCGGCGACCACGGCCTGCGCCTCGCCGCCGCCGTCCACGACCCCGCGCATCAGGATCATGATGCCGATCGACTGGAAGGTGGCCACGAACAGCAGCGGGATCCGCGCGACCCGTGCCCGGGACAGCTGTGCCCGGTACACGGCCGCCAGCGACGGCCACAGCCGCGCCCGGGGGCCGAGCTCGGCCGGTGCCGGCGCGGCCTGCTTCCGGGCCAGGGCGCCGCCCGGCAGGACATCGGCGGGTACGACACTCACGTCGTGCTGCTCCCCTTCGTCAGGATTCGCTCCGGCGCCCGCTCCGTTCTGTGCGGAGACGGCGGCCTGTGAGCTCACGGCCCGGGTGCTCACGCCTTCACCAGCCCCTGCCGCACGGCGCCGCCCAGCGCCAGGTAGACGTCCTCCAGGCTGGGCGTGGCCAGCGTGAAGTCGTCCAGGGCGGCGAAGGCGGCCCCACCGGTGACGGTGGCGACGACCGTACGGGCCTCCTCGGGTGCCAGGCGCAGGGTCCAGCGGCGGCCCGACTCGACGACCCGGTCGCGCAGCGCGGCGACCTCGGGCACGTGCAGGGGGGCGGCCTCGCGCCACACCAGATCGACCCGGACCTCGCCGGCGACCTGCTCCTTGAGTCCGGCCGGGGAGTCGCAGGCGATGACCCGGCCCCGGTCGAGCACGGCGACCCGGTCGAGGACCGTCTCGGCCTCGATGACGTTGTGGGTGACCAGCAGCACGGTCGTGCCGCGGTCGGCGCGGCGCCGGTCGACGGCGGACCACACCGCGCGCCGTGCCACGGGGTCCATGCCGGTGGTGGGCTCGTCGAGCACGAGCAGGGGCCGCTCCCCCACCAGCGCGGCGGCGAAACAGGCCAGCCGGCGCTGGCCGCCCGACAGTTTCCTCAGCGGGCGCCCGGCGATCGGGGCGAGTCCCAGTTCGTCGAGGACGTCGTCCCGCTCGGCCCGCGCCCGCCGCGCCTCGAGCCCGCGCAGCCGGCCGGTGGTCTCGACGGCCAGCGACACGGTCAGTTCGTCGAGGGCACTGGACTCCTGGCCGAGGTAGGCGAGGATGCGTGAGGCCCGCTCGGGGTGGCGCACGATGTCGTGGCCGAGGATCTCCACACTGCCGCGGTCGGGCCGCATCAGCCCGGTCAGCTGGCGCACGAGGGTGGACTTGCCCGCGCCGTTCGGCCCGAGCAGGCCGAAGATCTCACCGCGCCGGATGTCGAGCCGTACGTCGTCGGTGGCGCGGACCTCGGGGGTGGCCGGCACTCCGCGCCGTCCGCGCACCGCCGGATAGGTCTTGGTCAGCCCGCGCACCGCACACACGACGTCATCACCGTGCCGGAATCCCTGTGCCGCGCGCGTACTCACAAGGAACGAGCCTACGGGGTCCCGCCCTCCACCCCGCTCCCGGGTCACCCCCGCTCCGCATTTCAGCCCCTACGAGCAGGAACGCGCCGCAAGCCGACCCGACCACCCCACACACGGTCCAACCTCCGCACCGCCCGCCCGCTCACTCCCCGGCGGGAGCCCGTTCCGTGCCGGTGCGGACGTCGAGCTCCCGCCAGAAGCCCGCTCGGATGGCGTAGCGGTCGCGTTCGTCGATCTGGTCGTCCTTGTGGGCCAGGAGCCCGAAGCGGGCCGCGTAGCGCAGCAGCTCGCCGTCGATGCGGTGCGGGATGCGGGGGTACATGGCGGACAGCTTCTGGATGTGGCTCTGGTCGCCGAGCCGCTCCACCCAGCGCCGGGCGAAGACCTGCCCCACCTCGAAGGGGTCGCCGCCGACGGTGGTGATGTCCTCCTCGCGGTCGGCCCACCGCTGCTCGGCGGTGGTCAGCTGGGCGAGGGTCGGCATGGAGGCGGCGTCCGGCGGCTCGGCGACGGGCCGGTCGACCCAGCCCTTGTCGGAGGACCAGCGCAGGGTGGCGGAGGCGGGCTGCTGGGCCTGGTGCGGGGCCGGGCTGCGCAGCGCGGCCAGGTCCTTCGGGGTGGGCACGCCCTTGGCCGTGTGTGCCGGCTCGGCGGTGCCGCTGTCCCCGGCGGCGGCCGGGTGCCGCGGTTCCTGCGCGGTCCGCTCGGCCGCCGCGGCGAGCGCGGAATCCGGCAGCGGCGCGGAGAGGATCGCCGCGATCTCCGGCCGGGGCACGGGCGACGGCGCGCACACCCCGGTGCTGTCCTTCGCCCGCACCGCCTGGGTGATCCACGCCCGGTCCAGTACCCGGCGTTCGTCGGCCTCGGCGACCAGGTCCTCTGACTGGTTGTAGTCCCCGTCGGCGGCCTGCACGGCCCACAGGTGCACGGCGACGCCGTGTTCCTTGGCGGCCATCATGCCGGGCAGCAGATCGCCGTCCCCGGTGACCAGCACGATGTCGGAGCAGGCGCGATTGCGGGCCAGCTCGGTCAGCTCGGCGTGCATCGCGGCGTCGACGCCCTTCTGCGCCCAGCGGCCGTCGCTGCGGGTCAGCGCCCCCAGCCGGACGGTGACCCGGGGCATCACGCGCAGCCTGCGGTGCTCGGGCTGCGGGACGCGGTCGGGGGCGCCGTCGAACCAGTAGATGCGCAGCAGCGGCTGCCGCGTGTCGTTCTCGGCGCGGTCACGCAGCCCCTGGATGAGGGCCGCGTGGTCGACGGTGATGCGGGACCGCGACGGCTCCCCGGCGAGGAGACTGGCGGCGGCCCCCAGCAGATACCCGGCATCCACCAGGACGATGCAGCGGTCCACGCGATCCACCCTCTTTCCGGGAGGTTTGCTTCGGGCTTGCTTCGAGTCTGCCCGACCACGCCGGGGTTAACGGCCCGAACTCGATCTTCGGCGTGGCGTTTCCACACTTCCTCCCCCGACCACCCCGGTCACACACGGTAATTGTCCGACATGCGCGCGTTGTCGGGCTATGTGAATCTGGTCCCGGCCCTGGCCCCTAGTCCCCCACAGGAGGCATCACCATGGCCAAGAACAAGAACCGTGACCGTAAGCAGCCCCAGGCCGAGCGCGCGCAGCGGGCGACGCAGCCGTCCACGATGGAGACGCCGGACGAGCAGCGCACCACGCAGGTGATCCCCGGCGAGGTCGGCCGGGGCAAGGGCCGGCAGAAGCGCTTCGGCCACAACTGACATCCGCGTCACGGGCCGTTGCGGCCCGGGCACATGAAGAGGGGCGCACCCGCCACAGGGTGCGCCCCTCACGCGCGCCGGCAGGGGCAGGGACCCGGTCCGGGCCCTGCTCCCGCCAACCCGCCTAGCCCGCCAGGCAGGACGGGCCGAGGAGGACCTTCAGGTCGCCGAACAGGGCCGGGTCGGGCTTGACCCGGTGCCGGTCCAGGCGCAGCACCGTCGTCTTGGTCGGCCCCTGGAGCTTGATACGGACCTCGCTGTCGCCCTTGTGGTGCGTGAGGATCTCGCCGAGCCGGCTGACCATCGGCGGGGTCACGCGGGTGGCCGGGATGGTCAGGACCACGGGCGCGTTGGTGCCCGCGTTGGACAGGTCGGGGACCATCAGCTCCATCGCGACCAGCCGCGGCACGTCCTCGCGCTTGTCGAGCCGGCCCTTGACGAACACCACGGCGTCCTCGACGAGTTGCGTCGACACCAGCTGGTAGGTCGCCGGGAAGAACATGCACTCGATGGAGCCCGCGAGGTCCTCCACGGTGGCGATGGCCCAGGCGTTGCCCTGCTTGGTCATCTTCCGCTGGAGGCCCGAGATGATGCCGCCGATGGTGACGACCGCGCCGTCACCGAAGTCGCCGCCGGTGAGCTGGGAGATGCCCGCGTCGGCCTTGTCGGACAGCACGTGCTCCAGGCCGAACAGCGGGTGGTCGGAGACGTACAGCCCGAGCATCTCGCGCTCCTGGGCGAGCAGATAGGTCTTGTCCCACTCGTCGTCGGTGAAGGTGACGTCGAGGCCGAAGCCGGGCTCGCTGGTCTCCGCCTCGCCCATGCCGCCGAAGAGGTCGAACTGTCCCTCGGCCTCCTTGCGCTTGACCGCGACCACGTTGTCGATCATCGGCTCGTACTGGGCGGTGAGGCCCTTGCGGGTGTGCCCCATGGAGTCGAAGGCACCGGCCTTGATCAGCGACTCCGTGGTGCGCTTGTTGCAGACGACCGCGTCGACCTTGTCGAGGTAGTCCGGGAAGGACGTGTACTTCCCCTTGGCCTTGCGGCACTTGATGATCGACTCCACGACGTTGGTGCCGACGTTGCGCACCGCCGACAGGCCGAAGAGGATCACTTCGTCGCCCTGTGCGGCGAAGTTGGACTCGGACTCGTTGACGTTGGGCGGGAGGACCCTGATGCCCATGCGACGGCACTCGTTGAGGTAGACCGCCGACTTGTCCTTGTCGTCCTTCACCGAGGTGAGCAGCGCGGCCATGTACTCGGCGGGGTGGTTCGCCTTCAGGTAGGCGGTCCAGTACGACACCAGTCCGTACGCGGCGGAGTGCGCCTTGTTGAAGGCGTAGCCGGCGAACGGCACCAGCACGTCCCACAGCGCCTGGATGGCCTCGTCGCTGTAGCCGTTCCGGCGGGCGCCTTCCTGGAAGATGGTGAAGTTCTTCGCCAGTTCCTCGGGCTTCTTCTTGCCCATCACACGGCGGAGGATGTCGGCCTCGCCGAGCGAGTACCCGGCGATGATCTGGGCGGCCTTCTGCACCTGCTCCTGGTAGACGATCAGGCCGTGGGTGACGTCCAGGACCTCCCGGAGCGGCTCCTCCAGCTCGGGATGGATGGGCGTGATCTCCTGCTGGCCGTTCTTGCGCAGGGCGTAGTTGGTGTGCGAGTTCATGCCCATCGGGCCCGGCCGGTACAGGGCCGACACGGCGGAGATGTCCTCGAAGTTGTCCGGCTTCATCAGCCGGAGCAGGGAGCGCATCGGGCCGCCGTCGAACTGGAACACGCCGAGGGTGTCGCCGCGCTGGAGCAGGTCGAAGGTCGTGGGGTCGTCGAGCGGCAGCGACAGCAGGTCGATGTCGATGCCCTTGTTGGCCTTCACCATCTTGACGGCGTCGTCCATGATGGTCAGGTTGCGCAGGCCCAGGAAGTCCATCTTCAGCAGGCCGAGCGACTCGCAGCTCGGGTAGTCCCACTGCGTGATGGTCACGCCGTCGGTGTGCCGGACCCAGACGGGTACATGGTCGGTGATGGTCTCGCTGGACATGATCACGCCGGCGGCGTGCACGCCCATCTGCCGGACCAGGCCCTCGACGCCCTTGGCGGTGTCGATGACCTTCTTCACGTCCGGCTCGTTCTCGTACATCCCGCGGATCTCGCCCGCCTCGGAGTACCGGGGGTGGTTCGGGTCCGTGATGCCGGAGAGCGGGATGCCCTTGCCCAGGACGTCGGCCGGCATCGCCTTGGTGAGCCGGTCGCCCATCGCGTACGGGTAGCCGAGCACGCGCGCGGAGTCCTTGATCGCGTTCTTGGCCTTGATGGTGCCGTACGTGCCGATCATGGCGACCTTGTCGGCGCCGTACTTCTCGGTCACGTACCGGATCACCTCGACGCGCCGGCGCTCGTCGAAGTCGATGTCGACATCGGGCATCGAGATGCGCTCGGGGTTGAGGAACCGCTCGAAGATCAGTCCGTGCGGGATGGGGTCGAGGTCGGTGATGCCGAGGGCGTAGGCGACGATCGAGCCGGCCGCGGAGCCTCGGCCGGGGCCGACGGCGATGCCCTGCTTCTTGGCCCACATGATGAAGTCGGCGACGACGAGGAAGTATCCCGGGAAGCCCATCGAGATGATGGTGTCCATCTCGTACTCGACCTGCTTCATGCGGTCGTCCGGGATGCCGTCCGGGAAGCGGCGGTTCATGCCGCGCAGGGTCTCCTCGCGGAACCAGCTGACCTCGGTGTAGCCCTCCGGGATGTCGAACTTGGGCATCAGGTCGCGCTTTTGGAACATGCCCGTGGTGTCGACCATCTCGGCGATCAGCCGGGTGTTGGCGCAGCCCTGCTGCCAGGCGTCCGAGGAGTCGATGGCGTACATCTCGTCGGTGGACTTGAGGTAGTAGCCGGTGCCGTCGAACTTGAAGCGGTCGGGGTCGGAGACGTTCTTGCCGGTCTGGATGCACAGCAGCGCGTCGTGGGCGCCCGCCTCGTGCGCGTACGTGTAGTGCGAGTCGTTGGTGACCAGGGGCGGGATGCCGAGCTTCCTGCCGATCTCCAGCAGGCCCTCGCGGACCCGGTGCTCGATCTCGATGCCGTGGTCCATCAGCTCCAGGAAGTACCGGTCCTTGCCGAAGATGTCCTGGTAGTCGGCGGCGGCCTTGAGGGCCTCGTCGAAGTGGCCGAGGCGCAGGCGGGTCTGCACCTCGCCCGAGGGGCACCCGGTGGAGGCGACGAGCCCGGTGGACCACTTGGCGATGGTCTCCTTGTCCATCCGGGGCCACTTCTGCAGCCAGCCCTCGGCGTAGGCGTCCGAGGAGAGCCGGAAGAGGTTGTGCAGGCCCGTGCTGTCCACGGCCCAGATCGTCTTGTGGGTGTAACCACCGGAACCGGAGACGTCGTCCCGCTTCTGGTGCGGCTGGCCCCACTGGATCTTGCGCTTGTTGCGCCGGGACTCGGGCGCGACATAGGCCTCGATCCCGATGATCGGGGTGACTCCGGCCTTCTGCGCGGAGTGGAAGAAGTCGTACGCCCCGTGCAGGTTGCCGTGGTCGGACATGGCGATGTGCGTCATGCCCATCTCATTGCAGGCGTTGAACATGTCCTTCAGCCGCGCGGCACCGTCCAGCAGCGAGTACTGGGTGTGGACGTGCAGGTGCGTGAACGGCGGCTTTGACACGGTGCGGCCTCCAAGAGCAAACGCTGTGGCGCGAAGCGCCTCGTTGAGGGGTGGCCGTCGGGCGACGGACGGGCACCCGGCGACGGGCTGGGGACGGTCCGCGGACGGCCCGCGGACAGTCCTGGGGACAGCGTCGAAGTCTATGCCCCGGCACTGACACTCGGGGGGCATCGCCGCGTACCTTCGAGCGGGGGTCGTGGGCACTCCCGCGCCCCTTCGCACGTTAGGCAGGGGACGGGCCACCCGTCCCGGAACATCCCGCACCAGGAGGCACCCAGCGATGTCGGTCCCGCAGCTCAACGACGAGCACCGCGGCGAGGAGATCCTCGCCGTCCTCGACACCGCCTTCGGCGAGCTCCTGGCCGCCGACCCGGCCGCGTTCCGCGTGAAGTTCCGGAAGATGGCGGCCTCGGCGTTCGCGTTCTACCGCGGGACGGCGTGCCTCTTCTACCACGATCTGGACGCGGAGAAGTCCGGGCGGGGCGGTGGGACGATACACGGCGGCCCCTACCTGGACGACCGGACGTCCCGGGTGTGGATCCACGGCGATCTGCACGCGGAGAACTTCGGCACGTACATGGACTCCAACGGCCGCCTGGTGTTCAACGTCAACGACTTCGACGAGGCCTACGTCGGCCCCTTCACCTGGGACCTCAAGCGCTTCGCGGCATCCGTCGCGCTGATCGGCTACGCGAAGGCGCTCAGCGACGAGCAGATCACCGAGCTGGTCACCATCTACGCGGCCGCCTACCGGGAGCGGATCCACGCGCTGGCCACCGGCGCGAAGAGCGACGAGGTGCCGCCGTTCACGCTGGACACCGCCCAGGGGCCGCTGCTCGACGCGCTGCGCGACGCCCGCTCGCTGACCCGTTTCGGGCTGCTGGAGTCGATGACCGAGATCCGCGACTTCGAGCGCCGCTTCGCCGCCGGCGGCGGCGCGGTCGAACTGGACGCCGCGACCCGCTACAAGGTGCTCGCCGCCTTCGACGGCTACCTGGAGACGCTGCCGGACGCCTCGCTGGCCCGCCCGGACTCCTACCGGGTGAAGGACGTCGTGGGCCGCCGCGGCATCGGCATCGGCTCGGCCGGGCTGCCGTCGTACAACATCCTCCTGGAGGGTCACAGCGACGCCCTGGAGAACGATGTCGTGATCTACATCAAGCAGGCCCAGACCCCGGCCGTCTCCCGGCACATCACCGACCGGGCCATCGGCGACTACTTCCAGCACGAGGGCCACCGCACGGTGATCTCCCAGCGCGCCCTCCAGGCGCACGCCGACCCGTGGCTGGGCTGGACCGAGCTGGACGGAGCGGGCCAGCTGGTCGCCGAGGTCTCGCCGTACGCCGTGGACCTGGACTGGGGCGACATCGACGAGCCGGAGGAGATCGCCCAGGTCGTCGCCGACCTGGGCCGGGCCACGGCCACGATGCACTCGGCGGCGGACGACACCTCCGGCGAGTCCCTGGTGCCGTTCTCCACCGAGCGGGCCATCGACGCCGCGATCGCGGCCGACGAGGACGCGCTGGTGCCGCTCCTGGTCGACTTCGCGCACGCCTACGGCGCCCGCGCCCGCGGCGACCACCAGATCTTCCTGGACCTGTTCCGCAACGGCAGGATTCCGGGGCTGTGACCATTCCCTTGTCCACAGGAACCCTTTAGGGATCCCTTACCGGAGCACGTGACAGACTCTTCCCCGCCATGGACATATCCGGAACCCAGCTCAGAGCCGTCCGCGCGGCGCTGTTCACGGCAGTCGTCGTGACGCTCAGCACCGCGTCGCACGTGCTGCTGTCCGGGGCTCCCCTGCCGGTGAACACGGTGGCCGCGATCGCCGCCGCCGTGTTCCTCCTGGCGTACGTCATGGCGGGCCGGGAACGCTCCTTCGGGCGGATCGCCGCCCTGCTGATCCCGTTGGAACTGGCCGCCGACACCGTCTTCACCACCGGCCAGCACGTCTGCTACGGCCGGATGGGCGGCCCGGTGGCGGGCCCGCTGCGCTCCGTCGGCTTCGACGTGCTGTGCGGCGGCGGCACCGACGTGGGCGCCCCGCTCGCCCGGGTCACCGGGTCCTCCGCCGAGGGCGGCGACCGGCTGGCGGGCCTGCTCGCCCAGGCCGACCCGGCCACCGCGTGGGCACTGCTGGGCGCGCACATCGGGGTGGGCCTGCTCGCCGCCGCGTGGCTGCGCCGCGGGGAGCGGGCGCTGGGCCAGCTGCTGAGCGCGGTGGCGGCGACCACCTTCCGGCCGCTGCTGCTCGCGGTCGCGGCGGTGGCCGTGCGCCGGGCCCCGCAGGCGCGCCGCCCGTTCCGTCCGGCGCGCCCCGCCACCACGGCCCGGACCCTGCTCTTCGTGCACTCCCTGGGACGGCGTGGACCGCCGTGCTCGACCGCCGTCGCCTGAGGCGACCCCGGCCCTGGTACCGGCAGCCCCGGTCGCCCGCGGCACCCCGGGGCCCGGTACCGGCGACCCCCGTCGCCCGCGGCACCCCGCGGCCCCCGGTGACCGGCGCCCCCTGAGCACGAACACTCCCCCATACGTATCCCGCACACGACGTGTGCGTCCCCCGTGGAGAACATCACCATGAGCAAGCGGAACAGCCAGACGGCGAAGCAGGCGGCCCGTGAGCGGCTGCGCGCCGAGCGCGAGCGCCAGGCCAAGCGCGACAAGGTCAAGCGGCAGCTCATCGTCGCCGGCTCCCTCGTCGGTGTGCTGGCGATAGCCGGCGGCATCAGCTACGCGGTCGTCCAGGGCAACAAGCCCGACCACTGGGAGGCCGCGGCGGACGAGAAGCTCGTCAAGCCGGCCAACACCAGCGGCGAGAACGGCACGACCGTGGTCATCGGTAAGTCCGACGCGAAGAAGACCCTGGAGCTGTACGAGGACCCGCGCTGCCCGGTCTGCGCCTCGTTCGAGCAGACGGTCGGCAAGGCGATCGAGAAGGACGTCGAGGACGGCAAGTACAAGATCCGCTTCATCGGTGCCTCGTTCCTCGACCGCAACCTGACCGGCGAGGGCTCCAAGAACGCCCTGAGCGCCCTGGGCGCCGCGCTGAACGTCGGCCCCGATGCGTTCCTCGCCTACAAGTCCGCGCTCTACTCGGCCGAGTACCACCCCGAGGAGACGGACGACAAGTTCAAGGACGACGCGTACCTGATCGAGGTCGCGAACACGGTCGACGCCCTGAAGGGCAACAAGGAGTTCCAGACGGCCGTGAAGGACGGCACCTACGACAAGTGGGCGCTGGAGATGTCCGACGTGTTCGACAAGAGCGAGGCCGAGGGCACCCCGACGCTGATGATGGACGGCAAGAAGCTCACCGGTTCCGACGGCAAGAACGCGCCCATGACGGTCGCCGAGTTCACCACGGCGCTCGACACGGCCCTCAAGGCCTGAGCCCCGGCCGGCTGACCGCGCGCTGAAGAGCGGGCGAACTTTCGCGGGTTCGCCCGCTCTCGCGTGTACCTGTCAGTAACCTGATCGGCTGTGACCAGCCGACACAGATCATCCGAGAGTGCCGTCTCCGCCACCGCGGATCCCGACTCCCTTTCCCCGCGCCGTCGTACGGTCGTCAAGGCAGCCGCCGCCACCGCGGCGCTGGCAGGACCGCTCGCCGCGTCCCTGCCCGCCCGCGCCGCGACGCCGGCCCCGGCCTTCCTGCACGGCGTGGCCTCCGGCGACCCGCTGCCGGACGGCATCCTGCTGTGGACCCGGGTGACGCCGACGCCGGAGGCGACACCCGGCTCGGGGCGGGGCCCGGACACCGAGGTGAGCTGGACCGTCGCCCGGGACAAGGCGCTCACCGACGTGGTCGCCACGGGCTCGACCCGCGCCACCGCCGCATCCGACCACACCGTCAAGGCGGACATCCGGGGCCTGCGACCGGCCACCGACTACTGGTTCCGCTTCTCCGCGGGCGGCACCGACTCCCCCGTCGCCCGCACCCGCACCGCCCCGGCCGCCGACGCCGCCGTGACCGGGCTGCGCTTCGGCGTGGTCTCCTGCTCCAACTGGGAGGCCGGCCACTTCTCGGCGTACCGCCACCTCGCCGCCCGGTCCGATCTGGACGCCTGGCTGCACCTGGGCGACTACCTCTACGAGTACGGCACCGGCGAGTACGGCGCCCGGGGCGAGGTCGTCCGCCCGCACGCGCCCGCCCACGAGATCGTCACCCTCGCCGACTACCGCGTCCGGCACGGCGTGTACAAGACCGACCCCGACCTCCAGGCCCTGCACCACAGGGCGCCGGTCGTCGCGATGTGGGACGACCACGAGATCGCCAACGACACCTGGTCGGGCGGCGCCGAGAACCACACCGAGGGCGCGGAGGGCACCTGGGCCGCGCGTCAGGCCGCCGCCAAGCAGGCCTACTTCGAGTGGATGCCGGTACGCCCCGCGCTGGCCGGCACCACCTACCGCCGGCTGCGCTTCGGCAAGCTCGCCGACCTGTCCCTGCTGGACCTGCGATCGTTCCGCTCCCAGCAGGTCTCCACCGGTGACGGTGCCGTGGACGACCCGGACCGCACGCTCACCGGACGCGCCCAGCTGGACTGGCTGAAGGCGGGCCTGACGGCGTCCGACACCACCTGGCGGCTGGTCGGCACCTCGGTGATGATCTCACCGTTCGCGGTGGGTTCCCTTCCCGCGAGCATCCTGAAGCCGCTCGCCGAGCTGCTGGGCCTGCCGCAGGAGGGCCTCGCCCTCAACACCGACCAGTGGGACGGCTACACCGACGACCGTCGCGAACTCCTCGCCCACCTGCGCGCGAACGCCGTCCGCAACACGGTCTTCCTCACCGGCGACATCCACATGGCGTGGGCCAACGACGTGCCGGTGAACGCGGGCACCTACCCGCTGTCCGCCTCGGCCGCCACGGAGTTCGTCGTCACCTCGGTGACCTCCGACAACCTCGACGACATCGTCAAGGTTCCCGAGGGGACCGTCTCCGCCCTCGCCGCACCGCTGATCCGCGCCGCCAACCGGCACGTCCACTGGGTCGACACCGACCGCCACGGCTACGGCGTCCTGGACATCACCGCCGAGCGGGCGCAGATGGACTACTACGTGGTCTCCAGCCGTACGGCGGCGGACGCCACGTCGGCGTGGGCCCGCTCCTACCGCACGCGCAGCGGCACGCAGAAGGCCGAGCGCACGTACGACCCGGTGTAGCCACGCCTCCGAAGAGGCGATTTTCGGCCACTCCCGACCGCCGGGCGGGCCGTTCAGGGCAGATCGCATCGCTACGGCGGGTGGCGTGGACGGTGAGTCGAATCCGGACACACCACCCGCCCGATGGCCGGATCGATGACATCGCGCTCTCAAACTCCGGCCACCGTAACGTTTCCGCAAGCGCCACTTTCCCGATTGCCCCGGTTTGACGGGCGGTTGATTGGGCCTGATCACTCCTCTTGGCGCATCGTCATGTCCACGTAATCTCCCGGCGGCGGCCAGGAAGATCCCTGGCCTCTCTCCCCACCGCATCCGCCAGGAGCCCTCATGCGTACGCTTGCCCGGATATCGTCCCTGTCGCGCAGACGCCTGCTCGGTACGGCCGTCGTGGCCGGAACCCTGATGCTCACTCCCCTGTCCGCGCCCACCACCGTCGCCGCGGCGGGGACCCGGGCCACCGAGTGCGCCGACGACGCCCACACCGCGGCCCGCAAGGCCCACCCCGGACACGGCGAGCACGCCACCGAGCCGAACGCGGTCAGCGAGGCCCGCGCCCAGGCCATGGACGCCGACCTGCGCGCCAAGCTCGACAAGCTGCGCGCGAACGACAGGAGCACCGCGACCGCCGCCTCGGCCACCATCCCGGTCTACTTCCACGTCATCCACGACGGCGAGACCGGCAAGCTCGGCTCCGCCGACATCACCGCCCAGATGAACGTCCTGAACGCGGCCTACGCCGGCCAGGGCACCGGCAACACCGACTCGGGCTTCCAGTTCACGCTGGCCGGCACCGACTACACCGACAACGCCGCCTGGTACACCGTCGGCTACGGCTCGCCGGAGGAGAAGGCGATGAAGACCGCCCTGCACCAGGGCGGCGCGGGCGCGCTCAACTTCTACACCGCCAACATCGGCGACGGCCTCCTCGGCTGGGCCACCTTCCCCAGCTCGTACCGGTCCAGCCCGGAGATGGACGGTGTGGTCGTCCTGGACTCCTCGCTGCCCGGCGGCTCGGCCACCCACTACGACGAGGGCGACACCGCCACCCACGAGGTCGGCCACTGGATGGGCCTCTACCACACCTTCCAGGGCGGCTGTAACGGCAGCGGCGACTACGTCGAGGACACGGCGGCCGAGAAGAGCCCCGCCTACGAGTGCCCCGAGGGCCGCGACACGTGCACCCGCAAGACGGGCGCCGACCCGATCCACAACTTCATGGACTACACGTACGACGCGTGCATGTACCAGTTCACCGCGGGTCAGGTGACGCGGATGCAGGAGAGCTGGGCCGCCTACCGCGCCGGCTGATCCTCCTAGAGCGCGTCCAGGAAGCCGAGGGCCACCCGCCACGTGGCCTCGGCGGCCTCCTCGTCGTAGTCCGGGAGGTCGGGGTCGGTGTAGAGGTGGCCGGCCCCGGCGTACCGGTACACCTCCACGTCGGCTCCCGCCCGGCCCATCCGCAGGTACCAGGCGGTGAGCCAGTCGTCGGTCTCGAACGGGTCCGGCTCGGCGACGTGCAGCTGCACCGGCAGCTCGTCCACCGAGGCGTTCTCCGCGATGTCGGACGTGCCGTGCACCAGCAGCAGTCCGCGCGCCTTCTCGTCGCCGAGGGCCAGTGTCTGGGCCACGGAGGCGCCGAAGGAGAACCCGGCGTACACCAGCCCCCGCTCCGAGTAGGGCGCGGCGGCCAGCACGGCACGCCTCAGCAGTTCGTCCTTGCCGGTCTCCTCCTTGTACGCCATGCCCTCCTCGACCGTGTCGAACGTACGGCCCTCGAAGAGGTCGGGCGTCCACACCTCGTGTCCGGCCGCGCGCAGCCGGTCGGCGGCCCGCCGCACCGCGGGCCTGAGACCGTAGGTCGAGTGAAAGAGCACGATGTTCATGAGGCCATGGTGCCAGCCGGTGTGACGACGCCGGATTCCGGCACTACCCGCGATGGTGCGGAAGTCACATGTTCAGGCCCGCGCCGAGCCGGTTAGGTTCGAGGGCATGGATGACGTGCTCCGCCCATTGATCGTGGTCGGCGGCTCGGTCGTGCTCACGCTGCTGCTCGGCTGGGCCACCGATCTGCTGCTGCGCAAGGCCGACGAACGCCACCACGAGACTCCGCTGTGGGGCCTGCTGCGCCGCGGTCGCATCCCCTACCAGCTGGTGCTCTGCGCGGCCCTGCTCAGAGGGGCGTACGACGAGGCCCAACTGCTGCGGAGCCACGGCAGCGGTGTCGGCAGGACGCTGACGCTGGTGTTGATCGGCTCGGCGGCCTGGCTGGTGATCCGGATCGCGGCCGCGGTCGTCGAGACCTCGTACACGCGCTATGCCAGCGCCCGCCACCAGCGCGACCCCGCCCGGGTCCGCCGCGTGCGCACCCAGGTGACGCTGATCCGGCGGGTGGTCTCGGCGATCGTCGGCGTGGTGGCGGTGGCCGCGATGCTGCTGACCTTCCCCGCGATGCGCGCGGCCGGAGCCTCGCTGCTGGCCTCGGCCGGCATCCTCGGCATCGTCGCCGGTGTGGCCGCCCAGTCCACCCTGAGCAACCTGTTCGCCGGGCTGCAGATCGCCTTCGGCGACATGGTGCGCATCGGGGACACGGTGGTCGTGGACGGGGAGTGGGGCACGGTCGAGGAGATCACGCTGACCTTCCTCACCGTGCGCACCTGGGACGAGCGCCGGATCACCATGCCGGTGTCGTACTTCACGTCCAAGCCGTTCGAGAACTGGTCGCGCGGTACGCCGCAGATGACCGGCATCGTCTTCTGGCACCTCGACCACTCGGCACCACTGGAGGCGATGCGCGACAAGCTCCGCGACATCCTGCGGGAGTGCCCGGCCTGGGACGGCCGCGCTTACAACCTCTCCGTGACGGACAGCACGCCCAGCACCATGGAGGTGCGGGCCCTGGTGACGGCCAAGGACGCGGACGACATATGGACGGTACGGGTCGAGGTCCGCGAGCAGATGATCCGCTGGCTGACCGACGCGCACCCGTACGCGCTGCCCCGGGTCAACACGGCGGACGCGGTGCTGCCGCCGAGCCGCGACGGCCGACGCTTCCCCGACGGCATACCGGCGGCCCGCCGTGTGCACAGCCATCCGAGGGAGCGCTGACCGGCACTCAGTGACCGCGTTCGGCCCCGCCGTTGACCTGGACGATCTGCGAGGTGATGTGGGCGGCGCCCGGAGAGGCGAGCCAGTGCAGGGTCGCCGCCACGTCCCCGGGCGTCCCGGCCCGCCCGTTCAGGGTCTCGTCCACCAGCCACGCCCGCAGGTCCTCGTCGATGCCCTCACCGAAGAACGCGGTGTCCTCGATGTAGCCCGGCGCGACCACGTTCACGGTGATGCCGTGCGGTCCGAGCTTCCGGGCGAGGTCGTGCGCGTACGGGTGCAGCCCCGCCTTGGCCGCCGCGTAGGCCACCTGGCCGTGTCCTCGGTAGGCGGCGATGGAGCTGAGGAACAGCACCCGCCCGCCCGGTTCGGCGAGGCGCTCCCTCAGCGCCTCGGTGAGCAGTGCGGCGGTCAGCAGGTTGAGCCGGAAGTTGAGCGTCCAGGCGCGGGCGACGGCGTCGAGCGGGTCGTCGCCGGCGTCGTCGTCCAAGGGTTCGAGGAGCCCGTTGCCTCCGGCACTGTGGATCAGGACGTCCACCGCCCCGAACTCCCGGCCGACGAAGCCGGCGACACCGCGCACGGCCTGCGGATCGGCCAGATCGGCGGCGTACGTCAGGGCCCCCGGCACCCCGGTCCGCTCCAGCACGTCCCCGCGCCGGCCGAGCAGCAGCACACGGTCCCCGTCGGCGGCGAACACCCGCGCGGCGGCCAAACCGATCCCCGTACCGCCCCCGCTGATCACAACATTCCGAGTCATAACGGCACTTTACGAACGAAAGCCTCCGACGACGCCGCACCCCACGGGAAACGTCCCGGCGAACGAGAGGGGCGGCGCGTCAGCGGGAGACCCCCCTGGGGCCGACCTGACCATTCGCGTCGTCGCCCGCAGGGCGGTCTCGCGGCGTCAGGTGCGTGCTCTCGGCGTGCCGGGCGTAGAGCCTCGTACTGGATGTACTCGGCTCTGCGCCCGGTGCGGCGAGAGTGCATGCATGGCGTCGCGAGGCAGGCGGGAATTGTCAGACAGGCCCTACTAGCGCAGGCTGCGTACATCGAGGTGCCGCAGCACCCGGTCCACTACCTCCGGATCCGCCCCCGCCTCGCTCCGCGCCGCCAGTACCTCGTGCCGCGCGGCGCTCAGCATCTCCCGCTGGATCCGGCGCACCCGCTTCAGCCGCCGCGCCCGCTGCCGGTGCGCCTCCCGCCGCTCGTCCTCCGCCAGGTCCGGACTGATCCGCACCCCGATGTCGAAGGCGCTGCGCAGCATCTGCTCGGACAGCTCCTCCGGGAGCTCCTCGACCTCCTCGATCTCCCGCAGTCTGCGCTTGGCCGCCTTCGCGGCCCGGACGGCCAGGTCGTGCTCGAACTGCTTCTCGCGCCCGGTGTCGGCCCGCACGCCCAGCCGCCCCACCAGCCACGGCAGGCTCAGCCCCTGCAGCAGCAGCGTCGCCATGATCACGCCGAACGCGATGAAGACGATCTCGCTCCGGCCGGGGAAATCGTCTCCGGCATCGGTCTCCAGCGGGATCGCCAGCGCCAGCGCTACGGAGGCCACCCCGCGCATCCCCGCCCACCACATCACCACGGTCTCGCGCCAGCTGACCGGGATCTCCTCGTCGGTGTCCCGCGCGGCGTGCAGCCGCTTCGTCAGCCAGGTCGCCGGCAGCAGCCACAGCAGCCGGACCACGACGACCACACCCACGATCGCCGCCGCCCAGCCCAGCAACTCCGTCCAGCGGCCGGACGCGGTCCGGATCGCGTTGTGCAGTTCGAGCCCGACCAGGCCGAACGCGACGCCGGTGACCAGTGTGTCGACGATGTCCCAGAAGGTGTGCCCGGCGAGCCGGGTCATGACGTCGTCGGCGTCGGTGGCGTACTCGACGAGGAAGAGCGCGGTGGTGAGCACGGCGAGCACCCCGGAGCCGTGCAGCTCCTCGGCCAGCACGTAGGAGGCGTACGGCACCAGCAGGCTGAGCCCGATCTGCAGGGTCGCGTCCCCGAGCAGATCCATCAGCCTGTTGGCGCCCCAGCCCAGCGCGAGCCCGACCGCCACCGCCACCACGGCCGACAGCACCAGGTCGAGCCCGGCCTCCCAGGGCGAGAAGGCGCCGCTCACGACGGCGGCGATCGCCACGTTGTAGAGGACGATCGCCGTGACGTCGTTGAAGAGCCCCTCGCCCTCCAGGATCGACACCAGCCGGCGCGGCAGCCCCAGCTTCCCGGCCACGGCGGTCGCCGCGACCGGGTCGGGCGGCGCGACCAGCGCGCCGAGGGCCACGGCGGCGGCGAGCGGCAGCCCCGGCACGATCGCGTGGGCGACGGCGGCCACACACAGCATGGTGACGAAGACCAGCGCCACCGCGAGCAGCAGGATCGGTCTGACGTTCGCCGCGAACTGCCGCCAGGACGTGCGCCGCACGGCGGCGTGGAGCAGGGGCGGCAGCAGCAGCGGGAGGATCAGGTCGGGCGGGATGTCGACGTTCGGCACGAACTCCAGCAGCGCCAGGACGATACCGAGGACCGTCATCAGCACCGGCGCCGGCAGCCCCAGCCGCTCTCCGACCGGAACGCTCACCACGGCCCCGAGCAGCAGGGCGAACAGCAGGGTCAACTGATCCACGGTCAGCACTCCGGACGGATCGGCGATCGCAGGACGGATCTCCACCCTGCCACGTCGACGCCCTCACCAGGCCGTTCGCGGCCTCCGGCTACAGAACGCGCCGCATGGCCCGGTGCGCCATCCCCGCGTCCGGGAACTCGGGCCCGTAGGCCTCGTATCCCAGCCGCTCGTAGAAACCGAGGGCCTGGGTCTGCGCGTGCAGGTCGACGGCGGTGAGGCCGCGCACGCGGGCCGCCTCCTCGACCGCCCGCACCAGCGCCGCCCCCACCCCGAGGCCCCGGGCCGCCCGCGTCACCGCGAGCCGTCCCAG
This sequence comes from Streptomyces griseoloalbus, assembly GCA_014650015.1. Taxonomy (GTDB): domain Bacteria; phylum Actinomycetota; class Actinomycetes; order Streptomycetales; family Streptomycetaceae; genus Streptomyces; species Streptomyces griseoloalbus. The sequence continues at coordinate 155,744 of BMUD01000006.1, forward strand.
GGATCCGACGGCCGGATCGCCGCCGTTCTTCGCCGCGGCGGCCTCGCCGTGCAGCAGCCGTCCGGTGCCCAGCGGTACGCCGTCCTCCCGGACCGCCAGTACGTGCACGGCACCGGCGTCGTAGGCGTCGTACTCGATGTCCTCGGGGACACCCTGCTCGGCGACGAAGACGTCCTTGCGGACCGCGAAGCACGCCTCGCGGTCCGCGGGCTCCTCCGCCACGCGGACGACGTAGGAGGTGCTCATGCGTAGGTCTCCTCGCGGACCTGGTCCAGCGCCTGCTGCAGGTCCTCCGGGTAGTCGCAGGAGAACTCGGCCCACTGCCCGTCGCCGGGGTGCTCGAAGCCGAGCCGCACCGCGTGCAGCCACTGGCGGGTCAGCCGGAGCCGCTTGGCGAGCGTGGGGTCGGCGCCGTAGGTCAGGTCACCGACGCAGGGGTGCCGGTGGGCGGCCATGTGGACGCGGATCTGGTGGGTGCGGCCGGTCTCCAGCTTGACGTCGAGGAGGGAGGCGGCGCGGAAGGCCTCGATGAGGTCGTAGTGCGTGACGGACGGCTTGCCGTCGGCGGTGACCGCCCACTTGTAGTCGTGCTGCGGGTGCCGGCCGATGGGGGCGTCGATGGTGCCGCTGGTGGGGTCGGGGTGGCCCTGGACGAGCGCGTGGTAGCGCTTGTCGACCGTGCGCTCCTTGAACTGGCGCTTCAGCGACGTGTACGCGTACTCCGACTTGGCGACGACCATCAGGCCGGAGGTGCCGACGTCGAGGCGGTGCACGATGCCCTGGCGCTCGGCGGCGCCGGAGGTCGAGATGCGGTACCCGGCGGCGGCGAGACCGCCGATCACCGTCGGGCCGGTCCAGCCGGGCGAGGGGTGGGCGGCGACGCCGACGGGCTTGACGATCACGACCACGTCGTCGTCGTCGTGCACGATCTCCATGCCCTGGACCGGCTCGGCCACCACCTGAACCGGCGCGGGCGCCTGCGGCATCTCCACCTCGAGCCAGGCGCCGCCGCTCACCCGCTCCGACTTGCCGACCACCGATCCGTCGACCGTGACCTTCCCCGCGGCGGCGAGCTCGGCCGCCTTGGTCCGGGAGAAGCCGAACATGCGGGAGATGGCGGCGTCGACGCGCTCGCCCTCCAGGCCGTCGGGCACGGGCAGGGTGCGGATCTCGGGAATGGTGCTCACCCGTCGAGTATGCCGGACGGGTCGGACAACCCCGTACGCGCGTTCAGCCCGGACGCCCTCTCGGCCCGCGCGGCGGTCAGTCCTTGTGGACGGTCCCGTCCGGGTCGAGACCGCGGAACGACAGCAGCACGATCAGGATGCCGCCGCACACGATCGCCGAGTCCGCCAGGTTGAACACGGCGAAGTGCTTGGGCGCGATGAAGTCGACGACCGCGCCCTCGAAGACACCCGGGGACCGGAAGATCCGGTCGGTGAGGTTGCCGAGGGCGCCGCCGAGCAGCAGGCCGAGCGCGATCGCCCAGGGCAGGCTGTACAGCTTGCGGGCGAGACGGATGATCACCACGATCACGGACGCGGCGATCACCGTGAAGATCACGGTGAAGGCCTCACCGAAGCCGAACGCCGCGCCCGCGTTGCGGATCGCCTCGAACCTCAGCCAGTCCCCGACGATCTCGATGGGCTCCTGGTGCTCCAGCTCGGCGACCACGATCATCTTGCTGATCAGGTCCAGGGCATAGGCGAAGGCGGCGACGGCGAACAGGACGCCGACCCGCCGCTTGCCGCGGGGCCGCTCGGTCTCCGCCGCCGTGCCCTCGGCGCCGGCCGTCTCCTGCCCGTCCCGGTCCGCGTCCGGGGTGTCCGGCGTACCGATGATGCGCTCCGCCTCTGCCACGTGAGTCCCTCAACCTAGGTACCTGACTGAGGACGAGGGTACGGCACGGCCTGTACGCCCGCCGATCAGTACCGGCGCTCCTGCTTCTGCTTGCACTCGACGCACAGGGTGGCCCGGGGGAAGGCCTGCATCCGGGCCTTGCCGATGGGGTTGCCGCAGTTCTCGCACAGGCCGTAGGTGCCGGCGTCGAGGCGCTGGAGGGCGCGTTCGAACTGGGTGAGCATCTCGCGCGCGTTGGCGGCGAGCGCGAGTTCGTGCTCGCGCGTGATGTTCTTGGTTCCGGTGTCCGCCTGGTCGTCGCCCGCGCCGTCGCCGGAGTCCCGCATCAGGCCGACCAGCGACTGCTCGGAGGAAGTGATCTCCTCGCGCAGCCGCAGCACCTCGGACGTCAGCTCGGTCCGCGCCTCCTCGACCTCGTCCGGAGTCCAGGGCTCCTCGCCCGGACGTACCGCGAGATCGCCGGGCTCCGCCGCGCCGATCCGGGCCTTGGGTACGGCGGTGTTCGCCGCCGTGGCTGCCGTGGCTGCCGTGCCAGGAGTCTTCTTCGCACCCACCGTCGTCACTCCCGTCTGCGTCGCGGCCTCGGCCGCGTCCGCGTCATCGGCCGCGCTGTGCCCGGCCACATCCTGAGCGGACCCCATGGTCCTGGCGACGTCCGTCCGCTTCCCGCCGGCGTCACCGTCCGAGCCCCCGGGCCCGTCTCCCCCTGCCCCCACCTCGGCGGCAGCCCTCGCCTCGGCCGCCTTCTTCGGGGACACCTTGCGGGCCCCCGCCTTCCCGGCGGGCACGGGCGCCTTCTTCACCGCCGCCGCCTCCTCGGCCGGCACGGGCGCTTTCCCCGGCGCCGCCTTCTTCGTCACCGTCTCCTCGACGGGCGCCGTCCGCGCCGCCTTCCCGGCGGGCGGCTGCGCCACCGTCTTCTCCGCCACCGTCTTCTCCGCCGCCGCCCTCTTCGCGGGCGCCCTCTTCGCGGGCGCCTTCCCCGTCGCCTTCTTCGCGGGTGTCTTCTTCCCTGCCGGCTGCCCGGCAGGCGCCTCCTTGGCGGACGCGTCCCCGGTCGCCGTCTTCCCGGCCGCCGTCTTCTTCGCCGCCGCCTTCTGCGCGGACGCCTTCTGCGCGGACGCCTCCCGTGTTGCCGGCCTCCTCGCAGGCTCGTCCATGGCGGACGCCTTCTTCCCGACGGCCCTGTGCCTGGTCGCCTTCTTCGCGGTCGCCTTCGGCGCCGCGGCTTCCGCGCTCGCCGCCTTCGCCCCCGGGGCCGCCTTCCCGGCAACCGCTGCCTTCGTGCCCCGCGCCTTCCCGGGTGCCGTCGTCTTCTCGGTTGCCGTCGTCTTCTCGGTTGCCGTCGCGTTCGCCGGTGCCGCAGCGCTGGCCGTCCCCGCCGACCTCGCGCTCTTCGTCCCACGCGTCCCCTTGGCCCCACCGCCGGGAACGGGTGCGGGCCTGCCGGACGGCGCCGACTGCTGTACGGCGGTCTTCTTCGCCACCATGGCCGCGGCCCCTTCACATATTGTGATCTTGCACGCGAATCGTGCTGGGACGATAAATCGACTCGAGTCCCGCGGCAACGGGGCACACCGCCCGATTCCCTCGCCCCGCGGATGCCGCGCGGCGAACCTGCATGCGTTGTGCCCAGCTCCCCGCCGGGTATGCCGCCGAGAAGGGCGTCCCGGAATCCGAACACGCGTACCGTGCCATTCGGAGTACACCAGGTCATGGGTAGCCAAAACGACGCGCCTCTCCCGGCCACCGGAAAACCGGGTCGGCCGCTGTCCGCGGCGCGCCGTACACTGGGCGGAGCGAAAAGCGTGGATGGGGACGAGTAGCGGCGTACGCAGCCCAGAGCGACCCGGGGACGGTGTGAGCCCGGGGGCGAGCGCGGCGTGAAGATCACCCCGGAGCCGCCGGAAGAAAGCCGCAGCGAGCGAAGCGTGACAGCAGCGGCGAGTAGAACCGGCATCGCGACCCCAATGAGGGGGCTCACCGGCGCACACGACGCACCGGAGGGCCAAGGAGGGTGGTACCGCGGGAGCGCGCCAAGGCGGCGCAGGGATCGACACAGCTCTCGTCCCTCCGGACGGAAGGCAGCAAGTCCGCCGGAGGAAGCCCGCTGATGACAACGCCGACGTACCGCCAGGTGCCCGCACAGGTCGACCTGCCCGCCCTCGAGCACGCGGTGCTCGACTTCTGGCGCGAGCAGAAGATCTTCGCCAAGAGCCTGGAACAGTCCGAGGGCCGCCCCGAGTGGGTGTTCTACGAGGGCCCGCCCACCGCCAACGGCATGCCCGGCGCCCACCACATCGAGGCCCGCGTCTTCAAGGACGTCTTCCCCCGATTCCGCACCATGCGCGGCTACCACGTGGCCCGCAAGGCCGGCTGGGACTGCCATGGCCTCCCGGTGGAGCTGGCCGTGGAGAAGGAGCTCGGCTTCTCCGGCAAGCAGGACATCGAGGCGTACGGCATCGCCGAGTTCAACGCCAAGTGCCGCGAGTCGGTGACCCGCCACACGGACGCCTTCACCGAGCTGACGACCCGCATGGGCTACTGGGTAGACCTCGACGACGCCTACCGCACCATGGACCCGGAGTACGTCGAGTCCGTCTGGTGGTCGCTGAAGGAGATCTTCACCAAGGGCCTGCTGGTCCAGGACCACCGCGTGGCCCCCTGGTGCCCGCGCTGCGGCACGGGCCTGTCCGACCACGAGCTGGCGCAGGGCTACGAGACGGTCGTCGACCCGTCCGTCTACGTCCGCTTCCCGCTCACCTCCGGCCCGCTGGCCGGCGAGGCCGCCCTCCTGGTGTGGACGACCACGCCGTGGACCCTGGTGTCCAACACCGCCGTCGCCGCGCACCCCGAGGTCACCTACGTCGTCGCCACGAACGGCGAGGAGCAGCTGGTCGTCGCCGAGCCCCTGGTCGCCAAGGCGCTCGGCGAGGGCTGGGAGACCACCGGCCGGTCGTTCACCGGCGCCGAGATGGAGCGCTGGACCTACCAGCGCCCCTTCGAGCTGGTGGACTTCCCCGAACCGGCCCACTACGTGGTGAACGCCGAGTACGTCACCACCGAGGACGGCACGGGTCTGGTCCACCAGTCCCCCGCCTTCGGTGAGGACGACCTCAAGGTCTGCCGCTCCTACGGCCTGCCCGTCGTGAACCCCGTCCGCCCCGACGGCACCTTCGAGGAGGACGTCCCCCTGGTCGGCGGCGTCTTCTTCAAGAAGGCCGACGAGAAGCTCACCGAGGACCTCCAGCAGCGCGGCCTGCTCTTCAGGCACGTCCCGTACGAGCACAGCTACCCGCACTGCTGGCGCTGCCACACCGCGCTGCTCTACTACGCGCAGCCGTCGTGGTACATCCGCACCACGGCCATCAAGGACCGCCTGCTCCAGGAGAACGAGAAGACCAACTGGTTCCCGGACTCCGTCAAGAACGGCCGGTACGGCGACTGGCTGAACAACAACATCGACTGGGCGCTGTCCCGCAACCGCTACTGGGGCACCCCGCTGCCCATCTGGCGCTGCGAGGACGACCACCTCACGGTCGTCGGCTCCCGCGCGGAGCTGACCGAGCTGACCGGCACCGACCAGTCGGGCCTCGACCCGCACCGCCCCTACATCGACGAGGTCACCTTCGGCTGCCGCCACGACGGCTGCGGGAAGACGGCCACGCGCGTGCCGGAGGTCATCGACGCCTGGTACGACTCGGGCTCGATGCCGTTCGCGCAGTGGGGCTACCCGTACAAGAACAAGGAGCTGTTCGAGAGCCGGTACCCGGCGCAGTTCATCTCCGAGGCCATCGACCAGACCCGCGGCTGGTTCTACACGCTGATGGCGGTCGGCACCCTGGTCTTCGACAAGTCGTCCTACGAGAACGTCGTCTGCCTCGGCCACATCCTCGCCGAGGACGGCCGGAAGATGTCCAAGCACCTGGGCAACATCCTCCAGCCGATCCCGTTGATGGACCAGCACGGCGCGGACGCGGTCCGCTGGTTCATGGCGGCCGGCGGTTCCCCCTGGGCGGCCCGCAGGGTGGGCCACGGCACCATCCAGGAGGTCGTCCGCAAGACGCTGCTGACCTACTGGAACACGGTCGCCTTCCAGGCCCTGTACGCCCGTACGGCGAACTGGGCCCCGTCCGGGGCCGACCCGGCCCCGGCCGACCGTCCGGTTCTCGACCGCTGGCTCCTCTCCGAGCTGCACGCGCTCACCGACCAGGTGACCCAGGCTCTGGAGGGCTACGACACCCAGCGCGCCGGCAAGCTGCTCTCCGCCTTCGTCAACGACCTGTCCAACTGGTACGTCCGCCGGTCGCGGCGCCGCTTCTGGCAGGGCGACAAGGCCGCGCTGCGCACGCTGCACGAGGTCGTCGAGACGGTCACCAAGCTGATGGCCCCACTGACGCCGTTCATCACCGAGCGGGTCTGGCAGGACCTGATCGTTCCGGTCAGCCCCGGCGCCCCGGAGTCGGTGCACCTGTCGTCCTGGCCGCAGGCGGACCTGGCCGCGATCGACCCGGAGCTGTCGCAGCAGATGGTGCTGGTACGCCGCCTGGTGGAGCTGGGCCGCGCCACGCGCGCGGAGTCGGGCGTCAAGACCCGCCAGCCGCTGAAGCGGGCGCTGATCGCGGCGGGCGGCTTCGCGGCCCTCGACCCTGAGCTGCGCGCGCAGATCACCGAGGAGCTGAACGTCGAGTCCCTGGCGTCGCTGTCCGAGGTGGGCGGCTCGCTGGTGGACACCACGGCGAAGGCCAACTTCCGCGCACTGGGCAAGAGGTTCGGCAAGCGGGTCCAGGACGTGGCCCGGGCGATCGCGAACGCGGACGCCGCGGCCCTGTCCCTGGCCCTGCGCGAGGGCACGGCCTCGGTGGAGGTCGACGGTGAGACGATCACCCTCGCCCCGGACGAGGTGATCATCACGGAGACCCCGCGCGAGGGCTGGTCGGTGGCGTCCGACGCCGGTGCCACGGTCGCCCTCGATCTGGAGATCACGGAGGAGCTGCGCCGCGCGGGCCTCGCCCGGGACGCGATCCGCCTCATCCAGGAAGCCCGCAAGAACAGCGGGCTCGATGTGGCCGACCGGATCGCCCTGCGCTGGACGGCCACGGAGCCCGCGACCGTCGCGGCCCTGACCGACCACTCCGCCCTGATCGCCGACGAGGTCCTCGCCACGACCTTCCTGAACGAGCACGGCGCCCAAGGCGAGGCGGACGCCGGCTACGGCGACGCCTTCACGGACGAGGGCCTGTCCCTGACGTTCCGCCTGCGCAAGGCGTAACGCGCGAGGCGCCGCACACGAGGGCCCGGGGCCGCCGAGAAGAATCCTGGCGGCCCCGGGCCCTCGGCGTTGTGTCCGACGGACAGCTGCCCCCGCCGTCGAACAGCCGCCGCAAGGGAAACGAACGCGCACAGCAAAAGGGCGGGGCCCCGGAATCTTCCGAATCCGGGGCCCCGCCCTGAACGCTGCCGACTGCTACGCCGTACTCATGGCCACAGGGGCCGTCAGTTGTCGTCCTCGTCGATGAGGAAGCCGCGCATCGGCGAGGGGGCCTGGCCCATCGGCGAGGGGCCCTGCGGACGTACCGGCGCCATCGGCTGGGTCATCGCCGGCTGCATCTGCTGCTGACCGCCGTAGGACGGGCCGGACTGGCCCGGCGAACCACCCATCGTCTGGTTGCCGCCGTAGGACGGCGCACCGGCACCGGCCGGAGCCATCGAGGGCGCCGGGGACGGCGGCAGCGACGGGGCGGCGGACGCGGCCTGGCGCGGCGGGGCGAGCGAGTCGTCCGCCTGGGTCTCCAACTGGCGCAGCTGGGACTCGAGGTAGGACTTCAGCCGCGTGCGGTACTCGCGCTCGAAGCCGCGCAGGTCCTCGACCTTGCGCTCCAGCGTGGCGCGGGCGGACTCCAGGGAGCCCATCGCGACGCGGTGCTTCTCCTGCGCGTCCCGCTCCAGGGCGTCGGCCTTGGCACGGGCGTCCCGCTCGAGACCCTCGGCACGCGAGCGCGCCTCGCCGACGATCTTGTTGGCCTCGGAACGGGCCTCTGCGATCGCCTGGTCGGCGGTCTGCTGGGCCAGCGACAGCACCCGGGCGGCGCTGTCGCCACCGGGACCGCCCTGACCGGGCATACCGGGGCCGCCCATGGGACCGCCCATCGGGCCACCGGGGCCCATCTGCCCCTGCATCGGGCCACCCTGGCCCATCGGCCCGGGACCCTGACCCATGGGGCCGGGGCCCTGCGGGCCGCCCTGTCCGCCGGGGCCGGCGGGCAGCTGCGGCGCACCGCTCGGCAGCTGGGGCGGACCACCCATGGGGCCACCCATCTGCTGCTGCGGCGGGCCCGATATGCCGGCGGGCACCGGAGCGCCGGGACCTCGCATGCCCTGCTGTGGCATGCCCTGCTGCGGCATCCCCTGCTGGGGCATGCCCTGCGGCGGCCCCTGCTGCGGTTGTTGCTGCTGCTGGTCCTGTGGCTCAGGAGGCTTGCGCATGTTCTGCTGGTTCTGGGCAGCAGCGCGCGTGGCCGCGGCCAGCTTGGCGCGCAGGTCCTCGTTCTCGCGGAGCAGGCGCGTCAGTTCGGCTTCGACCTCGTCGAGGAAGGCATCGACCTCGTCCTCGTCATAGCCTTCTCGGAGGCGGACGGTCGTGAACTGCTTGTTCCGCACGTCCTCGGGGGTCAACGGCATCTCTTCACCTCAACGTAGTCATCGGCAGTCGGCAAGACCGTATCGTCCACAGTCACCTCGCGAGATTGCCCACGATCCAGATCAGGATGTAGACGATGATCATCAGTACGAAGAAGGACAGGTCGAGCGCCACGCCCCCGAGACGCAGCGGCGGGATGAACCGCCGCAGAAGCTTCAGCGGTGGATCGGTGACAGTGTAGGTGGCCTCCAGGACGACCACCATCGCCTTGCCGGGTTGCCACGAGCGGGCGAACTGGAACACATAGTCCATGACCAACCGGAAGATGAGCACGATGAGGAACACCATCAGCGCGATGTAGATCACCTGCGCGAACACGCTCATGGTCTGTTTTTCCCTCTCCCCTGTGCACTGCTCGATCCGGTCCTGCGTCTCAGCTCTGGTTGAAGAACCCGCCCTCTGCGATGCGGGCCTTGTCCTCCGCCGTGACATCGACGTTAGCAGGCGACAACAGGAACACCTTCTGCGTCACCCGCTCGATGCTGCCGTGAAGACCAAACACCAAACCGGCCGCGAAGTCGACAAGTCGCTTCGCGTCTGTGTCATCCATCTCAGTGAGATTCATGATCACCGGCGTGCCCTCACGGAAGTGTTCCCCGATGGTACGGGCCTCGTTGTAGGTCCGGGGGTGAAGCGTGGTGATCCGGTAAGGCTCTCGTTCGGACACGACCTTGGGCATGATCACCGGTGCGTTCTTCTCCAGGCTTGCGCGTTCTTGTGTGATGGATGCCACGGGCGCGATCCGCGCCGGGCGTGGCGATTCCGCGGGGAGCGAAGCGGAACGGGCGACCGGTTCGCGTGGCGCGGGAGGGTGCACCACTCGCACCTCTTCATCCCTTTGGGACTGATGTGCACCATGCGACTGGTGAGATGGCTCATGTCGCCGGTGGTCCCGCTCGGGCTCCGGGTCGAGTTCGGGTTCAAAGTCGTCGTCTGGGTCGAATCCGCGGCCGTCGTACCCATCGTCCTCCACGAGGCCGAGGTAGACCGCCATTTTGCGCATCGCGCCGGCCATGCTCCGAGTCCTCCGCTCTGTGGTGGATCTGCTGACGACCGCCAAGTGCCCGCGATCCACTAGGCCTTTATGTCCGCTATTTGGCGGAAATGACCATATTTTCTGCTGTGGTCCGACTTCTTGGCGACGTTACCCGAGCCTGGGGCGGAGTCCGAGTACCGCACTGCCGACGCGCACATGTGTCGCTCCGGCGGCCACAGCCTGTTCGAGGTCCGCACTCATCCCTGCCGAGACCATGTTCGCAGTCGGATGGTTCCGGCGCAGGTCGGTCGACACATCCATCAACCGCTCGAACGCCGCCTGTTCGCGCCCCGCGTACTCGCCGGTGAGCGGGGCGACCGTCATCAGCCCGTCCAGCCGCAGCCCCTCGGCTCCGGCGACGAGGTCGGCCAACTCCGCGACCGCGCCGGGCGCGACACCTCCGCGCTCCCCCCGGCCGCTCGCGTCGGCGTCGAGGGCGACCTGCACGAGGCAGCCCACCTCGCGCCCCGCCCGCACGGCCTCCTTGGAGAGGACCGTCACCAGCCGGGAACGGTCCACGGACTGCACGACATCGGCGTAACCGACCACAGAGCGCACCTTGTTGGTCTGAAGCTGACCGACGAAATGCCAGGTAAGGGGCAGATCCGAGCACTCGGCCGCCTTGGGGGCGGCGTCCTGGTCCCGGTTCTCGGCGACATGGCGCACACCGAGTCCGGACAGGATCCGCACGTCGCTCGCGGGGTAGGTCTTGGTGACCACGATCAGGGTCACCTCCTCGCGTGCGCGTCCGGCGGCGGCGCACGCGGCGGCGATCCGCTCCTCCACTCCCGCCAGATTCACGGCGAGTTCGTCCTTACGGTCCGTCATGTCCCTCAGTCCAGCCACACATAGCCCGCGAGCCGCCCGGTGGTGCGGTCGCGGCGGTACGAGAAGTGATCCGCCGACTCCAGCGTGCACACCGGCGACTGCTCCCGGTCGCGCACCCCGAGCCGTTCGAGCTGCGCCCGTACGCCCGCGCCCACGTCCACCGCCGGCGTGCCCCAACGCGTCTCGGCGTGCGCCGCCGGTTCGGCGGCGGCCACCTCGGCGCGCATCGCCTCCGGCACTTCGTAGCACCGGCCGCAGACGGCCGGTCCGGTGCGGGCGACGATCCGTGAGGGTTCGGCACCGAGTCCGGTCATGGCCCGTACGGCGGCGGGGACCACCCCGGCGACCAGTCCCGGCCGGCCCGCGTGGGCCGCCGCGACGACTCCGGCGACCGGGTCCGCGAGCAGCACCGGCACGCAGTCGGCGGTGAGCACCGCGAGGGCGAGTCCTCGCCCCGCGGTGACGATCGCGTCGACCTCCGGTACGGGGCGGTCGCCCCACGGCTCGTCGACCACGACCGCGTCGGCCCCGTGCACCTGGTTCATCCAGACCACCCGGGCCGGGTCCACGCCCAGGGACTTGGCGGCCAGTTCGCGGTTGGTGCGGACCGCGCCGGGGTCGTCGCCGACCGCTCCGCCGAGGTTGAGCTCCTCATACGGAGCGGCGCTCACCCCGCCCCACCGGTCGGTGAAGGCGAAGTGCGCGCCGCTCACGCTCTCGCGCTGTCCTATCACTTCAGGAAGTCCGGTACGTCCAGTTCCTCGGCCGCGCTGTCGTAGGACCGCGACGGCGGCACCGGGGGCTGGGCGACCGGGATGTCGTGCACCGGCTCCGGTACGACCGGCTCCGGGTCCTCCTTCGGCGTGACGCTGCCGAGCGAGCCGAAGGACGGGCGGCTCTCGGGCTGCCGCGCGGGGGCGGGCTCCTCGCGCTTGGCCGAGGACGAGCCGAGGACGTTGTCCCTCTTGGCCGGCGGCTGACCGCCGTCGAAACCGGCAGCGATCACGGTGACCCGGACCTCGTCGCCGAGGGCGTCGTCGATCACCGCGCCGAAGATGATGTTGGCCTCGGGGTGCGCGGCCTCGCTCACCAGCTGGGCCGCCTCGTTGATCTCGAACAGGCCGAGGTCGCTGCCGCCGGAGATGGAGAGCAGCACGCCGCGGGCGCCGTCGATGGAGGCTTCCAGCAGCGGCGAGGAGATGGCCATCTCGGCGGCGGCCACCGCGCGGTCGTCGCCGCGGGCCGAGCCGATGCCCATGAGGGCCGAACCGGCCTCGGACATGACGGACTTGACGTCGGCGAAGTCGAGGTTGATCAGACCGGGCGTGGTGATGAGGTCGGTGATGCCCTGCACACCGGAGAGCAGGACCTGGTCGGCCGACTTGAAGGCGTCGAGGACCGACACCTGACGGTCCGAGATGGACAGCAGCCGGTCGTTCGGGATCACGATGAGGGTGTCGACCTCTTCGCGGAGCTCCGCGATGCCGTCCTCGGCCTGGTTCGCGCGGCGCCGTCCCTCGAAGGTGAACGGGCGCGTGACCACGCCGATGGTGAGGGCGCCGAGCGAGCGGGCGATGTTGGCCACGACGGGCGCGCCGCCGGTTCCGGTGCCGCCGCCTTCACCGGCCGTCACGAAGACCATGTCGGCCCCCTTGAGGACCTCCTCGATCTCCTCGCGGTGGTCCTCGGCGGCCTTGCGGCCGACGGCCGGGTTGGCTCCGGCGCCGAGTCCGCGGGTGAGTTCACGGCCGACGTCGAGCTTGACGTCGGCGTCGCTCATCAACAGAGCTTGCGCGTCGGTGTTGATGGCGATGAACTCGACGCCCTTGAGACCGACCTCGATCATCCGGTTGATGGCATTGACACCACCGCCGCCGACACCGATGACTTTGATGACTGCGAGGTAGTTCTGCGGTGCTGCCACGTCGAAGGCCTCTCGCCTCGAGTTACGTGTCGCCGAATCACCGGGACGCAGCTGCGCCTCGCGATCCGACGACTGATGCCGAATGGGACGGTTCGTATCGCCGACCCGAACCCTAACGTTGAAGTTTAGGGTTACCAGTGTGTCTGTTCCCTGGAGTCTTCTGAACAGGACACTAAGTCGACAAGTGGCGCGCGTTCAACGAACACGCCGAACCTCCCGTTTTTCTTTTCACCCTATGTGATCAGCCGTAGCGCTGCCCAACCAGGGTGCTGGCCTGCGCTGATGTGCGTCAACTGCCCGATGACGCCGGGGCGGTGGGAACGCCGACGTCGAAGTGCCGCGCGCCGGGCTCCGCTTTCATGAGTGCGGTGAGAGTACGGCTCTTCTCGGCGTTCTTCTCACTGCTTCCCCAGTCCACCGTCCGGCCGTCCGTCAGCTCCAGCGAGATGTCGTCGTAGGAACGGACCTTGACGCTCCGGGTCGCGTGCGCCACGGAGGCCGGAAGGGCGCCGGCCACCCGCACCGCCTCCCGCACCAGCCGGTCCTCGCCGAAGCGGCGCAGGCTCGCCGCCGTGGAACCGGTCCTGGAGATGGCCAATTCCAGAGCGGGAACGCCTTTGGGAGCCCGGGAAACCGTAGCGAACCGGACACCTTCATCGTCCACTTCGATGAACTTCCCGCCTTTGTGGACGAGAAGGACCGGGGTACGTTCCGTCACTTTCAGTGCAATTCCGTCCGGCCAGGAACGGACCACATCAACCGTGTCAATTCGGGGCAGTGTCTTGGCGAGCCGCGCCTCGATCGTTTCGGTGTCGACGGAAATCAACTGCTCCCCGAGGGGAACTTCGGCGGCACCGCGCACCTGAGCCGGTGTCAGGACGCGGGTTCCCGACACCGACACGCGCTCCACGCGGACCAGGTCCGAGCCGTACAGGAGCCAGAACGCCCCGCTGCCGAGGAAGACCAGGGCGACGGCCGAAACGATGATCCGACGAACGTGCCGTTGCCCGAACCGCCGGACGGGCGGCGGCGGGCCGGACGACCTCTGCTGGCGTTCACCGCGCTCGGCGGTGGTCGATCCGGCCACGCTTCTCCTCTCAGGGCCCGGTTCGCCTCCGGGGCACCTCGCTCGGTGCCGGGCGGCCGGCCGTGCTCAGGGCCCTTCGGGCCTTCGCGCGCTCGGCCGCCCGGCGGCGACACGCCCCTTCGGCCCACTCGCCGTTCAGCGACGCGCGCGGGCGGCGATCGCCTCGTACACCATGCCGACGAGCAGGTCGTCGGCGTCCCGCCGGCCGAACTCGGCGGCGGCGCGGGACATCTCGTACAGCCGGTGCGGGTCGGCGAGCACCGGCAGCACGTTCTGCTGCACCCATTCCGGCGTCAGTTCCGCGTCGTCGACCAGCAGTCCGCCGCCTGCCTTGACCACCGGCTGGGCGTTGAGCCGCTGTTCGCCGTTGCCGATGGGCAGCGGGACGTAGGCGGCCGGGAGCCCGACGGCGGAGAGTTCGGCGACGGTCATCGCGCCCGCACGGCAGAGCATCATGTCGGCCGCCGCGTACGCGAGGTCCATCCGATCCAGGTAACTTACCGGGATGTAGGGGGGCATCCCCGGCATCTGGTGCACCTGCGGCAGTTCGTTCTTCGGGCCGACGGCGTGCAGGATCTGGATCCCGGCCTGCTGGAGCCAGGGGGCGACCGCCTGGACCACCTCGTTGAGGCGCCGGGCGCCCTGCGAGCCGCCGGACACCAGCAGCGTCGGCAGGTTGGGGTCGAGCCCGAACGCGGCGCGGGCCTCGGGGCGCACGGCGGCCCGGTCGAGGGTGGCGACGGAGCGGCGCAGCGGGATGCCGATGTAGCGGGAGTTGCGCAGCTTGCTGTCGGGCGTGGAGACGGCCACCTGGGCGGCGTACCGGGAGCCGATCTTGTTGGCCAGACCGGGCCGGGCGTTGGCCTCGTGGATGACGATCGGCACGCCGAGCCGCTTGGCCGCGAGGTACCCGGGCAGGGCGACGTAACCGCCGAAGCCGACCACGGCGTCCGCCTTGGTGCGCTCCAGGATCTGCTCGGTCGCCTTGATCGTGCCGCGCAGCCGGCCCGGAACGGTGATCAGCTCGGGGGTTGGCTTGCGTGGCAGCGGTACCGCGGGGATCAGCGCCAGCTCGTACCCGCGCTCGGGTACGAGACGGGTCTCGAGGCCGCGCTCCGTGCCCAGGGCCGTGATGCCCACGGTCGGATCCTGCCTGCGCAGGGCGTCCGCGAGGGCGAGCGCGGGCTCGATGTGGCCCGCGGTTCCTCCGCCGGCGAGTACGACATGCACCGAAATTCACCGCTCTCCGGACGAACGCGCCACCGGGGCGCGCCGTCGCATCGTGTTCCATCTCCGGGGCCGCTGAGAGCCCCCGTTCCGCTTTTTACCAAAGCGGGGTTGCCGCATCGCAAGCGCCATCCGCGCAGCGGGGTCCTCACGCGCGAAGGCGATCAGCAGCCCGATGGCGAACATGGTCGGCAGCAGGGCGGACCCTCCGTAGGAGAACAGCGGGAGCGGGACTCCGGCGATCGGCAGCAGACCGAGCACCGCACCCATGTTGATCACGGCCTGGGCCGTGATCCAGGTGGTCACGCCTCCCGCGGCATACCTGACGAAGGGGTCCTCCGTGCGTCCGGCCACGCGGATACCCGCATAGCCTAGAGCCGCGAACAGGGCGAGTACCGACAGCGTCCCCGCCAGACCCAGTTCCTCACCGGTGACGGCGAAGATGAAGTCCGTGTGGGCTTCCGGTAGTTGGCCCCATTTCTCCACGCTCGCGCCCAGTCCGGAACCGAAGAGCCCGCCGGAGGCGAGGGCGTAGATCCCGTGCACGGCCTGCCAGCAGTCGACCGGTCCCGACTGGGGTTCGGTGGCGCCGAGGCAGGCGAGCCGGGCCATGCGGTTGGGGCTGGTGCGGATGAGGAGCGCCCCGATCAGCGCGGCGATGGAGAGCACGCCGACGAACAGCCGCGTGGGCGCTCCCGCCAGCCACAGCAGGCCGAACAGGATCGCCGTCAGGATGATCGCCGTACCCATGTCGCCGCCGAGCATGATCAGCCCGAGCAGCATGAAGGCGGCCGGCACCAGTGGCACCAGCATGTGCTTCCACTGGGCCAGCAGCCGCTTGTCCTGCTTGCGGGCGAGCAGGTCGGCGCCCCACAGCACGAGCGCGAGCTTGCCGAACTCGCTGGGCTGGATCTGGAAGGAACCGCCGAGGGCGATCCAGTTCTGGTTGCCGTTGACCGCGACTCCTATCCCCGGCACCTGCACCAGGGCCATCAGGAAGACGGCGCCCGCGAGGATGGGGTAGGCCAGCGCCCGGTGCAGCCTCACCGGCATCCGGGAGGCCACGAGCAGCAGGACGGACCCGATCACGGCGGCCAGGAGCTGCTTGCGGAAGAAGTACGAGCCCGGCAGCGACATCTGCAGCGCCGTGATCTGGGAAGCCGAGTAGACCATCACCAGGCCCAGCACGGTGATCAGCGCACTGCCGCCGAGGATCACGTAGTACGCGGTCAGCGGCCGGTCCCAGGCCTTGCGTGCCCTGGTGTGCAGGGTGCGCAAGGGGTTCTCGCGCGGGGGCCCGGGTACGACGGGTCTGCGGGCGGCCCGCTGCACGGGCGGGCGGCCGGTACGGCTACTGGGCATCACGGCCTCCGCTGTACGCCGGACAGGGCCTGGGGCCTCTCACGCGTCCCTCCCAAGGTCGCCCGGCGCCAGGCGGCCGGGTCAGGCGCCGAGCTCGCGCACCGCCTGTGCGAACGCGTCACCGCGCTTGTTGTAGTTGGCGAACATGTCCATCGAGGCGCAGGCCGGGGCCAGCAGCACCGTGTCGCCGGGCCGTGCGAGCCGCTGTGCCTCGCGGACGGCCTGGAGCATCGCCCCAGTGTCGGTCCGGTCGAGGTCGACCACGGGTACTTCCGGCGCGTGTCGCGCGAGGGCTTCGCGGATCAGGGCGCGGTCCTGGCCGATCAGTACGACACCGCGCAGCCGCTTCGCCGACCCCGCGACCAGCTCGTCGAAGGTGGCGCCCTTGGCGAGGCCGCCGGCGATCCACACGATCGACTCGTACGCCGCCAACGAGGCTTGGGCGGCATGCGTGTTGGTGGCCTTGGAGTCGTCGATGTACGCCACCCCGTCCACGTCGCCGACGTGCGCGATGCGGTGGGCGTCGGGCGTGAAGGCCCGCAGGCCGTCCCGTACGGCTCCGGCCGGCACCCCGAAGGCGCGGGCGAGGGCGGCGGCCGCCAGGGCGTTGGCGATGTTGTGCGGGGCCGGCGGGTTGACGTCGGCGACCTCGGCGAGCTCCTGGGCGTTCTTCTGCCGGTTCTCGACGAACGCCCGGTCGACCAGGATGCCTTCCACCACGCCGAGTTGGGAGGGTCCCGGGGTGCCCAGGGTGAAGCCGACGGCGCGGCAGCCCTCCTCGACGTCGGCCTCGCGGACCAGGTCCTCGGTGGACGGTTTGTCGCCTGCGTCGACGTTGTAGACGCAGGCGACGCGGTTGCCCTCGTAGATACGGCCCTTGTCGGCGGCGTACGCCTCCATGGAGCCGTGCCAGTCGAGGTGGTCGGGGGCGAGGTTCAGCACGGCGGCCGAGTGGGCGCGCAGGGAGGGCGCCCAGTGGAGCTGGTAGCTGGACAGCTCCACGGCGAGCACGTCGTACCGCTCCTCGCCGAGGACCGCGTCGAGGAGGGAGACGCCGATGTTGCCGACGGCGGCGGTGCGCAGGCCCGCAGCCTCCAGGATGGCGGCGAGCATCCGGACGGTCGTGGTCTTGCCGTTGGTGCCGGTGACCGCGAGCCAGGGCGCCGCGTCGGGGCCGCGCAGCCGCCAGGCGAGCTCGACGTCGCCCCAGACGGGGACGCCGGCCCGCCCGGCGGCGGCGAACAGCGGCTTGTCCGGCTTCCAGCCGGGCGCGGTGACGATGAGGTCGGTGCCCTCGGGCAGGGTGGCGCCGTCGCCGAGGCGGACGGTGACACCGAGCTGCTCCAGTTCGGCCGCCTGGGCCCGGGCGCGCTCGTCGTCGCCGTCGTTGACGACCGTGACGCGTGCGCCGAGGCCGTGCAGCACCTTGGCCGCCGGGACGCCGGAGACGCCGAGCCCGGCGACGGTGACGTGCTTGCCCTGGAATTCGAAAGGCACCGAGGAGGTCACTTTTCCGCTGCCCATCCCGCATAGAAGAGGCCCAGTCCGACAATCACACAAATACCCTGGATGATCCAGAAGCGGACCACCACAAGGACCTCGGACCAGCCTTTGAGTTCGAAGTGGTGCTGGAGTGGCGCCATCCGGAAGACCCGCTTCCCGGTGAGCCGGAACGAGCCGACCTGGATGACCACCGACATGGTGATGAGGACGAACAGACCGCCCAGGATGGCCAGCAGCAGTTCGGTGCGGGAGCAGATCGCGAGACCCGCGAGCACACCGCCGAGCGCCAGCGAACCGGTGTCACCCATGAAGATCTTGGCCGGCGAGGTGTTCCACCACAGGAAGCCCAGGCAGGAGCCCATCAGCGCGGAGGCGACGACGGCGAGGTCCAGCGGGTCGCGCACTTCGTAGCAGGCGCCCGGGTTGGTCAGCGTGTCGCCGTTGGCGCAGGACTCCTGGAACTGCCAGACGCCGATGAACGTGTAGGCACCGAAGACGAGGACGGAGGCGCCGGTGGCGAGGCCGTCCAGACCGTCGGTCAGGTTCACGCCGTTCGACATCGCGAGGATCATGAACAGTGCCCAGACGACGAACAGCACCGGGCCGATGGTCCAGCCGAAGTCCGTGATGAACGACAGCTTCGTGGAGGCCGGGGTCTGCCCGCGGGAGTCCGCGAACTGCAGGGACAGCACCGCGAAGGCGACACCGACGATCAGCTGGCCGGCCATCTTCGCCTTGGCCCGCAGACCCAGCGAACGCCGCTTGACGATCTTGATGTAGTCGTCCAGGAAGCCGACCAGGCCCATGCCGACCATCAGGCCCAGCACCAGCACCCCGGAGTACCTCGGCGGCTCGCCGCTGATCACCTTGGACAGGAAGTAGGCGGCGACCGTCGCCAGTATGAAGGCGATGCCGCCCATGGTCGGCGTACCGCGCTTGCTGGCGTGCTCGCGCGGGCCGTCGTCACGGATGTACTGCCCGTAGCCCTTGCGGGCGAGCAGTTTGATCAGCAGCGGAGTGCCGACCAGCGTGAGGAAGAGGCCAATGACTCCTGCGAACAGGATCTGATTCATCATCGGGCGGCGACCTCACCCTCGGCACCGGTCTCGAGCAGCGCCTGCGCCACGCTCTCGAGCCCGACCGAACGGGACGCCTTCACGAGAACGACGTCTCCCGGGCGCAATTGGCTGCGCAACAGGTCGACCGCCGCCTGTGCGTCGGACACGTGCACCGACTCCTCACCCCACGAACCCTCGTTATATGCGCCCAGTTGCAGCCAGGCGGCTTCCCTGCCCCCGACCGCGACGAGCTTGCTGACGTTGAGTCGGACGGCGAGCCGTCCGACCGCGTCGTGCTCGGCGAGCGCCTCGTCCCCGAGCTCGGCCATCTTGCCGAGCACCGCCCACGTACGACGCCCGCCCGCCATGGCTGCCAGGGCGCGCAGGGCGGCCCGCATGGACTCGGGGTTCGCGTTGTAGGCGTCGTTGACGACCGTCACGCCGTCCGGGCGCTCGGTGACCTCCATCCGCCAGCGGGAGAGGGAGCCCGCCTCGGAGAGCGCACGGGCGATCTCGTCAGCGGACATGCCCAACTCGTGGGCGACGGCGGCCGCGGCGAGCGCGTTCGACACGTGATGCTCACCGTACAGGCGCATGGTCACATCGCTTGCACCGGAGGGTGTGTGAAGCCTGAAGGAGGGCTGTCCGGTGTCCGTGAGTCGCACGTTCTCGGCGGAGACGTCCGCTTCGTCGGACTCTCCGAAAAGGATCACCTTCGCCTTCGTACGGGACGCCATGGCCCGTACGAGGGGGTCGTCCGCGTTGAGGATCGCGACGCCGCCCTCCTCGGCCGGGGGCAGGGCCTCGACCAGTTCCCCCTTGGCCTCGGCGATCTGCTCCCGGCCGCCGAACTCGCCGATGTGGGCGGAGCCGACGTTCAGGACGAGGCCGACCTTCGGGGGCGTCAGACCGGTGAGGTACCGAATATGGCCGATTCCGCGCGCTCCCATCTCCAGCACGAGGAACTTCGTCTCCTCGGTGGCGGTGAGCGCGGTGAGCGGGAGCCCGATCTCGTTGTTGAGGGACCCGGGGGTGAAGACGGTCGGCGCCTTGCTCCGGAGCACCTGGGCGATCAGGTCCTTGGTGCTGGTCTTGCCGGCCGATCCGGTGAGCGCGACGAGGGTGGTGCCGAGCCGGCCGACGACGTGCCGGGCGAGGGCCCCGAGGGCCGCCTGGACGTCCTCGACGACGATCGCGGGGACCCCGACGGGCCGGGAGGCGAGCACGGCCACCGCGCCCGCCTCGACGACCGCGGACGCGAAGTCGTGTCCGTCCACGCGCTCGCCGACGAAGGCGACGAACAGGCTGCCCGGACCCGCCTCCCGGGAGTCACGGACGACCGGTCCGGTGACCTGGACGGAGGGGTCCGGTATATCGTGCGTCTGCCCGCCGACGACTTCAGCGATCTCGGCGAGGGAGAGGGCGATCACAAGTTCATCCCTGGGTCTTCTTGATGGCTTCGCGAAGCACCTGGCGGTCGTCGAAGGGACGCACCACCCCGGCGATGTCCTGCCCCTGCTCATGGCCCTTGCCGGCGACCAGCACGGTGTCGCCGGGACGCGCCCGGGCGACGGCGGCCGCGATCGCGGCGGCACGGTCCTCGAAGACCTGCACCTCGCCGCGCTCGTGGGCGGGCACGGAGGCCGCGCCCTGGAGCATGGTGGCGAGGATCGCGAGGGGGTCCTCGGAGCGGGGGTTGTCGGAGGTCAGTACGGCCGTGTCGGCCAGCCGCGCGACGGCGGCGCCCATGGGGGCGCGCTTGGTGGTGTCGCGGTCGCCGCCGCAGCCGAGCACGACGTGCACCTTGCCCTCGGTGACCTTGCGCAGGGCGCGCAGCACCGATTCGACGGCGTCGGTCTTGTGGGCGTAGTCCACGACCGCGAGGTACGGCTGTCCGGCGTCCACGCGCTCCAGCCGGCCCGGCACGCCCGGCACGGCGGCGACGCCGTCGGCGGCGGCCTGCGGGTCGAGCCCGGCGGCGGCGAGGGCGACGATCGCGGCGAGGGTGTTGGCGACGTTGAAGGGGCCCGGCAGCGGCGAGCGGGCGGTGATCCGCTCGCCCTGGGGGCCGACCACGGTGAACGCCGAGTCCATCGGACCGACCTTGACGTCCTCGGCGCGCCAGTCGGCGTCGGGGTGGCCCTCGGCGGAGTAGGTGACGACCGGGACGCCGGCCTCCTTGGCGAGGCGGCGGCCGTACTCGTCGTCGACGTTGACCACGCCGAGTCTGCTGCGTTTCGGCGTGAACAGCTGCGCCTTGGCCCGGAAGTAGTCCTCCATGTCGGAGTGGAACTCCATGTGTTCCGGGCTGAGGTTGGTGAAGACGCCGATGTCGAAGACGCAGCCGTCGACCCGGCCGAGGACCAGGGCGTGGCTGGAGACCTCCATGGCGACCGCGTCGGTGCCGCGTTCCCGCATGACGGCGAACAGGGCCTGGAGGTCGGTGGCCTCGGGCGTGGTCCGCTCGGACTTGATGCGCTCGTCGCCGATGCGCATCTCGACGGTGCCGATCAGACCCGTGCTGCGGACGGTCTTCAGGCCCCCCTCGACCAGGTAGGCGGTGGTGGTCTTGCCGGAGGTGCCGGTGATGCCGATCTGGAGCAGATCGCGGCCCGGGTGGCCGTAGATCGTGGCCGCCAGCTCGCCCATCCGCGCGCGCGGGTCGTCGACCACCAGCACGGGCAGCCCGGTCTCGGCGACGCGCTCGGCACCGGACGGGTCGGTGAGCACGGCGACCGCGCCGAGGCCGGCGGCCTGGGTGACGAAGTCTGCGCCGTGGGCGCGGGCGCCCGGGAGGGCGGCGTACAGGTCGCCGGGCCGGACGGCGCGCGAGTCGTGGGTGATGCCCGTGATCTCGGCGGTCTTCTCCGGCGCGGGGACACCCAGCTGACCGGCGAGTTCCGCCAGGGATGTGGCGGAGACCTGAACCGGACGGGGCGGTCCCGGATATGTCACGGGGTGGCCCTTCTGGGTGGTTTGGGACTGATCGGCGTGTGGCACGGCGGTGAGCGTACCGGGCGTACCGGCTCGGGGGCCAAGTGAGGGGCGGGGGGTGCTCTGGTTCCCGGGGTCGGGGGTGATCGTCGTCACGGGGTGGTTCCTGGTGGCTCGGTACTCGGTACGGGTCAGGGGGTGAAGGTGACCGGGAGTTTGGCGGGGGCGGCGCCGGTGGGCGGCACCTGGAGGGTCTTCAGGGCGAACTCCATGACCTGCTTGTAGACGGGTCCGCAGATCTGGCCGCCGAAGTAGTTGCCCTCGGTGGCGTTCTGGATGACGCAGTAGACGGTGATCCTGGGCTTGTCGGCGGGTGCGAACCCGGCGAAGGACGAGGTGTAGCCGTGGTACTTGCCGGTGGCCGGATCCACGCGGTTCGCCGTACCGGTCTTCCCCGCGACCCGGTAGCCCGGGATGCGCGCCTTGGTGCCGGTGCCCTCCTCGTCGTCCACGACCGACTCCAGCATCCGGGCGAGCGTCTTCGCCGTCTTCTCGCTGACGACCCGGGTCTTCCCGGGCTCCGGGGCGGGCGTGAAGCGTCCGTCGGGGCCCTTGGAACCGCGCACCAGCGTGGGTTCGATACGGACGCCGCCGTTGGCGATGGTCGAGTACACCGACGCGGCCTGCATGGCGTTGATGGAGACGCCCTGGCCGAAAGGAATCGTGTACTGCTGCGAGGTGGACCAGGTGTCCGGCGGGGCGAGGATGCCCTTGGTCTCGCCGGGGAAGCCCAGCCCGGTGTGGTCGCCCAGGCCGAACTTGCGCAGGTAGTCGTAGAGGACCCGGTTGGCCTGCGCCTGGGTCTTGCCGAGCTGGCCGGTGGCGAGGATGGTGCCGATGTTGCTGGACTTGGCGAGCACGCCGTTCAGCGTGAGGTACCAGGTCGGGTGGTCGATGTCGTCCTTGAAGAGCCGGTCGCCGCGGTGCAGCCGGTTGGGCACGACGACATGGGTCTCGGGGGTGGCGGCGTTCTCCTCCAGGACGGCCGCCATCGAGAGGACCTTGGCGGTGGAGCCGGGCTCGTAGGCGTCCTGGAGGGCGGCGTTGCCGAGCGCCGTGGGATCCGCCTCGGAGAGGTCGTTGGGGTCGAAGCCGGGCGCGTTGGCCATCGCGAGGACCTGGCCGGTGCGGGTGTCCTGGACGATGACGTAGCCGCGGTCGGCCGCGGACTCCTTCACCTGCTTGCCGATGGCGTTCTGCGCGGCCCACTGGATGTCGCGGTCGATGGTGAGCTCGATGTCGCTGCCGGGCACGGCCGGGGTCTCGGTGGAGCCGGCGGTCGGGACGAGACGGCCGCCGGACTGGGCGTAGCGGATCTTGCCGTCCCTGCCGGCGAGCCGCTTGTCCAGCTGGAGCTCGATGCCGCCGCCGCCCTTGCCCTCGGCGTTGACCCAGCCCAGTATCCCGGCGGCGAGCTCGTTGTTGGGGTACACGCGCTTGCTGGTGGGCACGGAGAAGACGCCGGCCAGCACGTTGGCGGTGGACTCGTCGGTCTCCGCCTTCTTCGCGAGCGCGGTCTTCAGGTCCTTGATCTGCTTCCAGACCTGCGGGGTCTGACGGCCGGCCAGCTTGACGTAGCGCAGGGCCTCGTTCTCCGGCCGCAGCTTCTTGACGAGGTCGTCCTGGTCCTCGTCGAGGATCGGGGCGAGGAGGGCGGCGGCCTGCTCGGGGCCGTCGTCGATCTCCAGCTCGTCCGGGGCGAACATCGTGGGGTCGGCGGTGATGTCGTAGGCGTCCTCGCTGGTCGCCAGGGCCACGCCACTCCGGTCGGTGATCTCGCCGCGTTCGGCGGCCAGCACCTGCCCGACGTAGCGGTTCTGCTCGGCCTTGGCGGCGTAGGTGCTCGCGTCGACGGCCTGCACCTGGAAGAGGCGTACGACGAAGGCGAGCAGCACCAGGGTCAGGAGCACGCCGACCAGGCGCAGGCGGGGGCGCGGACTGCCCAGCCGGATGGCCTTCGGAGCCCCGGTCCGGGGCCCCGCGGGCCGGCGGGCCGGTTGGGCGCCGGGTCCCGGGCGCCGTCCGGCACCGGGTCCGGGGCGCCCGGCGCCCGGTCGGACGGGCCTGGCGGGTCCGGGCACCCGGCGGAGGGGCGGTTCCCTGTCGGACACTTCCGTCACCTGCCGGGATTCGATGTCGACGCGGAGGGCGTGGGGTCGGGGATCGGGGTGGCGGCCGCCGGTGCCGAGTCGGAGGCCGGGACCGACGCGGTGGCCAGCGCCTCGGGGGCGAGGACCAGCGGGGCCCGGACGGCGGAGGCGGCGCCGGGGACGCCCTTGACCTTGCCGTCGGGGCCGAGGAAGGCGGGGTCGCCGCCGGGCACCATGCCGAGCTCACGGGCACGGTCCTGGAGGGCGTCGGGGGCGGAGTAGGCGTCGATGTCCCCTTGCAGGGCCTGTTCCTCGTCGGTGAGGTTCTTGGTCTCCCGCTGGAGGTCGTCGAGGTGGAAAGCGCCCTCGCTGAGGGCGGAGTTCAGCACCAGGAGGCCGATCAGGCCGCCGCCGAGGAGCAGGACGACGAGGAGGACGAAGGGGGTGCGCGCCGCCTGGGCGCGTCCGGTGGGCAGCAGGTGCGCGAGCCGGGCCGCCCTGCCCCTCAGCCGGGGTCGCCCCTGCTGCCCCGGTTGCGCCTTCGGCCCGGGCCTCCCCCTCAGTTCGGGTTTCCTACTCACTCATGCTCCCCTGAGTTCGCTGTTCCCACCCGTACGCCCGGCCCGTCGTCACCCGCCCCATGCGCCGTCACGTGCCTCAATCGAGGTCCTCCCGGATCCGCTGGGCGCCGCGCAGCCGCGCGGGGGCCGCGCGCCGGTTCTCGGCGATCTCCTCCTCGGTGGGAAGTTCGGCACCGCGCGTGAGCAGCTTGAGCCGGGGCTGGTGGTGCTCGGGTACGACCGGGAGCCCGGGCGGGGCGGTGGTGGCGGCGCCGGCCGCGAGCACCTGCTTGACGAGGCGGTCCTCGAGGGAGTGGTACGACAGCACGGCGATCCGTCCGCCGACGCCGAGCGCCTTCACCGCCGCCGGGATCGCCCGCTCCAGCACCGAGAGCTCGCCGTTGACCTCGATCCGCAGGGCCTGGAAGGTGCGCTTGGCCGGGTTGCCGCCGGTGCGCTTGGCGGCCTGCGGCAACGCGTCCCGGATCAGCTCGACCAGCCGCGCGCTGTTCGTGAACGGCTCCTTGTCGCGCTCGCGCACGATGGCGGACACGATCCGCTTGGCCTGCTTCTCCTCGCCGTAGGCCCGCAGGATGCGGACGAGTTCGCCGGGCGGGTAGGTGTTGAGGACCTCCGCGGCGCTGATCCCGGTCGTCTGGTCCATCCGCATGTCGAGCGGGGCGTCCTGGGCGTAGGCGAAGCCGCGGCCGGCCTCGTCGAGCTGCATGGAGGACACCCCGAGGTCGAACAGGACGCCCTGCACGCGCGGGACGCCCAGCCGGGCCAGGACGTCGGGGAGCTCGTCGTACACGGCGTGCACCAGGGTGGCCCGCTCACCGAACGGCGCGAGCCGCTCGCCCGAGAGGCGCAGGGCTTCCTTGTCGCGGTCCAGGGCGACGAGCCGCGCCTCGGGGAACCGCTGGAGGAGGGCCTCGCTGTGGCCGCCGAGGCCGAGGGTGCAGTCGACCACCACCGCTCCCGGGTGCTCCAGGGCGGGCGCCAACAGGTCCAGGCACCGCTGGAGCATCACCGGGACGTGTCGACTCTGGCTCAAGTGGCCCTCTCAAATCCGGCACGGCCGTCACGCACCGCCGGGTTCCCGCCCTCCCCCCGGTGAAGGGGCGGCCGTCGCCGGAGGCGTCAGCCGGCCGGCGGCGGGAGGAGGCCGAGCCGTGCGTACGCGCCGCGCACGCGGGGAGTTCCCCGGGTCGTCACCGGGATCTCCGGGGGAAATCAGTGCAGCGGGCGGTGTCGCCTCCCGCTTCGCGTCACTTTAGTCCACGGTGTCGCCCGGTCAATCAACCGGCCTGCGCGTCGCGGCCCGCGCGGCCGGGTCAAGACGTACGGCGGGCGAATCACCCGCGGGAGGGAACTCACACCACCCCTGTGGGTTACCTCACACCAAGGACCGCTGACGTTCTTTGTCCCCTCTCACAACGGGCCTGACGCCCCTGTGACCAGTAACGTCATGGGTATGACGACTTCTGCATCCGTTCCCCCCGGCTCCGGAAACGCCACCGTCACCCACGGCACGGTCACCGACCGTCTGGTCGAGGCCAACGAGCAGTACGCCGCCGCCTTCACCGATCCCGGGATGGACGCCCGTCCCGTACTGCACGTCGCGGTTGTGGCCTGCATGGACGCGCGCCTGGACCTGCACGACGCGCTCGGCCTCTCGCTCGGTGACTGCCACACCATCCGCAACGCGGGCGGCGTCGTCACCGACGACGTGATCCGCTCGCTGACCATCAGCCAGCGGGCCCTGGGCACCCGCAGCGTGGTCCTCATCCACCACACCGGCTGCGGTCTGGAATCCCTCACCGAGGAATTCCGGCACGACCTCGAGATGGAGGTGGGACAGCGTCCGTCCTGGGCCGTGGAGGCCTTCCGGGACGTCGACCAGGACGTACGGCAGTCGATGCAGCGCGTGCGCACCTCCCCGTTCCTGCCGCACACCGACGACGTGCGAGGCTTCGTCTTCGACGTGAAGACGGGCCTGCTGCGCGAGGTCGACCCCGCCTGACCTGACGAGAGTGCTGGCCGCCCGCCCCGGAGACACCTGAACTCCGGGATTCGCAAAGCCCGCAAAGCCTTACATGTCGCCGCCAGTTGTCCACAGGCGAGTGACACGAATCGGTAACGGCGGCAAGAATGCGGGAGTGGTGTCACGCGGAACTTTTCCCGCGTGGCGTCCGTGATTCGGGGTGGGCCGGTCCGCACAGCAAGGCGTCGGCTCGGGACATTTGGGGACCCCGCTCCTCTCCGGAGCGTGGGGAAAGGCCGAGGAGGGCCGGGTGACGACCTATGACGATCGAGCGAGCCTCACTGATCTGACCGCCGTGGTGGAGCGCGTGCGGGGTTCGGTGGAAGGCGTGATCGAGGGGAAGCCCGAGGTCGTACGGCTCTCGCTGACCGTATTGCTGGCCGAGGGACATCTGCTCATCGAGGACGTCCCGGGAGTCGGCAAGACGATGCTGGCCAAGGCACTGGCGCGGTCCATCGACTGCTCGGTGCGGCGGATCCAGTTCACGCCGGACCTGCTGCCCTCGGACATCACCGGTGTGTCCATCTGGGACCAGCAGCGCCGCGACTTCGAGTTCAAGCCGGGCGCCATCTTCGCGCAGGTGGTGATCGGCGACGAGATCAACCGCGCGTCACCGAAGACGCAGTCGGCGCTGCTGGAGTCGATGGAGGAGCGCCAGGTCACCATCGACGGCAAGACCTATGAACTGCCCAGCCCGTTCATGGTCGTCGCGACGCAGAACCCGGTCGAGATGGAAGGCACCTACCCGCTGCCGGAGGCGCAGCGCGACCGTTTCATGGCCCGTGTCTCGGTCGGCTATCCGAGCGCGGAGGCCGAACTGCAGATGCTGGACGTGCACGGCGGCGTCTCCCCGCTGGAGGACCTCCAGCCGGTGGCGCACGCCCATGAGATCCTGAAGCTGATCGAGGCGGTGCGCGGCGTGCACGTGGCCGAGCCGGTGCGCAGGTACGCGGTGGAGCTGGTCTCCGCCACCCGCACGCACCCCGA
This sequence comes from Streptomyces griseoloalbus, assembly GCA_014650015.1. Taxonomy (GTDB): domain Bacteria; phylum Actinomycetota; class Actinomycetes; order Streptomycetales; family Streptomycetaceae; genus Streptomyces; species Streptomyces griseoloalbus. The sequence continues at coordinate 183,004 of BMUD01000006.1, forward strand.
CCTCAGACTCGGTGCCTCCCCGCGCGCGACCCTGCACCTGCTGCGCGCGGCGAAGGCGTCCGCGGCCCTCAGCGGCCGGGAGTACGCGCTGCCGGACGACGTGCAGGCGCTCGCCGTGGCCGTGCTCGCCCACCGCCTGCTGCCCACCGCCCAGGCCCAGCTGAACCGCCGTACCGCGGAGCAGGTGGTGCTGGAGATCCTGCAGCGCACCCCGGTGCCCGCGGCGGCCGCGCAGCAGCCCGGTCTCGGCCTGGGCCGCGGCGGCCAGGGATACGGCCAGCAGCCGCCCCGGAGGCTGTGATGACCACCGCGGGCGCCGTCCACGCGGAGGGCGACAGGGGCGACCGCAGCGGTGTCCGGACGGCCCTGGCGGGACTCACCACCCGCGGGCGCTCCTTCCTGGCCGCCGGGGTGGCGGCCGCGATCTGCGCGTATGTGCTCGGGCAGAGCGATCTGCTGCGGGTCGGGCTGCTGCTGTCGGTGCTGCCGCTGGTGTGCGCGGCCGTGCTCTACCGCACCCGCTACCGGGTCGCCGGCAGCCGTCGGCTGTCGCCCGGGCGGGTGCCCGCCGGCTCCGAGGCGCGGGTGCAGCTGCGGATGGAGAACGTCTCGCGGATGCCGACGGGCCTGCTGATGCTCCAGGACCGGGTGCCGTACGTGCTCGGTCCGCGTCCGCGGTTCGTGCTGGACCGGGTGGAGGCGGGCGGGCGCCGCGAGGTGTCCTACCGGGTCCGCTCCGATCTGCGCGGCCGCTATCCGCTGGGCCCGCTCCAGCTGCGGCTGAGCGATCCGTTCGGGATGTGCGAGCTGACCCGTTCCTTCTCGACGTACGACACGCTGACGGTGATCCCGCGCGTGGAGCCGCTGCCGCCGGTGCGGCTGAGCGGCGAGGCGAAGGGATACGGCGACGGGCGGCAGCGTGCGCTGGCGCTGGCCGGCGAGGACGACGTGATCCCGCGCGGATACCGCTACGGCGACGATCTGCGCCGGGTGCACTGGCGCTCCACCGCGCGCTACGGCGAGCTGATGGTGCGCCGCGAGGAGCAGCCGCAGCGCGCCCGGTGCTCGGTGCTGCTGGACACCCGGGCCGTCGCCTACTCGGGCGCAGGTCCCGACTCGGCGTTCGAGTGGGCGGTGTCGGGGGCGGCCTCCGTGCTGGTGCACATGCTGGAGCGGGGGTTCTCGGTGCGGCTGCTGACCGACACCGGCAGCTCGGTGCCGGGCGAGGGGCCCGACGGGTTCGCGGGCGCGAGCCAGGGGTCGGCGGACGCGGCCGGGCTGATGATGGACACCCTCGCCGTGGTGGACCACTCCGACGAGGCCGGTCTGTCCCGCGCCTACGACGTGCTGCGCGGGGGGAACGAGGGGCTGCTGGTGGCCTTCCTCGGCGACCTCGACGAGGAGCAGGCCGCGGTGCTCGCCCGGATGCGGCAGCGCAGCAAAGGCGCCGTCGCCTTCCTGCTGGACAGTGAGTCCTGGCTGCGGGAACCGGCCGACGTGCCCGGTCCGTCGGACAGGGGCGGGGATCGGCTGCGGATGCTGCGCGAGGCGGGCTGGACGGCCTTGGCGGTGCCGCGGGGCGCTCCGATGGACGAGCTGTGGCGGCAGGCGGACCGGGAGCGCTCGGGCCTGGCCGCTGCGAGCGGTGGGGAGGGACCGTGATCAGCGGGCGGGCGAGGCTGGCACTGTGCGCGTGGGCGGCCACGCTGATGGCGGCGAGCGCCCTGCTTCCGCTGGTCGAGCCGGCGTCCTGGATGCTTCAGGCGGCGCTGCTGCTGGCGGTGCAGTCGGGTGTGGGCGCGGCGGCCCGGCGGGTGCCGCTGGCGCGTCCGGTGACGGTGGGGGCCCAGGTCCTTGTCACCCTGGTGCTGCTGACCCTGGTCTTCGCGCGCGAGCATGCCGTCGCGGGGCTGATACCCGGACCGGACGCCTTCCGTTTCTTCGCCGACCTGCTGGAGCAGGGCGGCGACGACGTCAGCCGGTACGCGATACCCGCGCCGCTGTCCGACGGCATCCGGCTGATGCTGGTCGGCGGTGTCCTGGTGATCGGGCTGCTGGTGGACGCCCTCGCGGTGACCTTCCGCAGCGCGGCCCCGGCCGGGCTTCCGCTGCTGGCCCTGTACTCGGTGGCCGCGGGGCTGGCGGACAACGGGGTCGACTGGCTGTGGTTCCTGCTGGCGGCGGCCGGCTATCTGATGCTGCTGCTCGCCGAGGGACGTGACCGGCTCTCCCAGTGGGGCCGGGTCTTCGGCGGGGCGACCCGCGGACCGGGCGACCGGCCGCCCGGTGCCGTCGCTCCGGTGCGCACCGGCCGGCGGATCGGTGTGGTCGCGCTGGGCATCGCCCTGGTGGTGCCGCTCGGCCTGCCCGCGATGAACGGCGGTCTGCTGGACGCCACCGGCGCGGGCGTCGGCTCGGGCAGCGGCGGGGGCGGCACCATCTCCGCGGTGAACCCTCTGGTGTCGCTGCGCGACTCGCTGAACGTGGACGAGGACCGCCAGGTCATGTCGGTGCGCTCCGAGATGACGGACGTGTCGGACCTGTACCTGCGGATCGTGTCCCTGGACGACTTCGACGGCACCACGTGGAAGCCGTCGAAGCGGTCCATCACCACCGTGCCCGACGGCACGTTCCCGACCCCGCCGGGCCTCGGCCCGGACACCAGGCGCACGGAGGTCGGCACGACGATCTCGACGGCCGACGGGTACGGCCAGGACTGGCTGCCGATGCCGTACCCGCCGAGCGGGGTGAGCATCGGGGGCAACTGGCGCTACGAACCGGTCGGCATGACCCTGGTCGGCGACCACGGGCAGAACACGCGCGGTCTGTCGTACGAGGTGCGCAGCCTCCATGTGCAGCCCACGCCCGAGCAGCTGTCCGACGCGCCGGAGCCGCCGCCCGCCCTGGAGCGCGAGTACACGGAGCTGCCGGACTCCCTGCCGGGCGTGGTGTCCCGGACCGCCCGCGAGGTCACCGAGGGCGCGGACAACCCCTACGAACAGGCGGTCGAGCTCCAGGAGTACTTCACGCTGAACGGCGGCTTCGAGTACGACACCGAGGTGGACGTCGGCAGCGGCTCGCAGGCGATCGCCCGCTTCCTGCGCGACCGGCAGGGCTTCTGTGTGCACTTCTCCTTCGCGATGGCGTCGATGGCCCGTTCGCTGGGGATACCGGCGCGGGTCGCGGTGGGCTTCGCGCCCGGCACCCCGCAGGCGGACGGCACGGTAGCGGTCGGGCTGCGGGACGCGCACGCCTGGCCCGAGCTGTACTTCGAGGGCGTGGGCTGGACCCGCTTCGAGCCGACCCCGACCCGTGGTTCGACGCCGTCGTACACCGTGCCGGACGCCGCCGACAGCACGGTGCCGGACCCGGCCCGGCCGTCCCGGGCCGCGCCCGTGGAGCCGTCGGCCGCGCCCTCGCAGAGCGAGAGCTGCACGGCGCAGGACAAGAAGCTGGAGGCCTGCGCCGACGAGTCGCCGCAGGCGGCCCTGCCCACGGACGGCGACGGGCCGAAGTGGTACGCGCTGCTGGCGTGGGCGCTGGCCGGTCTCGCCGTGCTGGTGCTGCCGCTGTCGCCGATGCTGTGGCGCACGAGGACCCGATCGGTGCGCCTGGGTGCGCACGGCCGCTCGGAGGCGGACGCGGGGTCGTACGCCCTGGCCGTCTGGGACGAGCTGACCGACACGGCGTGGGACTACGGCGTCTCGCCGGACGAGTCGCTGACCCCGCGCGGGGCGGCGGCCAGGATCGTGCGGCTGGGCCGTCTCGACCAGGGTGCGGCGGCGTCGGTGCACCGGGTGGCCGATGCGGTGGAGCAGGTCCTGTACGCGCCGAGGCCGCGGCCGGTGGCGGGTCTGGCGGACGATGTGCGCCGGGTGGTCGCGGGTCTGCGGGCCCCGGCGGGCCGCGGGACGCGACTGCGCGCGGTGTTCGCCCCGCGCTCCACCGTGCGCGTGGTGTGGGCGGTGTCGGCCTGGTGGTCCGGCGTGCGCGAGCGGGTCGTCGCGCTGCGGCCGACCTGGCGGAAGCCGTCGCGGCAGCAGGGCTGACCCCGAGGCGGGACGGCTTCGGCCGTCCCGCCCGGCCATGTGGGGCGGGACGGCGGGCGCGGAGACGTGACGCGAGAACACGGAGACGTGACGCGAGAACACGATCAGCGAGAACACGGTCAGCGAGGACACCCCACCGGTCCTGAGGACACCCCACCGGTCCCGAGGGCACGTCCGGCGGTCCCGAGGGCACGTCCGGCGGGAGACGTCCACCGGGAGACGTCCGGCGGGACGCATCCGGCGGGACGCATCTCCCGGCGACACGTCCCTCGGTGCACACCCGGCGGAGACGCACCCCCCGCAGACACGCCCCGGCGGGAACGCGTCCCTCGACGACATGCGTCAGGGGGTGACCACCGGCTTGGTGGTCACCCCCTGACGCATGTCTTCACGTATCTGCTGGGCCGGGACCCTGTGCGCTAGTGGCCGCCCTGTTCGTCGCGGCGGCGCTGCCAGCGCTGTTCGATACGGTCCATCACGGAACGACGCTGTCTGCCCTGATGGCCCGCCTGCGGCGCACCCGGGGTACCGGCCGCCTGCTCGCCCGGCTTGGGGGCCTTGCGCCAGCCGGTCACCGCGAGTACCGCGCAGCCCAGCATCACGAGGAAGCCCACGACACTCAGCCAGACCTGCTGAGCGACCATACCGGCCATGAGGAGCGCAATACCCACGAGGAAGCCCGCGACCGCCTGGTAGACCCGTCGCCGGGTGTACGTACGCAGCCCGCTTCCCTCGAGCGCCGTCGCGAACTTGGGATCTTCGGCGTACAGCGCTCGCTCCATTTGCTCGAGCATGCGCTGCTCGTGCTCCGAGAGCGGCACGGAGTCCTCCTCATCGTGCAGTCGCCGGGGCGACCCGGGGGGTCCCTTCAGGATAGGCAGGGAATCGCCCCCGTGAAACCCGCCCCTCTGCGCCAATTGGCCAACCGGATCCCGCCATGCGTGTCCCGGTCCGCTGAGGCTTCTCATTCCCCGGCGGCCGACCCGTCATGCCGGGCGGTCTCCTTCGATCATACGGCGCCAAGCCGCCATTCGGGGGGCCTGTGGCGCACTCCATGCGCAGCGGGGACGACGGACGCGCCGCTGATCAGCGGCGCGCCACGCCCGAGCGCTCAGGCCGCGCCGGTCCCCTGCGTCTCACCGAGCACATGGAGTTGGGTGGCCACGGCGTGGAAGGCGGCGAGCTCGGCCGCCGCGGCCTCCAGCTTCAGCAGCGCGTCCAGGGCTCCGGGCTCGGTGTCGACGAGCACACCGGGGACGAGGTCGGCGAAGACGCGCACGCCGTGCACGGCACCGACCCTGAGGCCGGCGCCCTCCACGAGCGCGGTGAGCTGGTCGGCGGTGAAGCGGCGCGGCATGGGGTCGCCCGTGCCCCATCGGCCGTTCGGGTCGTCGAGCGCCTGCTTGGCCTCCGTGAAGTGACCGGCGAGGGCGCGGGCGAGCACCGCACCGCCGAGGCCCGCGGCGAGCAGGCTGAGGACGCCGTCGGGGCGCAGGGCGGCCACCGCGTTGCGGACGCCCTCGGCCGGGTCGTCGACGTACTCCAGGACGCCGTGGCACAGCACGGCGTCGTAGCCGCCGCGCTCGGCCACGTCGAAGAGGCCGTGGGCGTCGCCCTGCACACCCTGGACCCGGTCGGCGACGCCGGCCTCGGCCGCGCGGCGCTCCAGGGCGAACAGCGCGTTGGGGCTGGGGTCGACGACGGTCACCCGGTGGCCGAGCCGGGCGAGGGGCACCGCGAAGTTGCCGCTGCCGCCGCCGGTGTCGAGGACGTCCAGCGCCTGCCGTCCGGTGGCCTCGACCCGGCGTTCCAGGGCGTCCTGGAGGACCTCCCGGACCACGGCGGTACGGAGAGCGGCGCGGGATCGCATCGGGTCCGACACGGCAGTTGACTCCTCGGCGTGGCACCGCCACCTCGGCGGAGCATGCGGGCTCCCTCCCCGGCCGGGTACCGGCCGGGGAGGCGTTCAGGCGCTGCCCACCCTATTGCCTACCCCGCGGCACCCGCCCACCTGCCCGCGCCCCCGTGAGACGGGTGCCGACGGCGGTCCGGCGGCGCGGGGCCCGTGACCGTCAGCCCGCGTCCGGTATGCCCCGGGGATCATGGTGCGGGGCCGGTGCCGGAGGGTGGTCCCCGTCGCCGCGGGGCTGTGGGAGGACCGGCTGGAGAACGAGCATGCGCTCGACCAGCCGGTGGAACATCGCCACGTCCCGTATCAGGTCGTCGGCGTCCCGGGCGGTCGCCGCGCCCTGGATGCCCGCCTCGGCCCGGGCTCGGCGCCGGGCCCCCGAGGCGAACAGCGCGCTCCACTCGGTCAGCTCGGGGGCGATCTCGGGGAGCACTTCCCAGGCGCTGCGGATCCTGGCCCGGGCCCGGGGCGAGGTCTCGGGCCGCCCGCGTGCGGCGAGCACGGCGGCGGCGGTGCGCAGGGCGGCGAGATGGGCCGTCGCGTAGCGCTCGTTGGGTGTGTCGAGGACGGTGGCCTCGTCGAGTCCGGCACGCGCCTGGGCGAGCAGGTCGAGGGCGGCGGGCGGGGCCGCGGCGCGGCGCGGCACGGGGTGGATGTCGCTCGCCGGGCCGTTCAGCGAGGGGGCAGGGCGGGTTGCGCGGTGCCGACGGGCCGCGGCTGCGGACGAGTTGGCCATGACGAACCTCCTGTCGTCTTCGTGACGGCACACTGCGACACGAGGTGCCGTATGCGCACATCGTGAGGTATGGCACTGACAATCCGTTCCGACCTGGGGTTTTGCTTCGATCGGCCATACGGGTTCCTGGTGACGGCGTGCTTCGCGGCGATCGTGCGGTGGCCGCACGCACGCTTCGGAGGGGCCGGCCGGTTCCTCGTCCTGGCGCTGCTGACGCTCCAGCTGACCTCGGCCGGCGGCCCGCCGCCGTCAGGTGTGGACCCTGGACCGGCCGCACCCGGAGCTGAGCCTGTGAACGCACGGACCGGCCTTGCTGTGACAATCGGGGCCATGGAAAGCAGCAGCACCACGCCGGGCGGCAGCGCCCGCCGCGAGGCCACCCGGCAGAGGCTCTACGAGGCGGCCGTCACCCTCATCGCCGAACAGGGCTTCTCCGCCACCACCGTGGACGAGATCGCCGAACGGGCGGGAGTCGCGAAGGGCACGGTCTACTACAACTTCGCGAGCAAGTCGGTCCTCTTCGAGGAGTTGCTGCGGCACGGGGTCGGTCTGCTGACCGCCTCGCTGCGGGAGGCGGCCGAGAAGACGGCCGGGGAGGGCGGCAGCAAGGTCGACGCCCTGGACGCGATGATCCGCGCGGGGCTGGTCTTCATCGACCGCTATCCGGCCTTCACCCAGCTGTACGTGGCCGAGCTGTGGCGCACCAACCGGGCCTGGCAGTCCACGCTGCTGGTGGTGCGGCAGCAGGCCGTGGCGGTGGTCGAGGACGTGCTGCGCGAGGGCGTGGCCGGCGGCGAGTTCAGCGAGGAGATCGACGTCCCGCTGACGGCGGCGGCGCTGGTCGGCATGGTGCTGGTGGCCGCGCTGGACTGGCAGTCCTTCCAGCCGGAGCGCTCCCTGGACGAGGTGCACGCGGCGCTGTCCCGGCTGCTCCAGGGGCGGGTCAGCGGCCGTCCCTGAGCCGGTCGACACCCTCGACGTTTCGAACACCCCGGCGCCTCGGACGTACGAAGGCGCCGGTCCGGGCGGTGGCCGCGTCCCCCGCGGGCCACCGGTCGGACCGGCGCCTTCCTTGCTCCCCCGTACGTCCCCCCACAACCCCCGTTGCGGTCGTCCCCCGGGTTCCCCCGTGCCTCGCTCCCGCCGACAGGTGCGGCGGAAGGAGCGGATCGCGGGCCCGTCCCGTTCCGGCGCCCCGTGTCGCCGGTTCCGGGGGCCGTGCCCCTCTCCGTGGTCTCCACTCTCTCGTTCCCGCAGGTCGGCCCCCATCCGCGCGCGTACTCATCTCGGTGACTAGGTACGGGTACTCAGCCCTGCGCACCCGTGCCCACGCCCGCCGGACGCCGCCTGGTCCCCGGGGCGGGGGCGCGGGTGCTCGGGGACGGGCTTGTCGGTGCCGGCGGATAAAGTCCCTGGCATGGCACGGATTGCGGTGATCGGCGCCGGGATGGGCGCGATGGCGGCCGCCGCCCGGCTGGCCGTCGCGGGCCACCGGGTGGCGGTGTACGAGCGGACGGACACGTACGGCGGTGCGCTGCGCCGTCTGGAGCGGGACGGGTTCTCCTTCGACACCGGACCCGGGCTGCTCCCCCTGCCCGCGGTGTACCGCGATCTGTTCGTGAAGACCGGCCGGGAGCCGCTGGAGGAGTGCGTCGGGCTGGCCCAGGTGGATCCGTCGTCGCACCACGTGTTCGCGGACGGCACGCGCGTGTCGCTGCCCAACGCCTCGCGCGCGGGCGTCGTCTCCGCCCTGGAGGAGACCCTCGGACCGGCCGCCGCCCGGCGCTGGGGGGACTTCCTGGTGCGGGCCCGGGAGGCCTGGGACCGGTCGCGCCGGCCCCTGCTGGAGGAGCCGCTGTGGCCCAACTGGCAGATCCTCGCCGAGCGTGAGCCCTACCCTGCGGTCCCGCACAAGAAGCTGCTGCGCACCCGCGTCGCGGGCACGCTCGCCGAGGTCGGCGCCTGGGAGCTGCGCGACCCCCGGCTGATCGCGCTGCTGGAGAGCCACGCGCTCGCGTACGGCCTCGATCCCCGCGAGGCGCCGGCGAGCGCCGCCGTGCTGCCGTACATGGAGCACGCCTTCGGCACCTGGTACGTGCGGGGCGGCCTGCGGGAGCTGGCGCGGGCGGTGTACGAACGGTGTCTGGCCCGCCGGGTGGAGTTCCACTTCGGTGCCGGGGTCGCCGGGATCGTGGAGAAGGACGGCCGGGCGGCGGGGGTGGAGCTCGCCGACGGCGCGGTGGCGGAGGCGGACTTCGTCGTCGCGGGGGTGGCTCCCGGGGTGCTGGACCGGCTCGGCCGGGGGACGCCGGTGCGCGGTGCGGGCGAGGTTCCGGCACAGCGGAGTGCGGCGAGCCGGGTCACGGTGCTGCTGGCGCTGCGGGGCGGGCGCCCGGAGGGGACCCCGCACCGTACGGTCGTGCACACCGAGGACCGGGAGACGGAGCTTGAGTCGCTGTTCGGACAGCCCGCGGGCCTGCCCGCCCGCCCCACGGTCACGGTCCTGCGGCCGGACGACCCGGCGCTGGTCCCGGACGCCGGCCACGAGGCGGTCACGGTGACGACGGTGGTACCCGAGGGAGGCGGAGGGGCCCCGGACGCGCTCGCCGAGAAGCTGGTCACCGTCGCCGAGCGGGCGATACCCGGCCTGCGCGACCGGCTGCTGTGGCACGAGGTGCGCACCCCGGCCGACATCGCCGCGGAGACCGGTGCGGGGGGCGGCGCGGTGCCGGCGCCGGCCCTGGCGGCGGCGGGCGGGCGGCTGCTGCATCCGTCCAACGGCACCCGGCTGGCGGGGCTGTTCACGGTCGGCGGCTGGTCCCACCCCGGCGGCGGTCTCCCGCACGCCGGTATGTCGGGGGCGCTGGTCGCCGGACTGATCGTGGAGGGACCGGAGTTCCGCGGGTCGCAGTGAGCGCGGTCAGTAGCGGTACTGCTCGTCGTACCCGTTGCCGTTGCCGCCGCCGTTCCCGTGGGTCTGCCCGTCGCCCTGGTACGGGTACGGCTGCTCCGGCGGGAGTTCACCGCCGTACGGGTCCTCGGGGCTGCGCTGCTGCGGGACCCACAGGCCGCCGGCCGGGGTCTCGGCGGCGTAGGTGCCGGCGTACGGGTCCTGGGCGTAGCCCTGCTGGCCGTACTGCTGGGGGTCGGCGTAGCCGGTGTCGTACGAGGTGGCGCCGTAGGTCGGGTTGCCGATGTACGGGTCGGAGTAGGCGGCGTACTGCTGCTGGTCCGTGGCGTCGTAGCCCTGCTGCTGGCCGTAGCCGGAGTAGTCGTAGGCGTGGTTCTGGTCGGCTCCGTGCGCGGCCGCCGCGTACTGGTCCTGGGACGGGGCCGCGTATCCGGGGTCACCGCCGTAGACGCCGTAGGAACCGGTGTCGTCGGGCAGGGGCTGCGGCTCGTAGACGGCGGTGGTGTCGGCGGCCGTCGGCTGGGCGGCGCGCACGGGGGTGAACACGTCGTCGCGGTCGTAGTCGTCGTCCGTGCCGTGGGCGGCCCGGTCGTGCCGGCCGTCGTCCTCGCCACCGTAGCCGCCGGCGGACGCCTCCAGGTCGGAGACCTCCAGGGTCGGTTCCTGGCGCCCGCGGCCGCCGCGGCGGCCCTTGGCTGCGGCCAGCATCGGCGCGTTGACCGCCCAGCCGGACGCGAAGCCGCGGCGGAACGACAGCGTGACGTAGGTCTGGCCGACCGCGAAGGCGGCGGCGCCCAGCCCGATGACGACGACGGACGGGATCAGCACACCGAGCACGACACCGAGGAAGCCGCCGAAGGCGAGCAGCCTCCAGCGCAGCCGTGCCTTGTACTGCAGCAGCACCTCGCCGAGCAACCACAGCGCGACGATGCCGAACGCGATGTAGAGGACCGTCCAGCCCATGTACGCCCCTCTCCCAGTGGTCGCTACGCAGTGTGTCGTATGTGCGTGCGACCGGTCTAGGCCCGCGGTGGGTGGTGCAGGCCCAGGTTCTCGTAGATTTCCAGCGTCGCCGTGGAGTTGTTCAGCGTGATGAAGTGCAGTCCGGGCACTCCTTCGGCCAGCAGCCGCGCGCAGAACTCCGTGGCGAACTCGATGCCAATGGAGCGTACCGCCGCCGGATCGTCCTTCGCTGTGAGGATCCGCTCTTTGAGGGTGTCCGGGAACGATGCGTTACTGAGTTTTGGCAACCGTTCCAGCATCTTCACGCTGGTCACCGGCATGACCTCGGGAATCACCGGGGTGTCGCAGCCGGCCGCGTCGACTCGGTCACGCAGGCGCAGATAGGACTCGGGCTGGAAGAACATCTGGGTGATCGCGTAGTCGGCGCCGGCCCGGCACTTGTCGACGAAGCGGGCGACGTCCGTGTCCCAGTCGGCCGAGCGCGGATGCATCTCCGGGAAGGCGGCGACGCCGACGCAGAAGTCGCCCGACTCCTTGATGAGCCGGACGAGTTCGGCGGCGTAGGTCAGGCCTTGCGGGTGCGGCACCCAGTCGCCCATCGGGTCACCGGGCGGGTCGCCGCGCACGGCGAGCATGTTCCGGATCCCGGCGTCGGCGTACTGGCCGATGATGTTGCGCAGCTCCGCGATGGAGTGGTCGACCGCGGTGAGGTGGGCGACCGGGGTCAGGGTCGTGTCGGCGGCGATCCGCTCGGTCGCCTTCACCGTGCCCGCGCGGGTGGAGCCGCCCGCGCCGTACGTCACGGAGACGAAGCTGGGGGCGGCGGCCTCGACCCTGCGGAGCGCGTCCCACAGGTTGCGCTCGCCCTTCTCCGTCTTGGGGGCCCAGAACTCGAACGAGTACGTCGTCTTTCCGGCGGCGAGCATGTCGCGCACGGTGCGTGCGCGATCAGTCCTGGTGGATGCGGTTCCGAGGGCCATACCGGCAGGTTAGCCAGGGGACGGCGGTACCCCAACCGCATGCGGGAGATTTGCCGGAAAAGCCGACTTGTTGTCCATCCCTTGGACAACCCTGGACGCACACGGGTCAGCCGGCGTCCCGAGCGGCCTGCCGCAGCCGCTTGGCGAACTCGGCGGCCGCCGCGCCCGGGTCGTCCGCGTCGGTGAGGGCGCGGACGACGACGACCCGGCGGGCCCCGGCGTCCAGGACCTCGTCGAGATTTCCGAGGTCGATGCCGCCGATCGCGAACCAGGGGCGGTCGGTGCCGAGGGCCGCGGTGTACCGGACCAGGTCCAGGCCGGGCGCGTGGCGGCCGGGCTTGGTGGGGGTGGGCCAGCAGGGACCGGTGCAGAAGTAGTCCACGCCGGGCTGGACGGCCGCCGCAGCGGCCTCGGACTCGGCGTGGGTGGAGCGGCCGACGAGGATGCCGTCGCCGAGGACGGCACGGGCGGCGGGGACGGGGAGGTCGCCCTGGCCGAGGTGGAGGACGTCGGCGCGGGCGGCGTGGGCGACGTCCGCGCGGTCGTTGACCGCGAGCAGCTTGCCGTGCCGGGCGCAGGCGTCCGCGAGGACCGCCAGGTGCTCCAGCTCCTCGCCGGCCTCCATGCCCTTGTCCCGGAGCTGCACGATGTCGACCCCGCCGGACAGGACCGCGTCCAGGAACTCCGCGAGATCGCCCTGCCGCTTGCGGGCATCGGTGCAGAGGTACACCCGGGCGTCGGCGAGCCGGGCGCGAGCGGTGTCGGTCATGCGGGTACCCCCGGAATGTCAGTGGCGTACGGACCCGGCGGGCCCGGTGTGTCATCGGCGAGCGCGCCCCCGCCCGCCACGGGCCGGCGCGGCGCGCACCCGGAGGGACCCTATGCCGATGGCTCGTCCACCGCGGGACACCCCCTGCGGGGCCGGCGGCCGGGGCACGGGATGCCCCGGCCGGTGTTGCTGGGGCCTGTCTGACCATTCCCGCCTGCCCTGCGGGCGACGACGCGAATGGTCAGACCGGCCCTAAGGGGCGGCGCCACGTCGTCGCGTGGCGCCGGGTGGTTCTTCGGCTGCGTCGGTCGGACGCGGGTCAGACCGCGAGCGCCTGGGCCCGGCGCTTCACCTCCGTGCCACGGTTCTCGCTCAGTGCCTGTGCGGGCGTGCCCGGCAGGGTGGGGTCGGGAGTGAAGAGCCACTCCAGCATCTCTTCGACCGTGAAGCCGTCGTCCCGCAGGAGCGTCAGGGTCCCGGTCAGGCCCTTGACCACCTTGTCCCCGTCGATGAAGGCGGCGGGGACGTGCAGCGCGCGGTTCTCACCTCGGCGTACGGCGATGAGCTGGCCCTCCTTGACCAGCTGCCGGACGCGCGTCACCTCGACGCCGAGCATGTCGGCGATGTCGGGGAGAGTGAGCCAGGCGGGGACGAGAGCATCGATCTTTGCGTCAATCTCGGTCACGGGTCCAAGCCTGCCACCTGCCACTGACAGTCGGAAGTCAGCCCCGTCCACCCGGGCGGACGCGTCGCCCCGGCCCACCGGAGCGGGGCGTCACGGACACGCCGGACCGAAGCGTCACGGACACGCCGGACCGGGGTCACGCCGTCGCCGACTTCAACGGCGCGGCCGGATCCGCCAGCAGCCCGGCGTCCATCACCGTGCCCGCCTCGATCAGCCGGCGCCCCTGGGCCAGGTCCCGGGGCCGCCCCACCGCGAGCAGCGCGATCAGGCGGGACTCCCGGAGCCAGCACACGCTCCACGCCGTCCCCGAGGGGTCCCCGCGCCACACGGTCCGGTCGGCGTCCGCGTGATGCCCCGCGTACTGCACGAAGCGCCCGAACTGCTCGGACCAGAAGTACGGCACCGGGTCGTACACCGCCGGCGCCCGGCCGGTGGCGACGCCGAGGATGTTCACGGCGACCGTGCGCGGCCCCTGGAGAGCGTTGTCCCAGTGGTGGACCAGCAGACGCTCGCCATAGCGCCCCGACGGGAAGGACGCGCAGTCCCCGACCGCGTACACGTCCGGCACGGAGGTCATCAGATGACGGTCGGCCACCACCTCCCCCCGCTGCCCGAGCTCGATCCCGGAGCCCGCCAGCCAGGCCGTGGCGGGCCGGGCCCCGATGCCGACGACCACGGCGCCGGCGGGCAGCCGCGAGCCGTCGTCCAGGACCACGACGCCGGGCTCGACCCGCTCCACGCGCGCGTGCGTGCGCAGCACGACCCCGGCCTCGGCGTACCAGGCGGTCATCGGGGCCGCCACCTCGGCGGGCAGGGCCTCGACGAGCGGCCGTTCCTCGGCCTCCACGACGGTGACCGCGCAGCCCGCCTCACGTGCCGCCGTGGCGAACTCCGCGCCGATCCAGCCGGCGCCGACCACCACGATGTCGTGCTGTCGCGCGAGGACCGGCCGCAGCCGTTCGGCGTCGTCCAGGGTGCGCAGCAGATGCACGCCGGGGACGCCCTCGGCGCCCGGCAGCCGCACCGGTTCCGCACCGGTGGCGATCACCAGCACGTCGTACGGGACGGGCCCGTTCTCCGTGTCCAGCTCGTGGTCGCCGGGGCGCAGGCCGAGCACCTCGCAGCCGAGCCGCAGCTCGATGCCGAGTTCCTCGAAGTCGACGTCGAAGGCGGAACCCTCGGCCGTGCCGAGCAGCACCGCCTTCGACAGCGGCGGCCGGTCGTAGGGCTGGTGGGGCTCCGCGCCGATCACGGTCACGGTGCCGGTGAAGCCCTGCTCCCGCAGGGCGGTCGCGGTCCGCACCCCGGCCATGCCCGCGCCCGCCACCACCACTCGCCGCGGCTCGGACCGTCCCGGTTGCTGCGTCTGCTCGCTCACCCGATCACCATAGGCACCTGACAGCGCATCGATCAGCCGGTTCCGGCGGGGACGGGCGGGGAGACGAGCGGGGACGAGCCCGTCGCGCGGGCGTGCCGGGCGGAGGCTCCCTTACCCGGCCGGTGCGCCGAGGGCTAGGGTGGCCGTCGTAAAACACTCGCGGGAGCCCGGACGCACCGGGCTGAGAGGGAGGCTGGCGGCCTCCGACCGTACGAACCTGATCCGGGTCATGCCGGCGAAGGGAGGGGCTGGACGCCCATGTCGCCCACGCATACGTCAGACGTCCTCGTCGTCGGGGGCGGAATCATCGGTCTGGTCACGGCGTGGCGGGCCGCGCAGCGCGGTCTGGCCACGGCCGTGGTGGACCCCGAGCCGGGCGGCGGCGCCGCCCGGGTGGCCGCCGGAATGCTGGCGGCCGTCACGGAACTGCACTACGGCGAGCAGACCCTGCTCGGTCTCAACCTCGCCTCCGCGCGGCGCTACCCCGACTTCGCGGCCGAGCTGACCGAGCTGACCGGCCACGACCTCGGCTACCGCAGGTGCGGCACGCTCGCCGTGGCGCTGGACGCCGACGACCGCGCCCATCTGCGGGAACTGCACGCCCTGCAACAGCGTTCGGGCCTGGACTCGCAGTGGCTGTCCGGGCGGGAGTGCCGGCGCCTGGAGCCGATGCTCGCGCCGGGTGTGCGCGGCGGTCTGCGGGTGGACGGCGACCACCAGATCGATCCGCGACGGCTGGCGGCCGCCCTGGTGACCGCCTGTGAGCGGGCGGGCGTGGTCGTCCACCGGGCGTGGGCCGAGCGGCTCGCCCTCGCGGGGGACCGGGCGACGGGCGTCGTCACCGCCGACGGCACCGAGCTGGGCGCCGGACAGGTGGTGCTCGCCGGAGGCAGCCTCAGCGGACGGCTCGCGGACGTCCCACCGGATGTCCTGCCGCCCGTGCGTCCCGTGAAGGGGCAGGTGGTACGGCTGACGATGCCCGCGCGCCTCGGTCCGTTCCTGAACCGGACCGTGCGGGCCGTGGTGCGCGGCAGCCACGTCTATCTCGTGCCGCGCGAGAGCGGCGAGCTGGTGATCGGCGCGACCAGCGAGGAGATGGGCTGGGACACGACGGTCACCGCGGGCGGCGTGTACGAGCTGCTGCGCGACGCCCACGAGCTCGTCCCCGGGATCACCGAGCTGCCGCTGACCGAGACCCGGGCCGGACTGCGTCCCGGGTCCCCCGACAACGCGCCGCTGCTCGGCCCGACCGGTCTCGAGGGTCTGCTGCTGGCCACCGGCCACTACCGCAACGGCGTCCTGCTGACGCCGGTCACCGGCGACGTCATGGCGCATGCCCTGACCACCGGTGAACTGCCGGAGGAGGCCCGCCCGTTCACCCCCCGGCGCTTCGGCGCCGCCGTCCTCACGGAGCAGCCCGCATGAACGCCACGGTCACCGTCTCGGTCAACGGGGAGCCCCGCACGTTCGCGCCCGGCACGGCTCTCGACCTCGTCGTCAGGACGCTCACCGCGGCGCCCTCGGGAGTGGCCGCCGCCCTCAACGAAACCGTCGTCCCGCGCGCGCAGTGGCCCACCACCCCCCTCGCGCACGGGGACCGGGTGGAAGTCCTCACCGCCGTCCAAGGAGGCTGACCATGGCCGACGATCCGTTCGTCCTCGGCGATACGTCCTTCACGTCCCGCCTGATCATGGGCACCGGCGGGGCGCCGAGCCTCGACGTGCTGGAGCGGGCGCTGGTGGCGTCCGGTACGGAGCTGACGACCGTCGCGATGCGGCGGGTGGACCCCTCGGTGCACGGCTCCGTGCTGTCGGTGCTGGAGCGGCTCGGCATCCGGGTGCTGCCGAACACCGCGGGCTGCTTCACCGCCGGGGAGGCCGTGCTCACGGCGCGTCTCGCGCGGGAGGCGCTCGGTACCGATCTGATCAAGCTGGAGGTCATCGCCGACGAGCGGACCCTGCTGCCGGACCCGATCGAACTGCTGGAGGCGGCGGAGACACTGGTCGACGACGGGTTCACGGTGCTGCCGTACACCAACGACGACCCGGTGCTGGCGCGGAAGCTGGAGGACGTCGGCTGTGCGGCGATCATGCCGCTGGGGTCGCCGATCGGGTCGGGGCTGGGGATCCGGAACCCGCACAACTTCCAGTTGATCGTGGAGCACGCGCGCGTGCCGGTGATTCTGGACGCGGGGGCGGGGACGGCGTCGGACGCGGCGCTGGCGATGGAGCTGGGGTGTGCGGGGGTGATGCTGGCGTCGGCGGTCACTCGGGCTCAGGAGCCCGTGCTGATGGCTTCCGCCATGCGGTGTGCGGTGGAGGCGGGGCGGCTGGCCCGGTTGGCGGGGCGGATCCCGCGGCGGCACTTCGCCGAGGCGTCGTCTCCCGCGCAGGGGCTGGCTGTGCTGGATCCGGAGCGGCCCGCCTTCTAGGGCCTGCGCGTCACCGCGGGCGGTCGGGCCGCTGGGCGGCACGGGTGGGCGCGGCCTCGGCGAGTTCGGCGGGCGTGTCGGTCAGCCCTTCGGGGGCGGGGCGGCCCCACTCGCTCATCTCCCGGGCGAAGATCTCCCGGATCTCCCCGCGGTTGCGGTGGATCGCCGGGCGGCACCCCGTGAGCGCCGGCGGGCGGGCCCGCCCGCGCGGTGAGGCGGCGCACGTCACAGGTCCGCTCCAACGGGGGTGAACGGGGCGGGGGTGTCGGTGGGGGCTCGTAGACTCTCGTGCGTGGACACGACCCTTCAGGACCCTCTGGTCGGGCAGGTGCTCGACGGCCGGTATCGCGTCGACGCGCGGATCGCGGTCGGCGGGATGGCCACGGTCTACCGGGCCGTGGACACCCGTCTGGACCGCATCCTCGCGCTCAAGGTGATGCACCCCTCCCTCGCCGCCGACGTCTCCTTCGTCGAGCGGTTCATCCGCGAGGCCAAGTCGGTCGCCCGGCTGGCCCACCCGAACGTGGTGCAGGTCTTCGACCAGGGCACCGACGGGGCGTACGTCTACCTGGCGATGGAGTACGTCGCCGGCTGCACCCTGCGCGACGTGCTGCGCGAGCGCGGGGCGCTCCAGCCGCGGGCCGCGCTGGACATCCTGGAGCCGGTGCTGGCCGCGCTCGGCGCGGCGCACCGGGCCGGGTTCGTGCACCGGGACATGAAGCCCGAGAACGTGCTGATCGGGGACGACGGCCGGGTCAAGGTCGCCGACTTCGGGCTGGTCCGCGCCGTGGACACGGTGACGAACACCACGGGCACCGTGCTCGGCACGGTCTCGTACCTGGCGCCGGAGCAGATCGAGGCCGGCACCGCCGACCCCCGCGTGGACGTCTACGCCTGCGGCATCCTGCTGTACGAGATGCTGACCGGCGAGAAGCCGCACGACGGCGACTCCCCCGCGATCGTGCTCTACAAGCACCTGCACGACGACGTGCCGCCCCCGTCGGCCACCGTGCCCGGGATGGCGTACGAGCTGGACGAGCTGGTCGCGTCGGGGACCGCCCGCGACCCCGAGGCCCGTCCGCACGACGCGGTGGCGCTCCTCGCGCAGGTCCGCGCGGCGCGCGGCCGGCTCGGTGCCGAGCAGCTCGACGCGGTGCCGCCGCAGGCGCTGACGGCGGAGCACGACAACGCCGGGGACCGTACGAGTGTCATCCCGCGCGCGCTGACGGTGCCCCGCCCGCTGCCGGTCGACGAGGACGAGGGGCGCGACGACGCGGCGGACTCCTTGCACCGCACCAGCCGGCTCCAGTCCCCGCCGCCGCTGCCGCCCCGGCGCCGTACGGCGCTGCGGCGCGGCCCGATGGCGATCGTCGTGGTCGTACTGCTGGTCCTCGGGGCCGGCACCGGCGTGTGGTACATCAACTCCGGCCAGTTCACCAAGGTCCCGCCGCTGCTGGCGAAGACCGAGGAGGAGGCCGCGGACCGGCTGGCGGATGCCGGGCTGGACGTCGGCCAGGTGAAGGAGGCGTACAGCGACACCGTCGAGCGGGGCACGGTGATCAGCACCGATCCGAAGGCGGGCGCCCGCATCCGCAGCCACGACTCGGTGTCGCTCACCCTCTCCAAGGGCCCGCAGACCGTCCGGGTGCCCGACCTCGACGGCTACCCGCTGGACAACGCGCGGTCGCTGCTGGAGGACGAGGGCCTGGAGCCGGGCATGGTCACCCGCGAGTTCAGTGGAACCGTGCCGCGGGGCTCCGTGATCTCCACGGAGCCGGGCAAGGGCACCAAGGTCCGCGCGAGTTCCGCGGTGGCGCTGACCGTGAGCAAGGGCCGCCCGGTGAGTGTGCCCGAGGTGGTCGGTGACGATGTCACGGACGCCCGCGCCGCGCTGCAGCGGGCCGGCCTCGAGGTGAAGATCGCCACCGAGCGGGTCAACTCCCCGCACGACGCGGGCCGGGTCGCCCGGCAGACCCCGGGCGTCGGCCGTCAGGCCGCCGAGGGCAGCACCGTCACGCTGACGCTGTCCAAGGGCCCCGAGATGATCGCGGTGCCGGACGTGGTCGGTGACAGCGTCGACGAGGCCAAGGAGAAGCTGGAGGGCGCCGGGTTCGGGGTGAAGGAGGACCGGGGGCTGCTCGGCCTGTTCGGCGACACCGTCAAGGGCCAGTCCGTGGACGGTGGCGACACCGCGCCCAAGGGTTCGACGATCACCATCGAGATCCGCTGAGTCCGCCGGATCCGCCGAGTCCGCCGAACGCGCTGCCGGGCGGCCCCGGCGCTCATGACACCCTTGACGGGTGAAGAGTCACCTGTCCGGCCCCGCCCGTAACCCGATCGGCGGCCACGTCCCCGTGGCCGGCGGTCTGCACTCCGTCGGTCTGTCCTACGCCCGCGAGCTGAACGCCGAGACCGTGCAGGTCTTCGTCGCCAATCCGCGCGGCTGGGCCACACCGGCCGGCAACCCGAAGCAGGACGAGGCGTTCCGCGCGGCCTGCGCCGCCGAGTCGATCCCGGCGTATGTGCACGCCCCGTATCTGATCAACTTCGGGTCCCACACGGAGGCGACCGTCGAGCGGTCCGTCGAGTCGTTGCGGCACTCGCTGCGCCGCGGGCGTGAGATCGGCGCGCTGGGCGTGGTGGTGCACACGGGCAGCGCGACCGGCGGGCGGGAGCGGTCGGTGGCGCTGAAGCAGGTACGGGAGCACCTGCTGCCGCTGCTCGACGAGCTCACCCGTGACGACGACCCGTTCCTGCTGCTGGAGTCGACCGCGGGGCAGGGGGCCTCGCTGTGCTCACGGACCTGGGACTTCGGGCCGTACTTCGAGGCGCTGGACGCCCATCCGAAGCTGGGCGTCTGCCTGGACACCTGCCACGTCTTCGCGGCCGGCCACGACCTGACCGGGCCCAGCGGGATGCATCAGACGCTGGATCTGCTGGTGGGGACGGTCGGCGCGGGACGGCTGAAGCTGATCCACGCCAACGACTCCATGGACGTGGTCGGCGCGCACAAGGACCGGCACGCCAACATCGGCGGCGGACACATCGGTGAGGACCCCTTCCGGGCGCTGATGACGCACCCGGCGACCGAGGGCGTACCGCTGATCATCGAGACACCGGGCGGCAAGGAGGGACACGCCGCGGATGTGGAGCGGCTGAAGAAACTGCGGGACTCCTGACGCCACCGCACGGGGGTCAGGGCTCGGGGCCGTCCCCGGGCTCCTCCTGGTAGGAGTAGCGCTGTTCCTTCCAGGGGTCGCCGACGTTGTGGTAGCCGCGCTCCTCCCAGAAGCCCCGGCGGTCGGCGTTCATGTACTCCACGCCGCGGACCCACTTGGGTCCCTTCCAGGCGTACAGATGGGGGACGATCAGGCGCAGCGGAAAGCCGTGCTCGGCGGTCAGCAGCTCGCCGTCCTTGTGGGTGGCGAAGAGGGCGCGCTCGGACGTGAAGTCGGCCAGGCGGAGGTTGGAGCTGAATCCGTACTCCGCCCACACCATCACATGTGTGACGTCCGGCGCGGGCGGGGCGATGTCCACGATGGTGCGCGCCGGGATTCCGCCCCACTCGGCGCCGACCATGCTGAACTTGGTGACGCAGTGCAGATCGGCCACGACGGTGGTGTACGGCAGGGCCGTGAACTCCTCGTGGTTCCAGCAGTGCTTCTCACCGTCGGCGGTGGCGCCGAAGACCCGGAACTCCCAGCGCTCGGGCCGGAACTTGGGAACCGGCCCGTAATGCGTCACCGGCCAGCCCTTTTGCAGACGCTGCCCCGGCGGGAGCTCGAACCGCGCCGCTCCTCGTGATGCGCGCTCCCCCGATTCGCGTTCCGCCGGCTGACCCATGTCTCCATCCTGACAGACCGGGGGCGATGCCCCTGAACCGGGCCCGGCAGATTCGGGCAATCGGGTATGAAATCACTAAGCATGGACTTACTTACTAAGTGAAGACTTACTGGACGATCTTTCGCGCCGGTGCAATCATGCGCCCCAACCTGCCAGTTCCCGCGCGGAAGGAGCCCATGCGATGCAGGGCGACCCCGAGGTCATCGAATTCCTGAATGAGCAGCTGACCGCCGAGCTCACGGCGATCAACCAGTACTTCCTGCACTCGAAGCTGCAGGACCACAAGGGCTGGACGAAACTCGCCGAGTACACGCGCGCCGAGTCCTTCGACGAGATGCGGCACGCCGAGGTGCTCACCGACCGCATCCTCCTGCTCGACGGCCTGCCGAACTACCAGCGGCTGTTCCACGTCCGGGTCGGCCAGACGGTGACCGAGATGTTCCAGGCCGACCGGGAGGTCGAACTCGAGGCGATCGACCGTCTGCGCCGCGGGGTGGAGGTCATGCGCAACAAGAACGACATCACGTCGGCCAACATCTTCGAGGCGATCCTGGCCGACGAGGAGCACCACATCGACTACCTGGACACACAGCTGGAGCTGATCGAGAAGCTGGGCGAGGCGCTGTACCTGTCGACGGTCGTCGAGCAGTCCCAGCCCGACACCTCAGGCCCGGGGCACTAGGTGTTCTGTCCTGGCAATTGCCGCCTGTCTCGCGGGCGACGACGCGAATTGTCAGACAGACCTAGGCGGCTTCCGGCAGCTCCACGGTGAGCGACGGCTCCCCCTGGTCGATCAGTTCCCGACGGGGGCAGGCGCCGCGGCCGAGCAGTGCCTGGATGCGCCGTACACAGCCGCCGCAGTCGGTGCCCGCCTTGCAGGCGGAGGCGATCTGCCGAGGGGTGCACGCGCCGGCTTCCGCGTGGCTCTTCACCTGTTCCTCGGTCACACCGAAGCAACTGCAGACGAACACGCGGTTCACCTCCCGACGAAGTGCTGGGTCGTGCCATACCGACCCCTGATCGGTGAGGCAAACCTAACCTTACCCGTCGTCCGGAGGGCACAAAAGGGGGGTGGGGCGCGGTCCCATGTGATCCGCGCCCCACCCCCCTTCACCGCTGGTCGGCGGCGGAGCCGGTCACTGGTCCCGGTACATCTCCGCGACGAGGAACGCCAGGTCCAGGGACTGGCTGCGGTTGAGCCGCGGGTCGCAGGCCGTCTCGTAGCGCTGGTGCAGGTCGTCGACGAAGATCTCGTCGCCGCCGCCCACGCACTCGGTGACGTCGTCACCGGTGAGCTCCACGTGGATGCCGCCCGGGTGCGTGCCGAGCGCCTTGTGGACCTCGAAGAAGCCCTTGACCTCGTCGAGCACGTCGTCGAAGCGGCGGGTCTTGTGACCGGAGGCCGCCTCGAAGGTGTTGCCGTGCATCGGGTCGGTCACCCAGGCGACGGTGGCACCGGACGCGGTGACCTTCTCGACGAGCTCGGGAAGCTTGTCGCGGACCTTGTCGGCGCCCATGCGCACGATGAAGGTCAGCCGGCCGGGCTCACGCTCGGGGTCGAGGCGGTCGATGTACTGCAGCGCCTCCTCGGCCGTGGTGGTCGGGCCGAGCTTGATGCCGATCGGGTTGCGGATCTGCGAGGCGAACTCGATGTGCGCGTGGTCCAGTTGCCGGGTGCGCTCACCGATCCACACCATGTGCGCGGAGACGTCGTACAGGTGCCCGGTGCGGGAGTCGACGCGGGTGAGCGCGGACTCGTAGTCGAGCAGCAGCGCCTCGTGCGAGGCGAAGAACTCGACGGTCTTGAACTCCTCCGGGTCGGTCCCGCAGGCGTGCATGAAGTTCAGCGCGTTGTCGATCTCGCGGGCGAGCTGTTCGTAGCGCTGGCCGGAGGGGGACGACTTCACGAAGTCCTGGTTCCAGGCGTGCACCTGGCGCAGGTCGGCGTAGCCGCCGGTGGTGAAGGCGCGCACCAGGTTCAGGGTGGACGCCGAGGCGTGGTACATGCGCTTCAGCCGCTCGGGGTCCGGGATGCGGGCCTCTTCGGTGAAGTCGAAGCCGTTGACGGAGTCGCCCCGGTAGGTGGGCAGCGTCACGCCGTCGCGGGTCTCGGTGGACTTGGAGCGCGGCTTGGAGTACTGCCCGGCGATCCGGCCGACCTTCACCACGGGCACGGACGCGGCGTACGTGAGGACGGCACCCATCTGGAGCAACGTCTTCAACTTCGCCCGGATGTGCTCGGCGGACACCGCGTCGAACGATTCGGCGCAGTCACCGCCCTGGAGCAGAAACGCCTCTCCCCGGGCGACGGCCGCCATACGCGCGCGCAGCTGGTCGCACTCGCCGGCGAACACCAGAGGGGGATACGTTTCGAGCTCGGCGATCACATCGCGCAGAGCCTGGGCATCCGGGTACTCGGGCTGCTGCGCCGCGGGCAGGTTTCGCCATGTCGCCTGAGCGGCGACGCTTCGAGAATCAGCGTTCACGGTCACGCGCTCAACACTACGCGGTGGGTTCGGGTGCCTTTCGCCGCGCTCAGCCTGTGAGACGGCTCCGTCCGGCCGATCGGCCGGACGTCCTCATTCCCGCGCCCACGGGGTCAAGCCGCGCCCATGTGAAGGAACGTCTTCGGCTCGGGACCATCCCCGCCTCGGCGGGGAACATCATGCGTGCGACGCCCACCACTCGCGTCACGCGTCACATCGTGTAGCGTGCCTGCCATGTTCGCGCACTCGACCCGCACCTGGTGGTGGACCGCTCATCCGGCGGCCCACTGACTGCGCGTACGCACAGACTTCGCGAAGGCCGCCCGAGGGGCGGCCTTCGGCGTTTCCCGGGTCGCTCCTCCCACTGACGAAAGAGGAACGCCCACCATGGATCTGGCAGAGCTCGCGTCCGACGACCGTCCCTTCGCCCTGCTGCGCCGCCGCACGCCGGGGCTCGACCACGACGTGGTCGAGCTGCTGATCGGCCCCGTCGGCGCCCGTGAGCGCCTGGCCGAGCTGCCCGACGAGGGCCTGGCGCTCGTCCCCTTCCGGCAGATCCGCGAGCGCGGCTTCGAGGTCCGCGACGACGGCACTCCGCTGCTGGTGCTGACGCCCGAGGAGCGCCACGAGATTTCCCTCGCCGACGCCCTGTCCGGGCTGCCCGCGCACGCCGTGCGGGTGACGGGCGGCGGCTTCGACGTGGCCGACGAGGAGTACGGCGAGATCGTCGGCCGGGTGCTGCGGGAGGAGATCGGGCGGGGCGAGGGCGCCAACTTCGTGATCCGGCGGACCTACGAGGGCGAGATCCCCGGGTTCGGGCGGGCCGACGCCCTCGCGCTGTTCCGGCGCCTCCTCGAGGGCGAGCGGGGCGCGTACTGGACGTTCGTGGTGCACACCGGGGAGCGGACGCTGGTGGGGGCCAGCCCGGAGGTGCACGTGCGGGCGTCCGGCGGGACGGTCGTGATGAACCCGATCAGCGGAACCTACCGCTACCCGGCCGAGGGGCCGACCCCCGAGCATCTGCTGGAGTTCCTCGCGGACGGCAAGGAGATCGAGGAGCTGTCGATGGTCGTCGACGAGGAGCTCAAGATGATGTGCACCGTCGGCGACATGGGCGGCGTGGTGGTCGGGCCCCGGCTGAAGGAGATGGCCCATCTGGCGCACACCGAGTACGAGCTGCGCGGCCGGTCCTCGCTCGATGTGCGCGAGGTGCTGAAGGAGACCATGTTCGCGGCGACCGTCACCGGGTCGCCGGTGCAGAACGCCTGCCGGGTGATCGAGCGGTACGAGCCCCTCGGGCGGGACGGTGTCGGACGCGGTTACTACGCGGGGGCACTGGCGCTGATCGGCCGGGACGCGCAGGGGGCCCAGACGCTGGACTCCCCCATCCTCATCCGTACCGCCGACATCGACGCGTCCGGACGGCTGCGGGTGCCGGTCGGGGCCACGCTGGTGCGCGGCTCGGACCCGGCGGGCGAGGTCGCGGAGACCCACGCCAAGGCGGCCGGGGTGCTGGCGGCACTGGGGGTGCGTCCGGGACGGCCCCGCGCGCGGTCCGTACGGCAGGGGCTCGCCGACGACCCCCGGGTGCGGGCGGCGCTGGACGGACGCCGGGCCGCGCTGGCGCCGTTCTGGCTGCGGATGCAGGAACGGTCGGACGCGCTGACCGGTCATGCCCTGGTGGTCGACGGGGAGGACACCTTCACCGCGATGCTCGCCCATGTGCTGCGGGCGGCCGGACTGGAGGTGACCGTGCGGCGCTACGACGAGCCGGGGCTGCGGGAGACGGTGCTCGGGCACGAGGGGCCGCTGGTGCTGGGGCCCGGACCGGGTGACCCGTCCGACACGGCCGACCCGAAGATGCGGTTCCTGCGCGCGCTGACCGCCGAGGTCGTCGGGGAGCACCGGCACGGGGTCCTCGGGGTCTGCCTCGGTCATGAGCTGATCGCGGCGCGGCTGGGGCTGGAGATCGTGCGGAAGGAGGTCCCGTACCAGGGCGCGCAGACGGAGATCGACCTGTTCGGGCGGCCGGAGACGGTCGGCTTCTACAACAGCTTCGTGGCGCACTGCGACGAGGACGGCCTGCGGGAACTGGGCGCGCACGGCGTCAAGGTGAGCCGTGCCGCGAACGGCGAGGTGCACGCGCTGCGCGGGCCGGGCTTCGCGGGGGTCCAGTTCCATCCCGAGTCGGTGCTGACCCTGAACGGCGCGGCACTCGTACGGGAGTTGATGGGTCAGCTGCGGGGCACCAGCAGGTTCTCGGAGCGGCGGCCGGCGGTGTAGTCGGTTGACGCCGGTGGAGACGATCACGTGGCCGGCGGCGGAGCGGCATGAGGGCGGCTGCCCTGCGGCCGGTGGTGGCCGGGATGGGGGCGGTGTCCTCGTCGAGGAGGACGTCGGGACCGCGTACCTCGTGGTGACCCGGGGCCGGGGAGGGTGCGCCCGGGGCGGACGCGGGGGCCCGTCGGCCCCCGCGCGGACGCCGGGCGACGCCCCCGGGTCGCGGTCAGCCGAAGAACACGCCGACCTCGTCGTAGAGTTCCGGGTCCACCGTCTTCAGCCGGGCGGTGGCGTCGGCGATCGGGACGCGGACGATGCCGGTGCCGCTGAGGGCGACCATGGTGCCGAAGTCCCCGTCGCGCACGCAGTCGATGGCGTGCAGTCCGAAGCGGGTGGCGAGCCAGCGGTCGAAGGCGCTGGGCGTACCGCCCCGCTGCACGTGCCCCAGCACCGTGGTCCGGGCCTCCTTGCCGGTGCGTTTCTCGATCTGCTTGGCCAGCCATTCGCCGACCCCGGAGAGCCGGACGTGACCGAAGGAGTCCAGCGACTGGTCCTTGAGCACCATGTCGCCGTCCTTCGGTACGGCGCCCTCGGCGACGACCACGATCGGCGCGTACGAGGCGCGGAAGCGGGAGGTGACCCAGGTGCACACCTGGTCGACGTCGAAGGGCTGCTCGGGGATGAGGATGACGTTCGCGCCGCCGGCCAGGCCCGAGTGGAGGGCGATCCAGCCGGCGTGCCGGCCCATCACCTCGACGACCAGGACCCGCATGTGGGACTCGGCGGTGGTGTGCAGCCGGTCGATGGCCTCGGTGGCGATGCCGACGGCGGTGTCGAAGCCGAAGGTGTAGTCGGTGGCCGAGAGGTCGTTGTCGATGGTCTTGGGGACGCCCACGCACGGGATGCCGTACTCGTCGGCGAGCCGGGTGGCGACGCCCAGGGTGTCCTCGCCGCCGATGGTGATGAGCGCGTCCACCCCCAGCGCGGCGAGGTTGTCCTTGATCCGGCGGATGCCGTTCTCCTCGTTCAGCGGATTGGTCCGGGAGGAGCCGAGGATCGTGCCGCCGCGGGGCAGGATGCCGCGTACGGCGGGGATGTCGAGGGGGACCGTCTGCCCGACGAGGGGACCGCGCCAGCCGTCCCGGAATCCGGTGAAGTCGTAGCCGTACTCCTGGACGCCCTTGCGGACGATGGCCCGGATGACGGCGTTGAGCCCGGGGCAGTCGCCGCCTCCGGTCAGTACTCCGACCCGCATGGAAGTGTCCCTTCGCCATGGTTGCCGAAATGCCGTTCGTTCCCACCTGGCACGGTAAGGGTGATCCGGGTCACATCGACATGGCCGGGACGGTCAATTCCCGCGGAAGCAACGGCGGTTGGGCCCCACTACTCGTCGTCGAGGCCGCGCTCTATGGCGTAGCGGACGAGTTCGACGCGGTTGTGCAGCTGAAGCTTGCCGAGGGTGTTCTGCACGTGGTTCTGCACCGTGCGGTGGGAGATGACGAGCCGTTCGGCGATCTGCTTGTAGCTCAGTCCCTTGGCGACCAGGCGCAGGACCTCGGTCTCGCGGTCGGTCAGCCGGGGCGCCCCGGCCTCGCCGTCTCCCGGGGCGGGGCCGGCCGGTTCGGAGGCGAGGCGGCGGTATTCGCCGAGGACCAGTCCGGCCAGGCCGGGGGTGAACACCGGGTCGCCGACGGCGGTACGCCGCACCGCGTCCTGCAGGTCCCCGGTGGAGGCGGACTTCAGCAGATAGCCGGTGGCGCCCGACTTCACCGCTTCCAGGACGTCGGCGTGCTCGCCGCTGGCCGACAGCACGAGCACGCGGACGGCGGGGTTCGCGGCGACGACCTCCTTGCAGACCTGGACGCCGGGCTTGCCGGGCAGGTTCAGGTCGAGGACGAGGACGTCGGGTGCGGTGGCCTTGGCGCGGCGCACCGCCTGGTCGCCGTCGCCGGCGGTGGCGACCACCTCGAAGCCGGACTCGGACAGGTCGCGGGCGACGGCGTCACGCCACATGGGGTGGTCGTCGACGACCATCACCCTGATCGGGTCCGGCCGTCCGTCGTGGCCGGTCTCCGGTCCGGCTGCCGTGTCGGTCATCGCTGCTCCGCCTTCCCCCGCGGTTCGTTCGCGTCCTTGAAGTCCTTGGGCACCTTCAGCTCGACCTCGGTGCCCTGCCCCGGCACCGAGATCAGCTCCGCGCTGCCGCCGAGGTCGCGCAGCCGGCCCCGGATGGACAGGGCCACGCCGAGCCGTCCCTCGCCCTCGGCCTGGGCGAGCCGGCCCTCGGGGATGCCGGGTCCGTCGTCGCGGACGGTGACGATCACCTCGTCCGGTTCGTCCTCGACCAGGATCCAGGCGCGCGCCTGCTCCCCCGCGTGCCTGCGGACGTTGTCCAGGGCGGCCCCGACGGCGGCGGCCACCTCCCGCGCGGCGGCCGGCGCGAGCCGGACCGGCGCTCCGGGCTCGGCGAGGCTGACCAGGGCGCCGGCGTAGGGGGCGAGCAGGGTGCGCAGGTCGACCGGTTCGTTCCCGGTGTCCTCGTGGTCCTGGTCCACGACCCGTACGACGGCACCCTCGGCGGCGTCCTCCGAGACCCGGGAGACCGGCAGGAGGCCGCCGGCGACCAGCGTGCGCAGCGCCACCTCCTGCTCCCCGGCCAGCCGTCCCAGTTCGGCGGCCTCGCCGCCGATCACCGCGCCGCGCCGCTGCACCATGGCGAGGACCTGGAGGACGCTGTCGTGGATGTCCCGCGCGAGCCGCTCCCGCTCCCTGGTCGCGGCCTCGATCTCCAGGGCGCGGGCGAGGGTGCGCTCGGAGGCGCGGGCGACCTCGACGACGTAGCCGATGGCGATGGAGGCGACCCACACGAGGATCACGTTGTGCACGGTGTCGCGGGCGGGGCTGCCGCGCTCGACCAGGTTGGCGGCGGCGACGAGGGTGGACGCGAGGGCCGCCCAGCGCCAGCCGCCCTTGACGGCGAACGCGAGCACCGATCCGGCGGTCCAGATGGACGGCAGGGTCGGACCGCCCGCCTGGACGCGTTCGTGCGCGTCGGCGAGGGGGGTGAGCAGGATGCCGGCGAGCGCGATGGTCAGGTCGGCGGTGAGGAAGCGCTTGGTGCAGGCGGCGGCGTTCGCGACCTTGGGCAGGGTGGCCAGGGTCCACACCGCCAGTACGGCGAAGTAGGCGACGGCGAGCCAGGGGCGGGTGAACTTCTCGTAGGCGGTGGCGAACAGGCCGACCGCGTACACCAGGGCGAGGACCCGGTAGCCGGTGAGGGCGCGCCACAGCGGCTGCTCGACCGACATTCTCATGACCTTCTCGCGCCCTGGCACGTCCCCCCCTTGGTCTGCCGCCCGGAACCCCGTCTAGGGTTCGGACCGCCGCTGCTCGGACCGGGCGCGCCCGGAGCGATCACGCCCGGACCGATCATGTTCGGTCCGCTCCGCCTCGGGCCTCTCCTCCTCGGACCGCTCCTCCTCGGGCCGCTCGTTCTGGGCCCGCGTCTTCTGGGCCCGCTCGCTCTCGGCCTGGTCCATGGCGGCCTTCAGCTTCTCGGCCCGTTCCTTCTCGGCTTCCTTCTCCGCGCGCGCGAGTGCGGCCCTGGCCGCCTTCTCCGCTTCCTTCTCGGCCTTGGCCGCCTCCGTGAGCTGCCGCTTCATGGCGGTGGCGTACATGTCGACGTACTCCTGGCCGGAGAGCTTCATGATCTCGTACATGACCTCGTCGGTCACCGCGCGCAGGACGAAGCGGTCGTGCTCCATGCCCTGGTAGCGGCTGAAGTCCAGCGGCCTGCCGATCCGGATACCGGGCCGCATCAGCTTCGGCACGACCTGCCCGGGCGGCTGGATCTTCTCCGTGTCGATCATGGCGACCGGGATCACGGGCGCTCCGGTGGCCAGCGCCACGCGCGCGAGGCCGCCGGGCTTGCCCCGGTAGAGCCGGCCGTCGGGCGAGCGGGTGCCCTCGGGGTAGATCCCGAACAGCTCGCCGCGCTCCAGCACCTCTATGCCGCTCCTGATCGCCGCCTCGCCCGCGCCGCGCGCGCCGGAGCGGTCCACCGGGAGCTGGCCCATACCCTTGAAGAAGGCGGCCGTCAGCCTGCCCTTCACGCCCGGCGTCGTGAAGTACTCGGCCTTGGCGATGAAGGTGACCTTGCGGTCCAGGACGGCGGGCAGGAAGAACGAGTCGGAGAACGACAGGTGGTTGCTGGCCAGGATGGCGGGGCCCTCGGCGGGGATGTTCGACAGGCCCTCCACCCAGGGCCTGAAGGCGAGCTTCAGCGGCCCTCCGATGGCGACCTTCATCGTGCCGTACAACAACCGAGTGCCTCCTGTGCGTGTTGGTCAGACCATATCCCGGAGCACCGTCAAAGGCCCCGACGGCCCTGGTCGGTGTCAGTGCGGTCGCGTACGGTGAAGGTCCTGCAATCCGTGTGCCCCCCTCCCCGGCCGTCATGACGTGCCGGCCCTTCTCACGAACAGGAGGCCGAAGGTGCCGCTCCTGACCGGAGCCGAACCGTTCCGCCATGAGGGCGGGGACGCCGCCGTCCTTCTCTGCCACGGCTTCACCGGTTCGCCGCAGTCGCTGCGCCCCTGGGCGGAGCATCTCGCCGAGCGCGGACTGACCGTCTCGCTGCCGCTGCTGCCCGGGCACGGCACCCGCTGGCAGGACCTCGGGGTCACCGGCTGGCAGGACTGGTACGCGGTGGTGGACCGCGAGCTGCGACTGCTGCGGGACCGCTGCGAGCGGGTGTTCGTGGCCGGGCTGTCGATGGGCGGCGCGCTGGCCCTGCGGCTGGCCGCGCGGCACGGTGACGCGGTGAGCGGGGTGATGGTCGTCAACCCGGCGAACCGGGTGCACGGGGTGGCCGCGCACGCCCTTCCGGTGCTCCGTCACCTGGTGCCCGCGACGAAGGGAATCGCGAGCGACATCGCGATGCCGTCGAGCACGGAGCTCGGGTACGAACGGGTGCCGCTGCACGCGGCCCACTCCCTGCGGAACCTCTTCCGGCTCGTCGACGGTGAGCTGCCCCAGGTCACCCAGCCGTTGCTGCTGCTGCGCAGCCCACAGGACCATGTGGTGCCGCCCGCGGACTCGGCGCGGATCCTCGGCCGCGTGTCGTCGACGGACGTCACGGAGATCCTGCTGGAACAGAGCTACCACGTGGCGACGTTGGACTACGACGCGGAGCGGATCTTCCAGGAGAGCACCGCGTTCATCGGCCGGCTCGCACCCGGCGCCGTCAAGGAGCCCGGTCTCGGCAAGGAAGGGACGACCGCAGGTGGCTGAGCACGACTCGGACCGCGAGGACCGCGAGGGCCGTGAAGGCAGAGAAGGCCGCGAGGGCCGCGAGGGCCGCGAAGGCCGTGAAGGCCGTGAAGGCCGCGAGCCGGAGGAGCAGGGCGTCCCCTTCGACGAGGACGCCGCGTGGGCGGCGATCGTCGCCGGGTACGGAGAGGAGCCGCCGGACCCGCCGGGCGCCAAGCCGTTCAAGTCGATCGAGGACCTGGCGCTGCTGGAGCCCGAGACCAACGAGGGGGGCGGCGTGCAGACCGAGGCGCCGCGGAAGGCCGAGGACAAGCCGACCAAGCCGCTGGGCGGCTCCGTCTCCTTCGCACCCGGGGTCGGCGGCCCGCGCGACTACAGCGTGGCCGAGCCGTCGGACGACGACCTCGACGAGAGCGACGAGGGCCACTTCGTGCCGCCGGAGCCGCCGCCGCTGCCGGATGCCGACGTCACCTCGAGGTTCGCCTGGCTGGGCGTGCTCGGCGGCCCGCTGCTCCTGCTGCTGGCGATACTGCTCGGCTGGGAGATGACGTGGTGGCTGACCACCCTGTGCATCGGCGGCTTCCTGGGCGGCTTCGCCACCCTGGTGATGCGCATGCGCACGGACGACGAGGACGACGGCGACCCGGGCCGGGGCGCGGTGGTCTGAGGGCTCTCAGACGCCCGGGATTCTGAGGGCGGCCAGGACCGGAAGGTGGTCCGTGGCCGCCCTCAGGTCGCGCTCGGTCACCCCGGGCTGCTCGAGCGGGACGCCGCACCCCAGGACCTCGACGCCCTTGGTGGCGAAGAGGGCGTCGATACGGCGGTGCGGGGCGTCACGGACCCAGGTGTGCTCGCCGCCCCAGGGTTCCGCCGCCCAGCAGTCGGTCAGGGACTCGCTCAACCGCCGGAACGTACGCCCCTCAGGCCGCTCGTTCAGGTCCCCGCCGGCGACCGCGTGCTCCACGCCCATCGCGGCGAGCCGGTCCAGCAGCATGCCGCCCTGCTGGTACCGCTCGTCCTCCCGCAGCGACAGATGACAGCTCAGCACGCCGATCCGGGCACCGCCGAACCGGACGACGGCGGTCGCGAAGCCGCGCCGGTGCTGCCCCGGGGTGAGCGGCAGCAGGACGTCCTCGGTGCGCTCGACGGTCGCCCGCAGGGAGCACAGGATCGCGGGCCCGGCGGCCGTGGCACCCCCGGAAAGGACCACCGTCCCGGACGCGGAGGCGAGCCGGGCCAGCTTCTTGCGCCACCGGAAGAAGCGCGGCGCCTCTTGGAGCAGGACCAGATCGGGGGCGCACGCGGTGATCACCCGGGCGAGGGCGCCGGTGTCGTCGCGCATCGAGCGGATGTTGTAACTCAGGACCCGGATGACGGCCGAACCGTCGGACTCGGTCCGGGAATCGGGCAGCAGCGGAGTCGTCGCCATGCGGATCAAGATACGCCGACCGGCACGACGTGACGCGGGTCGGCGCTCTGCACGGACGAGGACGTCACGCGCGTTCGGCTTCATCGTCGAGGAGTCGGTGCTGCCGCGGCACACGGGCGGCGAGGACGCCGTCGACCGGGGTGCGTACTCCGCGCGGCCCTCCACCGAGATCGCCCGCCGGATCGGTGGGCCGTGGGCGGAGTTCCCCGGCATCCACATGGAGTTCCTGCGCGATCCGGTGCTCTTCGCCGCGGCCCTGCGGGTGCCGGCGACGCGGATGCTGAGCCGTGAGGGACGGGTGCCCGCGGAATGGGCGGGAGGGCCCGCGCCGGGCGCCTGGCACGCCCCGCCTCACGTCATCGAGTGAGCGAGATCAGTGACGGCTGGAAGGGTCACCGGACGATCAGCCGACCACACGGCGGCGCCCGCCGCCCCCGGAGGGACCAGGCGGGCGCCGCCGTGCGCAGGGGCGGAGGTCACATGATCGGATCCGGCTCCCGGGCCAGGTCCGCCGCGCCCACCAGGCCGGCCTTGTTGCCGAGCTGGGCGGCGAGGACGTCGGCGACGGGGCGCCAGTTGCCGCCCACCAGCCAGCGCTTGTAGGACTTGCGGATCGGGCCGAGGACCAGTTCGCCCTCGTCGGAGAGGCCGCCGCCGACGATGAACGCCGACGGGTCGAAGAGGGAGGCCAGGTCGGCGAGGCCGGCGCCGACCCAGCGGGCCAGTTCGCGGTAGGAGTCGACGGCCACCCGGTCGCCCTGGCGGGCGGCCATGGAGATGTGCTTGCCCTCGATGCCGTCGGGGGTGCCGTCGCCGAGGGCGAGCAGCGTCTCGGCGTTCTCGGGGGTGGCGTTGGCGCGCTGCTTGGCGTAGCGGACGAGGGCGCGGCCGGAGGCGTACTGCTCCCAGCAGCCCTGGGAGCCGCAGCCGCACAGCAGGCCGTCCGGCACCATGCGGATGTGGCCGAACTCGGCGGCCACGCCGAAGTGGCCCCGGCGCAGCTTGTTGCCGATGATGATGCCGCCGCCGAGGCCGGTGCCGAGCGTGATGCAGATGACGTTGCGGTGGCCCTTGCCGCCGCCGAACCTGTACTCGCCCCAGGCCGCGGCGTTGGCGTCGTTCTCCACGACGACCGGGAGACCCGTGCGGGCCTCGACCTCGGCCTTGAGCGGCTCGTTGCGCCAGTCGATGTTGGGCGCGAAGTACACCGTCGAACGCTGGCGGTTGACGTACCCGGCCGCACCGATGCCCACGCCGACGATGTCGTGCCCGGCGCGGGCACCCTCCACCGCGGAGGCGATGGCGTCCACGATGCCCTCGGGCGTGCCCGGGGTCGGCACCTTGTGGGTCGAGAGGATGTTGCCTTCCTCGTCGACCACACCGGCCGCGATCTTGGTGCCGCCGATGTCGACGCCGATGGTGAGTCCCATGAATCCCTCAGTTCCGGTCGAGCCCCGCTACCGCCAACGGTACCCGAGGCCCTGCCCTCGGGGGCCCGGCGTCCGTACGGTGAGCGGGCCCGGCGGGGATCATGGGTCCCCGCCGGGTACCGCGGTGTCAGTCCAGGTCGATGCGCTGGCCGGGGCCGGTGCCGGGGTCGTCGTCCCCGTCCCGGCGCTCGTCGAGGTCGCGGGGATCGGTCTCGCCGGCCGTCCAGCGGCGCTCCTGCTCGCGCACCGCGGAGCGGTAGGCGGCGAGGAGTTCGTTGCCGGCGGCGGCGAGGTGGTCGAAGACGTCCGGGTTGCGTTCGATGACGGGGTCGACCGCGGCCTTGGCCTGCTGGACGACCTGGCGCACCACCTGCTGAGCGGCGGGTCCGGCGACCGCGCCGAACAAGGGGGACCGCAGTCCGGAGAGCTTGTCCGCGACGGCGTCGACGAGCTTCTTCAGCTCCTCGGCGGCCGAGCCGGCGGGCGGTCCGTACTGGGTGCGGCGGCGGGCCTTCTCCGCCTCGAGGTCCTCGGCGCAGGCGGCGGCCCAGGCGTCGGTGTCGGTTTCGGTGCCGGCCGCCCGTACGTCGTCCACCGGCTTGTCCACGGTGTCGTCCCCGGCCTTCTCCCAGGCGTCGTCGGACGGGGGGAGCTGTTCGCTCATGACGGACTCCTGACTGCGGATGGCCCCTCCGACGTTACCCGAACGGCCGCGGTCGCTTCACGGGGTGCGCGGCCACAGCTCCGGATCCGGCCGGAACCGGATGCGCAGCTCGCCCTCGCGCAGGGCGGCGCCGTCGACGGTGCAGCGACGCAGTGCGGAGGGCAGCGGGACGATGCGGCGGAACGGTCCGGCGGTGACGACGAGTTCGTCACCGCGCCGGATCAGGTCCAGTTCGTCGCGGCGGGCGTTGGGCAGGGGGAGGTGCCAGACGAGGACGCCGTCCTGGGCGAGGCGGTCGGTGACCGGCCACTCGACCGTAACGGTCCCCGCCCCGGCGCCGGGCACGGCGAGGGCGGCGAGGTCGTCCGTGCCGCGCGGGTCGCGTCCCAGGTGGGCGACCGGGTGGACGTCGTAGGACTCCCGCCACTCCTCCAGGGTCTTGCGCTGCTGGGCGACGGGGCCGGCGAGCCAGCTGTCCTCGACGCTCTCCGGGAGTACGCGGGTCGCGATCAGCGCGTCCGTGCGCAGTCCGCGCAGGGCGAGGCCGAGGGCCGTGGTGCGGATGGCGTCGGCACCGGCGGGGCCCGGTTCGGCGACCAGGCGTACGGCGGTGCCGCGGTCGGCGAGCACGGCCTCGACGGCGGCGAGTTGGAGGTCCAGGCGGGCCGCCGTCTCGTACAGCCACTGCGCGGGCAGCGGGACGCCGGCGAGGCGGCCGAGGACGGGGCGCAGGGCGCGGGCGGCCTGCCGCTCGGACGGGAGCAGGCGGCGCAGGTAGCGGCGGAGTTCCTCGGGGAGAGCGAGGAGGGAGAGGGCGCGCGGGGCGGGCGGGAGATCGACGACGAGGAGGTCGTACGCCTCGGACAGCGCGGCGTCGCGCAGGGCCCGCAGGACGGCGAGTTCCTCGGCGCCGGGGAGCGGACCGGTCTCCTCGGGTTCGAGCCGGGAGGCGCCGAGCAGGTCCAGCATGGAGGCGGCGCGGTCCTGGAGGGCGGCCAGATCGGCGCGGAAGCCCGCGTCGGGATCGACCCTGAGCGCGGTGAGTCCCGGGGCGGCCTCGACCGGCCCGGACCCGACGGGCACCCCCAGCACCGCGCCCAGGGTGTCCGTCCGGTCGGTGCCGAGCACCAGGGTGCGGGCGCCCTCACGGGCTGCGGCGAGCGCGGTGCCGGCCGCGACGGTCGTACGCCCGCTGCCGCCGGGGCCCGTGATCAGGAGAGTGCGCATGGGGGTGAACGCTACCGGTCGGGTCGGCGGGCGCGGCCGGAACCTCCGCTCGCCTCGGGGTCCCACCGGTCGGGGCGCTGCCTTAGGTCGGGCGGACCCGGGTCGTGCGGCCGCCGGACTGTGTCACTTTCCAGGAAGGTGTCACAGTTCCCGGCCCCAGCACCCCGGCCCTCCCGGCCACGGCTCCGGCGCCCGCCCTTGCGGAGCCCTACTCGGGGCCCGCCTCCACCCGCTTCTTCAGGCCCGCCAGGGCGCGGTCGATGATGACCTTCTCGGCCTTGCGCTTGATCATGCCGAGCATGGGGATCTTGACGTCGACGGTCAGCCGGTAGGTGACCTCGGTCGTGCCGGTGCCGGCCGGGGTGAGGAGGTAGGAGCCGTCGAGGGAGCGGAGCATCTGGGACTTCACCAGGGTCCAGGAGACCTCGTGCTCGCCGGTCCAGGTGTAGGCCAGTGTCTGGTCGTCCTTGATCGCGCCGGCGTCCATGACGAGGCGCACCTGCTCGGCGCGGCCCTCGCCGTCGGTCTTGAGGACCTCCGCCTCCTTCACCTCGCCCGTCCAGTCCGGATAGCGTGCGAAGTCGGCGATCACCCCCATGACGTCGGCCGGTGCCGCCTCGATCGTGATGCTCGAGCTGGTGTGTTCCGCCATCGCCGTGGCTCCTCCGGATGCGGCCGGTACTCGGATCGCCGTGCGCGAGTGCAGCGCACGCCTGTGCAGCGGAAGGCTACCGCGCAGCCGACCGGCGCAACTCACCCCACCTGGGGCGTCCACGCCCTTCGGGCCTCACCACTCGAGTGCCCAGGGCCGCCCGCTGCCCGCGAAGTGCCCCACGTTGACGCACTCGGTGGCGCCGATCCGCATCCGCCGCACCAGGGGCTGGTGCACATGCCCGAAGAGTGCGTAGCGGGGCCGGGTACGGCGGATGGCGTCCAGCAGCGCCCGGCTGCCCCGTTCGAAGCGGCGCGCGACGGTGTCGTACACCAGCTCCGGCACCTCCGGCGGGATGTGGGTGCACAGCACGTCGACCTCGCCGACGGCCTCGATCTTCGCCGCGTACTCCTCGTCACTGATCTCGTACGGCGTGCGCATGGGCGTACGCAGTCCCCCGCCGACGAAGCCGAAGGTCCGGCCGCCGATCTCCACCCGCTCCCCGTCGAGGACGGTCGTACCGGGCCCGGCGTACTCGTGCCACAGGGGTGGCATGTCGACGTTGCCGTAGGTGGCGTACGTCGGGGTGGGGAAGGCGGCGAACAGCTCGGCGTACTGCTTGCGCACCGCCTTCTCGATCGCCGCGGCCCGGTCCGTGCCGATGCCCGCCCACAGCCGGCGCTGGAACTCGCGCGCCTCCTCGAAGCGGCGGGCGGTGCGTAGCTCCACGATGCGGTCGGCGTTCCCGGTGCCGAACAGGTCGGGGAAGATGCCGCGCGAGTGGTCGGCGTAGTCGAGGAAGAGCACCAGGTCGCCCAGGCAGATCAGGGCGTCGGCGCCCTCGCCGGCCCGGGTTAGGTCACGGGCGTTGCCGTGCACGTCACTGACCACGTGGACACGCGTGCGGTGCTTGCCGCCTGGAGTGGGTGCCATGGCGATCAAGGGTAAGCGTGTGCGGCATGCGTGAACAATGGCGGGCGGACCTGCGGTTACTGGCTCGTCGGTGAGGGGGTGGACTACTGTGCGCTATGGAACACCAGCCTGTGTGACGCAGCGAACATCTCGCCGGGCCCCCCTGTCGTAGACGCCATACCGGCGGGTAACGTCCGGGCAGTCCAGTCGTGCTCGGGATTTCAACAGGTGAATTCGCGAGCATCCGCCCCGAGCCTTGGACCGCACCGTCGCATCGCACCACGTAGTGGCGCCGGCGCCCTAAGAGGAGCAGCAGTCTTGCGCGAGTTCAGCCTTCCGGCTTTGTACGAGGTCCCAGCGGACGGCAATCTGACCGACATCGTCCGCAGAAACGCCGCGCAGCACCCCGACGTCGCCGTCATCGCCCGCAAGGTCGGCGGCAGCTGGCAGGACGTGACGGCGACCACCTTCCTGGCGGAGGTGCGGGCGGCCGCCAAGGGCATGATCGCCGCGGGGGTGCAGCCCGGCGACCGGGTCGGCCTGATGTCCCGCACCCGTTACGAGTGGACGCTGCTGGACTTCGCGATCTGGAGCGCCGGCGCGGTCACCGTGCCGGTGTACGAGACCAGTTCGCCGGAGCAGGTGGCGTGGATCCTCGGCGACTCCGGTGCCACGGCCTGCTTCGTGGAGCTCGAGACGCACGCCGCGACCGTGGAGTCGGTGCGCGACCGGCTGCCCGCGTTGAAGAACCTGTGGCGGATCGAGGCCGACGGCATCGAGGAGCTGGGCCGGCTCGGCCGGGACGTCGGCGACGAGACGGTCGAGGAGCGCAGCTCCTTCGCGAAGGCGGACGACGCGGCGACCATCGTCTACACCTCCGGTACGACGGGCCGCCCCAAGGGCTGTGTGCTCACGCACCGCAGTTTCTTCGCCGAGTGCGGCAACATCGTGGAGCGGCTGCGCCCGCTGTTCCGTACCGGCGAGTGCTCGGTGCTGCTGTTCCTGCCGCTGGCGCACGTCTTCGGGCGGCTGGTGCAGATCGCGCCCATGATGGCGCCGATCAAGCTGGGCTGCCTGCCCGACATCAAGAACCTCACGGACGAGCTGGCCTCCTTCCGGCCGACGCTGATCCTGGGCGTGCCGCGGGTCTTCGAGAAGGTCTACAACTCGGCGCGGGCGAAGGCGCAGGCCGACGGCAAGGGGAAGATCTTCGACAAGGCGGCGGACACGGCGATCGCCTACAGCCGGTCGCTGGACACGCCGTCCGGGCCGTCGATCGGCCTGAGGATCAGGCACAGGGTGTTCGACAAGCTGGTCTACGGCAAGCTGCGCGCGGTACTGGGCGGGCGCGGTGAGTACGCCATCTCCGGCGGTGCCCCGCTGGGCGAGCGTCTGGGCCACTTCTTCCGCGGTATCGGCTTCAGCGTGCTGGAGGGCTACGGCCTGACCGAGTCCTGTGCGGCCACCGCGTTCAACCCGTGGGACCGGCAGAAGATCGGCACGGTCGGCCAGCCGCTGCCCGGCTCGGTGATCCGCATAGCGGACGACGGTGAGGTGCTGCTGCACGGTGAGCACCTGTTCAAGGAGTACTGGAACAACCCGGGCGCGACCGCCGAGGCCCTGGCCGACGGCTGGTTCCACACCGGGGACATCGGCACCCTGGACGAGGACGGCTATCTGCGGATCACCGGCCGCAAGAAGGAGATCCTGGTGACGGCGGGCGGCAAGAACGTCGCCCCGGCGGTGATCGAGGACCGTATCCGTGCGCACGCGCTGGTCGCGGAGTGCATGGTGGTGGGCGACGGGCGGCCGTTCGTGGGCGCGCTGGTCACCATCGACGAGGAGTTCCTGGGCCGCTGGGCGGCCGAGCACGGCAAGCCGGCGGGTTCCACGGCGGCGTCGCTGAGCGAGGACGCGGACCTGCTCGCGGAGGTCCAGTCGGCGGTCGACGACGGCAACGCGGCGGTGTCGAAGGCGGAGTCCGTGCGCAAGTTCCGCATCCTGCCCGCGCAGTTCACCGAGGAGTCGGGGCATCTCACCCCGTCGCTGAAGCTGAAGCGGAGCGTGGTGGCGAAGGATTACGCGCACGAGATCGAGGCGATCTACGCGAAGTAGGACGTCGGTGCCCATGAGGGTGCCGGGGGCGCGCTGTGTCGGCGGCTTTCCGTCGTTCGTGGCTGGTCGCGCCCTCGCGGCGGAGCCGCATGATGTCGCGGCCCCGCTGCCGCTGAGGGGTTTGCCGCCGAGGGTGTCGTCCTACAGCAGTCGCTTCAGGTGCTCCGCCAGCAGGTCCCAGCGCCACTTCTCCTCGACCCATGCGCGGCCCCGCTCGCCCATCCTGCGGCGCAGTTCCTCGTCGCCCAGAAGGGTGACGACGCGATCGGCGGTCTGGTCGGGGGAGTCGCCGCGGACGACCCAGCCGGTCTCCCCGTCGAGGACCGCGTCGGGGGCGCCGCCGGAGTCGCCGGCGACGACGGGCAGGCCGGTCGCGGAAGCCTCCAGGTAGACGATGCCGAGCCCCTCGACGTCCAGTCCCCCGCGCCGGGTGCGGCAGGGCATGGCGAAGACGTCCCCGGCGCCGTAGTGGGCGGGCAGCTCGGACCAGGGGACGGAGCCGGTGAAGCGCACGGAGGCGGCGACACCCGTGTCGCGCGCGAGGGCGCGCAGGTCCTTCTCGTAGGGGCCGCCGCCGACGATCAGCAGCACGGCGTCCGGCTCGGCCGCCAGGATCGCGGGCATCGCCCGGATCAGGGTGTCCTGCCCCTTGCGGGGCACCAGCCGCGAGACGCACACGACCACCGGCCGGTCGGTCAGCCCGAGCCGTGCCCGGACCTCGTCGCCGCCCGAGCCGGGGTGGAAGGTCTTCTCGTCGACCCCGGGCGGCAGTTGCACCATCCGCGAGGCAGCCTCGGGGGTGAGCGCGGCGGCGATCCGGGAGCGGGTGTACTCGCCGAGGTGGGTGATCGTGTCGGTGGACTCGCCGATCCGGCGCAGCAGCTGCCGCGCGGCGGGCAGCTGGGCCCATCCGGCCTCGTGGCCGTGGGTGGTGGCCACGATCCGCTCGGCGCCCGCCCGGCGCAGCGCCGGTGCCATCAGCCCGAGCGGCGCCGCCGCCCCGAACCACACCGAGGTGCACCCGTGCTCGCGCAGCAGCCCGACGGCCCGCCGGGTGACCCCCGGCGTCGGCAGCAGCATCGTCGTGCGGTCGCGTACGACGGTGAAGGGCTGCTCGGCGTCGAAGGCGGCGGTCGCCTCGACGCCCTCCCGGGTGCGCTTCCAGGTGGAGGCGTAGACGACGAGCCGTTCCGGGTCCAGCCGCAGCGCCATGTTGTGCAGGAACGCCTGGATGCCGCCGGGCCGGGGCGGGAAGTCGTTGGTCACGATCAGGGTCTTGTGCATCGCCGCCGACCCTACCGAACGGGGTTCCACCGTTCGCCACGGCGGCGCTCTGTGGCACGTACACGGGGGTCCGCGCCATCATGGGCCCTCAGGACCGCACACCGGACGGACAGGAATCGCGTGAAGACGACGGCCGCACGAGGGTCCCTCGCATGGCTCCTGGGCATCTGGGCAGTGACGAGAACGGCCCTGCTGCTGTGCGTCCTCAAGGTGATCGTCTTCCCCGGCCCGGACGTCACCAGCGATGTGTCGGTGATCTACCGGGGCTGGTACGACGTCCTGCGCGCCGGAACGTTCCCGCTGGACGACGTCACCTGGCAGTACCCGCCCGCAGCGGCCCTGGCGATCCTCTCCCCCGGCCTGCTGCCCTTCCTGCAGTACGCCACCGCGTTCTTCGTCCTGGCCCTCGTCGCCGACCTGGTCACGCTGGCCCTGCTGCTGTACGCGGGCCGTGGCCCCGCCCGGACGTGGGGCGGGGCCCTGGTGTGGGTGGCGGGCGTGCCACTGCTCGGGCCGACGGTGTACGCGCGCTACGACGTGATGGTGACCGCGGTGGCGGTGGCCGCGCTGCTGGCCGCCGCCCGGTACCCCCGGCTGATGGGCGCGCTGGCCGGCTTCGGGGCGCTGCTGAAGGTGTGGCCGGCCCTGCTGCTCCTCGCGGTGCGCCGGCGCGGTGCGTGGGTGTCGGCGGCGGTGACCGGCGTCGCCGTGGCCGCCGTGTTCACCGTGCTCATGCCGGGGGCGTTCGCGTTCCTCACCTTCCAGCGGGACCGGGGCACGGAGATCGAGTCGCTGGGGTCCCTCGTCTTCCATGTGGCCCGGCATCACGGCTGGGAGGGTGAGGTGCTGCTCAACTACGGCTCGGTGGAGTTCCTCGGGCCGTACGTGACCTGGGTGAGCACGGGCGCGCTGGTGCTGGCCGGGGTGGCGCTGGCCTGGCTGGTGCTGTGGCGGCTGCTGGCCACCCGTTTCGAGGCGCACACCGTCGCCGACGCCGCGTTCGTGGCGGTGCTGCTGTTCACCACCACCAGCCGGGTGATCAGCCCCCAGTACATGGTGTGGCTGGTCGGGCTGGGCGCGGTCTGCCGCTGTTTCCGCGGCAGCCGGATGCGGCTGCCGGTCGCGCTGGTGCTGGCGGCGTCGTTCGTGACGGTGCTGGAGTTCCCGCTCTGGTTCGCCCATGTCGTGGCCGGCGACCCGCTGGGCATCGGCCTGCTGGTGCTCCGCAACGGGCTGCTGGTGGCGGCGTCGCTCCTCGCGGCCCGCAGGCTGTGGTGCGCCACGGTCCCGCTTCCGGCCCCGCTCCCCCGACAGCCGACCGCCCGCTCCAGCGAGGCCCCGGTCGCACCCTGATCCCGCGCCACCGGAATCCGGCCCCGCGCCGCCCTGACGAGCGCCTGCGCACGACCGGACGAGCGCAGGCGTACGGCCCGGACGAGCGCCTGCGCACGGCCCACCGGTCCCGGCGCGGCCGAACCGGCACCCCCCGACCGTCGCACGCCGCCCCTGCGCCGCGCGCATCCGTCGCGGCCCCCACGAACCCCGGCCCGCCCTGCCCCGGCCGCCCCCGGACTCGCGCCCGCCCAGAGCCCACCGGGCAGGCCGAGCCGGTCGGCGTACGTCCGAGCGGTGGCGGGCGCCGCGTCGATGCCGCCGGGTCCGTCCGCGGGGCCGAGTCCGTCAAGGCCGCCCGCGAGGCCGAGTCCGTCGAGGCCGCCCGCGAGGCCGGGTCCGTTCAGCCCAGCCGGTCCACCACGTACTGCCGCCACTGTGCCGTGAACTCCTGCGGGGTGATGCCGAGGACGCGGTGCATGGCGTCCTCGACCGCGCCGTCGCGCCCCTGATGCGCGCCCACCGCGCGGTAGAACGCGCCGAGGCGTTCCTCGCCCCAGCGGTCGGCGATCAGGCGGCAGGCCATCCAGCCGCCCTCGTAGGCCCGGGCGAGGCGGTCGGCGTCGCCGGAGAAGCCGAAGTCCTCGTCGTCCGGCAGTGCGTCCGGTACCTCGCCGCGGCCCACCGCGGAGGCGAGCTCCGGCGCGGCCTCGTCGGGGGTGCGGTCGCCGCCGCGGTAGCCGACCCAGTCGGCGAAGCCCTCGGAGAGCCACAGCGGGGTCGCTGCGGAGGTGTGGGCGCGGGTGGCGACATGGGTGGTCTCGTGGGTGAGGACGACCTGCCGGCCCGAGTCGCCGAGCAGTCCGAAGGCGTCCGGGTTGACGATGACCCGGTCCGCCGGCGCCCGCACTTGGGGACCGGTCGCGCCGGTGGTGACCGCCGCGATGCCCCGGTAGGAGGAGGCGGGCGAGGCCAGCAGGCCCGCCATGCCCTCCAGCGACTCCGGCACCAGGACGACGACCCGGCGGGACCACCGCGGGCCCCAGGCGTCGGACACGGCGGGCACCGCGCGGTCCGCCAGCTCGGCGTAGTCACGCAGTTCCGCCCCGGTCCGTCCGACGCCCAGCACCAGGCTGTGCTCGCCCTGGACGGCCCGTGCGGTGCCCTGGTCCCACAGCTGCTGGCCGGACTTCCTCGCGGGGCGGTCGGAGTCGACGGACCAGTGGCCGTCCCGGTCCCGGCTCAGGCGCAGGGAGCGGGCGGTGGTGACCGGGGACCGGTCGTAGCCCTCGACGCGGTAGCTCAGGTCGGCGGAGGCGGTGGCGGTGTCACCGGTGCGGTCGAGGGCGGTGACCCGGTAGGACCAGTCCGCGAGCGGTACCGCGCGCAGGTTGCCGAACCCGGCCCGGGTGCCGGTGCGGGCGTAGGCGGCGGCGTCCTGCTCGAGGACGGCCCGAGCGCGCCGGTCGAGGAGCGACTGCACCTGCGCGCGGGCGCCGTCGACGGCCGTTCCCCCGCCGCACGCGACCAGGGAGACGAGCAGCAGACACAGCGCCACCACCGACGCCCCCGACACCCGCCTTCGACCAGCCACCTGTCCGAGGGTACGGGCGCCGGGCCGTGACGGTCAGACCCTGGTGACCGACGAGACGGGCATCATCCCGACCGGGTCGTAGCGCACGGGGGCACCGGGGTAGGGCGCGTGGATCACCTGGCCGTTGCCCGCGTACATCCCGACATGGCCGGCGTCGGAGCGGTAGACGACGAGATCGCCGGGCCGCGCCTCGGAGAGCGGGACCTGCCGGCCGGCGTACCGCTGGGCCTGCGAGGTGCGCGGCAGGGACACCCCGGCCTGCGCGTACGACCACTGGATCAGTCCGGAGCAGTCGAAGCCGGCGGGGCCGTTGGCGCCCCAGACGTAGGGCTTGCCGAGGGCGGCGCGGGCGGCGGCCAGGGCGGCGGCGGCGCGTGCCGAGGCGGGGGTGCCGCCGGGGCCGAGCAGGTCCGCGCGTGCGGAGCGGGTGGCGCGGTCCCAGGTGGCGCGTTCGCCGGCCGGGAGGGAGTTGAGCAGTCGGCGGGCCTCGGCGAGCTTGCGTTCCACGGTCCGCTTGTGGGCGGCGACGGCCCTGCGGCTCTTCTCCAGCGCGCCGAGCTTGCCGGCCGCCTCCGCGCGGTCCTGCGCGAGGGAGCGCAGGGCGCCCCGGAGTCTCTTCAGCTCACCGGCCTGGTGGACGGTGATCCGGTCGAGGACGGAGGCCTTCGCGAGGTAGTCCTCCGGGTCGTCGGCGAAGAGCAGGGCGAGGGAGGGGTCGAAGCCGCCGGAGCGGTACTGGGCGCCGGCGAGCGAGCCCAGCGACTCCCGCACGGTGTTGACGCGTTCCTGCCGCCGGGCGATCTTGTCCTGTGCGGTGGCGATCTCCCGGCGCAGGCCGTCGCAGCGCTCGTCGGCCTCGTTGTACGCCTCGGTCGCCTTCTCCGCCTCCCGGTAGAGGCGGTCCACCTCGGCACGGGTGTCGTCGAACGGCGTGGCCGCGGCCGGTACCGCGCCGAGGGCGGTGGCCGCTGCGGACAGCAGACCGAGGGCGACGACGGCACCCCGGTCGGATCCGGAGGACGGTGCGATACGGCGATGGGACCCCACGGGAAGCCGTGCTCCTTCCGCTGACGGACAGGGAAA
This sequence comes from Streptomyces griseoloalbus, assembly GCA_014650015.1. Taxonomy (GTDB): domain Bacteria; phylum Actinomycetota; class Actinomycetes; order Streptomycetales; family Streptomycetaceae; genus Streptomyces; species Streptomyces griseoloalbus. The sequence goes on from BMUD01000006.1 coordinate 227,417, forward strand.
CGCGGCAGACAGTAGCCCCCACGGCGGCGGCCGGACCAAACGGCCGCGGCGGCCGCACACGGTGACGCCCCGCCTCTGACGCAGGTCACAGGCGGGGCGTGGGGCCGGACGGGGCCGGTGCGAATCCCCCGAACGGCGGCACCGGGTCCGGTGCGGGGGCCGGGGAGGAGCTAGACGCGGACGCCGAACATGAACGGGCCGCCGATGGTGTTCATCGACTCGTAGCGCACGACGGTGCCGGTGCGCGGGGCGTGGATGATCTGGCCGTTGCCCGCGTAGAGGCCCACGTGGTGCAGGTCGTTGAAGAAGAAGACCAGGTCGCCGACCTTGAGCTGGCTCACCGAGTAGATCCTGGTGCCGGCGCCGGTCTGGGCCTCGGACGTGCGCGGGATGGCGACGCCGGCCTGGGCGTACGCCCACTGGGTCAGGCCCGAGCAGTCGTAGGAGGACGGGCCGGTGGCGCCGTAGACGTAGGGGGAACCGAGCTTGCTCTGGGCGGCGGCGTAGGCCGCGGCGGCGCGTCCGGAGCCGGCCGGGACGTTGGTGGTGAGGGCGTCGCGCTCGCTGGTGCGGGTGGCGCGGTTCTGCTCCTCGGCGAGCTGGGCCTTCTCCGCGGCGGTCAGGCTGTTGAGCAGCTTCTGCGCGGAGGCGAGCTTGGCCTGGACTTCCTTCTTCTTGTTGCCCAGTTCGGTGCGGGTGGAGGCGAGGTCCTCGAGCTTCTCGGACGCCTCGGAGCGCTGCTGGGCGAGTTCGCGCTGCTTCTCCTGGATCTTCTTCAGCGCGTCGACCTGCTGGGTGCTCAGCTGGTCGAGGGTGGACGCCTTGTCGAGGTAGTCGTCCGGGTCCGAGGAGAGGAAGAGCTGGACGGAGGGGTCGATGCCGCCGCTGCGGTACTGGGCGCTGGCCATCGAACCGAGGCCGTCGCGCAGCTCGTTGAGCTCCTGCTGGCCGCGGGCGACGTTGTCCTGGATGGTGGAGATCTCCTTCTGGAGCTTCTCCTGCTTCTCCTTGGCCCCGTTGTACTTCTCGGTGGCCTGCTCCGCCTGCTCGTAGAGCTTGTCGACCTTGGCCTTGACCTCGTCCTTGCTCGGCTTCTCGCTGGGAGCGGCGTTGGCGGCCTGCGAGCTCATGACTACGGCAGCTGCGGCAGCGGTGGTGAGCACGGTCACACGTGCGCGGCTCGGCTGCTTGGGACGACGGTGGGACGCCACGGAGACGAGCTCCTTCTCGAGAGTGATCGCGCGGTCGCGGGTTCGAAGGCAGACCCTAGTGATTCTCTTGTGATCAGTTCAAATCCCTGGGCACAAAATCTCCGTTACAGCGCGTGTATTTGGTCTCAACTCACCTGCAGTGATGCTTCCTTGACGCTACGTTGCGTGACGGAACCGTCAATTCGGGCATAGATCACGTACGTTGCAGGGGGGATGGAAGTCAATCAGGTGCCATGAAAGCGGTGTGAAGAGAGCGGTGGGACGAACCGCTCTCAGGAGAGCCTCTTGAGGAGCATCGCCGAGGCGACCGGGCGGGCGCCCGCGCGGGCGACTCCGTCGGCGACCTCGCGGTCGGTGGAGGCGACGATGACGGGCCGCCCGGGCGGCTCGGCGCGCACCAGCTGGCGGATCAGCTCGTCGGCGGTGACGCCCGGCTTGGAGAAGAGCACCCGCACCCCGCGCGGCGGCGCCAGCAGCACCGGCGCGGCCAGTTCGGCGCCGTCGAACACACAGGTGACCTCGGCGCCGGTCTGGGCGGCGAGCTGGGCGAGCTGGCCCAGCAGGCGCAGGCGCTGCTTCTCCAGCGGCATCTGGGGATAGCCGGTCTTGGTGACGTTGTAGCCGTCGACGACCAGATGCGCCTGCGGCAGCGCCAGCAGCTGGTCCAGGACGGCCGGGTCGTGCTCGGACAGCGCGCGGGCGGCGATGTCCTTCGGGGTCATGCGCCCCGGCTCGACGGCGTCCACGGTCTCGGCGGGCCGCACGGACACCGGGGGCAGCGCCAGCTCGCGGCGCAGCCCCTGGGCGGCGTCCAGCACGGTGTCCAGCAGCAGCCGTACGCGCATGTCCTCCACGCTGCGGCCCTCCCGGGCGGCCCGGCGCGCGGCCTCCAGCGCGGCCTCGGTCTCCCCCAGCCGGGCCTTGAGACGGCGGCTCTCGCTCTCGGCGGCCGACACCTGGGCGTGCCCCTCGGCGCGCACGGTCTCCATCTCGCCCCGCAGCTTGCGCAGGGCGGCCTCGCCGCGCTTGACGTCGCTGAGCGCGGACCGCAGCTTGCGGTGCAGCGCGTCGGCTTCCTTCTTCGCCGACTCCAGCTCGGTGCGCAGCCGCTCGGTCTCGGCCTTGGTGTGCTCGCGGGCGCGGGCGAGGTCGGCGCGCAGCCGCTCCAGCTCGGCCCGGTTCTCCTCGTCGGCGCGCTCGGCGTCGGCGCGCTGCGCCTCCTCGCCGGCGGCGGTCACCAGCTTCACCCAGCCTGCCGGGCGCAGCACATAGGCCGCGGCCGCCACGTCGAGCGGGTCGGCGGCCGGGGGCGGGGAGCCCGATTCGAGGGCGCCGGTCAGTTCCGGCTGGGCCTCCTTGAGCCGCTCCCCGATGCGCTGCCGGAACAGCGGATCGGTCTCCAGCGCCGCGGCCATGGCGTTGCCGGCGAACTTGGCGCGCCGGTTCGGGGCGAACCGGGCGTACTGTCTGAGCTGGGCGGGCAGCTCGGTGACCGTGAGCCCGCCGAAGCCGTCGGCGACGATCTGGACGACCCGGCGGCGCACTCCGTCGGGCAGCGGACGGTCGAGCACCTCGGCGGTGCCGTCCTGCGGCCCCCTGCCCGTGCTCTCCACCATCCGTCACACCCCAATGCCTGTGTGCGACCCCACGTGCGGGGTCGCCGTCAGCGGGGCCCTCCCCCAGTCTCGACTTCGCTCGAGCGGGAGGGACCCCCTTCGCTCAGGAGCCGGCGCCCGGCCTGTCCACGAGTTCCACCTGGTCGACCGCGTTGCACCAGCGGCATCGCACCGACTCGATCGTCTCATCGAGCACCTCGCGCTCCTCGACCTCGGGCTCTCCCGCCAGGTCGAGGTGGACGTACTCGACGACCTTCGACGAGCGGGTCACGTCGAAGCGGGTGAGGTTGCCGCAGAGGGTGCAGCGCCACCGCGTCGAGGCGGTCGGCAGAGGAACCGTCATCGTGGCTGTTCGCCTTCCTTCCAGTGTCCGTGACGCACCGGTCTCCCCGGTGCGTGTGGCACGTAACCCTACGGCCTGGCGGCTGCCCGTCGCCCGCCCGTCCACGGCGGCGAGGCGGTCTGTGCGGTTGCGTCCGGTTACGTCATGCTCTGTGTTCATGATCCGCAAGTGGACCGCGTCGGCCGCCGGGGCGATCCGGGGCGCCTCCGCGCCGGTGACCCGCACCCTCATCGTCCTGTGCTGCCTGGTCTTCCTGATCGGGCCCGCCTCGGGCCTCGATCCGGCCCACGGCTCCGGGGAGGAACTGGTCGCCGCGCAGCGGGCCTATTTCCGGCACTGGGGGGTGATTCCCGCAGACCTGTTCGAAGGATCCCCCGGGGCCGTCCTCACCCCGGCCACGGCACTGTTCGTGCACGGCAGCTGGGTGCATCTGCTCGGCAACATGCTGTTCCTCCACGTCTTCGGAACGATGACCGAGGCACGGATGGGCCGGGTGCGGTTCACCCTGTGCTACGCCGGCTGCGGCTCCCTCGCGCTGCTGGGATACGCCGCCGCCAACGCGGACTCCGAGCGGTCCCTGGTCGGTGCCTCCGGGGCGATCTCGGCGGTTCTCGGCGCGTTCCTCTTCCTTTTCCCCCGGGCGCGGGTGACCAGTCTCCTGCCGTTCCTGTTCTTCCTGCCGGTGCGCCTGCCGGCGTGGGTGGTGGTGCCGTTCTGGGCGGCGTTGCAGTGGCTGGCGGCGGGGCGGGCGGACGACGGGCCGGGGGTCGCGTATCTGGCGCACCTGGTGGGGTTCGGGCTGGGCTTCGGCTACGCGTGGGTGTGTTCCGGCAGGGCGACTACAGTGAAGGCCACCCCCGCTCCGGCCCCCGAGGGAGAGAACCAGCCGTGATCACCGCGATCGTCCTCATCAAGACCAGCGTGGACCGGATTCCCGAGATCGCGGAACAGATCGCCGCGCTGGACAGCGTCAGCGAGGTCTTCTCCGTCACCGGCACCTACGACCTGATCGCCATGGTCCGGGTCCGGGAGCACGAGGACCTGGCGGAGGTCATCCCCGGCCGGATCAGCAGGATCCCGGGCGTGGAGGGGACCGACACGCACGTGGCGTTCCGCACCTACTCGCAGCACGACCTGGAGGCGGCGTTCGCCATCGGCCTGGACAGCTGAGGTCATGGACGGCTCGGGCGGATGAAGAGTTCTTCATCGAGGACTCATCCGGGCCGTCCGGATCGGGCCGCAGGATCGGGTCATGGTCTTCACTCGCCGGATGGCGGCCCTGGCCGCCGTCGTACTGATCCCGCTGGGCGTCGCCGCGACCAGCTTCGCGCTCTCCGACAGCCCCGAGCGGCCCAAGGTGCCGCCGCGGGTCGAGCTGGACAGCGGCTCGCCCACTCCCCCGTCCACAGCGCCGTCGGCGAGCCCTGACCCCACGCCGAGCGACGAGGTCGTCTCCCGGCCTCCGTTGACCGACAGCCCGGCGGGTGATGACGATGACGACGACGGAGGCCAGGACTCCTCGGACGACGGCCCCGGCGGGGACGACGGACCGGGCGACGACGGCTGACGGCCCGCGGCGGCGGCTCTCCGCCCGGGTCCGCATCCTGCTCTGGCTGCTGTTCGTCATGGCGGTCGCGCTCGCCTCGGTGGCCACGACCACCCGCTCCTTCCTGCTGCGGGACGTCGACCACCGGATCAACGGCCTGCTCACCCAGGAGGCCGGAGAGTTCGTCAACTTCGAGCAGCGCGGCTTCGACCCGGAGACGGGCCGGCCCTTCACCGCACCGGACCGGCTGCTGCGGGTCTTCCTGGAGCGGCAGTACGCCGACCCGGACGAGGAACTGCTCGGCCTGGTGGCGCGGCACAGCGGCGGACCCGCGCAGATCATCCAGCCGCGTGACCTGCCCGTCGCCCTGCCCCTGCACCGGGACCCCGACGCCCGGCGCCGCATCTTCGACTCGCCCGACCCCACCGGTGTGCTGCACCGGCCCGAGGGCGAGATCCGCTGGGCCAAGGTGACCGTGGCCCCGGCCGGCGGCGGCGCGCCCGCGGCGGCGTTCGTCGTCGCCTTCCACCCCGAGCGTGAAGTGGCCCGGGCGGACGAGGTGTTCCGGGTGCTGCTCGCCATCTCCGGGGTGGCCCTGCTGCTGACCACCGGCATCGGCTGGGCGGTCGCCGGGCGCATCCTGCAGCCCGTGCGGCTGGTGCGCACCGCCGCCGCGCAGCTCACCGAGCAGGACCTCACCCGCCGTATCCCGGTGCGCGGCCGGGACGACATCGCGGCCCTCGCCGAGACGTTCAACGCGATGCTCGACCGCCTCGAACGGGCCTTCGCCGCGCAGCGCCAGTTCGCCGACGACGCCGGCCACGAGCTGCGCACCCCGATCACCATCGTGCGCGGCCATCTGGAGCTGATGGGCGACGACCCGGCCGAACGCGAGGAGACCGTCCGTCTGGTCACCGACGAACTGGACCGGATGAGCCGCATCGTGGAGGACCTGCTGCTGCTCGCCAAGGCCGAACGCCCCGACTTCGTCACGCCCGAGCCCGTGCAGCTCGCCGAACTCACCGCCGACGTCTACGTCAAGGCCCGCACCCTGGGCGAGCGCGACTGGCAGCTCACCGACATAGCCGACCGGGAGGCGGAACTGGATCCGCAGCGGATCACCCAGGCGATGGTGCAGCTGGCGCAGAACGCGGTGCAGCACACCACCGCCGGCCAGACCATCCGCATCGGCTCCCGCGCCGAGGGCAACCGGATCGAGCTGTACGTCGCCGACTCCGGCCCCGGAATCCGGGTGCAGGACCGGGAGCTGATCTTCGAACGGTTCCGGCGCGGCACCGCCCGGCGCGGCGCGCGCGGCTCGGGCGCCGGACTCGGCCTGTCGATCGTCAAGGCGATCGCGGAGGGCCACGGCGGCCGGGTCCGCCTGCACGACACCGAGGGCGGCGGCGCCACCTTCGTACTGACGCTGGACCGATCCCGAGAAGAGGCACGCCCGTGAACCGCATTCTGATCGTCGAGGACGAGGAGCGCATCGCCTCCTTCGTGGAGAAGGGCCTGCGCGCCAACGGCTTCACCACCACCGTCGTCCCCGACGGGGAGGCCGGTTACGAGTACGCGCTGACCGGCGGTTTCGACCTGGTCGTGCTGGACATCGGGCTGCCCGGCAGGGACGGCTTCACGGTGCTGCGCGAACTGCGCGAGTCCCGGGTGACCACACCGGTGATCGTACTGACCGCGCGGGACTCGGTACGGGACACGGTGGCCGGCCTGGAGGGCGGCGCCGACGACTGGATGACCAAGCCGTTCCGCTTCGAGGAACTGCTCGCCCGGGTGCGGCTGCGGCTGCGCACGGCGGCCCGGGCGCCCGAGGTGACGGTGCTCAAGTCGGGCGACCTCACCCTGGACCTGCGGACCCGCAGGGCGCGGGCCGCGCAGCGCACGGTCGATCTGACGGCCCGTGAATTTGTGCTCCTGGAACTGTTCCTGAGGCACCCCGGGCAGGTACTCTCCCGCGAGCAGATCCTTTCCCATGTGTGGGGCTACGACTTCGACCCGGGCTCCAACATCGTGGACGTGTACGTGCGGGCGCTGCGCAAGAAGCTCGGCGCGGAGAAGGTGGAGACGGTCCGCGGGATGGGCTACCGGCTCCCCGGGTGAAGTTCCCCTCATCTTCGGCTCATCGGCGGCTCACGGCCGGGGTGAATCGTCGAAGACGTGAGCCTGAATCCCCGACTGACAGCCGCCCTGTGCGTGGCCCTCTCGCTGTGCGCGCTGCTCGCGGTGCCCGGCAACTTCCCCGGCCTCGGCGGGGACGCGCGTGTCACCCTCGCCGTGTTCGCGCTGGCGACCTGCGCCTGGATCGGTACGCCGATCGACGACACGTACATCGCCCTGGGCGCCGGACTCGCGCTGACGGTCACCGGGGTGATCAGCAGCGACACCCTCTTCGGCACCCTGGGCGACTCGACGGTGTGGCTGCTGATCTGCGCGTTCGTGCTCGCGGCCGCGGTGGCCCGGACCGGGCTCGCGGGGCGGGCGGCCACCTTCCTGGTCGGCGGGGCGCGTACCGTACGGCAGTTGACGCACCTGACGACGGCCGCGCTGGTCGTCACCGCGTTCGCGGTGCCCGCCACCTCGGGCCGGGCCGCGCTCGCCCTGCCCGTGTTCCTGGCCCTCGCCAAGGCCCTCGCCGACCGCAGACGACTGGTCGTGATGCTGGCGCTGCTCTTCCCGACCGTGATCCTCCTGTCGGCGGTGGCGACACTGATCGGCGCGGGCGCACATCTGATCACCGTGTCGGTGCTGTGGGAGGCGGCCGGGGAGCGGGTCGGGTTCACCGAGTGGCTGCTGCTGGGACTGCCGCTGGCCGTGGCCTCCTCCCATCTCGCCGCCGAGGTGGTCCTGTTCACCACCACCCGGCGCGCGGACCGCGAGGGCCCGGTGCACATCACCGCCGAGGAGATCCAGCGGCACAGCGACCGCCCGGTCACCGGCCCCTGGACGCAGGCCGAGAAGCGCTGCGCCCTGCTGCTGGCCACCGTCGTCGCCCTGTGGTGCAGTGAGCCGCTGCACCGGGTGCCGCCGGCCGTGGTCGCACTGATCGGCGCGATCGTCGCCGCCTCGCCGGCGCTGGGCACCGTACGGCTGAAGGACGCGCTGAAGACGGTCCCCTGGTCGCTGCTGCTGTTCATGGCGGCCACCATGGCGATGGGCGTGGCGCTCGGCGCGTCGGGCGCGGCGCAGTGGCTGGTCGGCGGGTTGCCGGAGGGGGTCACCCCGGTGATGTTCCTGGCGGTCGTCGTCGCGGTCAGCACGGCGGCCCATCTGGTCCTGCAGTCCCGCTCCGCCCGCTCCTCGGTGCTGGTCCCTCTGGTGGTCGCGGCGGCCGTGGGCGCCGGGGTCAACCCGGTCGCGGCGGCGCTCGCCTCCACCGCGGCGGCGGGCTTCTGCCACACGCTGCCGGCCTCAGCGAAGCCGGTCACGCTGTTCGCCGACATCCCCGGCACCCCCACCTACACCCCCCGCGACCTGCTGCGGCTGTCCGCGGTGCTGGCCCCGCTGACCGCCGCCCTGGTCCTGCTGTTCGCCGTCGCGGTGTGGCCGCTGCTCGGCGTGCCCGTGACCCGCTGACCCACCCGTACCACCGAGGCCCCCGGACCGCCGGGGACCCGACCCGCGAGGAGTCGTCCCATGCTCACCCGTGTCGTCGTAGCCCCCAGCGGCTTCAAGGAGTCGCTGTCCGCCCAGGCCGCCGCCGACGCCATCGCGGCGGGCGTGCGCCGGGTCCTGCCGGACGCCGAGATCGACCGGATCCCGCTGGTGGACGGCGGTGAGGGCACGGCCTCGGCGCTGGCCGCGGCGACCGGCGGCCGGCTGGTCGAGCTGGCCGCCACCGGCCCGGTCGGCGAACCGGTCGGCACCCACTTCGCGCTGCTCGGCTCCCGCGACACGGCGGTGGTGGAGATGGCGGCGGTCGCGGGCCTCTCCCTCGTCCCCCGCACCCGGCGCGACCCGGGCGCCACGACCACCTACGGCGTCGGGGAACTGATCCGCGCCGCGCTCGACCAGGGCGTACGGCGCGTCCTGGTGGGCTGCGGCGACTCGGGCACCTCCGACGGCGGCGCCGGTGCCCTCCAGGCCCTCGGCGCCCGACTGCTGGACGCGGACGGCTTCGAACTACCCCTCGGCGGAAGCGAGTTGACTCGACTGGCGCGCATCGACCCGACCGGCGTCGATCCCCGCCTCGCCGATGTCGAACTCCTCGTCGCCTGCAACCCGTTCAACGTGCTGTGCGGGGAGCGGGGAGTGGCCCGGGTGTTCGGGCCGCAGAAGGGGGCGACCCCGGAGCAGGTCGAGGAGTTGTCGTCGGGGCTGGAGAACTGGGCGCGGGTGCTGACCCGGGATCTCGCCGTCACCGGCATCGATCTGCGCCACGGCCGCGGTACGGGCGCCTCCGGCGGGCTCGGCGCCGGACTCGCCGCCCTGGGGGCGTCCCTCCTCCCGCGGTTCCCCGTCCTGCTGGACCATCTCGACCTGGACGCCCGTCTGGCCCGCGCCGATCTGGTGGTCACCGCCGAGGGCGCCCTGGATCTCCAGACGCCGCGCGGCAAGGTCCCGGCGGAGGTGGCCCGCCGCGCCAAGCTGTCGGGGCGTCCGGTGCTGGCCCTGGCGGGGACGCTCGGCGAGGGTGCGCACGAGGTGCCGGGCGTGGACGCCTGCCACGGCATCCTGCCCGCCCCGATGGCCCTGGCGGAGGCCCTGGTCCGGGGCGCCGAACTCCTCACCGACGCGACGGAACGTGCCCTGCGGATGATCGTGCTGGGCACCCGGCTGCCGGCACCGGCCGGCGTGCCCGACCCGGGGCTCCGCCCCGGATTCCGCTCCTCGGACGCCGAAGGGGCTGGATTCAGCCCGTCCGGCGTCTGAGGACGAGGTCCGTCCGGGGCCGGAGCGGGGGTCCGGGGGCGCAGCCCCAGGGACGGGACGGGACGGCGGGGGCGGGCAACGCCCCCGGTGGGACCCTCAGGCCCGGCCGGACGTGTCCGGCACGCAGCGCCCGTCCTCGGTGCGGTAGCTCCACCGCGCCCCGTCCCGTACGAGCTCCCGCACCGCCCGCACGAACCGCTCCACGTGCTCGTCGGGCGTCCCCGCGCCGAAGCTGACCCGGATGGCGTTGAGCGACTTCTCCCCGGGGGCCGCCTCGGGGGCGCCGCACTCGCCCTGGGCCTGCGGGTCACCGCCGAGCAGCGTGCGCACCAGCGGGTGCGCGCAGAACAGCCCGTCCCGTACGCCGATGCCGTACTCGGCGGACAGCGCGGCGGCGAAGTGGGAGCTGTTCCAGCCCTCGACGACGAAGGAGAGCACACCGACGCGCGGGGCGTCGTCCCCGAACAGGGACAGGAACCGCACCTCGGGAACGTCCGCGAGCCCTTCGCGCACCGCGCGGATCAGCTGCTCCTCGCGGGCGAGCAGGGTGTCGAATCCGGCCTCGGTGAGCGCCTTGCAGGCGGAGGCGATGGCGTGGGCGCCGATGACGTTGGGCGAGCCGGCCTCGTGGCGGGCGGCGCTGTCGTGCCACTCGACGTCCACTCCCCCGTCCGCGCGCCGGGTGACCCTGCGGCTGGCGCCGCCGCCCGCGAGGTAGGGCTCGGCCTCCCGCAGCCAGTCGGCGCGGCCGGCCAGCACACCGGAGCCGAACGGGGCGTACAGCTTGTGCCCGGAGAACGCCACCCAGTCGACGTCCAGGTCGCGGACGCTCACCGGGTGGTGCGGGGCGAGCTGGGCGGCGTCCAGCACGATCCGGGCACCGTGCGCGTGGGCGGCGGCGGCCAGTTCCCGTACGGGCCAGAGCTCGCCGGTGACGTTGGAGGCGCCGGTCACGCAGACCAGGGCCGGGCCGCGGGGGTCGCGGCCGGCGAGGACGCGCTCCAGGGTCTCCACGGCCTGCCGCGGGCTGTCGGGTGCGTCGAGGTAGGTGACACGGGCGTCGCGCCAGGGCAGCAGGGAGGCGTGGTGCTCGGTCTCGAAGACGAAGACCTCGCAGTCGCCGGGGAGCGCGGCGGCGAGCAGGTTGAGGGAGTCGGTGGTGGACCGGGTGAAGACCACCTGGTCCCCGGCGCGGCAGTCGAGGAACTCCGCGACGGTCCGGCGGGCGTTCTCGAACAGGTCGGTGGAGAGCTGGGAGAGGTAACCCGCGCCCCGGTGGACGCTGCCGTAGTACGGCGCGTACGCGGCGACGTCGTCCCACACGCGCTGGAGTGCGGGGGCGCTGGCGGCGTAGTCGAGGGCGGCGTAGGTGACCTCGCCACCGGTGACGAGCGGGACGGTGACATCCTGTCCCAGAACGGGCAGCGGGGCACAAACGGACTGGTCGGCGGCAGCGGTGGAGACGGACATGACGGAACTCCCGGTGAGGCAGGCGGAATCCCCCGCGCGAGCGCTCGACACCAAGCACGGCGGGGAAGGAAAAAAGGGTGTGCGGAGGCGGGGCTCTGCGGCCCTATCGCATTCGCTTGCTCACGGAAGGCTCCTCGACGACCAGGACCCCTGGCTCGCGAGGGGTCCGCGCTTGCCGTGCGCCTTGCTGCTCACGGCCTGGTCTTCACCCGGGGCACCCCGCCACGGACGGAGGGTTGCCGGACAGCCGGCCGGGGCCTGATGGCTGTCACTCATGACCTGGACAGGAAGGTACGTGAAATGATCGATGTCCCGCAACCCGTATCCGGATCGCGGGACATCTCCCGGGGCGGCGCTACGCGTTGCTGACGGTCACCCAGCGCTCCAGGACCCGCTTGGCGGCCCCCGAGTCGATCGCCTCGGCCGCCTTCGCCATGCCGGCGCGGATCTGCTCCGTCAGGCTGCCGCCGCCCGGCTCCAGGGCGACCAGCGCCGCCGCCGAGTTCAGCAGCACCGCGTCCCGCACCGGACCCGGCTCGCCGTCCAGCAGCCGGCGGGCGACCTCGGCGTTGTAGGAGGCGTCGGCGCCGCGCAGGGCCTCCACGGGCACCAGCTCGATACCGACCTCGCGGGGGTCGAAGGTCTGCGCGTCGACCTTGCCGTCGCGGACCACCCACACCCGCGAGGTGGCGGTGGTGGTCAGCTCGTCCAGCCCGTCGTCGCCGCGGAACACCAGCGTGGAGTTGCCGCGTTCGGCGAAGACGCCGGCCATGATCGGGGCCATCCGCGGGTCGGCGACGCCGACCGCCTGTGCCCGTACGCGCGCCGGGTTGGCCAACGGGCCGAGGAAGTTGAAGACCGTGCGGATGCCCAGTTGTCCTCGCGCGGCGGCCACATGGCGCAGCGCCGGGTGGAACTTCACCGCGAAGCAGAAGGTGATCCCGGCCTCCTCGGCGACCTCGGCGACCCGTCGCGGGGTCAGCTCCAGATTGACGCCGAGCTTCTCCAGGACGTCGGAGGCGCCGGACGCGGAGGACGCGGCCCGGTTGCCGTGCTTGACGACCTTCGCGCCGGTGCCGGCCACGACGATCGAGGACATGGTGGAGATGTTCACCGTCTTCGCGCCGTCCCCGCCGGTGCCGACGATGTCGACGGTGGCCCCGGGCACCTCGATCACGTTGGCGTGGTCGTACAGCGCCCGCACGCAGCCGGTGATCTCCTCGACGGTCTCGCCCTTGGCCCGCAGGGACACCGCGAACCCGGCGATCTGCGCGTCGGTCGCCTCACCGCGCATGATCAGGTCCATCGCCCAGGCGGTGTCGTCGGCGGACAGGTCCCGGCCGTCCAGCAGTCCGTTCAGCAGGGCGGGCCAGGAGCGGCCCGCCGCGGTGTCGCCTCCAGCGGGGGTCACAGCGCTCATGGCCGCTCCTGATGGTCGTAGAAGAGTCGCGGGGACCGGAAGGGTCCCGCGACCCACCCTATCCAGGTCCGGGGACGGCGAAGGGCCCCCGTCCGCAGAACGGACGGGGGCCCTTCGCCGTCGTGTGGCGACGTCGGTGAGGCGATCGGGTGATCAGTGGTGGCCGTGGCCGCTCGTGATCTCCTTGTACTCCTCGACGGTCGGCTTCGGGATCTGGGCGTCCTCGCCGTAGTAGCCCTTGCTCAGCTTGGCGCGCAGCTTCTCGGTCGCCTTCACCTTGCGCTCGACACCGTTCTCGTCGACCGTCGGGCCGATCTCGACCGGCTTGTACTGCTCGTGCGCGGTGAGGGTGTGCAGCTGCTCCTGGCTGAGCGGCTCGTGGACCTCGATGAACTCGCCGTGCGGCAGGCGCTTGATGATGCCCGACTCGCGGCCGTGCAGCACCTTGTCCTTGTCCCGGCGCTGCAGGCCGAGGCAGATCCGCTTGGTGACGATGAACGCCACGACCGGCGCCACGAAGAACGCGACCCGCACGAACCAGGTGATGGCGTTGATCGACAGGTGGAAGTGGGTGGCCCAGATGTCGTTGCCACCACCGACCAGGAGCACGAAGTACAGCGTGATCCAGGCGACGCCGAAGGCGGTGCGCGTCGGGGCGTTGCGCGGGCGGTCCAGGATGTGGTGCTCGCGCTTGTCGCCGGTGACCCAGGACTCGATGAACGGGTACACCGCGATGGCGACCAGGACCAGCGGGAAGATCAGCAGCGGGATGAACACGCCCAGGACGAGCGTGTGGCCCCAGAAGTTGATCTCCCAGCCCGGCATGACACGGATCAGGCCCTCGGAGAAGCCCATGTACCAGTCGGGCTGGGCGCCGGTGGAGACCATGTCCGGCCGGTACGGGCCGAGCGCCCAGATCGGGTTGATCGTGGCGATCGCCGAGATGGCCGCGAGTACACCGAAGACCAGGAAGAAGAAGCCTCCGGCCTTGGCCATGTACACCGGCAGCAGCGGCATGCCCACGACGTTCTTGTTGGTCTTGCCGGGGCCCGCGAACTGCGTGTGCTTGTGGTAGAAGACCAGGATCAGGTGGGCCACCACGAGGCCGAGCATGATGCCCGGCAGCAGCAGGACGTGGATCGAGAAGAACCTGGCCACGAAGTCGTCGCCGGGGAACTCGCCGCCGAACAGGAAGAACGAGAGGTACGTGCCGACGATCGGCACGGACAGGATCGCGCCCTCCATGAAGCGGATACCGGTGCCGGAGAGCAGGTCGTCCGGGAGCGAGTAGCCGGTGAAACCGGTGAACATGCCCAGGACGAACAGCAGGAAGCCGAACAGCCAGTTGATCTCACGCGGCTTGCGGAACGCGCCGGTGAAGAACACGCGCATCATGTGCACGAACATGCCGGCCAGGAAGACCAGCGCGGCCCAGTGGTGGATCTGCCGGATCAGCAGACCGCCGCGGACGTCGAAGCTGATGTCCAGCGTCGACTTGTAGGCCTCACTCATCAGCTGTCCCTGCAGCGGGACGTAGCTGCCGTGGTACTCCACCTCGTTCATCGACGGGTGGAAGAACAGCGTCAGGTACACACCCGTGAGGATGATGATGAGGAAGCTGTAGAGGCAGACCTCACCCAGCATGAACGACCAGTGGTCGGGGAAGATCTTGCGCATGTTGGCCTTGGCCAGGGAGTAGATCCCCAGCCGGCCGTCCGCCCAGTCGGCGACGCGTTCGCCGGCCGGGGCTTTACCGCGCGAGCGGCCCGCCGCGTCAGCGGCCGGTGTGCCCGTGGTGGAGGTCGTAGTACTCATCCGCGCTCCCAGAAGGCAGGACCGACAGGCTCGTCGAAGTCGCCGAGCGCTTCGAGGTAGCCCTCGTCGTTCACGCCGATGCGCAGCTGCGGCAGGGCGTGACCGGCGGGACCGAAGATCACCCGGGCACCGTCGGCGAGGTCGAAGGTGGACTGGTGACAGGGGCACAGCGCGTGGTGCGTCTGCTGCTCGTACAGCGAGATCGGGCAACCGACGTGGGTGCAGATCTTCGAGTACGCGACGATGCCCTCGTGCGACCACTCGAGCTGGCGCTTGTCCTTGATGTCGTCCGGCTGGATACGGACCAGCATCAGGGCGGCCTTGGCGATCTCGGTCTGGAACTCGTGGTCGTGCTCCTCCAGGCCCTCGGGCTTGGCGAAGGTCAGCGAGCCCACGATGATGTCGGACGGCCGCATCGGCTCGTTCGTGTTCATGTTCACGAGCAGCTTGCCCTTGGACCACAGGGTGTGGCGCAGCTTGGTGCCGGGCAGCGGCCCGAGGTCACGCAGCAGCACCACGCCGGAGAGCGGGAACAGGGCGAGCGCGCCGAACATCGTGTTGCGGATCAGCTTGCGGCGGCCGAGCGCCGACTCCTTGGCACCCTGGCGGAAGTCGTCCATGACCTTCGCCCGGACCTCGGAAGGTGCCTCGATCGGGTGCCGCTCGTCGGCGAGCTCCTGGTCCGACATCAGCGTGCGGGCCCAGTGGACCGCGCCGGCGCCGATGGCGAACAGGGCGACACCGAGGGTCATGCCGAGCGCGAAGTTCAGCGCGCTGAGGTGACCGAGCGGGAAGATGTAGACCGACCTGTCGACCGGGATCGTCACGTAGGACGCGATGAAGGCGACGGTGGCCAGCATCGACAGCGTGAACAGCAGGGCGACCGTGCGCTCGGACCGCTTGGCGGCCCGCTCGTCGATGTCCTGGATCCGGTGCTCGTGGGGCGGCAGGCCCGGGTCGGCGAACGGGTTCTTCTCGTCCGCGACGCGTACCGCGCCGTGTGCGGTGCCCTGCTCAGCGGGCAGGTTCTCTTCGGGAATGTCTTGGCTACTCATGACTTCTTGGCCTTTGCGGTCCGAGCGGCGACCCAGACGGCGACCGCGATCAGCGCGCCCAGTCCGAAGACCCACGCGAACAGCCCCTCCGAGACCGGGCCGAGGCCGCCCAGCTCCAGGCCGCCGGGGCTCTCGGTCTCTTCGCCGTTGACCGCGTGCAGGTACGCGATGATGTCCTTCTTATTCTGCTCCGACAGCGTGCTGTCGGGGAAGGAGGGCATGTTCTGCGGGCCGGTGAGCATGGCCTCGTAGATGTGCTTGGGGGTGACGTCCTCGAGGGTCGGGGCGTACTTGCCGTGCGTGAGCGCACCGCCCTTACCGGTGAAGTTGTGGCACTGCGCGCAGTTGTTGCGGAACAGCTCACCGCCCTTGGCGATGTCGGCACCCTGGGGGCCGTACTGCTGCTCGGTCGGAACGGCCGGGCCGGCGCCCAGGGAGGCGATGTACGCCGCCAGCTGGTCGATCTCGGCCTGGCTGTAGATGTTCTTCTTGCGCGGGACCTGCGCGCCCTGCGAGGTGGCGGCCGGCATGCGGCCGGTGCTCACCTGGAAGTCGACGGCCGCGGCGCCCACGCCCACCAGGCTCGGGCCGTCGGACGTGCCCTGACCGCCGGTGCCGTGGCAGCTGGCGCAGCCGACCGAGTAGAGCTTCTTGCCCTCCTCGATCGTGAGGGACTGGGCAGTTTCGTCGGCCTGTGCCTTGCCCGCGGGTGCGAACACGGCGTACAGCCCCCCGGTGCATGCCAGCGCGAGGAGTAGGACGACGAGCGCCGCCATCGGGTGGCGTCGTCGTGCGGAGAGCTTTTTCACGGATTACCCCGGTGTCAGGATCTTCTGCGTCGATGCTTCTGGTTGGTGCGCCGCTTCGAGCGCGCGCGGGTGTGGGCCCGGCTACTTGATCATGTAGATCGTGGCGAAGAGGCCGATCCAGACGACATCGACGAAGTGCCAGTAGTAGGACACGACGATGGCCGCGGTCGCCTGCTCGTGGGTGAACCTCCGAGCCGCGTAGGTCCGGCCCAGGACCAGCAGGAAGGCGATGAGACCGCCCGTCACGTGCAGGCCGTGGAAGCCGGTGGTCAGGTAGAAGACCGAGCCGTACGGGTCGGAGGAGAGGGACAGGCCCTCGTGCTTGACCAGCTCGGTGTACTCGAAGACCTGACCGCCGATGAAGATCGCACCCATGATGAAGGTGACGATGAACCACATCCGGAGCTTCTTCACGTCACCGCGCTCGGCGGCGAAGACGCCGAGCTGGCAGGTGAGCGAGGAGAGCACCAGGATCGTGGTGTTCGTCGCCGAGAACGGGAAGTTCAGGGTGTCGGCCTTCTCGGCCCAGAACTCCGGACCGGTCACCGATCGCAGGGTGAAGTACATCGCGAAGAGGGCCGCGAAGAACATCAGCTCGGAACTCAGCCAGATGATGGTTCCGACGCTGGTGAGGTTCGGTCGGTTGACCGACGGGTGCGCGTGCCCGGTATCTACTGTCGTTGCTGTCGCCACGCCGACATTATGTCGGTCGCTTATCCCGCCCTCACTCCCGGGGGTGCCGTTCGGTGTGTTCGCCCGTCCTGTACTGCCCGGATGGCCCACCGGACGCCCCTTCGAAGCCGTGTCCGAACCAGTGTTGACAAGCGGTCCGAGGGGGTAGCATCCGCGCCATCGGTACCCGAAGTTCCCGACAGAGCCGTGCCCTCTCTCTTACGCGTGGAGGAACAATGCAGGCGACCGCCACGGTGCTGGTCTACAGCGACGACGCCAACACCCGGGAGCAGGTGCGGCTGGCCACCGGGCGGCGGCCGGCGCCGGACGTGCCCGTCGTGGAGTTCGTGGAGTGCGCGACCCCGGCCGCCGTGCTCACGGAGCTGGACCGGGGCGGCATCGACGTCTGTGTGCTGGACGGCGAGGCCGTGCCGATGGGCGGCATGGGGCTGTGCCGCCAGATCAAGGACGAGGTCTTCAACTGCCCGCCGGTGCTGTTGCTGATCGGGCGGCCGCAGGATGCGTGGCTGGCGACGTGGAGCCGCGCGGAGGCCGCGGTCACCTTGCCGGTGGAGCCGGTGGAGTTCGCCTCCGCGCTGGCGGCCCTGCTGCGGCAGAAGTTCTTGCAGAGCGCCTAGGAGCTCGGTGCGTGCCGCGGCGGGCGCGGGGCCGTCGCGGCTTCCCGCGCCCCCGCGGCAAAGCCGCACATCGCCACGGCCCCCGCGCCCTCTGGGGGGTCACACCGCCGTCGGCCTCAGACGTGCCGCCTCCTGGGGGTTCGGGGACGTGTCGGCAGTCAGGGCGCTGCCCGCCTGCCAATGGGTCCAGTCCAGGTTCCAGTCGCCGTAACCGTTGCCGAAGGGCTCCATGGTGCGGCCGGCCGAGTTCACCACCTCGACGACGTCGCCCTCACGGACGGTGTCGAAGAACCACTGCGCGTTGTCGGTGTTCATGCCCACGCAGCCATGGCTGACGTTGGCGAAGCCCTGGGAGCCGACGGACCACGGGGCGGCGTGGACGTACTCGCCGCTCCAGGTCACCCGGGTGGCGAAGTGGACGTCCATGTCGTACGACTCGGCGGAGCCCTCGGCGATGCCGACGGTGCTGCTGCGCATACGTACGAGGCGTTCCTTGGCGAGGACGACCTTGACGCCGTTGCGGGTCTCGAAGCCGGGCTTGCCGGTGGTGACGGCGATCTGCTTGATCACCTCGTCGTTCTTGTAGACCGTCAGCTGGTGCGTGGCGGCGTCGGTGACGGCTATCACCCGGTCGCCGGTGCGGATCGTCAGGGGCTCGGCCGTGCCGCCCCGGAGCCGGTCGTTGATCTTGATTCCCTCCAGGGTGCTGCGCACGCTGACGGTGGCGTGGGCGGGCCAGTAGTCCTGGGGACGGTAGTGCAGCTTCTTGTCGTCCACCCAGTGCCAGGTGCCGGTCACGGCGGGCGTGGATTCGACCTTCAGGGCGCGTTCCACCACGGCCCGCTGGGCGCGGTCCTCGACGGGTGCGTCCAGCTCGGCGGTGAGGGGCTGGCCGACGCCGTAGGTGCCCGCCTTGGGCCCGAAGGTGACGCCCAGGGGCTTGGTCGTGGCGGGCTTGCCGGTGGTGAAGGTGAGGACCTTGCGGCCGGGTGCCCCGTCCTCGTCCTCGGTGCTCACCCGGACCGTGTACCGGGCGTTGGCGGCGAGCGGTGAGGTGCTGTGCCAGCGGCTGCCGTCGGCGGCCAGTTCGCCCGCCACGTGGCGGCCGGAGGCGTCCAGGGCGGTGACGTCCGTGATGCGCCCGTCGGAGTCCTCGGCGACGACTTCCAGGGGCTTGTCGGGGTCGGCCCGCTTGCCCGCGTCGACGGATCCGCCGAAGGAGATCTGGTCCGCCGCGTCGTACGGCTCGGCGGACAGCGGGCTGCCGTCCGACACGCAGCCGGTGGCGCCCGCGCCGAGGGCGATCACCAGCAGCGTGCAGCCGACGACGCGGCTCCCGCGGCCGGCGCCCGCCCCACGAGGGGACTCTGTGTGTCTCATGGCCTCACGCTAGGAAGCCTCGTCGGCTACGGCTCACTGGGCGGCCCGAACGGGTGAGGCGGGCGGGCAACGGCAGGGCCCGGACCCTCCTGGCGGAGTGTCCGGGCCCCGGAGTGCCGTGCCGTGTGTTACTGGGTGCGGTTCTCACCGCGGTAGTACTCGAAGACCCAGCCCCAGAGGCCGACCAGGAGCAGCGGCGCCGAGAAGTACATCAGCCACCAGCCGATCGCGACGGCCATGAAGGCCAGGGCACCACCCACGGCCAGGGAGAGCGGCTGCCAGCTGTGCGGGCTGAAGAACCCGACCTCGCCGGCGTCGTCGGCGACGTCCGCCTCCTTGTTGTCCTGCGCGCCCACGTCGACCCGCTTGGCCGTGAAGCCGAGGTAGAAGCCGATCATGATGCTCAGACCGAAGGCCAGGAAGAGGGCGGTGGTACCGGCCGGCTCCTTCGACCACACGCCATAGACGACCGCCATGGCGAGGAGGAAGACGCTCAGCCACATGAACATCTTGCCCTGGATCTTCACTTGCCGGCCTCCTTGCCCCCAGCGAGGGCCTTCTCGCCGTGACCGGCGTTCTCGAGCTCGTCGAGTGCGGCGATCTCCGGGTGGTGCAGGTCGAACGCCGGGGATTCACTGCGGATCCGCGGCAGGGTGAGGAAGTTGTGGCGCGGCGGCGGGCAGGAGGTCGCCCACTCCAGGGAGCGGCCGTAGCCCCACGGGTCGTCGACGCCGACCGGCTTGCCGTACTTGGCCGTCTTCCAGACGTTGTAGAAGAACGGCAGGACCGACAGGCCGAGCAGGAACGAGGCGATCGTGGAGACGGTGTTCAGCGCGGTGAAGCCGTCGGCCGCGAGGTAGTCCGCGTACCGGCGCGGCATGCCCTCGGCACCCAGCCAGTGCTGGACGAGGAAGGTGCCGTGGAAGCCGATGAACAGCGTCCAGAAGGTGATCTTGCCGAGGCGCTCGTCGAGCATCTTGCCGGTGAACTTCGGCCACCAGAAGTGGAAGCCGGCGAACATCGCGAACACCACCGTGCCGAACACCACGTAGTGGAAGTGCGCCACCACGAAGTAGCTGTCCGAGACGTGGAAGTCCAGCGGCGGCGAGGCCAGGATGACACCGGTCAGACCACCGAAGAGGAAGGTGACCAGGAAGCCCATCGACCACAGCATCGGCGTCTCGAAGGACAAGGACCCCTTCCACATGGTGCCGAGCCAGTTGAAGAACTTCACACCCGTGGGAACCGCGATCAGGAAGGTCATGAAGGAGAAGAACGGCAGCAGCACACCGCCGGTCACATACATGTGGTGCGCCCACACCGTCACCGACAGACCCGCGATCGCGATGGTCGCGCCGATCAGGCCCATGTAGCCGAAGATCGGCTTGCGGGAGAAGACCGGGATGACCTCACTGATGATGCCGAAGAACGGCAGCGCGATGATGTACACCTCGGGATGGCCGAAGAACCAGAACAGGTGCTGCCACAGCAGCGCCCCTCCGTTGGCCGAGTCGAAGATGTGCGCACCGAACTTGCGGTCCGCCTCAAGGGCGAACAGCGCGGCGGCAAGCACCGGGAAGGCGAGCAGGACCAGCACACCGGTCAGCAGCACGTTCCAGGTGAAGATCGGCATGCGGAACATCGTCATGCCCGGGGCGCGCATGCAGATGATCGTGGTGATGAAGTTGACCGAGCCGAGGATGGTGCCGAAGCCGGAGAACGCCAGACCCATGATCCACATGTCGGCGCCGATGCCCGGCGAGCGGACCGCGTCCGACAGCGGGGAGTAGGCGAACCAGCCGAAGTCGGCCGCCCCGTCCGGGGTGAGGAAACCACCGACCGCGATCAGCGAGCCGAACAGGTACAGCCAGTAGGCGAACATGTTCAGCCGCGGGAACGCCACGTCCGGCGCGCCGATCTGCAGCGGCATGATCCAGTTCGCGAAACCGGCGAACAGCGGCGTCGCGAACATCAGCAGCATGATCGTGCCGTGCATCGTGAACGCCTGGTTGAACTGCTCGTTCGACATGATCTGCAGACCCGGCCGGGCCAGCTCGGCACGCATGACCAGAGCCATGACGCCACCGATGCAGAAGAACGCGAACGACGTCACCAGATACAGCGTGCCGATCGTCTTGTGGTCCGTGGTCGTCAGCCACTTGACCACGACGTTGCCTGGGTGCTTGCGCCGTACCGGCAGCTCGTTCTCGTAAGAGTCCTCAGCTGCCGCGGCACCCTGGGGTTCGTTGAGGATGCTCACAGGTTGTTCGTCTCCCGGTTCTTCTCGTGGCTCGTCTGCGCGATGCCGGCGGGAACGTAACCGGTCTGCCCCTTCTTCACGAGGTCCTTGAGGTGCTGCTCGTAGCGCTCGGGGGAGACGACCTTCACGTTGAACAGCATCCGGGAGTGGTCGACGCCGCAGAGCTCGGCGCACTTGCCCAGGAAGGTGCCCTCACGGTTGGGGGTCACCTCGAAGGCGTTGGTGTGGCCCGGGATGACGTCCTGCTTCATCAGGAACGGCACCACCCAGAAGGAGTGGATGACGTCGCGCGAGGTCAGCACGAAGCGGACCCGCTTGCCCTCGGGCAGCCACAGGGTGGGGCCCGGGTTGTTCGTCTGGGGGTTCCGGGTACCGGGGGTACCGCAGTCGTAGACGCCGCCGGCGTCGGCCGGGAACGCCTCCTTGTACCGGTCCGGAATCGCCGCGAGGTCCTTGGACTTCTTGGCGTCACCGGTGGAACCGTCGACGTTCTCGACGTAGTTGAAGCACCAGCTCCACTGGAAGCCCACCACGTTGACCGTGACGTCGGGCTTCTTCTCGAGCTTGAGCAGCTCGGACTCGTCACGGGCGGTGAAGTAGAAGAACACCGAGACGATGATGAGCGGGACCACCGTGTACAGCGCCTCGATGGGCATGTTGTACCGGGTCTGCGGAGGAACTTCGACCTTGGTGCGGCTGCGCCGGTGGAAGAAAGCACTCCACAGGATCAGCCCCCACACCAGCACGCCGACGGCGAGCGCGGCGGCCCAGGACCCCTGCCAGAGGGAGAGGATCCGCGGAGCCTCTTCCGTGGTGGGGGTGGGCATACCGAGGCGGGGGAAGTCCTCCCATGTGCAACCGGTGGCGGTCGCCAGGACCAGGCCCGCGGTCAGTGCCTGCAGCAGCTTCCGCCGCTTGGGGCGCCGCGGCGAGCGGTCGGAGCCGTTGGGACTCACGTAGCGCCTTCCCGAGAGTCTCGCCCGCGCTGTACGGCTGCGGCCTGGCCTTCTCGCTGGTCGGTCGCCGCCCTGCGTCGGGCAGGGGTTTGGATGTTTATGCGGACCAAACCCTAGCCGACGCCCTCCGGGGGGTCGCGGGGAGGGGTGCCGTACGCGCCGCGCGTTACACCGGGCGCCTCATCACCCGGAGGTACGGGTCGTCTCGCGGCTGCCGCTGCGCCGTGGTCGGTCGCGCGGTTCCCCGCGCCCCTTCGTGGCGCTTAGCGTTGGGGTGTGTCCTACTTTGACGCCGCTTCGGCCGCTCCCCTTCATCCCGTTGCCAGGCAGGCCCTGATGGCCTCTCTTGACGAGGGGTGGGCGGATCCTGCCCGGCTCTACAGGGAGGGGCGGCGCGCCCGGCTGCTGCTGGACGCCGCGCGTGAGGCCGCCGCGGAGGCCGTGGGGTGCCGGGCGGACGAGTTGGTGTTCACCCCGTCCGGTACCCGGGCGGTCCACTCCGGGATCGCGGGGGCGCTGGCCGGGCGGCGGCGCGTCGGACGTCACCTGATCGTGTCAGCTGTCGAACACTCATCGGCGCTCCACGCGGCGGAAGTCCACCAGGCCGACGGGGGGTCGGTCACCGAGGTGGCGGTGGAGCGCACGGGAGCCGTGAACCCGTCCGTCTACGCCGAGGCGCTGCGGCCGGACACCGCGCTGGCCTGTCTGCAGTCGGCCAACCACGAGGTGGGGACCGTGCAGCCGGTGGCCGAGGTGGCCGAGGCGTGCCGGGCGGCGGGGGTGCCGCTGCTGGTGGACGCGGCCCAGTCGCTGGGCTGGGGCCCGGTCGGGGGCGACTGGTCGCTGCTCGCGGCGAGCGCCCACAAGTGGGGCGGCCCCGCGGGGGTCGGGCTGCTCGTCGTACGCAAGGGGGTGCGGTTCGCGCCCCAGGGGCCGCGGGACGAGCGGGAGATGGGCCGGGCGGCCGGGTTCGAGAACCTGCCGGCGATCGTGGCCGCGGCGGCGTCGCTGCGGGCGGTGCGGGCGGAGGCGGCCGAGGAGGCGGCACGACTGCGGGAACTGACGGAGCGGATCCGGGCGCGGGTGCCGCGACTGGTGCCGGACGTGGAGGTGGTCGGCGATCCGGAGCGGCGGCTGCCGGGGGTCGTCACCTTCTCCTGTCTCTATGTCGACGGGGAGACCCTGCTGCACGAGCTGGACCGCGCGGACTTCTCCGTCTCGTCCGGGTCGTCCTGCACCAGCAGCACGCTGACGCCCAGCCATGTGCTGAGGGCGATGGGCGTGCTCAGCGAGGGCAACATCCGCGTCTCGCTGCCGCCGGGGACGCGTCAGGAGGACGTCGAGCGGTTCCTGGCCGTCCTGCCGGAGGTGGTGGCGGGGGTGCGGGAGAAGCTGGGCGCTCCGGTGTCCGCCGGGGACGTCCTGGCGCAGGAGAGGGACGAGGCCCTGGTCGTGGACGCGCTGGGGCGGCGGTGCCCGATCCCGGTGATCGAGCTGGCCAAGGTGATCGGGGACGTGCCGGTGGGCGGCACGGTACGGGTCCTCTCGGACGACGAGGCGGCCCGGCTGGACATCCCGGCGTGGTGCGAGATGCGCGGTCAGGAGTACGTGGGTGAGGAGCCGGCGGACCGGGGTGCGGCCTACGTGGTCCGCCGGGTGAGCTGAACGCCCTTTCCGGGGGCGCGGGGAACCGCGCGTCCGCGGGGGCGCGGGGCTGTGCCCCGGTGCGGCTCCGCCGCGGGGGCGCGACCGGCCCCACGCACCCGCGCCCCTGAGATCAGCTCAGATGCTCGCGGACCTCCTCGGCCGCCTCGTCCCCGTACGCCTTGGTGAACCGCTCCATGAAGTGGCCCCGCCGCAGCTGGTACTCCTGTGTACCGACCGTCTCGATGACGAGGGTGGCCAGCATGCAGCCGACCTGCGCCGCGCGCTCCAGGCAGACGCCCCAGGCGAGGCCCGACAGGAAGCCGGCGCGGAACGCGTCGCCGACGCCGGTCGGGTCGGCCTTGCGCTCCTCGTCGGGGCAGCCGACCTCGATCGTCTCCCCGCCGGCCCGCTCGATGCGGACACCACGCGCGCCGAGGGTGGTGACGCGGTGGCCGACGCGGGAAAGGATCTCGGCGTCGGTCCAGCCGGTCTTGGTCTCGATGAGCCCCTTCTCGTACTCGTTGGAGAAGAGGTAGGTCGCCCCCTCCAGCAGTATCCGGATCTCCTCGCCGTCCATCCGGGCGATCTGCTGGGAGAAGTCGGCGGCGAACGGGATGTTCCGGGAGCGGCACTCCTCGGTGTGCCGGAGCATGCCCTCCGGGTCGTCGGCGCCGATGAGGACCAGGTCGAGGCCGCCCACGCGGTCGGCGACGGTCTTCAGCTCGATCAGCCGGGCCTCGCTCATCGCGCCCGTGTAGAAGGAGCCGATCTGGTTGTGGTCGGCGTCCGTGGTGCACACGAAGCGGGCGGTGTGCAGGGTGTCGGAGATACGGACGGAGTCGGTGTCGACGCCGTGCCGGTCCAGCCAGGCCCGGTACTCGTCGAAGTCGAAGCCGGCGGCTCCGACGAGGATCGGGCGGGTGCCGAGCTGGCCCATCCCGAAGGCGATGTTCGCTCCCACGCCGCCCCGGCGGACGTCGAGGTTGTCGACCAGGAAGGACAGCGAGACCGTGTGCAGCTGGTCCGCGACGAGCTGGTCGGCGAAGCGCCCGGGGAAGGTCATGAGGTGGTCGGTGGCGATGGAGCCGGTGACTGCGATGCGCACGGCGTGGATTCTCCTGAGGGAGGCGGTTTGACACTTCACGCTACCGGGTGCGAACCAGGCGCAGAAGCGACTGAAACTACCCGATAGTAGATCTTTCTTCGTGACCTTCGGCGTGCATACGGTGCAGACATGACGAACCGCGAGCCGCACTTGCATGTTCCGGCTGACCCGGAGGGGGAATGGGCGTCGCTGCGCGGCGACTGCGCCCGGATGGTTCCGCACTGGACGGTTCCGGACCGGGTCGCCGCCCGGCCGGTCTCCCCGTCCCTGATCCACGGCGTGAACGTGCCGCCGTCGTCCGCGCGGCTGCTGGACGCCATGTCGGAGTACGGCGACTGAGGAGACCCGGGAACCGTGCGCTCCCCCGCTGCGTCCCATCGCTGTCCCCCGTAAAGGGGATGCCGGATACGACCCACCAGCAGGCCCGGTGTCACCGGGAAGGGTTTTCCGGGACAGCTGTG
Organism: Streptomyces griseoloalbus; assembly: GCA_014650015.1. Lineage (GTDB taxonomy): Bacteria > Actinomycetota > Actinomycetes > Streptomycetales > Streptomycetaceae > Streptomyces > Streptomyces griseoloalbus. The sequence continues at coordinate 252,708 of BMUD01000006.1, forward strand.
CAGCCGAAGGAGCGATGCGGTGAACACCGAGCGACCCGACAACGACGACGCCGAGGCGCGCACCGCCCCTGACGGCACGCGCGAGACCGGGGGCGCTTCGGGTGACGACGGGCGGACGGACGCGCGTCGGGACCGGGAAGAAGCCGCGACCCCCGAGCCGGGTACGGCACGGCCGGACACCGGGGCCACCGATGCCGCGACCGCGACGCCCGGGGCAGGCGCCGTGAAGGGCGAGCCGGGGTCCGGTTCAGATGAGACCGTCGTCGGGGAACACCGTGGCGACGGCCGGCACCCCGGGGAGGAGCACCCCGACGGGTCGGCGGCGGGGCGCCGGCGTTCGCCCGCGCTGATCGCCTCCGTCGCCGCCGCCGTGCTGCTCGTCGGGGGTGGCGGGGCCTACCTCGCCGCCAGTGCTTCCGGCGGTTCCGGGGACGGTGGTACGACTCCGGGCGCGAACGGCGACGCCACTCCCCCGCCGCTCGCCCTCGACGGTCACTCCGAGGACGCCACGAACGGCATCGCCCCCGGCGAACCCAACCCGTACGGCGCCTCCTACCGCGCCGACGGCACGCTGCCGGACGGTCCCGGCTCGGCGCCGGTGTACCGCGTGCGGGGGCAGATCACCCAGGACCGGGTGGTCACGCTGGCGAAGGCACTGGGGATCGACGGGAAGCCGGTGCTGGAGGGCGGGTCCTGGCGGATCGGCGGCCAGGACGGGTCCGGGCCCACGCTGCGGGTGGACCGGGACGCCCCCGGCGCGTGGACGTTCAGCCGGTACGCGCCCGGCACCGACGACTGCGAGGGCGGGAAGTGTTCGGTTCCGCCCACCGGCGGTCCCGTGGTGAGCGAGGCCGTCGCGAAGAAGGCCGCCGCGCCCGTCCTGAAGGCGGTGGGTCAGGACGACGCGAAGCGCGACGCGGGTCAGGTCATGAGCGGCAAGCGGGTGGTGAACGCCGACCCGGAGGTCGGCGGGCTGCCGACGTACGGCTGGACGACCGGAGTGGTCGTCGGCGCCAGGGGCGAGGTGGTCGGCGGCAGCGGCCGGCTCGCGGAGCCGGTGAAGGGCGACACGTACCCCGTGGTCGGCGCGCGCGAGGCGCTGGACCTGATGAACGCGGCGCCGGGCTCCGACACACGCGGCGGCATCGGCGGCTGCGCCACTCCCGTACCGCTGGACGGGGAGCGGGAGGAGGCCCCCTGCGAGGACACCCCGAAGACCCTGCCGGACCAGGACACGATCACGGTCGAGAAGGCGGTGTTCGGGCTGGCCGCGCACTTGGTGGACGGCCGGCCGGCCCTGGTGCCGTCCTGGCTGTTCGAGGTGGTGCCGGCGAACGCGCGGGGCACGCTCACCGTGACGCATCCGGCGGTGGACCCGCGGTACATCGCCCCCGGGACACAGTCCGGGGAGGCCAGTCCCGCGCCGTCCACGCCCGGTGACGAACCGACCGCGGCACCCTCCGCACGGGAGGTCGAGGTCGAGGGCTACACCGCCGAGGGCGACGAGCTGACCGTGACCTTCACGGGCGGCGTGTGCGCCGACTACAAGACGACGGCGAGCGAGAGCGGCGACCGGGTGACGGTGCGGGTGACCGAGAGGCCCTGGCCGGACAAGGTGTGCATCCTGATCGCCAAGCAGTTCCAGCAGACGGTGCCGCTGGACGCGCCGCTCGGCGACCGCAGGGTCGTGGACACGGACGGCGAGCCGGTCCCGCTGCACAAGGACGGCGCGCGGCTGCCTGCTCCCCCCACCCGGTAACCGGGCGGAGAAAGCCCGAAGGCGGCGGCCCTGTCGGAGGGGGCCGCCGCCTTCGTCATGTGCTGCCTGGGGAGGAATCCCGGCTCAGCTGAAGGAGTCGCCGCAGGCACAGGAGCCGGTGGCGTTCGGGTTGTCGATCGTGAAGCCCTGCTTCTCGATGGTGTCGACGAAGTCGATGGTGGCACCACCCAGGTACGGGGCGCTCATCCGGTCGGTGACGACCTTCACACCGCCGAAGTCCTTCTCCACGTCGCCGTCGAGGGAACGCTCGTCGAAGAAGAGCTGGTAGCGCAGGCCGGAGCAGCCGCCGGGCTGGACGGCGACGCGCAGCGCGAGGTCGTCACGGCCTTCCTGGTCGAGCAGCGCCTTGACCTTGGCCGCGGCGGCTTCGGTCACGATGATGCCGTCGGTGACGGTGCTGGTCTCGTCCGATACGGACATCTACATCTCTCCCGGGTTGTACGGAGACTGCTTGCCGACGGTTGCAACCGGCGGGACCGCGGATTCATTCCGGGCCGGGCGCTTGTTTTCTTCGGCTCCCTCTTCATGCTCGCACACGACGTACGGCACGGAAACCGGTCCTTGCGGGACGTTCCGGGAATGGATCGCCGCCCGCCGGGATTCACGTCACACGGACGCTATGGCCATCGTCAAAGTGACGTGAACCAGTTATGATAGATAGCGTCATTTCGACGAGAAGTCGCCAGAACAGAAAAGGTGCGTGTCGTGACCACCGCCCAGACCCAGGAGCTCGACGTACAGCCGACGCCCCTCGCCCTGCTGCTCCTCGGCCGTGAGGCCGACCCGAGGAGCGAGCGCGGTGTGGAGTGTCCCGGCGACCTTCCCTCGCCGTCCGACCCGGACCTGGTGGAGCGCGCCCGCGCGGCCAAGGAGAAGCTCGGGGACAAGGTCTTCGTGCTCGGCCACCACTACCAGCGCGACGAGGTCATCCAGTTCGCCGACGTCACGGGCGACTCCTTCAAGCTGGCCCGGGACGCCGCCGCGCGCCCGCAGGCCGAGTACATCGTGTTCTGCGGTGTGCACTTCATGGCCGAGTCCGCGGACATCCTCACCGGCGACGACCAGAAGGTGGTCCTGCCCGACCTCGCGGCCGGCTGCTCCATGGCCGACATGGCCACCGCCGAGCAGGTCGCCGAGTGCTGGGACGTGCTGACGGAAGCCGGGACAGCCGAGCAGGTCGTGCCCGTCTCGTACATGAACTCCTCCGCCGACATCAAGGCCTTCACGGGCAGGCACGGCGGCACCATCTGCACCTCCTCCAACGCCAAGCGGGCCCTGGACTGGGCCTTCGAGCAGGGCGAGAAGGTCCTCTTCCTCCCCGACCAGCACCTGGGCCGCAACACGGCGGTGCGGGACATGGGGATGTCCCTGGAGGACTGCGTCGTCTACAACCCGCACAAGCCGAACGGCGGGCTGACGGCGGACGAGCTGCGCGCCGCGAAGATGATCCTGTGGCGCGGCCACTGCTCGGTGCACGGCCGCTTCAGCCTGGACTCGGTGAACGACGTGCGCGAGCGGATCCCGGGCGTGAACGTCCTGGTGCACCCCGAGTGCAAGCACGAGGTCGTGGCCGCGGCGGACTACGTCGGGTCGACCGAGTACATCATCAAGGCGCTGGAGGCGGCCCCGGCCGGCTCCAAGTGGGCCATCGGCACGGAGCTGAACCTGGTGCGCCGGCTGGCGAACCGTTTCGCGCCCGAGGGCAAGGAGATCGTCTTCCTCGACAAGACGGTCTGCTTCTGCTCCACCATGAACCGCATCGACCTCCCCCACCTGGTGTGGGCCCTGGAGTCCCTCGCCGAGGGCAACCTGGTCAACCGCATCCAGGTCGACAAGGAGACGGAGGCGTTCGCGAAGCTGGCGCTGGAGCGGATGCTGGCCCTGCCGTAGCGGCGGGTTCCCGCCCGCCCGTGCGGGGTGTCAACGGATCAGGCCCTGCCCGGCCACCTTCGGTGCCGGGCAGGGCCTGATCCGTTGCCGGATGCTCAGACCTTCGCGGTCTCCGGATCCTCGGAGGCCTCCGCCCGGGACGGGACCCCGCCCTTCTTCGCCGCCCGCTTCTTCGCGCGGCGCTCCTTGCGCAGTTCCAGCATCGCGTAGAGCGTCGGAACCAGGAGGAGGGTGAGGAGGGTCGACGTGATCAGACCGCCGATCACCACCACGGCCAGCGGCTGGGCGATGAAGCCACCCTCGCCGGTGACGCCCAGCGCCATCGGCAGCAGGGCGAAGATGGTCGCCAGGGCCGTCATCAGGATCGGCCGCAGACGGTGGCGGCCTCCCTCCAGCACGGCCTCGACGACGCCGTAACCCTGCTTGCGGTACTGGTTGATCAGGTCGATCAGCACGATCGCGTTGGTGACCACGATGCCGATCAGCATCAGCATGCCGATCATCGCCGGGACGCCCATCGGGGTGCCCGTGACCAGCAGCAGGCCGATCGCGCCGGTCGCCGCGAACGGGATGGACACCAGCAGGATCAGCGGCTGGGCCAGCGACCGGAAGGTGCCGACCAGCAGCATGAAGACGATCGCGATCGCCGCGAGCATCGCCAGGCCCAGGTTGGCGAACGCTTCGTCCTGGTCCTCGGAGACGCCGCCGATCTCCGCCGTCGCGCCCGCCGGGAGCGTCAGCGCGTCGATCTTCCGCTGGAGGTCCGTGCTCACCGCGCCGGTGTTGTCGCCGGTCGGCTTGGCGGTGACGGTGGCCGCGCGCTGGCCGTCGATCCGGGTCATGGACACCGGGCCGTCCACCAGCTCGACGGTGGCGATGTCACCCAGCTTCACCGGGCCCAGGGGCAGCTTCTTCAGCTGGTCCACGGTGGTGGCCGGCTTGGCCGAGCGGATGACGACGTCGCGCTCGGTGTCGTCCAGGACCGCCTTGGCCGCCGGGGTACCCCTGACCGCCTGGGCGACGGCCACACCGAGGGTCTGGTCGTTGAAACCGGCCGCGGCGGCCTTGTCGTTGGCCTTCACCGAGATGCGGGGCACGCTCTGCGACAGGTCGCTGGTGACGTCCGTGACGTCGTCCAGGGAGGCCACCGCGTCGCGGACCTGGCCGGCCGCCTCGCGCAGCGCCTGCGCGTCGGCCGCCTTGACGACCACGCTCAGGTCCTGGCTGCCGAAGCCGTCACCGGCCGCGATGGTGGTGGTGCCGATGCCGTCGAGCTTCTCCAGGCCCTTCTCGATGCCGTCCTGCACGTCCTCGGAGGACGCGTCGTCCTCCAGCATCACCTGGTACGTCGCCTGGTTGGTGTCCGTACCGCCGCCGAAGGCCGCCAGGAAGCCGGACGAGCCGATCGTCACCTGGTAGTCCTTGACGCCCTCGGTGTCGCCGAGGAGCTTCTCGACCTTCCGCGCCTGGGCGTCGGTCGCGGTCAGGCTGGTGCCGGGCTTCAGCTCCTGCCGGACGGTGAGGACCTGCTGCTCGCCCTGGTCGAAGAAGTTGGTCTTCAGCAGCGGCGCCATGGCGAAGGTGGCGATCAGCACGACGACCGCGATGGCCACGCTGGCCAGCCTGCGCCGGGTGGCGAAGCGCAGTACGGGGACGTACAGGCGCTGGAGGCGGCTCTTCGCCTCCTTCTCCTCCGCGAGGCGGCGCGCCTCCTCGGCGTCCTCGGGGGTGCCCTTCGGGGCGCGCAGGAACCAGTACGACAGCACCGGCACGACCGTCAGCGACACCAGCAGGGACGCCAGCAGCGCCGCCGTGACGGTGAGGCTGAAGGAGCCGAACAGTTCGCCCACCATGCCGCCGACCAGGCCGATCGGCAGGAAGACGGCGACCGTGGTGAGGGTCGAGGACGTCACCGCGCCCGCCACCTCGCGCACCGCGTTCATGATCGCGGACTGGCGCTCCTCGCCGTAGCCGAGGTGCCGCTTGATGTTCTCCAGGACCACGATGGAGTCGTCCACGACCCGGCCGATGGCGATGGTCAGCGCGCCCAGCGTCAGCATGTTCAGCGACAGGTCGCGGGTCCACAGCACGATCAGGGCGAGGACCACGGACAGCGGGATGGAGACGGCCGTGACGAGGGTCGAGCGGACCGACGCCAGGAAGACCAGGATCACCAGGACCGCGAAGAGCAGGCCGAGCGCGCCCTCGGTGGTCAGGCCGTCGATGGCCTTGGAGACCGCCGGGCCCTGGTCGCTGACGACGGTGAGGGTGGCACCCTCGCCCAGGTCCTTCCGCAGCTCCGGCAGCTTCTCGTCGACGGCCTCCGAGATGGCGACCGCGCTGCCGTCGTGGTCCATGGTGGCCATGACGGCGAGGCTGGGCTTGCCGTTGGTGCGGGTGAGGGCGTCGGCCCTGGCCTCCTCCTGCTTCACCGTGGCGACGTCACCGAGACGGACCGGCTCGCCCTTGCCGGGCTCGCCGGTGACCCTCAGGTCCTCGATCTGCCGCAGCGAGGTGAAGCCGCCGCCGACCTGGACGGTGCGGTTGGCGCCGTCCTCGTCGAAGGAGCCGGCCGGCACGGTCGCCCCGCCCGCCTGGAGGGCCTGGGAGAGCGACTGCGCGGTGAGACCCGCCTTCGCCAGCTTCGCGGTGTCGGGGGTGACGGTGATCTGGAGGTCGCGTACGCCGTCCACGGTGACCTGGCCGACGCCGTCGATGTCCTCCAGCGCGGGCACCACGGTCCGGTCGAGCTGATCGGCGAGCGCCTGCTGGTCCTTGCCGGAGGTGACGGCGAGGACCACGGTCGGGATGTCGTCCGTGGAACCGGCGACGACCTGCGGGTCCACGTCGTCCGGGAGCCGGGCGCCGGCCCGGTTGACGGCCTGCTGGACATCGGCGACGAGCTGTTGGGTGTCGTTGCCGAAATCGAAGGACGCCATGATCACGGCGTTGCCCTCGCTCGCCGTCGAGGTGACGCCGGAGATGCCGTCGACGGCCTCCAGGTTGTCCTCGATGGGTTCGACGACCTGCTTCTCCACCACGTCCGGGGAGGCACCCTGGTAGGGGGCGATCACGGACACCATGGGCAGTTCGATGGTCGGCAGCAGCTGCTGCTTGAGCTGGGGTATCGCGATCGCCCCGAACACGAGCGCGATGATCGACATCAGTCCGATCAGCGCCCGTTGCGCGAGGCTGAATCTGGACAGCCAGGACATGGTCAGGGTCTCTTTTCCGTGGAGGAACGGCAGAAGTCCGGTAGGAGGAAGCGCACGAGTAAGCGCCCGCTCTACACCCTGAGCCATCGACGAGGGCCGATCCGTAGACCCGAGGTCCAATCTCTTGTACGAGGCATACTCCCGCCGCAGTACGCCCGGCGGAGCTCACTCCACCCTTGGACGGACCAGCCCCGACTCGTAGGCGGTGACCACCAGCTGGGCCCGGTCGCGGGCGCCCAGCTTGGCCATGGCCCGGTTGACATGGGTTTTCACGGTCAGCGGACTGACCTGGAGGCGTTCGGCGATCTCGTCGTTGGAATGTCCGCCGGCCACCTGGACCAGCACCTCGCGCTCGCGCACGGTCAGCGAGTCGAGCCGTTCGGCGCGGGCGGGGTCGCGGTCGCCGTCGCCGGCCGTGCCCTCCTGGGCGAGGAAACGGGCGATCAGGCCCTTGGTGGCCACCGGGGACAGCAGCGCCTCTCCCCCGGCGGCGATCCGGATGGCGTTCAGCATCTCCTCCGGTTCGGAGCCCTTGCCGAGGAATCCGGAGGCGCCGGCCCGCAGCGACCGCACCACGTAGTCGTCGACCTCGAAGGTCGTCAGGATCACCACCCGGACCCCGGCGAGTCCGGGGTCCGCGCTGATCATGCGGGTGGCGGCGAGCCCGTCGGTGCCGGGCATCCGGATGTCCATGAGGACGACGTCGGCGCGCTGCTCCCGGGCCAGCCGGACCGCCTCCGCCCCGTCGGACGCCTCGCCCACCACCTCCATGTCCGGCTCCGAGTCGACGAGCACGCGGAAGGCGCTGCGCAGCAGTGCCTGGTCGTCGGCGAGCAGGACACGGATCGTCATACGGACTCCAGCGGGACGGTGGTCACGGGCGGCTGTCCTGAGCGGCGGAGGTGCGGGGCTCGACGGGCAGGATCGCATGGACGCGGAAACCGCCGCCGTAGCGGGGGCCGGTGGTGAGGGTGCCGCGCAGGGCGGTGACGCGCTCGCGCATGCCGAGCAGTCCGTGCCCGCCGCCGGGGGTGTCGTCCAGGTCCTCGCCGCTGCCGTCGTCGAGCACGGTGATCTCGATGTGGGGTCCCACGCGGACGACGCTGACCTCGGCGTGCGCATCGGTGCCGGCGTGCTTCTGGACGTTGGTCAGGGCCTCCTGGATGACCCGGTAGGCGGCCAGGTCGACGGCGGCGGGCAGGCCGGTGCCCTGGTCGGTGCGGGCGACCTCGACGCGCAGTCCGGCGTTGCGGAACGTTCCCGCGAGGTCGTCGAGGCGGTCGAGGCCGGGTGCGGGCTCGGTGGGGGCCTCGGGGTCGCCGGACTGGCGCAGCAGGCCGACGGTGGCCCGCAGCTCGCCCAGTGCGGAGCGGCTGGCCTCGCGCACATGGGCGAGGGCCTCCTTGGCCTGGTCGGGCCGCTTGTCCATGACGTGGGCGGCGACCCCGGCCTGGACGTTGACCAGGGCGATGTGGTGGGCCACGACGTCGTGCAGGTCGCGGGCGATGCGCAGGCGTTCCTCGGCGACCCGGCGGCGGGCCTCCTCCTCGCGGGTGCGTTCGGCCCGTTCGGCGCGTTCGCGGATGGCCTGGACGAAGGCGCGGCGGCTGCGGACGGCGTCCCCGGCGGTGGCGCCGATACCCGTCCAGGCGACGATCGCCAGGTTCTCCTGGGCGTACCAGGGCAGGGGTCCGGCGACCATGGCGCAGCCGGTGAGGACCGTCATGGTGAGCAGGCCGATCCGCCAGGTGGTGGGGCGGTCGGTGGTGGAGGCGACGGTGTAGAGCGCGACGACCGCGCACATGGCGACGGGGGCGCGGGGGTCCCCGGTGACGGACTCCGCGACGGAGACCCCGCCGGCCAGGGCGAGCACCGTGCGGGGTGCGCGGCGCCGGAAGACGAGCGCGGCCGCGCCGAGGACCATCAGGATCAGGCTGAGCGGGTCCGGGGTCCGCAGTCCCCAGTCGATGCCCTCGGGGCCGTGCGGTTCGACGAAGGACCCGGCCACCATGCACGCCAGGACGCCGGCCGCCAGTGCCGCGTCCAGGGCGAAGGGGTGTGCGCGCAGCCGGCACCGGGTGCGGTCGAAGGGGGTCACGGGTGTTCACCGTAGCCGGGGTGGGCGTCCGTTCCCACGGCACCCGTGCTGGTGTGATCGTATGACCGTCCTGGCGCGCTCCCCCGGACCCCGCTCCGGCCCTGCACGGGCCTCGTCCTCCGTGGCCGGACGGGCCGACGGTGCACGGCGTCCGTCAGGTGTCCGGGATCAGACCGTCGTCGCTCAGCAGTCCCTTGACCTCGTCCAGGGTGGCGTCCGGGGACGGCAGGATGAGGTCGGAGGGCTCCAGGGAGTCGTCGGGCAGGGGCTCGCCGAGTTCGCGGACCTTGGCCAGCAGCGCCTGGAGGGTGGCGCGGAAGCCCGGTCCGTCGCCGTTCTCCATCTCGGCGAGCAGTTCCTCGTCCAGCTCGTTCAGGTCGGCGAGCCGGCTCTCGGCCAGCGTCACCTGCCCCTCCCCCATGATCCGTACGATCATGTCGCCCTCCTAGGCGTGGACCCCTGCCGCCGTCGCCGATGACTACTGCTTGTCGAAGCGGGGGGTGTCCTGCGGCTGCTGCTGGGACTGCTGCTGGGCGTCGCCGCCCTCGATGGCCTGCTGTCCGCCGGACGAACCACCGGCCAGCTCGGCCTTCATGCGCTGCAGTTCCAGCTCTACATCCGTACCACCGGAGAGCCGGTCCAGCTCGGCCTGGATGTCGTCCTTGTGCATACCGGACTGGTCGTCCAGGGCGCCCGAGGCGAGCAGTTCGTCGATCGCGCCGGCCCGGGCCTGGAGCTGGGCGGTCTTGTCCTCGGCCCGCTGGATGGCCATCCCGACGTCGCCCATCTCCTCGGAGATCCCGGAGAAGGCCTCGCCGATCCGGGTCTGCGCCTGGGCCGCGGTGTAGGTGGCCTTGATGGTCTCCTTCTTCGTGCGGAAGGCGTCCACCTTGGCCTGGAGGCGCTGGGCCGCGAGGGTGAGCTTCTCCTCCTCGCCCTGGAGCGTGGCGTGCTGTGTCTCCAGGTCCGTCACCTGCTGCTGGAGCGCGGCGCGGCGGGAGAGCGCCTCGCGGGCCAGGTCCTCCCGGCCGAGCGCGAGCGCCTTGCGGCCCTGGTCCTCCAGCTTGCCCGACTGGGACTGGAGCTGGTTGAGCTGGAGCTCCAGACGCTTGCGCGAGGTGGCCACGTCGGCGACGCCGCGGCGGACCTTCTGGAGCAGCTCCAGCTGCTTCTGGTACGAGTAATCGAGGGTCTCGCGCGGGTCCTCGGCCCGGTCAAGGGCCTTGTTCGCCTTCGCGCGGAAGATCATCCCCATACGCTTCATGACACCGCTCATGGGCTTCGCGCGCCCCCTTCTGACGGACTCCAGCTCCAGCGACTGCAACAGAACCCACAGTACGGGCCCTGCATCCATTACCGCACTGTCCGGGGACGGATGCGCTCATCCCCAAGGACGACTGAGTACCCTCCGGATCCGGCGTAGGGAGTAGGTGGTCCCCGGGGGCCGGACGGCAGGACGGCCACCCGGAGACCCGCACGACGTCCCCATCTGTCCTTGTGGAGACGTCCGGTGTTGCCGGATCGTTCCCCCCGGGACTGCGGTCCAACCCCGGGCACCCCTTACCCTTGGGTTTTGTGTTCCGTAGCCGCGCCAAGGAAGAGAAGGCATCGGCCGCCGGCAGGGCGACCGTGACCGACTCCCAGCAGACCCGCCACCCGGAGGCCCCCAAGGGCCGTCCCACGCCCAAGCGCAGCCAGGCCCAGAGCCAGCGTCGCAGCGTGGCCAATACGACGATGTCGCGCAAGGAGGCATCCAAGCGGCAGCGTGAGGAGCGCCGTGCCGCGCTGGAGCGTCAGCGCCAGGCGCTGGCCAGCGGCGACGAACGCTACCTGCCCGCCCGTGACAAGGGTCCGGTGCGCCGGTTCGCGCGCGACTTCGTGGACTCGCGGTTCAACATCGCGGAGTACTTCCTGCCGATGGCCGTGATCATCCTGGTGCTGAGCATGATCCAGGTGCCCCAGCTGCAGAACGCCGCGTTGCTGCTGTGGCTGGTGGTGATCGTGATGATCGTGCTCGACTCGATCGTGACCGGGGTCCGGCTGAAGAAGCGGCTGGCGGAGCGCTTCCCCGACGACAACCGGCGCGGCGCGGTGGCCTACGCGCTGATGCGCTCGCTCCAGATGCGCCGGCTGCGGCTGCCCAAGCCCCAGGTCAAGCGCGGGGAGCGGCCCTGAGCGCCACGCCGTATGCCGACGGCGCGGCGCGGGACCGGCTCAGCGGGCTCGCCGGTCTGCGGGACGTCGTTCGGCAGGAGCTGGTGGCCCGCCAGCTGGAGGAGCAGATAGTGGGGCGCTTCCCGGTCGGGCGGCGGCTGCGGGTGCTCGACGTGGGCATGGGCCGGGGTACGCAGGCGCTGCGGCTGGCCCGGGCCGGTCACCAGGTGACCGGCGTCGAACAGGACCCGGGGCCGATCGCCGCCGCGCGGGAGGCCCTCGCCGGGGAACCGGAGGGCATCCGGGAGCGGATGCGGATCGTGCAGGGCGACGGCCGGGACACCGGCGTGCACTTCCTGCCGGGCAGTTTCGACGTCGTGCTGTGTCACGGCGTGCTCATGCGCGTCGAGGAGCCGGACGCGCTGCTGGCCGGGCTGGCCCGGATGCTCGCTCCCGGCGGAATGCTGTCCCTGCTGGTGCGCAACGGCGACGCGGCGGCGATGCGGCCGGGCCTGTCGGGCGACTGGGCCGGGGCGCTGGCGGGCTTCGGCACGGTGTCCTACGGGCTGACGAGACTGACGTCGACCCTCGCCGGGATCGGGGCGCCGCTGCACACCTGGTACGGCGTACGGGTCTTCACGGACACGGTCCTGGACGACGCCGCCCTCCCGGACGACATGGACACGCTGCTCGCGGTCGAGGAGCGGGCCGGCCGCACGGACCCCTACCGCGGGGTGGCGGCCCTGCTGCACCTGTGCGGGGTCCGGGGCTGAGACCTCGCGGTCGCCGCGCGGTGGGCGGGGGCCGAGACGGCCCCCGCCCCGCTGCTCACGCCTCTTCCGCCTGCGCTTCCGCTTCCGTTTCCGCGTGGAGGCTCATCGGGCCGTAGATCTCCGTGGTGTCCTCCAACAGGCGCACCTGGTCGGCGCCGCCCTCCTGGAGTGCCTTCCAGTTCTCCCCGATCCAGGACTCGGCGTCCCCCTGTGTGGGGAACTCCTCCGGCGGCACCGCGGGCTCGACCTGCGTCCCGTCGGCCTTCTCGAACCGCCACGTCCATGCCGCCATGTACGCCTCCCATAGGTGTGAGCACACTGCACAGCAGGAGCCGGATCACGTCCGGCCCCTGCCCATGAGCCTAGTCGGACGGGCAGCGGCCGTGGGGACAGGCGAAAATCAGGGCGTGGAACTGACTCTGCTCGGCACCGGTGCCCCCGCGGGACTGCCCCGCCCCCACTGTCCCTGCGCCGCGTGCGCGTCCGCGCTCGGCGCTGACGCGCGGGCGGCCACCTCGCTGCTCGTGGACGGGGCGCTGCTGCTCGACCTCACGCCGGGTGCGGCGTTCGCGGCCGCCCGCGCGGGTCGTTCGCTGGGCGGCGTACGCCAGGTGCTGCTGTCGCATCCGCACGACGGGCCCGCGGTCGAGCTGCCCGCCGGGCTGCCGCAGCCCGGAAGGGTGCCGGACGGGCGGGAGTTGGCGCTGCTGACGGGCCATCGGGTGCGGGCGGTGGCACTGGACGCGCCCGGCACCGGGTACGCGGTGACGGCTCCGGACGCGCAGCGGTTGCTGTACCTGCCGCCGGGCGGGGCGCCGGCCGGGCTGGAGGAGCCGGCCGAATCGTACGCGATGGTGCTGCTGGACGTCGTGGGGCGTCCGGACGCGCTGGCGCGGCTGCGGGAGGTGGGAGCGGTGGGCCCGACCACGGATGTCGTCGCCGTCCATCTGGACCATGACGTGCCGCCGGGCGCGGAGCTGCGGCGCCGGCTCGCGGCGGCCGGGGCGCGCGCCGTGCCGGACGGCGCCACGCTGGAGGTGGGCGCCTACGAGGACGTACCCGACGTGCCGCGGCGGACGCTGGTGCTGGGCGGGGCGCGCTCGGGCAAGTCGGTGGAGGCCGAGCGCCGGCTGGAGTCGTTCCCCGAGGTGCTGTACGTGGCGACGGGCGGGTCGCGCAACGGGGACACCGAGTGGACGGCGCGGGTGTCGGCGCATCAGGAGCGGCGGCCGGGGTCGTGGCGGACGGTCGAGACCTGCGATCTGGTCCCGCTGCTGAAGGACGACGGTCCGCCGCTGCTCGTGGACTGTCTGTCGCTGTGGCTGACGGACGCGATGGACGCCGTGGGGGCGTGGGACGACGCGGAGTGGGCGGACGGCGGGGAGCGGGCGCTGCGGGAGCGGGTGCGGGAGCTGACGGACGCGGTGCGCGAGACCGGGCGGACGGTGGTCGCCGTCTCCAACGAGGTGGGCTCGGGCATCGTCCCCGCCACCGCGTCCGGTCGCCGGTACCGGGACGAACTCGGGCGGTTGAACGCGGCGTTCGCGCGGGAGTGCGAGCAGGTGCTGCTGGTGGTGGCGGGTCAGGCGGTCGTCCTGCGGGGGTGAGGTCCCCGGGAGTCAGCCCTTCGGCTTGCGCGCGATGATCCGGTAGGCGTTGGCGAACGGGGTGTGGCGCACCAGGGGTGCGAGGGCGAGGTCCGTCACCGCCGCCGCGACCACCAGCGGGGTGCCGGCACGCAAGAGCACCGTGCGCAGGTGCCGCTGGAACGGGGTCGGCGGGACGGCCCGCCAGGGGGTGTCCGGGGCGGGCAGCGCGTGGGAGAGGGCGAGCGCGGTCAGGCCGGCCAGGTCGTGCGGTACGTGCGCGGCGCGGTGCCCGGCGGTGACGACCGTACAGCCGCGCCGCTCGAGTTCCGCGCGGACGTTGCGCGGGGGCAGCAGATGCAGCCGGCGGGGCTGGTCGTAGGGCAGCCACCAGCGGCCGAACAGGGCGGCGTACGCGCTGCGCGGGTCGAGGGTCTCGATGAGCAGATGGCCGCCGGGGCGCAGGGCGTCGAGGGCGGCGTGGAGCTCCGCGCGGGGGTCGGTGGTGTGTTCCAGGTGGTGCAGCAGGCTGACCACGTCGTAGCGGCCGGCCAGCCGGGCCATGACCCGCGGGTCGGTCAGCGGCCCGATGTGGGCCTCCTCGACGCGGCCGAGCGTGCGGGCCCTCTCGACGCGCGCGGTGAGGTCGGTGCCGTCGAAGGAGGTGTAGGGGAAGAACTCCCGCGCGGTGTGCGGGAAGCGGGCGAGTCCGGTGCCGACGTCCAGCCAGCTCTCCGGTTCGCCGAAGGGGAGCATCGCGCGGGCGGCGGCGCGGCGGCGGTGCCGGACGGCGTGCAGGGCGAGGACGCGTTCGGTGGCGGGGTCCCGGGGGGCGCCGCGCACGGCCCGCCGGTAGAAGGCGAGTCCCTCGGCGGTGAGGCGGGGGTTCTGGAAGGTGTGGCCGCAGTCCCGGCAGATGTCGACGGTGAACAGGCCCGGCCGGTGCCGGCGCAGATCGCCGGTGCGCAGCCGGTTGCGCAGCCGCGCGGAGCCGCACCAGGGGCAGTCCTCACGGCGTGGCTCGTGCACCCGGACGGAACCGTGGGGGACGGGGGTCGCGGTGTCTGGGGTGGGCTCGGACATGGGCGGCTCCCGGCGTGAGGGCGTGCGGCACGGAGGTGACGCGACGGGCGGGACGGACGTACGGGGTGGCGGGCGTGGCGGACGGAAGAGGGACGGGCGGAGGGCGGAGGGCGGGGCGAACGGAAGAGCGGGGCGGACGGAAGGGCGGGGCGGACGGAAGGGACGGGCGGACGGAAGGGACGGGCGGGGCGGACGGATGGATGTCCGGCAATACCTTGCAAAACGTTACGTATGGGCAGGCGTTACGGGGTGCATCGGCGCCGGGGTGGCGTGGTGCGGGTGGGGCCGTGCACGCGGCGCCGACCGGCACGCCGTCGTGTTCGAGCGGGGCCGGTACTGTTCGGCGAATGAGCTCGCTTAATCTCGACGACTTCACCGATCTGATCGAGCGTCCGGACGGCGGGGTGCGCCGCGACGCGGAGGCGCACCGGGAGGGCCGGATCGTGCCGCCCGGATCGCTGGGCCGCCTCGACGACCTGGGTGAGTGGCTGGCGGCGGCGCAGTCGGCGGTGCCGGTGCGGCCGATCGAGCGGCCACGGGTCGTGCTGTTCGCCGGTGATCACGGGATCGCCGAGCTGGGTGTCTCCGCGCGGGCCGCGGGCAGCGCCACCGGGCTGGTGCGCGAGGTGCTGGAGGGTGGCCGTCCGGTGTCGGTGCTGGCCCGGCGCCTGGGGGTACCGGTGCGGGTGGTCGACATGGCGCTGGACTGCGATCCGGAGTCGCTGCCCGAGGACGTCGTACGGCACCGGGTGCGGCGGGGCAGCGGGCGGATCGACATCGAGGACGCGCTGAGTGCGCAGGAGGCGGAGGCGGCCTTCCGGGCGGGGATGGCCGTGGCCGACGAGGAGGCCGACTCCGGTACGGATCTGGTGGTGCTCGGCGATGTGAGCGTGGGCGGGACCACCGCGGCGGGCGTGCTGGTGGCCGCGCTGTGCGGGACGGACGCGTCGGTGGTGACCGGGCGCGGTGGACTGGCGATCGACGATCTGGCGTGGATGCGCAAGTGTGCGGCGATCCGTGACGCGCTGCGCCGGGCCAGGCCGGTGCTGGGCGATCAGCTGCAGCTCCTCGCGACGGTCGGCGGGGCCGATCTGACCGCGATGACGGGCTTCCTGCTGCAGGCCGCGGTGCGCAAGCTGCCGGTCGTGCTCGACGGGGTCGTGACGGCGGCGTGCGCGCTGGTGGCCCAGCGGGTGGCGTTCCGGGCGCCGGACTGGTGGCTGGCCGCGCACGACAGCGGTGAGCCGGGGCAGGCGAAGGCGCTGGACCGGATGGCCCTGGAGCCCCTCCTCTCCCACGGCGTCACCGTCGGCGAGGCCACGGGTGGGCTGATGGCCCTCCCCCTGGTCCAGGCGGCCGCCGCCCTGGCGGCGGAGCTGCCGGCGAAGCCGGAGGCTTCGGAAGAGCCGGAGAAGCCGGGGGAGCCTGAGAAGCAGGCCGCGGAGGAGCCGGGGAAGCCGGGGGAGCCTGAGGAGCAGGCCGCGGAGGAGCCGGGGAAGCCGGGGGAGCCTGAGGAGCAGGCCGCGGAGGAGCCGGGGGGCCTGGCGAAGCCGGAGTGAGGGAGGGAGGCGGGTGCCTGCTCTTTTCCTCGCCCCCGCCGCCCCTTCCCGTCCCGTCCCCGGGGGCTCCGCCCCCGGACCCCCGTTCGCGCAGTTCCCCGCGCCCCTGGCGGACTTCAGGGGCGCGGCGGGTCCGGGTCCGGTTTGCCGCCGAGCCAGTCCTGGACGGCTCGGCGGGGGCCGGACCAGCGGCGGTCGTGGTGGTAGGCGCGCAGGGTGGCCCTGGCCCGCGCGCGGGGGCGGCGTCGGTAGAAGCGTCTGGCCCACGGGGAGTCGGGGCGGGCCAGCCGCAGGGAGCCGATCAGTGCCACGACGGGAACGATCACGCCGAAGACGGCGATGCGTGTCTTGCCCTTGCTCAGGGCGATGAGCGAGAAGAGGAAGTTCACGGCGACGTTCGCGGCGACACTCGCGCGGTCCTGGAGTTCGCCCTCGGTCAGGTCGTTGACGCCGAACGGCGCGAACCCGACCAGCAGCAGGCCGACCAGGGCGGCGGTGAGGACGACCATCTCCACGCTCTTGCGGCCGGCCTCGGTCCAGTAGACGTCGTCGAGGTGCAGGATCAGGGCGAACTCGTCCAGGACGAGCCCCGCGCCGATCCCGAAGAGGACCGCGCTGAGCGCCGACCCGAAGCCGTGCCGGCCGCCCGCCACCGCGCCGAAGCCGCCGCTCACGGTGAGGATGACGCCGGGCACCACATGGTGGATGTGCACCTCGCCGGCCGTGACGTTGCCGAAGGGGCCCTTGCCGGCCCGGATCAGACGGGTGACGACCCGGGTGATCACGAAGGTGAGGACGAAGGCGGCGAGGGCGAGGAGCAGCGGCAGCTTGCCCGGCTCGATGACGTTCCGATCCAGCCAATGTCCCATATGCGCACTTTATCCATGGCTGCCACGGGCGCCCTGGTGACCGCCGGGTAATCTGCGCCGATGCCCGCGCCCTTCACCACTCCCCCGGCCGACGGCCTCCGCTTCGCCTTCGGCACCCTCACCGTGCTCCCGGTGCGGGTCACCCGCTGGGACCGCCCGGCCGCACGCGCCGGCATGCAGTGCGCCCCGCTGGCCGGACTGGTGGTCGGCGCCGTGGCCGCCGCCGTGGGACTCCTGCTGCTGCTCCTCGGCGCGGGCGCGCTGCTCGCCGCCGTCGCCACGGTCGCCGTACCGGCCGCCCTGACCCGGGGGCTGCATCTCGACGGGCTCGCCGACACCGCGGACGGGCTCGGCAGCGCCAAGCCCGCCGAGGACGCGCTGCGGATCATGAAGCAGTCCGACATCGGGCCGTTCGGGGTGCTCGCCCTCGTCCTCGTCCTGCTGGCCCAGGTGGCCGCGCTGGCCGAGGCGTACGCCGGTTCCTGGGCGCGCGGCGCGCTCGCCGCCGTGGTGTCGGCGGTCGTGGCGCGGCTGGCCCTCACCCTGGCCGCCCGCACCGGAGTGCCGCCCGCCCGCCCGGAGGGGCTGGGCGCGGCGGTCGCGGGGGTCGTTCCGGTGGCGGGCGCGGTGGGCGTGGCGCTCGCGGTCACCGGAGCGGCGGCGGCCGGGGCCGCGTTCCTCGGGGCGTACGGCGTCGTCCGTGCCGTGCTCGCGGTGGCGCTGGCCGTCGCGGTCGCCGAACTCCTGCTGCGGCACTGTGTCCGCCGTTTCGGCGGGGTCACCGGTGATGTGTTCGGCGGGCTCGCGGAGACCGCGGCGACGGCCGCGCTCGTCGTCATGTCACTGGGCTGAAACGGTCTCCTCGTCCCCCTGTGGCCCCGCGCACCCCGCGGTTAGCCTGGTCTGCCGAACTCACCGAACAACGGGGGACGTTGATGTCGGCATTCCGTCGTGCCACGGCCTGGTTCATCGACTTCGCGCTGGTAATGGCGCTGGCGTCGGGACTCGCGGTACTCACCTTCCAGCGGATCTCCACCCTCGTCACCGACGTGCCGGAACTCGCCACCCGCGGCGGCTTCGACCTGCTGGTCTCGCGCGGTGACGTGGTCGACGCCTCCGAGGACCTCGGCATGTTGCTGTGGAACAAGTCGGTGCTGTACGTCGAGCAGGCCTTCGGGCTGCTGATCGTGGCGACGTTCCTCTACCAGTGGGTGTGCCTCGCCCTCGCCGGACGCACCGTCGGCAAGGGGCTGACCGGGCTGAAGGTCACCCCGCGGATGCCCGGCAGGGCGGCGCTGCGGG
This sequence comes from Streptomyces griseoloalbus, assembly GCA_014650015.1. Lineage (GTDB taxonomy): Bacteria > Actinomycetota > Actinomycetes > Streptomycetales > Streptomycetaceae > Streptomyces > Streptomyces griseoloalbus. The sequence goes on from BMUD01000006.1 coordinate 271,017, forward strand.
CGGCGGTGACCACGGTGGCGGACGTCGCCCTGTACGCAGTGGCCTGTGTGCTGCTGGTCGAGGGAGAGATCGCGCTGTCGGTGCTGGTCTGGGCGGCCGCGGTGGTGCTGTTCCTGTTCAACGCGCTGCCCGTGCTCGGCCGGGCCCGGCGCTCCCTCGCCGACCGGATGGCGGGCACGTCCGTGACCGGCGTGAGCCTCAGCAGGCCCGACGCCATGCGTCGAGTTCGTACTTCTTGAGCAGGGAACTCAGCTTCAGGCGCCGGGAGTCGGCGCAGAAGCGGTCGGTGGGCAGCTCGTACTCGACGTGGAAGACGGCCTTGTCCGCCTCGACGAACGGCGTCAACTTCGCGCATTCGCCGTACTGGGCGCACTGTTCGTTGACCGCGAAGTCGAAGTCGTCGACCAGCTCCGGGATCTGGTCGAGGTCGTTCTTCAGGCCGACGGCCAGACCGCGCTCGTGGGCGAGCCGGGCGACGAGGCGGTTGTAGCGGAGCTGGTCGTCGGCGGTGAGCGGGAATCCGGTGCGGTTGCGGTAGCCGTCCATGTTGTCCGGCTCCACCGCGTCGAAGCCCTTGTCGCGGCACATGTCGATGCGTTCCGCCATGATCGGCTCCAGTACGTCGGTGCGGCGGATGTCGAGCCAGCGCTCGCCCTCCCAGCCGTTGCCCCGGCCGATCACCGACTTCGGGAAGTCGTCCGCGTCCGGGCGGAAGTCCTCCCAGGCGCCGGTGGACAGATAGCAGATGACCTTGCGGCCGTCGCGGTGCAGCTTCGCGACCGTGTCCCCGGAGTGGTCGAAGCCGTCGATGTCGTAGACCGGGACGTCGACGGAGGTGTCGAGGCGCCCGCTGAGCTGCCACTGCCAGTGGGTGCCGGGCCGTGGCGTCCACCGGTCGCCGGGCGCCTTCGCATCGGGCTCGGGTGCGGTGGTGCAGGCGGCCAGCAACAGGGCGAGCAGTGCGACAAGCAGGGACGGTCGTCTCACCGGGGGTCTCCAGGACGGGTGGCGGCGTGGTCGGCACCGCGGGGGGCACACAGGAACCCCAAGGATGATCGTCGCCGCCCGACGGCCCGACGGCGGGGCCCCCACCACGGCCACGGCGTCACCGGATGGTGACCAGGCGTGAATGAGCGGACGCACATCCGCGCGTAGTCTCGTTCGGAGTGTTCGCCGCACCGGGGAAGGCCCCGACGGGACCGCACCCGCACATGGCAACTAGGGTCGGCTGCCGGGCCCGGTCGACCCACACCTTTCGGCCATTGCAACTTCACATCGGAAGCGAGATTTCACCACCGTGACTGCTCTCACTCTCAGCACCGCCGCGGTCCCCGGCCTGCGGGCCGACGCGATCGTGATCGGTGTCGCCAAGGGTTCGGCGTCGAAGTCCGGCGCCCCGGTCGTCGCACCGGGCGCCGAGGCCGTGGACCAGGCGTACGACGGCAGGCTCGCCGGCGTCCTGGAGACGCTCGGCGCGTCGGGTGCCGAGGGCGAGGTGACGAAGCTCCCCGCGCCGGCCGGCTTCAAGGCGCCGCTCGTGGTGGCGGTGGGCCTCGGCGCCCAGCCCGAGAAGGACGCCGGCTACGGCACCGAGGCCCTGCGCAAGGCGGCCGGCGTGGCCGCCCGCACCCTCGCCGGCTCCAAGAAGGCCGCGTTCGCCCTGCCCCTGACGGACGCCGCCGACGCCGGCGCGGTCGCCGAGGGCGTGCTGCTCGGCGCGTACTCCTTCGACGCCTACAAGGACAACGGCAACGGCGGCAAGAACGGCAAGGCGCCGCTCGCCGAGGCCGCGCTGGTCGGCGGGAAGCCCCGCGACAAGGCGTACAAGGCCGCCGTCGAGCGGGCCACCGCCGTCGCCGAGGAGCTCAACCGCGCCCGCGACCTGATCAACACCCCGCCGAACGACCTCAACCCCGAGGCGTTCGCCGCCGTCGCCCAGGCGGCGGCCAAGGAGCACGGCATCAAGGTGCAGGTGCTCGACGAGAAGGCCCTGACCAAGGGCGGCTACGGCGGCATCCTCGGCGTCGGCGCCGGCTCGGCGTCGGGTCCGCGCCTGGTGAAGCTGTCGTACACCTCGTCCAAGGCGAAGAAGCACCTCGCCCTGGTCGGCAAGGGCATCACCTACGACTCGGGCGGCATCTCGCTGAAGCCGGCCGGTCACAACGAGACGATGAAGTGCGACATGAGCGGTGCCGCCGCCGTGTTCGCCGCCGTCGTCGCCGCCGCCCGCCTCGGCCTGGAGGTCAACGTCACCGGCTGGCTGGCGCTGGCCGAGAACATGCCCTCGGGCTCGGCGACCCGTCCGGGTGACGTGCTGCGCATGTACAGCGGCAAGACCGTGGAGGTGCTCAACACCGACGCCGAGGGCCGTCTCGTGCTCGCGGACGCGCTGTGGGCCGCCTCCCAGGAGAAGCCGGACGCGATCGTGGACGTCGCGACCCTGACCGGCGCGATGATGCTGGCGCTGGGCAGCCGCACGTTCGGCATCATGGCGAACGACGACGCGTTCCGCTCCGCCGTGCACGAGGCCGCCGAGGAGGTCGGCGAGCCGGCGTGGCCGATGCCGCTGCCGGAGCACCTGCGCAAGGGGATGGACTCGGCCACGGCCGACATCGCCAACATGGGCGAGCGGATGGGCGGCGGCCTGGTCGCCGGCCTGTTCCTGCGCGAGTTCGTCGGCGAGGGCATCACCTGGGCCCACCTCGACATCGCCGGCCCGGCCTTCAACGAGGGCGGCCCCTTCGGCTACACGCCCAAGGGCGGCACGGGTTCGGCGGTGCGCACGCTGGTCCGGCTCGCGGAGCGGGCCGCGTCCGGCGACCTGAGCTGACCCTTCTCCGGGTGACGGGGCCTCGCCCGCGGGCAGGGCGAGGCCCCCACCGCGGGGAGGGCGAGGCCCCCACCGCTCACCCGGCCGAAGACGTGGGGCGTCTCACATGTCTGCCCGGCGTCTCGTTCCGTGCCGACAGGTGCGAAGATGGGGCTCGGCAGGACAGGGCCCCCACCGAAGGGCCGAGGCAACAAGCGGCCGCACACCAGCCGCCGACCGGTCACTGGAGACCGGCGTGGCGCACATGCATGGAGGACGTGACGTGGCGAACGACGCCAGCACCGTTTTCGACCTAGTGATCCTCGGCGGTGGCAGCGGTGGTTACGCCGCGGCCCTGCGCGGGGCTCAGCTGGGCCTGGACGTCGCCCTGATCGAGAAGGACAAGGTCGGCGGTACCTGCCTGCACCGGGGATGCATCCCCACCAAGGCCCTGCTGCACGCGGGCGAGATCGCCGACCAGGCCCGCGAGAGCGAGCAGTTCGGTGTGAAGGCCAGCTTCGAGGGCATCGACGTACCGGCCGTCCACAAGTACAAGGACGAGGTCGTCTCCGGTCTCTACAAGGGCCTGCAGGGGCTCATCGCCTCCCGCAAGGTGACCTACATCGAGGGTGAGGGCCGGCTGTCCTCCCCCACCTCCGTCGACGTGAACGGTCAGCGTGTCCAGGGCCGTCACATCCTGCTGGCGACCGGCTCCGTGCCGAAGTCGCTGCCGGGCCTGCAGATCGACGGCGACCGCATCATCTCCTCCGACCACGCCCTGGTCCTGGACCGCGTGCCGAAGTCCGCGATCGTCCTGGGCGGCGGCGTGATCGGTGTCGAGTTCGCCTCCGCGTGGAAGTCGTTCGGCTCCGACGTCACGGTCATCGAGGGCCTGAAGCACCTCGTGCCGGTCGAGGACGAGAACTCCTCCAAGCTGCTGGAGCGCGCCTTCCGCAAGCGCGGCATCAAGTTCAACCTGGGCACGTTCTTCCAGAAGGCCGAGTACACCCAGGACGGCGTCAAGGTCACCCTGGCGGACGGCAAGGAGTTCGAGGCCGAGGTCCTGCTCGTCGCCGTCGGCCGCGGCCCGGTCTCCCAGGGTCTGGGTTACGAGGAGGCCGGGGTCGCCATGGACCGCGGCTACGTCCTGGTCGACGAGTACATGCGCACCAACGTCCCGACCATCTCGGCCGTCGGTGACCTCGTCCCGACCCTCCAGCTCGCGCACGTCGGCTTCGCCGAGGGCATCCTGGTGGCGGAGCGCCTGGCCGGTCTGAAGACCGTCCCGATCGACTACGACGGCGTCCCGCGGGTGACGTACTGCCACCCGGAGGTCGCCTCCGTCGGCATCACCGAGGCCAAGGCCAAGGAGATCTACGGCGCGGACAAGGTCGTCGCCCTGAAGTACAACCTGGCGGGCAACGGCAAGAGCAAGATCCTCAAGACCGCGGGCGAGATCAAGCTCGTCCAGGTCAAGGACGGTGCGGTGGTCGGCGTCCACATGGTCGGCGACCGCATGGGCGAGCAGGTCGGCGAAGCCCAGCTGATCTACAACTGGGAGGCGCTGCCGGCCGAGGTGGCCCAGCTCGTGCACGCCCACCCGACGCAGAACGAGGCGCTCGGCGAGGCCCACCTGGCCCTGGCCGGAAAGCCCCTCCACGCCCACGACTGACGCCCCCAGTCCATCGGGCGCGACGACACAGACTTCCGCACTTTCATAAGGAGCAACCGAAACCATGCCGGTTTCCGTAACCCTTCCGGCGCTCGGCGAGAGCGTCACCGAGGGCACTGTCACCCGCTGGCTGAAGGCCGAGGGCGAGCGCGTCGAGGCCGACGAGCCGCTGCTCGAGGTCTCCACCGACAAGGTCGACACCGAGATCCCCGCACCCGCTTCCGGTGTGCTGTCCTCCATCAAGGTCGCCGAGGACGAGACGGTCGAGGTCGGCGCCGAGCTGGCGCTGATCGACGACGGCAGCGGTGCTCCCGCCGCTGCCCCGGCCCCGGCCGCCGAGCAGGCGCCCGTCGCCGAGCAGGCCGCCCCGCCGGCCCCCGAGCCGGCCCCGGCCGCGCAGCCGTCCACCGAGCAGGCCGCTCCCGCCCCGGCGCCCACCGCCGAGGCCGCGGCCGGCGGCGGCGGCGCCGAGGGCACGGACGTGGTCCTGCCCGCGCTCGGCGAGTCCGTCACCGAGGGCACCGTCACCCGCTGGCTGAAGTCGGTCGGTGACACCGTCGAGGCCGACGAGCCGCTGCTGGAGGTGTCGACGGACAAGGTCGACACCGAGATCCCCGCCCCCGCCTCCGGCACCCTGCTGGAGATCGTGGTCGGCGAGGACGAGACGGCCGAGGTGGGTGCCAAGCTCGCCGTCATCGGCGAGGCCGGCGCCGCTCCGGCGGCCGCCCCGGCCCCGGCCGCTCCCGAGGCCCCGGCGCAGCCCGCGCCCGCCCCGGCGCCGCAGCAGGCCGCCCCGGCTCCCGCTCCGGCCGCCCCGGCTCCGGCCCCGGCTCCGCAGGCCCCCGCGGCCCCGGCTCCGGCTCCGGCTCCGGCTCCGCAGCAGGTCACGCCGGCTCCCGCGCCTGCCCCGGCCGCCCCGGCCCCGGCCGCCGCTCCGGCCGCGCCCGCCGCCGCCCAGCCGACGGACGAGGGCGCCTACGTCACCCCGCTGGTGCGCAAGCTCGCCGCCGAGAACGGCGTCGACCTGTCCACCGTCCAGGGCACCGGCGTCGGCGGCCGTATCCGCAAGCAGGACGTCATCACCGCCGCCGAGGCCGCGAAGGCCGCCGCGGCTGCCCCGGCTCCGGCCGCGGCGGCTCCGGCCGCCGCGCCGAAGAAGGCCCCGGTCCTCGAGACCTCCCCGCTGCGCGGTCAGACCGTGAAGATGCCGCGGATCCGCAAGGTCATCGGCGACAACATGGTCAAGGCCCTGCACGAGCAGGCCCAGCTGTCCTCGGTCGTCGAGGTCGACGTCACCCGTCTGATGAAGCTGCGCGCCCGGGCCAAGGACGCGTTCGCGGCGCGCGAGGGCGTCAAGCTCTCCCCGATGCCGTTCTTCGTCAAGGCCGCGGCCCAGGCGCTGAAGGCCCACCCGGCCGTCAACGCCAAGATCAACGAGGCCGAGGGGACCATCACCTACTTCGACACCGAGCACATCGGTATCGCGGTGGACTCCGAGAAGGGCCTGATGACCCCGGTCATCAAGAACGCCGGTGACCTCAACATCGCCGGTATCGCCAAGGCCACGGCCGACCTCGCGTCCAAGGTCCGCGGCAACAAGATCACGCCGGACGAGCTGGCGGGTGGCACCTTCACCATCAGCAACACCGGTTCGCGCGGCGCGCTGTTCGACACGATCATCGTGCCCCCGGGCCAGGTCGCGATCCTCGGCATCGGTGCCACGGTCAAGCGTCCGGCCGTCATCGAGACCGAGGAGGGCACGGTCATCGGCGTCCGCGACATGACCTACCTGACCCTCTCCTACGACCACCGCCTGGTGGACGGTGCCGACGCGGCCCGTTACCTGACGGCGGTCAAGGCGATCCTGGAGGCGGGCGAGTTCGAGGTCGAGCTCGGCCTGTGACCCGCGGTCACTGACACGGTCGTACGGTGCCCCCGTCCGGAAGCTGGTGAAGCTTCCCGGGCGGGGGCACCGGCGTTCGGTGACCATGGTGCCGCCACGCGGCGGCTGTATGGACCGTGTAAGTCTCGTCTCACCTGGGCGAAAGCGCCCTCGTGCGCCGCTCCCGCGCGGGCCGGCCGCCGTATTGTCTAAGCGTCAACGCCCTCTGGGGGGCCGGTGAGCCCCTGTCTAAGGAGCCCTCATGACCGCGCCCGTCGTCCACTCGCTGCGCGAACAGATCCGCGAGCACATCCTGGAAGGGATCATCAGCGGACGCTGGAAGCCGGGCGAGCGGATCGTGGAGCGGCGGATCGCGACCGAGCTGGAGGTCAGCCAGACGCCGGTGCGGGAGGCGCTGCGCGAGCTGGAGTCGCTGCGGCTGATCGAGTCGGCGCCGAACAAGGGCGTGCGGGTGCGGAACCTGACGGCCGCCGACCTGGAGGAGAGCTACCCGGTCCGGGCCGGCCTGGAGGCGATCGCGGCGGAGCTGGCGGCGGCGCGGCTGGCGGAGGACTGCTCGGCGCTGGAGCCGCACGTCGCGGCGCTGTACGAGGCGGACCGGCTGTCCGACGGGACCGGGCAGGTGCGGCACACGGTGGCGTTCCACCGTGAGCTGGTGCGGGCGGCCGGGAACTCGGTGCTGCTGCACACGTGGGAGGGGCTGGGGATCGAGGTGTTCACGGCGCTGTCGATACGGTGGCTGGGGACGGTGCAGCAGTCGTACGCGGAGGAGCACGAGGAACTGGTCGCCGCGTTTCGGCGGCGGGATCCGCGGATCCCGGAGCTGGTCAAGGCGCACGTGCTGGGGTGCGCGCCGCGGGCGTAGAAGGTTCCCTTCGCCCCCGCCCCCCCCGGGCCCCGTTCGCCCGGTTCCCGGCGGCCCCGACAAACCTCGGGGCCGCCGGGAACCGGGCGAACAGCCACGACGTACCCGCACTCGCCCCCCGGCGTCACCACCCGAGCTCTCTTGCGCGCACCCCGCCTCACCTGCGCAAACCCCCGACGCGACAGTCACCCGGTGCCACCGCCGGAGGCACCCCGTGCCTACTTTCTCGTGATCAAGAGATTTTGCCCCTCAACCCTTTGATCGATCATCGATCAGCGAGTTACAGTCGCCAGCGGGCTTCCACCGGAGCCCCCGCCCTGTCCTGCCAAAGACCAAGGGCACCCCGAACCCTTACCGATGAGGGAACCCCCTTCGACTGAGGAAGGCGGCGACATGACCGACCCCAACGCCATCCAGCCGAGCGAGCTCGACCAGCTCCCGGACCGCGACCCCGAGGAGACCGCCGAGTGGCAGGCCTCCCTGGACGCCGTCACCAAGGCGGCCGGGCCGCACCGTGCCGCGTACCTGATGCGCCGCACGCTGGAGCGCGCCGAGGGCGCCGGCATCGCGCTGCCGAAGCTCCTCGAGACCGATTACGTCAACACCATCCCCACCTCCGCCGAGCCCGCCGTGGACGGCGACGAGGAGATGGAGCAGCGGATCACCGCCTGGAACCGCTGGAACGCGGCGGCCATGGTGACCCGCGGCAGCAAATACGGCGTCGGCGGCCACATCGCCACCTTCGCCTCCGCCGCGTGGCTCTACGAGACCGGCTTCAACCACTTCTTCCGCGGCAAGGAGGGCGACGGCTCGGGCGACCAGCTCTACATCCAGGGCCACGCCTCCCCCGGCATCTACGCCCGCGCCTTCCTCGACGGCCGGATCAACGAGGGCCACCTGGACAACTTCCGCCGTGAGGCGGGCGGCAACGGCCTTCCCTCGTATCCGCACCCGCGGCGCCTGCCCTGGCTGTGGGAGTTCCCGACGGTCTCCATGGGCCTCGGGCCGATCTCCGCGATCTACCAGGCGCGGTTCAACCGTTACCTGACCAGCCGCGGCATCAAGGACGTCTCCGAATCGCACGTCTGGGCGTTCCTCGGTGACGGCGAGATGGACGAGCCCGAGTCGACGACCGCGCTCACCCTCGCCTCCCGCGAGCAGCTGGACAACCTGACCTTCGTCATCAACTGCAACCTGCAGCGCCTGGACGGCCCGGTCCGCGCCAACTTCAAGATCGTGCAGGAGCTGGAGGCCCAGTTCCGCGGCGCCGGCTGGAACGTCATCAAGACCCTGTGGGGCACGGCGTGGGACGAGCTGTTCCAGCTCGACACCACGGGCGCGCTGGTCCGCCGGCTGCGCGAGGTACCCGACGCGCAGGTGCAGACGTACCAGACGCGCGACGCCGCCTACATCCGCGAGGACTTCTTCGGCAAGGACCCGGCGCTCGTCGAGATGGCGAAGCTGCTGAGCGACGACAAGATCCTCGAGTGCTTCCACTTCTCGCGCGGCGGCCACGAGGCCCGCAAGGTCTACGCCGCCTACAAGGCCGCGCTCGCCCACAAGGGCGCGCCGACCGTGATCCTGGCGCAGACGGTCAAGGGCCACACCCTCGGTGACGGCTTCGCCTCGAAGAACGCCAACCACCAGATGAAGAAGCTGACGGTGGACGAGTTCAAGGCGATGCGCGACCGCCTGGGCCTGCCGGTCAAGGACAGCGACTTCGTCGACGGCGTGGTCCCCTACGGTCACCCGGGCGCCGACTCCCCCGAGGTCCGTTACCTCCAGGAGCGCCGCGCGGCGCTCGGCGGTCCGGCCCCGGCCCGCCGCGTCCACCCGGTCGCCCCGCTGCCCGCGCCCGCCGACAAGGCGTTCACCGCCTTCGACAAGGGCTCCGGCTCGCAGAACGTGGCCACCACCATGGCCTTCGTCCGCCTGGTCAAGGACCTGGTCCGCGACAAGGAGACCGGCAGGCGCTGGGTGCCGATCGTCCCCGACGAGGCGCGCACCTTCGGCATGGAGAGCCTCTTCCCGTCCCTCGGCATCTACTCGCCGATGGGGCAGACGTACGAGCCGGTCGACCGCGACCAGCTGATGTACTACAAGGAAGCCAAGAACGGGCAGATCTTCAACGAGGGCATCACCGAGGCCGGTGCCATGGCCGAGTTCATCGCCGCCTCGACGTCGTACGCGACGCACGGCGAGACGATGATCCCGTTCTACATCTACTACTCGATGTTCGGCTGGCAGCGCACCGGCGACCAGATGTGGCAGCTCGGCGACCAGCTCGGCCGCGGCTTCCTCGTCGGCGCCACGGCCGGCCGTACGACGCTGACGGGCGAGGGCCTGCAGCACGCCGACGGCCACTCGCCGGTCATCGCGGCGACCAACCCGGCGGCGCTGACGTACGACCCGGCGTTCGCGTACGAGATCGGGGTCATCGTCAAGGAGGGTCTGCGCCGGATGTTCGGCGAGGCCCTGCCCGGCGAGGACCAGAACGTCTTCTACTACCTGACGGTCTACAACGAGCCGCTGCCGCAGCCCGCCAAGCCGTCGGCCGCCGGTGTCGACGAGGGCATCGTCAAGGGCCTGTACCGCTTCAACACGGCGGAGTCGGCCGGCCTGTCCCCGGCGGCGAACTCCCCGCGCATCCAGCTGCTCGGCTCCGGTACGGCGATCCACTGGGCGCTGAAGGCGCAGCGGATGCTCTCCGAGGAGTGGGGCGTGGCCGCCGACGTCTGGTCCGCCACCTCGTGGACGGAGCTGCGCCGGGACGCCATGGAGGCCGACGAGGCGCTGCTGCGCGGCGAGGACCGGATGCCGTTCGTCCGGCAGGCGCTGCAGGGCGCCGAGGGCCCGGTGCTGGCGGTCTCCGACTACATGCGCCAGGTCCCGGACCAGATCGCGCAGTGGGTCGAGCAGGACTACACGTCGCTGGGCGCCGACGGCTTCGGTCTGTCGGACACCCGTGACGCGGCCCGCCGCCACTTCGGTGTCGACGCCGAGTCCATCGTCGTCGCGGCCCTGGCCCAGCTGGCCCGGCGCGGCGAGGTGCGGGCGGCGGCCGTGAAGGAAGCGCGCGAGAAGTACGGCCTCTGAAAGGCCTGATCGTGCAGGAGGCCCCCGCCGCGGCGGGGGCCTCTTGCATGATGGGCCCCATGCGTGCTGCCCGGTTGATCAAAATGGTGCTGTTGCTGCAGTCCCGGCCGTCCATGACCGCCGCCGAGCTGGCGCGGGAGCTGGAGGTGTCGGAGCGGACCGTCACCCGGGACGCGCAGGCCCTGTCGGAGGCCGGGGTACCGGTGTACGCGGACCGGGGGCGGATCGGCGGATACCGGCTGGTCGGCGGGTACCGGACGCGGCTGACGGGGCTGGCCCGCAGCGAGGCGGAGGCGCTGTTCCTGTCCGGGGTGCCGGGCGCGCTGCGCGAGATGGGGCTGGAGGACGCCGCATCGGCGGCCCGGCTGAAGGTGTCGGCGGCGCTGCTGCCGTCCCTGCGGGACGCGTCCCGGACGGCCGCGCAGCGTTTCCACCTGGACGCCCCGAACTGGTTCCGTGAGCCGCAGACGCCGGAGCTGCTGCCCGCCGTCGCCGACGCGGTGTGGGACGACCGGCGGATCACCACCCGCTACCGGCGCGACGACACCGATGTGGAGCGGGAGTTGGAGCCGTACGGGCTCGTGCTCAAGGCGGGCGTCTGGTACCTGTGCGCGCGGGTGGCGGGGGGCGGGGCCTTCCGGGTGTACCGGATCGACCGGTTCACGGCGGTGGACACGGGCGAGGCACGCTTCGAGCGGGCGGAGGACTTCGATCTGCCCGCGTTCTGGGAAGAGCGGGCGGAGCAGTTCGCGCGCTCGATCCTGCGGACGGAGGTCGTGGTGCGGCTGTCGGCGGAGGGCGCGCGCCGGCTTCCGTACGTCGTTGATCCGCTGTCGGCCCGGGAGGCGCTGGCCCGGGCGGACGAGCCGGACGGGGGCGGGCGGGTGACGGTGACCCTGCCGGTGGAGTCCGAGGAGGTCGCCCATACGCAGCTGACGGCGCTGGGGGCGGAGGTGGAGGTGCTGGCACCGCGGGGCCTGCGGGAGCGGTTCGCGGCTCAGGCGGCACGGCTGGCGGAGCTGTACCGGCCGCGATAGTGCGCGCACTCCGGGTGCGTCGCCCGTTCCCAGGGCCGATGCTGGACGCGTGATGGACGAGACGGAGTTCTGGGAGCTGGTGGACACCGCGCGGGAGGACGCCGAGGGCGACCCGGAGGAGCAGGCCGACCTGCTCGTGGAGCGGCTCGTGCGGCTGGACCCGGAGGCGGTCCTGGACTTCGCCCGTCACTTCGAGTCCCGCTACCACCGCGCCTACCACTGGGATCTGTGGGGCGCCGCGTGGGTGCTGCTGGACGGGGCGAGCGACGACGCGTTCGACTACTTCCGGTGCTGGCTGATCGGCCAGGGCCGGGAGGTGTTCGAGGGCGCGCTGCACGACCCGGACGCGCTCGCCGACCTGCTGGACGACTTCGACGAGGAGATCGACGGCGACGGCGAGGACCTCGGCTATGCGGCGGACGAGGCCTACGAGCAGCTCACCGGCACGGTGGCGTCCGACCTCGGCCTGCCTCCGGCCCCGGCGGAGCCGGAGGGCACGCCGCTCGACTTCGAGAACGAGGCCCTGCTCGCCGAACGCTACCCGCGGCTCTGGGAGCGGTTCCGGGGCTGAGCCGCGGGTGGCGCGCCGGGGGCCGGTTCACAGGCGGCGGTGCGGGCCGGGTGCGTGGCGCAGGGGTGCGGCGTTCGCCTGCATGAGGGCGGAGGCGGTGTGGGCTGCCGGGCCCAGGACGACGGCCGCGACGGCGCACAGGGCCGTCCAGGGGCGGCGCAGGGCGTCCGCCCAGTTGGTACTTCGGTCACGGGTGTTGTCGTTCATCGGATCTGCTCTTCGTTCTGTGTGTCGCTGTTCTGTGGGGTGTTCTGTGTGTCGCTGTCCTGTAGGGCGTTCTGTGTGTCGTGCCGGGTGTCGATCCGTGTGCCGCGGCCCTGGAGGCGGGCCGCGAGGGTCCTGATGTCCGGGAGGCGTGCCTGCAGGGCGGCGCCCGGGCAGTCGGTCATGTAGCCGTCGCTGTGGCCCGCGAGCGCGGGCAGCGTGGCGGTGGAGCCGGCCGCGTAGCGGCTGCCGCCGTTGCTGGAGACCAGCCGGACGTCGGCGCGCGGGTCGGTGCCGGACGTGCCGAGCTTCCAGGCGGACACCGCGGCGATCGCCCGCAGCATCACGCCCGGCACGTCGGCGCCCTCGGTGAAGGTGCCGAGGGCGGCGATACCGGTGGTGCGGTGGTTGAAGCCCTGGGTGTGGGCGCCGGTGACGGCGCGGTCGGCGCCTCCCGCGCGGCCCTCGTAGATGGTGCCGCAGCGGTCGACGACGAAGTTGTAGCCGAGGTCGTCCCAGTCGCGGCCGAGGATCTGGCCCTCGTACAGGCCGCGGATGATGCCGGGCGCGTCCGCGCAGTCGTAGCCGTTGGGCGAGTCGGTGTGGTGGATGAAGACGGCGACGACCTCGTCGTCGTAGCGCGGGCGCGGCTGTTCGCGGGCGTCGCCGCCCAGCCAGGCCGAGCGCGGCACGATGGGCGGCCGGGGCGCCTGGTGGGCGGCCGTCGTCCGCGCGGCGGTACCGGCGGGGGACTCGGCGGCGTGTTCGACGCCGTAGGCGCACAGCACCAGGGCGAGGGCGGCGGCGAGGCCCGGCAGACAGCCGAGCGGTGCCGTGACGGCCCTGGGCAGGCGCGGGGTGCCGGGCCCGCCGGGTATCCGGGGGGAGCGGCGCTTCCGCGCTCCGCGCGGTCTCCTGAGGACACGCATGGTCTCACTGTGGATCCGGTCCGCCCGGTCCGCGATATGTGGTGTGCCACTCGGAGGAACCATCGTCCCGGTCCGCGACGTTTTCCCCGGTACACGCGCGCGTGGCCGCATTCCCGCGGCCGTCGCGCGCGTGGCTGATCAACGGGCCCCTCCCCCACGTATGTGTGGGCCCGAGAGAAAGGCGGCGTGCGTGGACCTGCTCGACATCCTGCTGTTGCCGGTCGTCCTGGCCTACGCGGCGTCCGGTTACCGGCGCGGTCTGCTGGCCGGCTGTGTCTCGCTGGCCGGATTCGTGGGCGGTGCGGTCGTCGGTGTGTGGCTCCTGCCGTGGGTGATGGACCTGGTGACACCGGGGACGACCCGGGCGACGGTGGCGGCCGTGTTCACGGTGCTGCTGCCGGCGGTGGCGGGCCACGAGCTGGCGGGGCGGCCGGCGCTGCGGCTGCGGCGGGAGCTGGACCGGGGGCCGCTGAGGGTGGCGGACGGGATCGGCGGCGCCGTGGCCAACTCGGTGGCGGTGCTGATCGTGGCGTGGGTGGCGGCGAGCGTGCTGGGCGCGTCCTCGTCCCCGCTGGTGACGTCGGCGATCCGGGACTCGCGGCTGCTGGGCTCGGTGCAGGACGTGATGCCGGACACCACTCCGGGCTGGTTCTCCGGGGCCACCACGGCGCTGACGGAGGCGGGTTTCCCGCAGGTGTTCAACCCGTTCGAGAACGAGTCGACGGCCGAGGTCGCCGAGCCGTCCGGGGACAGCGTCACGGAGGCCGCCACCCTGGCCGCCCAGCGCAGCACGGTGAAGGTCGAGGGCGTGGCGGGCACCCAGGGCCGCGAGGGCAGCGGCTTCGTGTACGCGCGGGAGCACGTGATGACCAACGCCCATGTGGTGGCCGGGATCGACGAGCCGACGGTGCGCGTGGGCGGGGTCGGACGGACGTATGAGGCGCGGGTGGTGCTGTTCGACCCGCGCAAGGACGTGGCCGTGCTGTACGTGCCGGACCTGCGGGCGCCCGTGCTGCGGTTCGACGACGACGCCGGGCGCGGCGACGCGGCGGTCGTCGCCGGCTATCCGCAGGACGGCGACCTGAACCTGCAGGCGGCGACGGTCGCCGGCCGGGTGCAGGCCAGGGGGCAGAACATCTACAACGACGAGACGGTCACCCGTGAGGTCTACTCGATCCGCTCCACGGTCCGCCCCGGCAACTCCGGCGGCCCGCTGCTGACCACCGGCGGCCGGGTGTACGGCGTGGTCTTCGCGCGCTCGACCTCGGACGCCGAGACCGGTTACGTGCTGACGGCGGACGAGGTCGCGGACGACGCGGAGCGCGCGGCGCGGGCGACGGCGCCGGTGGACACGGGGCAGCCGGCGATCTCGTAGGGCCGGCCGGTCAGATCAGGGACCGGCCCATCAGGATGTCGTCGACGTACGCGCCGTCGAGGAAGAACTCCTCCGGCTGTACGCCCTCCACGACGAACCCCTCGGACTCGTACAGCTTGCGGGCGGCGGTGTTGTGGCCGAGCACGCGCAGGGTGATCCGGCGGGCGCCGCGCTCCCGTGCCTCCGCGACGGCGGCCCGCACCAGGGCCCGTCCCACGCCCAGCCCGCGCGCCTCCCCCGCGACGGCGAGGCCCCGGATCTGCCGCACATGCGTGTTGGAGGCGAGCTCGGTGGGGAAACCGAGGCGGACGTAGCCGACGAGCCGGCCCTCGTACTCGGCGACACGGTGGTCCCGGGGCCCGGAGCGCTCGCTGAAGAAGGAGTCGTACGGCGGCTGCGGCGGCGGGGTCACGGCGTGCAGCGGGGACCAGGTCGCGCGGTCGAGGCGGGCCAGTTCGCCCTCGTCGTCGGGGCGGGCGGTGCGTATGAGCGGTTCGGGCATGAGGGTCACTGTACGGCCGGGGCGCCCGGCCATGTCCGTGATTTCCGGGCGGGGCGGGGCAGGATGGACGCCATGGAACGTTCCCGAATCGCGGTGGCCGGTGCGTCCGGGCTCATCGGCGGCGCCCTGGTGCGGTCCCTGACGGCGGACGGGCACGAGGTGGTCCGGCTGGTGCGGGGTGCGCCGGGGGCGGCGGACGAGGTCCGGTGGGATCCGGAGCGGGGTTCCGTGGACGCGGACGGGCTCGCCGGGTGCGACGCCGTCGTCAACCTGGCGGGGGCCGGGGTCGGCGACCGGCGCTGGACGGCGGCGTACAAGGCGCGGATCCGGGCCGGCCGGGTGCGGGGCACGGCCGCGCTCGCCGAGGCCGTCGCCGGGCTGCCCGAGGGCGTACGGCCCCGGGTGTTCGTGAACGGCAGCGCGATCGGCTACTACGGCGAGACCGGTGACCGGACGGTGGACGAGAGCGCGCCACCGGGCGAGGGCTTTCTGCCGCGATTGTGCGTGGAGTGGGAGGCCGCCGCGGCACCGGCGCGGGAGGCGGGCGTGCGGACCGCGTTCGCGCGGACCGGGCTGGTGGTGGCCCACGGCGGCGGGGCGTGGGGCCGGCTCTTCCCGCTGTTCCGGGCGGGGCTGGGCGGGCGGATGGGCGACGGGCGCCAGTTCTGGTCGTTCGTCGCGCTGCACGACGAGGTGGCCGCGCTGCGCCATCTCCTGGACACCGAGGGGCTGTCCGGGCCGTTCAATCTGACGGCCCCGCATCCGGTGACCAACCGGGAGGTCACCGAGGCGATGGCTCACGTGCTGCACCGGCCGGCGGTCTTCGCGGTGCCGGCGCCCGTGCTGCGGACGGTGCTCGGGGAGATGGCCGGGGATGTGCTGGGCAGTGCCCGGGTGGTGCCGGCGCGGCTGCTGGAGTCGGGCTTCCGGTTCGCGTTCCCCCGGATCGAGGGAGCGATCCGGGCGGCGCTGTGAACGCACGCGAGCGTGCGGCGCGTAACCGCAGATGACCGCGCGCGACGGCGATGCGCAAGGAACTGAGCTCCCTGCGACCACATCGTGCCCATCCGGTGTGTGTATGCGACCGTCGTGCGCCCGTGCTCTGTCCATGCGCGACTGACCCCGGGGCCGATCACGGTCCTAACCTCGACCAGGACTCGGGTATCCCTGGGGCCTGTTGAGGGCATGACGTCTCCAGCGCCCGCGCAACCTCGAGGAGGGGCACGTGCTTGAGCCCACGTACCAGGCGGACGTCGTCGTCGTGGGAGCCGGGATCGCCGGACTCTCCGCGGCGCGACGACTGACCAGCGCAGGAGTCACCACCATGGTCCTGGAGGCCGCCCATGAGGTGGGCGGCCGTATGGCGACCGAGAAGGTCGACGGCTTCCGGCTCGACAGAATCGGCCGGTTGCTGTCCACGGCGTATCCCGAACTACGGCTGACCCCCGGCCTCGACGGGCTCGCCCTGAGCCTCTTCGCACCCGGCGTCCTGCTGCACAGCGACGGACGGCACCATCGCGCGGGCGTGCAGCCCGGCACACGGGGCGCGAGGGGCGCCCTCCACGCGGTGCGCGCCCTGGCGAGCGCCCCGCGGCCGGGGCCCGGCCCCAGGAGGCCGGTGGCCGTGCCCGGACGGCAGGTGTCGGCGCCCCGCAGCCGCACCGGCGCTCCGCTGGGCACGGCGGTCGACCAGGCCCGCCTGGGCGCCGCGTTCACCAAGCTCGCGGGCACGCCCGTGGAACGGCTGCTGGCCCGGCCCGAGATGCCCGCGGCCGAGGCGCTGGTGGCCCGGGGGCTGCCCGCCCGCACCATCGACGGCTTCCTGCGTCCGCTGCTCTCCGCCCTGCTGTGCGACCCGGATCTCACCACTTCGAGCCGGTCCGCGGATCTCGCGCTGCGGGCCTTCGCGAGCGGGCGGCTGTGTCTGCCGGAGGGCGGCGCCGAGGCGCTGCCGCAGCAACTGGCCCGGACGCTGCCGCCGGGCACGGTGCACACGGGGGTGCGGGTCACCTCCGTGTCCACGAACTCGGTGACCACTGCCGAGCACGGCGAGTTCCGGTGCGGCGCGGTACTGATCGCGACCGGGGCGCGGGCCGCCGCCGAGCTGCTGCCCGGCCTGCGGGTGCCCGGCTTCCACCCGGTGACGGTGGTGCACCACACGACCGACGAGCCCCCGGCGACCGGTGCCTCGCTGCTGCTCGACGCCGACCGGGGCGGCCCGGTCGCGCACACGGCGGTCGTCAGCCGGGTCGACCCGTCCCGCGCCCCGGCCGGCCGCACCCTGGTGACGTCGACGGTCCTCGGCCCGCACACACCGGACATCGACACCGCCGTACGCGTGCACCTGGCCCGGCTCTACGGCATGTCGACGGCGCGCTGGGAAACCCTGGGCGTGCACCACACCGCCGAGGCGGTTCCCGCCATGCGCCCGCCACATGATCTGCGCCGCACGGTGCGCCTGCTGGCGGGCCTGTACGTCTGCGGCGACCACCGCGACACCGGGACGGTCCAGGGGGCCCTGCACTCGGCTCACCGGGCCTCGGCGGCGATCCTGGCGGACCTGGGCGTGGGGCGCCCGCTGCACACGGCGGATCCGGTGCCGACGGCTCGCGCGGCCTGACCGCGCGTCGGGTGGGGCGAGTCGGTCATTCCGGGTTGGCGGGGTGCACGGTGCCGGTGCGGGCCGGGGGGCTGCTCATCCCGGCGTTGGCGGGTGCACGGTGCCGGGGGTGGGCCGGGGGAGGTTGCGCAGCCCGGCGCTCACGGGGTGCCGCCGCGCCCACCCGTGCCGCCCCAGCGGCACGACTGCCCGCAGTGGGCGGCAGTGGCTGCCCGCGGTGGGCGGCTGTGGCTGCCCGCAGTGGGCGGCGATGGCCGCGTACGGCGCGAAGGGGACGGGGCGGGGGTGTTCGCCCGCAGTGGCTGGCGCGTCCGCACCCCCCGCTTCTCAAGTAACCGATTCCGCGCCAGTCCGAGGACGGACACCCCCGACCCGGCCCCGACCCACCCACCACCCACAGGCGCTACAGCGACCCCCACCGAAGCCGCACATGCGCCGCAGGCAGACAACCCTCACCCCCACCGAACCGAACCCCGCACCGCAGGCATCCCCCACGGCCGTCAGCCGTAGGCGGCGACCTTGTCGCGGTAGGTGCGGACGGGGGCCGCGTCGCGATAGGGCTCCAGTCTGCGTTCGAAGTCGCGGACGTACTCCACTGCCCGTACGGAACGCATCTCGGCGGCCTGGGCGGCGGCCTCGGCGGCCAGATGACACGCCTGGTCGAGTTCGCCGAGGCCCAGGCGGGCGGTGGCCAGGACCATCCGGCAGAACAGCCGGCTGCGGGCGTAGCCCGGGGCCCGCAGCTGCAGGGAGCGCTCCGCGTGCTGCGCGGCGGCGCGGAACTGCTGGAGGTCCCGGTGGCAGTGGCCGAACTCGTCGGCGAGCTGCGCCTCGTCGAAGAAGCGCGCCCAGTGCGGGACCTCGTCGCCGGGCCGGGCGCTCTCCAGGGCACGTTCGGCCCGTACCAGCGCGGCCGTGCAGGCCCGCACCTCGCCGAGCACCCCGTGCCCGCGCGCCTCGGCGGCGTGCAGCAGCGCCTGCACGACGGGCGGGGCGGAGCCGCCCGCACCCTGCTGGGCGACCCGCGCGAGCTGTACGGCCTCCCGCCCGTGGCCGAGGTAGACGGCCTGGCGGCTCATGGTGACCAGGACGTACGCGCCGTAGGGCCGGTCCCCCGCCACCTGCGCGAGCCGCAGCGCCTGGACGAAGTAGCGCTGCGCGAGTCCGTGCGCGGCGATGTCGTACGACGTCCAGCCGGCCAGCCGCGTCAGCTCGGCGGCGGCCGCGAACAGACGGCGGCCGGTCTGCTCGCCGTAGGTGCCGCGCAGCATCGGCTCGCACTCGTGCTCCAGATAGCGCACGAGCGCCTGGCGGGCGTGGCCGCCTCCGTAGGCGTCGTCGAGGGTGCGGAACAGCTCACCGACCGAGCGCAGCGCGGCGATGTCACCGCCGGTGACCCGGTGGCCGGGGGCGCGTTCGGCCGTACCGCGCCGGCGGGCGGCGAGATCCGACGGGCCCGGCGGGCGGGGCGACGGGCGGCCCTGGGCGGGGACCCGCAACGGCGGCTCCGCGCGGGCCACCTTCTCGTCGGCGCGCCCGATGAGCCAGTCCCGGCTCGGCACGACCAGCCCCGCCGAGGTGAAGGCGATCTTGCGCAGCTCGGCATGGCTGCCGGAGTCCTTGCGCCACAGCCCGCTGACGATGTCGACGGCCTCCTCGGGGCCGGCGGCGAACTCCAGACCGGCGTAGACCGGCGCGCAGGCGTCCAGGCCCAGGTCCTGGGCGGTCAGGCGGCGGCCCAGGCGCCGGGTGAAGACCTCGGCGATCAGCGCCGGGGTGGTGCCCCTCGGCTGCTGCCCGCGCAGCCAGCGGGTGACGGATGTCTTGTCGTATCTGAGGTCGAGCCCGTGTTCGAGACCGAGCTGGTCCACGCGACGGGCGAGTCCCGCGTTGGAGAACCCCGCTTCTGCGATGAGCGCGGCGAGCTGTCGGTTGGGGGTGCGCTGCGCGGGTCGTTCCGTCATCTGCGGTGCGGTCTCCTGCCTTCCGGCTGAACGAGTGTGCCCGGATTGCCTGTGAGCAGCCCTTATGGCCTTACGGACGGCGCGAATGTAGCGGAGAGTAAACACCCGATCGCACATTTCGATTCGGCATTCATCCGATCGTGTGAGGATTTACCGGAAAGCTGACGAGCGACCGACGAACAGCCACGCGCGACGGGCAGCCGACCGCCACGCGCGACGAGCGGCCGACCGCCACACGCGACGAGCGGCCGACCGCCACGCGCGACGGGCGAGCGGCGAACGGGCGGCTGCCGATCGAGGCCCGGCCGCACGGTCGTACAGTGGCTTGGGCGCGTTTCGTGCCTTACGACCTTCTAGGGAGGCGCTTGCCGTGAGTGAGCTGCGGTTCGTCCGGATGGGCTTCGGTGCCGAGGCCGTCGACTATCAGCTGGCCTGGGACGAGCAGCGCCGGGTGCACGCCGCCCGCTTCGCCGACGAGGTGCCCGACACCGTGATCCTCCTGGAACACCCCCCGGTCTACACGGCCGGCCGGCGCACCGAGGACAGCGAGCGCCCCCTCGACGGCACCCCGGTCGTCGACGTGGACCGCGGCGGCAAGATCACCTGGCACGGCCCCGGCCAGCTCGTGGGCTACCCGATCCAGAAGCTGCCCCGCCCGGTGGACGTGGTCGCCCATGTCCGGCGCCTGGAGGAGGCCCTGATCCGCACCTGCGCCGAGTTCGGCCTGGAGACCACCCGGATCGAGGGCCGCAGCGGTGTGTGGGTGCTGGGCGACCCCGTCGAACAGCGCCCCGCGCTCGGCGGCCTCTCCCTGGACTTCGACCCCCGGCTGCACGACGAGGAGTTCGACCCCCGGCTCAACGGTCCTGAGTACGCCCCCTCCAACGCCGGCCAGCGCCGCGAGGACCGCAAGATCGCGGCGATCGGCATCCGCGTGGCCAAGGGGGTCACGATGCACGGCTTCGCGCTCAACGTGAACCCCGACAACAAGTGGTTCGACCGGATCATCCCGTGCGGGATCCGCGACGCGGGCGTCGCCTCGCTGGCCGCGGAGCTGGGCCGCGACGTGACCATCGACGAGGTGCTGCCGGTCGTGGAACGGCACCTGCGGGACGTCCTGGAGAACGCGGAGCCGAAGCCGCGGGAGATCGAGCGGACACCGGCGGCATAAAACCGGTCCGTCCGGCGTTCGGTGTCGTGGCGGTCCGGGCCGAGCGGGGGCCTCGCGGACGGCAGTGTCGGCAGGCGGGCACCCGCCGGGCTTTCAAGCAGGCGGGCACCCCGCCGGACATGCAAAACAACGGGCGTACGCTTGAGGACGCCGAAGAATCAATCGCTAGGGAGCCGGTCGTGTCCGCAGTCGCACCCGACGGACGCAAGATGCTGCGCCTGGAGGTCCGCAACAGTCAGACCCCCATCGAGCGCAAGCCCGAGTGGATCAAGACCCGGGCGAAAATGGGCCCCGAGTACTCCAAGATGCAGAACCTCGTCAAGAGCGAGGGCCTGCACACGGTCTGCCAGGAAGCGGGCTGTCCGAACATCTACGAGTGCTGGGAGGACCGGGAGGCGACCTTCCTCATCGGCGGCGACCAGTGCACCCGGCGCTGCGACTTCTGCCAGATCGACACCGGCAGGCCCGAGGCCCTCGACCGTGACGAGCCGCGCCGCGTGGGCGAGTCCGTGGTCACCATGGACCTGAACTACGCCACCATCACCGGCGTCGCCCGCGACGACCTGGAGGACGGCGGCGCCTGGCTGTACGCCGAGACCGTGCGCCAGATCCACGCGCAGACCGCCGACCGCGAGGCCGGGCGCACCAAGGTCGAACTGCTCGCCCCCGACTTCAACGCCGTCCCCGAGCAGCTGGCGGAGGTCTTCTCCTCCCGCCCCGAGGTGTTCGCGCACAACGTCGAGACCGTGCCGCGGATCTTCAAGCGGATCCGCCCCGGCTTCCGCTACGAGCGCTCCCTGAAGGTCATCACCGCCGCCCGGGACTACGGCCTGGTCACCAAGTCCAACCTGATCCTCGGCATGGGCGAGACCCGTGAGGAGGTCAGCGAGGCGCTGCAGCAGCTGCACGACGCCGGCTGCGAGCTCGTCACCATCACGCAGTACCTGCGCCCGTCCGTGCGCCACCACCCCGTCGAGCGCTGGGTGAAGCCGCACGAGTTCGTGGAGCTGAAGGAGGAGGCCGAGGAGATCGGCTTCTCCGGCGTGATGTCCGGCCCGCTGGTCCGCTCCTCCTACCGCGCCGGCCGGCTGTACCAGATGGCGATCGAGAAGCGAGGGGCGTTCGTGGCCTCCCAGGCCGTCTGACGCGACATCACCGGCCTTGCCCCGCACCGGGCGAGACCAGCGTGTGAATTCACGCACAAGGCGCTACCGGTCAGTAATGGCCGAGAGAACGCGGCCCCGGCCGTCCTCGCAGATGAGGACACAGGTCGGGGCCGCGTCGGCGTTCCGGGGCGCTCCCACCGAGGCTTCATGCCCGTTTGACCGGTCGGTCACGCACTGGTAACACCAGTCAGTGAGCCTGGCATCACGCCACGTACACCCGTACCCGGAGCATCGAGGGGGACCTCCACCATGCAGGCCGCGCCCGTCCGCGCCACCGCCATCCCGTCGTTCACCACCGCCCTGCGCGCCGTCGAGTCGCTGCTGATGAGCGGCGGTCAGCGCACCGCCCGCCGCAACGCCTGGACGTCGGTACTGGAGGACCGCCGTCGCGCAAAGGACCGGGTCGAGGCAGAGCGCGTCCTCGACCAGACCCCGGGCACCCGGCCCTGAGGCGCGTGCTCCCCGGCACTGCCGTCGAAGGCGCTCCGGGGGACACGTAGACTTCATGGCATGGCGAGGAAGGAAACCGCAGCGGACGCTGCGAACCCCGGGCGACTGAAGCAGATCGCTCTGACCTACAAGATGACCCGCAGGGCCGACAAGAAGATCGGTCTTGTACTCGCGGCTGTCGGAATCGTCACCTTCGGTGTCTTCCTCGCGATCGGTTTCTTGATCGGTCACCCCATCTATCTCGGCATCCTGGGCCTCCTGCTCGCCTTGCTCGCGACGGCGATCGTGTTCGGGCGCCGGGCCGAGCGAGCGGCCTTCGGGCAGATGGAGGGACAGCCCGGCGCCGCCGCGGCCGTGCTCGACAACATCGGCCGGGGCTGGACGACGACCCCC
The DNA here is from genome assembly GCA_014650015.1 of Streptomyces griseoloalbus. GTDB lineage: Bacteria > Actinomycetota > Actinomycetes > Streptomycetales > Streptomycetaceae > Streptomyces > Streptomyces griseoloalbus. The sequence goes on from BMUD01000006.1 coordinate 293,744, forward strand.
GCGGTGGCGATGAACCGCAACCAGGACGTGGTGCACCGCGCCGTCGGCAAGGCCGGCATCGTGCTGATCGCCGAGGGCAACCCGAACCGGGTGAAGAGCCTGCTCGCCGCCGAGAAGAAGCGGATGAACCGCATCGTCGCGGACGTCCCGGTGCACGATCTGATCGTGGGCACCGGCGAGGGCCAGGTCGAGCTGAAGAAGCTGCGCACGACCATGCTCAAGCTGCCCCGCGTCCTCACCGGCCCGCAGGTCACCGCGACCAACGACCGGCTGCGCGCCCTGGGCGACCTGATGAGCAACATGCCGCTCCCGAAGGGGCCGATGCCCAAGGGCATGAAGCTCCCGAAGGGCAGCGGTCCCAGGGGCCGCTGAGACCCGTTCTCCTACGACGACGGGGGCGCCGGAAACTGTCCGGGCGCCCCCGTCGTCGTATCGGGATCGTCGTATCGGGATCGTCCGTCCCGGTCGTCATCGCCTTGTCGCTGCGGGCGTCAGATGCGCACCTCGACCGTGCGGGCGAGCCGGTCGTGCAGGCCGCGGCCGTCGCGGTCCCAGATCAGGGCGGGGACGGCCAGGCACAGCAGTACCGAGCGCAGCAGGCCGCGCAGCGGCTGGACCCGGCCCGTGTCGAGGGCCATCACCCGCAGGCCGAACAGACGCTTGCCGGGGGTGAAGCCGACGGTGCCGACGGTGAGGACGCTCATCACGAGGAACACCAGCAGCGCCCAGTTGCCGGTCGTCTGCCCGTCGTAGCCGTCGGTGATCAGACCGTATGCGATCAGGACGCACAGTCCCCAGTCCACGGCGAGGGCGCCGAGCCTGCGGCCGGGGCGGGCGATCGAGCCCGGTCCGTCCTCCGGCAGCCCCAGCTGCTCGCCCCGGTAGCCGAATTCGGCACCGGCGTCCTCCAGGGCCGCACGCGGCCCGGAGAGCCATGATCCGATTGCTTGCCTGTTGTCCACCCGTCCACGGTACTGCGCCCGTATATGACCGGGAGACGGCGGGGTGCGCCGGGGCTACCGTGGGAGAGAGGGCGGTTAACTTGTGCGAAACAAATGGGTCACGCCCGAGAAATGACCCGTCCCTAGGGTCGAGGGGAGCGTGTGCCACCCGCACTGGCCACACGAACGATCTACCACCCCGGCGGGACGGTCGGGAGTAGGAGGAGCTGGATGTTCCAGAACGCCGATGACGCCAAGAAGTACCTCGCGGACGAGGACGTCAAGTTCATCGACGTCCGGTTCTGCGACCTCCCGGGTGTGATGCAGCACTTCACGATCCCTGCCGAGGCGTTCGACCCGGACGAGGAGCTGGCGTTCGACGGATCGTCGATCCGCGGCTTCCAGGCCATCCACGAGTCCGACATGGCGCTGCGCGCGGACCTGTCCACCGCCCGTGTCGACCCGTTCCGCCGCGACAAGACGCTGAACGTCAACTTCTTCATCCACGACCCGATCACGGGCGAGCAGTACTCCCGCGACCCGCGCAACGTGGCCAAGAAGGCCGAGGCCTACCTCGCCTCCACCGGGATCGCGGACACCGCGTTCTTCGGCCCCGAGGCCGAGTTCTACGTCTTCGACAGCGTGCGCTTCAAGACGTCCGAGAACGAGTCCTTCTACCACATCGACTCCGAGGCGGGCGCCTGGAACACCGGTGCGCTGGAGGACAACCGCGGTTACAAGGTCCGCTACAAGGGCGGCTACTTCCCGGTCCCGCCGGTCGACCACTTCGCCGACCTGCGCGCCGAGATCTCCCTGGAGCTGGCCAAGGCCGGCCTGCAGGTCGAGCGCCAGCACCACGAGGTGGGCACCGCCGGCCAGGCGGAGATCAACTACAAGTTCAACACGCTGCTCGCGGCCGCCGACGACCTGCAGCTCTTCAAGTACATCGTGAAGAACGTCGCCTGGCGCAACGGCAAGACCGCGACCTTCATGCCGAAGCCGATCTTCGGTGACAACGGCTCGGGCATGCACGTCCACCAGTCGCTGTGGGCGGGCGGCGAGCCGCTGTTCTACGACGAGCAGGGCTACGCCGGCCTGTCGGACATGGCCCGCTACTACATCGGCGGCATCCTCAAGCACGCCCCGTCGCTGCTGGCCTTCACCAACCCGACGGTGAACTCCTACCACCGCCTGGTCCCGGGCTTCGAGGCCCCGATCAACCTGGTGTACTCGCAGCGCAACCGCTCCGCCGCGATGCGCATCCCGATCACCGGCTCGAACCCGAAGGCCAAGCGCGTCGAGTTCCGCGCCCCGGACTCCTCCGGCAACCCGTACCTGGCGTTCTCGGCACTGCTGCTCGCGGGCCTGGACGGCATCAGGAACAAGATCGAGCCGGCCGAGCCGATCGACAAGGACCTCTACGAGCTGGCTCCGGAGGAGCACGCGAACGTGGCGCAGGTCCCGACCTCCCTCGGCGCCGTCCTCGACCGCCTCGAGTCCGACCACGAGTTCCTCCTCCAGGGCGACGTCTTCACGCCGGACCTGATCGAGACGTGGATCGACTACAAGCGCGCCAACGAGATCGCCCCGCTGCAGCTGCGCCCGCACCCGCACGAGTTCGAGCTCTACTTCGACGTGTGATCGGCTGATGCGTGTGTGACACGTGAGCGCGTACGGCGCCCCCGCCCCTGGTTCTCCAGGGCGGGGGCGCCGTCGTGTTCCGGCTGCCGGCTGTCCGAAATGCTTCCGTCGGTGGGGGCGGCGCGGGATCATAGGAACTGACACTGTTGTTCGAGGAAGGTCACGGGGATGTCCGAAAGGGACGACCAGGAGCGGGAGTTCGACCTCAAGTGGGCGGACGGTGCCGAGCACAAGGAGCCCTCGGCACGGGCCCGGATGCTCGCCGCGCGCTGGAAGGACAACCCGCCCGGACCGGTCCCGTTCCGCGCCGACCCGGAGCACAGGGGGGCGTCCGGCCGCTCGTCCTGGGTGTCGACGGTCGTGGTGCTCGGGTGTGTCGTCGCGGTGATCCTGCTGCTCGGGTACATCGACTTCAGCCCGCACTAGGTGTTCTGTCTGACAATTCCCGCGACGCTCCGCCGCCGCGCCTCTACGATCACTCCGAACGGCAGGTCGGCAGGGGCGGAGCGGGCATGGACGACGACGCGGGACGTGGCGGGACGGCGGCGGTCCGCCTGCTCGGGGGCGTGTCCCTCGCCGAGGCCCTGGACACCGCCGATCCCCGCGCCTGGACCGCGTTCGACAGGGGCGCCCGGGAGATGATCCGGTACCGGTCCTCGCTGCCGCCGTCCGTCACCGGGGAAGCCGCACAGGCCCGGCTCGCCCTCGAGCTGTGCCATCCGGACGGACGGGTGCGCGAGGCCGCGCTGGACCAGGCCGTGGGGCATCCGGTGCTGCTGCCGCTGCTGGTCGTGCGGGCCGGCGACTGGGTGGCGCCGGTACGTGAGCGGGCCCGGGAAGTGCTGGACGAGGTGCTCGACGTGGAGACGGCGGTCGCGCTCGCGCCGGTGATCCTTCGGGTCGGCAGGCGGGAGCGGGGATCCTTCGGGGTGGAGTTGCTCGGCGGCGTGCTGCGCGGGGCGCCGCGTGAGCGGCTGATGCCGCTGTACACCCACACCGACCGGACCGTACGCCGGTTCGCCTTCCGGCTGGCCGTGGAGGAAGGGCTCCTCTCCCCCGGTGAGCTGGCCCGTCGCGCCTCCTGGGACGACGACGCGGTCGTCCAGACCCTGTGCTCCGACGCCGCCGTGGCCGCGGTGGCGGGCGAGGGCGACTGGGACGACGTACTGGAGCCGCTGCTGGACGCCCGCAGTCCGCGGGCGCGGGCGGCCGGTGTCACCGCGCTGCGGCGGGCCGGGCGGCCCGAGCGGGCGGTGGGGTTCCTCGCCGACCGGGCCGCGGTCGTACGGGCCTGCGCGCGGTACGTCGTACGGCAGCACGGGACGGATCCGCTGCCCTGGTACCGGGAGCGGTGCGCGGACCCGGCGGTGCCGCCCGGCGCGGTGATCGGGCTGGCGGAGTGCGGGCAGCGCGCGGACGCCGCCCTGTTGTGGCCGCTGTTCGGCCATCCGGAGCCGAGGGTGCGGGCGCGGGCGGTGGCCGGGCTGCGCACGCTCGACATGACCGACGTGGCCCGGCTGCTGCCGCTCCTCGACGACCCGGCGCCGGGTGTGGTGCGGGAGACGGCCACCGCGCTGCTTCCGTCCGCCGGGGTGCTGCCCGACGGCCCGCTGATGGCGCGGCTCGGTGTCGAGTGGCCCCGGCAGGTGCGGGTCGCCGCGTTCCGGTTGCTCGACGCGCGGGGCGGGATCGTGGGGCTGCGGGCCGCGGTCGCCCTGCTGGACGATCCGGACGACAAGCTCCGTGCGTGGGCCGGGCAGTCGGTGCAGCGGTGGCATCCGGCGCCGGGCGCGGAGCACGGGGACCCGGAGGTGGGTGAGCTGCTGGACCGGGCCCGGCATCTGTTCAGCGAGTACGTCCTCAAGCGGCGCAAGTGGGAGGCGGGGCTGTCCGCGTGACGCGTGGCCGGGCGTCCCACGGTCGGGGCGCCCGGCACCGGTCCCGGGTCTCAGCGGTTGTAGCGCATGAACGCGCGCACCATGTGGCACGTGATGTCCGACGGCGGGTGCACACCGATCAGCTCCGCCGTGCTCCGTATCGTCGCGTCGCGCGCCTGGTTGGGCAGGTAGACGCCGGAGTCGAGCAGGGCGATGGCGAGCCTCATCGCCTTGAGCCGGCGGTTGTGCGTGACGTACCACTCACGCGGGCGGCCCGGAGGCAGTGGACGCTTCTCCACCGGGGCGCAGGGCATGTCGAGCAGCACGGGACGCTTCGCGGTGGACTGGGTGGGCAGGGGCTTCGGCTTCAGTGCGGCAGCGGGCACGGACATCCTCCTGTCGCGGTCGGGGCGCCCGCCGAGGTCCACGACGACCCCGGCGATTCCCTCGAACACTGCTTACAGTCTACCGTCCGGCACTGACATCCGGGGAGTCCGGAAAGCGGGTAAAGCCGCAGGCCAGTAGGGAAGTTGGCGGTGCGTCACGGCTGGTTCGGGGCAGGCGCGTGGGACTGCGGGAAATCGAACAGGGATGTACGTCGGGACGTCGGGCGTACCGTGTGGGGCATGGAGATCTGGATCAACCCGGCCTGTTCCAAGTGCCGGAGCGCCGTCAGTCTGCTCGACGCCGAGGGTGCCGAGTACACCGTCCGCCGCTACCTGGAGGACGTACCGAGCGAGGACGAGATCCGGGCGGTGCTGGAGCGGCTCGGGCTGGAGCCGTGGGACATCACCCGCACCGGGGAGGCCGCCGCGAAGGAGCTCGGGGTCAAGGACTGGGCGCGGGACGCCGGTGCGCGGGACCGCTGGATCGCGGCGCTCGCCGCGCACCCCGAACTGATCCAGCGGCCGATCATCACGGCGGACGACGGCACGGCGGTCGTGGCCCGGACGGAGGACGCCGTACGGGACGCCCTCTCCCGCTGACCGCCGCGTGACGCAGGCCACTTCGGCGAGTTGACCTGACCGCTGAGCAACTCCGTTCGGTATCTCGTACATAGCGGCGTACGCCCCCCTACCTCTTCAGGAGGCGCGCATGTCGCGCAGGAGCACGCTCGGCCCGAAGAAGAAGCTCGCGCTGCTGGTCAGTGCCGCGACGGTGGCGGGAGGCGGTGCCTTCGTCATGGCGAACACGTCGAACGCCGCGCCGCCGCCCACCACCAAGTCGGCGGCGGACTCCACCGTCTGTCAGGGGCTGGCCACCGCGCTCGGCAACAACCAGAGGTTCATCGAGGGCCAGCGGGCCGCCCCCGACGCGCAGTCCGAGGCGCGGATCGCCAACCGTGAGGCGGTCATCGCCCAGATCCAGCGCCAGCAGAAGGCGTCCGGGTGCGCGGTCGGGGAGTCGGCTCAGGACTCCCACAGCGCGCAGCCGGAGCAGCCCGCCGCCCCCTCGCAGCCCGCTCAGGGCCAACAGGGCGAACAGGGCGAACAGGCCGAACAGGGCGGCGGTGAGGGCGCGGCGGCCTCCGGTGAGCAGGTGTGCGACGGGTCCACCGTCACCCTCTCCGGTGAGGACGGCGCACCGGCCGCGTCCAGCAACCAGTTCCCGGCCGGTACCAGGCTGAGGGTCACCAACCTGGACAACGACAAGTCCACGACGGTGGAGGTCACCTCGGTCTCCGGCAGTTGTGTGCTGCTCAACAACGCGGCGTTCGAGCAGGTGCGGGAGGCCGGGAAGTTCCTGATCCGCCGGGCGGTGATCGAGAAGGTGGGGTGACGCCCGGGTGCGTCGGCAGGGGGCCCGCCCTTCCCGGCCGGGAGCGGCGGGCCTCCGCGTCCCCTCGCATACAAGCCGTCCCTCTCCTCCCGCGCGCTCACCGGGGGAAGCGGCTCACGGCAGTGTCAGGTAACACGGGGTTCACATTCGGGCAATGGCCGGGAAATCGCCTGTTGACAGGCTGCGTGGCATCGACGGCGGCGCCCCAGTGCCGCAGCGCCGCAGCACCCGCACCAGCGCCCAGACCCACCCCCGAAGGATGTGGACCGTGAGCTTCAAGGCCGAGTACATCTGGATCGACGGCACCGAGCCGACCGCCAAGCTGCGGTCCAAGACGAAGATCCTGGGCGACGACGCCAAGGGCGCGGACCTGCCGATCTGGGGCTTCGACGGTTCCTCCACCAACCAGGCCAAGGGGCACGCCTCCGACTGTGTGCTGAAGCCGGTCTTCGTCTGCCCGGACCCGATCCGCGGCGGTGACGACGTCCTGGTGCTGTGCGAGGTCCTGAACACGGACATGACGCCGCACGAGACCAACACCCGTGCCGCGCTGGCCGAGGTCGCCGAGAAGTTCGCCGCCCAGGAGCCGATCTTCGGTATCGAGCAGGAGTACACCTTCTTCCAGGACGGCTACCCGCTCGGCTTCCCCAAGGGCGGTTTCCCGGCCCCGCAGGGCGGCTACTACTGCGGTGTCGGCTCCGACGAGATCTTCGGGCGTGACGTCGTCGAGGCGCACCTGGACAACTGCCTGAAGGCGGGCCTGGGCCTGTCCGGCATCAACGCCGAGGTCATGCCCGGCCAGTGGGAGTTCCAGGTCGGTCCGCTGGCCCCGCTGGTGGTCGCCGACCAGCTGTGGGTGGCCCGCTGGCTGCTCTACCGCACCGCCGAGGACTTCGGCGTCGCCGCCACCCTCGACCCGAAGCCGGTCAAGGGCGACTGGAACGGCGCGGGCGCGCACACCAACTTCTCCACGAAGGCGATGCGCGAGGGCTACGACGCGATCATCACCGCGTGCGAGTCGCTCGGTGAGGGCTCCAAGCCGCTGGACCACGTCAAGAACTACGGCGCCGGCATCGACGACCGTCTCACCGGTCTGCACGAGACCGCCCCGTGGAACGAGTACTCCTACGGGGTCTCCGACCGCGGCGCCTCGGTCCGTATCCCGTGGCAGGTCGAGAAGGACGGCAAGGGCTACATCGAGGACCGCCGTCCGAACGCCAACGTCGACCCGTACGTGGTGACCCGCCTGCTGGTCGACACGTGCTGCACCGCGCTGGAGAAGGCCGGCCAGGTCTGATCCGTCACGCAGTCGTCGCGAGGGGCGTCCACCGCCGAGGTGGGCGCCCTTCGCGTCGTCCGCGCTTGTCCGCGCTTGTCCGCGCGGTCCGGGCGGTCCGGGCGGTCCGGGCGGTGAGAAGGGGCTCCTGCCGGCCGGGACGTCTGATTCAATGGGAGCATGGCCAGCTTCCGGAAGTACGACGCCACGGGTCGCCGTGACCTCGAGCCGTTCTGGCCCTCCCGTCAGCACCACGACTTCGACCGGGTGTGTTGTCGCGCGATGAACGCGCCGGCCCTCTAAAGCCCGGACCTCCCGGCAACGCCCGGACCTCCCGGCCTTCGGCCGGCGCGAACCGCGTACGTCCTCGACGAACCCCTTCGCGCGAAAGAGCTGACGTCTCATGGCGACCACCCGTTCCCTGCCCACCACCACGTCAACGGCCCCTGCCCCCGCCTCCGTTCCCGTTCGTCCCCGGCACCGGCTGCGTGCCGTCGACCGTGACGAGGCGGTCACGGTCGCGGATCTGCTGCCGCCGGGTGCCACCTGGCTGCCCGCGCCGCAGAACGCCCTGCCCACCCTGCCCGGACGGCCCCCCATGGTCGGCTACCTGGTGCTGGTCCCCGCCGACCGGCAGCCGCCGTTCCCGGTGCCGGTACCGGACCCGGCCGAGTCCCCCGCCGCCGCGCCCGGCGGCGACCCGCTGATCCGGGTCGACACCGTGCAGCGCACCGCCGAGGTGGACGGGCGCCCCCTCGACCTCACCTACCTGGAGTTCGAGCTGCTGGCCCATCTCGTGGCGCACCCCGGCCGGGTGCACACCCGCGACCACCTGGTCGGCACGGTGTGGGGTTACGGCCATGTGGGTGACGGCCGTACCGTCGACGTCCACATCGCCCGGCTGCGCCGCAAGCTGGGTGCCCCCCACCGCGACGCGATCCGCACGGTGCGCCGGGTCGGCTACAAGTACGTTCCGCCGGCCGGGCGCTGAGCGCGCGCCCCGCCGGTCTGCCGTCAGCAGATCGCCGTTCCCCCGCACCGTCCGAGCGGGCAGAGTCACCGGTATGAGACTTCTGATGCTGGGTGGTACGGAGTTCGTGGGGAAGGCCGTCGCCGAGGCGGCCCTCGCGCGGGGCTGGGAGGTGACCGTCTTCCACCGGGGGCGGCACGAGGCACCGCGGGGCGTGCGGACGCTGCTGGGCGACCGCACCGCGCTCGACGGTCTGGCCGCGCTCGACGAGGACCCCGGGGAGTGGGACGTCGTCGTCGACACCTGGTCGGCCGCACCGCGCGCGGTGCGGGACTCGGCGCGGCTGCTGCGGGGCCGCGCCGGGCGGTACGTGTACGTGTCGAGCTGCTCGGTGTACGAGTGGGCCCCGCCCGCCGGGTACACCGAGCGGGCTCCGGTGGTGGAGGGCGCCTCGGCGGACGCCGGTCACACGGACTACGCGCGGGACAAGCGGGGCGGTGAGCTGGCCGCCGTGGACGCCTTCGGCGCGGACCGGTCGGTGCTGGTGCGGGCCGGGCTGATCCTCGGGCCGTACGAGAACGTGGGCCGGCTGCCCTGGTGGCTGAACCGGATGGCGCGCGGCGGACCGGTCCTCGCCCCGGGGCCGCGTGGGCTGCCGCTGCAGTACATCGACGCCCGTGATCTCGCCGAGTGGATCCTCGGGTCGGCCGAGCAGGAGCTGAGCGGGCCGTACAACCTCATCTCCCCGCAGGGGCACGCCACGATGGCCGAACTGCTCCAGGCGTGCGCCGAGGTGGCCGGTGGCACGGCCGAGCTGCGGTGGACGGCGCCGGAGGTGATTCTCGAGGCGGGTATCGAGCCGTGGACGCAGCTTCCCGTGTGGGTGCCGCCGGGCAGCGATCTGCACGACGCGCTGCACTCGGCGGACGTCTCCCCGGCGGTCGCGACCGGGCTGCGCTGCCGCCCGGTCGGTGAGACCGTCGCCGACACCTGGCACTGGCTGCGGGAGATCGGCGGCAGCGCGCCGCAGCGCCCGGACCGGACGGGCAAGGGCCTCGATCCGGCGGTGGAGGCGAGGGTGCTGGCGAGCGCCGGAGGGGTGTAGGTAACACCACCCCCCGACCGGGGGGTTCGGCCCAGTGCCCCCCGGATTCCGCTCGGCCAGACTGGTGCCATGACCATCGACTCGAAGAGCGGCAGCGGGCGGACCATGGGGCGGGGCATCGCGCTCGCCGCGGTACGGGGGCTGGCACTGTCCCTGGTGTCGCTGCCGGGTGCGGTGCTGTGCTTCGTGCTGTCCGTCCTGTCCATCGCGCTGATCCCGGTCGGGATCGGCATCGTCACCACCCCGTACGTGCTTCAGGGGGTGCGGACGTTCGCGAACTGGCGGCGGGTGCTGGCGGCCGAGTGGGGCGGGGTGCGGATCCCTCCGTCGTACCGGCCGCTGCCGAAGGACGCCAATCCGTGGGGGCGGACGTTCGGGATGTTGGGCGACCCGGCGACCTGGCGGGATCTGCGGTGGCTGCCGGTCGACATGACCGCGGGCTTCGTCACCGCGCTGCTGCCCGCCGCGCTGCTGATCTATCCGCTGGAGGGCCTCGCCCTCGCCGCCGGGCTGTGGCTGGTGCTCCCCGAGGGCTACTGGTACGGCTTCGTGCGGGTCACGGACCAGCCGTCCGCGCTCGGCGCCGGGGCGCTCGCCCTCACCCTGCTGCTCTTCGCGCACTTCTTCTCCCCGCGTCTGCTGCACGGGCACTTCCTGCTCACCCGGGCCGTCCTCGGTTCGCCCCGGGGCGAGTTGACCGAGCGGGTGCGGGTACTGACCGAGACCCGGCGGGACGCCGTGGACACCTCCGCCGCCGAGCTCCGGCGCATCGAGCGGGATCTGCACGACGGGGCGCAGGCGCGGCTGGTCGCGGTCGGCATGGACCTGGGGACCATCGAGGTCCTGCTCGACAAGGACCCGGCGAAGGCGAAGGAGCTGATCGCGCAGGCCCGCGAGTCCTCCGTGGAGGCGCTGTCCGAGCTGCGGGAGCTGGTGCGCGGCATCCATCCGCCGGTGCTGGCCGAGCGCGGCCTCGGTGACGCGGTACGGGCGCTGGCACTGCGGCTGCCGGTGGTCACCGAGGTGAGCGTGGATCTGCCCGGGCGGGCTCAGGCGCCGGTGGAGTCGGCCGCGTACTTCGCGGTGAGCGAGGTGCTCACCAACGCGGCGAAGCACTCCGGCGCGGACCGCGTCTGGGTCGACATGCACCACGCCGACGGTCATCTGCGGGTGAGCGTCACCGACAACGGCAGGGGCGGCGCGGTGATCGGGGCCGGGTCGGGACTGACCGGAGTGGAGCGGCGGCTGGGTACATTCGACGGCGTCCTGGCCGTCAGCAGCCCCGCGGGCGGCCCCACCATGGTCACCATGGAGATCCCTTGCGCGTTGTCCTAGCCGAAGACCTGTTCCTGCTGCGCGACGGACTCGTCCGGCTCCTCGAGGCGCACGGCTTCGAGATCGCGGCGGCCGTGGAGTCCGGGCCCGAACTGGCCCGAGCGCTGGCCGAGCGGGAACCCGACGTCGCCGTCGTCGACGTGCGCCTGCCGCCGACGCACACCGACGAGGGGCTGCAGTGCGCGCTGGACGCGCGGCGCAGGCGGCCCGGGCTGCCGGTGCTGGTGCTCTCCCAGCACGTGGAGCAGTTGTACGCGCGGGAGCTGCTCGCCGACGGCAGCGGCGGGGTGGGCTATCTGCTGAAGGACCGGGTGTTCGACGCGGACCAGTTCGTGGACGCGATACGACGGGTGGCGGAGGGGGGTACGGCGATGGATCCGCAGGTGATCCAGCAGCTGCTGGCACGGCAGTCGGGCGACGACCGGCCGCTGGCGCGGCTGACGCCCCGCGAGCGGGAGGTGCTGGAGCTGATGGCGCAGGGGCGGACCAACGCGGCGATCGCGGCCAAGCTGGTGGTGACGGAACGGGCGATCGCGAAGCACACCGCCAACATCTTCGCCAAACTGGGCCTGGAGGTGTCGGACGACGACAACCGGCGCGTGCTGGCGGTACTCGCGTATCTCGACCACGGCCGGTGACACCGGCCCCGGCCCTTCACACCGGGTGGGCGATCAGCAACTCCCGGTGTCGCAGGGGCTGTTGAAGCCAGTGCGCCGGTACGGACTTCTCACCGATCTGAGGGACGGGTGAACACCCGTGGGGCGGCTCCCGTACTCATGGGCGCCGCTTCACTCCTGTCGGGCGCCTCGATGCCCCGCATCGGGATGGCCCCGCAAGGAAGTCAGAGGAGTTCCATGGGACGCAACACAAGAAAACGCCGTACGCCGCTGGCCACCAAGGCCGTAGCCGGGGCGGCGGCCCTGGCGCTCGGTGGGGGCGGGCTGATCTGGGCGAACTTCCACGCCTCGGCGCACGAGGAGAACGCAGGCCACGACCGGACCACGTCGCAGGCGGCGCAGGTCGCCACGATCGACTGCCCGGACGTCGGCCAGCGGCTCTCCGGCGTGCCGGACCGGGCCCGCGGGGAGGTCGACGGTGAACTGGCCTCGATGGACCAGCAGATCACCGAGGCCTACCAGCGCCTCGTCACCACGCGCCGGGCCCAGGACGGGGATCCGCGGTTCGTCGAGAACTCCATTCTGGGGCCGCTCAAGGACCGGCGGAAGGTGCTCATCGACCGCATCAAGCTGGAGATCAACCGGGCCGGCGGCCAGGCCGACGACGGCCTGGACCAGCTCGCCGGCTGCACCGGCCGCCCCGCCGACCAGCAGCCCGGCGACGGCCAGGGCGGAGACGGCCAGGGCGGAGACGGACAGAACGGCGACGGCCAGGACGGCGGCCAGGACCAGGACGACAACGGCAACGGGGCCGCGGGCCCGGTGGCCGAGGACTTCATCGACATCAACGACGTCCAGCCGGACTCCCGCGGTCTGCGGAACGGGCTGGCGGCCAACGGGGACTCCGGTTCCACCGGCTCCTTCACCACGGACTGCGGTGTCAACGAGAACAACCTGTTCAACAGCGACAACCTGATCGCCGCCCCGGGTGTCGACAACGGCGCGCACCACACCCACGACTACGTCGGCAACCAGGACAACGACGCCTTCTCCAGCGACGAGGACCTCGCCGACGCCGACACCTCGTGCCGGAACCAGGGCGACAAGTCCACCTACTACTGGCCGGTGCTGCGGCTCCAGGACGGCACGCGGGAGTTCGACGCGAACGACCAGGGCGGTGGTGCCGAGGGCAACGTCGGCAGGATCCTCAAGCCCGCCCGGGCCGAGCTCACCTTCGTCGGCAACCAGCAGGGCGATGTCGTGGCGATGCCGAGGTTCCTGCGGATCATCACCGGTGACGCCAAGTCGTTCGTCAACGGCGACGCGAACGCCAACAGCTCCTGGAGCTGCACCGGCTTCGAGGACCGCCAGGTGACGGACAAGTACCCGCTGTGCCCGGAGGGCAGCCAGGTGGTGCGGACAGCCAACTTCCAGAGCTGCTGGGACGGCCGGAACACCGACAGCGCCAACCACCGTGACCACATGGCGTTCGTCCAGCAGGACGGCAGCTGCCCGAACGGCTTCCAGGCCGTCCCGCAGCTGCGGATCCGCCTGGTCTACGACATCCCCACCCCGGTCATAGAGAACGGTCGGGTGCGGAACCCGTACGCGGTGGACAGCTTCCCGGAGCAGCTGCACAAGCCGATCACCGATCACAACGACTTCATCAACGTCATGGACGAGGACCTGATGAACCAGGTGGTCGAGTGCGTCAACAGCGGCGAGGACTGCCAGTAGCCGGTCCCACCGGTCGCCGGTGAGTCACCGGTGGGCCGCCGGCGAGGGAGGGCGGTGGCGGGGTTTCCCGCCACCGCCCTCCCTCGCCCGGTGTGCCCGTCCTGTGGGGCCGGGCGCGCGTTCAGCCTTCGTGGGCGGCGTGACCGGCGGGGTGCGAACCGCCGCCGTGCCCGCCGCCGCTGTGGTCCGTGCCCTGCTCCAGGGTGCCGCCGAGCCGGCCCCGCAGGCCGGCGACCACGTCCTCGTGGCCGACGGCCACCCACTTGCGGCCGACGAGGTAGTGACCGCCGTAGTCCTTGGCCGTGTTGATCCACTCGCGCTGGCCGCGGTCGGTGGCGAAGGTGGCGAGGACGTACTTCCCGTCGCCCTTCCCGCACAGGGCCTGGCGGATGGTGTCGGCGTCGGTCTGCAGGTCCGGCACGCACCTCGCCTCGGCGGCCAGATGTTCCAGGCTGCCGGTCGCGGTGGGCGGCACCTGGCCCCCGCCGCCGCCGCTTGCGCAGCCCGCCAGCGCCAGGGCCGCCACGGCGCCGGTCAGCGCGAGCATCGGTCGGGTCACCCTCATGTGTTCCTCCGGTCCTTGACGGCGACATGCCGCTCGGAGCCCCGGCGCGGGGCCCTCCGTCTCCGATACGGCTGCGGCGCCCGCAGCGCTCAATCCCGGTGCGGCCGCGGGTACCCGCGTGCGAGGGTGACCCGATGAACAGCGACTGGCGCCGCGTCCGTCGAGTCTCGGGCGGGACCGCGAGGGTCTGGCGCTGATCCTCGGCGCCCTCGCTCCGCATCCGCCGCGCCATCGGCGCCCGATGGCCGACTACGCCCGTCCGGCTCGTCGAACCCGCCGCGGAGTGACGCCCAGGGACCGCCCAGGTGACCATCCACCGGTTCGCTCGTTCAGCTGAACGTGCAGTCACCAGATGTCGCCCAGCCCTCCGCACCCTCCTCCCCCGCCGGTCCGGTCGTGGACGTCGAGCAGGCCGAGGCCGCGCTCGTCGAGCACTATCCACGGCTCGTGCGGCTCGCCTACCTGGTGCTGCCGTCCGGCAGGGGCCGCGGCAGGCGGGTGCTCACCGCGCACTGTCTGGTCCAGCGGGCCCTTCCGCGGGGCCGCACCCCGGCACCGGTGATCCCCGCCCAGCAGACCGGCCGCGACGGCGACCCCGGGTACGCGCTGATCCGCCTCCAGGTGGTGCGCACGGCGCTGGAGGCCGGCCTGCCACTGAAGCGCGGGGCATGGCCGAAGCGGGCGCAACTGCCGCCGCTGCTCCCCCAGGTGTGGGGCCTGAGGCTGTTCCCGCGCCCGGGCGGCGCCGACGAGCTCGCGCTGGACCAGCGGCTGGCCGCCCTGTCCGGTCCGGCCCGCGCCGCGCACGCGCTGCGCGGCCTGGAGCGGCTCCCGGACGGGGACGTGCGCGAGGTGCTCACGGCCGCCGGCGTCGCCGACGTGGACGCCGCGCTCGACGAGGCCGACGGGATCCGCGACGCGTACCGGCTGCTCGACTCCCCCGAGTTCGACCCCTGCTCGCTCCAGGCCCGGCCGACCGATCTGCTGCGCCGCCGCCGGCAGGTGAAGGCCTCGCTGGTCGCCGGGGCGGCGCTGGTGGTCTGCGGGACGCTGCTCGGGCTGCCGGGCGACGGCTGGGGCGGCGACGGCCCCGCGGCGCCCCCGTACGCGCGCAACCCCGCCGCACAGGCCGCGCTGGACCCGGGGAAGCTGACGCGGGTCTCCCCCACCGCCTGGAAGACCGCCGCGCGCACCGACTTCTCCGTGTGGCCGGCGCGCGGCGACCTCACCGACGACCGGGGCCTGCTGCGCCGCGCCCTCGCCGTCTGGGCCCGGCCCGGCACGAGCGTCCAGGTGTCGGCGACCCCGGGCACCCCGTCCGGCGGCCCCGCCGGACCGCCCCAGCTGCTGTACGCCGGGACGGTCGACACCGCGCGCGTGGTGATCCTGTACGACGGTCTGCGCATCGCCCGGTACGCCGAGCCGAGGGACGGCTCCCGGGGTGCCGCGCTCGACTTCGCCCGGGTCGACGGGGCCGGCCGGGACGAGGCGGGCGCGGTGGTGCTGAGCCGGGCGGACGGCAACGTCCGGTATCTGACGGCGCCCTGGGTGCGCGGCGCGGGCGAGCGGGACCTGCGCGCGCCGGGCTCCGGCGCGATGCGCCTCACCCTTACTGGCGGTGTGACCTCGCCCCTGGCCGGCCCCGCCCAGCGGCCGGAGCCGTGCACCTCGTGGAACGTGCTGCAACTGACCGACGCCGCCGGCACCCGGCTGGTGACCGATCTCGGCGAACTGGTCCCGGCGCGGCTCACCGCGGGGCCGCCCGACGCGCCGCGGCCGGCCTCCGGTGCCGAGGCGCTGCGCACCTGGGCGCCCTTCGCCTGCTCGCTGGCCGCGGTGCGCTCGGCGGGCGTACGGAGTGTGAACGCCTGGGCGTTCGCCGAGCAGCCACTGCCCGGCGCCGCGGAGGGCGGGGGCGGGTCGGCGGCGTGGGTGTGCACGCGGGCCGAGACCTGGCGGGGCGGCGGCGCCCGGGTGCTGGCGCAGTTCCACACGCCGGGCGGGCGGTTCGGGGCGGTGGCGGCGAAGGCGCAGGACGTGCCGGCGTGCGGGGAGCGGGAGCCGCGGGTGCTCGCGGGGGTGCTGTGGAAGTCCGAGGCGGGTTCCTGGTACCTGCTGGCCGCCGGCAGCGACGACACCGCGTCGGTGAGGGCGACGGGCGGGGTCGAGGGCGCGGCGCGGGGTCGTCTGCTGACCGTCCGCGCCAAGAAGGGAGCCCGGGCGTACCTCGAGGGCACGCTGAAGAACGGGGAGCCGATCAGCGGCCTGCGCTAGGACCTGTCTGACAATTCCCGCCTGCCTCGCGACGCCATGCACGCACTCTCGCCGCACCGGGCGCAGAGCCGAGTACATCCACCCGGCACGCCGAGAGCACGCACCTGACGCCGCGAGGCCGCCCTGCGGGCGACGACGCGAAGGGTCAGACAGGCCCTAGGGCCAACCGGTCGGTCCGGGCCGTTCGAGGCCGGATTCGATCGGTAAGGTGTTCGCATGACTACCGGGGCGCGTCGCAGAATGGGAGTCGAGGAGCGGCGGCAGCAGTTGATCGGCGTGGCCCTCGAACTGTTCAGCCGGCGTTCGCCCGACGAGGTCTCCATCGACGAGATAGCGTCGCGGGCGGGCATCTCGCGCCCGCTGGTGTATCACTACTTCCCCGGCAAACTCAGCCTCTACGAGGCCGCGTTGCGGCGTGCGGCGGAGGATCTGGCGTCCCGGTTCGCCGAACCGCACGAGGGCCCGCTGGGTTCGCGGCTGCGGCGGGTGATGGTGCGGTTCTTCGACTTCGTCGACGAGCACGGCCCCGGTTTCTCCGCCCTGATGCGCGGCGGCCCGGCGGTGGGCTCCTCGACGACCAACGCGCTGATCGACTCCGTACGGCAGGCCGCGTATGACCAGATGCTGTCGCACATGGGTGTGGTGGGTCCGGTGCCGGCGCGGCTGGAGCTGGTGGTGCGCTCCTGGATCTCGCTCGTCGAGTCGACGGCGCTGATCTGGCTGGACGGGCGGCGCATCCCGCGCGCCGAGCTGGAGGCGCAGCTGGTGCAGGACTTCGCCGCGCTCGCCGCCGTGGCAGCCGCCCGGGACGAGGAGCTGGCCGCACTGCTGCGCGGGCTGCTGAAGAACGAGCCGGGTGACGGGCCGTTCACCGACCTGGCCACCCGGCTGATCTCACTGGCGTCCTGAGACGGAGCCCGTCCACTCCTCGAACTTCCGGTAGGAGGCGTCGAGTTCGCGGACCTCGGCGGAGGCGTGCAGGGTCAGGTCCCCGCCCGGCTTCACGTACTGCCGCAGCAGGTCCAGCACGGCCTCGGTGAGCCGGGCCTTGGTCTCCTCGGTCCGGCCGGGCAGCAGGGCGATGTGGACGTGTACGAGGGCGTGCCCGTCGGTGTCGGGGCCGACCACGACGTCCTCGGTCCGCCGGAACCGTGTCTTGCACGCCGGCGGCTTGGCGGCCGCGATGTCCACGACGGCGGTGTGCAGGTCCCGCGCGAAGGCGGGCCGGTCGAAGCCGTCCGCCAGTCGCTCGGAGTAGTCGACGGTGATCTGCGGCATGAGCCCTCCTGTTCCGGGTCAGAAGGGCTCACCCTAGCCGCAGCCGCGCCGGCCGGTC
This sequence comes from Streptomyces griseoloalbus, assembly GCA_014650015.1. GTDB lineage: Bacteria > Actinomycetota > Actinomycetes > Streptomycetales > Streptomycetaceae > Streptomyces > Streptomyces griseoloalbus. Next base: position 311,197 of record BMUD01000006.1, read on the forward strand.
AGCCGGCCGTGGTGAACACGGCGACCGTGCGCGCCGGGACGGTGAAGGTGCCGGACTCCTCGTCGTAGGACGAGGTCTTCACCACCGCGTCCCCGCCGGCCGCCTGCACCGGGTGCAGCCGGTGGCCGGTCCCGGCGAGCGCGGCGACGCGCTGCTCCTGCCGCTCGGGCGTGGCGTTGAAGACCACGACCAGGTCACCGAGGGTCATGGTGATCACGCCGGGCGTCTCGTCCGTCCCGGACAGCGGGAAGGAGAGCCGGGACTGCACCCGTGCGGCCGTGCCGAGGGAGAACGCCTGCTCCGTCGAACGGATCCTCAGCAGGTCCCGGTACGCGGCCGAGGCGCCCTCGATCTGCGGGCAGCCGACCGTGATCGTGCCGAGCAGGGGCTTGGCGTAGGGCCACTTGGCCTCGTTGTCGGCGGCCGGCGGCAGACCGCGGCCGAAGCCGTTGCCGTCCGCGCAGCTCCAGTGGATGGCGTTGAACCAGTCGCCGCTGTCGTAGGAGTTGCGGTCCAGGGACTTGGAGCGCAGCAGGTCGGTGCCCGCCTGGGAGAGGGCCGGGCCCTGCGAGAGGGTGGCCGTCGCCATGGCGAGGACCTGCATACGGGCCCGGTCCGCGGCCGCCGTGTCCTTCGGCAGTTTGAAGGCGAGCGCGTCGAACAGCGACTCGTTGTCGTGGGCGTCGGCGTAGGCGAGGGCGTCGCCGGGCGCGTCGGCGTATCCGGCGGGGGCGCCGTTGTAGTCGACCTGGGAGCCCTTGACCTCCCTGCCGCTGGTGTCGGTGAAGGTGTAGTCGGCGAGGTTGCCGCTCAGGCCCACCTTGATCAGGTCCTGGTAGTGCAGGAGGCGGGCCTTCTGCTCGGCCTCGGTGCCGTTGCCCTTCGAGGAGTTGGGGTCGGTGTAGAGGCCGGAGGCGAAGCCCTGGACGCCGGGGTCCTCGTCGAAGGGGCCGCCGCCGCGCACGGCGTCACGGGCCCGGTCGGAGAAGGTGGCGATGCCGGTGCCGGCCATGTTCTTCTGCGTGGCCTGTTCGAAGCGGGCGTCGTCGGCGATCTCGCCGAAGTTCCAGCCCTCGCCGTACAGGTCGATGTCCTTGCCGTCCACGCCGTCCTTCTCGACGGTCAGCGCGTCGAGGGCCTCACGGACGGCGAGGATGTTGGCCTTCGGGTGGTGGCCCATGAGGTCGAAGCGGAAGCCGTCGACCTTGTACTCCTTGGCCCAGGTGACGACGGAGTCGACGACCAGCTTGCCCATCATGGCGTTCTCGGTGGCCGTGTTGGCGCAGCAGGTGCTGTTGGCGACCGAGCCGTCGGCGAGCAGCCGCTGGTAGTAGCCGGGCACGATCCGGTCGAGGACGCTGGTCTTCGCCTGACCGCTCGCGGCGGTGTGGTTGTAGACGACGTCCATCACGACCCGCAGGCCGTCCTCGTTGAGCGCCTTGACCATCTCGCGGAACTCGACCGTGCGGGCGGTGCCGTCCGGGTCGGTGGCGTAGGAGCCCTCGGGCACCGTGTAGTGGTACGGGTCGTAGCCCCAGTTGTAGGCGTCCTTGGCGGCGGCCTTCGCCACGCACTCCTGCTGCTGGTCGGAGTCGGCGGGGTAGGAGGCGAGGTCGCAGCCGGCGGTCGCCCGGTCGGACTCCTTCTCGGGGATGGTGGCGATGTCGAAGGCGGGCAGCAGGTGCACGTACGAGGTGCCGGCCTCCGCCAGCTCCCGCAGGTGCTCGGAGCCGTCGCTGTCCTTGTCGGTGAAGGCGAGGTAGGTGCCGGGGTTCTCCGCCGTACGGTCCTCCACGGAGAAGTCGCGGATGTGCAGCTCCTGGATCTGGGCGTCCTTCAGCGGCACCGCCTTCGGCTTGTCCAGGCCCGACCAGCCCTTCGGGGCGAGGCCGCGGTCGTCGAGGTCGACGACGAGGCTGCGCTCGGAGTCGGTCGTCAGGGCCACGGAGTAGGGGTCGGTGACCTTGTTGGTGACGATCTCGCGGGTGGTGGGGGCCCACACCTGCACCGCGTACCGGTACGGCTTGCCCTTCCAGGAGCCCGGGCCGGTGACGGACCAGACGCCGGTGGCGTCGTCGCGGCGCATCCGGACGGTGCGGTCGCCGATCTCCAGCGAGACGTTCCGCGCGGTCGGCGCCCAGACGGAGAGGGTGGGCCGGCCGTGGCGGAACGTCGGGCCGAGCTTCGCCGTCGTGGCGCGGTCGGCGTAGAGGTCGTCGAGGACGCCCGCGATCTGCACGCCGGTCGCCGCGAGCACGGCACCGTTGGCGGCGTGCTGGGAGGCGACGACCTGGCCGCGCAGTGCCTCACGCACGCGGTCCCGGTCGCGCGGGTCGACGGACCAGGCGGTGCCGTCCTTCAGGTGCGGGAACGTCGTCTTCTGTGTGTCGGTGAGGGTCGTCTCCGTCAGGCGGAGCCAGCGCGCGTCGTCGCTGGTCAGCGCAGAGTCCTGCACCTTGACGGAGCCCGTGCGGGAGGCGAGCAGCTGGGTGGAGGCGGCGGCCTTCGAGCCGTCCCAGACGACGGTGTCGCGGTCGATCCAGACCGCCTTGGAGGTGGTCAGGTCGAGGGCCGCCGCCGAGCCGGCCGGCTGCGGCAGCAGGTACTTCTCCTGGCCGTTCACCAGCCACACCTCGTGGCCGTCGGCCTTGAGGTCCAGCGACCGGTCGGACGGGAGGTCCTTCTCGTCGCCCTTGTGGAGGATGTAGCCGAGGCTGGTGGCACCCTCGGCGAGCGGCACCTCGAAGACCGCGCCATAGGCGTCGGTCCTCACCGGCTTCAGGGGGTTCGACCAGTCGGTGGGGTTCGCGGCCCCGGTCCAGGTGTGCAGGCCCCAGCCGTCGTAGTTCCCGTCGGCGCGCTGGTAGTGGAGCACCGCCTTGGTGGTGTCCTGGGCCGGGTACTCGGGCCGTTCGGTGGTGACGGTCTCCTTGCCCTGTTCGATCCAGATCTCGCCGTGCTGGGTGACGTCGATCGTGCGGTCGGTGGCGACGTCCTTGTTGCCGTCCTTGTCGATCACCACGAAGCCGACATCCGAGGCGCCCGGCTCGAGCTTGACGTAGGCGAAGGCGCCGTAGGCGTCGCGGCCGGTGAAGGGGTGGCTGTCCGGCCACTCGGTGGCCTCGCCGTCCGCCAGGTCGCCCCAGGCGTACAGGCCCCAGTCGTCGTAGTTCCCGTCCGCACGCTTGTAGTGGACGATCGCGTAGTCGCGGGAGGCCGCGGTGGGCGGCTCCTCGGCCGGCGGGGTGCCGGTGGTGGAGGCGGCCGTGGCGCTCGCGGTGCGGCCGGCCGAGTCGATCACGACGGCCTTGTAGCGCAGGGCGGTGCCGGCGGGGACGTCCTCGCCGATGGTGTGGGTGACCTTGTAGGGGGCGTGGTCGGCGGAGCCGAGGGTCCGCCACGCGCCGTTGCCGGTCTGGGCGGCGAAGACGACCCGGTTGAGCTGTCCGCCGTCGACGTCGGCGGTGAGCTCGACGGTGCCGGTGGCGCCGGCGTCCGGGGCCTTCAGCGTGACCGTGGGCTTCGCAGCGGGCTTCGCGAGCGGGCCGGACGCCTTGAGGACGATCGCCGAACCGGCCGGGACCGTGACGGTGATCTTCTTGTCGGCGTCGCTGGTGACGGTGGCGTCGGTGCCGTGAAGGCCCTTGAACGTCATCCGGGCGGAGCCGGTCGCGAAGGTGGCCTCCTCGGCCTCACCGGCATTGTTGAAGGCGACCACGTACTCGGTGGTGTCCTTCCCCGTGCCGGTGCGGGAGAAGGCGTAGACGCCCGCGCCGTCGGCGGCGTAGCGCTCCTGCTGGATGCCGTCGGTGAGGGCCGGGTGGGCCTTGCGGAGCTTCGCGAGGGCGCTGATCTGCCGGTAGAGCGGCGACCGCGTGTCATAGGTGTCGTCCGCGTGGGTGCGGTCGGTGCCGATCAGGTCGTCGTCGAGGTAGTCGGCGGTGCTGGACGCGAACAGGGTCTGGCGGGCGTCCTTGTCGCCGCCGGCGCCGGTGAAGCCCTGCTCGTCGCCGTAGTAGACGACCGGGTTGCCGCGGCTGAGGAACATCAGCTCGTTGGCGAGCATGTCCTTCTTCAGCAGCTCGGCGTCGGACGCCTGCGGGTCGTCCTGCTTCAGGAACGTCCCGAAGCGGCCCATGTCGTGGTTGCCGAGGAAGGTGACCTGCTCGTAGGCGTTGGCCTTGTCGGTGGCGTACTTGTAGTCGTCACCGAAGACCGAGGCCAGCTTTCGCGCGCTGCCGCCCTGGGAGGCGTACTGGCGGGCCGCCTCCTGGAACGGGAAGTCGAGCGTGGCGTCCAGGCGGCCCTCGGTGACGTACGGGGAGGTGACGTCCGTGTCGGCGGAGTAGACCTCGCCGAACATGAAGAAGTCGTCCCGGCCCTTCCTGGCCGCGTAGGCGTCCAGGGCGGTGGCCCACTGGGTCCAGAACTCCATGTTGACGTGCTTCACGGTGTCGATCCGGAAGCCGTCGATGTCGAAGTCCTTCACCCACCGCTGGTAGATCTTCTCCATGCCGCCGACCACCTCGGGACGCTCGGTCCACAGGTCGTCGAGCCCGGAGAAGTCGCCGTACTCGCTGGACTCTCCGGCGAAGGTGGAGTCGCCCCGGTTGTGGTACATCTCCGGGTCGTTGAGCCAGGACGGGACCTTGACGTCCTTCTTCGCGGCGGGCACGACCGGGGTGCGCGGGAAGGAACCGGCGTCGACGCGGGGGAACCGGCGGGAGCCGTCGGCGTAGTCGGCGTCGTCGAAGGGCTCGCGGTCCTTGGTCAGGTACGGGAAGGCGCCCTTCGACAGGTAGTCGTAGGACTTCTCCTCGTAGTCGACGACATCGGCGGTGTGGTTGGTGATGACGTCGAAGAAGACCTTCATGCCCTTGTCGTGGGCCGTGTCGATGAGGGTCTCGAGGTCGGCGTTGGTGCCGAAGTGCGGGTCGACCTGGGTGAAGTCGGTGATCCAGTAACCGTGGTAGCCGGCGGAGGCGTTCTCCCCCGTCCCCTGCACGGGCTGGTTCTTGAAGATCGGCGCCATCCAGATGGCGGTGGTGCCCAGGCCCTTGATGTAGTCGAGCTTCTTCGTGAGGCCCTTGAGGTCGCCGCCCTGGTAAAAGCCCTTGTCGGTGGGGTCGTACCCGGTGGTGAGGCGTGAACCGGTCAGTCCGCCGCGGTCGTTCTTCGTGTCGCCGTTGGCGAAACGGTCCGGCAGGACGAAGTAGAACTGCTCGCGGGTCAGGTCGTGCCGTGCGGGGGACGTGGCGAGCGTCGCGTCCGAGGGGGGCGCGGGCGGGGTGTCGGCACGGGCGGCGAGCGGCTGCACGAGGGCGGCGGCGAGCGCGGCCACGGTGACGGCGGCGACGCGTCTGCCGCGTGCGGTGCGGCGCCCCGGGGGCGCGGGCCATCTGGGTATCAAGGCGTGAACTCCTTGCGCTTACGGCTCATGTGGATCGACCCCACGCCACGGCACGGCCTGTTTCGGCCACCTCACCGGAGCGTCGGCGTGACCGTATCCCCGTTGAAAGCTTTACAGCAAGGGTTGTGAAAGTAACGGTAAGGACTTGCATACGGGTGCGGGCCGCGCCGCCGCCCCGTGAACGGCGGCGCGGCCCGCGCGCGTTCAGCAGCTCGACTTGCCCGCGTACACCGCGAGGGCCGTGTTGCTGCCGAGGGTGGCGGTGAGCTGGCCGGAGCCGTTCACCGTCACGGTCGTGTTGTTCTGGACGTTGCAGTACGTGCCCGCCGGGAGGGAGGTCTGGTAGGTGCGGGTCAGGGAGCCGGACTCGTGGTTGATGGCCACGAAGCCCTTGCCGCCCCGGCCGAAGGCGATCGCGTCGCCGCCGTTGTCCCACCAGTTGGTGACCGACTGGCCCCGGGTCGCGTTGCGGAAGGCGACCATGGACTTGATCTCCGTCCAGGCGTGCTGGCACTTCCAGCCGCTCTGCCAGCAGGCGTCGACCCGGCCCCCGTTCGGGGGTCCGGCGTCGTGGTCGGTGAACTCGTAGCCGGAGTTGATGTCGGGGGCGCCGTAGGGCCAGGCCAGCATGAAGACGTTGGCCAGGGTGTAGGTGGCGTTGTCCTTGTAGCTCAGCGTGCTGCCGTTGCGCTCGGTGTCGTGGTTGTCGACGAAGACGCCGGAGACGGAGCTGTTCATGTAGCCCCAGCCCTCGCCGTAGTTCTTCAGGTAGGCGAGGTTCTCGTTGTTGAAGACCCGCTTGAGGTCGTAGGCGTAGCGGAACTCCTGGACGTCGCCGTTGCCCGTGTACTCGGTGGGCTGGACGGCCTCCCCGGCGCCGTGGATGACCTCCTGCTTCCAGTACACGCCGGGGTTGCTCAGGCGGGACTTGATGTTGGCCAGGTCGGCGGCCGGCATGTGCTTGGCCGCGTCGACACGGAAGCCGTCCACACCGAGGGAGAGCAGGTCGTTGAGGTACCCGGCGACGGTCTTGCGGACGTACTCCTCGCCGGTGTCCAGGTCGGCCAGTCCGACCAGCTCGCAGTTCTGGACGTTCCCGCGGTCCTGGTAGTTGGTGATCTGCGAGGTGCAGTTGTCGAAGTCGTACGAGGAGTACAGACCGGGGTAGTTGTACTTCGTGTACGAGGAGCCGCCGGTGCCGGTGCCGTTGCCCGCCGACATGTGGTTGATGACGGTGTCGGCGACCACCTTCACCCCGGCCGCGTGACAGGTGTTCACCATGTTCCGGAACGCGGCGCGGTCACCGAGGCGGCCGGCGATCTTGTAGCTCACCGGCTGGTAGGACGTCCACCACTGGGAGCCCTGTATGTGCTCGGCGGGCGGGGAGACCTGGACGTATCCGTATCCGGCGGGGCCGAGGGTGTTGGTGCACTCGCGGGCGACGGAGGCGAAGTTCCATTCGAAGAGGACGGCGGTGACGTCCTTGGTGCCCGGCGGTGAGGCCTCCGCACCGGTCGGGGCCATGACAACCGAGGCGGCCGCGAGGGCGACGGCCCCGGAGAGGGTTCTGCGTGCCATGTGGGGTTCCTTCTTCATCGAAGGGTGTGGGGAAACCGCCCAAGTCGCCTGAAGCTTCTTGCAGAAAACTTCAGCAACCTTGCGGCACCGCAGATGTTAGAGGCCCGCCACCCGAAAGGGCAGCGGGCCGTACCGACTTGTATGAAAAAAGTTGCGGACCGGACGGAGGTCCGAAGGTCAGCCCGTGGTCCACCACACGGTGGTGTCGGCCGGGACCTCCGCCTCGCCGGCCGTCTGGGCCACCTCGCCGCTGGCGAGCAGCACCCGCCCGTAGGCCGGGGTCGTCACCGGCTCCCCCGTGGTGTTGGCGACGCACACGAACTCCCCGCGCCGGAAGGCGAGGACGCCCTCGGGGGCCCGCAGCCACTCCACCGCGTCGCCCGCGCCCAGGTCGGCCTGCTCCCGGCGCACGGCGAGCGCGGACCGGTACAGCTCCAGCGTCGAGCCCGGCTCACCGGTCTGCGCCTCGATGCTCAGCTCGCCCCAGCCCTCCGGCTGCGGCAGCCAGCTGCCTCCCTCACCGAAGCCGTACGACGAGCCCTCCCGCGTCCACGGGATCGGCACCCGGCAGCCGTCACGGAAGCCGTCCTGGCCCGCGCCCCGGAAGTACGCCGGGTCCTGGCGCACCTCGTCCGGCAGGTCCACGACGTCCGGCAGGCCCAGCTCCTCGCCCTGGTAGACGTACGCCGACCCGGGCAGCGCCAGCATCAGCAGCGTCGCCGCACGGGCCCGGCGCAACCCCAGTTCGCGGTCGCCGGCCAGGCGGATCTGGGTGCCGAGCCCCGCCGGGTTGGCGAAGCGGGTGGCGTGCCGGGTGACGTCGTGGTTGGACAGCACCCAGGTGGCCGGGGCCCCGACCGGGCGCATGGAGTCCAGGGTGCGGTCGATGACCGTGCGCAGTTCCTCGGCGTCCCAGTGGGTACCCAGGTACTGGAAGTTGAACGCCTGGTGCAGCTCGTCCGGGCGGACGTAGTTGGCGGTGCGCTCGACGGTCGGGGTCCAGGCCTCGGCGACGAAGATGCGCTCGCCGGAGTACTCGTCGAGGATCAGACGCCACTGGCGGTAGATGTCGTGGACGCCGTCCTGGTCGAAGAACGGCATGACATCGTTGCCCAGCAGCTTCAACTGCTCGTGCGAGCCGAGGTCGGGCAGGCCCTCCGCCTTCACCATGCCGTGGGCCACGTCGATGCGGAAGCCGTCGACGCCCATGTCCAGCCAGAACCGCAGGATCGAGCGGAACTCGTCGCCGACCGCCGGGTGCTCCCAGTTGAAGTCGGGCTGCTCGGGCGCGAAGAGGTGCAGGTACCACTCACCGGGCGTGCCGTCGGGCTCGGTGACGCGGGTCCAGGCGGGGCCGCCGAAGATCGACTCCCAGTCGTTGGGCGGCAGGTCACCGTCCGCGCCCTTGCCGGGCCGGAAGTGGTAGCGCTCCCGCAGGGGGGAGCCGGGGCCCTCGGCGACGGCCCGCTTGAACCACTCGTGCTGGTCCGAGGAGTGGTTGGGCACCAGATCGACGATGATCCTCAGGCCCAGTCCGTGGGCGTCCCGGATCAGCGCGTCCGCGTCGAGCAGGGTGCCGAACATGGGGTCGACGGCGCGGTAGTCGGCGACGTCGTAGCCGGCGTCGGCCTGCGGCGAGGCGTAGAAGGGGCTGAGCCACACGGCGTCCACGCCGAGGTCGCGCAGGTACGGCAGGCGGGAGCGGATGCCCTCCAGGTCGCCCATGCCGTCGCCGTTGCTGTCGGCGAAGCTGCGCGGGTACACCTGGTAGATCACCGCGTCCCGCCACCAGTCGCGGCGCCGGGCGACTGTGGCGACGGCCGCGTCGGTGGTGGGGGTCGGGGCCGGTGCGGCGGAGTGCTGCTGGCTCATGTCGTCCTTGATACGAGTTTCGGTCGGGAAGGCGAGTGGAGGGGCGGCTGTGGGACAGGGCGGCCGCGGTGACAGCGGGGTCGGATGGACACCGCGGCCGCCCACCCGCGCGAGTCAGGCACGCGGGAGTCGCTGACGCGAAGGGGGTCAGCCCTTCGTGCCGCCGGCGGTGAGGCCGGTGACCAGGTTCTTCTGCACGAGGTAGAAGAACGCGGAGACCGGTATCGCGATCAGGACCGCGGTGGCGGCCATGAGGTTGCGCTGTGCGTCGTGCTCGCTGACGAAGCTCTGCAGACCGACGGCGAGCGTGTACTTCTCGTCGTCGAGCATGAACGTCGTGGCGAAGGCGACCTCGCCGAACGCGGTGATGAAGCTGTAGAACGCGGCGACCGCCAGACCCGGCTTGGCGAGCGGCAGGATCAGCCGTGCGAACGTGCCGATGGGGGTCAGCCCGTCGACCCGTCCCGCCTCGTCGATCTCGAACGGGATGGTGTCGAAGTAGCCCTTCATCAGCCAGGCGCAGTAGGGCACCGCCGTCGAGCAGTAGACGAGGATGAGTCCAAGGTAGCTGTCGATGAGCCGCAGGTCCGAGAGGATCTGGTACATCGGCACCATCAGGACGGCCACCGGGAACATCTGGGTGACCAGGAGCACCCACATGAACTTCTTGTAGCCCGGGAAACGCATGCGGGAGACCGCGTAGCCGGTGGTGGCGGCGACCAGGACGCCGATGACCGTGGTCCCGAGCGAGACGATCAGCGAGCTCTTCAGCCAGTCGAAGAAGTTCGTGTTCTGCAGGACGAACGTGTAGTTGTCCAGCGTCATCTTGCCCCAGATGCCGCCGGGACGCAGATAGTCGTCCTTGTCGGGGCCGAGGGACAGGAAGACCAGCCAGGCGACCGGGAACAGCGCGATCGCGCTGGCCACGATCAGCACACCGTGCGAGGTGAGACGGGCCAGAGGGCTGCCCTCGCCGCGCCGGCGCGTCGCGCGGGGCGGGGTCTTCTCGTCGGCAGGCCGGTCCGCCGGAGCAGTGGTGGTGACGGTGGTGGTGCTCATGGGGACTCCTGCCTCAGATCGCGAGCTGCTGCTCATTGCGGTTCAGCCAGCGGCGGTAGAAGGAGGTGAAGACGACCAGGATGGCCAGCAGCAGCATGCCGTAGGCCGCGGACTGCGCGAAGTCGCGCGGCTGCTGCCCGAAGCCGAGCTGGTAGGCCCAGGTCACGAGGATCTGCGCGTCCGGGGCGGTGTTGCCGAACAGCAGGAAGATGACGGCGAACTGGTTGAACGTCCAGATGATGCCGAGCAGCACCACGGTGGAGCTGACCGAGCGCAGGCCGGGCAGGGTGACGTGGCGGAACCGCTGCCAGGCGTTGGCGCCGTCCATCTCGGCCGCCTCGTACAGGCTGGCGTCGATGGACTGCAGGCCTCCGAGCAGGGAGACCATCATGAACGGCACACCGCACCAGGTGTTGACCATGATCGCGGCGAACCGCTGCCAGAAGGTGTCCTCCAGCCACAGCGGTGTCGGCAGGCCCAGGGCGTCCAGGCCGGAGTTGATGATGCCCGCGTCGGCGAGCATGAAGCGCCAGCCGAAGACGGTGACGAAGGTCGGCACGGCCCACGGCAGGATCAGGAGCAGCCGGTAGAGGGTGCGGCCCCGCAGCTTCTGGTTGAGCAGCAGGGCGAGGCCCAGGCCGATGCCGTAGTGCAGGGCGACACAGGCGGCCGTCCACACGATCGTCCAGATGAAGTGCGACCAGAAGCGGTCGTAGGCGGTCTCGCCCCACAGGATGTCGGCGTAGTTGTCCAGACCGATGAACTTGTAGGTGGCCTCGATCTCGTTGACGCCGATGGTGCGGGCCGCGTTGAGGCTGTTGGCGTCGGTGAGCGTGAGATAGAGGCCGTACCCCAGGGGGTACAGCACGAGGACGCCGAGCACGACGGCCACCGGCGCGATCATGACGTAGGCGTACCAGTGCTTGTCGAAACTGCGCTTCATACGGCGGACCGGCCCGGGCCGGGGCGCGCGGTCACCGCGGCGCTTGCCGGTCGCGCGGTCGATGGCGACTGTCATGGTTCGGCACCTTCTGGATGATCAAGGAGTACGGCACACAGGCCGGCGACCGCCGGACCCTCCCCTCCTGGAAGCGGATCCGGCGGCCGCACGGGGTTACTTGCTGAAGTCCGGCACCAGCTTGGCGATCGCGGTCTCCGCGTCACCGAGCCCCTTGTCCAGGGACTCCTTGCCGCCCGCGATCTGGGGCAGCTCGTCGTCCATCGGACCCCACAGCGAGCTGTACTCGGGCAGGGCCGGACGCGGCTGCGCGGCCGGGAGGACCGTCTGGTAGCCGGCGATGCCCGGGTCGGTCCTGACCTTGTCGGTGTAGGCGTCGTCGCGCGTGGGGAGCGTGGAGTTCTCCAGCGCGATGGTCTCCTGCGCCTTGGCCGAGGTCATGAAGTTCACGAACTTCAGCGCGGCCTGCTGCTTGTCCTCGGTGGAGCCGGCGTAGACGGAGAGGTTGTGGCCGCCGGTCGGGGCGCCCGCCTTGCCGGTGGAGCCGGCCGGGACGGTGGCGATGCCGAGGTTGTTCTTGTCCTTGAACGCGGAGCCCTTGTAGAAGTTGGTGATCTCCCACGGGCCCTGGATGATCGAGGCGACCTTGCCGTTGACGAACGCGTCCTGGATGTGGGCGTAGGCGTCGGCGGTGGTGTCGGCCTTGTGCAGGCCCTTGCCGTCGAAGAGGTCCAGCCAGGTGCCGTACGCCTTCTCGGCCTCCGGCGACTTCACGGTGACCTTCCTGGCGTCGGCGTCGACCATGTCGGTGCCCTCGCCGTAGAGGAACGGCTGGGCGTAGTAGCCCGCGGTGGAGCCCCAGTAGCCGTCGACGCCGGTCTTGTCCTTGATGGTGGCGGCGGCCTTCTTCAGGTCGTCCCAGGTCTTGGGGGCCTCGACGCCGGCCTTCTCGAACAGTTCCTTGTTGTAGACGAAGGCCAGGGTGTCCGTGGTGAACGGGACGCCGTAGGTCTTGCCCTCGTACTTGGCCTGCTCGATCAGGTTGGGCTGGAACTTGTCCTGGTCGGCGAGGGCCTCGGTGCCGTCCAGCGGGACGAAGAAGCCCTTCTTGGCGAAGGCGGGGGTCCAGCCGACCTCGGAGCGCAGCACATCGGGGGCACCCTTGGAACCGGCGGCGGTGTCGAACTTGTTCTGCGCCTGGTCGAAGGGGACGTTGACGTACTTGACCTTGATGTCCTTGTTGGCGGCCTCGAACTCCTTGACCAGGGCCTGGTACGTCGGCGCCTCGTTGGTCGCGTTGGAGGTGTCCCACCAGGTGATGGTGACCGGGCCGCCGGCCTTGTCGCCGCTGTCGCTGTCTCCGCCGCAGGCCGTCGCCGCGAGGGCGAGGGACGCCACCAGCGCGGTGGCCGCTATGCCACGCCGCATGAGTTCTCCTTGAGGGTGAAAGCCCGAGTGGTGCGGGCGCGGCCCCGTCTGCCGCTCCCGCCGACTTGCCGACTGCGCCGTTGCGGCCGCCGGGCGACGTGAACGTAACAGCGATGGAACCGATTCGAAAGACCTTGCAGAAAAGTTTTGCAAGCAACGCCGAGAGTTATGCCGCCGTGACCTGCCCCGACCGCCCGGAACCCCGGGTTTCCGCCCGTACGGCGGGGGTTCGGACAGTTGTGCAAGACTCTGCAAGGACTTGCCATCCGTTGCCGCCGGGGGAATCATCCCTTGCGAACCGGACGCCGACCACGACTTGAGGGATCGCGATGACCCAGCAGCCCGCAGCGGGCCGTTCGACGGCGCGCACCAGGCGTCCGATCGGTGTGCACGGCGAGACCCGGCCGCTACAGTCCAGTCCTGTGACCACAAGGCTTTCCGATATCGCCGCTCAGGCGGGGGTGAGCGAGGCGACCGTCAGCCGCGTCCTCAACGGCAAGCCGGGCGTCGCCGCCACCACCCGCCAGTCCGTGCTCGCCGCCCTCGACGTCCTGGGCTACGAGCGCCCGGTGCGGCTGCGGCAGCGCAGCGAGGGCCTGGTCGGTCTGATCACCCCGGAGCTGGAGAACCCGATCTTCCCGGCGCTGGCCCAGGTCATCGGGCAGGCGCTGACCCGCCAGGGCTACACCCCGGTGCTCGCCACCCAGACCCCGGGCGGGTCGACGGAGGACGAGCTGACGGAGATGCTGGTGGACCGCGGGGTGGCCGGCATCATCTACGTCTCCGGGCTGCACGCGGACACCACCGCCGACACGCAGCGCTACGAGCGACTGCGCGCCCAGGGCGTGCCGTTCGTGCTCGTGGACGGCTTCTCGCCGAAGGTGCAGGCGCCCTTCATCTCCCCCGACGACCGGGCGGCGATGGCCCTCGCGGTCACCCACCTCGCCTCCCTCGGCCACACCCGCATCGGACTGGCGCTCGGGCCGAAGCGTTTCGTGCCGGTCCAGCGCAAGATCGAGGGTTTCGTCCGCACCGTGCAGGACCAGCTGGGCCTGAGCGCGGAGACGGTCGAGACCGAGCTGATCCAGCACTCCCTCTACACCCTGGAGGGCGGCCAGGCCGCCGCGACCGCGCTCATGGACCGCGACTGCACGGCGGTGGTGTGCGCGAGCGACATGATGGCGCTGGGCGCGATACGGGCGGCGCGGCAGCGCGGCCTGGACGTGCCGAAGGACATCTCGGTGGTCGGCTTCGACGACTCCCCGCTGATCGCGTTCACCGACCCGCCGCTGACCACGGTCCGCAAGCCGGTCCCGGCGATGGGCCAGGCCGCGGTGCGCACCCTGCTGGAGGAGATCGGCGGAACGCCCGCACCGCACAGCGAGTTCGTGTTCATGCCGGAACTGGTGGTGCGCGGTTCGACCGCGTCGGCTCCTGGGGACCGGAGTCGTCCCTAGGGTGGAGGAAACGACCTTCCGCGCACTGCCACGGTAGGAGACGGCCCGCCCGTCCCCGGGGGAAAACATGCGGGTCGGTCCCGACCGGGGGAGGATCTGAGGGGTGGGTCTTTTCTGGCAGACTCTGTGCCTATGGGTGACACGACCGTGACAACGCTGGACGGCCGGGAAGAGGCTGTTCGCAACCCCGTCGCGGACGAGACGGGGCGGACGTTCCTGCGCCGCCCGCGCGCCCCTCGCCGGCCCCGGCTGTGGTTCGAGATCCTGCTCATCGCGGTGAGTTACTGGACGTACTCGCTCGTGCGCAACGCCGTGCCCGAACAGCGGACCGAGGCGCTGCGCAACGCCGACTGGATCTGGCGGCTGGAGCACCAACTCGGCACGGCGTTCGAGGAGTCCGTCAACCACGCCGTGAACTCGGTGACTTGGCTCGTCGTCGGCATGAACTACTACTACGCCACGCTGCACTTCGTGGTGACGCTGGGTGTCCTGGTGTGGCTCTACCGTAGTCATCCCGGCCGTTACGCGGCGACCCGGCTGGTCCTCTTCACCACCACCGGCATCGCCCTGGTCGGCTACTACCTGTATCCGCTGGCCCCGCCGCGCCTGATGAACGGCCAGGACTTCATCGACACCGTCCTGGTGCACGAGACCTGGGGTTCGATGGCCTCCGGCGATCTGAAGAACATGTCCAACCAGTACGCCGCGATGCCGTCGATGCACATCGGCTGGTCGGTCTGGTGCGGCCTGACGCTCTTCGCGCTGGCCACGGTCCCGTGGGTGCGCGTCCTGGGCATGGTGTACCCGGTGGCCACGCTGGTGGTCATCGTCGCCACCGCCAACCACTTCTGGCTGGACGCGGTGGGCGGCGTCCTCTGCCTCGCCTTCGGCTACGGGGTCGCACGGCTCTGGTACGGCAGCCTGCCGTACGCCCTGCCGAGGCTGGTGCCCGGCCGGGAGGAACGGGAGCCGGGCCCGATCCCGCTGCCGAAACAGGGATGACGGGCGGCGCGCCATGCCCTTCGGGGGACCGGGACGCTACAACCCCCCGTAGAACAGCTCCTCCACCACACCCCGCGCCCTGCGTGCCGTACGCCGGTACGCGTCGAGCATGTCGCCCGCGTGGCCGGGGCCGTAGCCCAGGTAACGGCCGACGGCCCCCAGTTCCCGGGGCACGCTGGGGAAGGTGTCCCCCGCCCGGCCCCGGACCAGCATCACCGCGTTGCGGACCCGGGTGGCCAGCACCCATGCCTCGTCGAGGATGCCGGCGTCCTCCTCGGAGAGCAGCCCGGCCGCGCGGGCGGCGGCCAGCGCCTGACGCGTCCTGGTGGTGCGCAGGCCCGGCTCCCGCGCGCCGTGCCGCAGCTGGAGCAGCTGCACGGTCCACTCCACGTCGGACAGCCCGCCCGGGCCGAGCTTGGCGTGCAGCTTGGGGTCGGCCCCGCGCGGCATCCGTTCGGACTCCATACGGGCCTTCAGCCGCCGGATCTCACGGACCGCCTCGTCGCCGAGCCCGGCGGCCGGGTAGCGCAGCGGGTCGATCATCTCGATGAAGCGGCGGCCCAGGTCCTCGTCCCCGGCGACGGGCTCGGCGCGCAGCAGCGCGTGCCGCTCCCACACCAGCGACCAGCGCCGGTAGTACGCCTCGTACGACTTCAGCGTGCGCACCAGCGGGCCCGACTTGCCCTCCGGGCGCAGGTCGGCGTCGATGAGCAGGGGCGGGTCGGCGCTGGGGATCTGGAGCAGCCGGCGCATCTCGGAGACGACCTTGTTGGCCGCCTCGGACGCCTCCCGCTCGTCCACGCCGTCGCGCGGCTCGTGCACGAACAGGACGTCCGCGTCGGAGCCGTAGCCCAGTTCGTGCCCGCCGAAACGGCCCATGCCGATGACCGCGAACCGGGTGGGGAGCGTGTCCCCCCAGCCCTGCCGGACCACGGCGCGCAGGGTGCCGGCGAGGGTGGCGGCCGTCAGGTCGGACACCGCGCCGCCGACCAGGTCCACCAGTGCGCCCTGGTCGGCCTCGGCGGGCTGGGACTCGGTGCCGTAGGAGCCGACGATGTCGGCGGCGGACGTACGGAACAGCTCGCGGCGGCGCACCCCCCGGGCGGCCGTGACGCCCTGGACGGCGTTGTCGGCGCGGCCGACGCCGGCCAGGATCTCCTGCTCCAGATGGGCGCGGGAGCGCACGGTGAGTCCCCCGCCGTCCCCGTCGCCGAGCAGCGCGACCGCCTCGGGGGCGCGCATCAGCAGGTCCGGGGCGAGCCGGCCGGCGGACAGGACCCGGGCCAGGTTCTCGGCGGCGGCTCCCTCGTCGCGCAGCAGCCGCAGATACCAGGGGGTCTTGCCGAGCGCGTCGGAGACCTTGCGGAAGTTCAGCAGCCCGGCGTCCGGGTCGGCGGAGTCCGCGAACCAGCCGAGCAGCACGGGCAGCAGGGTGCGCTGGATGGCGGCCTTGCGGGTGACGCCGGACGCCAGCGCCTCCAGGTGGCGCAGCGCGGCGGCCGGGTCGGCGTATCCGAGGGCGACCAGGCGTTCCCGTGCCGCCTCCGCGCTGAGCCGGGCCTCACCGGGGGCGAGCGCGGCGACGGCGTCGAGCAGCGGCCGGTAGAACAGCTTCTCGTGCAGCCGCCGTACGACGGAGGCGTGCCGCCGCCACTCCCGGTTCAGTGTCGCGACCGGGTCGGTGCGCAGGTCGAGGGAGCGGCCCAGACGCCGCAGGTCGGCCTCGTCCTCGGGGACGAGGTGGGTGCGGCGCAGCCGGTAGAGCTGGATGCGGTGCTCCATGGAGCGCAGGAAGCGGTAGGCGTCGTCGAGCTGGGCGGCGTCCGCGCGGCCGACGTAGCCGCCGGCGGCGAGGGCCTTCAGCGCGTCGAGGGTGGTGCCGCTGCGCAGGGAGGCGTCGGCGCGGCCGTGCACCAGCTGGAGCAGCTGCACCGCGAACTCGACGTCCCGCAGACCGCCCGGCCCCAGCTTCAGCTGCCGGTCGATCTCGGCGGCGGGGATGGTCTCCACCACCCGGCGGCGCATCTTCTGCACGTCGGCGACGAAGTTCTCCCGCTCGGCGGCCTGCCACACCAGCGGCTGGAGCGCGGCGATGTACTCCTCGCCGAGGGCCGGGTCGCCGGCGACCGGGCGGGCCTTCAGCAGCGCCTGGAACTCCCAGGTCTTGGCCCAGCGCTGGTAGTAGGCGAGGTGGGAGGCGAGGGTGCGCACCAGCGGGCCGTTGCGGCCCTCCGGGCGCAGATTGGCGTCGACGGGCCAGATGGAGCCCTCGACGGTGGTCTCGGAGCAGATCCGCATCATGTGCGAGGCCAGCCGGGTGGCGGCGCGCAGCGCCTTGCCCTCGTCTCCCCCGTCGACGGCCTCGCCCACGAAGATCACGTCGACGTCGGAGACGTAGTTGAGTTCGTGTCCCCCGCACTTGCCCATCGCGATCACCGCGAGCCGGCACAGGGCGGCGTCCTCGGGCGCGGCGGCACCGGCGAGCTTCAGGGCGGCGCGCAGGGTCGCGGTGGCGAGGTCGGCGAGCTCGGCGGCGGTCTGGGCGACCTCGATCGTGCCGCCTACGTCACGGGCGGCGATGGACAGCAGACAGCGCCGGTAGGCGACGCGGAGCGAGACCGGGTCGGTGGCGTCGGCGAGACCGCGCTCGAACTCCTCGATCCCGGGGTGCAGGTCGCGTGGCTCGTAGGTGACGAGGGCCTGCCAGTCGCTCGGGTGCCGGGCCAGGTGTTCGGCGAGCGCGGCGGAGGCGCCGAGCACACCGAGCAGCCGGTCCCGCAGCGGCTTGGCCGCTATCAGCGTGTCCAGCAGCTCCTGGCGTGCGGTGGCACCGCTCTGCGCCTCCAGCAGCCGTACCAGCCCGAACAGCGCGAGATCGGGGTCGGCGGTGGCGCCGAGGGCGTCCAGCAGGACGGGGTCGTCGCGCACGGCGGCCAGCCCGGTACTGTCCAGCAGCCGCTCGGCGGCCGAGGGATCGGTGAAGCCGTGCCGCAGCAGCCGCGTGAAGATACTGCTCCTGCGCCCCGGCGCCGACGTCATCCCCGGCCTCCCTCGTGCCTCGTGCCTCGGATCAGGGTCGTACGGCCATGAGCCTAACCGGAGTACCGGTGGACGGCCCGGGGCGGCCGCGATGAGTTCGGGGGCCGGGCGGGGTCTGATGGAGGGGGACGGAAGAAGCGCACGTACGGCTCCGACCGCGATGGAGGGCCCGTACGGCCGAACAGCGATGGAGGGCACCACATGACCGGCACGACACCCCGGACCCGCCTCGACCCGCGCTACAGCGATCCGGCGGCGACCGCGCCCCCGTGGCCCGAGGCGCGGCGCCTGCTCACGGAGGCGGAACTCTTCTGGATCTCCACGGTCCGCCCCGACGGCCGCCCCCATGTGACCCCGCTCCCGGCCGTCTGGTCGGACGGCGCGCTGCACTTCTGCACCGGGCCGGACGAGCGCAAGGCCCGCAACCTGGCGGAGAACCCGCATGTCGTGCTGACGACCGGCACCAACACCTGGGACAGGGGCTACGACCTGGTGGTCGAGGGCGAGGCGGTACGGGTCGCCGACGACGGCGCACTGCGCGGCCTGGCGGCGGCGTGGGAGGCGAAGTACGGCCGTTTCTGGCACTTCGAGGTGCGCGACGGGTACTTCCACCACGGCGCGGGACACGCCGTCGTGTACGCGGTGGCGCCGAGGACCGTTTTCGGCTTCGGTAAGGGTGAGCCGTTCAGCCAGACGAGGTGGCGGTTCGCCTGACGCCGAAGTCGACGAAGGAGCCGGAGTTCATGGACATGACCCTCGAAGTGATCCCGCTCCCGGTGAGCGACGTCGACCGGGCCCGGGACTTCTACCGGGACAAGGTCGGTTTCCACGTCGACATCGACCAGGAGGTCATGCCGGGCCTGCGCATCGTCCAGCTGACCCCGCCCGGCTCCGGCTGCTCGATCGCCCTCGGCCACAGCCTGTGGAAAATGACCCCCGGCCCCACTCCGGCCCCCGGTTCCTACCAGGGGCTCCAGCTCTGCGTCGCCGACATCCAGGCGGCCCACGCGGAGCTGGTCGGACGGGGTCTGGACGTCTCCGAACCGGTCCAGTACACCGAGTCCGACGGCGCCACCTTCATGTACTTCACGGACCCGGACGGCAACGGCTGGTCCGTCCAGGAGTACCGCAGGCGGGCGGCGGAGCCGCTGCACAAGGTGCTGGGGGATCCGGCGGGGGCGTAGAGCGACTCCCTCGTCCCGCCTCTTGAGTCACCCTTCACTCACCGCACCACACGTATTTCCCTCATTGCGTGTCAAACCACCCCAAATGGCCACTCGGGTGCGAACGGACGGCCATGTGTGCGGCCCGGAGCGCGACTCCCGGTCCACACCGTGTCACGGGGACACCGTGTCACGGGGCACGGGCCGTACGCAGAGACTGAGGGGAAATCGCCGATGAGTGAGTCCGCACGAACCGGATCCGGGAGCACTGGAGAGAAGGTCAGGGCAGAGACCTCCGCGACGGCCGGCCAGGCCAAGCAGGCCGCCGGCCAGGTCGCGGGGACCGCGGCGGATCAGGCCAGGACCGTCGTGGGTGAGGCGCGGCAGCAGGCCGGCACGGTCATGGAGGACCTGCGCAGCCGTGCGATCGACGAGGCGGACGGGCAGGCCAGGCGGGCGGCCGACACGCTGCGGCAGTGGGCGGACGACTTCTCCGGCCTGGCCGCGCACGCCGAGAGCGACTCGCCCGCCCGCAGCCTCGCGGCCCGTGCCGGCGACAAGGGGCAGCGGGCCGCCGACTATCTGGAGCGGCAGGGAGTCGAAGGCCTCGTCGCCGACCTCCAGGGCTTCGCCCGGCGCCGCCCCGGCGCCTTCCTCGGCGGCGCGCTGCTGGCCGGACTGGCCGTCGGACGCCTGGCGAAGGTGACGCAGACGGCGTCCCGGGCCGGCGGAGACGGGCAGGGGCAGGTCACCGCGGCACCGGGCCAGGGCGCGCTGACGCCGCCGGCACCGCCCGTTCCCGCCGCCCCGGGCGCGCCGCCGGCCGGCACGCCGGGCCGCCCGTTCCCGGAGGCGTGAGATGGCCACGATGTCACCGCTGTCGCGGGCCCGCTCGGCCGAGCCGCAGGTACAGGAAAGGTCCGCGGGCGAGCTGCTGTCCTCGGTGACGTCGGACCTCCAGCTCCTCTTCCGCCAGGAGGTGGAACTGGCCAAGGTCGAGATCAAGGAGGAGGGCACCAAGGCGGGCAAGGCCGCCGGGATGTACGGCGGTGCCGGGTTCGCCGGCTACATGGTCCTGCTGTTCCTGTCGCTGGCGGCCATGTTCGGTCTGGCCGGTGTGATGGACGAGGGCTGGGCCGCCCTGATCATCGCCGCGCTGTGGGCCGTGACCGCGGCCGTGCTGTTCCAGAAGGGCCGCGCGAAGATGCGCACCGTCTCACCGAAGCCCGAGCACACCGTCCAGACGCTGAAGGAGGACGCGGAATGGGCACGTCACCCGACCAAATGAGGGCCGAGATCGCGGCCACGCGGAATCAGCTGTCCGCGGACGTGGACCGGCTGGCCGACCGGGCCAGCCCGCGCCGCATGGCCCACCGCCGCAAGGCGCGGATGCGCCGCACGGTGTCGGGCGTCCGTGACCGCGTCATGGGCACCGCTACGCACACGGCGCACGGTATGACCGGCACCGCCCGGTCGGCGGCCGACTCGGTGCAGTCGGCGGCCGGTTCGGTGCAGGAAGGAACCGAGTGGGCGGCCGACTCGGCGCGCGAGGCCGCCGGCCAGGCGGGACAGGCCGTCCAGCAGACACCCGAGATGGCCCGCCGCCAGACCCAGGGCAATCCGATGGCCGCCGGCCTTGTCGCCTTCGGCGTCGGCCTGCTGGCCGCCTCGATGGTGCCCGCCTCGGAACGGGAACAGCAGAAGGCGTCCGAGCTGATGGAGCGCGGCGCCGAGGCGCTGGAGCCGGTGAAGCAGGCCGCCACCGAGTCCGCGCAGCACCTGAAGGAAGGCGCCAAGGAGGCCACGCAGACCGCGGCCGCGGAGGTGAAGGACACCGCGCAGCAGGCTGCCCGCACCACCCAGGACGAGGCCCGCGGCCAGGCAGGCCAGGTCACCGACCAGGCCCGCGACTCCGGTCGCAGCGTCAAGGACGAGGCCCGCGGTCGCTCCGGACCCGCCTGAGCGACGCGGAGCGAGCCCCGCCTCCGGCACCCGCACGGGTCAGAGGCGGGGCTCACTCCGTCCGGTTCGTCGGCCGCGCTCCGGCTTGTCGGCCGCGCTCCGGTTCGTCGGCCGCGCTCCGGCTTGTCGGCCGCGTCCGGCTGGAAGTCCGCGCGTTCCCGTGGTTCTCGCCCACGGTCACCGGCATCGCCAGCCCCTTCGACAGGCACTCCCCCGTCGCCAGGGCGCCCGGCCGGGCCACGTCGAACGCGTGGACCCGCTCCGTGACGCATGGCACCGGCTCAGCCCGGGGGCCGCCGCGAGGACGGCCCCCGGTACGTGTCAGCTCGCGTACGTTTCGAATTCGGCGATCCTCGGGGTGCCCGAGGCGCTGGTGATCTCGAAGGTGAGCTTCTTCAGGGAGGTCGGGGCGAAGCCGATGACGCCCGATCCGCTGCCGGAGGCCAGGACCGCGCCCGTGTCGTGGTTGATGACGCGGTAGGAGCCGATGGCGCCCGAGCCCGCCGCCTCACGGATGTTGACCTTGGAGACCGTGGTGGCGGAACCCCACTTGACCGAGACGGAACCGGTCGAGCCGGACGGCGACCAGTACGTGCTCATGTTGCCGTCGCGCACGTTGCCGTAGCTCGTCCCGTCGGCCTTGCTGGTGCCGTCGGCGCCGGCGCCGAGACTGAGGTTGGTGCCGCTCGGCGGGTCGGTCGGGTCCGGGTCCGTCGGGTCCGGGTCGGTCGGGTCCGGGTCGGTCGGGTCCGGGTTCTGCGGCGTGCAGCTGCCGTCCGACACCTTCAGGCCCTTGTTGGCGCCCGCCGTCTGGCTCACGACGCTCGGTACGCAGTTGGCGGCGTCCAGGGTGTAGGCGTACGGGATGCTGACGGAGGTGTTCGACGTCGGGTTGGGACCGGCCGGGTTGTGGTCGCCGCTGCGCTCGGACCAGGTCACGTTGTCGAAGATGTTGCCGCTGACCTGCCAGTAGCCGGCCGCGTCGGTGTAGAACGTGCCGAGGACGTCCTTGGAGTCCTCGAAGTAGTTGTTGTCCACCTTCGCGCGGGCCCCGGCACGGGAGTTGATGCCGGACTCGTTCAGGTTCTTGTAGTGGTTGTTGTAGATGTGCGAGATGCCGCCGCGCAGCAGGGGCGTACGGGAGTCGATGTTCTCGTACAGGTTGTGGTGGAACGTGACGTAGCCGTTCGAGGTGTCGCTCTCGCTGGAGCCGATCAGCCCGCCACGGCCGGAGTTGCGCAGGGTGCTGTAGGACAGCGTGACGTACTGGGTGTTGTTCTTCATGTCGAAGAGGCCGTCGAAGCCCTCCGACTCGCCGCCCGACGCCTCCAGGGTGGTGTGGTCGACCCAGACGTTGCGGACACCGCTCTCCATGCCGATGGCGTCGCCGCCGTTCGACGTGGGCGAGCCCGACTTCTTGACGTTCCTGATGGTCACGTTCTGGATGATGATGTTGCGGGACTCACGGATGTGGATGCCCAGTTGATCGAAGACGGCGCCGTTGCCGACGCCGACGATCGTGACGTTGCTGATCTGCTTGAGCTCGATGACACCGGCGGCGGTGCTGCAACTGTCGCCCGACACCTTGCTGGTGTTGCCGTGGTTGATGGTGCCCTCGACCTGGATGACGATCGGGGTGGAGCTGCTGGCCCGGTTGCACAGGGCCTGGTGGATCGCGGTGCCGGTGGTGGCGCGGACCGTCTGGCCGCCCGCGCCGCCGGTGGTTCCGCCATTCTGGGTCGCGTAGCCGGTGGCACCGGCGGCTGCGGCAGACGCCTCGGCCGTGGACAGCGTCAGTCCCGTCGCGGCCGCGAGGGCTCCCGTGGCCGCTAACGCGGAGAGTCGCACTGCGACTGATCGTCTCATTCTCGTCTCGCCTTCCGTCCTCAAGTGCCGGGCGTTCCGCCCCGACCTGCAGTTTTCTGTCATGGGCATGTCAGTAGAGCCGATGCGGGACGGCGGGGTGGGCCGGACCCATCGGCGAGAAAGCGCTTTCTGTTGTCGCGACAGTAGAGCCACGCCCAAGGGGCTGGCAAGGTTCCGCGCAGTTACGGAAAGCTAGCTTCCGGTTTAGTGAGAAGCGCGTCAGCCGACCGGATCGGTCGGTTCGGTCGAGGCCTGCGGGATCGCGGGCGGTTGCGCCGCGGGGGCGGGGAACTGCTGAACCGCCGGCGCCCCGCGGCCAAGAGGGCCAGGATGGCCGCGGGCACCCGCGCCCCGGCGGAGGCCGCTGGTCGAAACCGCGCTTGGTGAGGTTGGCCGGCGACCTCTTCAGGTGCGACCACACGCCCTCGACGGGGTCGAGTTCGGGGGCGTATGGCGGCAGCTGGTAGACGGTCAGCCGTCATCGGGCGGCGATCAACTCTCGCAGGGTGCGACTGACGTGCGTGTTCAAGTCCCGGACCGGCATCGGGCCTTGTCCAAGGCCGGGTATGGCGGTGGACTCAGCGCCAGTCGTCGATCACGTAGGCGTCAGGGTGGCTGTAGCCAGGTTCGTTGGGCTTGTGCATGGCCACGCCTTGCAGCCAGGTACGGAAACCGCGGTCGACCATGCGCCGGTAGGCGTCCTGGTGGGCCAGGTTCATTCCGGCGTCCAGTTGTGCCAGTCCCTTCTCGGTGGCCAGCTGCTCGCACGCGTTCAGCAGTCGTTCGAACCGGTCCGCGGCGTCCGGGCCAGGGCGTACGGCGCCGAATTTGACGAAGCACACGTCCTCACCGGCCTCCGACCCCGCTCCGCAGTGGCAGACAGCCAGACCGTCGAGGCCGGAGTCGGCGCCCTCGAGGAGGATGGTGTCACCGAGCCCCTGCGCCTGTGTGGCCGTGATCTCGCGCTCCAGGCTCAGGCCCTCGTACACGGCCCCCGTCAGTGCGCGACTGAGGCTCAGTGCGTCGGGCCGTTCGGCGGCGGTCAGCTCGCCGTACAGCACTCGGCCGGGGACCGCGGCACTGACGGCGACCTGTTTCCTCATGATGGCTGTGAGGAATCGGGGCCAGAAACCGTACCGGCGGTAGAGCTCGAGGTGCTTGGGACTGTGCGAGAAGGTGAACAGGCCGAGGTGGCGGTTCTCCCAGGTGTCGAAGCAGGCCATGACCGGTTCCATGAGGCGCCTGCCGATGCCCTGGTCCCACAGATCCGGACGCACGGTCAGCGGGCCGAAGAACCCGACGCTGCCCCAGTTGGCGGCGAAGTTCGATCCGACGACCTCGCCCCCGACGGTCGCTGCGAAGGCCGCGTGTGGATCTGCCGCCCAGCGGGTGCGGACATAGTCGGCGGTCCCGAAGAACGTCTCCGGCTCAGGAGCCCCGAGGAAGGTCCCGAAGGCGACCCTGAAGATCGCGTCGGCCCGATCCAGGTCCGGCTCGACCAGCGGGCGGACCGACACCGGGGCGGCGACACTCGTTCGCTTCGCTGCGGGCATGATCGCTCTCCCTTCCGCCCCCGGTTCCATCGCACCACGGACGTGCGCCGCGGGCGAAGCGACCGGTCCGGCGCTACCTCAGGGATCGAGCGGTCGCGTTCCCCGACGACCGGGCGGCCGTCTTCCGACGTCAACGACCGGGCGTGGAACTGCCCTCTCGTCGCGGCCGGAGTGATCCTCCCGCCGAAGCCGGGCGAGCGTCACCGGGCGGCCGTACACACCTCATGCCGAGTAGCGACGCACGGACCCGGAGGGCCGTGGACAGCCTGTCCGCGGGCGCCGATCCGGCGCCGGACGGCCCAGAGGCGGCCCAGGGCCAGTGACACGCGATGGGGCCGACGGTCCGCGACCGTCGGCCCCATGTGCCGAATGCAGAGGAACCCGCTGCGGCCCGCGGTTACAGCACCGGAAGGTTCTTGCGCAGTTCGAAGGCCGTGACCTCGGAGCGGTACTCCTCCCATTCCTGCTTCTTGTTGCGCAGGAAGAAGTCGAAGACGTGCTCGCCGAGGGTCTCGGCGACCAGGTCGCTGCGCTCCATCAGGGTCAGCGCCTCGCCCAGGTTCTGGGGCAGCGGCTCGATGCCGAGCGCCCGGCGCTCCGCGTCGGAGAGGGCCCAGACGTCGTCCTCGGCACCCGGCGGGAGTTCGTAGCCCTCCTCGATGCCCTTCAGGCCGGCGGCCAGGAGCAGGGCGTACGCCAGGTACGGGTTGGCGCCGGAGTCGAGGGAGCGGACCTCCACCCGGGCCGAGCCGGTCTTTCCGGGCTTGTACATGGGCACGCGGACCAGGGCCGAGCGGTTGTTGTGGCCCCAGCAGATGTACGACGGGGCCTCGCCGCCGGCACCGGCCGTGCGCTCCGCGCCGCCCCAGATGCGCTTGTAGGAGTTGACCCACTGGTTGGTGACCGCGGAGATCTCCGCCGCGTGCCGCAGCAGGCCCGCGATGAAGGAGCGGCCGACCTTGGAGAGCTGGTACTCCGCGCCGGACTCGTAGAAGGCGTTGCGGTCGCCCTCGAAGAGGGACAGGTGGGTGTGCATGCCGGAGCCGGGGTGCTCGGAGAAGGGCTTGGGCATGAAGGTCGCCTGGACGCCCTGTTCGAGCGCCACCTGCTTCATGACCAGGCGGAACGTCATGATGTTGTCCGCCGTCGAGAGCGCGTCCGCGTAGCGCAGATCGATCTCCTGCTGGCCCGGGGCGCCCTCGTGGTGGGAGAACTCCACCGAGATGCCCATCGACTCCAGCATGGTGATCGCCTGGCGGCGGAAGTCCATGCCGACGTTCTGCGGGGTGTGGTCGAAGTAGCCGGAGTTGTCCGCGGGAGTCGGCCGGCTGCCGTCGACCGGCTTGTTCTTCAGCAGGAAGAACTCGATCTCCGGGTGCGTGTAGAAGGTGAAACCCAGGTCGGAGGTGCGGGCGAGGGCACGCTTGAGGACGTAGCGCGGGTCCGCGAAGGACGGGGAGCCGTCCGGCATCAGGATGTCGCAGAACATGCGGGCCGTTCCCGGGGCCTCGGCGCGCCAGGGGAGGACCTGGAAGGTCGACGGGTCCGGCTTGGCGATCATGTCGGACTCGTACACCCGGGCGAAGCCCTCGATGGCGGAGCCGTCGAAGCCGATCCCTTCATCAAACGCCTGTTCGAGCTCGGCGGGGGCGACGGCCACCGACTTGAGGAAGCCCAGCACGTCGGTGAACCACAGGCGCACGAACCGGATGTCGCGCTCCTCCAACGTCCGGAGCACGAATTCCTGCTGCTTGTCCATCTTCCGCTTCCCCATCCTTGCCGGTCAGGCCGCCTGTCCGCTCCCGCACCACGGGAGGCGGCCGGGCTCCCGAGCATCCCACCACACCAGCGTTTCATACGCGTTGCCGACCTTGATCGGACGGCTGACCGCGGCGTGAACGCCTGGCACACGACAGGTGTACCGCTCCGGCACCCATCTTGCCCGCTCGGGCGCGCATCCGTAACGGGCGGCCCTTCGGCACGTTCGGCGAGCCGCCGGCTCACGGTCTCGGAGAGATGCCCAGCAGGAGCGGGCCCGTGGGTTCCGTGACGAGGTCCGCCACCGTGATCGGGTCCAGCGAGGCGTGGAACGCCTCCCGGGCCCGGCGCAGGGCGCCGCGCAGCCGGCAGGCGGAGCTCAGCGGGCAGGCGGCCGAGGTCGCCGTGCCCTCGCAGTCGACGACGTCCCCCTCGCCCTCGAAGGCCCGGACCAGTGCGCCCACCGAGGCGGTGCGGCCCTGCTCCGTGAGGGCGAGACCGCCGCCCCGGCCGCGGCGGGCCGTAAGCAGCCCCATGTGCTGGAGCTCGGCGACGACCTTCGCGGCATGGGTGTACGGCACGTCCATCGCCGCCGCGACGTCCCGCGTCGTCGGGTTGGACTCGCCGGCCACGGCGAGGCGCATGAGGACCCGCAGGGCCAGGTCGGTGGAGCGCAGCAGCCGCATACCGGGCAGCGTAGGTAATGCGCATCGACGGTTCAATTTTTTGGTGGGGGGTGGGGGCGGGCGGAAAAGGCGCGTATGCGGGTGCGCGAGGCGGGTGGGTGGTGCGGGTGGGTGAGTGGTGCCGGTGAGTGGTGCGGAGGCGCGTGCATGCCGGTCTGATGGACGAGACCTCTACGACTCGTCCTCCTTCCCCATTACGATCAGCTCACCCGTTCGTCACACTTCTCCCCCGAAGGACACTCCCCATGGGCTCCGCCAAGAAGAGCAGCGCGACCCGCACGGCGCGCATAGAGGAGATGCGGCGCGCCGAGAAGGCCCGCGAGCGCCGTGCCCGGATCCTCACCATCGCCGCCAGCGTGGTGATCGTCGCCGGGCTCGTCGTCGGCGGTGTGGTGCTCGTCCAGTCGCAGTCGGACGACGACGGCAGCAGCGCGTCGGGCGACTCCAAGAACTCCGGCCAGTTCGTCACGGGCACGGACGGCGTGCGGAAGTGGGAGGGCACGCTGGGGCGCAATCACGTCACCAAGGCCGTGAGCTACCCCGTCTCGCCTCCGGTGGGCGGTGACCACAACCCCGTGTGGATGAACTGCAACGGGGACGTCTACACCGACGAGATCAACAACACCAACGCCGTCCACTCGCTGGAGCACGGCGCGGTGTGGGTGACGTACAACGCCTCGGCCGACAAGGCGGACGTCGACGCGCTCGCGGCGAAGGTGAAGAAGACGCCGTACACGCTGATGAGCCCGGTCGACGACCAGAAGGACCCGATCCTGCTCACCGCCTGGGGGCACCAGCGTGCGGTGACCGGTGCCGACGACCCGGACGTGGACGCGTTCCTCGAGAAGTTCGTCCAGGGGCAGCAGACTCCCGAGCCGGGGGCGGCCTGTACCAACGGGCTGTCCAAGTGAGGCAGCTGGGTCTGATCGTGGGGGCCGCGGCGACGGCGCTCGTCGCGGCCGGCGCGATCACCTACGCGGTGGCCGGGGACGAGGGGTCGGACGGGACTCCGTCGGCCGGGTCCGCGGACGCCGGGTTCGCCCGGGACATGGCCGTGCATCATCAGCAGGCCGTCGAGATGTCGTACATCGTGCGGGACCGGACGGACGACGAGGAGGTCCGGCGGCTCGCCTACGACATCGCCCAGACGCAGGCAAACCAGCGGGGCATGCTGCTGGGCTGGCTCGATCTGTGGGAACTGCCGAAGGTGTCCGCCGAGCCGCCGATGACCTGGATGGGCATGGGCGACATGGCCTCCGGCAAGGACGGGGCGCTGATGCCGGGGATGGCGACGAACGCCGAGATGAAGCGGCTGGGGTCGCTCGGTGGTGAGCGGGCCGAGGTCTTCTATCTGCAGCTCATGACGGACCACCACAAGGGTGGGGTGCACATGGCGCAGGGGTGTGTCCGCGCGTGCGAGGTCGGCGTGGAGAAGCGGCTCGCCCGGGGCATGGTCGAGGCGCAGGAGTCGGAGATCAAGCTGATGGCGGGGATGTTGCGGGAGCGCGGGGCCGCGCCTCGCGAGTGACGGCTCGGCCCCGGGGGTGGGGGGCGGCTGTCCGTCCCCCAGCACATCGCGTCGTTTTGACGATTACACTGGGCCCGTGCCTCAACTACGTCTCGCCCTGAATCAGATCGACTCGAGCGTCGGTGACCTCGCCGGCAACGCCGAAACGATGATCCGCTGGACCCGGCACTCCGCCGAGCAGGGAGCCCACCTCGTGGCGTTCCCGGAGATGGCGCTGACCGGGTATCCCGTCGAGGACCTCGCCCTCAGGTCGTCCTTCGTGGAAGCCTCGCGGGCGGCGCTGCGCTCGCTTGCCGCGCGGCTCGCCGAGGAGGGCTTCGGGGACCTTCCGGTGATCGTCGGCTACCTCGACCGCAGCGCCGCCGCCCAGCCGAAGTACGGGCAGCCGGCCGGTGCGCCGCAGAACGCCGGGGCCGTGCTGTACGGGGGTGAGGTGGTGCTGCGCTACGCCAAGCACCACCTGCCGAACTACGGCGTCTTCGACGAGTTCCGGTACTTCGTGCCCGGCGACACCATGCCGGTGGTGCGGGTGCGCGGGGTCGACGTCGCCCTCGCCATCTGTGAGGACCTGTGGCAGGACGGGGGGCGGGTGCCGGCGGCGCGGTCGGCGCATGCCGGACTGCTGCTGTCGGTCAACGCCTCGCCGTACGAGCGGGACAAGGACGACACCCGGCTGGAGCTGGTGCGCAAGCGGGCGCAGGAGGCCGGGTGCACGACCGCCTACCTCGCGATGATGGGCGGGCAGGACGAGCTCGTCTTCGACGGGGACTCGATCGTCGTCGACCGTGACGGTGAGGTCGTGGCGCGGGCGCCGCAGTTCGCGGAGGCGTGTGTCGTCGTCGACCTGGAGCTGCCCGCCGCGGAGGCCGACGCGCCCACGGGGGTCGTGGACGACGGGTTGCGGATCGACCGGGTGGTGTTGTCGGAGGCGCCGGTGCCCGCGTACGACGCCGAGCTCGGCGGTGCGTACGCGGAGCGGCTCGACGACGACGACGAGGAGGTGTACTCCGCACTGGTCGTGGGGCTGCGGGCGTATGTCGCGAAGAACGGGTTCCGGTCCGTGCTGATCGGGTTGTCCGGGGGGATCGACTCGGCGTTGGTCGCCGCGATCGCCTGTGATGCGGTGGGCGCCGAGAACGTGTACGGCGTGTCCATGCCGTCGAAGTACTCGTCCGGGCACTCGAAGGACGATGCGGCGGAGCTGGCGCGGCGTACGGGGTTGAACTTCCGGACCGTGGCGATCGAGCCGATGTTCGACGCGTACATGGGGGCGCTGGGGCTGACGGGGCTGGCGGAGGAGAATCTGCAGTCCCGGCTGCGGGGGACGCTGCTGATGGCGATCTCCAACCAGGAGGGGCACATCGTGCTGGCGCCCGGCAACAAGTCGGAGCTGGCGGTGGGGTACTCGACGCTGTACGGGGACTCCGTGGGGGCGTACGGGCCGATCAAGGACGTGTACAAGACGTCGGTGTTCCGGTTGGCGCGGTGGCGTAACCGGGCGGCGGTGGAGCGGGGGCAGACGCCGCCGATTCCGGAGAACTCGATCTCCAAGCCGCCGAGTGCGGAGTTGCGGCCGGGGCAGGTCGACACGGACTCGTTGCCGGACTATCCGGTGCTGGACGCGATCCTGGAGCTGTATGTGGACCGGGACCGGGGGGCGGACGAGATCGTCGCGGCCGGGTTCGACCGGGAGCTGGTGACGAAGACGCTGCGGATGGTGGACCGGGCGGAGTACAAGCGGCGGCAGTATCCGCCGGGGACGAAGATCTCGCCGAAGGGGTTCGGGAAGGACCGGCGGTTGCCGATCACCAACGGGTGGCGGGAGCAGTTGCCTCCGGTGGGGTGATGCGGTGGTGATGCCTGCGGCGCGGCGTTCGGTCCGGTGGGGGTGCGCGTTGTCCGCCTGCGGCGCGGCGTTCGTCCGGTGGGGGTGCGCGTTGTCCGCCTGCGGCGCGGCGTTCGTCCGGTGGGGGTGCGGGTTGTCCGCCTGCGGTGCGGCGTTCGGTTCGGTGGGGGTGCGGGTTGTCCGCCTGCGGTGCGGCGTTCGGTTCGGTGGGGGTGCGGGTTGTCCGCCTGCGGCGCATGTGCGGCTTCGGTGGGGGCCGCTGTAGCGCCTGCGGGTGGTGGGTGGGTCGGGGCCGGGTCGGGGGTGTCCGTCCTCGGACTGGCGCGGAATCGGTCACTTGAGAAGCGGGGGGTGCGGACGCGCCAGCCACTGCGGGCGGACACCCCCGCCCCGTCCCCTTCGCGCCGTACGCGGCCCCAGCCGCCCACCGCGGCCAGTCACTGCCGCCCACCGCCGGCAGCCACCGCCGCCCACCGCCGGCAGTCACTGCCGCCCACTGCGGGCAGTCGTGCCGCTGGGGCGATGGGGGTCCCCCCGCTCAAGCGAAGCCGAGAGTGGGGGAGGGTGGGCGCGGCGGCACCCCGCCAACGCCGGGCTGCGCAACCACCCCCCGGCCCACCCGACGCCGGGCGTCCAGCCAGGCCCCGCGCCGGGACGCGGGGCGTGTCAGCTCACGCCGTCCAGGGCCTCCGCCTGCTGCGGCACATGGCCCGCGACCACCCGCTCGCGGCCCGTTCCCGGCTTCGCGCCGCGGTCCACCGCGTACGCCACCGCCGCCACGCCGATGCCGAAGGCGGAGAGCAGCGCGCCCGCGACCGCCGGGGACGTCGGGCCGAAGCCGGCTGCCAGGGCCAGGCCGCCGATCCACGCGCCGCCCGCGTTGGCCAGGTTGAAGGCCGCCTGGTTGGCGGAGGAGGCCAGGGAGGGGGCCGCGGCGGCCTTCTCCATGACCATCAGCTGGAGGGGCGAGCCCGTCGCGAAGGCCGCCGTGCCGAGCAGGGTCACGGCCACCGCGGCGGTGATCTCCGTGCGCATCAGGAGGGGGAAGAGGGCGAGGATGGCCGTCAGTGAGGCCAGGCCGCCGAAGAGGGTCACGCGCAGGGAGTGGTCGGCCAGGCGCCCGCCCAGGAGGTTGCCGGCCGTGGCGCCGACGCCGAAGAGGGCGAGCAGCAGCGTGACGCTGGTGTCGGCGTAACCGGCGGAGTCCGTGAGCATCGGGGTGATGTAGCTGTACGCCGCGAACAGCGCGCCGAAGCCGGCGACGGTCGTGCCGAGGGCCAGCCAGACCGGCAGGGAGCGCAGGGTGGCCAGTTCGCCGCGCAGGCCCTGCTGCGGGGCGGGGGTGTGGTCGCGGGGGATCAGGAGGGCCAGGGAGGCGATGGCCGCCAGGCCGATGGCGCTCACGCCGAGGAAGGTCGCCCGCCAGCCGAAGTGCTGGCCCATGAGGGTGGCCACGGGGACGCCCGCCACGTTGGCCATGGTCAGGCCCAGGAACATCAGGGAGACGGAGCGCGCCTTGCGTTCCGGGGTCGCCATCGTCATGGCCACGACCGCGCCCACGCCGAAGAAGGCGCCGTGCGGAAGGCCGCTGAGGAAGCGGGCGGCCAGGAGCCAGCCGTGGTCGGGGGCGAGCGCCGAGAGGGCGTTGCCCGCCACGAAGAGGGCCATGAGGGCGATCAGGACGGTGCGGCGGGGCAGCTTCGCCGTCGCGGCGGCGAGCAGCGGGGCACCGATGACCACGCCGAGGGCGTAGGCCGAGACCAGGTGGCCCGCGCTGGGGATGGAGATGCCCAGGTCGTCCGCGACGTCGGGGAGCAGCCCCATCATCACGAACTCGGTGGTACCGATGCCGAAGGCACCCACGGCAAGGGCGAGCAGGGCCAGGGGCATAGAACTACGGACCTTTCGGGACGGTGGAGCGCACTTTGTATGTTCAAGTGCGGAACAAAGTATCCCGGGTTCCGTATTCCGTCAGGTTGCGGAGGGGTTTCCACGAGGGGAAAAGAGGGCGGATGACCTGGGGTTTCAACCGTTTGGTGTGGTGACCTTCACACGGGCGGCGATGGGGAGGTGGTCGCTCGCCGTGGCCGGGAGGGTCCAGGAACTCTCCGGTTCGGCGCCCCTGACCAGGATCTGGTCGATCCGCGCCATCGGGAACGACGCCGGCCAGCTGAAGCCGAAACCGCTGCCCACGGCGCCCTGGGTGGAGCGCATCTGGGAGGTGACGGCGGTCAGGGCACGGTCGTTCATCGTGCCGTTCAGGTCGCCGAGCAGGACGACGTTGCGCAGGGGTTCGGCGGCGATGGCCTCGCCCAGGGCGTCGGCGCTCTTGTCGCGCTGGCGGGCCGTGAAGCCCGCCTCCAGCTTCACGCGGACCGAGGGCAGATGGGCGACGTAGACGGCGACCTGGCCGGCGGGGGCGGTCACCGTGGCGCGCATCGCGCGCTTCCAGCCGAGGCGGATGTCGACGGCCTTCACGTCGCTCAGGGGGTACTTGCTCCACAGCCCGACGGTTCCCACCACCGCGTGGTACTCGTACGTCCCTGCCAGTGCCGTCTCGTAGGTGGGGACCTCGGTCGCCTTCAGTTCCTCCAGGGCCAGGACGTCCGCTCCCGAGGCGGCCACGTCCCGGGCGGTGCGGGACGGGTCCGGGTTGTCGGCGTTGACGTTGTGCGTGGCCACCGTGAGGTCGCCGCCCGCGGCGGTCTTGTCGGTGAGCAGGCCGCCGAAGAGGTTCAGCCAGACGGCCACCGGCAGGACCGTCGCGATCAGTGCCGTCGCCGACCTGCGGAGCAGGGCGAGCAGGAGCAGGACGGGGATGAGCAGGCCCAGCCAGGGCAGGAACGTCTCGATCAGGCTGCCCAGGTTGCCGATCGCGTTCGGGATGTGGGAGTGCGTCAGCATGACCAGGGCCAGCAGGGCCGCGACTACGGCCAGGACCATGCCGCGGCGCCAGATGCGGCGGTCGCCGCGCCAGCCTCGGCTCAGGCGGTCGAGCAGGCGCCGAAGCCGGGAGGTCCGGGGCTCGGGCCCCGAGCTTCCGTTGTCCGTCTGCGTCATGTACGCCTGCTGCGCCATACCGTCGCCTCACAACCTGCCGTGCACACCGTCACCCCTGTGTCCGTATGACCCTAGGGGATGATCGGTTCCATTCCTGCCGCCCCTCGGCGGCCGTACGGGGGCGAGGACGTCACAGGCCGCTCGATGAGTTCCGCGCGGGGGTGGGGAAAGCGCCCTCTGTGACGAAACGCGCACCGGGGTATCAGCCGTTGACGGGGCGCAGGCCCTGGAGAAGGGTGTCGACGACCCGCTCGGCGAGGTCGTCCGGGAGGTCGGCGTCGGGGCGCATGACGGTGCGGAGGAGGACGGGGCCCACGACGATGTCGTTGAGGAGTTCCACGTCGACGTCGGCGCGCAGTTCGCCGTTCTCCCGGCCCCGGCGCAGTACTTCCAGGCCGAGTCTGCGACGCGGCAGGATGACGGTGTTGTGGTAGGCGGCCCAGAGGTTGGGGCTGCTCTTCATCTGGGCGTGCACGTTGTGCAGGATCGCCGAGGTCCGGCCGGCCAGGCCGCGCCGGCGCAGGGACTCCAGCAGGACGACGAGGTCGTCGCGCATGGAGGTGCCGGGCAGTTCGGGGTCCGGGGGCTCGGCGGCGCGCATGACGTCGACGAAGAGTTCCTCCTTGCCGCTCCAGCGGCGGTAGATGGTGGCCTTGCCGACGCCCGCGGTGCGGGCGATGCGCTCGATGGAGAGCTCCGCGAGGGGCACGCCCTCCTCCAGGAGTCCCATCACGCCTTCGATGATGGCGCGCTCGACCGCCTCGCTGCGGGGGCGGCCCCGCGCGGGACCGTCCTGCCGGGGGTCGGTGTCGGCCGGGCTCACGTCGCTGGGTCCTTTCGGTGGGCTGGGATGATTCTCCCCGGCGGCCGGCGGCAACGGTGCACCGCCCGTGGGTTTTCAGTCCGCCGCCGACACCAACTCCTCGTCCTGGCCCTTTCCTTCGGACGCCCGGGTGCGGCCGGGCAGGAACACCGCGACGACGATCGCGCCCAGCGCCGCCACACCCGCTCCCCACAGCGCCGTGACGTGCATCGCGTGCAGGAACGCGTCGTTCGCCGGGCCGACCAGTGCCTCGCCGCGCGGGCCCAGCCGCTCCGCCACGGCCAGGGTGGCCTCGATGGACTCGCCGGCGGAGTGGCGTGCGCCGGGCGGCAGCAGGCCGAGTTCGTCCTCGATGCCGTTGCGGTAGGCGGTGGACAGCACCGAGCCGAGGACGGCGATGCCGAGGGCGCCGCCGACCTGGCGGAAGGTGTTGCTGAGCGCGGAGGCCGAGCCGGCCTTCTCGCGGGGCAGGGCCTGCATGATGACGACGCTGACCGGCGTCATGACATGGGCCATGCCCGCGCCCATGAGGAAGAAGACGACCTCCAGGATCCAGATGGGTGTGTCCGCGTCCAGGGCGGCGAACGCGGCCAGCGTCGCCGCGAGCACCACCAGTCCGGCGGTGGTGGTGGCCTTGTTGCCGAAGCGGTCCACCAGCAGCCGGGCCCGGGGCGCGAAGACCATCTGGGCGACGGCCAGGGGCAGCATCAGCAGGCCCGTCTCCAGCGGCGAGTAGCCGCGCACGCTCTGGGTGTAGAACACCGCGAAGAACGTCACGCCCATCAGCGCGAAGAAGACCAGGGCGATCGCGCCGATCGCGGCGGAGAACACCTTGTTCTTGAAGTACGTGATGTCGATGGACGGGTGGTCACTGCGCTTCTCGGCCCATACGAATGCGGCGAGTACGGCGAGACCGGCGCCGATGGTCGACACCACCGTGACGTCGGTGAAGTCGGCGAGCTGACCGCCCTTGATGATGCCGTAGACCAGCAGGACCAGGCCGGCGACGGAGAGGACGACGCCGACGGGGTCGATCCGGCCGGGGTTCGGGTCGCGGGAGTCGGGGACCAGCCACAGCATCAGGGCGACGGCGAGGGCGACGATGGGCACGTTGATGAGGAAGACCGAGCCCCACCAGAAGTGGTCCAGGAGCAGTCCGCCGGTGATCGGGCCGATGGCGATGGCCAGGCCCACGCCGCCCGCCCAGATGCCGATGGCCTTCGGCTGCTCGTCGCGCTCGAAGACGTTCATCAGGACGGCCAGGGTGGCCGGCATGACGAACGCCGCGCCCAGGCCCATCACCGCGCGGAAGCCGATCAGCTCGGCCGGGGAGCCGGAGAACGCGGCGAGCGCCGAACCGATGCCGAACACGACGAGACCGCCGATCAGCACCTTCTTGCGGCCGAGCCGGTCGCCCAGCAGCCCGGCGCTGAACAGCAGGCCCGCGAAGACGAGCGTGTAGGCGTTGATCGCCCACTCCAGCTCGCTCTGCGTGGCGCCCAGGCCGGTGGGCGCCGGGGTGGAGATCGTCTTGATGGCGACGTTCAGGATCGAGTTGTCCAGGACGACGATCAGCAGGCTCAGCATCAGCACGCCGAGGATCGCCCAGCGGAGCCGGTGCACGGCCTCCGGGACCCGGCGGGCAGGGGCGGCAGGAGAAGTCATGGGGTCAGCCTAGCCACTTTCGATACGAGACCGTCTCGTATCGGAAGTACTTTGCCGAGTTCTTGCCGGGACATTGCACGGCGCGGCGTGCTGCCGGGCGGTTGGGGGTCGTTCCGGGTCCTGCCGGACGTGCCGGTCCTCGTACGGCGGTGGCGGCGGGGCGGAACTCACAGGGGGGCCTCTGGTCCTCGTCCGGCCGAGGTGCCACCATGGACGTGGTCCGGGGACGCCGTCAGGGCGCCTCGAGATGACGTGTTGGGAGACGTTGCAATGACGCAGCTTTCGGCTGCCCAGACCGGGACGTCGGGTCCCTCTGGCGGCAACAAGGCGCTGTACGGGGGCAAGGGGACGCGGCGCATCACCGTCCGCGACATCGCCGCCGCCAAGGAGCGCGGCGAGAAGTGGCCCATGCTCACCGCCTACGACGCGATGACCGCCTCCGTGTTCGACGAGGCCGGCATCCCGGTGATGCTCGTCGGCGACTCCGCGGGCAACTGCCACCTCGGGTACGAGACCACCGTGCCCGTCACCCTCGACGAGATGACCATGCTGTCCGCCGCGGTCGTCCGGGGTACCTCGCGGGCCCTGATCGTGGGCGACCTGCCCTTCGGCTCGTACCAGGAGGGGCCGGTGCAGGCGCTGCGCTCGGCGACCCGGCTGGTCAAGGAGGCGGGCGTGGGCGCCGTCAAGCTGGAGGGCGGCGAGCGGTCGCACCGGCAGATCAAGCTGCTGGTGGAGTCCGGGATCCCGGTGATGGCCCACATCGGGCTGACCCCGCAGTCGGTGAACGCCATGGGCTACCGGGTGCAGGGGCGCGGCGAGGAGGCGGCCCAGCAGTTGCTGCGGGACGCCAAGGCCGTACAGGACGCGGGCGCCTTCGCGGTGGTCCTGGAGCTGGTGCCGGCCGAGCTGGCCGCCGAGGTGACCCGGACGCTGCACATCCCGACCGTCGGGATCGGGGCGGGGCCCCAGACCGACGCGCAGGTGCTGGTGTGGACCGACATGCTCGGGCTGACCGGTGGGCGGGTGCCGAAGTTCGTGAAGCAGTACGCCGATCTGCGCGAGGTCATGAGCGGGGCGGCGAAGGCGTTCGCCGAGGACGTCGTCGGCGGGACGTTCCCGCAGGAGGAGCACTCCGTCCACTGAGCAGTTCCGCTGCCGCTGAGCCAATGCCGCACCACCCGGCCGGCCCCGCCGATCGTCCCCCGTCGGCGGGGCCGGCGCACGTCCGGGTGACGAGGGCGGGCCGTGCGGCCCGGCGTTTCCGGCCGGCGGCGGGGCTGTCGGCGGGATTGTCGGTGGTCTGTCGGTGATCTGTCGGTGATCTGTCGGTGGGGGCTGGCAGCGTCGTCGGCATGACGCGAAACGACGATGACACGGCAGGCGCGGGGAGCGCCGTCACCGTGCGGGGGCTGGTCAAGCACTACGGCGCGACCAAGGCGCTGGACGGCGTCGACCTGGATGTGCGCGAGGGCACCGTGATGGGGGTGCTCGGGCCGAACGGGGCCGGGAAGACCACCCTCGTACGGATCCTGTCCACCCTTCTCGCCCCGACCGCCGGTCACGCCACCGTCGCCGGTTACGACGTGGTCCGCCAGCCGCGGCAGTTGCGCCGGGTGATCGGGCTGACCGGGCAGTACGCCTCGGTGGACGAGAAGCTTCCCGGCTGGGAGAACCTCTATCTGATCGGCCGGCTGCTGGACCTGTCCCGCAAGGAGGCACGGGCC
Source organism: Streptomyces griseoloalbus (assembly GCA_014650015.1). Lineage (GTDB taxonomy): Bacteria > Actinomycetota > Actinomycetes > Streptomycetales > Streptomycetaceae > Streptomyces > Streptomyces griseoloalbus. The sequence goes on from BMUD01000006.1 coordinate 348,637, forward strand.
CGCGCCGACGAGCTGCTGGAGCGGTTCTCGCTCACCGAGGCGGCCCGGCGCCCGGCGGCGACGTACTCGGGCGGCATGCGGCGGCGGCTGGACCTGGCCGCGTCCATGATCGGCCATCCTGCCGTGCTGTACCTGGACGAGCCGACCACGGGACTGGACCCCCGTACCCGCAACGAGGTGTGGGAGGAGGTCAAGCGCCTGGTCGGGGAGGGGGTGACCGTGCTGCTGACCACCCAGTACATGGAGGAGGCCGAGCAGCTCGCCTCCGAGCTGACCGTCGTGGACCGGGGCAAGGTCATCGCGAGCGGCGGCATCGAGGAGCTGAAGGCCAAGGTCGGTGGCCGTACGCTGCGGATCCGCCCGGCCGACCCGGGCCAACTGCGGCCGCTGGCCGGTGCCCTGGACGAGCTGGGGATCACCGGGCTCGCCACGACCACCGTGGACACCGAGCGGGGTGCCGTGCTCGTTCCGGTGCTGAGCGACGAGCAGTTGACGGCCGTGGTCGGCGCGGTCACCGCGCGCGGGATCACGCTCAGCTCCCTCACCACCGAACTGCCCAGCCTGGACGAGGTGTTCCTGTCGCTCACCGGCCACCGCGCCAGTGCCCCGCGGGACGCCGCGCCGGCCGAGACCCGCGAGGAGGTCGCCGTATGAGTGCCACGGCCCCGACCACCACGGACCTGCGCGCGGACGCCCGTATCCCGCTGCGCGGTCATCTGCGCCACACCGGCGCGCTGGTGCGCCGCAATCTGCTGTGGATCCGGCAGGACCCGGAGTCGATGTTCGACGCCGTGCTGTTCCCGATCGTCTTCACCCTGCTGTTCGTGTACGTCTTCGGCGGCTCGATCGGGCAGTCGCTGGGCGGCGGGCAAGAGGCGTATGTGCAGTACATCGTGCCCGGCCTGATGGCCATGATGGGCATGAACATGGCCCAGGGGGTGGGCACCGGGTTCAACCAGGACTTCAACACCGGGGTCATGGACCGCTTCCGGTCGCTGCCGATCGGGCGTGGCTCGGTGCTGTTCGCCAAGATCTCCGTCGAGATGATGCGGATGCTGATCGCCACGGCGATCCTGATGGTCGTCGGTGTGCTCGTCGGCTTCGACATCACCGACTGGCCGGGGCTGTTCGCCGCCGTGGGGCTGTCCGCGGTGTTCGGCTCGGCGCTGATGTGGATCTTCCTCACGCTGGGCGTGGTGATGAAGAACGCGCAGTCGGTGCAGGCGATGGGCTTCCTGGTGCTGATGCCGCTGCAGTTCGGCTCGTCGATCTTCGCGCCGACCCGGTCGATGCCGGGCTGGCTGGAGAGCTTCACCGAGTACAACCCGCTGTCGGCCCTGGCCGACGCCGCACGCGGACTGATGGTCGGCGGCCCGGTCGCGCACGACCTGTGGATGACACTGGCCTGGTCGGTGGGGATCACGGCGGTGATGGCCCCGGTGGCGATCCACAAGTTCCGTACGAAGAGCTGACCGGTCCGGCGGGGGGTGTCAGAGGAGGGCGGCGGCCTCGCCGGGGGTGAGGGCGGCGCCCTCCTCGTACGCGGTCTCGTAGGCCGCGTCGTCGAGGACCTCGCGGATGCGGGCCTTGACGTGGTCGCGGACGATGCGTTCCGTGCGGCCGCTCACATGGCCGGAGGGCAGCCAGGAGTCGGCGGCGCCGAGGCAGCGGGCCGCGTCCCGGGCGCGACTGCCGCCGTCCAGCCCGGCGAGGGCGGCCGCGCCGACGCTGACGAACGCCGAACGCATGTGGGGCGCGATGGCGGCCGACACCGGGTCGCCGGCCTGGCGGAGCGCCTGGTGGACGGTGGCCAGGGCCCGCTCCGCGTGACCGTCGACCACGTCGAGCCATCCCTCGGCGCCGAGGATGAAAGCGTCGAAGACGACGTAGTGCGCGATGCGGAACTCCTCGCGCAGCAGCCGCAGATGCTCCCGTGCCTCGGCGGTGCGGCCGACCGTGCCGAGCCAGCCGGCCAGGTACAGCCGGGCGGCGGGCAGCGCCTCGTTGTGGCCGCCCGGCCGGCTGTCGATGACCTCGCGCAGCAGCCGCTCCCCGCGTTCCTCGTGGCCGGCCTCCAGCAGCGCGCTGCCCAGGCGGGCCATGAGCACGGCCTTCTGGGACCGGGCGCCGAGGCGTTCGGCGCGCTCGATCGCCGCCTCGTAGTCCGCGGCGGCGGCCTCGTAGGCGCCGCCGCGCTCGTTGGCCTCGCCGCGCGCCGAGTACGCCTCCGCCGTGCCCCAGGCGTCGCCGAGCCGGCGGTAGGTCCGCAGCGACTCGTCGGCGTCGCGCAGGGCGTCGCCCGCCCAGTCGCTGCGGTTGGCCAGCAGGTTGGCGCGCAGCTGGAGGTTGGCGGCGAGTTCCCACTCGTAGCCGGGTGTCTCCCGGCAGGTGCGGACGGCGGCCTCGGTGACGGTGTACAGCCGGTCCATGTCGCCGGTCAGCATCACGGCGAACGTCCAGAGCATGCCGGGCGGGCGGCAGGTCTGCGGCATGCCCGGCTCGTACGTCGCCGCGATGAGGCGGAGTTTGCGCTGCGCCTGCGGGGTCTGCCAGTCGTCCAGTTCGGTGTCCATGCAGGCCATGTGCGCCAGGTGCACGCCGCGCCAGGCCTCGGCGAGGACCTCGCCGGTCATCGGGGGCGGGGCGTCGGTGCAGCGCTGCCACAGCGGGGCGGCCGGCCGGACCGGTTCGGTGAACGGGTCGGGGCCGAGGGCCATCACCTCGGCGCACCAGTTGCGGGCCTCGATCCGCAGGTCGCGCATCTGCCAGTACCAGCACAGCGACAGGGCGAGGCACAGCGCCTCCTGTTCGTCGCGCTGCGAGAGGGCGTGCCGCAGGGCCGTGCGCAGGTTCTCGTACTCCCGCTCCAGCCGTCCCATGGCGGCCAGTTGCTGCGGGCCGCGCAGCAACGGGTCGGTGGTGCGGGCGAGTTCGCGGTAGTACGTCAGATGGGCGCGCTCGGCCTCCGCGCGCCGGCCGGCCTCGTCGAGGCGTTCGCCCGCGTACTCGGCGACGGTCTCCAGGAGGCGGTAGCGCATCTCGCCGTCACCCGAGGGGGCGGCCACCACCAGGGACTTGTCCACCAGGGAGCCGAGCGCTTCGAGCGCGGCCGGCCCGCACACGGCCTCGGCGGCGGCCAGGTCGCAGCCGCCCGCGAAGACCGACAGCCGGCCCAGCACGTCGCGTTCGTCCTCGTCGAGCAGGTCCCAGGACCAGTCGACGACGGCCCGCAGGGTCTGCTGGCGGGGCCGGACGGTGCGGCTGCCGGAGGTGAGCAGGCGGAAGCGGTCGTCGAGCCGGTCGGCGATCTGGCGTGGGGTGAGCATCCGCAGGCGGGCGGCGGCGAGTTCGATGGCCAGGGGCAGTCCGTCGAGGCGGCGGCAGATCTCCGCGCACGCCGCCGCGGTGTCCTCGTCGGAGTCGGTGCGGAAGCCGGGGCGGGCGGCGGCCCCGCGGTCGGCGAGCAGCCGCAGGGCGACCGGTTCGGGCAGCGGCTCCACCGGGCGCAGCGACTCGCCCCGCACGCCGAGGGGTTCGCGGCTGGTGGCGAGGACGGTGAGGCCGGGGCAGCGTTGCAGCAGCGTCTCGACGAGCCGGGCGGCGGCCTCGACGACGTGCTCGCAGTTGTCCAGGATCAGCAGCACGCGGCGCCCGGCGAAGTGCTCGGCGAGACGTTCCACGGGGTCGGCGTGCCGTTCGGAGACGGCCCTCATGCCCTCGGCGCCGGCGCCGTACAGGACGGTCTCGCGGGCCCCGACGGCGGTGAGGACGGCCTCGGGGACGGCGTCGGGGTCGTCGACCGGGGCGAGTTCGGCGAGCCACACACCGTCCGGGGTGGTCTGCCGCACGGTCTCGGCGGCCTCCTGCGACAACCGGGTCTTGCCGGCCCCGCCCGGCCCGAGCAGGGTGACCAGCCGGGCGGCGGCGAGGTCGGCGCGGAGGGTCTCGATGTCCGCCTCCCGGCCGACGAACGAGGTCAGCCGGGCCCGCAGATTGCCGGGCCGGGACGGCTCCGGGGCGGCGGGCGTCGCCGACTCGTTCAGCAACTGCTCGTGCAGTGCCCGCAGTTCCGCGCCCGGGTCGGAGCCGAGGCGGTCGGCGAGCAGGCGTCGTACGTCCTCGAAGGCGGCGAGGGCCTCGGCGGTGCGGCCCGTGTCGCGCAGGGCGCGCAGCCGCAGGGCCTGGAGGGGCTCGTCGAGGGGGTGGCTGTCGCAGAGCGCGGTCAGCTCGGGCAGACTCGGCTCGGCTTCGCCGAGGGCGAGGGCGGCGGCGTGGCGGGCGCGCAGCGCGTCCAGGCGCCGGGTCTCGACGCGGGCCGCCTCGGCGGTGCGGTCGGGCAGGCCGGCGAGGGCCGGGCCGCGCCACAGGGCGAGGGCGTCGTCCAGGACGACGGCCGCCTTCGCGGGGTTCCCGTCGGCCAGGGCGCGCAGGCCCTCACCGGCCAGTCGCTCGAAGCGGTGCAGGTCGATGTCGTCGGGCACGGCGGTCAGGCGGTAGCCGCCGTCGGCGGAGGCCACCGCGTCCGCGCCGAGCACCCGGCGCAGCCGCCCGACGAGGGCCTGCAGCGCCCCGGTGGCGTCGGCGGGCGGTTCACCGTCCCAGACCTCGTCGATCAGCAGTCCCACGGGGACGGTACGCCCGGGCCGCAGGGCGAGCACGGTGAGCAGCGCACGCAGCCGCGCCCCGCCGACCGGGACGACGGTGCCGTCGGGGCGGAGTGCCTGAGTCGTGCCGAGGATGCGGTAGCGCACGGGGTCCATTCTCTCCGGTGGCGGTCCGTACGGTCACGGGGCCGGGCGGCGCGGCGGCGCCTTCGTGCGGGTCGTGGTGCGGGGCGCGGAGGCGGATCGACCGGCCGCCGGGCCACCCGGATTCCGCCGGCGGGCCGTCCCACCCTGCGTGGAACCGGCCGACCGCGCGAGACGTTTTCCGGGTGCGCCCGGTACCGTCGGGCAGTCCCCCGCGTGTCCCACCGCGTGCCCCACCGTCCAGGGAGTCCCATGACCACCGCCACCACCCGCCCCAGCGACCGGCGGATCAGCCCCGTCTTCCTGGGAATCCTGGCCGTCACGGCGGTCACCGGATGGGCCACCTGGACCGGGTTCGCCGAGCAGCCCGGCGTCGCCGTCTTCCTGTTCGTGACGGCCGCCTGGATCGTCTCCCTGTGCCTGCACGAGTACGCGCACGCGCGCACCGCCCTGCACAGCGGCGACATCTCGGTCGGCGCGAAGGGCTATCTCACGCTGAACCCGATGAAGTACACGCACGCGTTGCTGAGCATCGTGCTGCCGGTGCTGTTCGTGATCATGGGCGGGATCGGTCTTCCCGGCGGCGCCGTCTTCATCGAGCGGGGCCGGATCCGCGGCCGCTGGCGGCACAGCCTGATCTCCGCGGCGGGTCCGCTGACGAACGTCCTGTTCGCGGTCGTGTGCACGGCGCCGTTCTGGCTGGACGCGCTGGACGGCGTACCGGCCGACTTCCGGTTCGCGCTCGCCTTCCTCGCGCTGCTCCAGGTGACGGCCGCGATCCTGAACTTCCTGCCGGTGCCGGGCCTCGACGGCTACGGCGTGATCGAGCCCTGGCTGTCGTACACCGTCCGCCGGCAGGTGGAGCCGTTCGCCCCGTTCGGGCTGCTGTTCGTGTTCGCGCTGCTGTGGGTGCCCGCGGTGAACGGCGCGTTCTTCGACGTGGTCGACTCGCTGCTGAAGGCCCTGGGGATCCACGAGTTCGACACGTACTGCGGCTACGAGCTGTTCCGCTTCTGGCGGGGCGAGAACGAGTTCTGCGGCATCTGACGGACGTCGGCCCGTGCCGGAGGTCAGCCCGTGCCGGAGCCGTCCCGGGCCGCCCCGCCCCGCTTCACGTAGTACCAGGTCATGTTGGACGACAGGCCCGCCAGCAGCACCCACACGATGCCGATGAACACGCTGCCCCGCACGAAGGAGACAACGGCCGCGGCGACGGCGAGGACGCACACGGCGAGGGCGTAGAGGGCGAGTCGCCGGGAGTGGGTGGGCGGGGGCAGGGGAGGCATGACTGCTGGCTCCTGTCGAGGGCACCTGTGGGGGACACTGCTACGCCGTCCAGTGTCCCCCATCGCCTCATACGTCCGTGACGCGGAGCCCGGCGTGCGCCTTGTACCGGCGGTTGACGGAGATCAGGTTGGCGACCAGCGACTCCACCTGGTGGGCGTTGCGCAGCCGCCCGGCGAAGATGCCCCGCATGCCCGGAATGCGGCCGGCCAGTGCCTGGACGATCTCGACGTCGGCGCGGACCTCCCCGAGCACCATCACATCGGTGTCGATCTCGTCGATCTCCGGGTCCTGGAGCAGTACGGCCGACAGGTGGTGGAAGGCGGCGGTGACCCGGGAGTCCGGCAGCAGCGCGGCGGCCTGCTGGGCGGCGCTCCCCTCCTCGGGCTTGAGGGCGTAGGCGCCCTGCTTGTCGAAGCCGAGCGGGTTGACGCAGTCGACGACGAGCTTGCCGGCCAGTTCCCCGCGCAGGGACTCCAGGGTCTCGCCGTGGCCGTCCCACGGCACGGCGACGATCACGATGTCGCTGCGGCGGGCGGTCTCGGCGTTGTCGGCGCCCTCGACGCCGTACCCGAGTTCATCGACCGCCGCCCGGGCGCGCTCGGCCGCGCGGGAGCCGATGATCACCTTCTGGCCCGCCTTGGCGAGCCGGTGGGCCAGGCCCTTGCCCTGCGGCCCGGTGCCGCCGAGCACGCCGACGACCAGCCCGGAGACATCGGGCAGGTCCCAGGGGTCCTTGGCGGGTGCCTTGGCGGTGTCCTTCGCGGGCTGCTGTGCGCTGTCGGTAGAGGTCATGGGCCGACTCTACGTCCGCCGCGGCACCGTTCCCGGTGTGCGTGAGCCCCGTCACGGCGGTGCCCGCCGCGTCCCCGGGTCGGGCGAATCGGCATCGAACACGGGGACGCGGACGCGGGGTTGGGGGCAGGATGCGGTCGCATGGATGCGGTACGGGTGGCATTGCTGCGGGACGTGCTCGCCGGGACCGAGTGGCTGGGCGCCACCCGACGGTTCGCGGGGACGCTGCGCGGGTCGGTGGTGTCGCACGGGGGCGGGCTGCTGCTCGTGGGCACGCCGGAGTACGAGCCGTGGCATCTGGCGGCGCACCTGGTGGACGAGGCCGCCTGGTCGGGCACCCCGGAGCTGGCCCCCACGCTGGTACGGCATGACGCGCGCCCCTCGGACCCCGCGCATCTGGCGGTGGGGCTGGGACGCCTGGAGGCGGCGCGGCGGGGTGAGACGCTGCTGGTGGTGGCCCCCGGTCAGCCGCCCGCCAGGCTTCTCGAGCGGGTCTGCGACGCCCGCCGGGCCGGGGCGACGCTGCTGGCCCTCGGTCCCGGCGCGGGCGAGCTCCCGGCGCTGGCCCACGAGGTCCTGCCCGTGCCCGACGGCTCGGAGCTGGACCTGGACACCGTGCAGCACCTGGTGAGCGCGGCGGCCGGGGAGAACGCCCTGCCGGTCCCCCGGGGCCGCCGCCGCTTCCGGGACCGGCTGTCGAGGCTGGCGGACCTGCTGACGGCTCCCCCGCCGACGCGCTGGTAGTCCACGTGCGGCGTGGGGTCAGTCGTCCCGGTCGCTCGCGGGGGCGTCGTGCCACTTGGGGTCGTTCTCCCACTGGAGGTTGCGGTCGCGGGCCGTGGCCATGGCGTGTTCGGCCTCGGTGCGGCTCGCGTACGGGCCGAAGCGGTCCTTGCCGGGGCAGTCCGGGCCCTCCTCGACCTTCTTGTGCTCCAGGCAGTAGTACCACTCGCCCGGCTTTCCGACCGTCCGCTTCTTGAACAGGGGCATGACCGGCTCCTCTCGCCACGAAGATGGTCCCCCATCGCCGCTGAATTAGACTCGCCGGCATGTCTGGCCAGTCACTGCTCGCACCGGGGGAACTGTCCCCCACCCGTTCCGTACCCGGGAACATCCGTCGTCCCGACTACGTCGGCAAGCCCGCCCCGACGCCGTACACAGGGCCGGAGGTGCAGACGCCCGAGACGATCGAGGCGATGCGGACCGCCGGCCGGATCGCGGCACGGGCGATGGAGGAGGCCGCGAAGCTCATCGCGCCCGGCGTGACGACGGACGAGCTGGACCGGGTGGCACACGCGTACATGTGCGACCACGGCGCCTACCCCTCGACGCTCGGCTACCGCGGTTTCCCCAAGTCGCTGTGCACCTCGGTCAACGAGGTGATCTGCCACGGCATCCCCGACTCGACGGTGCTGCGCGACGGCGACATCGTCAACCTGGACGTGACGGCGTACATCGGCGGGGTGCACGGCGACAACAACGCCACGTACCTGGTGGGCGACGTGGACGAGGAGAGCCGGCTGCTGGTGGAGCGCACCCGCGAGTCGCTCAACCGTGCGATCAAGGCGGTCAAGCCGGGCCGGCAGATCAACATCATCGGCCGGGTGATCGAGTCGTACGCCAAGCGTTTCGGCTACGGCGTGGTCCGTGACTTCACCGGTCACGGCATCAACTCGTCGTTCCACTCGGGCCTGATCATCCCGCACTACGACAGCCCGCACGCGACGACGGTGATCCAGCCGGGGATGACCTTCACCATCGAGCCGATGCTGACGCTGGGGACCCACGAGTACGACATGTGGGACGACGGCTGGACGGTCGTGACGAAGGACCGCAAGCGGACCGCGCAGTTCGAGCACACGCTGGTGGTGACGGAGACGGGCGCGGAGATCCTGACCCTGCCGTAGACCTGCCCGACCCGCTGCCCGCCCTCTTCGGAGGGCGGGCATTTTCGTGCCGTGACAGGGTAGGAAGTTACCGACAACCCGTCGGCAACCGTTGACTTAGGCAAGCCTAACCATAGAAGATCTGGACTCATGGACTCCTTCTCCGCTCTCATCCGCACCGCCTCCCACGAGCAGCACGTGGAGGCGGAGACGTCGACGTTCATGAGTGATCTGCTGGGCGGCGGGCTGGGGGTGGACGCGTACGCGCGCTACACCGAGCAGCTGTGGTTCGTGTACGAGGCACTGGAGTCCGCCGCGCGGCGGCTGGCGCCGGACCCGGTGGCCGGACCCTTCATCCAGCCGGAGCTGTTCCGGCTGGCCTCGCTGGAGCGGGACCTGGCCCACCTGCGCGGTCCCGACTGGCGCTCCACACTGACCGCCCTCCCCGCCACGCAGACGTACGCGGCCCGCGTCGCCGAGTGCGCCCGCACCTGGCCGTCCGGCTACGTCGCCCACCACTACACCCGCTACCTGGGCGACCTCTCCGGCGGCCAGATCATCCGCGGCAAGGCGGAGAAGACGTGGGGGTTCGAGCGGAAGGGCGACGGCGTCCGCTTCTACGTCTTCGAGAACATCTCCAACCCGGCGGCCTTCAAGCGGGGTTACCGCGAACTCCTGGACGCGGTCCCGGCGGACGACCTGGAGAAGCAGCGCATCGTGACGGAGTGCAAGCGGGCGTTCGCGCTGAACACGGACGTCTTCCGGGCGCTGGGCGAGGAGTTCCCCTTGTCGGCGTGACTCCCTGAGCCTTCCTACGGCCTCACTTCACCACGGCGACGCGGGGCGGGAGGGAGACACCCTCTACTGAAAAGTGCGAGCAGCGGACAGGGCAATGTCAGCCAGGCGCTCGGATGAGCGACGTATGGACAGCGGCGACTGAAATGTTCACGCTTTTCAAGTGGGCGGGGCCGCGGAGCCGCCTCAACGCCCTTCGTTCTCGACGTCATGGAAGGCCCGGGCCGGCCTGGATGACGGCGCCGATTCGGGCCCGACGCCGGAGATCCACATCACCCGAAGCACTCCCCGGTCCGTACGGCCGGCGGCTCGGCCGCGTAGTGAGGTCGAGTTCCCCGGTGAACGCTCGCCGGTCAGTCCAGGTCGGACATGTCGAGGACGAAGCGGTAGCGGACGTCGTTGCGGCCGAGGCGGTCGAGGGCCTCGTTCACCCGTGACGAGGCGAGCAGTTCGATGTCGGCGGTGATCACGTGCTCGGCGCAGAAGTCCAGCATGGCCGCGGTCGCGGGCCTGCCGCCGCTGCCCACGGAGCTGAGCTTCTTGCGGCCCACGAGCAGGTCCATGGTCTCCACGGTGACGGGGCCGAGGTGTCCGACGAGGCTGAGCGTGCCGTCCATGGCGACCAGCCGCAGGTACGGGCCGAGGTCGTGCGGGGCGGAGATGGTGTCGATGACGACGTCGAACCGGTCCCGGGCGTCGGCCATCTGTTCCGGGTCCGTGGAGACGACCAGGCCCCGGGCGCCGAGCCGGCAAGCATCGTCGGCCTTGTCGGATGAGCGGCTGACGACCGACGTCTCGGCTCCCAGCGCCACGGCGAACTTGACCGCGAGATGGCCCAAGCCGCCCAGTCCCGCCACCGCGACGCGGGTCCCCGGGCCCACGCCCGAACTGTGCAGCGGCTCCCAGACGGTGACCCCGGCGCAGAGCAGAGGCGCGGCGGCGGCAGGATCCAGGCCGGCGGGAAGCGCGTAGGCGAACCCCTCGCGGACGACGTACTCGCGGGAGTAGCCGCCCAGGGTGGCCGATCCGTCGTGCCGGTCGGCGCCGCCGTAGGTCAGGGTCGGGAAGGTGTGGCAGAAGTTCTCCTGGCCGGCCCGGCACATGGTGCGGTCGCCGCAGGAGTCGACGATGTTACCGACCGCGACAGCGTCGCCGACGGAGAAGCGGGTGACCGCGGGCCCCGCCTCGGTCACCACGCCCGTGAACTCGTGCCCCGGAACCAGAGGACGGCCCGCTTCACCGTCGTGGCCGCGGACGGCGTGCAGATCGGTGTGGCAGACGCCGCAGTAGTCGACCCGGACCGCGAGGTCGTGGCTACAGCCCCGGCGCCGCACTCCTGGCTGCCGCCGTCTTGCACCGCAGAGAACTGGAACGCCGGTTCATCGCCGAAGGGGGCTGCTGATGACCTCGCCCCCACCCACCGTCCTCCACCCGGAGACAGAGCCCGCGCTGGACCTGCTGACGGTTCCCCAGGTCATGGCCCGCCTCCAGCTCGGCCGCTCCGCCGTCTACGACCTCCTCCGCACCCGCCAGCTCGCCTCAATCAGCCTCGGCCGCGCCCGCCGCATCCCCACCCACGCCCTGACCGACTTCATCCGCACCCGCCTCGAACAGGAAGCCGCCGCCTGATGACCGCGCCCCGAGACACCCTCGCCTCCCGCCGTACCCGCGCCAACGGTGACGGAACCGTCTACCAGCGCAAGGACGGCCGCTGGGAAGCCGCCGGATACGTCCTCGCCCCCGGCAACACCCGTCGCCGTGTGCGCGTCTACGGCACCACCCGCAAAGAAGCCCTGGCCAAGCTCACCGAGAAGATCGCCTCCAGCAACCGCGGCCTCCCCGTCCCCTCCGCGCAGGGCAGCGTGGCCGCGTACCTGACGTACTGGCTGGAGAACGTCGCTGTCCACCACCTCCGCGATACCACCCACACCCGCTACACCACCTGCGTCCACCGATACCTCATCCCCGGCCTCGGCAAGAAGAAGCTCGCCAAGCTCACCGCCAAGGACATCCGCACCTGGCTCAACCAGCTCCGTACCACCTGTCAGTGCTGCACGCGAAACATCGACGCCCGGCGCGAACAGCCCCGCTGCTGCGCCGTCGGCCAGTGCTGCCGCAAACTGCTCTCCCCGCTGACGCTCACCTACATACACTCCGTGCTCAAGTCCGCCCTGGAACACGCCGTGCGCGAGGAGGAGCTCCCGCGCAACGTCGCCCGCAACGTCCGCACCGGCACCCCACGCCCCCGCCGCTTCGAACCCCTCACCGCCGAAGAAGCCCGGCAGTTCCTCACCGCCGCCCAGGACCACCGGTTGCACGCACTGTTCGAACTCGCTCTCCACACCGGACTCCGCAAGGGCGAACTCCTCGGCCTGCGATGGACAGACCTCGACCTCGACGAGGGCACCGCCGCAATCCGCCGCACCCTTCAGCGCACCGCCGCAGGCGGACTCACCACGCTGCCCACCAAAACGCGGGCCTCCGAGCGCCGCATCGTCCTCCCCACCCGCTGCGTCCAGTCGCTGAAGCTCTACCACGAGCAGCAGAAGCGCGAGCGTGAGGCCGCGGGCACCACATGGCAGCACGACGGGCACGTGTTCACCACCACGCAGGGCCGACCGATCGACCCAACCAACCTCACCCGCGCCTTCACCACGCTCCTCCGCAAGGCCGGCCTCCGCCGCATCCGCTTCCACGACCTCCGCCACTCGACCGCCACCCTCCTTCTGGAACAGGGCGTCGAACTTGTCGTCATCAAGGAATTTTTCGGCCACGCCCACATCGGCGTCACCGCCACCGTCTACGCCCACGTACGCATCCGCCTCCAGCGCGACGCCATCGACACCCTCAGCGCCGCACTCAGCAACAGCGCGAGCAAGCCGCCCTGCGCCGCCTCGGTCCGCTGACGTTGCCGTCATCTACTGCCGTCAAACGCCTCAGGAGCCCCGTCGAGATGTGTCTCGACGGGGCTCCTGAATTCTTCCCTAGCTCAGCCTGCCAATCGGATCTGAATTGCCACTAGGCGCTCCCGACCAACAGTACGGTCAGACTCCCTGAGTTGCGAAAGGTGACCCGAGTTCAAATCCTCTAGAGGAGGTTCCGAAATTGCACGTCGCTGAGATCCAGCCTCCTGTGCGAAGAATTCCGCTCCTGGGATGTTCTGATCCAATTGCCCCATCGCAGTCAGGCAGGCGTGTGCACATTTGAGCGCATCCTCGGAATTGGCGCTGGACCGATAGAGGCTTGCATAACGCAACGCAAGAACCGAGTAGAAGGCGTAGATTCCCGCTACCCCAACGATCTCTTCGTCGGATGGTTCCAACTCCTGGAAGCCTTCCAGGGTCTCCACGTAGCTCTGGAATGAACCACCCGGAATTCCAGGTTTCCAAAGGTCCCCTACGGCGTGGACGACGAAATCGACGTCACTACTCCGCGCGGGGTCGTCGCCACACAACCCCGTGAAGACCTGCACCATCCGCTCCGCACAGCTCGCCACGAAGGTTGCAACCTGAGGGTACGACTGCCCTCGGATGGTGGCCGCAACCGCCTCATCGACTACCACTCAAAACTCCTCTGGCGAGTTGTCGTCTTACCGTTTCCGGGATACACCTGACCCATCATCTTACCGCCGGTGCCTCGGATGAGCGGCGCACACACACCCAGACATACGTTCCGAGAGGTGCCTCCCGCCGTGGGAGTCCAGCCCATTTCATTGATGAAGAGTAGGGCGTTCTGCTCTGCGTGGGTGCCTGGAATATTGTCGGCGGCCATCTCACCCTTGCCGATAGCGGACATCTGCGCGGGCGTCAGGCCATCGCCAGATCCCGCAACGACGTTGATCGGACCGTGAGGGGTATCCGCCCGAACTACAGCCACAGTGCTCACGTTCTTGCGAATGAATTCATCCGGCTCAGCGGCATCCGCCATCTACGACCTCCTGCGCACCCGCCGCCTGGCATCGCTGACCATCGGCCGCGCCCGCCGCATCCCCGCCCACGCCCTGGACGACTACGTCCGGCGCCACCTGGAAGAGGCCGCCCGATGACCGCCCCCAAGCGCAAGAAAGCCCGCGCCAACGGTGAGGGCACGATCTACCAGCGCAAGGACAGCCGCTGGGAAGCCGTCGGCTACGTCCTCGCCGCCGACGGCACCCGCAAACGCGTCCGCGTCTACGGCAGCACCCGTAGAGAATCCGCCGACAAACTCGCCGAGAAGATCGCCGACAGCAACCGCGGACTGCCCGTCGCCACCGCCGACAGCACCGTCGGCGACTACCTCACCTACTGGCTCGGCAGCGTCGCCGTCCACCGACTCCGCGAGAACACCCACACCCGCTACGCCGCCTGCGTCCGCCTCCACCTCATCCCCGGACTCGGCACCAAGAAGGTCGCAAGGCTGACCGCCAAGGACGTCCGCACCTTCCTCGACCGGCTCCGCATCACCTGCCAATGCTGCACCCAGGCACTCGACGCCGAGCGAAAGAGGTGCTGCACGGTCGGCGAGTGCTGCCAGAAGCGGCTGTCCGCCTTGACCGTGACCTACGTGCACTCGGTGCTCAAGTCGGCACTGGAACACGCCGTCCGGGAGGACGAGCCGCCCCGGAACGTCGCCCGCAACGTCAAGACCACCACGTACCAGCCCAGGCGCTTCCGTCCGCTCACAGCGGCTGAGGCCCGGCAGTTCCTCGACGCGGCCCGCGCCGACCGGCTCCACGCGCTGTATGAACTGGCGCTGCGCACTGGCCTCCGCAAGGGCGAACTCCTCGGCCTTCACTGGGAAGATCTCGACCTCACCACCGGAACAGCCAGCATCCGGCGCTCACTCCAGCGCACCCGAACCGGCGGTCTCACGCATCTGCCCACCAAGACCCGGGCGTCCGAGCGCCGCATCGCACTCCCGACCGAATGCATCCATTCCCTCAAAAAGCACCAGGAACGGCAGGAAAAGGATCGCGAGACCGCAGGGTCAGCCTGGCAGGACAGCGGCCTCGTCTTCACCACGCCGACCGGCAGGCCCCTCGACCCCGCCAACCTGACCCGCCGCTTCCGCAGCTTCCTCAACCGGGCCGGACTCCGACGCATCCGCTTCCACGACCTCCGCCACTCGACCGCGACCCTGCTCCTGGAACAAGGCGTCGACCTCGTCGTGATCAAGGAACTCCTCGGACACGCCCACATCGGCGTCACCGCCGGCGTCTACGCCCACGTCCGACTCCGCCTCCAACGCCAAGCCATCGACACCCTCAGCAACGCACTCGGCGAAGCCATCGACGGCAACGACGACCCACCAGCCGCAGCCGTCGTCCGCTGACGTTGCCGTCAGCATTGCCGTCATCGGGACTGGAGCCTGTCAGGCACGTTCCGCACCCTTTGGCCATTCAAAGGACTGAGGTGGCGCCACCAAAGCCGCGAGAACACCCTCCACACTTTCGTCGGTAAGAGCGATCAAGCTCCACCCGCCCCCCCGGACGGTGAATAGGCCAACCGGAGGGCCATCCTCGTCGAGAACTGCAAAGAAGTCCCGCCATCCAAATCTATTCTTCCGGAACTCATCCAGTGTGAAATACCGGTCTCGATACGTGCCTCGAAGTGTGGACCTCGCCCCAACTCCAACGCGGATCAAACCGGATACCTCCTCAAGGATTTCCGACACAACGGGAGGCGGCAGCAAAACCAACGACTGACATTTGGCCCTTCGAAGCAGCTCCGCAATCTTCAAAGTGGGCACTTCTTGCAAACTCGCCAAGATGACTCCATTGAGAACGCTGGTGGGCGGTACCCGCAGGTACCGCCCACCAGAGCTTAATCATCAGAACCCGAGATCCTCTAGGCGCGCACCGGGCCATGCCGCCCTGGCTCGACCTTGCATGACCCCTTGGATGATCACTTCAGCCTCGCCGCGAAGGTCATCTTCGACCCATGGCTGATCGTTTACATGGACGTGGAAACGTCCGCTGGGGACGGTGGCTCTAATGACAACTCCACTACCTCCACCTCGGGTAGCCGCTCGAATAGCGGCAGTGGGACTAGTGGTCCAGCTGGTGTAGTCACTATCGGTCATACCGAGATGGCGCATCTCAGGCGTCGAGTCCCCGCCCCGCGGCCTTGCAATTCCTTCCACCGCATCATCAAAGGCAGGGTTGGGGCCGCCGGTCTCGCCGCTCACTTCCGCAACTCCCCGATAGACCGTGGTACCGCCACCGCAATTGTGCACAAGCACCGGAGTGGCACCCGCGAGCACATAGTACGTGTGCTGCGCGGTGCCCCTCCACCTGCTTCTTCGCTGGTCAGCGCGTGATTTGCGTTCCGCTGGTGTCCGTGGTTGTGCGGGGAAATCCGTGGGTGTTGCCGTCGCTACTGCCGTCAACGGCTCGGGGCACACGATTGCGCCGCCGCTGCCTGGTGTCGGTGCAGAGGGACCCTACTGCCACGCGCCAGGCTCGGCACGGACGAGAGCTCGGACGGTCTGCTCGTAGAACTCGTGGCCGCTCTGGGCGCAGTGTCCGGCGATCCAACGGGTCAGCTCGTCCGAGGTGTGCAGCGTGCCTGACGTGGCGCCGCAGTTGTGCTCTTCGCCGGTGACGCAGACCGCCTCGAACGTGGGCAGGGCCATGGGGTCGGGGACGGTGGTCAGGTGGTACTCGCGGAAGCGGTAGCGCCCCCGAGAGGAGTTGCGCACTGGTGCGCCGGCGTTCGAAGAGTCAGGCATCTTCGGCCGCCTCTTCCTGATCCGGGATGCGCTGTCCGCGCGATTCCGCGACCCTGAGCGCGTCCGCCAGGGCTTCTGTCAACCGGCAGGCCAGCCAGCGGTATTCGCTCGCCGACAGGGCTTTCGCGCCGGGTACTGTGGCGTCGCGGGCGTACTCCAGCAGTTCCTGGCCCATGCTGAGCTGTACCGTCTCGATGCTGTCGGCGAGGGTGGAGAGGTAGCCGCGGCCGTCGCTGCTCAGGTAGCAGGGCTTCCCCTCCGGGCTGGTCCACGGCAGTAAGCGGGGACCTTTCCCGCCCGACGCGGCGTCGTACAGCTCTCTGCGACGCATGCGGTCGGCATCGCTCCTGGGCTGGCTCACTGGGCACCCCCGGCCTGGGTCACTGACGGTGGACGCACTGACCGTAGGCACTGGCAGAACGTCACCCCAGGTGGGAGTCATGGCAGTTCGCGACTCTTGGTTCACGAACTGCCACGCTGCGTGGCAGCTACCCGACAACGCCAAGGTAGTCGGCCATGTCACGCATCTCCGTCGTGAGGGTCCGCTTGCGCTTGCCCAGGATCTCCTGCATGGTCTCAGCGGCCCCGTTCTGGTGCCGCAACCACTGCGGGGCAGCTTCCCTGGCACGGGTCAACTCGTCCATGGCGGCGGACAAGTCGCCGGTCCGGGTGTAGGCGCGCGCCACATCGAGGGTGAAGCGGTTCCCGTCGTTGGTGCTAGCTTGATCTTTAACGCCCGGCGTCGAATGGCGCCTCGAACTTGATCACTCGGTTCGGTATCCGCCGGACGCGGAGGCGGCCTTCGGCTGAACATGTGCTCCGACCAAGGAACACACACGTTCAGCACGAAGGCCGTGAGAATGAGTCTGCTGCATCACGATGCCCGGCGAGAACCGTTGGCCGAACTGTTATGCTTCCGGGGCGAGTTCTACGCAAGTCTGACCGCTCGTTCGGACGCGTTGTTCGAGCTGGCAGACGCTGTCCTGTGCGGTGACGGGCCGGTCGGGTCGCTGGCCGAGCTGTCACTGGTGGGTGAACACCGCCGCGGCCACGGCGGGCTCTACGCCGCAGTGGCCCGTGGCCGGATCAATGCCGGCCGGCTGCGACGGGCCCTGGCCGCAGTACCCCTGCCGCGGGCTGCCGACGGCCGGCTGGTCCTGGCCGTCGACATCACCTGCTGGCTGCGACCGGCCGCCCACACCTCGCCCCAGCGGATCCTGTGCCACACCTACGGACGCGGCAAGGACCAGCACATCCCCGTCCCCGGCTGGCCGTACTCCATCGTCTGCGCCCTCGAGCCGGGCCGCAGTTCATGGACCGCCCCGCTGGACGCACTGCGGCTAGCACCCGGGGACGACACCGCCACCATCACCGCCCGACAGCTGCGCGAGCTGGTCGAACGGCTGATCACGGCAGGCCAGTGGCAGTCAGGTGACCCGGACATCCTCGTCATCGCGGACGCCGGATACGACGCACCCCGCCTCGCCTTCCTCCTGCAAGATCTGCCCGTGCAGGTGCTGGCCCGGATGCGGTCGGACCGCGTCCTGCGCAGGGCCGCCCCGCCCCGGCAGCCACACACCCTGGGCCGCCCGCCCCGGCACGGTGGCGAGTTCGTCTTCGGACAGCCCGACACCTGGGGCACCCCGGGCACCGAGACCATCACCGACACCCGGCTCTACGGCACCGCCCTCGCCCGATCCTGGGACCGATTGCATCCCAAGCTGACCCACCGCTCCTCCTGGGCCGCGGCCGACGGCACCCTCCCCATCGTCGAGGGAACAGTGATCCGCCTGGACATCGACCACCTGCCCAGCGGAGCCACCCCCAAGCCGGTCTGGCTGTGGTGGTCGGGCACCGACGCCACCGACGCCGACGCCGACCGTCTCTGGCAGGCATACCTGCGACGCTTCGACATCGAGCACACCTTCCGCCTGTTCAAACAGACCCTGGGCTGGACCACACCGAAGATCCGCACCCCCGAGGCAGCCGACCGATGGACCTGGCTCATCCTCGCCGCCTACACCCAACTGCGGCTTGCCCGACCGCTGGCGGCCGACCGGCGCCGGCCGTGGGAGAAACCCAGCCCGCCGGACAGGCTCACCCCCGCCCGCGTCCGCCGCGACTTCCGGCACATCCGCCCACAACGGCCTGCCCGGCCCAAGCACCGAAACCCTCTCGTCCCGGCCCCGGACGACCACCGGGCCAAAAGAACACCCGGCCCACACCCCGCCACGACGTGCACACACCCCAAACGGGTCTGTGTAGCGAACGGTGGAACTCGGTCGGTTTTGTTCAGCGGCGTCCGGCGGTGAGCCGGCCGTCGAAGGTGATGTCGAAGGCTTGGAGCGCG
>BMUD01000007.1:0-231276 GCA_014650015.1 Streptomyces griseoloalbus
GGTCCCCGGGTGATCCGGTATCAGGCGGGACTCGTGATGCGCACCAGATCACCCCACAGTGCGATGTGATGTACCAGGCCCAGAGCCACAGGCCACGGGTGTAGCCGTCGACCAGGCCCGCCCAGCTGTAGGCGAACGCCCAGAGCGCCGGCGGAATGCTCGCAGCGACGAACCCCCAGCCGTCCCGGCCGAAGCGTACCCAGGCGCAGCAGAAGGTGATGCTGCCGCAGATGATCCACACCCACGCCCAGCAGCGCAGCGGGGCGAAGTGGACCAGCAGTCCAAGACCTGCCGACGAGGGCGGGTCGAAGATGAAGCTGGCGCCGAAGCACACCTTGCCGACGCCCATAAAGACGAGGAACGGCCCGCGGCGGCCCAGTCGTCGGGTGTGCCGCCGGGCCGCCGCACGCATCAGACGCTCGGCGCGGTCGAAGCGCTGTTCTTCGGGCCGATCAGGCGGGCCGCGATGCCCTTGACCAGGGTCACGACGGCGGCCAGTCCGGCAGTGCCGACACCCTCCCAGAAGGACACGCTGAGCATGTCTGCCGGGCCCGCGGCGAGGGCGACCGCGCCAGCCGCGCCGAGGAACGTCCAGACGATCCGCTCGATCAGGTCGACCGCGTAGGTGCGTCCGGTCTTCACGACGGTCTCGGCGCCGGGCAGATGCAGTTGGGACATGGTCAGGCTCCCTTCGTGACGGCCGCGCGCAGCTGCGCGACCTCGGTGCGGAGCGCCTCCACCTGGCGGAGGAGCTCTTCGGTGTTCTCGCGGGCGCGGCGGACGTGGCCGTAGCCGGAGCCGAGCGCCACGCTGGCGGCGATCTTCTTGTCCGACAGGCCCTTGTCCTCGGGCCAGGTCTCGGGCACCCAGTCGGGCAGGGGCACCTGGTCGGTGAGCTTCATGCCGGTCTCCTTCGGGGCTGTCGGGGCCGGTGCCGGTGTGTTGGTGCCCTTGGCGCGGGCGACGATCCCGGGGAACACCACCTCCCGGAACTGGCGGATGCGGGCCTTGCCGGGGCACGCCGTGCCGCTGGTCGACCACTCCCGGAACTGGCTGTGGTAGCCGAACCCGGGGTCGGAGTGGCTGCGGCAGATCCGCAACGGGATGTCGTGCCGCTCGTGGAGCCACACGCCGAGCCGGACCAACTGCTCGATCTGCTCCGACGTCCACGCGTCCGTCGCCGACGTGTTGGACGCGGTCTCGATGGACACCGCGCCAGTGCCGTCGGGCCGTCGGTTCGCGCCGGCGTTGGCGTCCGCGCGGGTCTCGGTGCCGATGTACTGGCCGATCGACCCGTCGTAGTCGAGGCCGAAGTGCGACTCGAGGTTGGTGCTGTCGCGCCAGTAGGCGTAGATCCGCTTCTCGTCCCACGGTGCAACCACCGAGTGGACGATGAACTGCGTGGGCCGGATCGCCGCCTGGGCGTCCGACTCCGGCTGCAGCTCCATGCGGGTGGCGCCGGGATACCAGGCCATGGGGCCTCCAGGTATGAGAAAGGCCCCGGCCGGGCGGCGCGGGGCGGAGGGGTGGAAGGGGGTCAAACGGCGGCCTCGTACTGGCCAGAGACGCGAATCGCATCACCACTGGCCCACGTCCACGGGGTGACCGCGTCAATCAGACCGACAGACGTTGCGGCGTAACCGCCAGCGAAACCCGTCGACCCGCCGGTCGTCTCCAGCTCCAGCGTCCCGGTGCTCGTCAGACGAGCACGCAGCGGAACACGGACCGACGACGGGGTGCCGCCGGTGGCACTGTCCTGCGCCTCCGCATGGCCTGCGATCAGCTGAGTGGCAGCCGCGGTAACCGGCAGGCTGAAACGCCAGTTGTCGGCGCTCCCACCACCGCCGAAGTTGGTCGCCGCCCCGAAACCGATCTCCAGCCGGAACCACACGGTTCGCGCGGCTTGCGCCCACCGTGCGGTGACCGACGCATCCCCGAAGCTGGGCGTGTTCACGCCCGTGGATGTGGTCCACACCGGAGTCCAGTCCTGCCAGGTCGGGGAGATGGACAGCAGCCGGTTCGCGGTGATGATCATTCCTGGCCGCCACGGCTCATACGCCACGGGTCCTCCTACAGGGCGAGTCGGGTCGGGTGGGCCAGCCGCACATCCGCGCCGGCGCTGTGTGCCTTCACGACGCCGTTGACGGAGCGCACGACGTGCATGGTCTGCGGGGACGTGATGGCGTAGTTGTCGACCAGGACGACCACGGGCAGCACGTTGGTCACGTCGGGCGAGAGGATCGACCGGATACCGATCTGCCCGGCCGCGGTCAGGCTGGTGTCCGTCACGCTGATCTGCCACGCGCTGGGCTCGGCCGCCGTCGCCAGCCACGCCTTCACCCGCAGCGTCGTCCCTTCCCCCTGGAACCGCACCCGCACGAACGTGCCGGCCGCGTGGGTAAGGCCCGTGGTGTAGGTGCCCAGCTGCGTCTCAGCACTGGCGACCCGCTTCCGGACCGACAGGATGACCGCCCCCGCAGCAGAGAACTGGAGCCGGGCCAGATACACGTTGTCGCCGTCCTGGTAGCGGGCAGCGAGCGCGGGATAGGCGCTGCCGCCGCTCATCAGCGCGTCCGTAGCGATCGACACGGCATGGTCGAAGTCGGCGCCCGGCTGAGGCAGGAGTGCGTACCGGGAGACGTTCAGGGAGCCGAGGGACATCCGGCCGTACCCGCCGCTCACGCTGAAGTCGGAGGCCGCGCCGCCGCTCGTCGCCCAGGCCTGCCCGGTGTCGGCTGCTCCCCAGCCGCTGGCCACGGTCCGGCCGAACACGTCGCTGGCAGCGTCGGTCACGGCTGTGACCGTGGCGACCTCCCCGCCCACAGTCACGTCGAACGGAAAGTCCGACGGGGAGCCGCCTGCCGCCCGGATCGTCAGCCGGTGCGCCCACAGCACATCGGTAGCGGGCGGGAAGTCGGCCACGGTCGGCGCCACGTTGGCAGTCACCGCCCCGGCCGGAGCGGTCGCGGTCATCTCAAACCACGTCCAGGTGTTCGCCTTCACGGGCTGGTCGTTGGCGGTGGTCGCCAGGTAGCCCACCGCGTCGAACCAGTTGACGTTCAGCGCCACCGACCGGGCCCGCGCGCACCGCAGCCAGCCGGACACCACATACGTCGCGCCGACCGTGACCGGAATCTGCTCGCTGCCCGCGTTCGGGAACTCGCTGACGCCGTCCGGTGTCAGCCGCATCACCCACCCGCCGGTGAACGGCGCGTCCCCCGCAGCCTCCACGCGCTCGATCGTCGCTCCGAACCCGGCCCAGCCGGTCAGGTCGACGGCGAAATCCGGGTTCGCGTTCAGGACCGGCTGGGCGGCGATCCACGCCGGGCCGTCCGTGACGCGCACAGGCAGCAGCTGGTCATCGGCGTCCACAGCCGCAGCCAGCTCGCTGCCGTCGGTGTCGACGCGCCCGTACACCGGATCCTCCACCACGCCCACATTCCACAGAGAACCGGGCGTGCAGTTGAACACGATGTCCCACTGGTACGGAGAGGCGAACGTCTCCTCGTAGCCCTGAACGATCAGCTCGATGTCCCCGGGCGCCACCCACAACGGCGGGTTCCGGATGACCATCTTGTCGCCGATGTCCACCGCGAGAATCTGGTCCAACAGCTCCGGGGGAGCCGTATGCACCATCACCCGCACCTGCGGATACCGGCGGCCCTCATAGGTGCCGTGATGCAGCCGCCAATACGCCTGTGGCTCCGCCTGGCTGTCCTCGTACAAATTCAGCGTCACCTGCGACGGGTACGGGCCCACACCGTCCGGCGGGGCCTGCACCGACAGCGGGCCCTCCTCGAGGACCGCCCGCCCGCTGGACCCGTTGGTACGGGTCACCGTGACGTCGTTCTCGGTGGCGTCATCATCGCCCGTCGGCTCCAGCGGCGGCGCCAGGCCCGGCTGGGTGTAGTCCAGCACCAGCGCCGGCGGCTGGTTGTACATCGTGCCGCGGCCCCGATAGCGCAGGGAAAGCCGCTCCCGGTCCTCATACAGGATGCCGCCGTCGGCGTCCGCCGCCTCCTCCAGCAAATCCAGAATGGGACTCGGCAGTTGCGGCCCGACCTGCTCCATGCCCGAGACGCGGCCGTGCACGGTGACGGGGTACGCCTCCTCCTCGGCCAGGCGCTGCATGCGCTCGCCCGCGGTCTCTCCCGCGAAAGCCTCGTCGGAGCCTTCGTAGATGGTGACGCCGGGCGCTGGGGCGGTGGTGCCGCCGACGTCGAACGCCGCGAGGTGGCCGATGGCCATACCCTGGAAGTCCGCGCCCCACGAGCCGCGGACGCCAGTGACCCGGCCTGGTGTGCCGGTCCAGGGAGCGAAGACGTACCACCACGTGCCGGTGATGACGTCCCGCCAGGCGAGGTTCACGCGCGCCTGCGACCCACTGACCGAGGAGAAAATCTGCAAGCGGTTCCACGCTCCGGTGAAGTCGCCGAGCCCGGCACCGGTGTGCTGGAACCACGCGACCACGGCATCGTCTCCGTCCAGCGCCTCCACCTTGATGGCGGTCGCGGACACGCGCGCCCGGACCTGGCGGACGCCGCCCGTGCCCGGGCTGAGCTGCACGGACAACAGGGTCTGCTCGGTCGTCGGCAACCTGTCGAGCTTGTACACCATCTCCACGTGCCAGCCGCCAGCCACAGCGCCCGGAACACTCCCACTCAGCGACGCCGCGTCGCTGAGCACGGGGAGAGGCTCGGAGCTGGGCAGAGAGCTGTCGGTCTGGAACTGCAACCCGGCCACCTTCAGAGGCGACCCCCCATCGAGGGCTGAGGCCGCCCGCGTGGCGGACGCCCCGTCCTCCATGGGCCAGTACGCCAACGGCCCCCCGGACGGGATACGGCGGCGCAGCGTCGACTGCAACGCCGAGCCCCCTCGGCGCAGGCGGCGCAGCACCCCGGCCGTGGTGGCCTCCACCCACGCGTGCGCGCCGGACGGGTGCCACCGCGCCGGGTAAGCGGCCAGCTCGTGCATCAAGCGCGTGCGCCGGTTCGTGACGGCTGCGGTGCCGTTCACCGTCCAGGGGCGGCCCGCACTGTCGACGAACGACCTGGTGCCGTCGGCCAGGCCGCGGAAGTCAGGGTTGGCGACCACGGGGCCGTCGATGCCGTTGCGGACCTCGGCCCGGTAGCAGCGCCCGGTCACCGCGCGACGGGTGACGGACGCGTCGATCTGCTCGGGGGCGATCATCAGGGGCGCGGTGCCGGCGAACACCGCCCACGTTCCGGCGACGGTGATGCCGTCGCCGGCCGTGGACCAGGGCCCGTCCAGGGAATCGGCCCAGTACACACGGAACGTGGCACCGCCCGCCCCGTTGTCGATGTCGACGGTGGCGCGCAGCGCGGCACGGCGCGGCAGGGCGGGCAGGTTGATGCTGGCCATGGGGCCGGTCATACCGTTACTCGACACGTGCAGGGTGAGCGTGCCGTCCTGCAGCCGCATGTTGTAGGAGCGGTTCCCGGCCGCGCCCCACTTGCCGATGAGCATCTGCGCACCCGAGGCGTACCAGTCGGCTTCGCCCTCCCACCTGATGTCCAGGTCTCCGGTGATGTCGAGGGCCGCAGTGTCTGGGGTGGAGGCGTTGTTCGCCGCAGTGCCGTCCAGTTCCAGCGCCGGCGTTCCCGCCTTGACGGACAGCCGGAAGGGCGTGTTGCGGCCGAACTGGCCGTAGTAGGGGCCCATCGGGTTGTCCGGGCTGAACTGGCCGGTCGTGTTGTTCAGCAGCGGCTGGAGACTGGACGGGTCCACACGCGACGCCTGGTCCTGCCGTCCGCGCCTGTGAACGAGCGCCTGCCGCTTCAGCAACTCGCCGGTGGCGTCCACCCACGTTCCGCCGATGGCCAGCTCCCCGCGCACGTCGAATGCCACCGTTTCCCCCTTACCGCTTCCTGCCGAATGCGGCCTGTACGTCGCCGCCGCCCTTGACCGCGACGGTCTCCCGGATGATGTGCGTCAGCAGGGCCTCGACCCGGCCGCCGGCCCCGTTCTGGACCTCCAGGACGATGCGCCGCTCCTGCGGCAGCGCACCCGCCATGGCAGCACCGGGCAGCGCGCTCACGCCTGCCCGCGCGTGACCGGGCAGCGCCAGCGGCGGCAGACCACCCATCACGCCGCCCATCTGGGCGCGCAGCTTCGGCAACTGGTCGGTGATACCGCGCTGGAACCCCTGGATCAGCGCCCGGCCGGAGTGCGTGGTGTAGCCGCTGCCGCTGAACGGGCCCTCCTTCGCGGGGCTGAAGGGGAAGAAGTTCCGTGCGGCACTGACCGCCGAAGACGCCGCATCCCGCACCGAGCCGATCATCGACTTGATGCCGTTAATGAAACCCCTGATCAGTGCCTGACCGGCGCCCCGCAGGAGCCCGCCCAAGTTGCCCAGGGCACTACGGGCCCGGCCCGGCAGGCCGCGCACCCACTGAACCGCCTCGGACAGCTTGCCCCGAATCGCGGAGACCAGCGCACGGCCTGCCTCCGATGCCCGCCCGCGCAGTGTGCCCGCGAGCCCGGACAGGGCTGACGACACCCGCCCAGGGACCCCGCGCACCCACGCGACGAGTTCGTTCCACTTCTGGATGGCCCAGTCCTTCGCCTGACCGAACCAGCGGCCAATCATGAAGGGGAGCCGATTGAACCACTGGACCTTGTCCATGATCCAGTCGACGGCCGTGCCGATCGCCGACCGTACGGCCGCCCACACGGCCTGTACGACGGTCCGGAACGTCTCCGACTTCTGGTAGGCGATCACCACCACGGCGATCAGGCCCACAATCAGGGCGATGATCAGGCCGATCGGGCTCGCCATCGTGATCGCCGACCACAGGGCCTGAGCAGCCGCCCACGCCCGCGTCGCCGCCGCCACGATCCGCGTGTACGTCCCGTACGCCATGACCGCGAGCTTGATGGCCGTGAAGCCGGCAGCGATCCCCAGCAGCACGTCAGGCGGGATCTTGTTGATCAGCTCGGCGAGCAGCAGCGCGACCTGCGCCGTGACCCCGATCAGCGGCGACAGAGCCACGAGCAGCTCCATCGCCGCGCCCGCGAGGGTGCCGAGGGTCTGCCCGCCCTCCCGGGCCAGGTCCAGGAACTGTGCGAAGCCTTCGCTGTCCTTGAGGCTGGCGCCCCAGTCAGCGAACGCCGCCGTCATGTCGACGAGGCCGCCCGTCACGCCGTCCGAAGCGGGCAGGAAGGCTTGCAGGAGGCCGCCGAAGCCGATCGCCAGGTTCTTGATGATCTCAAGGAAGTTTGCCAACGCGGGCCCGGCAGCCGCGGACATGTCCGCAGCCCACTCCTTGAACCCGGCGCTCTTCACCCCGGCCGAAACCTCGTCCAGGAACCCGCCAAACGCCTCCGCGGCCCCCTTCACGAACGGCGTCAGGGTCGGCAGGAGGTCCCGCAGGACCTGAATGCCCTTGGTGAAGACGGGCATCGTCGTGCCCGCGAGGCTGTCGGACCACGCCTGGTGATCCGTCTTCAGCCCCTGGAGCGCCATCGCGTACTCGCGGGTCGGAGCGGGCAGCCCCGCCAACTGCTGCTCGTACGCCGCGTCCGCATCCTTCGCGGCCTTCGTCGCCGAGGCCGCCTCACGCAGAGCCGCCTTGTACTCGTCGCCGCCCTTCGCAGCGAGGGCCTGAGCGGCGGCCTTCTTCCGCGTGGCCGTCTCGTGCGCCTTCTCCGCCTTCTCCGCCGCCGCCGACGACTCGGCGACCGCGTCCAGCTGCGGCTGTGCCGCCAGCGTGAAGGCCTTGACGGCGATCCCGGCCGCAGCCGCACCCGCAGCCAGCCCGCCAAGGGCTGCCCCAGCCGCCGTCACCGCCGGGATCCCCACCCCGACAGCGGCCAGCGCCAGGCCCACCTTCTTCACCGCCGGCGCGGCGGCCTCCGCGTGCGCGCGGATCCCGTCCCCGAGCCCCCGCCCGGCCGCCTCGCCCTCGGTGATGAACCGGCCGCGCAGGTCCCGCAGGCGTCCCTCGGTGTCGCGCTGGAGTCCGCGCATCCGCAGCTGCGCATTGCTGAGGCCGCGTACGAACCCCTCGTCGTCGGCCCGGATGAAGCCCACGAGTTCGCCGATCGTGAGGGCCATACGGTGCACCCCCCATCGGGCTGTTCAGTTGTGGATCAGCGGTGCAGGGCGGCCCGAATCTGCTCCGGGTCGTCGATTACGGTGACGAAGTCCTTCGAGACCTGCCGCCACACCGACTCCGGGGACAGCCCGGACAACAGGTTGTAGAAGGCGCGGCGGGTCAGGCGCGCGATGTCCTGCGGACCGAGCCGGTACTCCCGGCGGTAGTCCGCTTCGACCGCCCACCACCAGCGGCGGACCGCTTCGCGGGTGCGCCAGTTGCCCGCCTCGCCGCCCGGTTCGGCCCCTTCGGGCCCAGCGGTTTTCCCTCGCCGCCACCGGACCGCACCACCTCCAGCGCCTCCGCGAAGGTGAGGTCACGACCACCGGCCTGCGCCATCGCCCACGCCATCACGGTCTGGAGCTCCAGCATCCCCATGCCGTTGGCCATCCACTGGTCAAGAACGTCCTGGCCGAAGAGCAGCGCGAGCAGCTCGGCCAGATCCTCCTTCTCCTCGGAGTCGCGCAGCTCCTCGATGCGCTGCTCCATGACCATGGGGACGTCGGTCGGGACGCGCACCTCAATGCCACGGATGACCTCCGTACGGCCCCCGGACACCTCGGCCCAGAACGCATCCCACGTCTCGTGCCCCGCCTGGGGCTTGCGTGCAGGGCTCATACGACGATGGCCTCCTTGGTCTCCGCGCCGGAACGGGTGAACGTCGCGCTCCACGAGACCTTGTCGTTGTTCCCGCCGCCCTGGTCACCGAGGTTGACGCGGGCGTTCCACACGATCCACTCGGTGTCACCGTCGTAATGAAACCTGATCTTGATCAGGGACGCGTTCCCCAGCAGCTCGGAAGCGGCCTCGACACGCTGCTGTCCGGGGTCGGTGGAGTTGCGGATCCCTTCCAACTCCAGCTCCTTGCCGATCTGCATTTTCTGCGACTCGGCCTGACCCTGGGACGCGAAGGTGGTGGTGTCGGCGGTCTCCTCCTCGTGACTCTTGGAGAAGGTGTTGATGTCGCCGATCTCCAGCCACGTTGCCGGAGTCTCGGACTCGATCTCGAATACACAGTCGCGGGCGTTGTGCTGTGCCATGGGGCCCTCCTTCGGGCATGGGTGAGAGCCCGTACGCGCGCGGCGCCGGGCGAGGTGAGAGAGGGGGGGACTACACGCGGTGTGTGCTGACGTTGCGCACGTTCAGCCGGAAGTTGCACACGTGCTCGTGACGGCCGGTCGAGTCCTGCCCCATGTACGAGGGCGCGGCCTGGATCGCCACGGCCAGCTGTAGGAAGGTGCCGTCCGGCAGGGTAACCGGGCCGAGACCGTGCAGCTCGTCCCGGATCGCCGCGCACGTCGCGCGGGAGGGCCGCGGGTCCGTCCCCCCGCGAGTACGGACCTGAAGCGACACCTCGTCCCACCCGAGCTTCGAGTCGGATTCGGGGCCGCCGTACAGGGTCAGCGCGACCGCCTCGTCAGGGCGGCTGGGCATCGTCTCGATGAAGGCGTTCCCGGTGATGCCGTCGGGGTCGTAGGACAGCAGGCCGCGCGCCTCCAGGTGCTGGGCGATGCCGTCGAGTAGATCAGCCACGCAGCCACCTCCGCAGCGACACCTGCATCAGCCGCAGGACGACGTCCCGTTCGCTGTTCATGGGCGTTTCCAGGTACTTGGCCTGACGCCCCGGGAGGTGCTTCCAGGTCAGTTCCTCGTGCTGCCGGACCGCATACACCGTGTCGAACGTGATCGCGCCGTTCATGCCGTCCCGCACCACCCGGCCGGACCGCTCCAGCGTGCCCTCCTCCAACGGCACAATTCTGCGGGCCTCGCCGAGGACGTGCTCCAGGCCCCGCTGGAGCCCCTCCTCAGCGAGCCTGCGCCCGCGGGACGTCCATTGCCGGCGGCCGTCGAACCTGAACCGCGTGTACTGCGCCACTGCCGCCCCCTCACTCCATCTGCACTTCGAGGTGATCAGGGGTTGGCAGCCCGCCGCCGTCGATCGGTTCCGCACCGATGACCGTTGTCGTCCGGCCGTCGGGCAAGGTAACCCGGGACTCCGGCGGAAAGGCGTCGACTGCATCAAGGCCGGTGCGGAACGTGGCGGTGCTGGTGACCTCGTTGCCGTTCTGGTCCCGAACGACGCGGACACGTCGCTCCAGCAGGCCCTTCACGACCTCCTCCGGGCCGTACTGCTTCCCGTAGGCCGATGACCCGAGGTACGCCTCCACGGTCACCTCGTGCCGTTTCAGGAAGCCGGGGAAGGCGTAGCCGCTCACGTCCACACCACCTGTTCCAGGCTCAGCTCCGCGAGGATCTCGGCGGCCTCCGGGGTGAGGACGGTGTCGTCGGCGGTCGCCACCGGCGCGGACTGCCGCGAGAACGACAGGCCACCGGCGGAGATCGACGTCCACGGCGACGCGGCCGGGTCGGAGGCGTCAATGGACGCTGCCGCGTCCCGCGTCGCCCACACCTCCACCTGCGCGCACGTCGCGTCCCGGAACGCCTCCAGGACATCTGGGTCGGACGGGTAGCCGGACGCGTCCGTGTCGTACAGGGCCGCCTTCGTGGCCGCAGACACCAGACGAGAGGCCCGCGCCAGCAGCCGAGCAGCGTTCGCCGGGGCCGTCGTCCCGGTGTACGCCTCGTACTCCTCCACCGTGGCGAAGACGCGGGCCATCCGTCACGCCTCCTTCACGGGCGGCTTCGCCTTAGCGGTCGCCTGCGGCGTCGGCTCTGCGGCGGACGCCGTCTGCTGCTCGCTGTCCTCCACGCGCTTCCACTCCTTCGAGGCGGCGAGCTGCTGGTCCCGCGGGGATCCCTCCACCGTGATCACGGTCTCGGCCACCTCGTGGTCGTCGCCGCGGCGTTCGTACTTCGGCATCAGCCGTTCTCCTTCCGGCTGTACTGCTCGGCCAGCTGGTCGCGGGTGGCAGCCTCGGCGTCCTCCCGGGGCATGCCCTGCGAGACCGCGTAGTCCACCCACGTCGCCTTCGACGCGGAGCGGGCGGGCGGCTCCTGCCGGACCTCCGTCGCGGCCACCAGACCGTCACCGTCGGGGTTCTCCACCACCGGCGGCGCCCCGATGCCCGGAGCCACGACGAGCGGCCCGTGCGGGTTGGCCAGGCCGGCGTTCGACGGCGGAACGTCACCCGGCTGCGGGTCGACCGCCGCGTCCCGCAGCGGCGCCGTGTCCGGCACGTCCTGCACGAACCGCGGGTCGGGTACGTCCACCGTGCGCGCGGCGGGCGGGGTGTCGGTGTACGTCTCGCCGTCCACCGTGTAACCGGCGCCCTGGCAGTACGAGATGACCGCCGGGTCGTCGGTCTCCGCCACGCCGTCCTCGAAGTGGACGCCGCCCGGGCCGGTGCCGGTGAAACTGCGGTTGGGGCTTTCGATGCGTGCCATGGTCAGGCCTCCTGTCAGGCGCTCTTGATGTTCCGGAACACGCCCGCGGCCTTCGTCGCCTTCAGCACGACGGCCAGGGGGCCCATCTCGACCTCGCCGGTCTTCACGGCGCCCGCGCGCTCGAAGTCGGGCAGCCACGTCTGCACGAGGTCCCCGACGACGGAGACGCCGTGGAATCCGTCGAGGCCGTAGCGGACGGCGTACAGGTCACCGAGACCGGTGATGTTGCCGCCGGCACCGCCCGCGTCGGGGTCGCGCGTCACCAGCGGGATGACGTCCGTGTTGCTGCCGGCCTTGGTCTTCAGGTCGACCAGGGAGACGCCGTTGTAGCGCATGATCTCGCGGCCGAACGCGTCCTGCGTCTTGTCGTACTGGTCCGTCCACATGGCCAGCGCCTTGAAGAGGCTGAGGGTCTTGCGGTTGCCGTAGATGACATCCGGGGTCTCGTCCAGGGACGCGAGCCAGTCGTCCACGTGGCGCAGTGCGGCCATCGCGGTGGCCTTGTCGCCGATGGCCGTCCAGTCGACGTAGCCGGTGCTCTCGCCGTTGGAGAGGGGCAGGTACTCGGTGGATGTGCCGGTGAGGATCTTGCTGAGGCCGTCGAAGCCGTTGCTGTCGACGGCGGTGTCCCCGTTGATCACGGCGTCCGCGAACTTCGCGCGGGCGGCCTTGATCTTCTGGGACATGTTCAGGGCGACCGCGCCGGATGCCGCCGCACCGATCCGGGCGACCACACGGTCCACCTGGAAGGCGCCACCGAGCGGCTTGAGGTCCACGGTGTACCGCTGCGTGGTGACCTCGGTGGGCGTGTACTCGGAGTTGATCGCGCGGAAGTCGGCGCTGACCTGCGTGATGAGGCGCCGGTATCCGTACGTCAGGGTGTCGCCGCCGGTGGGCGAGACGACGTCGTCGAACGTCATCCGGTTGAGGATGTCCGACGACTTGGCGAACTCGTCGATGACCTGCACATCGACGTCGTCCGTCGCGTTGTTCTTCGCCTCCGCAAGGGTGACGGGCATGTGGTGCTCCTAGGGTCAGCCGCCGAGCTTGGCGGCGATGGCGTCGTGCAGTGAGGTGGGGCGGCGCTGGGTTCCGGGCCCGCCGGTGAAGTCGCCCCCGCCCCGCCGCGGCGCCAGGCCCGTGCGGAGCTTCGGGTTCGCGTCGAGGGCCTCCGTGATGGCGGCCTCGACCTCCTTGTTGAACGCCTCGGGTTTCGAGACGTCGATGCTGTCGATCTTGTCGCAGAACTTGCGGGAGTCGAGGAGGGCGTCCGCATCCGCGCCGAGCCGCAGCGCCGTCTTGTAGACGTGCAGCTCGATCGCCGCGGACGCGGCCTGCTCCTGCGCCGCGGTGAGCGACGTCTGCGACTGGGTGAGCTGACGGGTCAGTTCCTCCGGGGTCGGGGGCTTCTCGGCGTCCAGCCCGACCGCCTTGCTGATCGTGGCGAGCAGCTCCTGACGCGCCTCCTCAGCAGCGTTGGCCTTCGCCACCGTGCGGGACTTGCCGGCCTCCTCGCGGGCGTCCCGGATGACCTTCGCGACCGGCTCGGGCAGGGAGTCGACCTTGCCGTCCCACGAGAAGTTCGCCCACGGGTCCGATCCGGCCTGCGATCCGGTCTGTCCAGGCTGCTGTCCGCCCTGGTCACCGGGCGCCCCGGACAATTCGGATCCGCCGTCACCGGCCGCGCCGCTGCCGGATCCGGATCCGCCGCCGTCCCCTCCGTCGGCGTAGACGACGGGGGAGAAAGGGCCGTGACCGTAGGGGTGCGCCCATCCGGCACCGTCCAGGCGCACACGGGCAAGGGTCTTCTTGTGCATGCTGTGCCCTCCCGGGGCAACGAAGGGGCCCGCGCCAGGCGGGCCTTGATGTGGTGAACTCGGTCAGCGGACCGGAGGCAGGTTGCGTCGGCGGTTCTCACGCCGTAGGGCGCTCGCCACGTCGTAAAGCAGGCTCTTGTCCGGCCTGCTCATCGGGGTGCCGTTCTCTTCCACGGCCCTCGTCAGGGCCAGCACGAGCTGAAGGTTCCGGTTCACGTTCTCGTCACTCATGCGACGCAAGCGCATGCCCTCAACGCCCTCGGGCCGCTGTCCCATCATGAAAGAGCCCTGATGGGCTCCCCGGTTCAGCTTTCGGACCTCGTCCATGCCCTTCTGGACCGCTGCGTGCCGACGCTCGATCTCTCGTCGAACCGCTTCGTGTCGCAGGTCGTCCGCCCGGGTGCGGCCGGTGCTGGTGCTGCTGCCCGGACGGTAGGCCTCCTCGAACGCCTGAAGCTGGCCCATGTTCATCTTGGCCGTCTGGGCCTTGGTGGCCTCCAGCGTCCGTTCTTCCTCCGCCGTGAACCCGGCTGCCGCGCGCTGCTCGCCGTCGCTCTGCTGGCCCTTCGCAGGATCCGGCGTACCGGTGGCGGGTCGGTCGGCTCCCGGGTCGCTGCTCGTCTCGCCGTCGCGGGTACGGGAAAGAACCTTGTCGTAGGGGATGGACTTGTTGTCCATGCCCGCGTGCCCGCGGCTCACCGTGACCGACTTCGCGTTCGCCCGCACCACCTGATACGACTCGCCCGGCCGCCCCGCCCGGCCAATCTGGACGATGTCCCCGGCCTGGAAATCGCCCTTGCCCCACGGGCGGGACCGCGCGGCGCGCATCTCCGCGCCCTGTGCCTCTGCCTGCGCCGTCCGCACCTCTGCCTCTGCCCGCTTCGCCGTCTCCGTGGCAGCGATGGCGCGGCGCGTCCGCGAGTCCGCGCGGGACCGGTCGCGCAGCGCGGAGCGCTCGGAGTAGTGCCCAGTCAGGATCTTCTGTCCGCCCGCGAACCGGCCGTAGGCGTCAGATGCGGACTGGTTCGCCCGGTCGGCGCTCTCACGGGCCGCCGCAGCGCGCTTTTCAGCCGCCTGGACCCGGGCCCGAGCGCCGCGCACCTCGGGCGGCTCGGCGGGCCTCTTGCTCTTGTCCTTCCGCCCCTTCGCGGCCAGCTTCGCGAACGCCTTGCCGTGCTTCTTCCTGCCGATCCACGCGGCGAGCGCTTCCGGATCCCGCGCGCCCTCCCGGGCGAGCTTCGCGACGAACGCCTTACCCATCGTCAGCCTCCTCGGCAGCGGTTAGCGAGCGGCGCCGATCTGCTCGCGTGCTGGCTTGCGGCGTAGGTGTTCGTGCGCGGCAACGTGCTCGCGCTGCGCCTTCTGCCACTCGCGGACCTTCGCCCCGGCAGTCCGGCGCGCAGCGTCGTCCATGGCGGCGGCCTGTCGGCGCTTCCACCGCCGGATGTGCCGCTCGATCTCGCGTTGCCGCTGCGTGTCCTCGTAGGTAGTTCCTGGGGTGGAGTGGTCGGGTGGCCTGGTCGTCACCCCGGGCAGGTACGCCGAGAGGGAATGTCGACAGTTGGGGTGGAAGAGCCCGGCGGCCCGGGCCTCCAGGAGACTGCCGGCGACGTGTACGGGAACGATCCGGGGCCGCCGCCGTAGGCGCCCGGTCGTTTCTGTCAGGTGTTCCGCCTGTACCGTGTGCGGCCCGGACTGCCCGGACAGGGTGAGCGTCTCGCCCTCCCACGGCCGGCACACCTCGCACTCCAGCGGTGCGTTCGACACGATGACCAG
Organism: Streptomyces griseoloalbus; assembly: GCA_014650015.1. Taxonomy (GTDB): domain Bacteria; phylum Actinomycetota; class Actinomycetes; order Streptomycetales; family Streptomycetaceae; genus Streptomyces; species Streptomyces griseoloalbus. Next base: position 15,056 of record BMUD01000007.1, read on the forward strand.
GCCTACGCCGATCTCGGCGAGCGCATCGACGTGCCCCTCGATGGCGGCGCGGGCGGTGACGGACCGGACGGCCATCTCCGCGTACGAAGCCATGTCCCAGGAGCGGCCGGCCTTGTCGACAAAGCCGGTGATCCCGCGGTTCGCGAACTGGTCCAGGGCTCGTTGTGACGCCTGTCGGCGGGTGAGCCCACCCAGGAGGGTGGACGCGGATACGCGGGAGGTGATCGACCGGTAGACGTCGACCACGACCCGGGTGATCCGCGCGTACACGGGCCGGGTGTCCTCCGCCAGGGATGCGGCGAGCCGGTCCACGGCGGGGGCATTCGGCAGGGCGTCGCGGGCGGCCAGCTCCCGGCCGATGTCCAGCGCGCCCAGCTCCGCAACGGCGGCCTGACGGCCCCGGTTGTATGCCTCCACCAGCGCGCGCCGCACGGCCCCGTCGGTGTCCTGCTGGAGCGCCTGGGCCACGGTCTCCACGGCCTCGCGCAGGTTGCCGATGGCGGCGAGCTTCAGCTCAGCCCACCGGGGCGACTCGATGTCGGCTGCGAGCGCCGCGGCCAGCTTCTCCAAGAGCGCGGCCTCGGCATCCTGGTAGAGCTGGGCTACCTCATGCGCGAGGTTCTCCGCCATCGCTGGGGACACCGGCATTCGGCACCCCCTCGCCCTCGGCTCCGGTCTCGGTGGGGTCGTTGACGAGCTTCCCGGTCTCCTTCAGGATCCGTTCCGTCTCCTTGCGAACCGCGGTGTCGTCAAGATCCGGGGAGCGCATCCGCACCTTCGCCTCGGTGCTGATGGCCTCCGCCTGCGTGAGCAGCGCGAGGGTCTCCGCCGTGCTCTTGGGGTCCTCGCTCACGGAGTCCCCGAATTCGATCTTCGGGCGCTCCGGTTCGATGCGCGAGAAACCGAGCTGTCGATCCATCATCAACTGGACTTCGAGCATGTCGGCGAGGACCGGGCCCCAGTATCGGGCCTTCTTGTCCCGCGTGATCATCGACTTCCGCTCGCGGGCGACCACCTCGGTCGCGGTGACCGCGGCGTCCCCGTCCATGCCGAACGACTGCGCTGAGTACCCGGCCAGCTTCACCGCCTGCCGAACGATCGCCTCTGCGGTCCGCTGGTGCTCGTCCACCCTGATCAGGAACTGGTTTTGGGTGATCGACTCGCCGGACGTCGGGGGCGCATTGATCGCGGCCACGACCTCCTGATCCAGGTCGAACGTCGCGCCGAGGCCGGGCCCAGCGCTGTTGAGGTAGCCGGACGGGACGATCAGCCGGGCCTTCGCGAGCCGGATGTCCCGCAGCCACGACGTCCAGACCTCGTCCAGGGCGTGGAACAGGTGGTGTACGCCCTGGTAGTCGGAGCGGCCGAGCGGGGAGCGGCGGTCCTGCCGGTCCGGCCCCATGTTCCGCACGTAGCCGGCCGTCAGACGGTTGATGCCCGTCACGATGGTCTGTCCGTCGCCGCCCGGGGTGAGGGAATCGACGAGATCCGCGGTGGCCGGGTCCTCGGTGAGCGGCACCGCCCGGCCCAGGTTGGTCGTCGTGCCCTCGTACAGGGCGTGCAGGATGCGGCCGGACTCGTGCCGCTCCAGGTGCCGCAGTACGCGGACGCCGTCGGCGGCGACCTCCCGCCAGAACGTGACCGCGGTCAGGATGCCGCTGGACCACTCGGGGACGGCCGTGTCGGCGTGGTGCACAGTGAGGAGCGCCCGCTGGGCCAGGTCGGCGTTCCAGGTGACGCGCAGGTACGCACCGCGCAGCGCGGCGGCGACCTCGGCGGCCTCCAGCAGCGTGTTCGCGAGCCCGCCCGCTTCGGCCAGCTCCTCCAGCCGTTCCTGGGTCGCTGAGGTCTCCGTGGTGAGCGTCGGCGGCTCGGAGAACAGCAGATCGGCCGAGGTGGTGGCGATGTCTCCGGGCAGTGGGATGTGAAGTGAGTGGTCCGGGGCGTCGAGTCGCTTCGGTCGCTCCCAGAACCGCAGGAACCTGCCGGTCTCCGTGATCTCGGCACTCTTGGGCTGGTAGATGCGGCGGATCCGGTCCCGGTCCCCGGAGTACCAGGCGTCATCCACGGCCATGGACGCGAGGGGCCCGGCCATCTCCGGGGGCGGCCACGGCACGCCGTTCTCAGGCAGGGGCATCGGGCGTGTCCTCCTGCTCTGTGGCGTCGTCCACGGCACGCTCGAGCATGTCTGGCACGTGGTCGTCGGCCCGGCCGAAGTCGGTTTCCATGGCCTCGGTCGACAGGTCGACGGTGGCGTGCCCGATCAGCTGCTCCTCGCCCTTCTCCCCGACCCGCATGAACACCGGAAGCCTCACAGTCATGGGCATCAGGCAGCCTCCTGGTAGTCGATGAGGCCGCGCCACTCGTGCGCGGTGGAGTGAAGTGCGTAGCGCAGGGCGTCCGCAGAGTGGTCGTCCATCTTCAGCGGCTTGTCCTCGCCGCGCTCGGCGGCCTTCTCGTCCCACGCGTAGCCCGGTAGTTCGCCGAGCAGACCCGTGCAGGATCGATGGATCCGCAGGAGTCCGGATCCGAGGGCGACGCCGACGGACCGGATTCCGTCCAACACGTCGTTGACGGCCGGCGCGATGTTCGGCACCCGCTCCGTCCACAGCTGGTTCATGAACGATGCGGCGGACGGGTCCACGAAGATCCACTCAGGGCGGACGCCGCGCGCTGCGCCGTGCTCGCCCGGCCGCCGGACGCCGGCCAGCCACTCGCGGACGTTGCGGCTGTACTCCGCATCCGTGAGCTGCCGCAGCGCCGTCGCGGAGTCGTGCCGGTACTCCGACACGGCGTAGAGCCGGTTGTCCTCGCCGTGCCCGATTAGTACTGCGGCGAAGGGGTTGACGGTGCCGTAGTCGATGCCGACTGCGGTCCAGCGGCGCATGTACGGCAGGAGATCCACCACGTGGCGGGTCTCGTCGAACATGTCGTAGACGCTGCCCTGCGCCAGGCACCACTCGCCGAGGATGAACCGCCGGTACCACAGGCCGGTGTACTGCGCCTTCAGCCGCGCGACGAACCCCGGGTCCAAGGAGGGGTTGTCGTCGAGGGTGAAGTGCCAGTTCGTCAGGCCCACCTCGGCGCCGCGGAGGATGAACTCCTTGCGGAGCCAGTGGAACGGCCCGTCCGGGTTGGTCGTGGCGAGCAGCCGGGACTGTGAGCCGACGCGGAGCCGGGACAGCAGCATCATCCAGAACGCGTGTGGCAGGAGCGTCGCCTCGTCGACGTAGGCGAGCGCGATCGTCGCACCGCGGATGCGGCCTTCGGCGCGGGCGTCGGACGCGCCGACGAGGTGGACGGTACGGCCCAGGATCGTCGCGGTGGTCGCTCCGGTCGTGTGGTGGACGTGCCCAGCGAGCGGCCCGAAGAGGTGCTTCGACTGCAACGGGTCGATCAGGTTCCGCTCGATCGTGTTCAAGCTGCGGCCCACGACGACGACCAGGCCGTGATCCGGCGCGGCCACGAGCGCGATCAGGAACGCCAGCAAGCTGGCGATGGTTTTCCCAGAGGACACCGCGCCGGACCAGAGCCCTATGGGGGCGTGCTGTGCCTCCACGATGCTGCGGATCTGCTTCGGCGACAGGGGCAGCGGGACGTCACGGAGCATCACCCGCCCCCTCGTTCATGGCGGTGTACGCCGCAGTGAGGCCGGCGGCCAGCTGCCCCAGCATGCTCTTCGCGTCGTCTACGCCGTTGCTGGAGTCGAGCGCTTCGAGCTTCAGGGCCTGGTTCGCGGCCACGGTGGACGCCTGGATCAAGTTCCGGACGTCCTGGGTGGGGAGGTCGTCGGCGCGGTAGCGGACCACCTTGCCGATGCTCACCTCCGTGATGTTGTGCTCTTCGCGGTCGAGGCGGTCGAGGTGCTTGTGCGCCTGTTCGTAGTACCGCTCCATGAGGGCGGCACGGCGCGCCTTGGCGTCGATGACGCGGGCCTGCGTGGCGACGGCGGTCATGGTGCGGTCGAACGTGACGGGCGGGTCCAACTCGTCGGCGATGGTGCTGATTGTGCGCGGGGAGCGCTTCAGTTCCCGGGCGATGGCGTTGCGGCCGAGGCCTTGCGCGGCGAGGCGGCGGACGGCTTCGCGGTCCTCGTCGGTGACCGGGCGTTTGTCCTTGTTGACGGCCACGGGGTCACCTCCTGCCGGCTACTTCCTGCGGCGGGTGCGCGCTGCCTTCTTCGCCATGCGGCTGCGGCCGGCCTTCGTCTTGCCCGCGTTGGCGATCTTCGCGGCTTTCTTCTTGCTCATGCCCTGTGCTCTGAGGGCCTCGTAGGCGTCGACTCGTCCGGAGGTGATGCCGCGCTTCTTGCTGGCCATGAGGGCCTCCAAGAGGGTGGCCCGCGCAGGGCGAGCGCCAGCAGCAACCCGCACGTCGTGAGCGAAGGGTTGGCCCTGCGCGGGAGTCTGGGGGAATGCGGACGGCCCCCGCGGGTGGGTGCGGGGGCCGTGTGTCGCGATCGTGTCCGGGCACGCCGGACGTGGGGCCAGGATGCGGCATGATCGGCTGGAACGTCAAGCGCGGTTGAGGTTCGTGGGTGTGGCTGGGCCCCACCGCCGGGGGAACTTCGCGGTGGGGCCCAGAGCATCGACGGTACGACGCGGGTCTGACAGCGGGAGCTACTGGCGTGCGCGCTTCCGCTGCGCCTCGGTCTCCTCGTTCATGCGCTGCGCCTGCGTCGGCGGGAAGTAGCCGCCGCGCTTCTCCTGGTAGTGGGTGGCGTCCTTCTGCAGCTGCTCCTCGGTCATCGCGGCGCGCAGCTCGGCTTGGGGGATGGATCGGCGGAAGGCCATGATGGGCACTCCTGTCTCGTGATCGGGATGGGGCCGGGGCGGCCGGTAGCTGGCAGGCGCGGGCCGCCCCGGGGTCAGTGGACGGGCTACTTGCTGTCGTCGTCGGGCAGTTCGGCGAGGAGCTCAGCCCGGGTGGTGGGGCCCTCCAGGAGGGCGTGGACGGTGAGTTCGGCGGCCCGGTCGACGTCGCCGTCGTCCATGGCCTGCCGGACTTCCTTGGCGCGGTCCTTCATGAATCCCATGGGGATCTCCTTCGGTATGGGGCGGAACCGGGGCGGCCGGACAGCCGCTCCGGGGCTGTAGTCAGGCCGTAGTTCGGCCCGTAGTTGGGGTGTAGTTCCGCAGGTCAGAACAGATGTAGTCGGGGTTACGCGGCGTCCTGGGCGACAGCGGCAGGAGAGGGGCTCACGAGGCTCTCCAGGTCGTCCCGGTGGACGCCCACGGTGACCCCCAGACCGCGCACTCGGACGCGGGCCCGGACGGGGATGTCCCACCGCTCTAGATGAGCCCGGAACTCGGCCACCTCCAGGCCCTCGAACATGCCGTGCGCCTGGGCGTGTGCGAGGAGGTCTCGGAGGTGGACTCCCTGCCGGTCCCCGATCTGCCGCCAGATCCACTCCAGGGTGGCCTCGCGGACGTCGGGGCGCGGGGTGTCGGCCGGCTGCTCCGCGGGGGTCTCACCGGGCCCTTCGGTCGGCTCCTCGACGGCGAGGCGTCCGGCCCGCCAGGCGGCGGCCGTCCACGCGGTGGTGAGGAGCCACATCAGGGCGGGCAGGGCGCGCACGATCCGGGCGAACATGTACGCACCGAAGAGGAGCAGCGCGAGCCGCACCAGGATGCCGAGGGCGGCGCGCCAGCCAGTGAGATCGTCGCGGCGGCCCCGCGCGCACCAGGCCGCCGCCCGCGCGCCGATGCGGCGGACGAGGGCGCTGGAGCCGGTGGCGATCCGGTCGGCGGGGCGGGCGAGGCGGCTCACAGGATCCCCGCTCCCTGCACTGCTGCGACCACACCGTCACCCGCAGCGTTGAGGGCGGCGGGCAGCCAGGCGAGCGCGCCGGCCACGCCCGCGGTGAGCAGCAGCACGGACCCGACGAATGCCCCACCCACGATGCGCTTCTTGTCCTTCTTGCCTGCGGCTTTGTACGAGAGGACGACGAGGAACACCGCGAGGACCGCGACGACGGCGCCGGTAGCCCCGAGCCCGGTGAGCTGGCCCGTGGTCAGCCCGCTGCCGGAGGTGGTGCCGGTGGCCGCGGCCCCAGCTCGTTCGCCGGTGCCGTTGGCGACGGTGCCGGTGCGGGAGTGGGCCCAGCCGAGGATGCCGCCGGGGCAGGCCGCGGCGCACGCGGCGCCCCCGAAGCCTTTCCCGAACGCGGCGAGCTGGCCCATTTCGCGGTTGCCGGTCCACCACGGGTAGAGGTTGGCGACCAGGACGAGGAGGGCGGCGAGGAGGCCGCCGAGGGTGAGTGTGGACGTGGCGTTCACAGGTCGACTCCGGTGAGCAGCAGGATCGGGTCCCACCAGTGCAGGACGCCGAAGGCGCCCAGCGAGGCGGTGACGAGGAGGAAGCGGGGCAGCGCGCGACCGGTGCGCCGGTCGAGGACCCACGCGGCGGTGACCGCGACGGTGGCGATGACGTAGGCGGCTTCGATACCGGCTTCGGTGCGGGCCTGGTGGACGGTGTGCGACCACGCGCCGACGGGGCTGTCACCGCCCATCCAGGGCGTCACGGCGGCGAGGAGCGCACCGGCCATCCGCCAGGTGGCGAGCCGGTCCCACAGACGGGCCCACAGGCCGGGTTCCGGCTCGGGCTCCGGGACCGGGACGGGCGGCACGAGGGTGACGCGGACCTCGATCGGGCCGGGCGGCGGCGGGGGCCCGGGCCACGGCGGTGGTGGAGCGGGCGGGGCCGGGGGCGGCGGGGGCGGCATCCGCCAGGGCGGCGCCTCGCCGGGCTCCGGGGAGCGGGCGGGGAGCGGGGCGCCGGCGGGGATGATCCGGGACGGGGTGATGGGGCGGTCGGGCACGGGTGACTCCTGGTGGCCGAGAGGGCGGGCGCCGAGACGGCGCAGGTAGTAGCGGGTGCGCAGCTCCTGGCCGTCGGGGCCGGTCATGCGACGTCCTCGCGGGTCGGGTGGGCAGGTCGGGGTCTGCTCGCCGGGTCTGCACGGGTGCTGCTCGCCGGGTCGCTCGCCGGGCCTGTGGACTGCTTCCGGCAGTCGCAGCGAGGGCCAGAACCGGGGTGGTGCTGGCGCTCACTGGTGGTGCCGGATGCCGGGCTACTCGCCCGCGGGGGTGGGCTCTTCCTTGGCCAGCAGGGCGGCCCAGGCGCGGCGTACGCGCTCCTCGCTGCCGACGAACCGGCCGTTGCGGAAGTCGTCACGGGCCTGTCGGTAGGAGCGGGGCGGGTCGTCGGTGTAGCGCAGGTGCCGCAGGACGACGTCGAGCTGCGTGTCGGTGAGGGGCTCGCCCGGCACGGGGGTCGGCACGCCCGCGACGGCGGCGAGGTCGGCGAGCGTGACGGGGTGTACCGACGGGGTGTCGGCCGTGCCGGTCGCGGTGTCGGCGGGGGTGCTGGCCTGCGTGTCGGTGTCCGTCACGGGGTGCGGGACGGCCGTGCCGAGGGCGGGCTCCGGGGCCGTGATGGCGGCGGGTGCCGGGTCGGCGGCGGGACGGCCTGTGCCGGTGGGCAGGGCGGGTGTGCCGGGGGTCGTGACGGCGAGAGTCAGCGTGCGTGCCGCGAACGCTGCAGCCTTCTCGCCGTGCTTCTTGTCGGCCTTCCGGAGCCGTTCCTCCGCCGTCGCGCGGGCCTTGGCAATCCGGGCCTCCCCTTTCGTCAGAGTCTCGGCGCGGGCGATCTGCCGGGCCATCTCGCCGAGGTGGCCGGCGGTCTCGGTGACGACGTCGGTGACTGCGGTCGTACGGAGGTGGCGGGCGGTGGCGGCGGCGAGGGCGCGGGCGTTGCGGTCGGCGGCGTCCTGGGCGGCGATGGCGTCGGCGGTGGCCGGGTCGGCGAGGACGTGGGCGGCGAAGATCCGCAGGCCCATGAAGAGGGCGGCGGCCAGGGGCACGAACGCGAACACGCGCGCGTGGCCCAGGACGAGCAGGGTGCCGGTGGAGACGCCGACCGCGACCAGGGACAGGCCGAGCATCACGGCCATGCCGATGCGGGAGCGCTGCCGGATCGCGGCCTCCGACATGCGCAGGGCGCCGATCCAGAGGGCGTCGTAGACGAGGGCAATGGACCATCCGGCGATCTGGCCGGCGGTGCCGTGGAGGCCGAGGAGGGGGCCGAGCTGGCCGCCGACGGTGACGGCAACGAGGGTAAGTGCGGCGAGGGTGAGGAGGGTCTCGACGGCGGCGAACGGATTGAGGCGGCGGAGGCGGTCCATCGGTGTCCTTTCTGGGGTGGCCGGGCCCCGTGGGGGGATGGTCACGGGGCCCGGCCGGTCTGGTGGGTCAGCGAGTGCGGCGGCGTTCGGCCTGCTCCCATGCCTCCGCCTGGCGGGCGGTCTTGGCGATGGAGCGGCGGTGGCTTTCGCGGCGCTTGCGTGCGGCCTTCTCGCTGGCGGACTCGCGGCCGGCGTATTTCTCGGCGGCGCGCTGGTGGTCGTTGCCGAGGAGGCGGTCGAGGAAGCCCATCAGCTGCCGTCCTTCCAGCCGAGGCGGCGGCGGATGTCGGGAGCGTCGGCGTAGTCCTGCTGGCATGCGGCGGGGGTCGCGGGCTCGGCCATGACGGTGCTGGGGCGCGGGGTGAGGTCCGGCTCCTCGGAGGGCGTGTAGGCCGGGGTGAGGGCGGGGTCGGTCTGCTGCTCGCTCATGCGGTCACCGCCGAACCGATACGGAGGTCGAGGCCGCGGCGGTCGCGGCGCGCCATGGAGTCGGCGTTCGCCGCGGCGTTGGCGTCGGAGGCTGCGCGCAGGTCGCGGCAGGGGGCGCAGCGGGCGAGGTGGTGCTGCTCGCTGGCCTGGATGTAAAGCTCGCCGATGGCCGGCGGGGTCGGGCGCGTGGGGGTGGGCTGGCGGGTGGGCAGGTCGGTACGCTCGGGCACGGATCCGCTCCTTCGTCGTGGTTGTGGGTGGGTCCAGCCCCCGGTCGGCAGGGTCGAAGCTCCGACCGGGGGCCTTGTGTTGCAGGGGAACCGGCGCGGCTCCCCACGGCTCAGCACGTTAGACCCTAGGGTCTATGCGATGCAAGACCCTAGGGTCTAGAGTCGTGTTGTCGCGCTCCACGGCACGGAGGGAGCGTCAGTGGACGAGCAGGTCGAGGAGGTGCGTCGACTCTTGGAGGCCATCGAGCGTCTGGAGCAGATGCAGGACGACGAGGCGTGCGCCAAGGCGGTTACGCAGGTACTCGATACCTGGCCGGACCATCACGCGCGCCTGCGTGAGCTGCGGCAGGCCCGGGTTCAGCGGATGAAGGACTCGGGGATGACGTGGCAGCAGATCGGCGATGTGCTGGGGGTGCATGCGACGCGGGCGCAGCAGATCGCGAAGGGGCTGCGTGGCACGAAGCGGCCGGCGAAGAAGGACGCGGAGGCGCAGGATGGTTGATCTGGTGGAGTGGTTGCGTGCTCAGCTCGACGAGGACGAGCGGATCGCGCGGGCGGCAGGTGGAGCCTCGTGGGAGGAACTCCCGGTCAGTGGCTGGGTGCACACCACGCCTCTGCCTGCGTCCGAGTGGCAACCGCCGGGATACGACCACCACGTGGCATCCGCCCCGTTGGTCGAGGACCGGGCGCACATCGTGACGCATGATCCGGCGCGGGTGCTGCGCGAGATCGACGCCAAGCGGCAGTTGCTGAATGACCACCCCATCGTGCCGCGCACCATCGAGCCGACCGTTATCAACGGCGAGGAGATCGGCGGCCCACACTTCCCGTTCGGCTGCCAGAACTGCCACGCCGTGCACGACACGAGCGAGGTGTACGGGTTCGGGTACTGCTTCACGGTGAAGGTGCTCGCTCTGCCGTACGCGGACCGGCCCGGCTACCGCGAGGAGTGGCGGCCGTGAGGATCAACGAAGCGATCGCCGAGACGCTCGACGCGATCGGCGACGATCCCGACTACGAGACCGCCCGGCGCCTCCTCGCTGACGCCGAGCGCGCTCTCACTTCGGGCACGACCGCTGAGGCGACGGAGCTGCTGGACCTGGCGCTCGCCGAGGTGGACGAGGTCTGCCCGCTGTAGCCTGCGCACGACGTAGCCCCCGTCTCAGTGTGATCGAGACGGGGGCTTCCCCATGCCCGGGCCTACGGCGTACGGTCAGCGTGCATCACCGGGAGGGGCACCATCCCGTCACGGCCCGCCGCGCCTTGAAGGGTGGCGGGCCAGATGCGGATACCGAGCCTCCAGCGCTTCAAGGCGGGCCTTCTCCCGCAGGTAGCCGCGGCGAGCGTTCACCAGCGCTGCCACGCTGATCATCAGGGACAGGACGCTCAGGACCGTAGCCATCATGCCGCCACTGTCCCACCAGTCCAGGTCCGGCCGCAGTCGGTGCAGTGCGCGGCCGGGGCTGCGCCGGCCCCGCCGTGCATCTGGAGTCGGCCGCCGCAGTCGGGGCACGGGTGGGCTATCACGGCGGTGCGCGCGGCGATGTCGAGGGCGTTTTCCACGCGCGTGCAGGCGTCGGCGGCGACGGTGGCGATCAGGCGTGCCTCGCGGTCGGGCAACGGCCGGAACGGGCCGCCAGCGCCGCGCACCCGGGCGAGGAGCCACAGCGCGGTGTGGGGGGCGGTGTGGCGTCCTCCGTACCGCCAGCGTCGCGGGTCGGCCGCATCGGCGAGCGCGAGCTTGTCGCGGCGGGCGCGGTCGGCGGCCGGCCACGACCGTGGGGCACCGGACATGGGGGAGCGCTGGACGACGGCGGCCACCTGGTCCCCGGTCGCGGTGAGGCTGGTCTCCACGGTGCGCATGGTGTCGAGGATCTCGACGCGGAGCGGCGGCCGTGTGGCGCCAACCTGCTGCGGGTCGCGGTCGAGGAACTGCCGGGTGTAGGCGGCCTGCCAGCGCGCGGCCTCGGCCAGCTCGGCGTCCGCCTCGTCGAGGGCGCGGAGGTAGTCGGTCATGCGGCCGGCGGGCGGCCAGCTGCTGGTGCCGGTCGACGCGAGGGCGTCTTGGAGGTCGGTCCAGCGGAGGGCGACGGTGCGGAGGTGTTCGGCGGTGGTCATCGTGGGCGCTCCTGTGGTGCGTGGCGGTACGGTGATTCCGCCTGTGGGGCGTGCCTGGTCTGGGGAGATCGAGGGCGCGCCCCTTCGTCGTGGTGCTCAGTGGCGGCGCTGGGGCGGGCGGTAGGGGGTCTGCCAGGCGGGCCGGTCCGTGCGCGTGGGCTTGCCGTCGGCGTCGATCAGGCCTGCGTCCTGGAGTTGGCGGCCGAGGTCGGCGAACGCCTTCGCCGCGGCCTGCACCTGGGGGATGAGCGCGCGGGCGAACCGGTCGATGGCGGCGTGGACTTCGGCGGCGTTGCGGAGCAGCTGCTCCCGCTGCTCCTCGGTCAGCTGGGGGGCGAGGGGCTCGGTCATGACGGCTCCGTGGTGGGCTGCTCGGCGGGCGGGAGGATCGCGTCGTGCAGTTCGACGAGGCGGGCGTCCCACCAGCGGGACATGGGCGTGCCGAGGGGCGGCGGGCCGGCCTTCACCCACCGCTCGTACAGGTCGATGACGCGGCTGACGTCCTGCTCGGCGGACTGGTGGAGGGCGGCGAAGACGCGGGTGGTGGTCTCCAGCTCGGTCGCCTCCGTCGTGGGCTGCTCGGTGCCGTCGAGGGCGGCGCGAATGCGGGCGGCGGTGTCCTGCTGGCTGGCGGTCCAGGGCGCGCCGGCCTCGATGAGCGCGGCGACTCGACGCACGCGGTCGAGGGCGGCCTGCGCCCGAGCGCGTTCGGCCTCGGACCGGTTGGACGTCGCGTGTGCCACCTGGAGGAGGTCCTCGGCCTGCTTGGCGCGGGTGCGCGCGGTGTCGGCCTCCCGCATCTCCGTCTCGACGTGCTGCCGCAGGAGGGCGGCCTCGTCGGTGGTGAGCACACCGCGGCTGGCGCGGGACAGCAGGACGAGGAGGGTGTCGCGGCGGGTGGTGCGCAGCTGCTCCTCGTCGTCGGCGGCCAGGGCGGCGCGGAAGCCTGCCTCGGTGCCGTCGGCCAGGGTGTGTGGTTCGGCGGTGGGCGTCGCGCGCTGGTCGGTGAGGCGTCGGAGCTGCGTCGTCAGGGCGTCGACAGCGCGGGCGAGGTGGCGGAGGTCGCCAGCGGACGGGGGCAGAGGGCTCACTGCGCCTCCCCGTTGATCGCGCGGGCCACGGCCAGGGCGTGCGGGGACGGGGCGCCGGGGCCGGTGGTGAGAAACGCGGACCGCCCATCGGGGTCGTCGCGGAACACCTCGTCGGCAGCGCGGATACCGCACTCGTAGTGGTGGGCAGCGTGCTCCAGCCACTCGGAAAGCGGCTCGGTGAAGTCGAGGCCGGACACCGCGCACAGCTCGGGCTGGCGGATGGGGTTGCGGAGGAGGAAGGCGGCGCGCCGCAGCTCCTCGGCGGGCGTGGTCACAGGGTCTGGTCCTTCCGGGGGTCGTCGGGGGTGTCGAAGTCGAGGGCGAGGAGGACGGCGTTGTACCGGGCGGTTTCGGCGCGGATGGCGGCTTCGTCGCAGCGGGCGCATGCCCAGGTTCGGCGTGGTGCGGGTCGCATGCGGTAGCCGATGCTTCCGCCGGCGGCGAGGGCGAGGAGGACGGCGAGGGTGAGTGTCACGGCTGCGCCCCGTCCTGCCGCGCCCCGACGGCGGTCGGCGTGGCGCGGGGGCTGCTCGCTGCCTGCTCCGGGTGACAGATCGTGTTGCCGCCCGGGGCGTGGACCCACCAGACGGCGAGGGTGCCGGTCACGCGGAGGATGGTCTTGCCGCAGTGCGCGCAGTGCTCCGGCTGCGTCTCGGCGGGCTGTGTCTCCTCGGCCAGGCGGCGCAGCTCGGCCCGACGCAGCACCTCGTCCCGGTGTCGGTCGATCAGGGCCTGCGCCTCGTGCCGGTCCTCGCCAGCCTTCCGCAGCAGGACGTACAGCTCCGCCTCGGCTTCGCGGCCCGAGCTGGCGGTGGTGGTGTGGTCGGTCATGGTTCTCCGTTCGGTGGTGGCGGCAGGGAAGCGGCTGTACGGCCGTGTGCGGGCCTTGCAGGGGTGCGGTGGCGTCTCTGTGCGCGAGGGCGGGCGGAACCGGATGGCGCGGCCGTCAGGCGGCGTCTGGCTGGGTTGTGGGGATGAGGCGGAGGTGTCGGGTGCGTTTGTGTTCGGCTTGTTCGCTGGGGTCGTGCCAGCCGTTGAGGGCGGCGGTTAGGTCGGCGAGGTGCTGGGCTTGTTCTTCGGTGGTCCAGGGCTCTGTGTGGGGCTTGGGCGGTGTGGGGGGCTGTGCGTGGCCGAAGGTGCCGGTGGGCCACTGTTCGGCCATGAGGCGGGCGTACGGGGTCACGTGTGCTCCCGTGGGGCGGTTGGCTGGGCTGGTCAGGTGAAGCAGTAGCCGCTGTCACAGGCGCCGTCGGCCTCGTCGAACATCGGCAAGAGGTCGACGCCGTCGGGGATCGCCTCGCGCAGTGGGCGGGCGAAGCGGGTGAGGTAGACGTGGTCCTTGCCCAGCTCGTCACGCCGCCGGTTCAGCAGGTCTTCGAGCTGGCACGCCTTCTCGAACTCGGCTGGCTGCTCGCGGCGCATGTCGTGCCAGGTCTCCGGCCGGTGGAACGGGCAGAAGAAGCAGCTGGACTTGGGCGGCACTGGCAGGCCGGCGTCGCGGATGATGCGGGCGCAGTCGGTGCGGCGCAGGCCGAGGTCGAGCAGCGGGTAGACGATCTCTTCGTGAGGTTCGATCTTGCGGTTGTTCGCGCGGTGGATCTCGTCGAGGCTGATGCCGATACCGATCGTGGCGGGGCGGGCCGCGGTGGCGCCGCGCCGCTTCAGTTCCTTGGCGATGACCTTGATCTTGAAGTCGGCGGTGCAGTTGCGGGTGCCGGGTGCGCCGTTGGACATGCGCACCGGGATGGGCAGCGAGCGGGAGCCTGCGCGGGTGAGACGGCCCATGAGCGTCTCGGTGGTCCCGTCGCGCTTCACGCGGTCGAGGACGGCCAGCTCTATGCCGTGCTCGGCGGCGTAGGGGCGGGCGTACTCGTTGACGTAGCGGAGGGTTGCCGGGTTTTCGCTGTCGTCTCCGACGTTGGCCATCAGGAACGTCGGGAAGTCGATGCGGCCTTGTGCGGCGAGGACGAGGAGGGCGGTGGATTGGACGCCGCCGCCGTAGCTGATGGAGCGCAGTTCGGTGGTCATGCGCTGGTCCTTTCCGGGTCGGTGGTGGCGGCGGTCTCGGTGCGGCTGGGGTGGGGTTCGGTGAGGCGGTGGCGTCCGTGGCGGCGGCTGGGGCGTTGGCAGGGTTGGCCGGGTGCGGCGCGGCAGGTGTGGACGGGGCAGGCGACGGCGAGGGCGTCGGGCTGTCCGGTCTGTGCGGCTTGGAGGCGGGCGGCGGCGATGGGCCGGTAGGGAGCGAGGGCGGTGCGGGTCTCGGTGGTGAGGTAGTCGCCGAGCTGCGCGACGCGGCGGACCGCTTCGGCGGCGGCGGGTCCAGCCGTGATGGCGCGGACCTCGGCGGGGGGCTGCTGGCCGTAGACGACGGCCTGCCGCTGCTCGCGGAGGGCGGTGAGGTAGCCGGGCACGTCGTCGGGGTCCAGGCCGGGCTGGGGCTCGAAGGTGCCGACGTCGCGGTTCATGCGGTCGCGGACGACGGCCTGCCAGCGGGTGGCGATCTCGGCGGGGAGGATCGGCCACGTGGAGGTGGCGTAGTGCTGCTGCGCGGCGTGGAGGGCGAAGTCCGGGGGGACGTCGGCGAGGATGCCGGCCCACATCTGGATCTGTGCGCGCATCTCGATGGGGTCTTCGCGGCGGACGCGGGGGTCGGCGAGGGCGATCTGCGCGAGGAGCTGAGGGATCTCGGCGGGCTTCATGCGGTGTCTCCCTGGCGGAGTTCTTCGGCGATGGCGGCCATCTGGGCGACGTAGTTGGCGGCGGCGGAGGGCGGGCCGACGGGGCGGGGGCCGGTGTAGGCGGTGGGGGCTTGGACGCCGGTCCAGCCGCGGAGGAAGTACTTGGCGCTGTAGGGCTGGTTCTTGGCGGCCTGCCAGGCGCGGGCGGCGTGGTCGATGAGGGCGGGTACGCCGGCGCGGCGTACGGCGTCGCGGAGGTCGATCCACTCGGCGGCGCTGAAGCTCCAGGCGACGCTCATGCCGCGGGCTTCCATGGCGTCGATGAGGGGCTGCACCTCTCCTCGTCCGGAGAGGGCTACGGCGGCGCCGGTGGGGGGGACCGGAACGGAACTACTGGAACTACTGGAACTACTGGGGGCAGCTCCTGCCCTAGCTCCGGTCACCAGCTGCCCTAGCTCTAGGGCATCTCCTGCCCCAGCCTGGGGCGCCTCGTGCCCTAGCTTTTCGGGGGCTAGGGCGTCTGCTGCCCTAGGCTGGGGCAGGAGCTGCCCTAGCTCAATCCCGTCTGAATCGGGCACCGCCAGGCCCTTGGGGATCTTGAGCGTGTACCGCGTCCGCTCCTTCTTCACCCGCGCGGCAGCAGCCGACGGGCGGTCGCGCTGGAGCCAGCCGCCGCCCTCCAGCGTGTCGAGGTGCTTGCGGACGGAGGCGCGGGCCATGCCGGTCGCGTCCTCCAGCGCCGTCAGGGACGGCTGCAAGTGGTCGGGAATCCTGCCGGTCCGGACGTCGGCCCACGTGGCGACGGTGAGCGCCAGCAGACGCGACAGCGACGGCAGTTCGCTGCTGCGGACCGCTCGCTCGTACTGGAACCGGCTTGGCATGTGTGGCTTCTCTCTTCGGCGGGTCGCCCGGGGCGGGGGTTGTGTGGCACCCCGCCCCGGGGCCGTACAGGGGTGGTCAGAGGTTGCGGAGGACGACCTTCGACAGAGCCATGACGAAGTGGTCGCGGTCGGCGTCGGCCATGTCCGGGTGGAAGGCGAAGTGCAGGCGGATGCGGGGCCGGTCGCCGTCGCCGGGGTCCACGCCGAGCTGCAGGGTGTGGCCGTCGGGCTCGAGGCCGTCGGCGCCGAGGCTGACGGCCCACTCGGACACGTCGGCCGCGCCGTCAAGCAGGGTCACGATCTGGTCGCACGCCTCGTCGATGGCCTCAGAGTCGGCTTTCCCACCCCACTTCCTCTGTACGGCCGGGCGGATCGCGTCGTCCGCGTTGGCGGAAGCGATGGCGAGCAGGCGGGCGGCCTCGGCGCGGATGTCGTCGTCGGTGTACGGGCGGTCGCTCATCAGGTCTGTCCGTTCTTGTGGTTGTGGTCCGCGGCCTGGACGGCGCGGTAGGTGTAGATGGCGCGGGGTCCCGGAGCCGGTGCCGGTAGGCCCTTCGCGGCCCACGGGGCGTGCGCGTCGCACTTCCAGCCGGTGGCGTAGAAGCGGACCGGGCCGTCGTGGTCGTCGCGGGGGATGTCGCACGGCTCCGGAACCCCGCCGGTCACGCGGCGCTCGCCGTCTCGGCCTGCCGGACCGGGATGCCGGTCGCCGCGGACACGATGTGCGCGGCGAACCGCGACGGCACCGCGTTGCCGATCTGGCGGGAGACCTGGCCCTTGTTGCCGTGGAACGGGTAGCCCTGCCGGAACGTCTGGAGGCGGGCGCCTTCCTCGGGCGACAGGTTCAGGTGTCCCTCGGTCTGCTTGCCGCCGACGTGGCCGACGGTCCCGGACACGGTGGGCGCCGGCTTCCGCCAGGCCCAGTGCTTGCGGTTGGCCATCGCCGCGCGCATCGCCCGGCGGGTGGCGTTACCGAACGGCTCGGAACCGCCAGTTTCGGTGCCGCCGCCGGTGACGGTGGGCGCGGGCCGGTCGGTGTAGCCCCAGCCCAGGGCCTCGGCCATGGTTATCCAGCGCGGCAGGTCGTCCCCGAACAGGCCGGCGGCTCCGTGCTCGCTGTGTGTCGGCGTGGGTGCGGTGACGGGCCGGACGCCTGAGGCGATGAGGATCGCGCGGCGCCGCGTCTGCGGGACGCCGTAGTCGGCCGCGTTCAGCACGCCGACCCACACGCTGTAGCCCCAGCTGCGCAGCACGGCGGCGATCTGCTGGAACAGCGGGAGGACGTCCGGGACTTCCTCCAGGCACATCCACTCCGGGCGCAGGTCGTACAGCCAGCGCATCGGCTCGGCGGCGAGCAGCGACCGCTTGTCCCGGCACTGCGAGAGGAGAGCGGCGCGAGTGTCGCGGCCGTGCGCGAGATCGTGGACGGCCTGGTGCACGAGCGGCTGGTCGGCCAGCCCGCCGCGCTTCCCGGCCCGCGACCACGCCTGGCACGGAGGCGAGGCAATCAGGCCCTTGGCACGGCCGGCGAACGGCGCGGTGGGGTAGGCGGCCACGTCGGTCTGGATGGTGGGGTGCCCGGCGGCGTGGGCGGTGCGGCAGGCGGCCGTGTCCCACTCCAGACCGATGTCGGTGAGGGCGAGGAGGCGCAGGCCCTCGGACCAGCCGCGGGGGCCGGCGAACAGGTCGACGATCATCGGGGCACCGCCGTGGGGGTGGTGCACTGGCAGGCGCAGCAGGTGCGGGTACCGTTCGCGTCGTAGCGGTGTAGGTGCTCGGTCTGCTCGTCGGGGCACCAGCCGATGTCGTACACGCCGACCGTGCGACGGGTGACGTACCAGCGGGACAGCAGCGCGAGGCCGCTGAGCGACAGCAGGAGCGCGAGGGCGCCGAGGGCGATCGTCACGACGTCGCCCCCGTCCCCGGCTGACGCGCGGCCGGCCACTGCCCGGTGCCCTCGGCGGCGGGCGCCTGCTGCTCGGGCTGCGGCGCGCTGGCGGGCGCCTGCTCGGCGTGCTGCTGGGTGATCTCAGCGACGGTGACCCGCTTCTGCGGGAACTCCTCCTCGATCGTCACCTCACCGCGGCGAATCGACTCCGAGATGATGGACAACTGGCCGAGGTCGAGGTTCGTCCACTTCCCGGACGGGCGGCCGGACCGGTTCTCCTCCAGCTGCTCGACCGTGACGCCGAGGCCCTCGAAGTGGGCGATGCAGTCGGCGATGCGCTGCGCGAGGGGCTTGTCTCCCTGCCCGCGCTCGACGGTGTTGGTCGCGATCTCCTTCGCCTGCTCGCGGAACCAGTCCGGGAGCACGGAGAAGATCATTTCTCGCAGGCGGCGGGCGCCGTTGTTCGAGTTGTTCTCGTAGACGTCCCGCGGGTCCTCCAGACGCGTGCCGCCGCTGTCCTTCGTCCAGCGGGTGTGCGGCACGATGAACGTCGTGGAGGCGCGCTCGTTGGTCTCCAGGTCCCACGCCCACGCCTGCATCTCGGATTCGCCGTTGGCGTCGTCGCGGCGCAGCTCGTGAACGCCGTAGTGCAGGTTGGTCCAGCAGCGGGCCAGCTCCTTGGCGAACTGGATCGTCTCGCCGGACACCTGCGAGGAGCCGCGACGGAAGCGGAAGAACGAGCGGACGGCGAGGCTGTGCTGAGCGAAGCCCATGCGCATCTTCGCGACGGCCTGGGCCTCGTTCCGCGGGAACTGGCGGGCCACGATGACGGCGGCCTGGACCTCGGCGACCGCGCGGGACTGCTCGACCGCGGTGCCCTGCCCGACGAACGCGGGAGCCGGGGCGGCGGGGACGGCGAACTGATCGGTGGTGGCGGGGTAGTTCACAGGTACTCCAGGGAATCGCGGGTCTCGGCCCAGCCGGGCAGGGAGAGGGGCACCACGTCGTCGCTGTAGCCGGGCCAGTGGCCGGTAGCGGTGCAGTGCGCGAAGGTTTCGAGGGCGCGCCGGTTGCGGGCGGCGCCGATCCGCCGGGAGGTGGCGTTCACCTCGATGACGGTGATCACGTACGGGGCGGTCTTCTCCTGGCAGACGAAGACGAACGCGGCGTCGTCGTCGGCGATGCCGAGGGCGCGGCAGGCGGACCGGTACCAGTCGTCTTGCTGGTGGTAGCCGTACTCCTCGATGTCCTTGGCGAGCTTCTCGGGGTTCGCCGAGCGGCACGTCTTGTAGTCGGGGATGATCAGCCGCCCGGAGCGGGGGTTCGGCAGCCAGTCGAGGCGGGCCCGGCGCATCACGCTCGTACGGTCGTCGCGCCAGAACAGGGACCGCTCCGGGGTGCCGCGCTCGGGGTCGAACAGCAGGGAGGCGACGGGGTGGCGGCGCAGGGCGTCCGCCATGTCGTGCACCTGCTGGTACTCGGCGGGCTTCAGCGGGATCTCGCCAGCGGCGCGGGCGTCGGCCACGTCGGCCTTCGCGGCCTTCGTGGTCCACATCTCGTGCTCGATCTTCCGGAGCGTGGGCCCGTTGCCGAGGACGAGCTTGTGGGCGGCGTTGCCGATGTCCCACACCTTCTTGGGCGGCTGCGGGTTGTCCTGCTCGTACCGGAAGATGGCCGGGCAGGAGGGGGGCAGCAGCTTCCGTGCGCCGCTGGAGGAGAGGGCGTACCGGTGGGAGTGGTACTCCTCGTTCGTCATGTCGTGAATGCCGGGCTCGGTAATGGGGGGCGGGCCGGCGGCCGGGGCCTGAGCCCCGGCCTGCGCGACGGTCGTCACAGGGCGCCGTCCTTCCTGGTGTTCGTGGTGGCTCGGGTCAGCAGTGCGACCGCGGCTCGGAGACCGGCGATGAAACGGGGGTCCTCGGTGAAGTCGGCGTCGCAGGCGGCGTCTTCCACCAGCGCGGCGCCCTCGGCGAGGACCTCGGCGCGGTGCGCGTCGGCCAGCTGCTCGGCGTGGTCGACGTCGGACAGGGTGGCGATCCCGCCGTGGCTGTCCTCGGACAGGGCGGCGATGATCTGACGGCGGGCGCTCACGACGTCCCCCCGTCCTGCTGCAGCAGCCTCCGGTACGCCCACGGGCGGCCCGTGTCCGCGTAGGCGACCTCGTCCGCGACGTCCATCACGTCGTCGGGCTCGGACTCGGCGTCGTACGTCTGCGGGCTCATCGGGCGCCTCCCTGCGGCAGCCGCAGGTGCCAGGCCAGGACCACCAGCCACGCGGCCAGGTGAAGCCGGGCCTGCTGCGTGGCGTGCCCGGCGGCGTCGAGCGCCGGGGCCACCGGCAGGTGCGGCAGGTGGACGTCCCGGTCGGCGTAGCGGACGGCGAGCCAGAGGAGGGGGAGGGTGGCGGTGCCGATGGCGGCGGCGGTCAGCCACTCGCCGGTAGTCGCGGCGTTCACTGGGCACCGCCCGTCTGCTGCGTCTCGCAGCCGGGGCAGTCGTCCACATGCTCGGGGTCGTCGCTGCCGTCGGCCACGACGTGCGCGTCCTCGTCGGGGGTGAGGGTGCGGACGGCGTGACGCATCCCGGGCCCGTCCTCGGACACCGGACCGGTCGTGTCGAGCCGGTACAACTTCCGGAACAACGACAGCCGCAGCGCACTGAACGTCGTCACCGGCGCACCCCGCCCGTCCCGCTCGCGCTTGTCGAACGCGACGCCGGGCTCGTCGTCGCCGGCCTTCTGCCAGACGCGGGTCACGGTCACCCAGGCGCCCGGGCGATCAACGCTCCAGTACTTCTCACCGACGGACACCGGGCGCTCGGCGTCCGCCTGGCCGGTGAGGGCGTAGGCGATGGGGTCCTCATCGACCGGCCGCTCGTACTCGGCGAGCCGGGCCTCCAGCTCGGCGACGCGGGCCCGCAGCTTTCGCCGGCCGCGCTTCGCCGAAGCCAGCGCCAACCGCAGCCGGGCCGTCCCCTCCGCGTCGTACTTCGCGAGCAGCCTCTCCACCAGGCCCTTCGGGTCGGAGCTGTCGGCGAAGTAGCCGCGCAACGCACTCCCGATCACGTCCCGGGTACTCATGCCGACACCTCGCACGCGTCCGCAGCCGCCTCCAACACCGCGACCGCCGACTCCGTCGTGCGCGACTCCACGTCACCCCACGCGTCGACGTGCGCCTCCAGGTCGAAGATCCCGCCGAACAGCGGCCCCTCCCCGTCGACCTCCAACCGCAGCGCCAACGTGCCGATCGCCTGATCCGCGATCAGCGACGTCCGGTGCGGGTCACCCGTCGTCGCGCACTTCAGCGCCGCCACGATGCTCATGGGCCGCAGGAAGTGCGGGATGCACATCTCCCGGTCGAACGCGTCCGGGACGAAGTCGCCCTTGTACAGGCCGTTCGACGCGATCAGCCGAGCCGCCGCCCGGAACACGCCCGGGACAGTCGTCGGCCGCGCCTGCGGCGACTCATGCAGCGGAAGAACCCCGCTGCTCCTCTGCAACAATGTGGCCATCGGTGGCCTCTCTTTCTCTGGTTGTAGGGGCGCCGAGTCGGGGGTCGCCAGGCCGGGAAGTCGGGCGGCCCTTCGGCGCATCTAGGGGTGGGTCAGGAGGCGGCGGCCATCTGGTCCTGCTCGGCCATCCACGCCTTCACGGCGGTCAGGTCGAAGCGGCGGACTTCCTTCTTCTGGCCGGTCGTCCTGAGCCGCTCCACCGGCATTCCGTCCTCGATCCACCGCAGGACGGTCCAGTCCGAGACCTGGTAGTAGGTCTCCAGCTCGGGCTGGGTCAGGAGGGGGAGCAGGCCGGCCGGGAGGGGGACGCGGCGGTCACTCTTCGTCGGCATCAGGGGTTGACCTTTCGATTCTCGAAATCGAAGATTCGGGCATGGCAAAGAGGTCCTGGAGGGGTGCGTTCGTCCTCCGGTGCAGCGCCTCGGCGACGAGCCAGGCCGTTGTCCACTCGCAGCGGTCGCGTGCGGTCTCGCCCTGCCCCGTTATGCGGCCCACGGTGGCGGGGCTGACGCCCTTGCCGGTGGGGTCGACTTCCTTCGTCGCCTCGGCGAGCTCCGGGCCCGAGAGTCCGGCCCGCTCCATGGCATCTCTGAGGGGCTTGCCGTCGCGCTTCCGGTGCAGTTTGGGCATGGGGACCTCGTGCCTTGGCTGGTTCGCGCCCCGGTTGGGGTGCTTCGATATTTCTACTCTCGAAATCGAAGGCAGTCAACTAGGCGTTCCGAGTGGTGCCGAGTGGTGCCGAGCGCAGGGGGGTTTCATTCGCCGGAGCCGGGGCATTCGGGCGGACGGCCCATGGCGGTGGCATACGCCGCGCACAACGGCGCGTGACAAGGGGGTCGCGCGCCGCTAAGTTTTGCGCCAAGCTTCTACTTTTACTTGCGAAAAGTAGAAGGTCAGGGCACCCTTACGCGTGTGACGACACCCGAGCCTGCCACGCCTGCCGAAGGGGAGACCTTCGCGCAGATCCTCGCCGCGCTGAAAGACCACTACGGCGTCAGCGACAGCGAGGTGGCACGGCGCATCGGCGCCCACGTCTCCACGGTCAACAACTGGGCCCACGGCAAGGCCAGCCCTCGGCCGGCCGCCCTGCGGGCACTCGCCCGCGAGTTCCCCCGGTTCGGCGAGGAGCGGCTGTTCGCGTCGGTCGGGAAGAGGGCGCCCGCCCCGCTTTCCCCTGACAAGCGGACGGCCGTCCTCGAAGTGTTCGACCGGCTCACCGAGGAGCAGCAGGAAATGCTGTTGATCCAGGCCAGCGCCGTGGCGGACACCAACGACCGCCAGCCCTGACGATCCACTCGCGATCCGCGTACAACCATCGCGGCGTCTCAAGGGTCTCCGTTAAACGGCTCAGTGACCCCCTGTCAGGATGCATGCGGTTTCCGCCACCAAGTGGTCGCAAATTTGACCACTCACAGGTACGGTCAGTAACGCGCTTGACGTCCTCCCCCGTCAGCCACACCACGCCACACCTGTAACCGTGATCGGGGAGTGTGCCCATGTGCATTCGGGTCCAGTACGCGCCGCGCTGCGAGATCAACGACCCGTGGGACGCCGCCAGGAATCTGATCCTCATCCCGGCCAATCTCGGCGCCACAGTTCTTTTCACCCTTCACGCGATACGGGCCGTCCTGCACGCAATGGACGTACAGCAGCCCGACTTTGGGGCACGCTGCTGGTGCGGAGAGAGCATCGCCCTCCCCGCACCCAGCCAGCAGCGACAGAACGAGGTGATGGACCTTGGCGCGTAAGACGCAGGCCCCGAAGGCGAGGGGGCGGCATGCCGCGTAGGGCCATGAACAACCCCCGCCAGATGCGCTCGAAGTCGTGCGGGTGCCAGCTGTGCATGGAGGCGTACCCGCCCGAGCAGCACGGCGACCGCAAGCGCCGGCGGGACTGCCAAGGAAGCTGGCAGGCCCGCTACCGGGACGCCAACGGCCAGCAGAAGGCGAAGAACTTCCCCCGCAAGAAGGAGGCTGACGCCTTCCTGGACGAGGTCCGCGGATCCGTCCGGCAGGGTACCTACCTCGACCCCAAGCGCGGCGAGATCACCCTCACCGCGTGGTGGGAGCAGTGGTGGCCGGCCAACGAGCCGACCCGGCCCACCACCCGGAACCGGAAACTCTCCTCGTGGCGCGTCCACATCGAGCCGAAGTGGGGGAAGCGCAAGCTCAACTCCCTCACCTACCTGGAGATTCAGGCGTGGCTCGCCCAGGAGGTCAAGGGGCACGCGACGCAGACGAAAGTCCTGGAGCTGCTGCGGATGCTGCTCCGGGACGCCGTACGGGACCAGCGCATCCAGTTCAACCCGGCGGACAACGTCACCAAGACGACCAGCCCGCCGGTGAAGCACCCGGAAGACCTTCGGCCGCCGACGCTGGAACAGTACGAGCTGGTGCGTGAGCAACTGCCCATCTGGTATCGGCCGCTCGTGGATTTCGCCCAGGAGACCGGGATGCGGTGGGGCGAGTACACCGGCCTGCGCCGGCGGTACGTCGACCTGGAGGCCGACACGGTCGAGGTGAGGGAAATTGTCATCGACGACCGGGGCACCCCCGTGCGGCAGGGTCTGCCGAAGACGTCGGCCGGTGTCCGAACGGTACCGCTCACGCCGAAGGCGAAGGAGGCGCTTCTGGTCATGCTGGACCGGCTGGACCCGTCCGCGGCTGAGACGGACGTGGAGGACGGCCTCCACCCCGAGGAACTCCTCTTCCGGGGGCCGCTTGCCGGAGAGACTCGGAGGGCCCAGGACGGCGCCGTACAGCTGACCGGGGTCCTGCGTGGCCGGAACTTCCGCCGCCTGTGGATTCCCGCAATCAAGGCCGCAGGGATCGCCCGCATGGTGCGGAGCCCGGAGACGGGGCGGAAGGAGTGGTGGCCGCGAATGCACGACTACCGGCACGCGCTCGCCTCCCGGCTGCACGAGGCCGGCATGCCGGAGGCGGACGTCCAGTACATCCTCGGGCAGGAGCGGGGCGGCCGGGTCACGTGGCTCTACACGCACCGCAGCGACGAGGCGGTGGCCAACTTCCGTGAGGCCATGGGCGGCAGCGGTGGCCGGCACCTGCGGGCCGTTTCGTGACCGCTCACGGGGCCGGAATCCACATCCAATCCACAACGACCCCACGGAAACGCTCGGAACCACTCGGCACGGCTCGCTGAGAACCGACTCACCTCAGTTGACCTGCACTCGGAGCGACCCGGAACCACTCGGAATCACTCACCCTGCGGGGTAGGTGATTTTGCATGGCAGATGTCAGGGGTTCGACTCCCCTAGGCTCCACCGGTAAACGCCCTCTGAACTGCGGAAACGTGGTTCAGAGGGCGTTGTCGCGCGTACGTGGTCCGCGCGTGTGCGCAGCACGGGGGAAGGGCGGGCGGTATTTCGGGGTCCTTGGTGCCCCCTACGCCCGCCGAGAGGGAGCTGCCCCACAGGCCGATACCTCCGACTGCGGCGACGGCACATCGGCAGACCCGCCGAGTCCGGTCCGGGCCACGCGGCCCGTGCCTCGTGTACGACGAGATCCGCACGACGCGGTGACGTGGGCTTCGTCCTGCTCACGCAGTCGGGCGGGGGCCGGACAGCGGGTCCTCACGGCGCACCGTCTCGCGGTACCAGCGACCCCATGTGTCCAACTGTTCCGTGAGGGAGTCCAGGCTGTGCCCGACGTCGGTCAGCGTGTACTCGACCCGCGGCGGAACCTCCCGGTACACGGTCCGCCTCACCAGGCCATCGGCCTCCAGTTCCCTCAGCTGACGGGTCAGCATGCGCTGGGTGATGGCCGGAATCGTGCGCTTCAGTTCGCCGAAGCGGTGTGTCCCCGACACCAGCTGCTTGAGGATGGCCAGTTTCCAACGGCCCCCGAGAACCTCCATGGCGAACTCGATCGCGCAGTAATCCGGCGCGTCTTCGACGCTGGAACGCACAGCTGACCTCCATGGGTATACGGAGCGGTACTAGGGGACATGAAAGACCGTACTTGTCGCCCGCGTCGGTACGTACTGGACTGAGCTCATGGTGAGCAGGGAGGCGTCGGTACCGGAGCGCGCATCGAAGAAGGCACCACAGAGACCATCCGAGGACTCGACGGGGCAGCGGTGGCTGGTTCTGGCCGTGGTGTCGGGCAGCCTGTTGCTCTGCGGTATCGACCTCACTGTGCTGCACGTCGCCGTACCGAGCATGAACCGGGACCTCCAGCCCAGCGCCGCGCAGTTGCTCTGGATCGTCGATGTGTACTCGCTGGCGCTCGCCGCCCTGCTCGTCACCTGCGGCACGCTGGGGGACCGCATCGGTCGGCGTCGCATGGTGCTGAGCGGCTTCTTCACCTTCGGCCTCGCCTCCGCCGCGTGCGCCTTCTCGACGTCGACCGCGCAACTCATCGCCTCACGCGCAGCACTCGGCGCGGGCGCGGCGATGATCATGGCCTCCACGGTGGCGATCATCAGGGTCGTGTTCACGGACGACCGCGAGCGGGCCTTCGCCATCGGTGTGTGGACCTCCGCGCACAGCGTGGGAGCGACGATCGGGCCGCTGGTCGGCGGGCTGGTCACCGAGAGGTGGGGCTGGGGCGCCGTCTTCCTGGTCAACGTTCCCGTGATCCTCGTCATCCTGGCCGTCGGCGCCCGCGTCATCCCGGAGTCGAGGAACCCCGTCCCGCGTCGCTGGGACCTGGTCGGCGTGGTGCTGTCCGTCGCCGGCTTGGCAGGCGTGGTGTACGCGCTCAAGCAGGCCGGTGAGCACGCGGGGGTGAACGCCGCCGTCCTCGTCACGGCCGTTGGCGGGACCGCACTGCTGTACGCCTTCGTACGCCGTCAGCGACGCCTCGCGGAGCCGCTGCTGGACTTCTCCCTCTTCGGCGAACGCCGCTTCAGCACCGCCACCCTGTGCGTCATCGGCTGCTTCGGCAGCTATGTCGCCCTGCTCTTCTTCCTCACCCAGTGGCTGCAACAGGTGGGCGGTTACTCACCGTTGCACGCCGGACTCTCGTTGATGCCCCTGGCCGCCGCCAACGCCGTCGGTGCGATCACGGCGCCCTGGGCGGCGAACCGGTGGGGCAACCGCTGGGCTCTCACCGGAGCACTCTCCCTCTTCGCCGCCGCTTTCGCCGCCATCGCCGTCGTCGGCGACACCGCCCACTACGGCATGCTCCTCTTGCCCCTGCTCGGCGCGGGATACGGCGCCGGTATCGTGATGACCCTGGGCGCCGACTCCATCATGAGCGCCGCACAGCCCGAGCGCTCCGGAGAAGCGGCCGCCATCCAGGAGACGTCCTTCGAACTCGGCGCGGGCCTCGGCGTGGCCGTCCTCGGAACCGTGCTGACCGCCGTCTACCGCACCGGCCTGCCCGCGGTACCAGGCCTCGGACCGGACGAACGCGCCACCGCCGAGGAGTCGTTCGCCGCAGCCGAGGATCTCGTGACACAGCTGCCGTCCCACACCGCGGACGCCGTGCTGCACGCCACCCAGCAGGCCTACGACCGCGGTTTCACGGCCGTAGCGTTGATCGCGTCGGCCGGCCTCGTCGTCACCGCGTTCATGGCAGCCGTCTTGCTGCGCCCACGTGAGGCGGGGAAGCGCGCTGTCGAGGACTGACGGACGCGCCGGCCGGGCAGGCGCCTCAGCGACAGAGGGCGGCTGCCGGCTTCACACGGCGTCGCCACGGTCGATCCGAAGACGTACGGGGGCTGTGAGGTGTCCGCCGTCGACCTCAACCGCTGAGTGGCTGGGCGTCACACTCGTCCGGCGCCCACCTGCGGAAACGCGGCGGGAGCTGTTCTGTTTCACGTGAAACGGCGCGGTGGGACAGGAGACACTCACGTCTCCTGTCCCACCGCGCCGTTGGTGCTCCGGCGGGTCAGGGTGATTCGTCGCGCCGGGAGGCCTCCTCGTCGGCCTCCTTGGCCTCGACCTCGCGATCGAGCGTGGACCGGTCACTGCCGTCCACCGACGTCAGCTGGGTTGACCCCGAGACATCCGTCGCGGCGGGCGGCTCCACCAGCCAGTCCGGATTGGCCTGCTTGTCCCACCACTTCCAGGCAGCGAAGGCACCTCCCGCCACGGCGCCCAGCATCAGGACCATCTTCGCGGCACGGCCGGCCCTCGCCCGCCGTTGCTGCCTGCGGACCAGCTTCTGGATCTGTTGGGCCGAGACCTCACCGCGCAGCGCTGCCAGTGCGGCCGCGCCGCGGGCCGCGGCCTCTTCCTTCGCGGGGCCGGCGGCGGCCACCGCCTGCTCGATCCTCGGCCGGGAGTAGTCCGCCGCCTGCCGAGCGGCCTGGCGGGTGAGGTCGGCGGCCTGATGGGCTGCCTTGTCGACCTTCGGCGGCACACGCGTCCGGGCCTGCTCCAGATACGGCTGGACATGGGCCCCGTACTGGACGCGGGCCTGGCCGGCGGCCTGCGTCACCTTGGGCGCCAGCCGTACGCGGGCCTCCTGTGCGTAGTGCGCGGCCCTGACCTTGGCCGTGTCGGCGTAGGGCGCCACCGCTTCCGCGGCGTGCAGCACGCTGTCCTTCGCCGAACCGGTCGCGGCGCGCACGCTGTCGATGCGGGTCACGGTTCCTCCTCCTCGGTGGCCTACGGTATTTCGACTTTCCACCCTTTTACGGATCATGCCTGTCGCCTCGCCATGGGGCATGCGCGGACGGGCATACGGGTGCCGATGGAATTGATCGATGGCGATATCGGGTGCAATCACGGATGAACCAGGGGCAACGGGAGCTTGTCGTCGACAATGCCACGGATCGCCGCCATACGTCCCAATCTTCGAGCGACTCGGCCCGTTTTCTGCAAGCGAAACAGCCCGGTTGCCCTCCAGTGAACGGGCGCCGGGCGACTGAACGCCCCGTCCGTGCGAGGATCAGGGCATCACGGAAAGACAACGGAAGGCACATCGTGGCTGAGCAGCTCAACGCCACCCTGAAGACCAATCACGGCGACATCGAGGTCCGGCTCTTCCCGAACCACGCGCCCGTCACGGTCAAGAACTTCGTCGAGCTCGCCAAGGGCGAGCGGGAGTGGACGCACCCGCAGACCGGCAAGAAGTCCACGGACAAGCTCTACGACGGCACGGTCTTCCACCGGGTGATCAGTGGCTTCATGATCCAGGGCGGTGACCCGCTGGGCAACGGCACCGGGGGTCCCGGCTACCAGTTCGAGGACGAGTTCCACCCGGACCTGCGCTTCGACAAGCCCTACCTGCTGGCGATGGCCAACGCCGGCCCGGGCACCAACGGCTCGCAGTTCTTCATCACCGTCGCCCCGACGGCGTGGCTGAACCGCAAGCACACCATCTTCGGTGAGGTCGTCGACCCCGCCAGCCAGAAGGTGATCGACACCATCGTGTCCACGCAGACCAACCCGCGCACCGACCGTCCGGTGAACGACGTGGTGATCGAGTCGGTCGAGATTCGCGAGGGCTGAGCACCTCGTCCCCGGGAGCGCCAAGGCCCTCGGAGGGAACCAAACGCCCCGCTCATCCGTAAGGATGGGCGGGGCGGGGCTTTTCCACACGACCTAGGGGATCCCATGGACGACCAGGCAGCCGGCAGCCCGCAAGACGCCCGGAGCGTCCCGGTCTGCTATCGCCACCCGGACCGTGAGACCGGGATCCGCTGCACCCGGTGCGAGCGTCCGATCTGCCCCGAGTGCATGGTCAACGCCTCGGTCGGTTTCCAGTGTCCGGAGTGCGTCAGCGGCGGCACGGGCACGGGACACGCGCCCGACGCCGCCATGCCCCGCACGATCGCCGGCGGCACCATCGCAGCCGACCCCCGCCTGCTGACCAAGGTCCTCCTCGGGATCAACATCGCGGTGTTCATCGCCGTGCACATCCGGCCGTCACTGCTGCGCGACCTCTACCTCATCGGTGAGTGGCCGCCGAAGCCGTTCCTGCCGACCGAGGGAGTGGCCGAGGGCGAGTGGTACCGCCTGGTCACCTCGATGTTCACGCACGAGGAAATCTGGCACATCGGCTTCAACATGCTCAGCCTGTGGTGGCTCGGCGGACCACTGGAACAGGCCCTCGGCCGCGCCCGCTATCTCACCCTCTACCTGATCTCGGGTCTGGCGGGCAGCGCGCTGACCTATCTGCTGGCCTCGGGGACCACGGCCTCGCTCGGCGCGTCCGGCGCCATCTTCGGACTGTTCGGCGCGACCGCCGTACTGATGCGCCGACTCCGCTACGACATGCGGCCGATCATCGCCCTGCTCGTGATCAACCTGATCTTCACCTTCGGCTGGAGCAACATCGCCTGGCAGGCCCACATCGGAGGGCTCGTCGCCGGTGTCGTGATCGGGTACGCCATGGTCCACGCACCGCGTGAACGACGGGCACTCGTGCAGTACGGCACGTGTGCGCTCGTGCTGGCTCTGGTCGTCCTGATGACCCTGCTGAGGACGGCGCAGCTCACCTGAGCGCTGAGTTTGTCCACAGCGTGTGGCGGATCTTGTGCACCCTGTGCGCAAACATCTGTGCCCTCGGTGACTGGTCTGCGTTTGTGCAGGTCAGGAGGGGGGTGAACAGGCTTTCGGTTGCCGGTGCTTCTGTCACACCGGCGTCAACCTTCGAAGGGTTATCCACAGATCGTTGTTTGTTTTCCCCATGTGGACAAGGGCTGTGGATAACTCAGGGGATAACCCTGCCCAGAGCTGATGGACAGCTCTGGGCAGAGCAAGCGCTCACCGTGCGGCGACCGCTACTTCCACTGCGTCGAGACGCCGAATCCGGCGGCGATGAACCCGAAGCCCACCACGATGTTCCAGTTCCCCAGAGCATCGAGGGGCAGTGAGCCGTCGGTGACGTAGAAGACCACGATCCAGGCCAGGCCGATGAGGAACAGAGCGAGCATCACCGGCGCGACCCAGGCGCGGTTGGTCAGCTTCAGGGCCGTCGCCTGCTTCGCGGGCGGCGGCGTGTAGTCGGCCTTCTTGCGGATACGTGACTTCGGCACGAGGGTCTCTCCTGTCGATGCGCTGCGTGGCCGCGCAGGGAACTGGGTCGGGCTCGGGGCAGCGTACAAGGGGACTCTGAGTGCTCCCCCGGGCGTCCGTTAGCGTAGTGCTTCCGCGGCGCCGAAGGAGATAAGGGTACGTTGAGCAATTCTGCCGACTTCCCCGGGATGAGATCCAGTCCTGCCCGCCGACGCCGTCTCCGGCCCGTGCGGATCCTCACCGCGGGTGTGTTCGCTCTCGCGGGACTCATCTTCTTCACCAGCTTCGACACGGCCAAGGGCACCAACATCCGCACGGACGACTCGCTGCTGAAGCTCTCCGACCTGATCCACGAGCGCAGCCGCAAGAACGGCGAGCTCGACGAATCCAACGGCGCGTTGCGCAAGGACATAGAGGCTCTCGCCGAGCGGGACGACGGCAGCACCAAGGCGGAGGACGACAAGCTCGCCGAACTGGAGAAGCGCGCCGGTACCCAGAAGCTCAAGGGCGAGGCGATCACGGTCACCCTCAACGACGCTCCGCCGGACGCCACGGCCAAGCTCCCCGGCTATCCCGAGCCGCAGCCCGACTATCTGGTCATCCATCAGCAGGACCTCCAGGCCGTGGTGAACGCGATGTGGCAGGGCGGCGCCGAGGGCATCAAGGTCATGGACCAGCGGCTGATCTCCACCAGCGCCGTGCGCTGCGTGGGCAACACCCTGATCCTCCAGGGCCGCGTCTACTCACCGCCGTACAAGATCACGGCGGTCGGGGATCCGGAGAAGCTGAAGAAGGCGCTCGCGGCCTCGCCGGCGATCCAGAACTACATGGTGTACGTCAATGTCTACGGGCTCGGCTGGAAGGTCGAGGACAACGGGCCGGTGACGCTGCCCGGCTACTCGGGAACCGTGGACCTGCACTACGCCAAGCCCATCGAGTAGGAGCCGTACGTGAAGGGAAGCCCGCCGCGATCACGTACCGACCGTGTTCCTGGTTTCACGTGGAACAAGCCCGGACATCGAGGCGATCGGCCCTGAGCCACGTACCCGTGGGTACTCGCGGCCGGTCCCGTCCGGCCCCCACGGAGCCTGTGGAGGCCGGGAAACCGGAGGCGTCGCGCCGTTAGTCTGTTGGCGTACGGCGTGGGTCTGGTGCCGTGGTACGACGGAAGGGACGGCATGTACAGCTGGATCTGGCGGCATCTGCCGGGGAACGGATGGGTGAGGGCACTCATCTCACTCGTGCTGATCATCGCCGTGGTCTACATCCTCTTCCAGTACGTCTTTCCGTGGGCCGAGCCGCTGCTGCCCTTCAACGATGTGACGGTGGACAACCAGTGAGCGCGCGCATTCTCGTCGTCGACAACTACGACAGCTTCGTCTTCAACCTGGTCCAGTACCTGTACCAGCTGGGCGCCGAGTGCGAGGTCCTGCGCAACGACGAGGTCTCCACGGGACATGCCCAGGACGGTTTCGACGGGGTGCTGCTGTCCCCGGGCCCCGGCACCCCCGAGGAGGCCGGCGTCTGCGTGGACATGGTGCGGCACTGCGCGTCCACCGGCGTGCCGGTCTTCGGCGTCTGCCTCGGCATGCAGTCGATGCAGGTGGCGTACGGGGGTGTCGTGGACCGTGCGCCCGAGCTGCTGCACGGCAAGACCTCGCCGGTGGAGCACGGGGGCAAGGGGGTCTTCGCGGGCCTGCCCTCCCCGTTCACGGCGACCCGCTACCACTCGCTGGCCGCCGAGCCGGCCACGGTGCCGGCGGAGCTGGAGGTCACGGCCAGGACGCCGGACGGCATCGTGATGGGGCTGAGGCACCGTGAACTGCTGGTCGAGGGCGTGCAGTTCCATCCCGAGTCGGTGCTGACCGAGCACGGGCACCGGATGCTGGCCAACTGGCTGGTGGAGTGCGGCGACGAGGGCGCGGTGGCGAGGTCGGCGGGGCTCGCCCCGGTGGTGGGCAGGGCCACGGCGTGACCGCGCTGCGCCCCGAGCGTGAGTCCGGCGCGGACGCCTACGGCGGCGCCGGCGACCAGGGCACCTCGTACGGCGGGCAGCCGTACGGGGAGCCGGGTGCGTTCGGGGACGGCTGGTACGACAGCGCGGCGCCCGACCCCGACCCCGATCCCTACGGCGGGGCCTCCGACAGCACCGCGTTTCTGCCGCCGGTCGACGACGAGACCGTGGCGCTGCGTGTCCCCGAGCCACCGGAGCGAGGGACGCGTGAGGCGTCCGCATCGGCTGCCGCGGTGGTGTCGGGCGGCCGGGCGGCCCGCAGGAAGGCCGCCAGGAAGCGTCACGGGCGCCGTGGAGGCTCTCACAAGGCCGCGGGGGCCACCGGGGCGGCGGAGGGCCGCGAGGGGGCGTCACAGGCGTCTGAGGGCGCGTCCAGGGCGCCGCTGTCCCGCGTCGAGGCGCGCCGGCAGGCGCGGGCCCGCAAGGCGAGCCCGGCGGTCGTCGCGAGCCGGGCGATCGGCGAGGTGTTCATCACCACCGGTGTGCTGATGCTGTTGTTCGTCACGTACCAGCTGTGGTGGACGAACGTGCGGGCACACGCGCAGGCCGGCAAGGAGGCCAGCGACCTCCAGAACGACTGGGCGAGCGGCGAGCGGAAGCCGGGGGCGTTCGAGCCGGGTCAGGGCTTCGCGCTGCTGCACATCCCCAAGCTGGACGTGGTGGTGCCGATCGCGGAGGGCATCGACAGCAAGAGGGTGCTCGACCGGGGCATGGTGGGCCACTACGCGGAGGGCGCGCTGAAGACGGCGATGCCGGACGCGAAGACCGGCAACTTCGGACTCGCGGGCCACCGCAACACGCACGGCGAGCCCTTCCGGTACGTCAACCGGCTGGAGCCGGGTGACCCGATCGTCGTGGAGACGCAGAACGAGTACTTCGTCTACAAGATGGCGTCGATGCTGCCGGTGACGTCGCCGAGCAACGTCAGTGTCCTCGAGCCGGTCCCCAAGGGCTCGGGTTTCACCGGGCCCGGCCGCTACATCACGCTGACCACCTGCACGCCGGAGTTCACCAGCAAGTACCGCCTGATCGTCTGGGGCAAGATGGTCGAGGAACGGCCGCGCAGCAAGGGCAAGCCGGATGCGCTCGTCAGTTAAGGGCAGTGGAAACGTGGCAGCGACCGCCGACGACACCGAAGATCACACCGACACGCCCGCGTCCTCACCGCCTCCGGCGCGACGCCGTCTGGGGCCGGTGGCGATGGTGGTCAGCTTCTTCGGGGAACTCCTCATCACCGCGGGCCTGGTGCTCGCCCTGTTCGTCGCCTACTCGCTGTGGTGGACGAACGTCGTCGCGGACCGTACGGCGGCCAAACAGGCCGACGAGGTGCGGGACAACTGGGCCAAGGGGTCCGACGGCGACGGCCCCGTCTCCTTCGACACCAAGGACGGCATCGGCTTCCTGCACGTGCCCGCGATGAGCGGTGACGAGATCCTCGTCGAGAAGGGCACGTCGATGAAGGTCCTCAACGACGGCGTCGCCGGCTACTACACGGACCCCGTGAAGGCGGCCCTGCCGACGTCCGGCAAGGAGGGCAACTTCTCCCTGGCGGCCCACCGGGACGGGCACGGTGCGAAGTTCCACGGCATCCACAAGATCGAGAAGGGCGACCCGATCGTCTTCGAGACGAAGGACAAGTGGTACGTCTACAAGACCTTCGCGATCCTTCCCGAGACGTCGAAGTACAACGTCGACGTCCTCTCGAAGATCCCGAAGGAGTCCGGCAGGAAGAAGGCCGGCCACTACATCACGCTGACCACCTGCACGCCGGTGTACACGAGCACGTACCGCTACATCGTCTGGGGCGAGCTGGTCCGCACGGAGAAGGTCGACAGCGACCGGACCCCGCCGGAGGAGCTGCGCTGACCGGGGTCGGCGGAGCGGTCCTTCCCCCCCAACCGATCAACGAGCTGTGGCCCGCGATGAAGAAGCCCCGGCCCCCTCCGGAAGAGGGTGCCGGGGCTCTTGTCGTGCGGGTTCTACGGGGCAGTCGCCCTAGCCGCCGGTGAGGCCGCCGAAGATGCCGCCGTCGCCTCCGCCGTTGCCGCCGTTGCCACCCTGGTCCGCGGTGAACAGGCCGACCTCCGAGCCCTTCTGGACCTGGGTGCCCTGCGGCGGGTTGGAGCCGAAGACGCGCGAGTTGGGATTCTGCGAGCCGGCGACGTTGCCGACCTTCAGCCCGGCCTCCTGGATCATCCGCTGGGCGTCCTTGAGGCTCTGGCCGTTGATGTTCGGGACCGCGACCTGCTCGTTCGCCTTGGCCTTGCCGATCACGATCTGCACCTGGGAGTTCTTGTCGACCTGCGTGTTCGCCGCCGGCGTGGTGCGGATGACCCTGCCGACCAGGTTCGGGTCGTCGGTCTCTTCCTCGGTGCAGTTGCCCACGAGTTCGTTGGCCGTCATCTGGGCCTTGGCCTCGTCACACGTCTTGTTGATGACGTCCGGGACGGTGGACTTGGCTTCCGCCTTGGCGATGGTGAGGGTGATGGTGGTGCCCTTCTCCACCTCCTCGCCGAGACCCGGGTCCTGCTTGAGGACGGTGCCGGGTGCCTCGGCGTTCACCTCCTCCTTGACCTCCACGACGAACTCGTACTTGTCACCTTCCAGCTCGGCCTTGGCGTCCTGGAGGCTGTCGCCCACGACGCTCGGCACCGCGACCTTGGGCGCCCCGGTGGAGACCACCAGGTTGACGGTGAAGTCCTTCTCGACCTTGGTGCCCGCGGCGGGGTCCTGGTCGCAGATCTTGCCCTTGCTCTGGTCCTCGCAGGGCTTCTCTACGAAGGCGAGCTTCACATCGCCGTTGACGGCGAGTTTCTGCGCGTCGTCCTTGGTCTCGCCGATGAAATTCGGGGTCGGGACGGTGCCATTCCCCACGCCGCCGTTGCCGCTGATGGCCCAGCGGCCGATCAGGATCGCGCCGATGAGGACGAGGACACCTGCCACGACCAGCAATATCGTCGAGGTGTTGTTCTTCTTCGGCGGGCGCCGGCGGCTCTGGCGTTCGTCGTAGCCGTAGCCGCCGTCGTCCGGGTTCATGGGCGGCATCATCGAGGTCGCCGCCCCGGCGCCGGCGTCCGGGCGCAGTGCCGTCGTCGGCTGGTCGTCCGGGTAGCCGCCGTAGCCGACCGCGCCCAGGGCGGCGGTCGCCGCGACGGGCTGGCCGTCGAGGCAGGCCTCGATGTCGGCGCGCATCTCATCGGCCGACTGGTACCGGTAGTCGGGGTCCTTGACCAGCGCCTTCAGCACGATCGCGTCCATCTCGGGCGTGATCTCGGGGTCGAAGACGCTCGGCGCCTGCGGTTCCTCCCGTACGTGCTGGTAGGCGACCGCGACCGGGGAGTCGCCCACGAAGGGCGGCCGGACGGTCAGCAGCTCGTACAGCAGGCAGCCGGTGGAGTACAGGTCGGAACGCGCGTCGACCTGCTCGCCCTTGGCCTGCTCCGGCGAGAGGTACTGCGCGGTGCCGATGACGGCCGCGGTCTGCGTCATCGTCATGCCGGAGTCGCCCATCGCGCGGGCGATGCCGAAGTCCATCACCTTGACCTGGCCGTTGCGCGTCAGCATGACGTTGGCGGGCTTGATGTCGCGGTGGACGATGCCGGCTCTGTGCGAGTACTCCAGCGCCTGGAGGATGCCGATGGTCATCTCCAGCGTCCGCTCCGGCAGCAGCTTGCGGCCGCTGTGCAGAAGCTCACGGAGCGTGGAGCCGTCGACGTACTCCATGACGATGTACGGGATGGAGACCCCGTCGATGTAGTCCTCGCCCGTGTCGTAGACCGCGACGATCGCGGGATGGTTGAGCGAGGCGGCCGACTGGGCCTCCCGGCGGAAACGGGCCTGGAAGGACGGGTCGCGCGCGAGATCGGCGCGCAACGTCTTCACCGCCACGGTGCGGCCGAGCCGGGAGTCATGCGCGAGGTAGACCTCGGCCATGCCACCGCGACCGAGCACCTGGCCCAGTTCGTACCGGCCGCCGAGGCGACGCGGCTCTTCCATAGCTACCTACCAGCCCTCTCCGTCGGTCCCGGGCGGCACACGTGTGCCGCCGGAGGCTGCCGTCCGGGCCTACCGTACCCGGCTCGCTTTGTGTGACCTGGCCAAGTACGTCAGCCGATACAGGACCGGTACCGCAACGTGCACCGATGTGAGGCAGACGTGAGCGGGGTCACTGCTTGCCCTTGACGACCGCCTCCATCACGCTCTTGGCGATCGGCGCGGCGAGACCGCCGCCGGAGATGTCGTCGCGCACGGCGTTCTCGTCCTCGATCACGACCGCCACGGCCACCGGTGAGCTGCCGTCGCTGTTCTTGGCGTAGGAGATGAACCATGCGTAGGGGTTCTCGCTGTTGTCCACACCGTGCTGGGCGGTGCCGGTCTTGCCGCCGACGGTGACGCCGGGGATACGGGCGTTGGTTCCCGTGCCCTTCTCGACGACCGTTTCCATCATGGACTGGAGGATCTGCGCGTTCTTCGCCGACATCGGCTTGCTCATCTCCTCCGGGTCCGTCTTCTCGATGGTGTCGAGGCTGGGGGCCTGGAGTTCGTCGACCATGTACGGCTTCATCAGCGTGCCGTTGTTGGCGACGGCGGCGGAGACCATGGCCATCTGCAGCGGGGTGGCGGCGGTGTTGAACTGGCCGATGGAGGACAGGGCGACCTCGGAGGGGGCCATGTCCTCGGAGAAGACCGAGGCGCTGGAGCGGACCGGGACGAACTGCTCCTCGGTGAAGCCGAACTTCTTGGCCATCTCGAGCATCTTGTCGTTGCCGAGGTCGGAGCCGACCTTACCGAAGACGGTGTTGCAGGACACCCGCAGCGCCTCGCGCAGGGTGGCGTCCTCGCAGGGGAGGTCACCCTCGTTCTTCAGCTCGGTGGTGGTGCCGGGCATGGTCCACGGCAGCGGCGTTTCGGTGTTCTGGTCCGCGTCCTCGTACAGCCCGTTCTCCAGCGCGGCCGCCGCGGTGAGGACCTTGAAGGTGGAGCCGGGCGGGTAGACCTCGCGCAGTGCCCGGTTGAGCATCGGGTCGTTCGGGTTGTCCTTCTTCTGCAGCTTGTTCCATGCCTCGGCGTCCGAGGCGCCGTTACCGGCGATCGTGGACGGGTCGTACGACGGGAAGGAGGCCAGCGCCAGTATCTTGCCGGTGGACGGCTCGAGCGCGACGACGGAGCCCTTGCCGCCCTGCTTCTTCAGCCCCTCGTAGGCGGCCCTCTGCGCGGCGGCGTTGAGCGTGGTGACGACGTTGCCGCCCTCCTTGTTCTTCCCCGTCAGCATGTCGAGCGTATTGCGGAAGAAGAGGCGGTCGTCGTTGCCGGTGAGGATGCCGTCCTCGATGGACTCCAGCTGGTTGGCGCCGAAGGCCTGCGAGACGAAGCCGGTGACCGGCGCCCACATGGCGCCGTCCTTGTAGGTGCGCTTGTACTGGAAGTCGCCCTTGGTGGTCGTGTGCCCGGTGATCGGTTCACCGCCCACGATGATGTCGCCGCGCGGGGAGGCGTACCGCTCGATGGCGACGCGGCGGTTGTGCTCGTCGGTCCTCAGCCCGTCGGCCTGGACGTACTGCAGCCAGTTGTCCCGGATGAGCAGGGCGAGGATGAGCAGGCCGCAGAAGATCGCGACCCGGCGCAGGGGCTTGTTCACGGGCGGACCACCTGGGTCATCTCGACGTCGGGGTTGGTGGCGGGGGCGGGCGCCGGACGGCGGGCGGTGTCGCTGATTCTGAGCAGGATGCCGATCAGCGCCCAGTTGGCGATGACGGAGGAACCGCCGTACGCCAGGAAGGGCATCGTCATACCGGTCAGCGGGATCAGGCCCATGACGCCGCCGGCGACGACGAAGACCTGGAGCGCGAAGGCGCCGGACAGGCCGATGGCGAGCAGCTTGCCGAACGGGTCGCGGGCGGCGAGGGAGGTGCGCACGCCGCGCTCCACGATCAGCGCGTAGAGCAGGAGCAGCGCCATGACGCCGGCCAGGCCCAGCTCCTCGCCGAAGGTGGCGAGGATGAAGTCGGAGTTGGCGGCGAAGCCGATGAGGTCGGAGTGGCCCTGGCCCCAGCCGGTGCCCAGGGTGCCGCCGGAGCCGAAGGCCCACAGGGCCTGCATGGCCTGCTCGGAGTGGACGATGCCGTCGACGACCCCGGCGCGGCTGAGCTCGAACTCGTGCATCGGGTCGAGCCACGCCTGCACACGTGTCTGGATGTGGGGCTCGAAGCTTGCCACGCCGACGGCGCCGACCGCGGACATCAGCAGACCGAAGACGATCCAGCTGGTCCGTTCGGTGGCTACGTACAGCATGATCACGAACATGCCGAAGAAGAGGAGCGAGGTGCCGAGGTCGGTTTCGAAGACCAGGATCAGGATGGAGATGATCCAGACGACGATGATCGGACCGAGGTCGCGGCCGCGGGGCAGGTAGAGCCCCATGAAGCGGCGGCTGGCGAGGGCCAGGGCGTCGCGTTTGACCATGAGGTAGCCCGCGAAGAAGACCGCGAGGACGATCTTGGCGAACTCGCCGGGCTGGAGGGTGCCGAGACCGGGGATCTTGATCCAGATCTTGGCGCCGTAGACATTGTGGCCGAGGCCCGGGACCAGCGGCAGGAGCAGCAGGATCAGCGCGCCGGCCATGGAGATGTAGGTGTAGCGCTGCAGGACGCGGTGGTCCTTGAGGAAGAACAGTACGGCCATGAACAGGGCGACGCCGAGCGCGGAGTACATCAGCTGGCGCGGCGCGGCCTCGACGAACGTGCTGCTCGCCTGCAGTCGCTTCGACTGGTCCAGGCGCCAGATGGCAACCAGGCCGATGCCGTTGAGCAGGGTGGCCAGCGGCAGCATCAGCGGGTCCGCGTACGGCGCGAACTTCCGTACGGCGAGGTGGCCGACGCCTGCCATCAGGCCGAGGCCCAGGCCGTAGCTCAGCAGCCCGGTGGGCATCTCGTCGTTGAGGGCGAGCCCTACGTTGGCGTAGGCGAAGACCGGGATGACGACGGCGAACACCAGGAGCGCGAGCTCGGTGTTGCGGCGGCTGGGTGCGCCGATCGCACCGATCGTGGACGTGTGCTGCGTCGACGGGTTGGTAGTACTGCTCATCGTGTGACAGGGCCTCTCACGGCTTGCCTACTGCTTACCGCACAGCGAGACGACCTTCTGCTCCTCCTCCGAGAGGCTGGGGCCGGGGCTGGGAGTGGGTGCGGTCGTGGACGGGGGCGTGGACTGCTCCGGGGCCTTCGTCGAGCCCGACGGGTTGGGCGTCGGCGAGGCCTTGGACGTGAAGGAGGCGGGTGTGGTTCCCGTGGTGCCTCCGGCCTCGCCCTCACCGGTCTTGGCGTTCTTCTCGCTCTCGGCGGCGCGCCGCGCGGCCTGCTTCTCGCACGCGGAGGCCTGCACCGACAGTTCCTCGATCTTCTCCCGGGCGCCGTACAGATCGCCTTCGGCGATGGTCGCCTCGACCAGCTTCTGCTGGTAGGGCGGCAGGTACTTCAGTTCGATCTCGGGGTGGTCCTTCTCGACCTTCGAGAGCGAGACCCAGGCCAGGTCCTGGTTGATGCCCCGGTACAGCGCGACGTGTCCGTCGTTGGTGCCGACGTAGTACTGCGTCTGGGTCCAGCGCCAGCCGCCGTACATGCCGCCGCCGATGACGGCGAGCGCCAGCAGGCTGTACACGGACCTCTTGAGCCACCTGCGGTCCTTGCCGGGCTTGACGAAGTCGTCGTCGGCGTAGCCGAAGCCGTCGGTGGGGATGAAGCCGGTGATGTCGCCGCTGCCGGGCGGGCCGAACTCGCCCCCGCCGCCCTCCTGGCGCCGGCGGCCCAGACCGGAGGCGCGGCCGGCCGGGGTCTGCATGATGCCGTTGTCGTGGAGCTGGTTCTGGTTCTCGGCGACGGCGCCCACCACGACCGGGGTGTCGGACAGCTGCCCGGCGAGGGTGTCACCGGTGTCGAGGTCCAGGACGTCGGCCACGATCACGGTGATGTTGTCGGGGCCGCCGCCGCGCAGGGCCAGCTCGATCAGGTTCTGTACCGTCTCCTCGGGGCCCTGGTAGCTGGCCAGGGCGTCCTCGAGGGTCTGGTGCGAGACCACGCCAGACAGGCCGTCTGAGCAGATCAGGTACCGGTCGCCGGCCCGCACCTCGCGGATGGACAGGTCGGGTTCGACGTGTTCGCCGCTGCCGAGGGCCCGCATGAGCAGGGACCGCTGCGGGTGGGTGGTGGCCTCCTCCTCGGTGATCCGGCCCTCGTCGACCAGGCGCTGCACCCAGGTGTGGTCCTGGGTGATCTGGGTGAGGACGCCGTCGCGCAGGAGGTAGGCGCGGGAGTCGCCGACGTGCACCATGCCGAGCCGCTGACCGGTCCACAGCAGGGCGGTCAGGGTGGTGCCCATGCCCTCGAGCTGGGGGTCCTCCTCGACCATCATGCGCAGCTGGTCGTTGGCCCGCTGGACGGCCGTGCCGAGCGAGGTGAGCAGGTCGGAGCCGGGGACGTCGTCGTCGAGCGCGACGATGGTGGAGATCGCCTCGGAGGAGGCGACCTCGCCGGCGGCGGCGCCGCCCATGCCGTCGGCGATGGCGAGCAGGCGCGGACCGGCGTAACCGGAGTCCTCGTTGCCCTCCCGGATCATCCCCTTGTGCGATCCGGCGGCGAAGCGCAGGGACAGACTCATGCGCACCTCGCCTGTCGGCTCCGGGTACAGCCGGTCGTGTCGAGCCACACTGCCCACCCTCCGGTCGGGAGCGCGCCGGGATCCTGGGTGGGGACCCCCACTGCGTGCTCGCTCCGCTCGCGCTCATTCATTGGTGTAGCACTACTTCCGCAGCTCGATGACGGTCTTGCCGATGCGGATCGGTGCGCCCAGCGAAATCGGTGTGGGGGTCGTCAGCCGGGTCCGGTCCAGGTAGGTGCCGTTGGTGGAGCCCAGGTCCTCGACGATCCACTGGCCGTCGCGGTCCGGGTAGATCCTGGCATGGCGGCTGGAGGCGTAGTCGTCGTCCAGCACGATCGTGCTGTCGTGCGCCCGGCCCAGCGTGATGGTCTGGCCCTGGAGGGCGACGGTGGTGCCGGTGAGGGTGCCCTCGGTCACGACCAGCTTGGTGGGGGTGTTACGGCCGCGGCGGCCGCCGCCGGACTGCTGGCGCTGCTGCTGCGGCGGCGGCGCTGCTTGACGGGCGGCCTGCTGCTGCCGGCCGGCGTCCCGTCGGGAACCGCGCTGGGTGACGCGCGTTCCGAACAGGTCACTCCGGATGACCTGCACGGCCACGATCACGAACAGCCACAGAACGGCCAGAAAACCCAGCCGCATGACCGTGAGGGTCAGCTCTGACATTGCCCCCGCTTCACCCTTCGGCTTGCCTATAGATAACGGTGGTGCTGCCCACGACGATCCGCGAGCCGTCGCGGAGCGTAGCGCGGGTGGTGTGCTGCCCGTCCACCACGATGCCGTTGGTGGAGCCCAGATCCTGGATCGTCGAGGGCGTTCCGGTCCGGATCTCGCAGTGCCGGCGGGAGACGCCGGGGTCGTCGATCCGCACGTCGGCCTCGGTGCTGCGGCCCATCACCAGGGTGGCGCGGGAGATCTGGTGACGGGTGCCGTTGATCTCGATCCAGTAGCGGGTGCGTCCGCCGGGCGCGGGAGCGGCGGGGGGCCGCTGGCCGGCCGCGGGCTGCGGGTAGCCGTAACCGCCGGGGCGGCCGCCGGGCGGCGGCGCGGGCGGCATGGGCGGGGCGCCCGCGGGTGCGGCCGGCGGGTAGCCGTAGCCACCGGGGCGGCCGGCCGGCGGGGCACCGGCGGGGCCCGCGGCTCCGGGGGCCTGGCCGGCGGAGGAGGCGAGCGTACGGCTGCGCACCCGGTACAGGCCGGTGTCGAGGTCCTCGGCCTTCTCCAGGTTCACCTTGATGGGACCCATGAAGGTGTAGCGCTGCTGCTTGGCGTAGTCGCGCACCATGCCGGCGAGCTCGTCACCGAGCTGGCCGGAGTACGGGCTGAGGCGCTCGAAGTCCGGGGTGCTCAGTTCGACGATGAAGTCATTGGGTACGACGGTGCGGTCGCGGTTCCAGATGGTGGCGTTGTTGTCGCATTCCCGCTGGAGCGCTCCCGCGATCTCCACGGGCTGCACCTCGGACTTGAACACCTTGGCGAAGGTGCCGTTGACCAGACCTTCGAGACGCTGCTCGAACTTCTTCAGGACTCCCATGGGGCACCTCCTCCGTCGCTGCCGTCCTGTGTACTGCCCAGTGCACCGTTTCGTGCACCGCTTACCTGGTACTGCTTACTGATCGTATCCACGCGCCGGTCGATCGGCTGGTTCCCCCTGTCCGCCCGGCCGACAGGTGTCGCCGCCTGACGAAGTTCCCACCGGGGCTCCCCTTCGAACTCCTTCGGCCGTGCTCGTGCGCGTCGTTCTGCCATGGATCGTAGAGGGGGCCGCAGACCAGTGTCCCGCACCCGGCTGTGGACTCGGTCCGGCTCCTGGGGAGACGGGGGCCACCGGTACGAGGTTGATACGTGAAGCGGTCACCGCCGCTGCACAGGGGGCCGGGGGAGGTGGCCCGGGGGGTTAACGGGCCGGTGGGGGGCGGTCGGTGCCGGTCGGGGGCGGTCCGGGCGGTGGTGGGGAAAGGGATGTGAATCCACCCCGACCAGCGTGCTAATGTTCTGGGTGTCGGAAGGCGCAAGACCCCAAAGGGCAGGCCCGGAAGACACACCCAATGCGCGGGTGGCGGAATAGGCAGACGCGCTGGATTCAGGTTCCAGTGCCCGCAAGGGCGTGGGGGTTCAACTCCCCCCTCGCGCACACCGTCGAACGGGCGGCATCCATCGGATGCCGCCCGTTTCGCATGCTCGTTTCGCCGACCCGTTTCCCGTGCCCGGGCAGGTGAGCTGGCGGGGTGGCGTGTGAGGAACATCTCATGATCCTTTTCGCCGTGGAGCGGTGTGATGTTCGGCCGCGGCGGAGCCCGGAGGCGCATGCCGAGGGGCGGGGGCGGTCTTGACCCCGTGAGCCGGCCGGCCGGCACCGCCCTCTGCCGTGGAGGGCGGCGAGGCCGCGCGCCTGCGGCCGATCCCTCCGACCGCCGCGCGCCCGGCGGGGTCAGGGCTCCCCGCACTCCGGCCAGGTTCGGTGCGGCGACGGCCAGGCCGAGGACCGCGCCGGCCGTGACCACCGTCAGTGCCGCCGACCGCAAGCGCCCTCACCGACCGGTCGGCTTCGTGCGCGGGCGTCAGCCACCCGTCACATACGAGCGGTACCAGGGCGCCGAGCGCGCGAAGGTACGGGCGAAGCCCTCACCCGGTGAGCAGTCCAGGTCCTTCCAGAAGGCGTCGTCCGCGAACCAGTGGTCCGCGGTGAGCAGATCGAGGTAATGCAGCGCGCGCGGGGACTCGGCGGCCCGGGCGCGGGCGGTTGCCACGTCCACCGCCGCGCCTTCGCCGGGCCGCTCCACCCGTTCGCACACGGCCGCGAGCAACTCCATGGCCGGAACGGGGTCCGGGTGGCCGACGTAGTGGGCGCCCGGACCGTGGTGCGGGGACAGCGCCGCCGCGACGACCGCCCGGCCCAGGGTGTCGA
The DNA here is from genome assembly GCA_014650015.1 of Streptomyces griseoloalbus. Taxonomy (GTDB): domain Bacteria; phylum Actinomycetota; class Actinomycetes; order Streptomycetales; family Streptomycetaceae; genus Streptomyces; species Streptomyces griseoloalbus. The sequence goes on from BMUD01000007.1 coordinate 58,562, forward strand.
CGTCGATCATCGAGTGGCGTGCCGCACAGCCGGTGACGGTCGCGGACACCTCCCGCAGCAGCCTCACCAGCCCGGGGACCACCCAGCGGTCGCCCTCCCCGTGGACCAGATGAGGGCGCAGCACCAGGCCACCCGCGTCGAGGACATGGCGCTCGGCCGCGGCTGGTGGCCGAGACGGGTGCGATCGGGGCATCGCCGGGCCGTACGCCGTGGAAGGGGCCCCGGCCGTGGACGGCGGCGGTGCTCACGTACACGATCCGGCGCACCCCGCTCCGCACGGCCTCCTCCACGAGGGCTTTCGTGCCGAGGTCGTTGACCGCCGCGACGGACTCCGGATCGCCGCCCACGCGGGAGGCGCAGTGGACGAGGACGTCGACGCCGGCGCAGCTGCCATGGAGGGTGCGGGGTTCGGCCAGGTCGCCGGGTACCGTCCCGGCGTCCGGCCGTTCGCGCGACGTACGACGGGACAGCGACCGGACGCGGACGTCGGGGCGCCTGCGGGCCGCTGCCGCGACCCGGCTGCCGATGAAGCCCGTCGCGCCGGTGATCAGGAGGCCGACGGTCACGGCAGCGACCGGACCGGGGCCGGGGGCGCGCAGGTGAGGGTGGCGGCGAAGACGGGTTCGTCGTCCTGGCGTCCGGACACCCGTACCGTCACCCCGTCGTCGTCCTTGTCGAGCACCTCGGTGTCGATGAAGCAGGGTCTGTCGAGTTCGGCGTAGCGGCTGAAGGAGACGGACAGGTCGGAGGGCAGGAACGGCCGTCGGCCGGACGCGGCGGTCGCGGCCTGGCGGGCCGCCTCGAACAGGACCATGCCGGGGACGTGGTCGTTGGGCCGGGGGAAGAGCACCGGGTGGTTGGTGTGCAGCCGCAGCAGCCAGGTGCCGGTCCGGTCGGCGGGGGCGAGGACGACGTCCTCCGCGCGGTGCCGTCCCGTGAGTTCGGGCGGGACAGGTGCCGGCAGCGGTGGCGGGGCCCCCTGGGTGGCCACGTGCCGCTGCCGCAGGCGGCGGTAGGCGGCCGGTGAGGTGCAGCCCATGCCGCCGGTACCCCGGGCGACGAGTCGTCCCGCGCGGTGGAACTCCATCGTCGTCCGCATGCCGTTCAGGCCGCGGCCCCGGCGGCGGACCTCGGAACAGACGACGTCGACGATGACGGGCTCGGCCGCGTCCGCGAGCAGGAGCCGGGCCGGGTCGGCGGATATCTCCAGGTCCCGCATGACGAAGTGGGTGTCGGCGGGGGCGCCGAACTCGGCGTGGGCGAGGGCCATCGAGGTCTGGCGCAACGTTTCGCCGACGATCATCGGATCCTGGTGGCGGTCGTCGACGGCGCCGAAGAAGGCGTGGTCGGCGGGCCAGTGGGCGGTGACCCGGAAGCGGACGTCGGAGAGGCGGACCCATGCGACCGCGAAGACGTCCTGTGCGCGGGAGCGGTGGGCGAGTTCCGTTGTGACGCGGGTGCGGGCGCCCGGCTTCCCGGCGGCGTTCGCGGGGGTGCCACGCTGCCCGGTCTGATCCCTTATGGGTGCGCACAAGGGCTGCGGCGGCGGCATGAGGAACCCCCGGGATCGGCAATCTGGCTCCGGTCGGCTCGCACTAAGATACGGACAAGACGGTTTTTTTCCAAGGTGATCCACATCGCCGGAGACCGGCCCACGCGCCTCGCACAGCACGACAGACCGCACGGCGACTTCACGGTGGCTCAACGGTGACTGCACGGTGCGACCCACGAGATCCACGCAGATCAGGAGGCACCCGATGGCGCGACAGGAGCGCGCGATCCGCACCCGGCGAACGATTCTGAAGGCGGCCGCGGCCGTCTTCGACGAACGCGGCTACACCTCGGCGACCATCGGGGAGATCCTGGAGCGGGCCGGGGTCACCAAGGGCGCGCTGTACTTCCACTTCAGCTCCAAGGAGGAACTGGCGCTCGGCGTGTTCGAGGAGCAGCTGGCGATCTCCTTGCCGCCCCAGTCCAGCAAGCTGCAGGAACTCGTCGACTCCGGCCTGGTGCTGGCGCTGCGGCTGCGGACCGAGCCGCTGGTGCGGGCGAGCGTCGGGCTCGCCCTGGACCAGGGGGCGTTGGGGCTGGACCGCACTCCGGCGTTCGGCATGTGGATCGACCAGATCACCCGGATACTGGCCGAGGCGAAGACGGGGGGCGAGCTGCTGCCGCACGTCGACGCCACGGAGACGGCGGAAGTGCTGGTGGCGAGCTTCTCGGGCGTGCAGCTCCTGTCGCAGCTGCGCTGCCAGCGGCGGGACCTGGAGCACCGGGTCGTCGTGCTGTTGCACCACATGCTGCCGGGCATCGCCGTACCCGCGGTGCTGGCCCGGCTGGACATCTCGCCCGACCGCGCCGGGGGGCTGCTCGCCGAGGGGCGGTCGTTGCCGGTGGCCGAGGCGAGGTGAACCGCCGCCCTGGCGACCTCGTTTTCCACAGGGCGCGAGTTGTCCACAGGGTCTGACGCGTTTCGGCCACCGGCTGTACGGTCGGCACGGTCGATATCGGACGCGTGTGTACGGCACGCAAGTACGGGGGAGGCGGTTGCCGTGACCGAGGTCGTGGCCGGGCAGACCGGGACCGGTGGGACTGGAGGGTCCGCTGGTTCGACGGAAACCGATGGGTCCGCCGGGGCCGGTGGTGCCGGCCGTGCGCGGCGGCTGCCGCGAGTGCCCGGATTCGCCGAGTGGCCGGGCGCCGGCAGCCCCAGGGAGGAGGGCAAGGCCCTGCGCAGGCAGGTCCCGCGCAGCGCCCACGCCACCCTCGACCTGGACGCCACGCGACCCGACGCCGTCAGCGCCGTCGAGGAGTCCAGCCGCGGCCGGCTGCCCGAGCTCGCCCCCCTCCGGGTGGGCCGGATGGCGGCGACACCGTTCGCCTTCCTCCGAGGATCGGCGGGCCTCATGGCGTACGACCTGGCCCGCACCCCCATGACGCGGATCGGCGCCCAGATCTGCGGTGACGCCCACGCGGCCAACTTCGGCCTCTACGGCGACGCGCGCGGCGGACTGGTCATCGACCTGAACGACTTCGACGAGACGGTGCGCGGCCCCTGGGAGTGGGACCTCAAGCGGCTCGCCGCCTCGCTGGTGCTCGCCGGGCGGGAGGCCGGCGCGGACGAGGACACCTGCCGTGCGGCGGCCCGCGACACGGTGGGCGCCTACCGCCGCACCATGCGGCTGCTGTCCAAGCTGCCGACGCTGGACGCGTGGAACGCCATCGCGGACGAGGAGCTGGTCTCCCACACCGACGCCCACGACCTGCTGGGCACCCTGGAGCGGGTCTCCGAGAAGGCCCGCTCCAACACCAGCGGCCGTTTCGCGGCCAAGTCGACCGAGGCGACGGAGGACGGCGGGCGCCGTTTCGTCGACGCGCCGCCGGTCCTGCGCCGGATACCGGACGACGAGGCCGCCGCGGTGGCCTCCTCACTGGAGGAGTACCTCGGCACGCTCCCGCCCGACCGCCTCCCGCTGCTGGCCCGGCACGCGGTGCACGACGTGGCGTTCCGCGTCGTCGGCACCGGCAGCGTCGGCACCCGCTCGTACGTCGTGCTGCTCCTCGATCACCGGGGCGAGCCCCTCGTCCTCCAGGTGAAGGAGGCCCGCCCCTCGGCGCTGGTGCCCCATCTGCGGACGGCCGGCTTCGAGGCCCCGGAGGCCGGGCACGAGGGCAGGCGCGTGGTCGAGGGCCAGAAGCGGATGCAGGTGATAAGCGACAGCCTGCTGGGCTGGACGACGGTCGACGGGCGCCCCTTCCAGGTGCGCCAGTTCCGCAACCGCAAGGGCAGCGTCGACCCGGCGGCACTGGCCGCCGACCAGATCGACGACTACGCCCGGATGACCGGTGCCCTGCTCGCCCGCGCCCACTCCCACAGCGCCGACCCCCGCGGCATCGCCGGTTACTGCGGCAAGAACGACGAACTGGACGAGGCGGTGGCGGCGTTCGCCGTCGCCTACGCCGACCGTACGGAGGCGGACCACGCGGACCTGGTGACAGCGGTGCGGTCGGGACGGATCGCGGCGGAGACGGGGGTGTGAGCGAGCATCCGGGGGAGGCGCGCGGGCCTGGTCCGGGGTGTGCCGCCGGGGCGGACCATGGGGCCCGGGCGGGTGGCCTACGCTGTCCGGGTGACGACCTCGGAAGGTGAGCAGGGTGGCGGCGGCGCCGGTGCGGAGCGGACGCCCGGCGGTGGTGGTGCGGCGCGGCCCGAGGAGCGGCTGGAGCAGGCCGTACGCGCGGCCGAGCAGGCGCTGATCGAGTTCGAGATCGCCGTGGAGACCTTCCGCGTCGAGGTCGAGAACTTCTCCCGGCTGCACGAACAGAAACTCGGCCCGGTGTACGCCCGCCTGGAGGAGCTCGACGCCCGGATCCTGGAGGCCAGGGCCGCCCGCAGCGACGATCCCGAGGACCGGCGCCGGGCCGACGAGGCGCGCGCCGGGCTGATGCCGATCCCCGGTGTCGAGGCGCTGATGAACGGCTGGATGGACAGCGACGGCCTCTTCCCGGAGGCCACGGCCATGCTCACGGATCAGCCGGTCCGGCCCCCGCAGCGGGTGCGGCCCAGCGAGGAGGCCCGCAAGCTCTACCGCGACCTCGCCCGCAAGGCCCACCCGGACCTGGCACAGGAGGACAAGGAGCGCGCCCGTCGCGAGGAGTTCATCACCCGTGTCAACGCCGCCTACGCCCGTGGCAACGAGGCCGAGCTGCGTGAACTCGCCGAGGAGTGGGCCGCAGGACCGGAGCTGAAGCGCGTCCCGAGCGCGGGCGAGGAGCTCTACGCACGCCTCGAATGGCTCTCCCGGCGCAAGGAACTGCTCACGTTGGTCGCCAGGGAGCTCGAGGACAGTGCCATCGGCTCGATGCTCCGCCTTGCCCCGGACGACCCCGACGCGCTTCTCGACGAGATCGCCGAGCAGCTGCGGGCCCAGGTGACCGAACGTGAGGCGGAGCTGGCGGCGCTGCTGGCCTGAACCGGGGGCCGCCCCGTCGGGTAGCGTCGGGGGCATGAGTTTTGGAGCTGGTGTGCCCACGGTCCAGGTCGCGGACCTCAAGGACGGCGACTTCCTGCTGGACGTCCGCGAGGACGACGAGTGGAAGGCCGGTCACGCCGAAGGGGCGCTGCACATCCCCATCAGTGAGTTCGTGGCCCGCTACGGCGAGCTGACCGAGGCCGCCCCGCAGGACGGCCGGGTGCATGTGATCTGCCGTTCCGGCGGACGGTCTGCCCAGGTCACGATGTATCTGGCCCAGCAGGGCATCGACGCCGTGAATGTGGACGGCGGCATGCAGGTGTGGGAGTCCGCCGGCCGCCCCGTCGTCACCGACGACGGGCAGCAGGGTCACGTCCTGTAGCGATTTCCCGCGGACGGCCTCCCGCCGCGAGCCGACGTCCTCCCGCGGGCGCCCGCGCGCTCGGCCCGTCCGCCCGGTGCGCGGCCCGGCAGGTCCGTCCCCTGCGGCCCTGGGTGTGTCGACCGCACCGGGGCGGGCAGGAAGCCGGTCCGGGCCCGCCGGGACCCGGCCGGGCGCCGGGGTGTCCCTACCGGTCGAAGTCCAGCTCCACCCTTTCCGTCACCGGGTGCGACTGGCAGGCCAGGACATAGCCCGACTCCGTCTCCTCCGCCTCCAGCGCGAAGTTGCGGTCCATGCGCACCTCACCCGAGACGAGGAAGGCGCGGCAGGTCCCGCACACCCCGCCCTTGCAGGCGTAGGGGGCGTCGGGCCGGTTGCGCAGCACCGTCTCCAGGAGGGACTCGCCGTCCTGGACGGGCCAGCTGCCACCGCGTCCGTCGAGCCGGGCGGTGACCGTGCTGTGCGCGGGGGCGGGTGCCGTGGAGACGGGCGCCGAGCCGGCGTCCACGTGGAAGATCTCCTCATGGATGCGGGAGCGGGCGACCCCCAGACCGCGCAGCGCCCGCTCGGCGCCCTCCACCAGGCCGTACGGCCCGCACAGGAACCAGCCGTCCACCTGCTCCACGGGCAGCAGCACCGGCAGCAGTCCGGTCAGCCGCTCCCGGTCCAGCCGCCCGGACGGCAGCCCCGCCTGCTGCTCCTCCCGGGAGAGCGCGGTCACCAGCTGGAACCGCTCGGGGTAGCGGTCCTTCAGGTCGGCGACCTCCTCCAGGAACATCGTCGAGGCGGTCGTCCGGTCGCTGCGGATCAGACAGAACCGGGCCCCGGGCTCGCGGGCGAGCAGGGTCGAGACGATCGACAGGACCGGGGTGATGCCGCTGCCGCCGACGATCGCCGCGTACAGGCCGGGCGCCGGAGGGAGCGTGAAGCGGCCGGCCGGGGTCATCACCTCCAGCTCGTCGCCCAGGTCGATCTCCTTGAGCGCGTACGTGGAGAAGGCGCCGCCCTCGACCAGCCGTACGCCGACCCGGAGGGTGCTCGGCGCCTCGTCATGAGGGGCGGGGGAACAGATGGAGTAGGTGCGCCGGATCTCCGCGCCGTCGGCGGTGCGCCGCAGGGCCAGGTGCTGGCCGGGGGTGTACCGGTACTCCTCGCGCAGGTGCGGGGGAACGGTGAGGGTGAGGGCGACGGAGTCGTCGGTGAGCCGGTCGACCGCGGCCACCCGGAGCCGGTGGAAGCGGGCCATCACAACTCCTTGAAGTGGTCGAACGGTTCGCGGCAGGTCAGGCAGCGGCGCAGCGCCTTGCACGCGGTGGACGAGAAACGGCTGAGCAGTTCGGTGTCGGCGGACCCGCAGTGCGGGCAGCGCACGGGAGCCAGGCCGTCCTCGGCCTGGCCGTCGCGGGTGCGCGTCGGACCCAGCTCCACCCGGACCGGCCCGGAGGCCTCCCGTACACGCGGCGGGGCGATGCCGAACTCCCGCAGTTTGCGCCGTCCTTCGTCCGTGATGTCGTCGGTCGACCAGGCGGGCGCGAGCACCGTGCGCACGGTGACCTCGCGCACTCCGTGCTCGCGCAGGACCCGCTCGATGTCCACGCTCATCGCCTCGATGGCCGGGCAGCCGGTGTACGTCGGGGTCAGCTCGACCTCGACGGTGCCGGCCCCGCGCGTGTGCACCGCGCGCACCACACCCAGTTCGCGCAGGGTCAGCACGGGCAGTTCGGGGTCGGGCACCGAACCGGCGAGCTCGAGGAGTTCCGCCTCCAGCGGGGTGGTGGTCACCATGTCGCCCCCGGGTGGCTGCGGTGCAGGTGCTGCATTTCGGCGAGCATGCGGCCGAAGGGCTCGGTGTGCAGGCCCTGACGGCCCGCGCCGGCCGCCCATGCTCCCGTGCGCGAGCCGTCGGGCACGGTCAGCGTGGCCCGGCCCAGTGTCTCGGTGACGCGCTCCAGCCAGGCCGTCTCCAGGGCCGCCCGGTCGACGTCGAGGCCCTCGACCGGCTGGAACATCTCGCCGGTGTAGCGCCACAGCGCGTCCACGGCCCGCTGCGTCCGCCGGTGGCTCTCGTCGGTGCCGTCGCCGAGCCGCAGCGTCCACTGCTCGGCGTGGTCGAGGTGGTAGGCGGTCTCCTTGACGGCCTTGCCGGCCAGGGGGGCGAACGGCCCGTCCCCGGACGCCAGTTCGGCGTACAGGAGGTACTGGTGGGCGGAGAAGTACAGCTGCCGGACGATGGTGTGCGCGAAGTCGCCGTTCGGCTGTTCCACCAGCTGGAGGTTGCGGAAGGCGCGCTCCTCGCGCAGGTAGGCCAGCTCGTCCTCGTCGCCGGCCATCGACAGCAGCACCCGGGCCTGGCCCAGCAGGTCCAGCGCGATGTTGGCGAGGGCGACCTCCTCCTCCAGCACGGGAGCGTGGCCGGCCCACTCGCCCAGGCGGTGGGAGAGCACCAGCGCGTCGTCACCGAGGGCCAGGGCGGCCGTCGTGTGGGCGGTGTCCTTGGCGGGTGTCGTCGTCACAGGTGCTGCACCCCCTCGGGGATCTCGTAGAACGTCGGGTGCCGGTAGGGCTTGTCCGCGGCCGGTTCGAAGAACGGGTCCTTCTCGTCGGGCGAGGAGGCGGTGATCGCGGACGACGGCACGACCCAGATCGAGACGCCCTCGCCGCGCCGGGTGTACAGGTCGCGGGCGTTGCGCAGGGCGAGCTCCGCGTCCGGTGCGTGCAGGCTGCCGGCGTGGGTGTGGGACAGTCCCCGGCGCGAGCGCACGAAGACCTCCCACAGCGGCCAGTCGGTGTGGGTCATGCTCGCGTCGCTCCTGTCTCGCCGTTGGTGTGCTTGGCCGCGTGGGCCGCTGCCGCCTCCCTGACCCAGGCGCCCTCCTCATGGGCCTGCCTGCGCCGGGTCAGCCGCTGTTCGTTGCACGGGCCGTTGCCCTTGAGGACGTCCCAGAACTCCGTCCAGTCGATCGCGCCGAAGTCGTGGTGCCCGCGCTCCTCGTTCCACCGCAGGTCGGGGTCGGGGAGGGTGAGGCCGAGCGATGCGGCCTGGGGGACGCAGATGTCCACGAAGCGCTGGCGCAGCTCGTCGTTGGAGTGCCGCTTGATCTTCCAGGCCATCGACTGCGCGGAGTGCTGGGACTCGTCGTCCGGCGGGCCGAACATCATCAGCGACGGCCACCACCAGCGGTCCACCGCGTCCTGCGCCATCGCGTGCTGCTCCGGGGTGCCGCGGCTGAGGGCCAGCAGCAGCTCGTAGCCCTGGCGCTGGTGGAAGGACTCCTCCTTGCAGATGCGGACCATGGCGCGCGCGTACGGGCCGTAGGAGCATCGGCACAGGGGCACCTGGTTGGTGATCGCGGCGCCGTCCACGAGCCAGCCGATCGCTCCGACGTCCGCCCAGGTCAGCGTGGGGTAGTTGAAGATCGAGGAGTACTTCTGGCGGCCGGAGTGCAGCTTGTCGAGCAGCTCGTCGCGGCCGACGCCGAGGGTCTCGGCGGCGCTGTAGAGATACAGGCCGTGCCCGGCCTCGTCCTGCACCTTGGCCATCAGGATCGCCTTGCGGCGCAGTGAGGGCGCACGGGTGATCCAGTTCGCCTCGGGCTGCATGCCGATGATCTCGGAGTGCGCGTGCTGGGCGATCTGCCGGACGAGCGTGGCCCGGTAGGCGTCCGGCATCCAGTCGCGCGGCTCGATCCGCTCGTCGGCGGCGACGGCCGCGTCGAAGGCGCGCTCGTGGCCGGCGGTGTCACCGGCACCGTCCCGTACGTCGTACGTCTGGCTGCCGGCCGTATCGCGGGCGGCTGCTGTCGCCATGGGGTCCCCCTCGACCTGGATGCTTCCCGGAGCACGCTCCCGACCGATCGTTCGGTTCGTGCGATTCCATGGTGTGACGGGCGCCGTGAGGTGTCAACCGCTGTGGATAACCTGCCGGGATCGCCCGTGGACAACGGCGCTCGGGCCGCGGATGTGGCGACGGCCACGGGACCGGGGGCCGGACGGGCTGGGCCTGTGGGGCCTGTGCTGAGTACCGTTCCGTGCGACGCGGCGGAGCGGTCGCGCGGGGACGGGCGAGTCGTCCTCGCGGCCGGGAGTGGGCAGCGACACCTCATCGGGGAACGGGGCGGAATGAACGCGTACGACAAGGGCTCGAACGCCCGGCACGGGCCTGCCGGGCAGGGCGTGCCCGACCCGCGCCCCGAGCTGCCCGATCCCGCCGTCCCGGCCGACACTCCGGGACCCCGGATTCCTCCCCCCGATCCCGCCGTCCCGGCCGCTCCTCCAGGGCCCCGGAATCCTGTGCCCGGCCCCGGCGGCCCGGCGGACCGCCCACCCGAGCCGCGCTCCCCGGCCGCCGACGGCACCGGGACCGGCGCATCCGTCCCCGGCCCGCCGGCCGAGCCCGGTACCGGGGTGGCCGCCCTCTCCCTGCGTTACCGGATCGGCGCCGCGGTGGCGCTCGCGGTCGTCGCGGCCGGGGTCTGTGTGCACCTCGGCATGACGTTTCTGCATGTCGCGCCCTCGAACACGGTCAGCAAGGAGCACGCCGAGACGATCGAGAGCTGGATCTATCCGGAGTTCGAGCAGAACTGGAAGCTGTTCGCGCCGAACCCGTTGCAGCAGAACATCGCCGTCCAGGTGCGCGCCGAGGTCCGCACGGCGGACGGGGAGGCGCGGACCACCGGCTGGTACGACCTGTCCGCGCAGGACGGCCGGGCCATCGACGGCAACCTGCTGCCCAGCCACACCCAGCAGAACGAACTGCGTCGTGCCTGGGACTTCTTCGTCTCGACCCACGACAACGACAACCGCCCGGTGGGCCTGCGCGGAGCGCTGTCCGAGGCGTACATACGCCGGATCGTGGCGCTGCGCCTCCACCGGGTCGACGCGGCCGGTCCCGGCGGTGTCGTCGACCGCGTCCAGGTCCGTTCGCGGACCGCCAACGTGCCGCCGCCGCAGTGGAGCCGGGAGCACATCTCCACCACGCCCGTCTACCGCACCTTGCCCTGGTGGTACCTGCCCGCGGACGAGGCCCGGGGAGGCGTCGGGTGAACCGCTTCTCCCTGACCTTCTCCCGTGTGATCGCCCGCGTCACCGACGCCGCGCTCGGCCCCCATCAGACGGCCGTCATCCGCATCGGCTTCAGCCTGACCTGGCTGCTGTTCCTGCTGCGCGAGTTCCCCCACCGCCAGGAGCTGTACGGCCCCGACGGGCCCTGGGGCTGGGATCTCGCCGAGCAGCTGGTCGCGACGAACGACAGCTTCACCGTGCTGCTCTGGTCGGACGGCCAGGGCTGGTTCGAGGCCGTCTACGCGCTCGCCGTGCTGTGGAGCCTCCTGCTGCTGCTCGGCTGGCGCACCCGCACCATGTCGGTGCTCTTCATGGTGGGCGTGCTGGCGCTGCAGAACCGCAGCGTCTTCATGGGTGACGGCGGCGACAACGTCCTGCACCTGATGTCGATCTACCTGGTGTTCACGCGCTGCGGCCAGGTCTGGTCCCTGGACGCACGGCGCGCGCGGCGCGCGGCCGCGGCACGCGCGCGTGGAGAGCGGTCGCGCGACCGGGTCGGGCCCGCGCTGTGGGGTGTCCTGGGGCTGTCGCTGCTCCTGGCGACGCCGGCCGGCCGGATGGACGGCGACTGGTTCATACCGGCGCTGCTGTGGACCGTATGGCTCGCGCAGGGCCTGTGGTGGCTGGTCGGGCGCCGCGCGGGAACCGGGCAGCCGCGGATCCTGCTGGACGTCGTCGCCAACATCGTGCACAACGGCGCGCTGTTCGTGATCATGGCCGAGGCGTGTCTGATCTACGCCACGGCCGGCTGGTACAAGGTCCAGGGCTCCCGCTGGCAGGACGGCACCGCGGTCTACTACCCGCTGCACCTGGAGTACTTCTCCCCCTGGCCCGCCCTCGCGGACCTGCTGTCGGCCAGCGGCACCATGGTGATGCTGGTGACCTATGCGACGGTCGCCATGCAGGTCGCCTTCCCGTTCACGCTGATCAACCGGCGGGTCAAGAACGTGCTGCTCACGTTCATGATCATCGAACACGCGGTGATCGCCGTCGTGCTCGGGCTGCCCTTCTTCTTCCCGTTCACGCTGATCAACCGGCGGGTCAAGAACGTGCTGCTCACGTTCATGATCATCGAACACGCGGTGATCGCCGTCGTGCTCGGGCTGCCCTTCTTCTCCCTGGCGATGATCGCGGCCGACTCGGTCTTCCTGCCGACGTCCTTCCTGCGCCGCCTGGGCGGCCTGGCGGCACGCGCGTGGGGACGGCTGCGCCCGCGCGGCGGCGGTGCGTTCGTTCCGGAGCAGCGGTCCCCTGGCGGCGGCGGTCCTGTCGGCAAGGACCCGGTGGAGGCGGCCCCCGCACGTGGCGGAGCGCCGAGCCCGCGCACGTAGGCTGCTCACCATGAGCGACCCCGACCGTACCGCCGGACCCGAGAGGCTGACCGGACCCGAGAGGCCGGCAGGGCCCGAGACGCGGGCAGGATCCGAGGGGCCGACCGGGCTTGGGATGCGGGCAGGATCCGAGGCGTCGGCCGGATCCGGTGTGCCGGCCGGATCCGGTGTGCCGGCCGGCCCTCGGTCCCCGGCCGACGTCGTGTCCGCCTGGCACCGTCTGACCGGCACCGCCGTCCTGCTCGACGGGTTCCACGCCCTCAAGCACGCCGTGCGCTTCGGGGCCGAGGTGGAGGTGGCGCTCGCCGCGGACCGGGCCGCCGCGCTCGCGCTCGCCGGCGAACTGGCCCCGGACGTACGGGACACGCTGGCGGCGCTGCTGACCGAGGTGCCCCACGCGACGTACGCCGCCCTCGTGCCGCGCCCGCATCCGACCGCGGTGGCCGCCTTGGCCGTACGACCCTCCCGCGCGGGCAACCTCCAGAAGCTGGCGCACACCCCGCGCACCGCCCCCGTGGTCGTCCTGGACAACCCGCGCAACCTCGGCAACGCCGGGGCGGTGATCCGGCTGGCCGCCGGTTTCGGGGCGACCGGGGTCGTCACCACCGGCACCCTCGACCCCTGGCACCCCACGGTCGTGCGCGGCGGGGCGGGGCTGCACTTCGCCACCGCCGTGGAGCGGACGGCCGTCGAGGAACTGCCGCCCGGCCCGGTCTTCGCGCTCGACCCCGAGGGCGAGGACATCCGCTCGCTGAAGCTGCCGGACGACGCGCTGCTCGCCTTCGGCTCCGAGCGCAGCGGACTCTCGGCCGAGCTGCGCGAGCGGGCCGACCATCTGGTGGCGCTGCCGATGCGCCCCCAGGTCTCCAGCTACAACCTCGCCACCAGCGTGGCCATGACGCTGTACCACTGGAGCGCCACCGGGGGCGCGATCGGCTGAACGTGCCTACGCCTCCCGGCGCACCTCGACCACCCGGAAGCGGCCGGCCACGAAGGCGCCGTCGCACAGAGCGGCATTGGCCGCCGGGTTGCCGCCGGAGCCGTGGAAGTCGGAGAAGGCGGCCGTCTGGTTGACGTACACCCCGCCGGTCAGGTTCAGGGAGAGCTGGGCGGCCTCCTCCAGGCAGACCTCCCGCACCATCTCCTCGACCTCGGCGGAGGTGGTGTACGCGCCGACCGTCATGGCGCCCTTCTCGCGGACGGTGCGCCGCAGCAGGTCCGCCGCGTCGGCGGCCGAGTCGACGGCGACGGCGAAGGAGACCGGGCCGAAGCACTCGCTCATGTAAGCGGCCTCGGCGTCCGGCTTGGCGCCGTCGAGCTTCACGATCACCGGGGTGCGCACCACCGCGCCCGGGAACTCGGGGTTGGCGATCTCACGGGAGGCGAGGGCGACCTCGCCGAGCCCGGCGGCGGCCTCCAGGCGGGCCTTGACGTCCGGGTTGACGATCGCGCCCAGCAGCGCGTTCGCACGGGCGTCGTCGCCGAGCAGTGTGTCGACCGCCTTCGCCAGGTCGGCGGTGACCTCGTCGAAGGACTTGGGGCCCTCGTCGGTGGTGATGCCGCCGCGCGGGATGAGCAGGTTCTGCGGGGTGGTGCACATCTGGCCGCTGTACAGCGACAGGGAGAAGGCCAGGTTGGCCAGCATCCCCTTGTAGTCGCCGGTCGACTCCATGATCACCGTGTTGACGCCGGCCTTCTCGGTGTACACCTGCGCCTGGCGGGCGTTGGCCTCCAGCCAGTCGCCGAACTCCGTCGAGCCGGTGTAGTCGATGATCCGGATCTCCGGGCGGGTGGCCAGCGTCTTGGCGATGCCCTCGCCGGGCCGCTCGGCGGCCAGCGCCACCAGATTGGGGTCGAAGCCGGTCTCGGCGAGCACCTGGCGGGCGACCTGCACGGTGAGCGCGAGCGGCAGTACCGCGCGGGGGTGCGGCTTGACCAGGACCGCGTTGCCGGTGGCCAGGGAGGCGAACAGGCCCGGGTAGCCGTTCCACGTCGGGAAGGTGTTGCAGCCGATGACCAGGCCGATACCGCGCGGCACCGGGGTGAACCGCTTGGTCAGCGCGAGCGGGTCGCGCTTGCCCTGCGGCTTGGTCCACTCCGCGGTGTCGGGCGTGCGGACCTGCTCCGCGTACGCGTAGGCCACCGCCTCCATGCCGCGGTCCTGCGCGTGCGGTCCGCCCGCCTGGAACGCCATCATGAAGGCCTGCCCGGAGGTGTGCATCACCGCCTGGGCGAACTCCATCGTCCGGTCGCTGATCCGCTGGAGGATCTCCAGACAGACCACCGCGCGGGTCTGCGCGCCCGCGTCCCGCCAGGCCCGCATCCCGGCCTTCATGGCGGGCAGCAGTTCGTCGAGGTCCGCGTGCGGGTAGCTCACGCCCAGCTCGATGCCGTACGGGGAGGTCTCGCCCTCGACCCAGCCGTCGGTGCCGGGCTGGCCGAGGTCGAGGCGGGTGCCGGACAGGGCGTCGAAGGCGGCCTTGCCCGCCGCCGTGTCCAGGCTGCCGTTCTCCCCGTAGGCCTTGGGGTGCTCGGGGTGCGGGGACCAGTACGCGCGCGTGCGGATCGCTTCCAGCGCTTGATCCAGGGTCGGACGGTGCCGGGCGAGCAGCTCGTGCGCGGTGAGTTCGGCGGCCATGCGGGACCAACTCCTCGTCTCAGGAACTCTTCGTCGAGCTCATGGACCTGTGCGGAAACGTAGTCAGGAATGGGCGGTCAGAGTTAGAGTAACCGAACGATCGGTCGGGACAAGGGGGTCCGCCGCATCTGTGGAAAACCCCGTGCGGGAGGATCGCGCACATGACAGCACTCGACCTCAGCAGCCCCGTGGCCGTCGTCGGCACCGGCACCATGGGCCAGGGAATCGCCCAGGTCGCGCTGGTCGCGGGCCATCCCGTGCGGCTGTACGACGTCGCCCCGGGCCGCGCCCGTCAAGCGGCCGACGCGATCGGCGCGCGGCTCGACCGGCTCGTGGAGAAGGAGCGGCTCACCACCGACGAGCGGGACGCCGCGCGCGCCCGCCTGCTGCCCGTCGACGAGCTCACCGCCCTCGCCGAGTGCGCCCTGGTGGTCGAGGCCGTCCTGGAACGCCTCGACGTCAAGCAGGAGCTGTTCCGCGCGCTGGAGGACATCGTCTCCGACGACTGCCTGCTCGCCACCAACACCTCCTCCCTGTCCGTCACCGCGATCGGCGGCGCCCTGCGCGTCCCCGGCCGCTTCGTGGGCCTGCACTTCTTCAACCCCGCGCCGCTGCTGCCGCTCGTCGAGGTCGTCTCCGGGTTCGCCACCGACGTCACCCACGCCACGCGCGCGTACGAGACGGCCCGCGCGTGGGGCAAGACGCCGGTCGCCTGCGCCGACACCCCCGGCTTCATCGTCAACCGCATCGCCCGGCCCTTCTACGCCGAGGCCTTCACGGTGTACGAGTCCCAGGGCGCCGACCCGGCCACCATCGACGCGGTCCTGCGCGAGTCGGGCGGTTTCCGGATGGGTGCCTTCGAGCTGACCGACCTCATCGGGCAGGACGTCAACGAGTCCGTCACCCACTCGGTGTGGCAGTCCTTCTTCCAGGACGTGCGCTTCACTCCTTCCCTGGTCCAGCGCCGGCTGGTCGAGTCGGGCCGCCTGGGCCGCAAGAGCGGCCGGGGCTGGTACGACTACGGGGACGGCGCCGAGCGCCCCGAGCCGCACACCGCCGAGCAGGCCGAGCCGCCCGCGTACGTGGTCGCCGAGGGCGGTCTGGGGCCCGCCTCGGAGCTGCTCGCCCTGATCCGTGAGGCCGGGATCCAGGTGCGCGAGGAGGACGAGGACAACGGCACCCGCCTGGTGCTGCCCAGCGGCGGCCAGCTGGTCCTCGCCGACGGCCAGACCTCCGTGGAGTTCCGCGACGTCGTCTACTTCGACCTCGCCCTCGACTACCGCACGGCCACGCGCATCGCCCTGTCCCACTCCCAGGACACCTCCCCGCGGACCGTCGCCGAGGCCACCGGCCTGTTCCAGGCGCTCGGGAAGAAGGTCAGCGTCATCGGGGACGTCCCCGGCATGATCGTCGCGCGTACGGTGGCACGGATCATCGACCTGGCGCACGACGCCGTCGCCAAGGGCGTGGCCACCGAGGAGGACATCGACACCGCGATGCGCCTGGGCGTCAACTACCCGCTGGGCCCCCTGGAGTGGAGCCGGCGGCTCGGTGGAACCTGGGCCTGCTCGCTGCTGGACAACCTGTACGAGTGCGAACCGTCCGGCCGCTACGCGCCGTCCCTCGCGCTGTACCGCCACGCCTACGCCTCCAACAAGCGGGAGGACACCCCATGACCACCGCCAGGCGCGACACCTACACCCCGGAGACGCTGCTGTCCGTCGCCGTGCGGGTGTTCAACGAGCGCGGCTACGACGGCACCTCCATGGAGCACCTGTCCAGGGCGGCGGGCATCTCCAAGTCGTCGATCTACCACCACGTGGCCGGCAAGGAGGAGTTGCTGCGCCGCGCGGTGAGCCGGGCGCTGGACGGGCTCTTCGGCATCCTCGACGAGGAGCACGCGCGCGTGGGGCGGGCCGCCGAGCGGCTGGAGTACGTCGTCCGGCGGATGGTCGAGGTGCTGATCGCCGAGCTGCCGTACGTGACGCTGCTGCTCCGCGTGCGCGGCAACACGGACACCGAGCGGTGGGCACTGGAGCGTCGGCGCGAGTTCGACCACCGGGTGGCCGCGCTGCTGAAGGCCGCGGCGGCCGACGGGGACGTGCGCGAGGACATAGACGTGCGCCTGGTGACCCGGCTGGTCTTCGGGATGATCAACTCGATCGTGGAGTGGTACCGGCCGGACGGGCGCGGCATGAACGAGCGCGAGGTGGCCGACGCGGTGGCGCAGCTGGCGCTCGGAGGACTGCGCAAGGCCGTCTGAGGCCGTCCCGGCACGCCCCGGGCTGCTCAGCCCTGCGGCTCCAGGTCCTCCTCCTCGAACACCAGCAGGGTGCGCGTGCTGAGCACCTCGGGAATCGCCTGGAGCCGGGTGAGCACCAGTTCGCGCAACGCCCGGTTGTCGGGCGTGTGCACCAGCAGCAGGACGTCGAAGTCACCGCCCACGAGGGCGATGTGCGAGGCGCCGGGGAGCTGTCGGAGCTGCTCGCGGACGGTGCGCCAGGAGTTCTGGACGATCTTCAGGGTGATGTACGCGGACGTCCCGTGACCGGCCCGCTCGTGGTTGACGCGGGCCCCGAAGCCGCGGATGACGCCGTCCTCGACGAGCCGGTTGATCCGAGCGTAGGCGTTCGCGCGGGAGACGTGGACCCGCTCGGCGACGGAGCGTATGGACGCGCGGCCGTCCGCCTGGAGCATCCGCAGGATGTCCTGGTCGATGGCGTCCAGGGGCCGTGCGGGCGGAAGCGGTCCGATCCCCTCGGGGCCCTCGGCCATTTGTTCAGATGCCACCCGCCCCCGCCTCTCCGCCATGGACGTCCTGCATCCATCTCAGGCTGTGGAGAACCGTTTGTCCACAGCCTGGTGCCACCCGTAGCCAAAATGTGCCGACGACCGAACAATCGGTTGGTGAGGCGCGTCACAGACGCCGCGCCTCCGTCACACGTCCCACGAGGAGGTGCCGTCATGACGGTCATGGAGCAGCGGGGAGCCTACCGGCCGACCCCGCCGCCCGCCTGGCAGCCCCGTACCGACCCCGCGCCGCTGCTGCCCGACGCGGAGCCGTACCGCGTGCTCGGCACCGAGGCGGCCGCCAAGGCCGACCCGGAGCTGCTGCGCCGGCTGTACGCGGAGCTGGTGAAGGGCCGCCGCTACAACGCGCAGGCCACCGCCCTCACCAAGCAGGGCCGTCTGGCGGTCTACCCCTCCAGCACCGGCCAGGAGGCGTGCGAGGTCGCCGCCGCGCTCGTGCTCGAGGAGCGCGACTGGCTGTTTCCGAGCTACCGCGACACGCTCGCGGTCGTCGCGCGCGGTGTGGACCCGGTCGAGGCCCTCACCCTGCTGCGCGGCGACTGGCACACCGGCTACGACCCCCACGAGCACCGGGTCGCGCCGCTGAGCACCCCGCTGGCCACCCAGTTGCCGCACGCCGTCGGTCTCGCCCACGCCGCCCGCCTCAAGGGCGACGACGTGGTCGCGCTCGCCATGGTCGGCGACGGCGGCACCAGCGAGGGCGACTTCCACGAGGCGCTGAACTTCGCCGCCGTCTGGCGGGCCCCGGTGGTCTTCCTCGTCCAGAACAACGGCTTCGCGATCTCCGTACCGCTCGCCAAGCAGACCGCGGCACCGTCGCTGGCCCACAAGGCCGTCGGCTACGGCATGCCCGGCCGGCTGGTCGACGGCAACGACGCGGCCGCCGTGCACGAGGTCCTGGCGGACGCCGTGCGCCGCGCACGCGCGGGCGGCGGTCCGACCCTGGTCGAGGCGATCACGTACCGCGTGGAGGCCCACACCAACGCCGACGACGCGACCCGCTACCGCGGCGACGCCGAGGTGGAGACCTGGAAGCGGCACGACCCGATCGCGCTGCTGGAGCAGGAGCTGACCGGGCGCGGCCTGCTCGACGAGACCGGCGCCGAAGCCGTCCGCCAGGACGCCGAGACCATGGCCGCCTCCCTGCGCGCCCACATGAACCAGGACCCCGCGCTCGACCCCATGGACCTCTTCGCCCACGTCTACGCCGAGCCC
Source organism: Streptomyces griseoloalbus (assembly GCA_014650015.1). GTDB lineage: Bacteria > Actinomycetota > Actinomycetes > Streptomycetales > Streptomycetaceae > Streptomyces > Streptomyces griseoloalbus. The sequence goes on from BMUD01000007.1 coordinate 76,973, forward strand.
ACCCCCCAGCTGCTGGAGCAGCGGGAGCAGCTGCGGGCCGAGCTGGCGGCCGAGGCCGAGTCGGAAGGGGCGCAGCGATGACCACCGTCGCCGTCAGGCCGGCCACCATGGCGCAGGCGCTCACGCGCGCGCTGCGCGACGCCATGGCCGCCGACCCGTCCGTGCACGTCATGGGCGAGGACGTCGGCACCCTCGGCGGTGTCTTCCGGGTCACCGACGGACTCGCCAAGGAGTTCGGCGAGGACCGCTGCACGGACACGCCGCTGGCCGAGGCGGGCATCCTCGGCACGGCCGTCGGCATGGCCATGTACGGGCTGCGCCCGGTCGTCGAGATGCAGTTCGACGCGTTCGCCTACCCGGCGTTCGAGCAGCTCGTCTCGCACGTCGCGAAGATGCGCAACCGCACGCGCGGGAAGATGCCCCTGCCGCTCACCATCCGCGTCCCCTACGGCGGCGGCATCGGCGGTGTCGAGCACCACAGCGACTCCTCCGAGGCGTACTACATGGCGACTCCGGGGCTCCATGTCGTCACGCCCGCGACCGTCGCGGACGCCTACGGGCTGCTGCGCGCCGCCATCGCCTCGGACGATCCGGTCGTCTTCCTGGAGCCCAAGCGGCTGTACTGGTCGAAGGACTCCTGGAACCCGGAGGAGCCGGCGACCGTTGAACCGATAGGCCGTGCGGTGGTGCGGCGCTCCGGCCGGAGCGCCACGCTCATCACCTACGGGCCGTCCGTTCCCGTCTGCATGGAGGCGGCCGAGGCGGCCCGGGCCGAGGGCTGGGACCTCGAAGTGGTCGATCTGCGCTCCCTGGTGCCGTTCGACGACGAGACGGTGTGCGCCTCGGTGCGGCGGACGGGACGCGCGGTCGTCGTCCACGAGTCGGGTGGCTTCGGCGGCCCGGGCGGGGAGATCGCGGCCCGGGTCACGGAGCGCTGCTTCCACCACCTGGAGGCGCCGGTGCTGCGTGTGGCCGGGTTCGACCTGCCGTACCCGCCGCCGATGCTGGAGCGCCACCACCTGCCCGGAGTGGACCGGATCCTGGACGCCGTGGGGCGTCTGCAATGGGAGGCCGACAGCTGATGGCACAGGTGCTGGAGTTCAAACTGCCCGACCTCGGTGAAGGGCTCACCGAGGCGGAGATCGTGCGCTGGCTGGTCGAGGTCGGCGACGTCGTCGCCGTGGACCAGCCGGTCGTCGAGGTCGAGACGGCCAAGGCGATGGTGGAGGTGCCCTGCCCCTACGGCGGTGTCGTCACGGCCCGCTTCGGCGCGGAGGGCACCGAGCTGCCCGTCGGCGCTCCGCTGCTGACGGTGGCGGTGGGGGAGTCCGCGGAGGGCCGTCCGGGCGGGGGCGCGAGCGCCGCTGCCGCCGAGGGCGCGCGCGGCCAGGGCTCGGCGGCCGAGGGCTCCGGCAACGTCCTGGTCGGATACGGCACCTCACAGGCACCGGCCCGCCGCCGCCGGATACGCCCGGCGGAGCCCGCGTCTGCCGCGTCTGCCGCACCTGCCGCACCCACCGCGAACGGACGACTCAGGCCGACCGTCGAGACGCGGGAGACAGCTGAGACCAGGGGGACACCTGGGACGCCGGAGACGAGGGGAGCGCCGAACACCCCGCAGACGCCGGGCGGCACCGGGGCGACGGGGAGCACCGGTGTGCCGTCCCGCACCCCGGGGGCAGCGGACGGCCCCGTCCCCGTGATCTCCCCCCTGGTGCGCAGGCTGGCCCGGCAGAACGGCCTGGACCTGAGGGAGATGACCGGCTCCGGGCCCGACGGGCTGATCCTCCGGGCGGACGTGGAGTACGCGCTGCGTGCCGCCGCCGTTCAGGGCCGTACGGCCGGCGAACCGCGGACGCATGTGGCCCGGGCGGGCGCGCCGACAGCGGCCGGCGCCACGACGGGCACCCCGGCCGTCACCCGGGTCCCCCTCAAGGGCATCCGTGGTGCCGTCGCCGACAAGCTCTCCCGCAGCCGCACCGAGATACCGGACGCGACCTGCTGGGTGGACGCCGACGCGACCGAACTGATGCGGACCCGGGCGGCGATGAACGCGGCCGGCGGGCCGAAGATCTCCGTCCTCGCCCTGCTGGCCCGGATCTGCACCGCCGCGCTGGCCCGTTTCCCCGAGCTCAACTCCTCGGTGGACACCGGGGCCAGGGAGGTCGTCCAGTACGGCGACGTGCACCTCGGCTTCGCCGCGCAGACGGACCGGGGACTCGTCGTCCCCGTCGTCCGGGACGCGCACGCGCGGGACGCGGAGTCGCTCACGGCGGAGTTCGCCCGGCTGACCGAGGCGGCCCGGGCCGGGGCACTGGCGCCCGCGGAACTCACCGGCGGCACCTTCACGTTGAACAACTACGGCGTCTTCGGCGTCGACGGTTCCACGCCGATCATCAATCACCCCGAGGCCGCCATGCTCGGCGTCGGCCGCATCGTCCCCAAGCCGTGGGTGCACGAGGGCGAGCTGGCGGTGCGGCAGGTCGTGCAGCTATCGCTCACCTTCGACCACCGGGTCTGCGACGGTGGCACGGCAGGCGGCTTCCTGCGGTACGTGGCGGACTGCGTGGAGCAGCCGGCGGTGCTGCTGCGGACGCTCTGAGTCCGCGCCGGGGTTCCGGTCGCGTTCCCCCGATGCGGTCCCGCTGAGTCCACGATGCCGTCCCGCCGAGTCCCCGGTGTGGTTCGGCTGGTTCACGGTGTGTCCCGGTTGAGTCCACGATGCGGTCCCGCCGAGTCCCCGGTGTGGTTCGGCTGGTTCACGGTGTGTCCCGGTTGAGTCCACGATGCCGTCCCGCCGAGTCCCCGGTGTGGTTCGGCTGGTTCACGGTGTGTCCCGGCTGAGTCCACGATGCGGTCCAGGCGAGTCCACGGTGGCGTCCCGTTGCGTCCCGTCCTCGCCGAGCGTGCCCGTGCCCCCGCGTTCCCTGTGATCGCGGCGGCACGCATACTCGGGGGGTGACCGAGTATCAACCACCCGGTGATCCCTCGGGTGATCCCCCCGGTGGCCTCCACGCCGCGTACGACGCCGTCGTGCTCGCCGGTGGCGCCGCCCGGCGGCTCGGGGGCGCGGACAAGCCCGCGGTGCGTGTGGGCGGGCGGGCGCTGCTCGACCGGGTGCTCGCGGCCTGCGCCGGCGCCCGGGCCACGGTGGTCGTCGCCGGCCCACGCCCCACCGCACGGCCCGTGACCTGGGCCCGCGAGGACCCCCCGGGCGGCGGACCCCTGGCCGCGCTCGACGCCGGGCTCCGGCACACCACGGCCGACCAGGTCGTCCTGCTCTCCGCCGACCTGCCGTTCCTCCACCGCCGCACCGTCGAGGCGCTGTTGACGTCGCTTGGCAGCGGCACGGCCGACGGTGTGCTGCTGACCGACTCCGGCGGCCGGGACCAGCCCCTCGTGGCCGCTTACCGCACCGCGCCCCTGCGCCGTGAACTGACCGCGCTCACCGACCGGCACGGCGACCTGACCGGCCTGCCCCTGCGCCGTCTGACCGCCGCGCTCGATCTCACCCGCTTCTCCGACCCGGTGGCGGCCTTCGACTGCGACACCTGGGACGACATCGCCACCGCCAGGGCACGTATCAGGGAGCATGGACACGTGTTGGAAGAATGGATCTCCGCAGTCAAGGACGAGCTGGGCATCGACCTGGACGTCGACACCGCCGTGCTGCTCGACCTCGCCCGCGACGCCGCCCACGGTGTGGCCAGGCCCGCCGCACCGCTGACCACTTTCCTCGTCGGTTACGCGGCCGCCCGTGCGGGCGGCGACCGGGACGCCGTCGCCGAGGCGACCCGCAAGGCCGCGGCGCTGGCCCGGCGCTGGGCGGACGAGGACACCCGGCCCGCCACGTCGCCCGACGCCCCGCCCGGTGATCCCGGCGCCCCGTCCGGTGATGTCGCGCCCGACGCGACACCCGACACCCGCCCGGACGCCGGATGACCGCGCATGTCAGACGGGCCGACGAGGACGCCGATGACCTCGACGTCGAGGAGGCACTCGCCCTCGTGAAAGAACTCCCCGACCGCACCCCCGGCCCCCGGACCCCTGCCCCCTCGCCCCACGACCGGTCCCCCGAGGAGGAGCGTTCCGGCGCCCACCGCCACCACCACGCCACGGCCTGGACCGAGGCCCGCGCCATCGCCGGACGCGCCCCCCGCCACGGCACAGGCAGCCGCACCGGCTATCTGACCCCGGTCGCGGTGCCCCTCGCCTCCGCCCTGGGCCTGACCCTGGCCGCCCCCCTCACCGCCCTCACCGATCTGCCCTCCTTCGACACCTCCGCGATGGACGGCTGGGCGGTCTCCGGCCCCGGCCCCTGGGACGTTCGGGACAAGGGTGTTCTCGCCGGGCACGGCGAGCACGCGCCGCTCACCGACGGCGAGGCCGTCAGGATCGCCACCGGTGCCCGTATCCCCTCGGACACCACCGCCGTTCTCCGCAGCGAGCACGGTCGCATGGACGACATGGGCCGTCTGCACGCCACCGCCGCCACCCGGCCGCCGCACACGGTCACCCATGGCCAGGACATCCGGCCCCGCGGCCAGGAGTGCCGCAGCGGCGACCAGCTGCTGGCCGCGGGCACCCCGGTCAGCCCGCCCGTCCTGGGCATGGCCGCCGCAGCCGGGTACGACACACTCAGCGTCGTCCCCCGTCCCCGCGCCGATGTCTTCGTCCTCGGCGACGAGTTGCTCGGCGAGGGGCTGCCGCACGACGGGCTGATCCGGGACGCGCTCGGCCCGCTGCTGCCGCCGTGGCTGCGCGCACTCGGTGCCGAGGTCACCGCAGTCCGCCGGGTCGGCGACGACGAGCAGGCGCTGTACGAGGCGATCACGACCTCCGACGCCGATGTCGTCGTCACCACCGGCGGCACCGCCGCCGGCCCGGTCGACCATGTGCACCCCACGCTGCGCCGCATCGGCGCCGAACTCCTCGTGGACGGCGTCCAGGTACGCCCCGGCCACCCCATGCTCCTGGCCCGCACCAAGGAGGACCAGCACCTCGTCGGCCTGCCCGGCAACCCTCTCGCCGCCGTCTCCGGCCTGCTCACCCTCGCCGAGCCCCTGCTGCGCACCCTGGCGGCCCGCCCCGCACCTGAGCCGTACACACTGCCGCTGCGGGACGCGGTGCAGGGTCACCCGTACGACACCCGGCTGATCCCCGTCGCCGTGCGGGGCGAGCGGGCGCTGCCGTTGCTCTACAACGGCCCGGCCATGCTGCGCGGCATCGCGGCGGCCGACGCGCTCGCGGTCGTTCCTCCAGGGGGCGCACGGCCCGGAGAGGAGGCGGCACTGCTCGACCTTCCCTGGGCGTCCGGGGGTATCGGGGTGTGTTTCACGTGAAACTTCCGGGCCAGGACGCCATCGCTCGCCAGGCGGACGAACATCTGGTGACTCATCGGGTGAAACTCCCGAGGAAGATGGTGGAGCATCCGATCCGCCAGGTCGCCAAACGGCTGTCGATGGCCCTGGTGGTGCTCGTGGTGACGGCGTTCGTCGTGTACGCCGACCGCGACGGTTACAACGACAACTCCGATGGATCCATCGATCTCCTCGACGCGTTCTACTATGCGACCGTCACCCTTTCCACCACGGGGTACGGAGACATCACGCCGGTCAGTGACGGCGCCCGGCTCACCAATATCTTCGTCATCACGCCGTTGCGCGTGCTGTTCCTGATCATCCTGGTCGGCACCACCCTCGAGGCCCTCACCGAACGCACCCGGGAGGAGTGGCGACTGAACCGATGGAGGTCCGCGTTGCGCGATCACACTGTTGTCGTCGGATTCGGCACCAAGGGCAGGTCCGCCATCAAGACGGTCTGTGCGACAGGGCTGGCGAAGGAACGGGTCGTGGTGGTCGACCCCAGCGCGAAGGCGATCGAGGCGGCCACGGCGGACGGCTACGCCGGCGTCATAGGGGACGCCACGCGCAGCGAGGTGCTGAAGCGGGCCGAGGTGCACCGGGCCCGGCAGATCATCATCGCGACGCAGCGCGACGACACGGCCGTCCTCGTGACGCTGACGGCGCGCCAGCTCAACCGGGGTGCGAAGATCGTGGCCGCGGTGCGCGAGGAGGAGAACTCCCCACTGCTGAAGCAGTCAGGTGCCGACGCGGTCATCACCAGCGCCAGCGCTGCCGGGCGACTGCTCGGGCTCTCCGTGCTCAGCCCTTCGGCCGGCATGGTCATGGAGGACCTGATCCAGCAGGGTTCCGGGCTCGACATCGTCGAGCGGCCGGTCATAAAGGCCGAGGTGGGCAAGGCCCCCCGAGAGACGAGCGACCTGGTGGTGAGCGTCGTACGCGGGCACCGGGTACTCGGCTACGACGATCCGGACGTCGGGACGCTGGAGCTGACGGACCGGTTGATCACGATCGTGCGGGCGACGCCGGGCGCGCAGGTCGCGCCCGACTTCCGGCCGCTCCCCCGGAGCTGATGCTCTGCGGGGCACCGGCTCCCCCGGAGTCCGTGCCCCGCGGGCGCCGCATCCCCTCCCCGGAGTCCATGCCCCGCACCCCTGCATCCCCTTCCCGGACATGCCGTGACTCGCATCCCCCGGAGCTGGTGCTCTCCGGGCGCCCGCGTTCCCGGAGTCGTCGCCCCACAGGGGCTACTTGCGGTTGTACAACCGCATCGTGATCGGCCCGAAGACCGCCACGAACAGTCCGGACCAGCCCAGCGTCCAGGCGATCTCGTCGGCCGGCCAGTCGCCCGCCATCAGCCCGCGCACCGCGGACGCGAGGTGGGTGACGGGGCTGTTGTTGACGAACGCCTGGAGCCAGCCCGGCATGGTGCGCGGGTCCACGAAGACGTTGGACAGGAAGGTGAGCGGGAAGATCACCATCATGCTGACGCCCATCACCGACTTCTCGGTGCGCAGCATCAGTCCGAACATCGTCCAGATCCACGAGAAGGCGAACGAGAACAGCACCAGCAGCGCGATCCCGACGAGCACTCCGGCGACGCCGCCGTCGGCGCGGTAGCCGAGGATCATGCCGACGGTCAGCATCACGACCGAGGCGATGGTGTAGCGCAGGGCGTCGCCGAGCAGATAGCCGACCATCGTCGACGGCCGCCAGATCGGCAGGCTGCGGAACCGGTCGAAGACACCCTTCTCGATGTCCGTGTTGACCGAGACGCCGGTGTACATCGTGATCATCACGACCGACATCACCAGGATGCCCGGCAGCAGGAACTGGATGTACTCCTTCGGTGACCCGGCCAGCGCCCCGCCGAACAGGTACGTGTACATCAGCACCATCATGATCGGGAACGCCGTGACGTCGAAGAGCTGCTCCGGCACATGCTTGATCTTCAGGATGGCGCGCCAGCCGAAGGTCAGCGAGGCCGACCAGGCGCTGGGGCGCGGCGGGCGTTCCTCGGCGACCAGCAGTTCGGCGAGGGAGTCCGTGCGCACCGGGGCGAGTTCGCCGCTCTCGGTGGTGGTCGTGGTGCTCATGCGGCCACCTCGTCCTTCGGGTCGCGGGAGGTGTCCGAGCCGGACCGGGGCTGTTGTGTGTCGTGGCCGGTGAGGGCCAGGAACACCTCGTCCAGGCTGGGCTGGCCGAGTGAGAAGTTGTCGACGGTGATACCGCCACGGGCCAGTGCGCTCAGTGCGCGGGCCGCCTGCTCGGCGGCGGTGTCGTTGCCCGCGGCCGTGGTGAGGCGGGCGGTCAGCGCCACCGGGTCGGCCTCCGTCTGCACCTGCGCGTCGAGGGCGCGGCGCAGCAGGTCGGCGGCGAGTGGCCGCTGCCCCGGATCCCGCAGCCGCAGATGGACGGATCCGGCTCCGACGGACGCCTTCAGCTCGCCCTTGGTGCCCTCGGCGATCACCTTGCCCCGGTCGATGACGGCGATCCGGGACGCCAGCTGATCGGCCTCGTCCAGATACTGCGTGGTCAGCAGCACCGTCGTGCCCTGGGCGACGACCGCGCGCACGATGTCCCACACCTGGTTGCGGCTGCGCGGGTCAAGACCGGTGGTCGGCTCGTCGAGGAACAGCAGGTCGGGGGTGTTCAGGATGGACGCGGCGATGTCGATACGGCGCCGCATGCCGCCCGAGTAGTGCTTGACCTGCTTCCCGGCCGCGTCCGTGAGGCCGAAGGCCTCCAGGAGCTGCGCGGCCCGGGTGCGGGCGGGCGGCTTGCGGTGGCCGAGGAGCCGGGCCAGCAGGACCAGGTTCTCCGTGCCGGTGAGGTCCTCGTCCACGGACGCGTACTGGCCGGTGAGGCTCACCCGGCCGCGCACCTCGTCGGCCTCGCGCACGATGTCGTGCCCGAAGACATGGGCTTCGCCGCTGTCGGGGCGCAGCAGCGTGGCGAGCATTCTCACGGTGGTGGTCTTGCCGGCGCCGTTCGGTCCGAGGACTCCGTACACGGTGCCGGCCGGCACGGCGAGATCGACTCCGTCGACGGCCCGCGTCCCACCGAAGGTTTTGACCAGGCCCGCGGTCTCGATCGCCAGGCCGGACGTCTGCGTGCTCATGCTTCGGGTCCTTCCGCGTGCTTGGGCTACGCATGGGGGGACTTTCACCGTCGCGCAAACTCATCGCTCCCGCACATGGGCTTCCGTCGGCCCGGAGCGGCCCCTCGCGGGGGTACCGTCCCCTTCATGTATGCGATCACGATTCCCGAACCCGGTGGGCCCGAGGCGCTGGTGTGGGACGAGGTCCCCGATCCCGTGGCCGGCGAGGGCGAGGTCCTGGTCGAGGTGGTGGCCGGTGCCGTCAACCGGGCCGATCTCCTCCAGCGTCAGGGCTTCTACAACCCTCCGCCCGGCGCGTCTCCCTACCCCGGCCTCGAATGCTCCGGGCGGATCGCCGCCCTCGGTCCCGGGGTGAGCGGATGGGCCGTCGGCGACGAGGTCTGCGCGCTGCTCACCGGCGGCGGCTACGCCGAGAAGGTGGCCGTTCCGGCCGGGCAGCTGCTGCCCGTCCCCCAAGGGCTCACCATCGACCAGGCCGCGGCGCTGCCGGAGGTCGTCTGTACGGTCTGGTCGAACGTCTTCATGATCGCCCACCTCCGCCCCGGCGAGACCCTCCTCGTGCACGGCGGCTCCAGCGGCATCGGCACCATGGCGATCCAGCTAGCCAAGGCCGTCGGCGCGAAGGTCGCCGTCACGGCGGGCACCAAGGAGAAACTGGACCGCTGCGCCGAACTGGGCGCGGACATCCTGATCAACTACCGGGAGCAGGACTTCGTCGCCGAGCTGAAGCAGGCCACCGACGGGGCCGGCGCGGACGTCATCCTCGACAACATGGGCGCCAAGTACCTGGACCGCAACGTCCGGGCCCTCGCCGTCAACGGCCGGCTCGCGATCATCGGCATGCAGGGCGGCGTCAAGGGGGAGCTGAACATCGGCGCCCTCCTCGGCAAGCGCGCCGCCATCAGCGCGACCACGTTGCGCGCCCGGCCGGCGGCGGAGAAGGCCGCGATCGTGGCGGCGGTACGGGAACACGTCTGGCCGCTCGTCTCCGGCGGCCACGTCCGCCCTGTCATCGACCGTGAGATCCCGATGCCGGACGCGGCCACCGCCCACCGGGTCGTGGAGGACAGCAGCCACATCGGCAAGGTGCTGCTGGTGACACCGCGCTGAGCCAATCCCCCGTCCCGGCGGCGCGGCCGTCGGGACGGGGCGCCCGTCGTCCCCGCGGGAGACGGTGACGTGCGGCATCGTGGCCGTGATGGTGGTCGGGGTGCTCTCCGCGGAGGCCGACCGCATCCCGCGGCCGGGGTCAGGTTCAGGGCATGCCGCCGCCCTGGCGCATCCGCAGTGCGACGAAGGCCAGGCCCAGACCCAGCCCGATGAGTACCAGGCCGCTGCCGAGCGGCAGGATGCGCAGAACGGGCTCGACGGCGGGCTGGGCGCCCGTGACCGCGTCCGGCGCGACCGACCGCGACGGCGTGGCGGACGTCGGCGCCGCCTCCTGCCACGCCGGTGTCTCCGCGACGGTGTCGGCCTCACCGGGCGCCCGGGACACGGGCCCGACGTCGCCGGGGCGCGGCACTTCGGTCACACCGCCGGTGCCCACGTCCCCGTCGTCCGCCTCGCCCCGCCCCTCCCGCTCACGCATCCGGGCGCCGCGCGACTCGTCCTCCGCCGCCTCGTGCCGCCCGGGCCGCTCCCGGCCCTCACCCGGCCGGCTCCCGGCCCGGGACGGCCTCTCGGTGGGCGACGACGAGGGCGACGACGAGGGGGACGACGAGGGCGACGACGTGGGCGACGACGAGACGGAGGCCGAGGGGGCAGGCGAGCGGTACGCGGACCGGGGAACACCCAAGCCGGGACCGTGCGCGGCACCGGTCCGGGCCCCGGACGGGGAGCCGTCACCGTCAGCGGGCGACGGCCGGGACGAACCCGGGGCGCTCCACGCGCCACCGCCGCTCCACATCCCACCGGCGCTCCTCACACCACCCCCGTCCGGCGCTCCCTGTGCCCCGTAGGCCACAGCCGTACCGAAGGGTGCCGCCGCAGGGCCGTACGGCATCACCGCCGCCCCCGCCGCCAGAACAACCGTCGCCCCCACTACACGCAGCCATGGAGTCACGGAGGTGACCTCCCGCGCCGACCGGTGCTCGGTCACACCGTCGGCAAGATGGGCCGGATGGACGCCCAACAGCCTGGCATTCCCCCACATCCCCTGCATGTCGGATACGGCCGTCGGGCTGACCCTTCGTCCCCGGCCCCGTCAGCCGGTTTCGGGGGCACCACCGAAGTGGACCCCTGGCGTGGGGGACAATGGCGGCATGGAGATGCCGAGGAACGAACGATCGCCGGAGAATCCGCAGATCCTGGTCGTCGGCCAGGACGGCATGGCGCTCGGCGGCGGCACCGGGGACGAGGACTCCCGCGAGACCCCGCTGACGGAGCAGGTCGAGCAGCCGGCGAAGGTCATGCGGATCGGCAGCATGATCAAGCAACTGCTGGAGGAGGTGCGAGCGGCTCCCCTGGACGAGGCCAGCCGGGTGCGGCTCAAGGAGATCCACCACAGTTCGGTGAAGGAACTGGAGGACGGCCTGGCCCCGGAGCTGGTCGAGGAGCTGGAGCGGCTCTCCTTGCCCTTCACGGACGAGGCGACCCCGAGCGACGCCGAACTGCGGATCGCCCAGGCCCAGTTGGTGGGCTGGCTGGAGGGCCTCTTCCACGGCATCCAGACCACGCTCTTCGCCCAGCAGATGGCCGCGCGGGCCCAGCTGGAACAGATGCGCCGTGCCCTCCCCCCGGGTGTCGGCGACGGCCAGGAGGACCCCCAGATGGGCGGTCGCTCGGGCGGCCCGTACCTGTAAGCGCCCGACCGCACCACCGTCCCACCGCATCACCGTCCCGCTGTCCGCACCGAGCAGCACGAAGGGGCCCGGCATCACCTGCCGGGCCCCTTCGTCGTCCCGTCATGTACGCCCGAGGGTCAGGACGGGGGGTTGCCCGTCGACACCTTGAACGTGATCTCCGGCATGTTCTCGGGGTCGACGTCCGTGCCGGCCGGCGGGAACTGGTCCCGGACGGAGCCCTCGCCGTAGGTGTTCTCGTCCACCTTGACGATCTTGAAGTCGCCCCAGCCGGCGGCCTGAAGGCACTCCTTCACCGACCCGATGTACTTGAACTTGAAGTTGGGGAGCCGGATCTTGTCGGGGTCGTTGTACGACTCCTGCGGCTCCTCGCACTCCTCCTTGTCGATCTCCTTCGACGTGTCGGGCCCGCGGTAGTCCGCCGCCTTGCTCGCCGACGCCGATGCCGGGGCGCCGCCTCCGCCGGCCTGCGGGTCCTCCTTGTCGCCGTTCATCATCAGGGCCGTGATCAGGCCGCCGACGGCGATGAGGGAGACGACGACCGAACCGATGATCACCGACTTGTTCCGGCCGCCACCGCCCGAACCGCCCGGCGCCGGGGTCTGGGGCGTGATGTTGTACGGCGGCGGGGTCGACGGACCCTGCTGCGGGGAGTACGCCGACGGGCCGGGCGTCGGGTAGCCGCCCTGCTGCGGATAGCCGTACGCCGGGGACGGCGCCGGTGTGCCGTACGGGTGCTGATGCGGCGTCGGCTGGTACGGCGTCTGCACGTTGCCCGTGGGCGCCGGGGTCGCCTGGTCGACCGGCGGGAACACCGCGGATCCGACGCCCGCGCCGCTTGGCGCCTGCGAGCCGGGGACGATGCTCGGCGGGGCCGCGTGGAAGGACTGCGCCACCCGCAGGCACTCCCCGCGCATGGCCTCCGCGCTGGGGAAACGCTCGTTCGGATTCTTCTTCAGCGCGCGGGTGATCAGCGCGTCCACGGCCGGCGGCAGCGCACGGTTGATGGAGGACGCGGTCGGCGGCTCCTCCTGCACGTGCGCGTACGCGATGGCCAGCGGCGAGTCCGCGTCGAACGGCAGCCGCCCGGTGACCAGCTGGAACAGCATGATGCCGACCGAGTACAGGTCGGAGCGCGCGTCCACGCCGCGGCCGAGGGCCTGCTCCGGCGAGAGGTACTGCGGGGTGCCGACGACCATGCCGGTCTGTGTCATCGACGTCACACCGGACTGCATGGCGCGGGCGATGCCGAAGTCCATCACCTTGACCACGCCGCGCTTGGTCATCATCACGTTGCCCGGCTTGATGTCCCGGTGGACCAGCCCCATCTCGTGGCTGATCTCCAGGGCCGCCAGCACGTCCGCGGTGATCTTCAGCGCCTTGTCGGCGGGCATCGCGCCCTGCTGCCGTACGTCCTCGTCGAGCAGGGACCCCAGCGGGCGGCCCTCGACGTACTCCATGACGATGTACGGCGTCGTCATGCCGTCCACATCGTCCTCGCCGGTGTCGAAGACCGACACGATGTTGGTGTGCGTGAGCTTCGCCACGGACTGGGCCTCGCGGCGGAAGCGCTCACGGAAGGCCTGTTCCCGGCCGAGTTCCGTGTGCAACGTCTTGATCGCGACCTGGCGGTCGAGCACGCTGTCGTAGGCGAGGTGCACCGACGCCATGCCGCCCTGGCCGAGCAGGTCCCGCAGTTGGTACCGTCCGCCGGCGAGCGCCCGCCCCGCGTACTGGCCCTGTGCGCCGTCGTGGCTCATCTTCCGCGTCCCCCGTAGCCTCTCCGGCGCCGCCGTCCGTGACTTCTCCGTCGACCGCTTCGGCGTAGATCCATTGTGCGATTCCCGGCCAAGTCTGCCCGAGGGCACTGACACGTCAAGCGCGGTGCCCGTTCCGTGACCGTACGCGAAAGAAGCGTCGCGGAAGCGTTACAGGGGTCGTGCGACCGGTACACCGAATTTGCACGACAGTACGGAGTGAGGGTTTCATGGCCGGTCCGTCTCGTGCCGGTCCTGGCAGCCCGTCTCGGACCGGAGGCCCCCGCGAAGGCTGTAGCGTGGCCGACGGAGACCGTAACAACACCGCGCGCACCGCGGGCAGAAACGACGGCGAGGACTGATGGCACAGCAGCAGCGCGCTCAGGGCCCGTCCGACCCCGAGGCGACTGGCGGCGGCATCTCGGACGCGCCGGACAACTGGGGCAACGGCGGACTTGTCGGCGACGGCCGGTACCGGCTGACCCACCGGCTCGGCCGGGGCGGCATGGCCGAGGTGTTCGCCGCCGAGGACGTACGCCTCGGGCGCACGGTCGCCGTCAAGCTGCTCCGTTCCGACCTCGCCGAGGACCCGGTGTCCAAGGCGCGCTTCACGCGTGAGGCGCAGTCGGTGGCCGGTCTCAACCACCACGCCATCGTCGCCGTGTACGACTCCGGCGAGGACGTCGTCGGCGGCCAGTCCGTGCCGTACATCGTGATGGAGCTGGTCGAGGGCCGCACCATCCGTGACCTGCTGATGAACGCCGAGGCCCCGGGCCCCGAGCAGGCGCTGATCATCGTCTCCGGTGTCCTGGAGGCGCTCGCCTACTCGCACCAGCACGGCATCGTGCACCGCGACATCAAGCCGGCCAACGTCATCATCACGCACAACGGCGCCGTGAAGGTGATGGACTTCGGCATCGCCCGCGCGCTGCACGGCGCGTCCACGACGATGACGCAGACCGGCATGGTCATGGGCACCCCGCAGTACCTCTCCCCGGAGCAGGCGCTCGGCAAGGCCGTCGACCACCGCTCCGACCTGTACGCCACCGGCTGCCTGATGTACGAGCTGCTGGCGCTGCGGCCCCCGTTCACCGGTGAGACGCCGCTGTCGGTGGTCTACCAGCACGTGCAGGACATCCCCACGCCTCCGTCGGAGGCGTCGGACGCCTGCCCGCCGGAGCTGGACGGGCTGGTCATGCGCTCCCTCGCCAAGGAGCCCGACGACCGTTTCCAGACGGCCGAGGAGATGCGCGGGCTGATCCAGTACGCGCTGCAGATGCTCTACGAGCAGGGCGGTCACACCGGCACCTGGAACACCGGCCCGGTGCACATGCACGAGGGCCGGCACACCCCCGCGGCGGGCTTCGCGGGCACGACCGCGATGCCGCACCCGGACGCCTCCAGCACGGCGGCCATCCCGCAGCCGATCCTGCCCGCCGGGTACGGCGGCGGGGACGACGGCGGTTTCGAGGGTGACGGCAACCGGGGCAGCGGGCGCGGCAGGCTGTGGGTCCTCGCGGTGCTCGCGGTGATCGCCATCGCGGCGGGTGTCGCCCTGGCGCTCAACAAGGGCGGCGGGGACGGAGACGGAGGCGGGCCCACCGCGCCGCCGACCGCCACGCAGTCCACCGAGGACGAGAAGTCCAGCGAGAGCCCGAGCGACGAGGCGACCGAGGAGACGACCGACCCGGGCACGGAGACCGGCACCGACCCGGGTACGGGATCGGGCGGGAACTGGGACCAGACGTACACGCCGTCCGAGACGCCGTCGCATACGCAGACGGAGGAGCCGAGCGACGTGCCGACCGCCACTCAGCCGACCGGTACGGGCGGCACGGACACCGGTGGGACGGAAACGGGCGGCACCGACGCGGGCGGCACGGACGTCGGCGGTACGGACGCGGGTGGTACGGACGCCGGTGGCACCGACGCGGGCGGCACCGACGCCGGCGGTGCGGACGCGGGCGGTGCGGACGCCGGAACCTCCGTCGGGAGCGTGGGCTGATCCGCCCCTCCGCGCCGCGGCCCCCGCGCGGGGGCCGCGGAACTCGGCTCTTCCCGTGCCCGGGTCACCCGGGATAACGTGCCGTTGCTCCGGCCTCCTGCAAGGCTGTGACCAGCGCGCCTTCCCGTCTTCCTCGATTTACTTGGATATCCAAGCAAAATCGCAGGTCAGGAGGGGTTTCACAGAAATGTGGAGCACTGGGTACCGTGCCTATTGCAGGGCGCTCGCCGGGGCACCTGTCACGCCTGTTCCCGGTCGAGTGGCACACACCCCGTGCCCGGTGGTCGAGAACAGGTGAGCCGCACTGGCCTACCGGCAACCCCGGGGGCCGGACCGACGGAGGAGCACACGTGACCGTGGAGAGCACTGCCGCGCGCACACCGCGACGCAGCGCCGGAACGAAGGCCGGCACCACCGGCACCAAGCGCACCAGCAGCACCACCAAAAAGGCGACCGGCGCCAGGAAGAGCACCGAGCCCGCCCTCGTCCAGCTGCTGACGCCGGAGGGCAAGCGCGTCAAGAACGCCGAGTTCGACGGTTACGTCGACGGCATCACCGCCGAGGAGCTGCGCGGCCTGTACCGCGACATGGTGCTCACCCGCCGCTTCGACGCCGAGGCAACCTCCCTGCAGCGCCAGGGCGAGCTGGGCCTGTGGGCCTCGCTGCTCGGTCAGGAGGCGGCGCAGATCGGTTCCGGCCGGGCCCTGCGCGACGACGACTACGTCTTCCCGACCTACCGTGAACACGGCGTCGCCTGGTGCCGCGGGGTGGACCCGACCAACCTGCTCGGCATGTTCCGCGGCGTGAACAACGGCGGCTGGGACCCGAACGGCAACAACTTCCACCTGTACACGATCGTCATCGGCTCCCAGGCCCTGCATGCCACGGGGTACGCGATGGGCGTCGCCAAGGACGGCGCGGACAGCGCGGTGATCGCCTACTTCGGCGACGGCGCCTCCAGCCAGGGCGACGTGGCCGAGGCCTTCACCTTCTCCGCGGTCTACAACGCCCCGGTCGTGTTCTTCTGCCAGAACAACCAGTGGGCGATCTCCGAGCCGACCGAGAAGCAGTCCCGCGTGCCGCTGTACCAGCGCGCGCAGGGCTACGGTTTCCCGGGCGTGCGCGTGGACGGCAACGACGTCCTGGCCAACCTGGCCGTCACCAAGTGGGCCCTGGAGCGGGCCCGCGCCGGTGAGGGCCCGACCCTGGTCGAGGCGTTCACGTACCGCATGGGCGCGCACACCACCTCCGACGACCCCACCCGCTACCGCCACGACGACGAGCGGGCCGCCTGGGAGGCCAAGGACCCGATCCTGCGCCTCCGCCGCTACCTGGAGGTCTCAAACCACGCGGACGAGGGATTCTTCGCGGAACTGGAGACCGAGAGCGAGGCGTTGGGCAAACGAGTGCGCGAAGCGGTCCGTGCCATGCCGGACCCGGACCACTTCGCCATCTTCGAGAACGTGTACGCGGACGGTCACGCGCTCGTGGACGAGGAGCGGGCGCAGTTCGCCGCCTACCAGGCGTCGTTCGCGGACGCAGACGGGGGTAAGTGAGATGGCGGAGAAGATGGCCCTGGCCAAGGCGATCAACGAGTCGCTGCGGCGTGCCCTGGACGCGGACCCCAAGGTCCTCGTCATGGGCGAGGACGTCGGCAAGCTCGGCGGCGTGTTCCGGGTGACGGACGGGCTGCAGAAGGACTTCGGTGAGAGCCGTGTCATCGACACCCCGCTCGCCGAGTCGGGCATCGTCGGCACGGCGATCGGCCTGGCCCTGCGCGGCTACCGCCCGGTGGTGGAGATCCAGTTCGACGGCTTCGTCTTCCCGGCGTACGACCAGATCGTCACGCAGCTCGCGAAGATGCACGCCCGCTCGCTGGGCAAGGTCAAACTCCCCGTCGTCGTGCGCATCCCCTACGGCGGCGGCATCGGCGCGGTGGAGCACCACTCGGAGTCCCCGGAGTCACTGTTCGCGCATGTCGCGGGCCTGAAGATCGTCAGCCCCTCCAACGCGTCGGACGCGTACTGGATGATGCAGCAGGCCGTCCAGAGCGACGACCCGGTGATCTTCTTCGAGCCCAAGCGGCGCTACTGGGACAAGGCCGAGGTCGACACCGAGGCGATCCCGGGCCCGCTGCACGCCGCGCGCGTGGTGCGCGAGGGCACGGACCTGACGCTGGTGGCCTACGGCCCGATGGTGAAGCTCTGCCAGGAGGCCGCCGACGCGGCGGCCGAGGAGGGCCGCTCCCTGGAGGTCCTCGACCTGCGGTCGGTCTCCCCGATCGACTTCGACTCGATCCAGGCGTCGGTGGAGAAGACGCGCCGTCTGGTCGTCGTCCACGAGGCACCGGTGTTCTTCGGTTCCGGCGCGGAGATCGCCGCGCGGATCACGGAGCGCTGCTTCTACCACCTGGAGGCACCTGTGCTGCGGGTGGGCGGCTACCACGCCCCGTACCCGCCGGCCCGCCTGGAGGAGTCCTACCTCCCGGACCTGGACCGGGTGCTCGATGCCGTCGACCGCTCGCTGGCGTACTGAGGAGAGGGTCGTGACGACGATGACGAACGCGTCCGTACGCGAGTTCAAGATGCCGGACGTGGGCGAGGGCCTCACCGAGGCCGAGATCCTCAAGTGGTACGTACAGCCTGGTGACACGGTCACCGACGGCCAGGTGGTCTGCGAGGTCGAGACGGCGAAGGCGGCCGTCGAACTGCCCATCCCCTACGACGGTGTGGTGCGCGAGCTGCACTTCCCCGAGGGCACCACGGTCGACGTGGGCACGTCCATCATCGCGGTGGACGTCACCGGCGGCGCGGCCCCGGCGACGGAGGCGCCCGCACCGGCCGCCGAGCCGGAGCGGGCGCCCGAGGAGCCGGCGGCCGAGCCCCCGGCCCGCCAGCCGGTCCTGGTCGGCTACGGCGTGGCGACGTCCTCCACGCGCCGCCGCCCCCGCAAGCCGGCGGCCCCGGACGCCGCGGCCCAGCAGGTGGTGGCGGCCGTCCAGCAGGAGCTGAACGGCCACGGCCCGGCCCCGGTCCCGGTGGCGGGGGCCCCGCGCCCGCTGGCCAAGCCTCCGGTGCGCAAGCTGGCGAAGGACCTGGGCGTCGACCTGGCCACGGTCACCCCGACCGGCCCGGACGGCATCATCACCCGCGAGGACGTCCACGCGGCGGTGGCGGTCCCACCGCAGGCCGTCCCGGAGGCTCCCGCGGCCGTACCGGCCCCGGCCCCTGCCGCGCCGGCGTCGTACGACACCACCCGCGAGACGCGTATCCCGGTCAAGGGGGTCCGCAAGGCGACGGCGGCGGCGATGGTCGGCTCGGCGTTCACCGCGCCGCACGTCACCGAGTTCGTGACGGTGGACGTGACGCGCACGATGAAGCTGGTCGAGGAGCTCAAGCAGGACAAGGAGTTCACGGGTCTGCGCGTGAACCCGCTCCTGCTGATCGCCAAGGCCCTGCTGGTCGCGATCAGGCGCAACCCCGACATCAACGCCTCGTGGGACGAGGCGGCCCAGGAGATCGTGGTCAAGCACTACGTCAACCTGGGCATCGCGGCGGCGACCCCGCGCGGGCTGATCGTCCCGAACATCAAGGACGCCCACGCCAAGACGCTGCCGGAACTGGCCGGGTCCCTGGGTGAACTGGTGTCCACGGCCCGCGAGGGCAAGACGTCCCCGGCGGCGATGCAGGGTGGCACGGTGACGATCACCAACGTCGGCGTCTTCGGCGTCGACACGGGCACGCCGATCCTCAACCCCGGCGAGTCCGCGATCCTCGCGGTCGGTGCGATCAAGCCCCAGCCGTGGGTCCACAAGGGCAAGGTGAAGCCCCGCCAGGTCACCACGCTGGCCCTCTCCTTCGACCACCGCCTGGTCGACGGCGAACTGGGCTCCAAGGTCCTGGCCGACGTGGCCGCGATCCTGGAACAGCCGAAGCGGTTGATCAGCTGGGCGTGAGGGACACGAACCGGGTAGGTGCATGACGGGAGGGGCGCCGCAAGTTGGAGTTGCGACGCCCCTCCTGTCGTGCCGGGCTCAGACCTGGTGCAGCACGTACACCGGGGCCCCGTCCTCGGCCCCGCCCCGCGAGGAAATGCAGGCGTGCTCGCGCAGCAGCCGCAGGCATTCGTTGACGCGGCGCACGGAAAGCCCCGTACGGGCGGCGATCGATTCCAGCGGCTCGGACAGCTCACCCTTTTCGACGAGCACCGGGGCGATGACCACGGCCACCGCTCACACGTCCTCCGTCACGGACAACCGCTGCCGCCAATCGGCCAGCACCGATTCCGTGGTGGGCAGCGCAGTGAAGGGGCCAGGGGGTGTCCGACGCTTGAGGACGAGGGTGTCGAACCTGTCCGCGATGCGTTCCAAGGCCCGGACCATGGCCTGTTGCACGGCGAGGGTGGCCTGTTGTGTGGCCAGCATGTCCCTCTGCATGGCCACCATCTCCTTTTGCAAAGCGATCGATGCACGCTGCCCGTTCGCCAGCTCCTCATCCAGCTGAAGGTTGTGCGCCTCCAGTCGGACGATGGCCTCGGCGACCTGTTCCGGCATGGCGTAGGCGATGGGGGCACCAGGTCCGGCAGGTTGCACCTCGGCCTCGGCCAAGGTGTAGTGACCCTCCCGCTGAACGGTCTCGATCACCTCTGCCACCCACTGCTTGAAAGGCGCGCAGGCCGGTTTCGTGCAGGCGTTGACGAGCAGGATCAAACCTTGGAGATCGATGAGTTGCAGGTCTCGTCGCCAGCTCCTACCTGCGGGAATGCTGAGACAGTGACTTCCAGTCACTGTCTCGAGACTGTCTCGGTGGTCCTCCGGGACATGGTCGAGGAGTGCCTTTCGGGGTGTGGTGTAGCCCAGCCGCTTGCAGACGTCCACCGCCGGGAACCAGTGGCTTCCGTCGGGCATGGTCAGTCTCCGGACCCGTTCTCCGGTCGCCGCGTACACGAAGTCGCTGATGTCGATCGCCCCATGCCGTTCGGCGGAGTGGGGCTGCTTGCTCGGTTCGTTCATGTGAACCACCTCCGCCGCGGAACGTAGAGCGGGGCGGAGTGCATATGCCAGCCGGATCGAGAATGTTCACGACTGCGAGCGAAGATGATCGAAAACCGCTGTACCGGCTGGTGGGAGTGTGTACGGCGGCCGGTGGTGGGGTGAGAGAAGGGGAAAGGGGCCCACGGAGGACTGTGGGCCCCTTTCGTGTGTTCCCCGTGTCAGAGCTTGCCGAAGCCGTAGCCCATGAGCGCCTTCGCGTCCTTCTCGCGCTGGGCGGCGGAGGACGAGGCCAGGACCGTGCCGATGACGGTCTTGCCGTTGCGGGTCGCGGCGAAGACCAGGCAGTACTTGGCCTCCGGACCGGAGCCGGTCTTCACGCCGATCGTGCCGCTGTAGTTGCTGAGCAGCGTGTTCGTGTTGGTCCACGGCGCCATCGTGCGGGTGCCGCCCGTCTTGGTGACGGTCTTCGCCGTGTACTTCTTCGTCTTCACGATCGAGCGGAACGTGGAGCTCTTCATCGCGCTGCTCGCGATCTTCGTCAGATCGCGCGGCGTCGAGTAGTTCTTGCCGTTGCCGATGCCGTCGAACGAGTCGAAGCTGGTGTTCTTCAGGCCCAGCTTCTTCGCCTCCGCGTTCATCTTGCCGATGAACGACTTCACGCGGGCGGACCGCGTCGTACCCGAGCCGAACTTGTCCGCGAGCGCGTACGCCGCGTCGCAGCCGGACGGCAGCATCAGCCCGTACAGCAACTGGCGCACGGTGACCTTGTCGCCGACGATCAGGCGGGCCGACGAGGCGTTGTGCTTCACGATGTAGTCGCTGTAGGCCATCTGGATGGTGACCTTGGCGTCCAGGTTCAGGTTCTTCTGCGCCAGCACGACCTTCGCGGTCATGATCTTCGTCGTCGAACCGGTCGAGCGACGCGTGTCCGCCGCCTTGGTGTAGAGCGACTTTCCGTTCCCGTTGTTCATCACGTAGCCGCCCTTGGCGACGATCGTGGGTGCGGCGGCGGCCTGCGCGGGCGCCGCGTAGAGGGCTCCGGACGCGAGCACGGCGCCGGTGGTCACGGCGACGCCGACGGCTCTGCGGAGACGGATGACCTGAATGCCGGTATTCAAGTGAGGTACCCCGATTGTGTTGAATGCCCCAGTGGTGCGGCAGAGTTGAGGTGCGGCCGACAGAGGGGCCGCATCTGTCTGACTCGTGCCGTCGGCGAAGGGTTGTACGTGGGGCGGGTGACTTCACCGCGTGCGTACGGTCCGCATCGTGGACGGACGCTTCCACGCGTACGTGTTGTATCTATCCTGTCGGCATGAGTCTGGCCGCCGTGAAGCAACCCCCCGCCGCAGACCGCGTCTACACCCACGTCAAGCAGGGCGTCCTGGACCGCCGTTACGAGGGCGGGACGCTGCTCACCGAGGGCGAGCTGGCGGAGGCCGTGGGGGTCTCGCGGACCCCCGTGCGGGAGGCGCTGCTGCGGCTGGAGGCCGAAGGGCTGATCAGGCTCTACCCGAAGAAGGGCGCCCTCGTCCTGCCGGTCTCCGCGCAGGAGATCGCCGACGTCGTGGAGACACGGCTGCTCGTCGAGGAGCATGCCGCGAGGAAGGCCGTACCCGCGTCGCCCGTACTCATCGAGCGACTGGAGCAGTTGCTCGCGCGGCAGAAGGAACAGGCCGCCGCCGGGGACTTCGCCGCGGCCGCCGTCGCCGACCGGTGCTTCCACGCCGAGATCGTCCGCAGCGGCGGCAACGAGATCCTGTCCCGCCTCTACGACCAGCTCCGCGACCGCCAGCTGCGGATGGGCGTCGCCGTGATGCACTCCCATCCCGACCGCATCGCCAAGACCCTCGCCGAGCACGACGAGATCCTTCAGGCGCTGCGCTCCGGCGACCCGGAGGCGGCCGTCGCCGTCGTCCACCGGCACATCGGCTGGTTCTCCCACCTGGCCCGGGGCGAGGTGCGATGAGCGCCGCGCGTACGGATACCGGCAGCCTGCCCGGGGATCCACCCGGCGGACGACGCGCCCTCGCCGTGTGGGGCATCGGCGTCTCGGTCTACTTCGTCGCCGTCATCTTCCGCACGTCCCTGGGCGTGGCCGGCCTCGACGCCGCGGACCGCTTCGACGTCAACGCCTCCGCCCTGTCCACCTTCTCCATCCTCCAGCTGCTGGTCTACGCGGGCATGCAGATACCCGTGGGGTTGCTGGTCGACCGGCTCGGCACCAAGAAGGTGCTGGGCATCGGCGTCGTGCTGTTCACGGCCGGACAGCTCGGCTTCGCGTTCTCCCCGTCGTACGGCATGGCGCTCGCCTCGCGCGCGCTGCTCGGCTGCGGGGACGCGATGACGTTCATCAGCGTGCTGCGGCTGGGCACCCGCTGGTTCCCGGCCCGGCGCGGGCCGCTGGTCGCGCAGATGGCGGGGCTGGTCGGCATGGCGGGCAACCTCGTCTCCACGCTGGTCCTCGCCCGGTTGCTGCACGGCGTCGGCTGGACGGCGGCGTTCGCGGGCAGCGCGTTCGCCGGGGTCGTGGTGTTCGTGCTGCTGGTGCTGTTCCTCAGGGACCACCCCGAGGGGCACGAACCGGAACCCGTCCCGCACCTGGGGGCCACGTACGTACGCCGGCAGATCGCCGCGTCCTGGCGGGAGCCGGGGACGCGGCTCGGGCTGTGGGTGCACTTCACCACCCAGTTCCCGGCGATGGTGTTCCTGCTGCTGTGGGGCATGCCGTTCCTGGTCGAGGCGCAGGGGCTGTCCCGGGCGGTCGCCGGTGAGCTGCTCACCCTCGTCGTGCTGTCCAACATGGCCTTCGGGCTCGTGTACGGCCAGATCGTGGCCCGGCACCACGGGGCGCGGCTGCCGCTGGCGCTCGGGACGGTGGGCGCGACGGCGTTGCTGTGGGCCGTGACGCTGGCCTATCCGGCCGATACGGCGCCGATGTGGCTGCTGGTGGTGCTGTGCGGGGTGCTGGGCGCCTGCGGGCCGGCGTCGATGATCGGCTTCGACTTCGCGCGGCCCGCCAATCCGCCGGAGCGGCAGGGCACGGCGTCCGGGATCACCAACATGGGTGGCTTCGTCGCCTCCATGACCACGCTGTTCGCGATCGGTGTGCTGCTGGACGCCACCGGGGACGACTACACCGTCGCCTTCTCCGCGGTGTTCGTGCTCCAGGCGCTGGGTGTCACCCAGATCCTGCGGTTGCGCAGGCGGGCGGCGCGCAGGGAGCGGGAGCGGTTGGTTGCGAGCCGGGTGTCCTCGGTGCACGTGCCGGTGTAGGGACCGGTGCGCGGCCGGTCCCCGGAGAAAGAGGCGGACGACGATTCCGCACGCGCCGGGCACGGCGAGGGCGGCGAGTCGGCGGGCCCTCGCCCCGGCCCTCGAGCCGTGGGACGAGGGCCGGGGCGAGGTCTTCGGACGGCTGACCCGCCGGTGGGTGGTGAGCCGGGCACCCGACCGGATGGATCCGGGCCCCGGGGAACGGTCGTCCGCGGGCGAAGATCGTCTGCGGGGAACGCTCATCGCGGGGACAGTCGTCCCCGAGGAACGGTCGTCCGCGGGGAACGCTCGTCGCGGGGACGATCGTCCGCGGGCCACGGTTGTCCGAGGGGAACGGTTGTCCGAGGGGAACGGTCGTCTACTTCGTCACCGCGAAGTGCCGCAGGATCGCCGCGGTCAGCTCCGGGTCGCCCTCCGTCTTCACCCGGTCCGCCACCGCCTCCCACGTCACCCGGCCGCAGGCCAGGCGGACGTAGGTCTCCCAGTCGAGGGCGAGGGTGGCGGCGGGGCCGAGCGCCGGTGCCGTCTCCAGGGTGCCGCGGCCCTGGATGTCGACGCGGATCGTGCGCAGGAACTCCACCGGGCCGTGGACGTCGATGACCACGGCCGAGCTGCGCGGCGCCTGCGCGTCCTCGGCCACCACGCGTGGCAGCTCGGCGAGCAGCACGTCACGGGCGATGTGCGCGCCGGGGGAGTCGAGGTTGCCCGGCCGGCCGAGGGCCGTGCGCAGATCCTGCTCGTGCGCCCACACGTCGAACGCGTGCCGGCGCATGGACTCCTCCAGCGTGAGCTCCGTGCCGAGCGG
Source organism: Streptomyces griseoloalbus (assembly GCA_014650015.1). GTDB lineage: Bacteria > Actinomycetota > Actinomycetes > Streptomycetales > Streptomycetaceae > Streptomyces > Streptomyces griseoloalbus. The sequence continues at coordinate 101,091 of BMUD01000007.1, forward strand.
GCCGCGCACCGTGGCGCCCGGGGCGCGGTTCTCGTTCCGCAGCTGGCGGTTGCGGCGGATGATCATGAGCTCCAGCTCGGAGGTCATCTCCGGCGCCGTGTGGTGGCGGCGCACGTCGACCTGCATCTCCATGTAACGCTGGTGGTCGTTGGTGACGTGGAACAGATCGCGCGGCAGCGTGTGGATGGGGCGCGGGTCGCCGTACATCTCGGAGTCCAGGCCGATCACATGCGACACCACGTCACGGACCGACCAGCCCGGGCACGGCGTGCGCCGGTTCCAGTCGGCCTCCGGGAGCCGCTGCACCAGCTCGGATATCGCCTCGATCGAGTGCGTCCAGGCGTCGGCGTAGGGCTGGAGGGTGGGATGCAGACTCACGGAACGGGACCCCTCGGCGGTCGGTACACGGGCAAGTGGTGGCGGCGGTGCCAGTGGGCGATGGCTGCACTCGGCGGGTGTCTTGGGACGCTAAGTTACGCTGCTGTGTGGCACCCCGGCAGTGCTTTCGTGTGACGATCGTAGGCCCGTGTGCGCGGGTCGAATGCCAGGACGGTGGTAGTGTGCGCGCCTCTTTGCTCCAAGTAGCCGTGAACGAGGGCGAATCGGTCGTGGCGCGTCGACGCCGGGTCGCCGGGTGGGTACGGGATCAGGCCGGGTCCGATCTGGTCGTGCTGCCGGAGCTGTGGACCACGGGCGCCTTCGCCTACGAGGAGTTCGGCAGCGAGGCGGAACCACTCGAAGGCCCGACCTACGAGGCGATGGCCGAGGCCGCGAACGACGCGGGCGTGTGGCTGCACGCGGGCTCCGTCCCGGAGCGTGACCCGGACGGGTCGCTCTACAACACCTCGCTCGTCTTCTCCCCCTCCGGTGCTCTGGCCGCCGCCTACCGCAAGATCCACCGCTTCGGTTTCGACAAGGGCGAGGCCGTGCTGATGGGAGCGGGAGACGAGCTGGTGACGGTCCGTCTGCCGCACACCGTCCTCGGTGTGGCGACCTGTTACGACCTCCGTTTCCCCGAACTGTTCCGCGGTCTCGTGGACGCCGGCGCCGAGACCCTCGTCGTCCCGGCGGGCTGGCCGGAGCGCCGCCGGTCCCACTGGACGCTGCTGGCTCAGGCGCGGGCGGTGGAGAACCAGGCGTTCGTCCTCGCGTGTGGAACGGCCGGGACGCACGCCGGAGTTCCACAGGCGGGTCACTCGATCGTGGTCGATCCCTGGGGCGAGGTGCTGGCGGAGGCGGGCCCCGGCGAGCAGGTCCTCACGGTCGACTTCGACCCCACGACGGTGGCGGGCACCCGCGAACGCTTCCCGGCCCTCAAGGACCGCGTTCTGGGTTTGGACCGCCCGCGCGGCTGACGCCCGCGTTCTGGGTTTGGACCGCCCGCGCGGCTGACGCCCGCGTCCTGGGCCTGGACCGCCCGCGCCGCTGACGCCCGCGTCCTGGGCCTGGACCGCCCGCGCCGCTGACGCCCTTCGGTTCCGTCCGCGCCGCTGAGCCTCCGGGTCCCGTCCGCGCCGCCGACGCCCTCCGGCCCTCGCCCGCTACTCCTCCCGCTCCTTCTCCGCCAGGTGGATCACGCACACGGCCACCGCGATCAGCAGCGCCGGGTCCGCGTCCTCCCGTACGACGTCGACGCCGTACGTCTCCCGGACGTGCAGCCACCGCCGGGAGATCACGGCGAGCAGCTCACCGTCGTACTCGACGGCGAACTCCCGGTCGAGGATCCGGCCGCTGACGTCGAGTTCGGTGCTGCCGTCCGCCAGGGACACCCGGTAGTGGTTGCGCAGCAGCGACAGCCGCTTGCGGCGGATCGTCGCCAGCGGCTCACCGCCCCGCTCGATCACCATGGTGTCCCGCAGGGCGAACATCTTCTGACGGATGTCGATGAGGACACGGCCCTCGGTGTCCTTCAGCTCGAAGGTGTCCCGCAGCCGCATGGCCTTGCCGTCGACGAGGAAGACCCCGTTGCCGTGGTCGTCCTCGATCCAGTAGTCGTCCCCGATGCCGAGGATCCGGTCGCGCACAAGAAATCTCATGCCACCAGGGCTTCCCCGCGACCCGCCCCGGGACGCCACCACTGGGCCGGGCGGCTGACCGGCCCACAGACGGCGAGGGCGCGGGAGAGCGGCTCTCCCGCGCCCGTGGTGGTGCGCGCCCGGTGCCCGGTCAGACCCCGTACCCGTCGCTGTAGCCGTCGCGGGTGTGGGTGTGGCGGGTGTCGTCGACGACCGGGGTGGCGGGTGGTACGACGACCCGCCGACGCCGGGCGATGCTGCTGAAGGTCGCGACGCCGATCAAACCGACGATCATGAAGATGATGCCGACCAGGTCAAGGTTGACACCCTGCATGTCCCAGTCGGTCGCGAACGTGAGGATTGCTCCCACGGCGATGAGGATGATGCATCCGCCGAGGCCCATGAGTGTCGCCTCCCTGTCCGGTGGTTCCGGTCGCCACCGGGTACCCGGGCGGGCGGTCCTCATGCGTCGTGGCGGAGCCGACTAGCCGTCGAGGAACGCCACCAGCGCGTTCGCCAGCAGGAACGGGTCCTGCGCGCCGCACAGTTCGCGGGCGCTGTGCATCGACAGGATGGCCACGCCGATGTCGACGGTCCGGATGCCGTGCCGGGCCGCGGTGATCGGGCCGATGGTGGTGCCGCACGGCATCGCGTTGTTGGAGACGAAGGACTGGAAGGGGACGTTCGCCCTCTCGCAGGCCGCCGCGAACACCGCCCGGCCCGAACCGTCCGTGGCGTACCGGTTGTTGACGTTCACCTTGAGAATGGGGCCGCCGTCGACGCGCGGGTGGTGCGTCGGGTCGTGCCGCTCCGCGTAGTTGGGGTGGACGGCGTGCCCGGTGTCGGAGGAGAGGCAGACGGTGCCGGCGAAGGCACGGGCCCGGTCCTCGTACGAGCCTGCGCGCGCGAACACCGAGCGCTCCAGGACGCTGCCGAGCAGGGGGCCGTCGGCGCCGGTGTCGGACTGGGAGCCGTTCTCCTCGTGGTCGAAGGCGGCGAGGACCGGGATGCGGGACAGGTCGGCGCCCCGGTTCGCCACCGCGGCGAGCGCGGCCGCGCCGGCGTGCACGGACAGCAGGTTGTCCATGCGCGGGCCGGCCACCAGCTCGCGGTCGCGGCCCAGGTAGGCGGGCGGTTCGACGGAGTGCACCATCAGGTCCCAGCCGGTGACCTCGCCGGACGGGATGCCGGAGGTCTCCTCCAGGAAGGCGATGAGGTCGCCGTCGCGCACGTCGTCGCCCATGCCCCAGACGGGCTGCATGTGCCGCTGCTTGTCGAGCTTCAGGCCGTCGGCGTTGACCGAGCGGTCCAGGTGGATGGCGAGCTGGGGGACTCGCAGCAGGGGCCGGTCGACGTTGACCAGGCGGGTGGAGCCGTCGCGCAGGGACAGCCGGCCGGCCAGGCCCAGGTCGCGGTCGAGCCAGGAGTTGAGCAGCGGACCGCCGTAGATCTCCACGGCCACCTGGCGCCAGCCGTGCGCGCCGCTGTCGGGCCGGGGCTTCACGCGCAGGTTCGGGGAGTCGGTGTGGGCGCCGACGATCCGGAAGGGGGTGTGCGCGGCAGCGCCCTCGGGGACGTACCAGGCGATGATCGCACCGCCGCGCAGCACGTACTTGCCGCCGGCCGTCCCGTCCCAGACGTCCGTCTCCGCGACCTGCCGGAAGCCCGCCTTCTCCAGCCGCTCGGCGGCGTTCGCCACGGCGTGGTACGGCGTGGGGCTCGCCGCGAGGAAGGACATGAGGTCGTCGGTGTGGCCGCGATCGAAGCGGGGGGGTTCGCTCATGGGGTTCACCTTAATGACGGCGGTGTCCTCCCCGGCGTCCAGTCGGGCGGTGGGGCATGCCGTCGCGCACCTGGGGGACGTGGTCGTGGAGCACCTGCGGGACGGCCTCGACGGAGGCGTCGTCGACGTGGTCGGGGCACGCCCGGGGAGCCGGCCCACCGTCCGCCGTGGGCGCTGAGCATACGAGCGGCCCGCCCCCGGTGTGGGAACGGGCCGTCCGTGCGGGTGAGCCGGGACAGAACACCTAGAACGCGGCCTCGTCCAGCTCCATCAGGTCCAGCTCGACGCCCTCGGCGATCTTGCGGGCCAGGGTGACGCCGGGCAGGACGTTGGCCGCGAAGAACTTCGCCGCGGCGATCTTGCCCGTGTAGAACGCCTTGTCCTTGGCGGAGGCCGTCTGGAGCTTCTCGGCGGCGATCGCCGCGCCCTTGAGGAGCAGGTGGCCGACGATCACGTCGCCGGAGGCCATCAGCAGGCGGGTGGTGTTCAGGCCCACCTTGTAGATGTTCTTGACGTCCTGCTCGGTGGCGGCGAGGTCGGTGAGCATCAGGCCGACGATGGCCTCCAGCTCGACGGCCGCCTTGGCCAGGTGCTCGCGGGCGCCGGCCAGCTCCTCGCCGCCGGTGCCCAGGGCGAGGAACTTCTTGATGTCCTCGGCGAGGGAGTTCAGGGCCGCGCCCTGGTTGCGGACGATCTTCCGGAAGAAGAAGTCCTGGCCCTGGATCGCCGTGGTGCCCTCGTACAGGGTGTCGATCTTGGAGTCGCGGATGTACTGCTCGATCGGGTACTCCTGCAGGAAGCCGGAGCCGCCGAAGGTCTGCAGCGACTGGGCGAGCTGCTCGTATCCCTTCTCGGAGCCGTAGCCCTTGACGATGGGCAGGAGGAGGTCGTTGAGCGCGTGCTCGGCCTTGGCGTCCTCGCCGTTCGCCTCCTTCACCGCGATCGTGTCCTGGACGGATGCCGTGTAGAGCACGAGGGCGCGCATGCCCTCCGCGTACGCCTTCTGCGTCATCAGCGAGCGGCGCACGTCGGGGTGGTGCGTGATGGTGACCTTGGGCGCGGTCTTGTCCATGAAGTTCGCCAGGTCGGGGCCCTGGACGCGCTCCTTGGCGTATTCGAGGGCGTTCAGGTAGCCCGTCGAGAGCGTGGAGATCGCCTTCGTGCCGACCATCATGCGGGCGAACTCGATGATGCGGAACATCTGGCGGATGCCGTCGTGCTTGTCACCGATCAGCCAGCCCTTGGCGGGGTGCCGGTCGCCGAAGGTCATCTCGCAGGTGTTGGAGGCCTTCAGGCCCATCTTGTGCTCGACGTTGGTGGCGTAGACGCCGTTGCGCTCGCCCAGCTCGCCGGTCTCGACGTCGAAGAGGTACTTCGGGACGAGGAAGAGGGACAGGCCCTTGGTGCCGGGTCCGGCGCCCTCGGGACGGGCGAGCACGTAGTGGAGGATGTTCTCCGACATGTCGTGTTCACCGGAGGTGATGAACCGCTTCACGCCCTCGATGTGCCAGGAGCCGTCCTCCTGCTGCACGGCCTTGGTGCGGCCGGCGCCCACGTCCGAGCCGGCGTCCGGCTCGGTGAGGACCATCGTCGAGCCCCACTGCTTCTCGACGGCGATCCGGGCGATCCTCTTCTGAACCTCGTTGCCCTCGTCGTGGAGGATCCCGGCGAAGGCCGGACCGGAGGAGTACATCCACACGGCCGGGTTGGCGCCCAGGATCAGCTCGGCGTACGCCCAGATCAGCGAGGGCGGAGCGGTGGTGCCGCCGATGGCCTCGGGCAGGCCCAGGCGCCAGTACTCGGAGTCCATGAAGGCCTGGTAGCTCTTCTTGAAGGAGGCCGGGACCGGCGCGGTGCTGGTCTCCGGGTCGAAGACCGGCGGGTTGCGGTCGGCGTCGGTGAAGGACTCCGCCAGCTCGTTCTCCGCGAGCCGGGTCAGCTCGTCGAGGATGCTCTTCGCGGTCTCGGTGTCCATCTCCTCGAACGGGCCCGTGCCGTACAGCTTGTCGCGCCCGAGTACCTCGAAGAGGTTGAACTCGATGTCGCGGAGATTCGACTTGTAGTGCCCCATGGCGACGGCTCCGTTAGAGAGGGATCGGCGAGGCACTGACTCCTCGCAACTGATTCACGTGATTCGCGTACCGACAAGTAGCTACGATGATGCTACCCGTCGGTAATAAGAAGCAACCCCGATCGGGACATCTGTGACCCAGCCCTCCCGTCGGGTCAGTAGTCTGTGCGGCATGTACGGCTACGACCAGAGCACAGGGGCACAGCAGGGTTACGTCCCGCCGCAGCAGCAGATGCCGGGCGGGTACGGGCAGCAGGCGCCGCTGTATCCCGAGCCGTCCGTGCCCTCGCTCGCCGACGCGGTGCGCGCGTTCACCACGGGGCAGATGGCGGCCGAGGACTTCCAGCAGGTCTTCGCCACGTCCAAGGTGTACTGCCCGCGCGGCGACAACCCCGGGTTCCTCGCCCTGCACAACACCCAGCAGCCGGTGATCCCGATGTTCACCTCGCTGAAGGAGCTGCGGCGGTACGCGGGCAAGGAGTCCAAGTACTTCGTGATCACCGGCGCCGAGGTGATCGACCTGCTGCCGACCGGCTACGGCTTCGTGCTGGACATGGAGGGCGAGCACCGGATGGTGTTCGACGCGAAGGCCGTGGAGCAGATGGTCGAGTTCGCGATGCGCCGTATGTACGGATAGGTGCCGCGAGCGGGGCCGGCCGGCCCGCCCGCACGCAGAGCCCGGAGGGAATGCCCTCCGGGCTTTCTCTGTTCGGAGTGGCAGGAAGTTCAATGCTCAACTAAAGTGGTCGTAACCGAGGAGGTACCACGTACATCATCGACGGGATCTTCGACCACCAGGACTCCAACGGCGGTGGCGGCACCATCACCAACGGCGACACCCAGTGGATGACGGCCGGCGCGGGCCTGCTGCACATCGAGGCGCCGCCGGAGCACCTGGTCGTCTCGGGCGGCCTGTTCCACGGGCTCCAGCTGTGGGTGAACCTCCCGGCCAAGGACAAGATGATGGCCCCCCGCTACCAGGACATCCGCAGTGGCAGCGTCCAGCTGCTCACCTCCCCCGACGGCGGCGCGCTGCTGCGCGTCATCGCCGGTGAGCTGGACGGCCATGACGGTCCGGGCATCACGCACACGCCGATCACGATGGTGCACGCGACGCTGGCGCCCGGCGCGGAGATCACCCTGCCCTGGCGGGAGGACTTCAACGGCCTCGCGTACGTGATGGCCGGACGCGGGTCGGTCGGTGCCGAGCGCCGCCCGGTCCACCTGGGGCAGACGGCCGTCTTCGGCGCGGGTTCCTCGCTGACCGTCCGCGCGGACGAGAAGCAGGACTCGCACACCCCGGACCTGGAGGTCGTGCTGCTCGGCGGCAAGCCGATCCGCGAGCCGATGGCCCACTACGGCCCGTTCGTGATGAACACCCGCGACGAGCTCCAGCAGGCCTTCGAGGACTTCCAGAAGGGCCGGCTCGGAACGGTCCCGGCCGTGCACGGGATGTCCGAGGGCGGACCCGCGGTCGGCAACGACGGCGCCTGAAGACTGCCCGGACCCGGCAGTGATCCCGGCCGCGTACGGACACGATGATGTCCGTACGCGGCCGGAGTGCCGAGGAGAGGGAGGGGCGCCGATGGGCGAGCGCCGGGTACGGAAGATGCTGCGGCAGATGGAGAGCGGGGAGCCCGTACGGGTCACCAGCGCCATGGCGACCACGACGAAGCTCGCCCGGTTCGCCGCCATGGCCCAGAAGTTCGGGTACGAGTAAGCGGATGTACGGCAGGGCGGCGGGCCGCAGGGCAACCAGTACGTGATCCTGATCGTGCCCGACCCCGCTCCCGAGGCCCGCGCGCGGGCCTCGCGGAACCGGGCGCGCTATCCGGGGGCCGCCGACGGCGGCGAGCTGCCGCGCCTCGCGCCCGAGGCGGTCGAGCTGCTCAAGGCCCGCATCACGTTCGACATCACCACCATGTACACCGACAGGCAGCTGATCCTGCTCACGGCTTCCTGCGCCGTTCCGCTGGCCCTGACCATCGGCTTCGCCCTCGACTCCGGCGCCACGGCCGTGGGCCTCGCCGGCCTCGTCTGGGCCGCGCTGATGGCCCTCCTGCCGGTGGGGTTCGCCGTCAACCGGCGCTTCGAGGCCAAGTACGCCGCCCTCCTGCGGGCCGCCGGGTTCACCCCGGTGACCGAACCGGAGGGCCGGCTGCGGTACCTGCCGCCGGGCGGCCGGCTTCCCGGGCACGCCAATCCCTTCGCCGGCTGAGCCACCGGCCCGGGCCGTTCAGCGGGAACCGGCCTCCTCCGTCTCGTACAGCTCGAACCAGATGCTCTTGCCCTCGCCGCGGGGGTCGACGCCCCAGGAGTGGGCGAGGAGTTCGAGCATGAGCAGGCCGCGCCCCGAGGACGCCAGCTCGCCCGGTCTGCGCAGGTGCGGCAGATCGTCGCCCGCGTCGGTGACCTCGATGCGCATCCGGCGCCCGTCCCCGCCGTCGGTGACCTCGGCGAGCAGCAGGGCGTCGGTGTCGGTGTGCACCAGGACGTTGGTGAGCATCTCGGACAGCAGCAGCACCGCCGAGTCCACCTGGTCCGTCGAGGACCAGTCGTGCAGCAGTTCGCGCAGCTGCTGCCGGGCCACCGCGATCCGCTCGGGCTCGGTTTGCGCCACCGTGAGCATCGTGCGGCGCACCGGCGGCCGTACCGTGTCCGTGTCCGCGCCGCAGCCGCATCCCTCGCCCTGCCGGCTCAGCAGCATCACGGCGATGTCGTCCTCGCGGCGGTCGGCCAGCGGGCCGGTGGTGTGGTGCGAGGAGGGGCCGTGCACCCCCTGCACCAGGGCGTCGGCCAGTTCCTCCTGGTTGCCCTTGTGCTCCTCGAGGATGCCGCGCAGGCGCTGCCAGCCGGTCTCCAGGTCGTGGCCGCCGGTCTCGATCAGCCCGTCCGTGCAGATCAGCAGGGTCTCACCGGGCTCCAGAAGGAGCCGGGTGGTGGGGTAGTCGGCGTCCGGGTCTATGCCCAGCGGCAGTCCGCCCGCCGTCGGACGGGTCAGCACCGTGGCGTCGGCCATCCGGATGACCGGATCCGGGTGCCCGGCGCGGGCTATCTCCAGCATCCCGCTCACCGGGTCGACCTCGACGTAGAGGCAGGTGGCGAAGCGCATCTCGGCGGGGTCCGCCTCGCTGATCCCGTGCAGGAAGCGGGAGGCGCGGGAGAGCACGGCGTCGGGGCGGTGGCCCTCGGAGGCGTACGCCCGCAACGCTATCCGCAGCTGGCCCATCAGCCCGGCGGCCCGCACGTCATGGCCCTGGACGTCCCCGATGACCAGCGCGAACCGGCCGCTCGGCAGCGGGATCACGTCGTACCAGTCGCCGCCGACCTGGAGGCCGCCGCCGGTGGGCACGTAGCGGGCGGCGACGCTCATACCCGGGATGCGCGGCCCGAGCTTCGGCATCATGGAGCGCTGCAGACCATCGGTCAGCGCCCGCTCGCTCTCGGCCGTGCCCGCGCGGGAGAGCGCCTGGGCCAGCATCCGGGCCACCGTGGTCAGCACGGAACGCTCGTCGGGGGTGAAGGCGACCGGGTAGGCGAAGGCCGCCAGCCAGGCGCCCATCGTGCGGCCGGACGCGGTCAGCGGCAGAAAGGCCCAGGACTGGCGCCCGAAGCGCTGGGCGAGCGGCCAGGTGAGGGGGTAACGGGCTCTGTACTGCTCCGGGGAGGAGAGGTAGACCGCGCGCCCCGTGCGCACCACCTCGGCGGCCGGGTAGTCCGTGTCCAGCGGCATGTAGGTGAAGGGGTTGTCCGCGCCGGGCTCGTGCCCGTGGTGGCCGATGATCGTCAGCCGGTCGCCCTCCACACCGAAGACGGCCAGTCCGTCCGGTGAGAAACCGGGCATCGACAGATTGGCCGCGACCCGCAGCACCTCCTGTGTCGACCGTGCCTCCGCCAGCGCCCGGCCCGCGTCCAGCAGGAACGCCTCCCGGGAGCGCCGCCAGTCGCCCGTGACCGCGCTGCGTCCGGCGGGCGTGCCCGGTGTCGGCTCGGTCACCTCCTGGATGCTGCCGGTCAGGACGTACGCCTTGCGTGCGCGGTCGAACGAGGGCTTCGAGCGGCTGCGCACCACCCGGACGACCCGGTTCTGGTCGTCCATGATCCGCATCCGCACTTCGGCGAGAGTGCCCTCGGCGACGGCGAGCTGGATCACTCCGGTGATCTCGTTCCAGTCGACGGGGTGCAGACGGGATCGGATCTGGGCCTCGGTGAGGGTGACCTGTGCGGCGGGCAGCCCGAGCAGCCGTGCCGCCACGGCATCGACCGTGACCAGCCCGGCGGCGGTGTCCCAGTGCCACAGCCCGGTGTCGAGGGCGGCGAGGACGTCCTCCAGGGCAGGCAGGAGCTCACCAGTGCGCATTGCACCACTTTATGAAGATGGTGTCGAAAAGTGCCACCGAGGCCGCGCGCGTGCTCGATGAGTAATGGCGGAGAAGCGATCTTGGGGTGGCCGGTAGGCTTGGGGGAGTTTCACGTGAAACAAAGACCCCGATCCACGAAGGCTGGATGAACGACGATGCATCGGTACAGGTCCCACACCTGCGGCGAGCTCCGCGCCTCTGACGTCGGCACCGACGTCCGGCTGAGCGGCTGGCTGCACAATCGGCGCGACCTGGGCGGCATCCTCTTCATCGATCTGCGCGATCACTACGGCATCACGCAGCTCGTGGCCCGTCCCGGCACGGAGGCCTACGAGGCGCTGGACAAGCTCTCCAAGGAGACGGTGGTCCGCGTCGACGGCAAGGTCGTCTCCCGCGGCGCCGAGAACGTCAACGCCGAACTGCCCACCGGCGAGGTCGAGGTCGAGGTCGGCGCGGTCGAGGTGCTGGGCGCCGCCGCCCCGCTCCCCTTCACGATCAACGCCGAGGACGGGGTCAACGAGGAGCGGCGCCTGGAGTACCGCTTCCTGGACCTGCGCCGCGAGCGCATGCACCGCAACATCCTGCTGCGTACGTCGGTCATCTCGGCGATCCGCCAGAAGATGACGGCGCTGGGCTTCAACGAGATGGCGACGCCGATCCTGAGCGCCACCTCCCCGGAGGGCGCCCGTGACTTCGTCGTCCCCTCGCGCCTGAACCCGGGCAAGTTCTACGCGCTGCCGCAGGCGCCGCAGCAGTTCAAGCAGCTGCTGATGATCTCCGGCTTCGACCGCTACTTCCAGATCGCGCCCTGCTTCCGTGACGAGGACGCCCGCGCGGACCGCTCGCCCGGCGAGTTCTACCAGCTCGACGTGGAGATGAGCTTCGTCGAGCAGGAGGACGTCTTCCAGCCGATCGAGAAGCTGATGACCGAGCTGTTCGAGGAGTTCGGCAACGGCCGCCATGTGACGTCCCCGTTCCCGCGGATCCCGTTCCGCGAGGCGATGCTGAAGTACGGCTCCGACAAGCCGGATCTGCGCGCCCAGCTGGAGCTCGTCGACATCACCGATGTCTTCGAGGGCTCGGAGTTCAAGGCGTTCGCCGGCAAGCACGTGCGTGCGCTGCCGGTGCCGGACGTCTCCGGTCAGCCCCGCAAGTTCTTCGACCAGCTCGGCGACTACGCGGTGACGCAGGGCGCGAAGGGCCTCGCGTGGGTGCGGGTGGCCGAGGACGGCTCCCTCTCCGGCCCGATCGCGAAGTTCCTCACCGAGAAGAACGTCACGGAGCTGACCAAGCGCCTCTCCCTGGCCCCCGGCCACGCGGTGTTCTTCGGCGCGGGCGAGTTCGACGAGGTATCGAAGATCATGGGCGCGGTGCGGGTCGAGGCCGCGAAGCGGTCCGGCCACTTCGAGGAGAACGTCTTCCGCTTCTGCTGGATCGTCGACTTCCCGATGTACGAGAAGGACGAGGAGACCGGCGCGATCGACTTCTCGCACAACCCCTTCTCGATGCCGCAGGGCGGCCTGGAGGCCCTGGAGACCCAGGACCCGCTGTCCATCCTGGGCTGGCAGTACGACATCGTCTGCAACGGCGTCGAGCTGTCCTCCGGCGCGATCCGGAACCACGAGCCGGAGATCATGCTCAAGGCGTTCGAGATCGCGGGCTACGACCGCGAGACGGTCGAGGAGAAGTTCGCCGGCATGCTCCGCGCGTTCCGCTTCGGCGCCCCGCCGCACGGCGGCATCGCCCCGGGCGTCGACCGCATCGTCATGCTCCTCGCCGACGAGCCCAACATCCGCGAGACCATCGCCTTCCCGCTCAACGGCAACGCCCAGGACCTGATGATGGGCGCCCCGACCGAGCTGGACGAGTCCCGCCTGAAGGAGCTCCACCTGACGGTGCGCAAGCCGCAGCCGAAGTAACCCCGGCACCCTGGCAGCAGCGAAGGGGCCCGGAACCGACATCGCGATGTCGGTTCCGGGCCCCTTCGGCGTGTGCGGGTCTAGGAAGCCGGGCCCTCTTCGGCGAAGAGGTCCTCGGCGCGCTGCACGGTGCCGGAGCGGTCGAGCCAGTCGTTGAGGCGGTCGAGGTCGGTGCAGGTGGTGATGCGCTGACGGACGTCGTCGGAGAGGGGGAGGCCGCGTACCTCCAGCACGCGCAGAATTCCCTTGGCTTCGCCCTTGGCTTCGCCTTCGGCCTTGCCCTCCAGGTACTTCTGCTCGAAGTACGTCTTGTGCCCCGGGAAGTGGGTGACGACGTTGTTCATCTGCTGTCTCCAGTTCTCCCTGTGCGGAGTGTTCATCAAGCCGACTTCCACCACCTCGAACCAGTACCCCGTGACTGGCGGCGCGAAGGCCACGAGTCCGCGGGCGACCGTTTCCAGTATGGCGGCCGCCCTCGGGCTTTCGCTGTGAACGATGGCCGAGAGTGCCGCCAGGGCCGGCTGCTGGACCACGACCGTCTCGTCGGTGACTTCCGGGACGGTCTGCGGGCCCAGGACGAACGGGCGGGTGACCTGGGTCGTCCAGGGGCCCACGGTGCACTCGAAGGGGCCCGTCGCCCAGGCCGCCGTGGAGCGGTCGCGGCAGACCACGACCAGGAGGACCGGCAGGTCGTACTTCGCGCGCAGGTACGCGACGTAGTACGACCAACTGTTCGCCTTGTCCGGGTCCTTCTTCGTCTGGGCCTCCACGGCCAGGACGAAGTGCTCCCCCATGTCGGGCTCGAACATCAGGACCGTGTCCGCGCGGCGTTCCATCGGACGGATTTCGGTGACGTCCGGGGAGAGCTCGTGGAAGTCCGTCTTCACGGGCGGCGGCAGACCCAGTGCTTCGAAGACGGGCGCGAGGGCTTCCGGGTGCTCCTGGAAGAGCCGGTGGGAGGCCTCGTGTGTTGCTGTGACCATGAACGCAAACTAGGCGTGGTCATGGGTGGTGCTCCCGGCATATGCGGGAGCATTCACCCGATCGAAGGTGGAAGAAACGTTCAGGCCGTTTCGGGGGTGACGGGTCAGCGGGCGACGAACTGGGTGAGGATGGCCTGGACCTCGTAGATGTCGACGCCCTTGGTGAAGGTCTTCTCGATGGGGGTCGGGGTGCCGGAGATCCAGATCTTCAGCTCGGCGTCGAGGTCGAAGGTGCCGGCGGTCTCCACCGCGAAGTGGGTGATGCTGCGGTAGGGGACGGAGTGGTACTCCACCTTCTTGCCGGTGATGCCCTGCTTGTCGACCAGGATCAGGCGGCGGTCGGTGAACAGGATGGTGTCGCGGATCAGCAGGTACGCGGCGTGCACCTGCTCGCCGTGGCCCAGCAGACGGGCGTAGTCCTGCTGTGCCTGCGCCGGGTCGACGGTGTGCGCGTTGCCGAAGAGTGCCATGGAAGGTCCCCCCACGTGAATGGCGGCGGCCGGACGGCCGCCTTCACGTGATCTTCGCAAAGCGAGGGGCCCAGGAGAAGGCTTCACCGTCTCCTGGGCCCCTGCTGTGGCGAGTGCGTTACGCGGTCGGCTTCTCCTCGAGACGCGGGAAGAGGACCGCGCCCTTGGTGACCGTCGAGCCGGCGGGCAGGATGCCCCAGGTGCCGGCCTCCTGGACCTTCTGGTCGGCGAGTGCGCCGAGGGAGGCCTCCGCGCCGAGGGAGTCCCAGAGCTTCTGGGAGGTCTCCGGCATGACCGGGTTGAGCAGGACCGCCACGGCGCGCAGGGACTCCGCCGCCGTGTAGAGGATCGTCGCCAGGCGGGCCTTGCCCTCCGGGGAATCGTCCTTGGCGACCTTCCAGGGCTCCTGCTCGGTGATGTAGCCGTTGACCTGCTTGACGAAGTCGAACACGGCCAGGATGCCGCCCTGGAAGTCCAGCTCGTCGCCGATCTTCCGGTCGGCCTCCGCGACCGCCTTCGCCAGGCCGTCGTGGATCGCCTTCTCCGCGTCACCGTCGGCCGTCGACGCCGGCAGCTCGCCGCCGAAGTACTTGCCGACCATCGCCGCCACGCGGGACGCGAGGTTGCCGTAGTCGTTCGCCAGCTCGCTGGTGTAGCGGGCCGAGAAGTCCTCCCACGAGAAGCTGCCGTCCTGGCCGAACGCGATCGCCCGCAGGAAGTACCAGCGGTAGGCGTCCACACCGAAGTGCGAGGTCAGGTCCTGCGGCTTAATGCCGGTCAGGTTCGACTTGCTCATCTTCTCGCCGCCGACCATCAGCCAGCCGTTGGCGGCGACCTTCCCGGGAAGGGGGAGACCCTGCGCCATCAGCATGGCCGGCCAGATGATCGCGTGGAAGCGGAGGATGTCCTTGCCGACCAGGTGGACGTCGGCGGGGAACGTCGACTCGAACTTCTCCGGGTTCTCGTTGTAGCCGACCGCCGTCGCGTAGTTCAGCAGCGCGTCGACCCACACGTAGATCACGTGCTTCTCGTCCCACGGGACCGGCACGCCCCAGTCGAACGTCGAGCGGGAGATGGACAGGTCCTGAAGGCCCTGGCGGACGAAGTTCACGACCTCGTTGCGCGCGGACTCGGGCTGGATGAAGCCCGGGTTGGCCTCGTAGTGGGCGAGCAGCTTCTCGCCGTACTCGCTCAGCTTGAAGAAGTAGTTCTCCTCGCTGAGGATCTCCACCGGCTTCTTGTGGATCGGGCACAGCTTCTGCCCCGCGTACTCGCCCTCGCCGTCGAGCAGCTCGCCGGGGAGCTTGTACTCCTCGCAGCCCACGCAGTACGGGCCCTCGTAGCCGCCCTTGTAGATCTCGCCCTTGTCGTAGAGATCCTGGACGAACTCCTGGACGCGGTCGGTGTGCCGCTTCTGCGTGGTGCGGATGAAGTCGTCGTTCGCGATGTCGAGGTGCTCCCACAGGGGCTTCCAGGCCTCGGTGACGAGCTTGTCGGCCCAGGCCTGGGGGGTGACCCCGTTCGCCTCGGCCGTGCGCATGATCTTCTGACCGTGCTCGTCCGTGCCGGTGAGGTACCACACCTTCTCGCCGCGCTGACGGTGCCAGCGCGTGAGCACGTCCCCTGCGACGGTCGTGTAGGCGTGGCCCAGGTGAGGAGCGTCGTTGACGTAGTAAATGGGGGTCGAGACGTAGTACGCCTTCGCCCCCTGCTTCTCGGATCCAGTGGCCGCCATGGGCGAAATCCTACTGGCCCCGTGGAGATCGACTCACATGCGTTTCGGGGCGGGCGGGTGCGGTGCCGTACGGGTGTCGTGCCGTACGCGGCCGCCCGCCCCGGTGTCGTTACGGGCGCCAGGTCGCCAGTACGCCCTCGTACAGCTCCTTGTCCGTGAGCTCGCGGGGGGTGGGGCCCG
The DNA here is from genome assembly GCA_014650015.1 of Streptomyces griseoloalbus. GTDB lineage: Bacteria > Actinomycetota > Actinomycetes > Streptomycetales > Streptomycetaceae > Streptomyces > Streptomyces griseoloalbus. The sequence goes on from BMUD01000007.1 coordinate 116,608, forward strand.
CGTGGAAGAACGACGTGTTGCCGGTCTTCAGCTTGCGGAGGTAGTCGAAGGCCTTGTTGTCGTGCTCGCCGAAGGCCACGAAGGAGAAGAAGACGGCGGGGTGGCTCTTCGCCGCGCCGGTGAGGGACTGGGTGGCGGGGGTCTTGGCGTCGGGGGCGCCGTCCGTCTGGAAGACCACCAGGGCGGGGGTGCCGGCGGCTTCCTTGTCGTGCTGGGCGAGGACGGCCTCGACGGCCGCGTGGTAGCTGGTACGGCCCATGCGGCCGAGGCCGGCGTGCAGCTCGTCGATTCTGTTCTCGTGGTCGGTGAGGGTCAGCTCGCCGGTGCCGTCCAGTTCGGTGGAGAAGAACACGACGTGGACGGTCGCGTCGGTGTCGAGGTGGGCGGCGAGGGCGAGGGTTTGCTCGCCGAGGGCCTGGGCGGAGCCGTCCTTGTAGTACGGGCGCATGGAGGCGGAGCGGTCGAGTACGAGGTAGACCTTGGCGCGGGTGCCGGTGAGGTTGTGCTGCGCGAGGGCGGTGGCGGCGGCGTTGTAGGCGGTGGTGAGGGTGGTGGGCAGGGTGGGTTCGGCGGCGGCCTCGGCTTCGCCTTCGGCCGGGGTTTCGTTCCCACCCGCACCACCCGTGCGGCTCTCGTCGTCGGGTGCGGGTGGCCCCTGAGGGGCGTTCTCGCCGTCGGCGACCTCGGGTTCGGGCTCGGTCGCAGTTCCGGCCTCGGGTTCGGCCTCGGCCGCAGTTCCGGCCTCAGCGGCTGCCTCGGGCTTCTTCTCGGGCTCGGGCGTGAGCTCGGGCGCGGCCTCGGGCGTGGGCTGGACCTCGGCCTCGGCCGCTGTTTCGGCGCCAGCGGCTGCCTCGGGCTTCTTCTCGGCTTCGGGCTCGATCTCGTGCGTGGGCTCGACCTCGGGCTCGGGCTTCTCTTCGGCCTTCGGGGCCGCCTCCGGTTCGGGAACGGGCTCGGGGTCCGGAGTGGCCTCGGGCTCAGAAGTCGCCTCGGCCTCGGGAGTGGCCTTGGCCTCCGGGGCTACCTCGGCCTCCGCACCGGCCGCGGCTTCCGGTGCCGGAGCGGGCTCCGTCACCGTCACCGTCTCCACCTCGGGCGTCACCGTCTCCACCTCGGGCGTCACCGTCTCCGCCTCATCAGGCGTCGACTCCGCTTCCGTGGCCGGTTCCGTGCTGGTGGCCGGGGTTTTCTCGGCGGGGGCCTTCTCGGAGGTCGGCTCGGTGGTGGTCGGCGCGGGCTCTTCGGCGGCGGAAGCCTTCGAAGTCGGCTCCGGGGTGGTGGCCGGGGTTTCCTCGGCCGCCGTCTCCTGGGCCGGTTCCGTCGTGGTGGCCGGAGTGTTCTCCGCCGGGGCCGTCGGGGTCGGCTCCGGGGTGGTGGCCGGGGTTTCCTCGACCGCCGTCTCCTGGGCCGGTTCCGTCGTGGTGGCCGGGGTGTTCTCCGCCGGGGCCGTCGGGGTCGGCTCGGGGGTGGTGGCCGGGGTTTTATCGGCCGCCGTCTCCTCGGTCGGGTCCGTGGTGGTGGCCGGTGCCTCCGGGGTCGGGGCCGGGGTGGTGGTCTGGGTTTCCTCGGCCGCCGTCTCCTGGGCCGGTTCCGTCGTGGTGGCCGGGGTGTTCTCCGCCGGGGCCGTCGGGGTCGGCTCGGGGGTGGTGGCCGGGGTTTTATCGGCCGCCGTCTCCGAGATCGTCTCCGAGGTCGTCTCCCCCGTGGTGGCAGGGGTTTCCCCGGTGGGGGTTTTCGGGGTGAGGGGGTCGTCCGAGCGGGTGGGGCCGGGGACCGAGATGTTGTCGAAGGCCGCGGCGACGAGGTCGTGTTCCTCGCGGGGCTCCGGGACGGAGGCCGTGCGGGACGGCGGGGTGGGCTCGGGGGACGGGGACGGAACCTTCGGGGCCGCGGGGGTTTCCGCGGCGGGCTCCGGGGCCGGCGGCTCGGGCGACGGCGAGGTGGCCGGGGCGGGCGACGCCGGGGACGTACCCGTCGTCTCGGCGGCCGGCGCCGCACCCTCCGCTTCGGCGGACTTCGCTTTGCGTGACCGTCCGAACGCGTTCCGCAGGAGAGTGAGAATGCCCATGTGCGCAACCCTTCGCGTGAGTTGATGCCCGTCAATCCCTGGCCAGGACGGACACGTAAGGTTAACGGCCCGCAAGGGCGATCTTGGGCAGGGTTGGGTTTGCCGGATCGTACATGTCAAGAGGGCGATCCGGCCCGCGGGCGCCGGTCCCCGGTGACCGAGCGCAACTTCCTTCATGCTGCCGCAGGTTCACTCTCCGTTCACCCGGGCGCCCGGCTACCGCACAAATGTGCACCTACGGTCACGCTGACACCACGGGCACCCAAGGAGAGAAAACGTGCGAAAGCTGTTGCCGTTGATCGGAACGCCGTCCGGTTCCCACCCCGGCGGCCGGTCCGCCATGACCTGTCGTTTCCGGTGTGGTGACGCCTGCTTCCACGAGGTGCCCAACACCAGCTCCAACGAGTACGTCGGTGACGTCATCGCCGGCGCCCTCAGCCGCCGTTCCATGATGCGCGCCGCCGCGGTCGTGACCGTCGCCGCGGCCGGCGCCGGAGCGGTCGGCGTCGCGTCCGCGCCCGAGGCGCAGGCCGCCGCGGCCACCAAGGGCGGCCACCACGACAAGCCCAAGGGCGCCCGCGGCCTGCGGTTCACGCCCGTCGCGCCCAACACCGCCGACGCCGTCACCGTGCCGGAGGGCTACCGGCAGAACGTCGTCATCCGCTGGGGCGAGCCCATCCTGCGCGGCGCACCCGCCTTCGACCCGGAGAAGCAGAGCGCCAAGGCGCAGGCCGGGCAGTTCGGGTACAACTGCGACTTCCTCTCCCTGCTGCCGCTGCGCGGCGAGCGCGGCCGGCAGCTGCTCGTCGCCAACCACGAGTACACCGACGAGATCCTCATGTTCCGGGACTACGACCCCGCGAACCCCACGCGTGAGCAGGTGGAGATCGCCTGGGCCGCGCACGGCCTCGCGGTCGTCGCGGTGGAGGAGGACGGCAGGAGCGGCAAGCTGACGCCCGTCACACGGCACCGGCTCAACCGGCGCCTGACCGCCACCTCCGAGTTCCGGCTCACCGGGCCCGTCGCCGGGTCCGACCTGGTGAAGACCTCCGCCGACCCGAGCGGCACCACGGTCCTCGGCACCCTCAACAACTGCTCCGGCGGCACCACCCCGTGGGGCACCACGCTGCACGGCGAGGAGAACTTCAACCAGTACTTCGCCAACGGCTCCAGCGCCACCGACAAGCGGTACGGGATCGGCACCGGCGCCACCGAGCGCAAGTGGGAGCGTTTCGACAAGCGGTTCGACCTCGCCCAGGAGCCCAACGAGGCGCACCGCTTCGGGTACGTCGTCGAGCTCGACCCGTACGACCCCGACTCCGTGCCGCGCAAGCACACCGCGCTCGGCCGGTTCAAGCACGAGGCCGCGACCGTGCGGCTGACGCGGGACGGGCGCCCGGTGGTGTACTCCGGTGACGACGAGCGCTTCGACTACTTCTACAAGTTCGTCGGCAGCAAGCGGATGCGGCACGGCAACAGCCGCTCGGCGCGCGAGCACAACCTGTCGCTGCTCGACGAGGGCACGCTGTACGTCGCCAAGCTCACCGGTGACTCCCCGGCCATCGAGATCGACGGCACCGGCAAGCTGCCGAAGGACGGCGAGTTCGACGGCGGCGGCCAGTGGATCCCGCTGGCCACCGCCACCGCCGACGGTGCCGTCTCGCACGTCGAGGGCATGACCGCCGAGGAGGTCTTCGTCTTCACGCGTCTCGCCGGCGACAAGGTGGGCGCCACGAAGATGGACCGGCCCGAGGACATCGAGCCCAACCCGGTCACCGGCAAGGTCTACGTCGCCCTCACCAACAACTCCAACCGCGGCAAGGCGGGTTACGCCGCCGCCGACGAGGCCAACCCGCGCAACGCCAACAAGCACGGTCACGTGCTGGAGCTGACCGAGCGCTGGAACCGGCCGGAGAGCACCACGTTCGCCTGGTCGCTGTTCCTGGTCGCGGGCGACCCGGAGGACCCGGCGACCTACTTCGCCGGGTTCCCGAAGGACTCCGTCAGCCCGATCTCCTGCCCGGACAACGTCGCCTTCGACGACCACGGCAACCTGTGGATCTCCACCGACGGCAGCGCCCTCGGCTCCCACGACGGCCTCTTCGGTGTCGCCACGCGCGGGGACCGGCGCGGCGAGCTGAAGCAGTTCCTGACCGTGCCGAACGGTGCGGAGACCTGCGGTCCGGTCATCCAGGACCGGCGGGTGCTGGTCGCCGTGCAGCACCCGGGCGAGGTGGACGGGGCGTCGGTGGACCGCCCGGCCAGCACCTGGCCCGACGGGCCGGGCACGTACGTCCGTCCGGCCGTCGTCGCGGTGTGGCGCGCGGACGGCCGGGACATCGGCGTCTGAGCCGTCCCCGGCGGCCGTGTCACGGGAGGGCTGGGACGGGTGATCCCGATCCGCCGCGTTCCAGCCACTCCCGGTAGGCCGGTGCCTGACGTGCCACCTCCTGGTACGCCTCGGCCAGGTCGGGAAAGACGCCCGCCAGCTCGGTGTCCGTCCGGGCCGCCAGCAGCAGCCGTACGCCGAGCGGGTCGCCGTGCAGCCGGCGGACCGCCGTCTCGGGGCGGGAGGGCGAGGTCGGCTGGCAGACGGTGACGACCTCGCCGATGGCGACCAGGGACGCGGCGGTGTGGTAATCGCCGTGCAGGACACGCGGGTTGATACCGGCGGCGCGCAGCACCCGGCGTACGGCGTCCCACTCGCCGTCGACCGCCGGGTCGATCATCCAGCGGTCACCGGCCAGGTCGGACAGGTGGACGACCGGGTGCGCGGCGGCCGGATGGTCGGCCGGCAGGGAGACGAACTGCGGCTCGCGCTCGACGAGGACCCGGGTGCGCAGGCCCTCGGGGACGCGCAGGGGGAAGCCCTCGACCTCGTGCACGAAGGCGACGTCGAGCTGGCCGTCGGCGACCATGCGGAGCAGGGCGTTGGCGGAGACGTCCATGTGCAGGGTGGGCTCCTGCCAGTGCCGGCGCAGCCGGCGCAGCCAGCCCGCCAGGGCCCGGCTGGCGGTGGAGCCGATGCGCAGGTGCCGGTCGCCGACCGCGGCGGCGCGGGCCTCGGTGACCAGGGAGCGCAGTTCGGCCACCAGCGGGCGGGCACGGCTGAGCACCAGCCGGCCCAGCGGGGTGGGACGGCAGCCGGTGCGCGCACGGACGAACAGCGCGCCGCCCAGCTCCTCCTCGATGCGCCGCAGCTGCGTGCTCAACGAGGGCTGGGCCACGCCGAGGTGACGTGCGGCCCGGTGCAGGCTGCCGGTGTCGGCGATCGCGCACAGCGCCCTGAGGTGCCTGACCTCAAGCTCCATGCCCTGGGAGCGTAAAGCGGATGTTCGGGTTTCACCAGACACACAAATCCCGCCCGTTCAGGCGGAGTCGGGTGGTTGGGGACGGGCCGGTCGAGGGCGGGTGGTGGGGGACGGGGGTGGGGACGGTGGCCGGAGCCGGGGATAGGCCGGTCCTATCACCGGTTGCCATCATCACAGCGGCCTCGTGGGCGCGGACACTCACCGATGACATGACTCACCCCCACCCCTAGGAGTCATCGATGCGTATGCGCATGCCTCTGTCCGTTCTCACCGCCGCCGGTCTGGGCCTCACGGCGCTCGGCCTCGGCACGGTCCCCGCCTCGGCGGCGTCCGCCGTCAACGCCCCCGCCTCGTACGCCGCGTACAACGGTTCGTCGGAGGAGGCAGCGGCCAACCGCGCCTTCTTCGAGGCGGTACTGAAGTCGGCGGCCGAGAAGCGGGCCGCCAACCCGACGAGCGCGGCGGCCGTCACCGTCGTCTACGACGCCTCCAGGGCGCCCACGTTCGCCACGCAGATAGCCCGCAGCACCCAGATATGGAACAGCTCGGTGTCGAACGTGAGACTCCAGGCGGGCACCTCGGGAGCCGACTTCGCGTACTACGAGGGCAACGACTCGCGCGGCTCGTACGCCTCCACCGACGGTCACGGCGGCGGCTACATCTTCCTGGACTACCGGCAGAACCAGACCTACAACTCCACGCGCGTGACCGCGCACGAGACCGGCCATGTGCTCGGTCTGCCGGACCACTACACGGGTCCGTGCAGTGAGCTGATGTCCGGTGGCGGTCCCGGCCCGTCCTGCACCAACGCCTACCCCAACTCCACGGAGCGGTCGCGGGTGAACCAGCTGTGGGCGAACGGCTTCGCCGCCGCGCTGGACAAGGCGGAGAAGGCGCTGCAGAAGTCCGCGCGATAGCGGCCGAGCACGCCGGCGGGCCGTCCCGTTCCGGGGCGGCCCGCACGTGTGTCACCCGGCCGTCGTGCGGCGTGGGGTCACCCGGCCCGTCGTGCGGCGTCGGGTCACCGGCCGGCGTGCAGCGTGAGGTCGACGACCAGCGCGCGGTGGTCGGAGTCGGCGAGGTCGAGGAAGCGGGCCCGGCGCGCGGCGAACTCCTCGGACACCAGGACGTGGTCGATCTGCACGCCGAACGCCGGAGTGGTCCGCGCCGGCCAGGTCGGCGTCCGGACCGCACCGTCCAGGCGGGCCGCGTCGCGCAGACCGGTGTCGAGGACGCGCCGGAAGGCGGCGTGGTCCTGGGAGGCGTTGAAGTCCCCGGCGAGCACGGTCGGGGTGTCCCGGGCGGCGGCGGCCGCGTCGCGCAGCCTGCCGAGCTCCCGCTGCCAGAGGCCCACCTGGTCGGGGAGCGGCGGCATGGGGTGGGCGAGCTGGAGCCGTACGGCGTGTCCGTCGACGTCGGCGACGGCGCCGGGCATGCCCATGGTGCCGGGCACGCCGTCCCGGGCGTCGAGCGGGAAGCGGCTGAGGATGACGGAACCCTCGGATCCGCCGCCCTCGACGGCCTGCCGGTGCGGATAGGTGCCCGACAGCTCCCGCTTCAGCGCGGTGTCGCAGGTGTACTCGCACTCCTGGACGAACACGACGTCCGGTTTCTCGCGGCGCACGGCCTCGATCAGCGCGCCGGTGGCCTGTCCGAACTCCACGTTGGAGGTCAGCACCCGCAGCTCGGCGACGGGCGGCCCCGTGGGCTCACCCGTCTTGCCGTACGGCTCGATGAACCAGGCCAGCAGACCGAGCAGGGCCACGCCCCATACGGCGCCGGTCCACCACCGGGCGAGCAGGGTGAACAGCAGTCCGGCGGCGGTGGGCACCAGCAGCCAGGGCAGGAAGGCGAGGAGCTGGGGCACGGGGGTGACGCCGTCGGTGTCGGCGACCCGGCAGCCGACGACCGCGCTCACCCCGGCGAACAGCAGCGCCGCGCACCAGGCACCGAACCGCCGCATTCCCCCGGGCCGCGCGGCCCCGTCCCCGGTGACCGTCGGATCGGCAGTGGCAGTGTCCAACGTTGCGGCCCTCCGCTCGCGGGTTGCGATGCCCGAATCCTCCCTCGACAACGTTCCCGAAGACGAGCGAGGACGCCGGCGGGTTGCGGTGACGGCCGCCGGGCGGTGTGTCAGGTGCGGGCCCGGGGCGGGGACGGCGTGGGGGCACGGACGGCTGTGGGGGCGGCGGCCGGTGCGCGGCGGGGGCGGAGGGTGGTCAGCCAGGAGGCCAGGGCCACGGTCAGGCCCAGCGCGAGAAGCAGCCAGGACGCCGTGCGCAGCGTGGCGGTGAGGGCGTCGTAGACCGCGCCCGCCGCCGGGCGGTGGAGGCGGTCGGGCAGGTCGGCCAGGGTGAGGCGGCGGCCGATGGTGATCGCGAGGGCGAGCAGCGCGCCGCCCAGGGCGGTGCCCAGACCGGTGGCGGTGAGCGCACGGCGGCGGCACGCGGCGACGGCGATCCCGGTGACGGCGAGGACGACGGCCGCGAGCGGCAGCCAGAAGGCGGCGGCGTCCAGCACGTGATACCCCTTCCGGAGTCCGGCCACCTCCCCGGCCGGCACGACCGCGACCTCGGTGTGCTCGACGGGGATGCGGTGGGCGAAGGGCATGTGGTCGGCGGCGAGCCGCTGTCTCACCCGCGCGGTGACCGGGGCGAGGTCGACGGTGACCGGGCCCCGGGTGGCGGCGTCGTCGCGCAGGGCGTGCAGGACCGCGTCGTGGACGGCCCTGTTGCCCGCCTCCCACGCCACGCGGAACGCCTCGGTACGGGTGAACGAGCGCACCGCGTCCCGTACGAACGGTCCGACCGCGCTGTCCGCCGCGCTGTCCGCCGCGCCCGCGTCCAGTTCCCGTACGACTTCGTCCCCGACGGCGTCGGCGACCGCGTCGCGTACGTCCGGGTCGGCGGCCAGCGGCGCCATGGTGCCGACGTACCGGCCGGTGTCGGCGAGTCCGAACGCCGCCCAGGCCGCGAGCGTGCCGCAGGGGGCGAGCAGGCAGGCGAGGGCGACCAGCGTCGCCGACAGGGCGTTGCGCAGGCGCGTGCGGTGGGGGTCGATCCGGTGGAGGGGCACCTCTCCAGGCAAGGCGCCGGGGGCGGGGTGCGCGAGCGCTGGGCGCGCGTACGGGTGCAGTGGGGGGCCGAACGGGCGGTTGGGTGGAGGGCCGTGCCGGTGCGGGGCGGGGGTGGGTCGCGCGGCCCGGCGCCGACGGGGCGCCGCCGCGCCCACCCGTGCCGTCCCGGCGGCGCGACTGCCCGCGGTGGGTGGGGGCGGTTGCCGTGGCTGTGCGTGCTGCCCCGGCTGCGTCCGTCGGTAGGGGGTGGGAGCGGGCCCTGCCTGCCCGCGGTGGGCGGGGGCGCCGCCGCGCCCGCCCGTGCCGCCCCGGCGGCATGACTGCCCGCGGTGGGCGGGGCGGTTGCCGGCGCCGGACGTGCTGTCCTGAGCGGGGCCGCGCGTCAACCGGTGGGGTGGCCCGTCGCGTCCTCGTGTGTGTAGAAGCGGTAGAACATCACTCCGAACACGCCCGCCGCGACCGCCAGCCCCAGTGCCGTGGACCGCAGCACGCTTCCGGCGGCCTGGTTGAACAGGAAGCCGACCGCGATGCCGCTGAAGGCGGCCCAGAGCACCGCGTGCATCTCGCGCCGCAGTTTCGGGGCCAGGGCGAGGAGCGCCATGAAGGCCAGGGCGAACGCGAGGGCGGTGAGGAAGCCGAACAGGAGGTTGGAGCCGGTGACGGGCCCCGCGTCGCGCCGGTTGGCCGCCGCCCAGTAGCCGTACACGAGTCCGGTGAGGACGGGGACCGCCACCTTCGCCGCCCGGTGGGCCCGCCCGCTGAGGAGGTCGGTCGTGCCGGCCCGCCCGACCGGTCCCCGGGACCGGGGTGCCGCATGCGCCATGAGAGTGCTCCTCTCTCCCGCCCCCGCCTACCAGGGCACACCCCCCGCGAGCCGGTGGCAAGTCGGCTGCGCGAAGACCGCCGACGGGGACCGGATGCGGGCCGCACGGGCCCGTGTTTCGCTGGGGCCGTGAGTCCGGGCAGCGGGGGACACGGCTGGCACGACCGGTCCCCGTCGGCCGGCCGGCGGGACGTCGCGCACCCGCACGACCGGTATCCGTCGGCCGGCCGGCGGGATGTCGCGCACCGGCACGAGATGCTCCTGGTAGGGGGCCGCAGCGTCGCCTGGGTGCCGCCGTTCCTGCTGCTCACCGCCATCGCGGTGGCCGACTACAACACCACCGGCGAGTTCCGGATCATCTCCTGGATCGTGCTGGTGCCGGGCATCGCCGCAGCGATCTGCGGGGTGTGGGGCACGGCCGTGTTCGCCGTGCTCGCGATCGCCGCCTACGTCACCGTGGACAACGCCTGGCCGCACCAGTTCCAGACGGGGCTGCCCGACTTCATCCTCGTCAGCACCGGCGGCATCCTCGCCACCCTGGCCTGCGTGGTGCGGGTGCGCGGGGAGCGCCGCGCCCTGCACCTGCGGGACGTCGCCGACACCGTGCGGCGCACCGTGCTGCGCCCCCTGCCGCCGGGCTGGGGCGGCCTGGACCACGCCGGTGTCTATCTCACCGCGGACGCCCAGGCCCGGGTCGGCGGTGACTTCTACGACATCCAGCCGGGCCCGCACGGCACCCGCGTCCTCGTCGGCGACGTCCAGGGCAAGGGACTGGGCGCGGTGGAGACGGCGTCGGTGCTGCTCGGCACCTTCCGCGAGGCCGGCTACCACGAGGCGGAGCTGACGGTCGTCGCGGAGCGGCTGGAGGCCCGGATGACGCGGCACCGCGAGTACACCAGGGCGCTCGGCCGGGACGACGGCGACCGGTTCGCCACCGCCGTGCTGCTCGGCTTCCCCGCGGGCCGGACCGGCGTGGTGGACGCCGTCGTCTTCGGGCACGAACCGCCGCTGGCCGTCGGCCGCGACGGGGTACGGATGCTGCCGGTCGGCGGGGGGCTCCCGCTCGGCTACCGCGACCTGGCCCCCGGCCCGCCGCGGGTGCGCCGGGTGCCGCTGGCCGCCGACGAGACGCTGCTGCTGGTCACCGACGGGGTGACCGAGGCCCGGGACGGCGACGGACGCTTCTACCGGCTCGCCGACGAGGTGACCCGCGCGGTGTCGGCGGACCCGCGGGTCGTCGCACCGGCCCTGCTGGTCGCCGTCGTACGGGACGGGACGCTGCGGCACAGCGCGGGGCGTCTGGCCGACGACACCACCGCCTTCGCGGTGCGGCGGTCCCGCGCGGCGGGAGGCGAAGGCCCCGAAGGGGGACATTCACCCTCCTGACGCCCCCCGTCGCAGCCGCAGCGGTTACCGTGCTGACGTAGATGATCGACAGGGGAGGGGACCATGCCCGGAACCGTGCTGCTGCTGGCGGCCTCGCCGTTGGGCCGCGGGCGGCTGGTGGACGCGGCGTCCGTACTCCCGGTCCTCGCGGCGGTCCCGCCCGCCGTGCTGTCCGGCACCGACACCGCGAACGTCGTCGAACTCGCCGACCCGCTGGAGCCGCAGGCCGTGCTGACCCGGCTGCGCGCGGCGGCCGCCGCGCCGGGACCGCTGACCGTGTACGTCACCGGCCAGCTCCAGCTCGACCGCCGCCAGCGCCTGCCGCATCTGGCGCTGGCCCGCACCACCGCGTCCACCGTGCGGTACACCGCGCTGCCCTGGCACTGGTTCCGTGAGGAGCTGCGGCTGCGGCCGGCGGGCGCCACGACGCTGATCCTCGATCTGCACGCCGACGCGGAGACCTGGCAGGCGCTGAGCGCGCCGCGGCCGCCGGGCCCGTCCCCGCTCGACTGCGGCCGGGACAACGCCGTCTACGGTCGCGTCGCGCCCCCGCCGTCCCGTCGCGGCGTCGCGGCACCGTCGTACATGAAGGCGGTCGCGACGATCCTGCGCAGCGGGTGGCGTCCGCCGGAGGAGGACCTGCACCAGCAGGCGCTGGCGCGGATCGCCCCGGAGAGCGGGGGCACCGACCTGGTGCTGGCCCAGCACGGGCCCGTCCCGGGCGACCCGCACGCGGCCGTGACCGCCGCCGTGCGTTCCGGCCGGCACGCGGACGCCGACGCGCTCGCCGCGCGGCTGGAGCAGGCGGCCGGTCTCGCGCACGGGCCCGCGTCGGAGGAGGCGCTGCACTGGACCGAGGTCCGGGCGGATCTGGCGATGCTGGCCGGGGACGCGGCCCGCAGCTGCGGGGCGTGGATGGCGGTGGCCGGCGCGCGGCTGGCGGCCGGTCAGGCACCGGACGCGCCCGCCGTCGAGGCGGCCGTGGACCGGGCGCACCACCAGTGGGGGCGGATCGGCGACCCGGCCCGGGCCCGTGAACTGGGCGCGGCGCTCGCGGAGTTGCGCGGCCGGGTACCGGGCCGGCGCGAGGGCGCGCTGGACCATGTGCGGCAGCAGCTGAGGCAGTTGCAGACACAGAGCTGAGTGGCGACGGACCCTCCCCAGCGCGCTGCGGCGGTGCCATGATGGTGAGTTATGGCTGAGGGGGATGGTGTGGCCAACCAGGTCATTCGGGTACGGCTGGACGGGACCGCGACCGAGAGCGACATCGGAGCGCTGCTCAACTGGCTGGAGCGGGAGAAACCGCTCGAGGAATGGGTGCGCGCGGAAGAGTTGCGGATCCGCCGGCGGCCCAGGACGGACGAGACGGGCGCCCCGATGGGCGTCGGTATGGACATCGTCGTCGTCATCATCGGCGCGGGTGCGGGCGCGGTCTTCACGGAGCTGCTGGACCAGGTCAGGCGGGCCGTCTCGGCCTGGCGGGCGAACCGGCGCGACGTCGAGGACGGCGAACCGCCGGAGGACAGAGTCGAACCGGTGAACCTCGACGACAGGTAGGCCGGTGATTTCTCTCGATCCGCGCGGGCTGGTGAACCGGGCGCTGCTGGTCGGCGTGTCCGAGTACGATTTCACGGAGCCGCCGCACGGTGTGCCCGGCGACCTTCCGTCGGTCAAACGCAACCTGAACCGGATGCGCGAGGCGCTGGCGGGCGGGCAGGTGTTCGGCGAGCGGGACGTCAAGGTGCTGCCCTCGCCGTCCCTGGCCGAATTCGGGCAGGCGCTGCAGCGGTCGGCCAGGGAGGCCGAGGGGCTGCTGCTGGTCTACTTCGCGGGGCACGGTGCCATCCCCAGCGGGGGCGACGAACTGTTCCTGCAGATGCGCGACGCCAAGGTGATCGCCGGCAGGCACACGGTGTTCCACGGCGCGGAGAAGTTCAGCGACCTGCTGGCGACGATGCTGGCCACCAGCCCGGCGCAGCGGATCGTGGTCGTCCTCGACTGCTGTTTCGCGGGGAACGCGGCGCCGGTCTGGGAGCACTTCGACGACAAGCGGCGCGTGCTGCTGCTGATGAGCGTGCAGGCCAACCACCGTATCGACGCGGGCGACGCGAGGACGCCGACGCCGTTCACCGCCGCACTCGCGGCACTCCTCGACGAGGACCGGGACACGACGCTGTCGGACCTCGCCGACCGGTTGCGGGGACGGATGACCGCGCTCGGCCTCCGTACCCTGCGCGACGACCCGTGGGAGCCGCAGCTGCGCACGGACCTCGGCGTGGACGTGCTGCTGAGGTCGAAGGCGACGGAGGACGGCGGCGGGAACCCGGTTCTGCCGGTCCCGGTTCCCGTCCCCCCGCCTCCGGGGCCCGGCCCGGTTCTGCGGTCCTTCCGCGCCCTGCTGTCCGCACCGCTCGCCCCCTTGCGCGGCGTGTGCGCCACTCTGATCGGCCGCTTCCGCACGATCGTCGTGCCGCACCCGCCCCGGCGGGCCGTGGTCCGGGTCGTCCTGCCGGCCGTCCTCGCCGCGGGTCTCCTCGGCCTGGGCGTCTACGGCCTGCTCAGGCATGCCGGCTATGTCGGCGACGCCCCGGCCTGCGACCCGCCGCTGGAGCTGAGGGTGCTGACCGACCCGGACCTGGAGCCGACGATCCGGGCCGCCGCCGACGCCTATCTCACCTCGGACGAGAACACCACGGGCGACGGCTGCCGGCGCACCGGCGCCACCGTCTACAGCGCGGGCTCCTCCGACGTGGTCGGCGCGCTGCGCGGGCAGACCGGTGCCTGGCAGGAGCCCCCGGACGAGGACGTCAACCCGCAGCGGGACATCGGCCCGCAGCCGGACATCTGGATCCCCGCCTCCCGCGCCGAGGTCGACCGGGTCGAGGACGGACAGGACACCGACGCCGTCGCCGGCCTGGAGGCGGACGAGGAGCCCCTCGCCTACTCCCCCGTCGTGCTCGCCGTCCCGCAGAACATCGCCTCCGAGGCCCTGGAGGACCGTACCGGCCTCTCCCTGGGCGAGATGGTCGGCGACCTGACCGCGCGGGACGAGAACGCGGCGGTGCGCCGCCCCGACCCGGAGTTCACGGACATGGGACTGCTCGCCACGGTCGGCCTGTACGGCGAGGACGGGCGGGCCGTCGCCCGCGGGGAACGCCTGGTCGCCCAGCCGGGGTCACCCTCCCCCACGGCCGCCGAACTGCTGTGCACGCTGCCCGACGACGACGCCGTCGACAACTCCACCGCCGCCCTGGTCCCGGAGTTCCTGCTGCGCAGCGGCGTCGGCTGCGACCTCACCACGCGCAGTCCGCGCCTCGCCCAGTACCCCGATGACGTCCCCGGTGTGGAGCCCACGTTCGTGCGCGTCATGTGGCGGGGCGGTCACCGTGACGCGCCGGCCCGGGACGCGTCCGCCGAACGGTTCCGCGACTGGCTGGCCGGGGAGCGGGGAGGCGGCCAGGTGTTCGCCCGGTACGGCTTCCGCTCCGCCGACGACCAGAAACTGCTGGACGAGGAGCACGTCGCCGAGGGCGTGCTGCGCGAGCCCACTCCGCTCGACGAGTCGGCCGGCCGGGACGCGATGGCGCGGACGCTGGACGCGTACCAGGAGGCGGGCGGTCCGGGACGGGTGCTGTTCCTGCTGGACAGCTCCGGTTCGATGACCCGGCTGTGGAAGGGGCCGAGCGGCGGCCCCGGTCTGCTGCGGCAGTCGCTCGGGGGCCTGGGCGGACAGGACGAGTACGGCGTGTGGGCGGTGGCCGGCACCGGCGACGACCCGGCGTACGGAGCGCTCCTGCCGCTCGGCCCGCACACCCGGGCCGAGGCCGAGCGGGCCGTCGACACCGGCGCCCGGGTCCGGGACGCCGAGGCCGATCCGCACGCGGCCCTGCTCGCCGCGCTCGACGAGATGAGGGACCGCGGGGACGACCGGCGGCCCCAGCTGATCGTGCACCTCACCGACGGTGAGGACAACAACCGGCTGACCGGTGACCGTCTGGACGACGTGCTGACCGCGGCGCGGACGTCCGGCGTCCCGGTGACCGTGGTGTCCCTGCAGAGCGGCGGCTGCGACCGGGACCGGCCGGACCGCCGGATCGCCGACGCGAGCGACGGGCGCTGCCTGGACGCAGACGACGACCTCGGCGCGGCCCTGCATGACGAGGTCGCCCGCACCGGAACGGGGGAGGGCTGATGGTCCGACGGCTCGCCGTGCTGCTGGCGCTGCTGCTGCTCGCCGCCTGCACGGGCGGCGGGGACGGCGACGGCACACCGGCCGCGTCCGCCACGCAGGACGTGTCCGGTGTCATCGTCGTCGCCAGCGGCCGGGACGTCACCGGCAAGAACGGGGTCCGCCAGCAGCTCATCGACGCCTGGAACCTGCGCGAGCAGCGGGCCGGTTCCCAGTTCCGCGCCCGGCTGGTGGAGCTCCCGGGCAGCGCCGACGAGCAGCGCAGCCAGCTGCTCGGTGCCCTGCAGTCCCGCAGCGCCCGGTACGACGTGGTCAACCTGGACGTCACCTGGGTGCCGGAGTTCGCCTCGGCCGGGCTGATCGGCGAGCTGCCCGGGGACCTGGTCGACGGTGACGTCATCCCGTCCGTGGCCGAGACGGCCCGGTGGGACGGGAAGGTGTACGCGGCGCCGTTCAACAGCGATGTCGGCCTGCTGTACTACCGGCGCGACTATCTGGAGCGGGCGGACGTCGAGCGTCCCGATCTGCGCCCCGGCCTCACCTGGGACGGGTTGCGGGACCTCGTCGAGACCGTCGAGGCCCGTCCCGCCCAGGGCTCCTACAGCAAGGGCTGGACCACCCAGCTCGCCGCGTACGAGGGCCGTACGGTCAACGCGGTGGAGGCGTTCGCGTCGGTGGTGGAGGACTTCGCGCTGGTCGACGGGGACGGCCACTACACGGGGACGGTCGAGGAGCTGACCGACGGGATCGCGGAGCTGCGCCGGCGCACCGAGACGGCGTACACCCTCCAGAACGCCGTCCATTCCGACGAGGCCGCCTCGCTGAGCGACTTCGCCGAGGGCCGTACGGCCTTCCTGCGGCACTGGCCGTACGTCTACCCCACGCTGTACCGGACCTTCACCCAGGAACAGCTCGGGGTGGTCCCGATGCCCGGGCGGGCGGTGCTCGGCGGGCAGAACCTCGCGGTGAGCCGGGAGTCGACGCGGCCCGGGAAGGCGGCGGAGCTGATCCGGTTCCTGACCGGCCGGCAGAGCGAGCGCTGTCTGCTGGACGCGGGTTTCGCGGCCACCAGGGTCTCGGCGTACGGGGACGGTGTGCGCTGCCCCACGGCCGCCGACGCGCCGTCCCCCTCTCCCACCGGTGAGGGCGCCGACCGGGTCCCGCGGGACGAGGGCGGCCGGCCGGCCTACGCCCGCACCATCCTGCTGCCGGCCCTGCGCAACGCGGTGCACCGGCCGAGGACCCCGCTGTACGGGGCGTTCACCCAGACGTTCACCGCGCAGCTCGGTCCGCTCCTCGGTGACGATCCGCCCGGGAACGAGGCGCTGGCCGCACGGCTGGACGAGGCGCTGCGCAAGGCACTGCCCGACTGAGGCATGCGTTGCGCGGCGTCGAGCCACCGACCGGCGCGCAGCCTGTCCGACGGGGTCGCGTCACACGTCACCCGGTAGGCCCGCGGCGCGCAGGCCCGGCGCCACCCCTACCGCACCGCCGTCCTACCGCACCGCCGCTTCCACCGGTGCCGTGGGCTGCCGGTCGGGCTCGGGGTGGGCGGCTCTGGCCGGGCCCGCGTTGGCAGCCAGGACCAGTGCCGCGACCGCGGCGACGGCCGCGGCGAAGCCTCGGGCGTAACGCTCGGTGGAGCGTGGGCGTTCCAGCACGGCGACCTCGCAACAGCGATGGGTTAAGCACGTTTAATCCACGGTTTAACCTAGGGGCTGTCGGTCGCGAACGGCAAGGGGCACTGGGGGAGTTGGCATGGGGGAGCGGGACGAGCCGGGAACCATCGGACGCCGGGTGCAGCAGTTGCGCGTGGAGCGCGGGCTGACCCAGAAACAGCTGGCCGAGCCGGTGTACACGCCCGCGTACGTCTCCACCCTGGAGGCCGGCCGGGTGCGCCCCTCCGACGAGGCGCTACGGCATCTCGCCGACCGTCTCGGAGTCGCGTTCGACGAACTGGCCACCGGACGCTCCGCCCGGCTCGTGACCGAGCTGCACCTGCGGCTGACCGAGGCGCAGCGCACGCTCGCCGTCGGCGAGGCGGAGGCGGCGGTGGAGCAGTACGCCGGGCTGCTGGCCGAGGCGGAGGCGCACGGCCTGGCCGAGGAGCAGGCCGCCGCGCTGCTCGGGCTCGGTGAGTGCGCGCTGGAGACCGGCGAGCTGGTCGAGGGCCGCCAGTACTTCGAGCGGGCCGAGGCCCGGCTCGCCGAGGCCCCGCTGCCCGCCCGGGTTCCGGCGCTGCGCGGCCGGGCGGTCGCGCACTACCTCGCCGGGGAGCTGCGGTACGCGGTCTATCTGCTGGAGTCCGCGATCGACGAGCTGAACCGGGGCGGTCTGCACGACCCGGACGCGCTGCTGCTGCTCTACGCCAGCGCGATCGGGCCGTACATGGACATGGGCGCGCACGCGCGTGCCGCGCAGGCGGCGGAGTTCGCGCTGGCGCTCGCGCCGCAGTCGGGCGATCCGGCGCTGGTGGCGCGCATGCACCGGTCGGTGGCCCGCACCCTGCTCGCCGAGGGCCGCCTCGCCGAGGCGGACGCCTCGCTGGCCAAGGCCGCGGAGCTGTACCGCGGGCTGCACCTGCGCACCGAACTGGCCAACTGCCACTGGATGCGCGGCTACGTGTACGCGCAGAACGGCGAACTCGCAAGGGCCGAGCAGGAGTTGCGCGAGGCGCTGGAGATGCTGTCGGCCAAGCGGGCGTCCCTCTACAGCAGCCAGGTCACCGTCGAGCTGGCCGACGTACTGCACCGGCGCGGCAGCTCCCAGGAGGCGGCGGCACTGCTGGAGGACGTGCTCGGCGGACTCTCCCCCGAGCGGGGCGCGGTGCACGCCGCCGCCGCGCACCGGCTGCTCGGCATCATCGCCGAGGACGCCCGCCGCGCCGAGCAGGCCGAGGAGCACTACGTCCGCGCGATGAGCCTGCTGGAACGCGCGGGCGCCGCCGGAGACCTGGCCGACCTGTGCCGCCTCCTCGGCGACCTGCTGCGCCGCACCGGCCGTGTCGAGGCGGCCCTGGACGCCTACCGCACGGGCCTGGGCCACCGCACGGCCCCGGGTACGACGACCCTGGGCCCCGCGCCCGCACAGCCCCCGGTATGACGCACCGCACGGCCGCGGCGGGCACCCCGCCTGCCCTTCGCTGCCCTTGGCGCCCATGGACACAGCCGTGCTCTTCCTCACCTGCGTGGTGATCCTCGGTATCGCGGTTCTCCGGACCCGCCGCTCCCGGGCCGAGGGCCGCGCCGCCCGCGCCGAGCGCGGACTCGACCTGGTGCTGGGGCACCTGGGCCTGCGCGACGAGGTGCCGCGGCTGGACGAGATCGTCACCCTCGTGCGCCGGGGCGAGAAGATCCAGGCGATCAAGGTCTACCGGGAGGCCACCGGCGCGGACCTGGTCGAGGCCGAGGAGGCCGTGGACCGTCTGGTCCGACGGTGACGCCCACCGCGCCGGCCGTTCGTCAGATCCGGACCCGCCCCTGACGCGCGACCTCCGCCAGGCGGTCCGCGCCGAGCTGGGACATTGCCTGGGTGACCTCGGGCAGGACCGCGCCGAAGCCGCCGTTGGTGAGGGTGATCGTTTCCTCGCCGACGCGGACCGCCGCCACGTCCACGGTGAGATACGTCGGCATCCCGTCGGACGCCTCCCCGGTCATGGTCAGCCGCAGGGCCGCCCGCGCGTCGCCGGCCTCCGGCAGCGGCAGTTCCGTCACCTCGACCAGTTGTGCGCCGGCCCGGGTGGTCGTGGCCCTGAACCCCGCGCACTTCTCCGGCAGCGTGCTCAGCCAGGCCAGCACGCGGTCCACGCCGGCGGGCGGGTACGCGGCGACCTGGTAGCGCAGCTGGGTGTCGTTGTAGGCGTCGTCGAGCGTGGCCGTGGCGCGGGGGCCGGTCGGTGCGCCGAACAGTTCCTCGGTGTAGAGGGCGTCGAGCAGTCTGCGGCAGTCGGCGTCCTGGGTGTTCGCCTTGAGCATCCCGTCCCGCCAGGTCGCCGAGCCCCGGCTCGCCATCCACGGCTCGCCGAGGTCCGTCTCCGTGATCAGTGCCGCCTTCATCTGCGCCTCGTTCAGCGCGGGCGGGGCCGGTGAGGGCTGCCCGGTGGCGGAGGCGGCGGAGGACGCGGTGGCGGAGGCGGCGGAGGACGGGGGCGGGGACACGGGGACGGGGACCGCGCGGGGTGCCTCCCGCCCGCCGACGGAACAGGCCGCCGTGGTCAGCAGGGCGGTCATCGACAGCGCGGCGGCGAGGAGGGCGCGCGCGGCGGCCGGGGCATGGGTCATCGGGGTGCCTCCTGGGGTACCGGGCCGTCCACGGGCGGACGTGCTCCTACGGCACCACCGGGCCGACCGCCCCACCAGCGCGGCGAGCCGTCCGGGTGAGCCACCCGCCCGGAAAACCGGCTCGCGCGCCTGCCCGCCCCCTGGTACGGTCCCGGACATGCAGCGTGCCGACCTGTCGCTCACGACGACGCCGGAGAGTGTCCCGGCGCGCTGACAGCTGACCACTGACGAAGCCCCGGGGCGAGTGCCCCGGGGCTTCGTCGCGCGTGGTGCTCGCCTCACGACCACGAGGAGACCACCGTGCACGACCACCGACGTCTCGGCCGCGAGCTCGGCCTGTTCGACACCGATCCGCTGATGGGCGCGGGACTGCCGTACTGGCTCCCGGACGGCGCCCTCGTACGGCACACCCTGGAGGAGTACATCCGCGAGGCGGAGCGCGCGGCTGGCTACCGGCACGTGTACTCGCCCGTGCTCGGCAAACGCGAGCTGTACGAGATCTCCGGGCACTGGGCCCACTACAGCGACGACATGTTCCCGCCCATGGAGCTCGGCGCGGAGCAGGTCCTGCTGCGGCCCAGCCTCTGCCCCCACCACGCCCTCATCTACCGCTCCCGCTCCCACAGCTACCGGGAACTGCCGTACAGAATGGCCGAGCTGGGCGGCATGTACCGCTCCGAGCCGTCCGGTGTCCTCGGCGGACTGACCCGCGTACGCGCCATCCACCTCAACGACGCGCACATCTTCTGCACCCTGGAGCAGGCCGCCGAGGAGGCCCGCGCCGCCCTCGGACTCATCTCCCGCGCCTACGCCGACCTGGGCATCCGCGCCGCCCGTCACCGGCTGTCCCTGCCGGGCGCCGGCGGCAAGTACGTCGCCGACCCGGCCCTGTGGGAACGGGCCACCGCCCTGCTGCGCGAGGTCCTGGACTCCTCCGGCCTCGCGTACGACGCCGTCGAGGGCGAGGCCGCCTTCTACGGCCCGAAGATCGACGTGCAGATCGCCGACCCCGCGGGCCGTGAGTCCACCCTGTCCACCGTGCAGATCGACTTCCACCAGCCGGAACGCTTCGACCTGCACTACATCGGCCCCGACGGCGCCAGGCACCGCCCCGTCATGGTGCACCGCAGCATCATCGGCAGCGTCGAACGGGCGGTCGCGCACCTCCTGGAGGAACACGGAGGCGCCCTCCCGGTGTGGCTGGCGCCGGTGCAGCTGGTGGTGCTGCCGGTGGGCGAGGCACAGGAGGAACGGGCGTACGACGTCGTACGGCGGGCCGCCGCGCTCGGTCTGCGGGCGGAGGTGAGCGGGCCCGGGGAGGGCGGTCTGGGGGCCCGGATCCGCCGGGCCCGCCTGGTGCCGTACCAGGCGGTGCTCGGGGCGCGGGAGGCCGCGGACGGGCTGCTCGCCGTACGGCTCAGGGACGGACGGCGGCCCGGCGCGCTGCCCGCCCGGGAGGTGCTGCGGCGGGTCGCGGAGCGGTCGGCCGGGCGGGGCACCGCGCTCTGGGACGCCGCGTAGGGTCGACGGGCAGGCACCCCGCTCGGAAGGAACCCCCGCCGTGACGAACGGTCAGCCCATCCCGGTGATCATCGACTGCGACACCGGTGTCGACGACGCCCTGGCCCTGCTGTTCGCCGTACGCCACCCGGGGATCGACCTCCGCGCGGTGACCTGCGTGGCCGGGAACACGGATGTGGACGGCGTCGTCCGCAACACGCTGACCGTGCTGGAGCGGGCGGGCGCGCCGGACGTCCCGGTCGCGCGGGGTGCCGAGCGCCCGCTGATCGAGGCGCCGCGCTCCGCGCGTCACGTGCACGGCCACGACGGCATGGGCGACCTCGGCCTGCCCGCCCCGGGCCGCGCGCCGGTGGACGTGGACGCGGTGACCCTGCTGCGGCGCGAGATCCTCGCCTCCCCGCGCCCGGTCACGCTCGTGCCCACCGCCCCGCTCACCAACATCGCCCTGCTGCTGCGGACCCATCCCGAGGTCACCCGCAACATCGAGCGGATCGTGTTCATGGGCGGCGCGGCGGGCGCCGGGAACGCCACGCCGGTCGCCGAGTTCAACGTCTGGCACGATCCGGAGGCCGCCGCGATCCTGCTCACGGCCGGGGTGCCGATCACGATGTACGGCCTGGACGTGTTCACCCGGGTCGTCGTCCCGGGCGCGGACGTCCGCCGGCTGCGCGCGAGCACCGAACCGGGCACCCGGCTGGCCGGTGAGCTGCTCGCCCACCGCCCGGCCACCCCGGGCAGCCGTCCCGACGACCCCGCCGAGGACGCCGGCGGCCTCGGCGACGCGGGCGCGCTGTGCGCGGTCGCCGACCCGGACGGCCTGACGACCCACCGGCTCCCCGTCGAGGTCTCCCTGGCCCCGGGCCCGACCCGCGGCCAGACCGTGGTCGACCGCCGTCCCCGCGCCGGCGAGTCCGAGATCCACGAGGGCACGCGCGAGCAGCCCCTGGTGGACGTCGGCCTGGCCGTGGACGTGGAGCGCTACGTGAAGCTGTACCTGGCGACGGTCGAGAGGCCCGGGAGGTAGGCGGTCACAGGCCCCCTCACGGCGAAACGGGACGAAACGTGCGATGCGCCACACCCGTGGGAATGGCGCCGACTGCCCGGGTGTTCGCTTTTACGGTGTTGTGGACAGATTTACTTCTGTCGCCCGCACGCACCCAGAGGAGACCGCGTGACCGCTCGCACCACCACGCCCGACACCCGGCTGCCGCACCCCGCCCCCGACGCCACGCCCGACCTCTCCTCCAAGAACCCCGACTGGTGGCGCCAGGCCGTCGTCTACCAGGTCTACCCCCGCAGCTTCGCCGACGCCGACGGTGACGGACTCGGTGACCTGCGCGGCATCACCCGGCGTCTCACCCACCTCGCCGCCCTGGGGGTCGACGCCCTGTGGCTGAGCCCCTTCTACCCCTCCGAGCTCGCCGACGGCGGCTACGACGTCGCCGACCCGCGCGACGTCGACCCGCGCCTCGGCACCCTCGACGACTTCGACGCCCTGGTCCGCGAGGCCCACCGGCTCGGCCTCAAGGTGATCGTCGACATCGTCCCCAACCACACCTCCCACCAGCACGTCTGGTTTCAGGAGGCGCTGCGGGCCGGCCCCGGTTCCCCGGCCAGGGACCGCTATGTCTTCCGCGACGGCCGGGGTCCGGGCGGTGAGCTGCCGCCCACCGACTGGCAGTCCGTGTTCGGCGGCAGCGCCTGGCAGCGGGTGCCGGACGGGCAGTGGTACCTGCATCTGTTCGCCGCCGAGCAGCCCGACCTCAACTGGGGCCACCAGGACGTCCGCGACGACTTCCGCACCACCCTGCGGTTCTGGTCCGACCGCGGCGTGGACGGCTTCCGCGTCGATGTCGCGCACGCCCTCACCAAGGACCTCACCGAGCCCCTGCGCGACCTCGGCGCCCCGGAGCTGAGCGGCGAGGCCGCCCTCGCCGAGTTCGCGCCCGGCACCCACCCCTTGTACGACCGCGACGAGGTGCACGAGATCTACCGCGACTGGCGCAAGATCCTCGACGCCTACTCCCCGCCCCGGATGGCCGTCGCCGAGGCCTGGGTCCCCGGCGACCGGCGTGCCCTGTACGCCCGCCCGGACGAGTTGGGGCAGGCGTTCAACTTCGAGTATCTGCAGACCCCGTGGGACGCGGGGGAGCTGCGCCAGGTGATCACCGACTCGCTGGCGACCGCGCGCGCCGCCGGCGCCTCGGCGACCTGGGTGCTCTCCAACCACGACGTCGTCCGGCACGCCTCCCGCCTGATGCTGCCGCCGGGTACCGAGGAGAACGCCTGGCTGCTGTCCGGCGGTCACGCCCCCGCCGTCGACCCGGACGCCGGACTGCGCCGGGCGCGCGCCGCGACCCTGCTGATGCTGGCGCTCCCCGGTTCGGCGTACGTCTACCAGGGCGAGGAGCTCGGCCTGCCCGAGGTCGCCGACCTGCCCACCGAGGTCCTCCAGGACCCGATCTGGGAACAGACGGGACATGTCCGCAAGGGCCGCGACGGATGCCGGGTGCCGCTGCCGTGGACGACCACCGGGCCGTCATACGGCTTCGGGGCGGCCGGGGCCTGGCTGCCGCAGCCGCCCGGTTTCGCCGCGTACGCCGTCGAGGCGCAGGACGGTGTCGAGGGCTCGACCCTGGAGCTCTACCGCACGGCCCTGCGGCTGCGCCGCAAGCTGCTGGCCGGCGAGACGCTGACCTGGGCGGAGGAGACCCCGGCCGGGATCCTCCAGTTCGACCGCGGGGACGGCTGGCGCTGTGTGACCAACCTGTCCTCCGACCCGGTCTCCCTCCCGGCGGGCGAGGTCCTGCTGACCAGCGCACCCCTGGAGGACGGCCGGCTCGGCCCCGACACGACGGCGTGGCTCGGCCGCTGACCCGCACACCCCGCGCGTCCGCCCGCGTCCGCCCGGGGCCGGCCGGTCCGCCCGCGTCCGGCCGGTCCGCTGGGGCCGGCCGGGACAGGCGGCCGGCTCGGGACGGGCCCGTGGACCGCTGCCGGTCGGCCGAGGGCGGCGAGCGGTTTTGTGCGGGGGCCACCCGTACGGCCGCTCCGCGGGGGCGACCCGTGCGGACACCCCGCCAGAATCGGTGCCAGGTGTGTCCGTGACGGACGTGCGAGGAGCCGGCCGACGATGAACAGATCCAGCAGAACAGCGGCTGCCGCGGCACTGACCGCGGCCGGGGTGCTCGCGGGTGCGTGGCTGCCGGCCGCGGCGCCCGCAGCCGCCGTGGGCCCCCGCCCGGCGGCCCATGGCCGCATCCTGTGGGGCGCGGTGACGATCCCGCCCGGCCGGGACGGCATCGTCAGGGCCGCGGGCTTCACGGGGCCGGCCCTCGGCACCGGTTCGACGCTGACCCTGACCGCCCCCGCCGGGGCCAGGGTGACCGGCGTCCCCCTCGGCACTCCCGGTTACCGGGGCGAGGTGAACGCCGACGGCCGTACCGCCGTGTACACGGCGACCTCGGCGGAGCAGCCGTGGCGGGAAGCGGCCTTCCCCTTCGTACTGTCGGTGCCCGCCGACGCGGTGCCCGGGACCCGGCTGAGCGGCTGCGCCCTGCGGCTCGCCGACGCGCACGGCGTGGAGCGGGCGGCCGGCGGCTGTCAGGTGACCGTGGGACTGGCCGGGCCGACCCTGACCCGCCCGGAATCCGGGGTGCCGCTGGGCGCACGGCCGACGATCGCCGGTACGGCCCATCCGGGCGCGCGGATCACCGTCGTGGACAAGGACGGCGGCGAGGTGTGCACCGCCACCGCCGGGCCCGACGGCCACTGGACCTGCACCCCCGGCCCGGCCCTCCCCGACGGCCTGAACCGGCTCCAGGCCACCGCCACCCTGAACGGGGTGAGCGCCGCGAGCGAGCAGATCCAGATCACGGTGGGGGACGCCGCCCCGGGTCGGTGACACCCCGCCCGTGCCACTTCCGGGCGGGGCGTGGGCCGGACATGTCGCACGCGCGGTGTCCGTCCGTGCCGTGGTGTCACACGTGCCCCGGGCCTCCGCTGCCGAAGGCGCCGCTGGAGCCGGGCAGCCAGCGTTTGCGGTTCTGGTCCTTGCCCGTCCTGGTCGCGGCGTGATGGAGCTCGTAGGGCATGAGCCGGGAGCCGCTCTTCGACATGTCCGGCATCTCGTCCGGCTCCCGGATCTCCCGCATCTCGCGGACCGCGCCGCCGTCCGGCAGTCTCGGCTGCTCCTCGGACCTGGGGCGGGGTTCCTCCTGGTCCATGTACCGCATGCCGACACGTACGGCCCAGA
Organism: Streptomyces griseoloalbus; assembly: GCA_014650015.1. Lineage (GTDB taxonomy): Bacteria > Actinomycetota > Actinomycetes > Streptomycetales > Streptomycetaceae > Streptomyces > Streptomyces griseoloalbus. Next base: position 141,517 of record BMUD01000007.1, read on the forward strand.
TCAGCGCGCCGGCCACGACCAGCCCGCCGATGAAGGCCGCGGTCACGTTCCATATGTGCTGACTTGCCGCCAGCAGTACATACGTCGCCGTGTTCATGCTTCTGATTATGGCTGACAAAGGGGGATAAAGCGCCTGGAATGTCCCTCCTCGTTCGGCCCGTCCCGGCGGGCGCCCGGGCTTCCGGCATGGCAGATTGCGGCCAGAGGAAGGCCGGGACGGGCCGTCGCGTCCCCACGTGTGCAGCTCGGGGCCCGGCCCCGGCCTTCCCGCCTCCGCCCGCCTTCCCGCCTCCGCCCGCCTTCCCGTCTCCGCCCGCCTTCCCGTCTCCGCCCGTGACCGCCACGCCACCGGCATCGGCCTCGACCGGCGCGGGCAGCGCCACGGCGGAAACGGCGGATGGGCGCGGGGCCGGACGGCGCACGGGACCGGACGGCGCACGGGACCGAACGGCGCGCGCGCCCTGCGGGCGGGGGACACCTCGGGTACGGCTCGGGGCCGCGGTGGTCAGCCGAGGTGTACCGGCAGTGCGGTGAGGCCCCGCAGCAGGGTGCTCGTCCGCCAGGTGAGGGACGCCGGGTCGGTGGCGAGGGTGAGGGTGGGGTGGCGCTCCAGGAGGAGGCGGAGGGCGACGGTGGCCTCCGCGCGGGCCAGCGGGGCGCCGAGGCAGTGGTGGGCGCCGTGTCCGAAGGCCAGATGGCCCTGGGGGCGGCGGGTGATGTCGAAGCGGTCCGGGTCCGGGAAGGCGAGCGGGTCACGGGAGGCCGCGGCCAGGGAGACGAGGACCGCGTCACCGGCGTCCACCCGGGTGCCGGCCAACTCCAGCGGCTCGGCCGCGAAGCGGAACGCGCCCGCGTGGACGGGGGAGTTGAAGCGCAGGGACTCCTCGATCGCGCCGCCGGTCAGGGTGGGGTCGGCGCGCAGCAGGGCGAGCTGGTCCGGGTGGGTCAGCAGGCTGTGGGCGGTCGCGGAGATCAGGTCGACCGTCGTCTCGTGTCCTGCCACGAGGAGCAGGAAGGCCATGCCGAGGAGCTCCTCCGGGGTGAGGCCGTCCCCGGCGCCCGGGGGGCCGGCGGCCGTGGTCAGGTCCGCGAGCAGGGAGCCGTCCGGCGTGCGCGCCTTCTCGGCGATCAGTTCGGTGAGGTAGTCGGTCAACGCGGCGGCCGAAGCGGCGGCGGCCTCCGCGCCGGTGGGCATGACCAGCTCGTTCGACCAGGTGTGGAAGGCCGCGCGGTCCGCCTCGGGCACGCCGAGGAGATCGCAGATCACCGTGACCGGAAGCGGCAGCGCGTAACCGCTCACCAGGTCGGCGGTGCCCGGCCGGGGCAGCCGCGCCAGCAGCTCGCGTGCCACCCGCTCGATGCCCGGCCGCAGCCCGGCGATCCGGCCCGGTGTGAAGTGGCCCGCGACCAGTCGCCGCAGGCGGGTGTGGTGCGGCGGGTCGCTCTGCAGCATGTTGCGGCCGACGGCGTGGCCGCCGTCGGTCTCCCAGGTCGCGGAGTGCCGGATGTCGTTGCGCAGCCGGGGGTCGGTCAGCGCGGCCCGCACCGCCTCACGGGTGACTACCAGCCAGGCGTCCCCGCTCCCCGGGACGTGGACGCGGTGCACCGGCCCTCCGGCCCGCAGCGCCGCGTGCACGGAGTGCGGATCGGCCGCCAGGTCGTGGCCCTCGGGGGCCAGCTCCTCCAGGGTGGGCGCGCGCACGACACCGTCCTCTCCGGTCCCCGGAAAAGTGGGGAGGACTCCCCACTTCATCGGCCGACGATAGCATCCCAGCGGGGAGCGCTCCCCAATTCGTACGGAGGAGGACGATGACCGTCGGTGAAGAGCCCGCCGCCCCTGCCCCCGCGCCCCGGCAGCGGCGTGACGCCCGGCGCAACCGGGACCGGCTGGTGGAGGCGGCCCACGCGGTCTTCACCGAGCAGGGCCTCGAAGCGCCCCTGGACGTGATCGCACGCCGGGCCGGTGTCGGCAACGCGACGCTCTACCGGCACTTCCCCACCCGCGCCGCCCTCGTCGACGCGGTCTTCCACGACCAGCTGACGGGCACCATGACGGCCGGCGAGCGCGCCCGGACCGCCCCGGACGCCTGGACGGGGCTGACCGACTACCTCCGCACCGTCTTCACCACCCTGGCCGCCGACCGCGGCACCAACGACCTCATGACCACCCGCCTGCCGGACGTCGAGGTCCTCCAGACCGTGCACGCCCACAACCGCAGGACGGTGGAGCTGCTGCTGGAGCGGGCCCGCGCGGAGGGCGCCGTGCGCCCGGACGTCACCACCGAGGACCTGCTGTTCGCCCTCGCCGCCCTCGGTCGTGCCGTCCCGCCCCTCACCACGGCCACCACCCCCGACGCCTGGCACCGGCCCCTCGCCCTCTTCCTCGACGGCCTTCGCGCCACCCCGGCCACTCCGCCGCGCCCCCTCCCCGGCAGTGCTCTCACCGAGGCCGAACTCGGGTCCGTACTCGGCGAGATGGGCCCGCATCGCGCACGGCCGGCCGAGGACGCGAGAGCGAAGGGCGGGGAGCGGTCGCCGTAGGGGTGTCCCGGGTGCTCCCGCGACACGCCGTCCTTACGTCGTCCGTGGGGCGCGGGGGGTGGCATGCCGCGGGGTGCGGCGGACGACATGGCCCGCCGTGTGCGGCCGACGTCCGGGCAGGACATCTTCCTCGGCCACGGCAGTTTTTCCGTCGAGGCGGCCGGAGTTTTCTGCGGGGAGCCGGTCCTCGCGGCGGACCGTGCCCGTGGTCCGCGGGAAGGTGCGTGCCGGGTCGGGCCGAACGGGCCGACGAGGAGCCGCGCCGACGGAGCGCCGGCCAGGTCCACGGGCGCCGATGAAAATCTGTCCTCGCCGGAACAGAAATTCCGCCCCCGTTGCGAAAATCTCTTTCCTTAAACACGCCGTCGGTGTTTTGCCCAGTGATTTTCCTCGCTTGCCGTGGAATCCATTCGTGCTAGGCTGACGTCAGTTGCAGTTGTGGTTGCCAGTTTGCTACCGGTTCTCCGGGCAGGTGATCATCGCGACGATGAAGGGATTCGTAAAGTGCGAGTCCCAGCACTGTCTCAGGAGATTTGATATGGCCACCGGTACCGTGAAGTGGTTCAACGCGGAAAAGGGCTTCGGCTTCATCGAGCAGGACGGCGGCGGCGCCGACGTGTTCGCTCACTACTCGAACATTGCCACCTCGGGCTTCCGCGAGCTCCAGGAAGGCCAGAAGGTGACCTTCGACGTCACCCAGGGCCAGAAGGGCCCGCAGGCGGAGAACATCGTCCCCGCCTGACCTGTACGCAGGGTTTGAGAGCAGGGGCCCGCACTTCGGTGCGGGCCCCTGCTCTTTGTTTTCCGGTACTTATCGGCTTGCTTTTCGCCTCGGATCAACGCGACCGCGACCCTTCCGCCCGCAGCGCGTCCACCGCGATCCGCGCCACCGTGCCGATCACCGCTTCGGCCGCCGGAAGGGTAGGCCGCCCTGCGGGCGACGACGCGAATGGTCAGACAGGCCCTGGTACGACGGCTCGGTGCCGGTCCCGCGAGTCCTGACCGAACAGTCCCCAAGGGAGCCCCCGTGCCCGCACACCCCGCACGCCGCGCACTGCTGCTCGCCGCGGCCCTCGCCCCCGTCGCCGGCTGCGCCACCGACACCCCGGCGCGCGAACGCGGCCCGGCCCCGACGGCACCGCCGCCCTCGCCCCCGGCTTCGCCGAGCCGCCGCGCCCCCGCCCCGGTGGACCCCCGCGACCTCGCCGACCTCGAACGCGAGTACGGCGCTCGCCTCGGGGTGTACGCCCTCGCGACCGGGACCGGCGCCACCGTCATCCACCGCGCCGACGAGCGCTTCGCGTTCTGCTCCACGTTCAAGACGCTCGCCGCGGCCGCCGTCCTGGACCGCGACCCGCTCGCCCGCCTCGACGAGCGCGTCACCTACACCCGGGCCGACCTCGCCGCCTACTCACCGGTGGCCGAGAAGCACGTCGACACGGGCATGACGGTCCGTGAACTCTGCGACGCCGCCGTCCGGCACAGCGACAACACGGCCGCCAACCTGCTGCTGCGCCGCCTCGGCGGCCCGCGCGCGCTCACCACCCGCCTGCGCGCACTCGGCGACCGCGTGAGCCGTCTGGACCACTACGAACCCGAGCTGAACCGGAACCCGCCGGGAGACCCGCGCGACACCACGACCCCCCGGGCCCTCGCCGCCGACTACCGCGCGCTCGTCCTCGGCGACGCCCTTCCCGCCGACCGGCGGGACCTGCTGACGGACTGGCTGGTCCGCAGCGCGACCGGCGGCCGGCGCATCCGGGCCGGTGTCCCCCGGGACTGGAAGGTGGGCGACAAGACCGGCACCGGCGACTGGGGCCGGGCCAACGACGTCGCCGTGCTGTGGCCCGACCGGGGCGCCCCGCTGGTGATGGCGGTCATGAGCGACCGCCCCGGCCGCGGGGCCGAGCCCAGCGATCCCCTGATCGCCGAGGCCGCCCGCCGTACGCTCGCCGCCCTCGGCTGAGGAGCGGCTCACGAGGGGCGTGCGTGCCGGTGGGGAGCTCCGTCACCTGCCGCCGAGGCAGATCACCAGCAGGCAGAGCTGCTGCGACGGGGCGTCCGGGGAGGACGTCGGCGGGGTGGAGGGGGCGGGCTGGGTACCGCCCTGGTCCGCGCCGCTGTCCGTGCCGCTGTCCGTGCCGGTCCCGTCGTTGTCGTCGGCGGCCGGGGGCGCCGGCCGGGTGACCGTGCCCGACCCGTCGGTGCCGGAACCGGTTGCCGAGCCGGTGTCCGTGCCCGCCGTGGGGTCGGAGCGCGTGCCGGAGCCGGTGTCCGGGGCCGCCGTCCGGGGCGGGGACGCCACCGCCGGCTGCGAGGCGACGGCGCCGTCGGTGCGGGTGCGGGACGGGGCGTTGGGTGCCGGAGCGTCCTCGGCCGGGCGGTGACGCCCGTCGTCGTCGGCCGAGGGCGACTGCGACGTGGGGTCCGCGGCAGGCGTCGCGGTATCCGGGTCGCCGTACCCGTCCGCGGGTCCCTTCGCGCCGCCCATGCCCTTGAGGTCCGGTGCCGCGGTGGCCTGGGTGCGGTCTCCGGTGCCCCGGTCCGTCGAGACGAGGGTCAGACCGCCGCCGACGAGGGCCACGGCCGTCGCGACCAGGGCACGCCGCTGGGTCTTCTTCCAGCGCACCCGCTGCCGCCGCCGCGCCGCCCGGCCCGTGCCCGAGGGCGCGGACATCGCGTGCGCCACCTCGTCGGACGGAACCGTGTCCGTACCGGCCGCCGCCATCGCCGTACCGTCACCGGGACGGACATCGGCGGCACCGGACGCGGTGTGACCGCCGGTGAAGACGGGCGCGATGTCGGGAGCGTAGGCACCGCACCCGGGGCAGACGAGGGCACCGTTCAGATGCCGGCGACACGTGGAGCAGTAGTCCATCCGCTGTCTTCCTGAGTTGACGTACCGACGCCCGCCGGGGCAACTGGTCCGGTACAGGGCACAGCAACGCTAACGAGGCCCACGACCCACTGTGTGCAGCCCGTGTGCCGCTCCTGCGCACATTTTCCGACCGCCACGCGTGGAGCTCGTGATCACGACGGCCGCACCACCGCACAATGGACACACTGCTCACGACAACGTTCGGGCCCGAGACGGAAGTTGGCCTTGACGCCGCACGAAGTGCCGCGTCGGCCGTCCGGTCACTTGGCCGCCCACGCTGCACGATCCCCCGGAAGGCACCTCACGTGATCTCCCGTACCACCCCCCACCCCCACCCCGTACGTCGCGCCGCCCTGCTCCTGACCGCCACCCTGTCGGCCCTCTCGCTCACCGCGTGCGGCGTCATCGGCGGGGACGGCGACGGCGGTGACGCGACGTCGAGCCGCAGGAGTTACGACATCACCGTGGGCCTGCTGCTGCCCGACAAGGACACGGCGCGCTTCGAGAAGTTCGACTATCCCCTCATCAAGGAGCGGATCTCCTCCCTCACCAACAAACAGGGCAAGGTCGTCTACGCCAACGCCGAGGGCAGCCAGGCCAAGCAGTCCGAGCAGTTCGGCAAGCTGGTCGCCGACGGCGTCGACGTGATCCTGGTCAACGCGGTGGACGCCAAGGCCATCGCACCGGACGTGGAGAAGGCGAAGGACGCGGACATACCCGTCATCGCCTACGACCGTCTCGCCGAGGGCCCGATCGACGCGTACGTCTCGCACGACAACGAACACGTCGGTCAGGTGCAGGGCCGCGCCCTGGTGAACGCGCTCGGCGGGGACGCCGAGACCAGCAAGGTCGTCATGATGAACGGCGAGCCCGCCGACCCGAACACGGCACTGTTCAAGAAGGGCGCGCTGAGCGAACTGAACGGCCAGGTGGACATCGCCAAGTCGTACGACACCAAGAAGTGGCTGCCCGAGGTCGCCGCGGAGAACATGCGCACGGCGATCAAGGAGGTCGGCCTTGGCAACGTCGCCGCCGTCTACTCGGCGAACGACGGCATGGCGGGCGCCGTCATCGAGGCGCTGGAGGACGCGGGTGTCACCGACCTTCCGCCGGTGACCGGGCAGGACGCGGAGCTGACGGCGGTGCAGCGGATCATCGCGGGCAAGCAGTACATGTCGGTGTACAAGTCCTTCCTGCTGGAGGCGACCGGCGCCGCGGACATGGCGGTGGCCAAGGTGCAGGACCGCTCGATCCAGTTCGACGCGCTGGCCCGGGAGCGGGTGGACAGCCCCACGCAGAAGGACATCCCGACGATGCTGGTCCCCGTGGTCGCGGTCACGAAGGAGAACATCGAGGACACGGTGGTCCAGGACGGCGTCTACACCGTCGAGGAGATCTGCACCCAGGCCTACGCGACGGACTGCGCGCGGATCGGCCTGACGTAGCGACACGGCACGTGGCGAGGGCCGGCCCACCCGGGGAAACCGGGTGGGCCGGCCGGCCGTGCAGCGGCTCACGGCCTGGTGGTGTTACGGCGTCACCGCGTTGCCGCCGAAGGTGACGACCAGGCGGCCGTCCGAGGCGAAGGACCAGTCCAGGGCGCCGGAGTAGGAGGCGCACCGGGAGCCGTTGGAGCCGGTCCAGAACTGGTTGGAGCTGTCGGCGTTGCCCACGGTCTTGTCGTTCGACCCGTCGTCGGCGCGGCACGAGGTGTTGTTCCGGAACACCGAGGTCCCGGCGTCGAAGGAGAAGTTGCGCTCGGCGTTGTCGATGCTGACGTTGTCCGAGACGGTCATGGTGCCCGGGTTCCGGTTGTAGGTGAACCCGTGCTTGCCGTTGTCGTAGGCGATGCTGCGCCGGATGACGTGGTCGACCTTGATGTCCTCGCCGCCGAGCTTGTAGCCGTTGCGGTCACCGTTGCCGGCCTGGCCGCCGTTGCTGAGGGTGCCGTTCTCGTAGGCGAGGGAGTCCTCGATGGTCACCGCGCCGATCGCGCCCGTGTCCGACTTGGTGTAGAGGTCCCAGCCGTCGTCGATGTTGTTGTGGGCGACGGCGTGGCGGAAGACGTTGCCGGGGCCGGAGGTGAGCTTGGCGGCGAAGCCGTCGGCGTCCTCACCGTCGGAGTCGGCGTTGTCGTGCGACTCCGCGCTCAGGATCAGGTTGTTGGACGGCCACTGGTCGCGGGGCGTGTCGGAGGTCATCCGCGAGAGCTGCAGCCCGGTGTCGCGGTTGTGGCGGGTGACCGTGCGCTCGAAGACGTTGTTGCTGCCGCCGACGAAGATGCCGTTGTCCCCGGCGCGTTCGACGACGATCCCCTTGACGTGCCAGTACGACCCGTTCACGGCGAGTCCGCGGTTCGCCGAATTCTCGCTCTGTGCCGAGAAGTTCAGTACGGGCGTCTCGCCCGGGTAGGCGGTGAGCTCCGTACGGTCGCCCGAGGTGCCGTTGTTGCCCGCGGGGATGGTGACCGTCTGGGCGTGGTGGTACGTGCCGCCGCGCAGGTAGATCGTGCCGCCGGGGGTGATGCGGTCGATCGCGGAGGTGAGCGTCGTCGGGTCGGACTGCGTGCCGGACGCGCCGTCGCTGCCGCCCGGTGCCACGTAGAGCGTGGAGGCGGTGGGCGGCGGGGTGGTGGTGTCGCCGCTCGTCTCCACGTCGACGTAGTCGATGTTGGGCAGTCCGGCGGAGGACGTCGGGTTGAGCCGGACGGTGTTGTTGCCCGAGCGCACCGGCACGGTGAACGTCCTGGTCGTCCAGGTGTCCCAGGCGCCGGTGGACTCGAAGGAGGCGGACGCGGTGGTGCTGCCGTTCACCACGAGGTTCGCGGCCCGCGCGGCGCCGCTGCCGTTGGCGAAGCGCACCTGGACCGTCGCGGTGCCGGCGGCGGAGGCGGTCACGGTGAACTGGGCGTAGCCGCCGGTCCCGTTGGTGCCGTTGCAGAAGCCGCTGCCGGAGAACCCGGACCACTCGGATTCGATGGCTCCGGAACAGACCGCCGAGGGTCCCTCGGCCTCGTACCGCACGGACGCGGCCTGCGCGGTGGTGCCGGACATCGCGACGAGCGCACCGGCCAGCAGGCCGGCACAGGCGAGGGCGGGTCTCAAGTGCATCGTTCGTCTCCAGGTTCGGTCGGCTGGTCGGACGAGGTCATCGGTGCGTTCGAGTGCGTGAACAGGCGGTACGGTCGGTCATCCCGGAATGACGGGGGGAAAGCGCTTTCTCGGACCGTAGGGGCGTTGCCGTGGACGCGTCAAGGGCTTTGACGCTGAATCAGATTCACACTGATGAACATGCCGGAGCCCTCGTCGGACGAGCGGTACGGAGGCCGGCCGGTCGAGTGGCCTGCGGCACGCGGACACCGGCGAACAGGTGTCGGCGCAGGGGATGCGGATGGCCGTACCGGCGTCGCAGGGGCTGATCAACCGCGCGACGGGCCGGCGTCTGTTCGTCTCCCCTGCTGGCGGCCCCGCGCGCCCACGTCCGGTGAGGTGCCGCCGGCCCCCGCACCGGCCGGGCGGTCCTGCCCGCACGGGGGGCGAACGCCCGCGGCCGCCGGTGTCGTGGCAGGTGTCACTCGCAGAACACCCGCACCTTTCCGTCGGGGTCGTCGACGTCGACGGTGACCTCGTCGAGCTGCTCGAGGAGCTCCTCGAGGTGCTGCGGCTTGAGCTCGGTGAGGTCGATCGGCACCCCTGACTTGTGCATCTCCGCGTTGATCCTGGTGAGTGCCTGCGGAGGGACGAGGCTCGTGAGCCGGACCCCCGCGCGCAGCAGCTGCAGCGGGATCTGGATGTCGACCCGGCTCGGCCCGTCTCCGCCGGCGTCGTCCGTCGAGTGCACCACCACGCGCAGGTACTTGGGACGGGGTTTCGGGCGGGGCGTGGCTCCTCGCGGCGACTCGGGCCGTTCTCGTTCGAGGGCGTCGATCAGCCGCTCGGCTTCGTCCGCGGTGATCCTGCCCTCGGCCAGCATGTGCAGGATCCGGCGTCGCTGCTCGTTCATGGTTGTTGTTCCCCTCCGACTCATCTGACGCTTACCAGCACGGCCGTTTTGCCCTGCTCGATCTCGAACCGGGTGCCGGGCAGCGCCCACAGCAGTCGCCCGGTGCCGCGCAGCGCGCCCACCGGACTCACCCGGGTGGCCAGACATGCGATCAGTCCGGCCAGTACGGCGAGCAGCAGCAGCGGTGACAGCACGAGCAGGACCGGCAGGACGGGGATGTACAGCCGCCGCCGACGGCCGTCGGGACGGCGGTGGCGTACCGTCACCAGCTGCGGGATCACCGGGTCCGCTCCAGCTCGGCCAGCGCCTCCTGGGCGCTGATCTCCCCCCGCTGTAGGCGGTCGATGACGTCGGCGCCGGTGGGTGTCGGGTCGGTGTCGACGAAGTCGAGGTGCTCGGCGATCCGCTTCAGCCGGGACTTGATCGTCGGGTAGCTCACCCCGAAGATCCGCTCCATCTCCTTGATCGAACCGTGCGACCGGACGAACGCGGCGACGAACACCTGGTCGTCGACGCCGAGTTGTGCCAGCTGGGGCGGCTCGAACCGGCCCTCGACCGCGACACCGCTGCCGACCAGCCGGACCCGCTCGACCACGAACGGCTGCCCCTGTGTCAGGTCCGTCAGTTCCTGCCAGTCCACCCTCGGCTCCCCTGCGCTCGGCGACATGCTCGCTGTTCATTTGTATCTTGAGATTCTTAAGATGGCAACGCGTAAAACTTAATTTTCCTGATGCCGCCTTCAATGGCTCGGGCGGTTGCGGGCCCGGCGGAGGAAGGGTGCCTCGACGAGGTAGTACGACAGCAGGGCCATCAGCAGGGTCAGGACGACGGTGGCCGGCAGCCGTCCCTCCTCCATGCCGAGGGAGGCCAGCAGCCGTACGACGGGGTAGTGCCACAGGTAGATGCCGTAGCTCAGGTTGCGGCCGGCCCAGGCCAGCGGCGTCAGCGACAGGAGCCGTGACATCCAGCCGTCGGGCCGCAGTTCGAGACCCGCGACAACGGTGGCGGAGAGCACCGCCACCCCCAGGAACCCGGCGGTGTACCAGGCGGCCGTCCAGCTCCCGGAGTCGGCGGTCACCGGCATCCGCCAGGCGACGAGCGCCAGCAGTCCGAGCGAGGGCCAGGCCAGCCGGCCCGCCCAGGTGCGCAACGGCACCAGCCGGGGATCGTCCGCGCGCAGCCGGGCCAGGACCACGGCGACGAGGGCGCCGGCCAGCAGTTGGTCGGCGCGGGTGTCGGTGCCGTTGTAGATGCGGTGGGCCGCGTCCGGGGCCCACAGGGCACAGCGCCACAGCACGGGCAGCGCGCACAGGGCCGCCGTGCACAGCAGCACCGTGCGGGCCCGGGTGTGTCGCAGCAGGGCGAGCAGCACGAGCGGCCAGAGCAGGTAGAACTGCTCCTCCACACCCAGCGACCAGGTGTGCGCGAGCGGTCCGGTGACGTCGGAGTAGGGACCGGACTCCGCGGCGCGTACGACGTTGACCAGGAACAGCGCCGACACGCCCGCCGCCCGCCAGGAGTCGGCGAAGCCCCACAGCGAGGTGGTCACCGACAGCGCCGCGCAGACCGCGCACAGGGCCAGCAGCGCGGGGACGAGCCGGAGCCAGCGCCGCCGGTAGAAGGGGAACAGGGCGATGCCCCCGGTGCGGACGTACTCGGCGAGCAGCAGCCGGGTGATGACGAAGCCGCTGAGGGTGACGAAGAGGTCCACGGCCACCGAGCCGCCCGGCACCAGGTCCGGTGCCACGTGGTAGACGAGCACCAGCGCGACCGCGCAGGTGCGCAGTCCGTCCAGACCGTTCACCCGTCCGCTGCGCGCGAGCGCGGACGGAAAACCCCGGCCTGCCGCCGGGGTGGTGGGTCTGCGGACGCCGGCTCCCGCCGTCTCCTTTCCCGGATCGATGTCCGGACCGACGTCCGGATCGATGTCTTCTGCGGCCGTCGAGTCCGGTGCCTGGGCCATGAACGAGATCGCTCCCCACCTGCCGGCTGCGTCGGAGTGACTCGGTGCACCTGTCCAGAAAGTACGCCCGCATGCCCTCCCGGCACTCACCGGTCCGCATCGCCGGACGGGACCGCCCCGCGCCCGGGCCGTCGCGCGCCGCGCGGGCTAGGATCCGGTCATGGCCCTGACCATGAACGACGTGGACCGGTTCATGGCCTCCAGGCCCCGTCTGGAGGCCATCGCCTACCGCCTTCTCGGCTCCGCGAGCGAGGCCGAGGACGCCGTGCAGGAGACGTTCCTGCGCTGGCAGGACGCCGACGTCGACGGCATCAGGGTCCCCGAGGCCTGGCTGACGAAGGTCCTCACCAACCTGTGCCTCAACCAGCTCACCTCCGCCCGTGCCCGGCGCGAGACCTACGTCGGCGCCTGGCTCCCCGAGCCGCTGATCGCCGGGGACCCGATGCTGGGCCCCGCCGACACCGCCGAACAGCGCGAGTCGGTCTCGTACGCGGTCCTCGTCCTGCTGGAGCGGCTCTCCCCGAACGAGCGGGCGGTGTACGTCCTGCGGGAGGCCTTCGACTACCCGCACCGGGAGATCGCCGAGGTCCTCGACCTCACCGAGGCCGCGAGCCAGCAGATCTTCCACCGCGCCAAGAAGCACGTCGCGGACGGCAAGGCCCGGACCGAGATCGACGAGGCCGCCGCCCGGCGGATCGTCGACGAGTTCCTGACGGCCGCGACCAGCGGCCGGACCGAGCCGCTCGTGCGGCTGCTCACCCAGGACGCCGTCGCGGTCGGCGACGGCGGCGGGAAGGTCCCGGCCCGTGCCAAGGCGTTCGAAGGCGCCCTCGCGGTCGCGACGTTCATGCGCGGCCTGTTCAAGCCCGGCAAGGCCAAGCGCGACCTGGTCGGCGGCTCACCCGGGATCTACGCCACGACCGCCAACGGCGACCCCGCCCTCGTCGCGGTGCTCGACGGGCGGGTCGTCGGCATCATGTGCCTGGAGGTCACCGCCGGGCGGATCGCCGCCATCCGCAGTCAGGCCAACCCGGACAAGCTCGAACGCGCGACCCGGGCCTGGGCGGCGACGGACCACGGCGAACCCCTGCTCATCGCCTTCTGACATCATGTGACCGGCATCACATCGCACTCCTGTCAGGAAACGGCGGGCCGCCCGGTTCAAGGGGCGAACCCGCCGATGACAGGAGCCCGCCATGCAGCACCGCATCATCGTCCTCGGAGCCGGATACACCGGAGCCATCGCCGCCGGACGCCTCGCCAGGCGGCTGCACCGCGAAGACGTCGCCATCACCCTCGTCAACGCCGAGCCCGACTTCGTCGAGCGCGTCCGGATGCATCAGCTCGCGGTCGGCCAGGACCTCGTACCGCGCCCCCTCGGCGACATGCTCGCGGGCACCGGCGTGGAGCTGAGGATCGCGAGGGTCACCGGCGTCGACGTCGACCACGGGACCGTCGCCGTCCGCGACGCGAACGGCGGCGGGGAGTCGGAGCTGGCGTACGACACCCTCGTGTACGCCCTCGGCAGCGGCTGGAACGACCAGGGCGTCCCCGGCACCGCCGAGCACGCGTACGAGATCGCCAGCCGCCCGGGAGCGCGCCGCCTGGGCGAGCGGCTGAAGGGCCTGGAGGCCGGACAGCCCGTCCTCGTGGTGGGCGGCGGCCTGACCGGTCTGGAGGCCGCGACCGAGATCGCCGAGGCCCGACCGGACCTCGACGTCTCCCTCGCCGCCCGCGACGGCCTCGGCGACTGGCTCTCGCCGAAGGGCCGCCGGCACCTGCGGAAGGTCTTCGACGGACTCGGCATCACCGTGCACGAGCACACCCCCGTCACCGGCGTCGAGGCCGACCGCGTCACCACCGCCGACGGCACCTCCGTCCCGGCCGCGGTCACCGTGTGGACCACCGGCTTCGCCGTCCACCCGATCGCGCGGGCCACCGCTCTGGAGGTCACCGACACGGGTCGGATCGTGGTCGACGGGACCATGCGCTCGGTCTCGCACCCGGATGTGTACGCCATCGGCGACGCGGCCATGGCGATGGGCCCCGGCGACAAGCCGCTGCGGATGTCGTGCGCCTCGGGGACCCCCACCGCATGGCAGGCCGCCGACTCCATCGCGGCACGCCTGACCGGCGGGAAGCTCCCGAACGCGCCGCTGCGCTACTACAACCAGTGCATTTCGCTGGGCCGCAAGGAAGGGCTGATCCAGTACGTCACCGCCGACGACCGCGCCGTCCGGGCGGCCCTCACAGGACGGCTCGCCGCCGTCTACAAGGAGCTGGTCTGCAAGGGCGCGGCCTGGAGCGTCGCCAACCCGACGCTCGGGCTGCCGACCCGGCGCCGCCGCGTCCTGCGGGACCAGCTTCCGGCGCGCGCGCAGGCCGCGCAGGGAGCGGTCGGCTCGGCGGGATCGGCAGGTGCGGCGGTCGAGGCGTCGGCCTGATGCGCACCGGCCCGGGCGCCCTCGATCCGCAGGCGCGCCCGGGCCGATGACGTCGCGGGCCGACGATTTCGCGGAGGACGGGGAGGACGGGGAGGACGGGGAGGACGCGGAGAACGCGGACGACGCGGAGTCGTAGGAGGTGAGGACCGCGTGAACCGGACACCGGGAGCCGAGACGGGCAGGGCGGTCATGGGTGCGGTGGTCTCGCCGGACGGCTTCATGGCCGACGAGGACGACGGCGCCGGACCCCTCTTCGACCGGTGCGGCACCGGAGACGTCGGCTGGACCTTCCCCGGCGGTGACGACGCGTTCCGGACCACGCAGGCGTCGGCCGGCTTCGTGCCGCGCCACTGCCGCTAGCCTCGAGCCACCCACCCGCGGAGGATGTGCTCATGCCCGGTTACGACAGTTCGAGGTCCCGTCTGCGTCTGGCCGATCGCCATGTCCGGGTGCTGACCCGCCTTGCCGAGGGGGAGACCCCGAGTCCGGAGCTCTTTGCGTCCCTCGGTGAACTGCAGGAACTGGGCCTGGTCGGCGAGGAAGGGCAACTCTCCCCGCTGCTGCGTGAGTTGGTCGAGGCGCTGCGGGATCCCGTCCTCGTCATCAGTGTCGAGATCACCGGCGAGCCCGGCCCCGTGCACCACGGCGTCATCGTCGGCCGGGACACCGTGATCGCCCACGAGGGCTGGCCGGGCGAGGAGGAGTCGGAGTACATCCCGGTCGAACCGAGCACCCTCGTCTTCGAGCTCGCCCGCATGGTCCATCTGCGTCGGCGCGGTGCCGAAGAGCAGCCGCTGACGCCCCGCGTCGAATCGACGATGAAGGCACTGGACGCCGCCTTCGCCGTGCTGTCCGCCCCCACCGGAGAACCCGAGGAGGACCGGACCGCGGTGCGCGAGGGGCTCGCCGGTGCCGGCACCACCGGGGAGACGGCTGACACGCTGGCGGAGCTGGTCCTCGCCCTGAACGCGTACTGGCGGGTCACCGTCGCCTGGGACGGACAGCACGACGGTGGGCACGCGCCGATGCTCCGCAGCCTGGCGGTCTGGGACTGCGGCGCCCAGGGCTACTGGATCCGCGAGCAGCCGGAGGAGCCGATCCTCCCCGGCCAGGTCACCCCGGACAGCCCCCTGCACCTGGTGCGCTCGGGGGCCGGGGAGATATGGCGCAAGCTCACCGACCTGCTGCCGGAGAAGGAGGAGCTGAGCCCGCGCTGAACGACGCCGGGCACGGTCCGCCACTCCGCCCGGTCGCTATTCCGCCCGGTCCGAGAAGTGCTGCATCAGGGCGAACGGGGACGACAGCGCGGCGCCGCCCAGGGTGAGCACATCGGTGTCCACCTCCACCAGCACGATGGCGATCGCCAGGTCCACGGCGTCGGCCGGGCCGGTGGCCGTGCCCGTACTGGCGGTCCCGGCCGACGGGACGTACGGACCGGGCTCGATCGCCACCCGGACGCCCTCCCGCTCCAGGACCCCGGCCTTGCCCAGGCCCTCCACGGAGTAGACGTACTCCCGGCCCGCGTAGGCGATGCGCAGCGCCCGGTCCTCCTTGCGCAGCGCCCGGGCGTTGAACCGCAGCTCCGCGGGCCGGCCGTCGAGGGTGAGCTCGGCCTTGAACAGCGAGGCCCGCCCCGACCGGCGCTTCCCGCGGAAGGTCGTCTCCGGGAAGGCGGGACCGCTCAGCCGAACGGTGTCCAAGCCCTTGTCGAGCGGCCGGTGGAGCGGGCATCGCTCCACGGTGACGGATCCGAAGTGCCCCACCTCCCCCCGCACCCCGGACGTGGGCAGCTCTTTCTTCGCGCTGACGCTGTACGGCGTCAGTTCGAACCTCAGGGACTCACCGCTCGTATCCATGGCGACAACTGCTCATTTCTCGCGTAGGTTCTTCCGGATCTCTGCGTCTCGCCGCACCGCGGCCCGGCGGTGCCGCCAGGGCCTGTCTGACAATTCCCGCCTGCGGGCGGCGACGCGAATCGTCAGTACTGGCCCTAGTCAAACGGATTGAGCGCGCCGCCCAGTTTCTTGGCGCCGTCGGCGATGTCGTCCCCGATGTCGCTCGCCTTGTCCCCCACCCAGTCGGCTGCCTTGCCGGCGCCTTCCGTGATGTCGTCCCAGTGCTCGACGACCTTCAGGCCCCCGTAGACGATGCCGGTCCCCACGGCGAGACCGATCGTGACCGGATTGGGTGCGACCATCGCCGCGGTCAAGGAGGCGTTGAACCCGACCTCCGCGTAATTGGCCAGGTAGCCGGCCTTGCTCTTCTCCCACTCCTTCGCGTGGTCCATGGTGGCGATGTTGGCTACGGAGAACGCCGTCGCGCCCGCCGACCCGACGATGCCCGCCCCCCGCCACAGCCCCGCGGTCTTCGCGGCCGCGCCGAACCCACCGGCCTTCCCGACCGTCCAGAGGCTGGCCTGCCCCGCGCGGGTGACCGCCTGCCCGGAGTGGGTCAGCCCGCCGTACACGCGGGCCATGTCGTCCGACCCGGCGAAGAAGTTGATGGCCTGGTTGGGGGTGAAGCCGAGCAGTTTGGCATTCATGAAGCCGCGACGGCGCAGCGCGTCGAACCCGCCGCCCCAACGGTCGCCGAGGAAGCCGGAGCTGAGGGGCACATTGGCGACCCGTTGGTACGTCCGGCTCCGGGAGGCCATGGTGCCGAGCTGTCCGGGAAGCCAGCTGCCGGGGGCGGTCAACGAGCGGATGGGCGGGTTGTAGTTGCCGAGCTTCGTGCCCGCCCAGCGCAGGATGGGATTGCTGCCGGCCGCGGTCCACCGCGCCGCGAGGGCGTCCTTCATGGGCCCGAGCTTGCCGGTCTTCACCGCGTTGCCCAGCAGCACCTTGGTGCCCGCGAAACCGCTCGCCGCCACCACCTGGGTCGCGGCCGCGACGTTGAACACGTCGGCGCCGAACTTGATCATCTCGGTGAGGGTCTCTTCGTGCGGCTCCAGGCCGGGGATCCTCGAGATCGCGTGCGCCTCGAGGCGGGCGATCCAGTCGCCGAGCTTCTCCCCCGGCTGCCGCGCCAGCTCCTTGGCGTTCGGATCGCCGCTCGCCGCCACCGAGTTGGCCAGCAGCAGCGTCTCCGGCTTGATCCCCTCGCCCTTGTACGTCTCCAGGTCCTTCGGCGTGAACCCCGCCCACAGCAGCCCGGCCGTCGGGTCGCCGTTCTCCAGGCGCAGGATGACGGCCCGTCGGCGAAGGTCCTTGGCTTCGCTGCCGGCCCAGGACCTCATCGGCTTCAGGGCCGACAGCTGTCCGCTCACCCCCAGTCGGGCGGCGCGGGTGAAGGCCTCGTCCAGACGGTCCTCCACCCCACCGCGCCCGTCCAGGAGTTGGGCCAGCTGCTCCAGATCCTCGGGATTTGCTCCCCGAAACGACATTCCTGCCCCCGTCCCTCAAGAGCCGGTCCGGCCTTCGCCGTCAGCGGCTCAGAACATGTTGCCAGGGCGAAGCGCGGCTGTCGTGGGAAGTTCCCCGACGTGAAGTAGAGCATATGATGACAAAAGCGGTCATCGGTCATGGGTGGTGACGCGTCGCAACCCGGTGAAGGAGCGGTCATGTCCATGCGCGGAGAGCACCAGGCGCCACTGGATCCCGCAGAGCAGGAGGCCTTCGCCGCCGAGGTGGCCGACGTCCTCAACAAGGCGGCGCTGGCTCTGCTCACCGGCGTCGGCCACCAGTGCGGCCTCTTCGACACCCTCGCCGGCCTGCCGCCGTCCTCCAGCACGGACATCGCCGAGGCGGCCGGCCTCGACGAGCGGTACGTCCGCGAGTGGCTGGGCGGCATGGTCGTCGGCGGTTTCCTCGCGTACGACCCGGAGGGGGGCACCTACACCCTGCCACCGGAGCACGCGGCGTCGCTGACCACGGCGGCCGGGCCGGACAACCTGGCGGGCACGATGCCGTACATCGGACTCATGGGCGAGGTCGAGCAGCAGGTCGTGCGCTGCTTCCGGGAGGGGGGAGGCGTGCCGTACTCCGCCTATCCGCGGTTCCAGGCCCTGCAGGCCGAGGAGACCGCCCGGGTCTACGACCTGGCGCTCGTGGACACGATCATGCCGCTCGTGCCGGGGCTGCCCGAGCGCCTGCGCGACGGCATCGACGTCCTCGACGTGGGCACCGGGCAGGGCCACGCGCCCCTCGTGCTGGCGAAGGCCTTCCCGGCCGGCCGCTTCCACGGCCTGGACCAGTCGGAGTCCGGCATCGGGGCCGCGCGCGCCGAGGCGGCCCGCGCCGGTGTGGACAACGTCCGCTACACCCTCGCCGATGCGACGCGGATCGACGGCGAGTACGACCTCATCACCGCCTTCGACGTGGTCCACGACCTGGCGCGGCCGGCCGAGACGCTCACGGCGATCGCCCGGGCGCTGCGGGACGACGGCACGTTCCTCATGGGCGACATCGCCGCCTCCAGCAGGCTGGAGGAGAACATCGGGCATCCCTTCGGGCCCGCGCTCTACGGATTCTCCGTCTTCTACTGCATGACGACCTCCCTGAGCACGGGCGGAGCCGGGCTGGGCACGGTCTGGGGCCGGCAGACGGCCGTGCGCATGCTCGAGGAGGCCGGGTTCGCGACCGTCGACATCAAGTCCGTGGAAGGCGACCCGATCAACGTCTACTACGTCGCGACCAAGCACTGACCGCTCCGTCCCGCGGGCGGGCGGTCCTGTGCGCGGTCGCGGCGCACCGGGATGCGTGCTGTCCTGGAACCAGCCACAGGAGTACACGCCGATGCGCCGCAGCCGGACCTCCCCCCTCGCGTCCGCCCGGTCTCCCACGCAGGCCGGATCGGGGGGAGGCCTGTTGCCGGCCCGGGATCTCGCCGTCTCCTGGTTCCTGATCGTCCTGATCGCGGTGCCCGCCTGGGTGCTGACGCTTGGGCAGGCCCGGGACATGGGGGTCGAGCCCGGCACGATGGGGATGGCGCTGCCGCTGTTCCTGCTGCTGTGGGTGACGATGATGGCGGCCATGATGCTGCCGTCCATGGCGCCGGTGGCCCTCACATGGGTGCGCGGGATCGGCCGGCAGTCGTCCGGCGGGAGGCGGACCGTGCGCACCGTCGAGTTCGTGGGCGGGTATCTGCTGGTGTGGACCGCCTTCGGCCTGCTCGCCTACGGGGCCCTGGCCGTCACCGGCGGCCTGGTGGACGGCCGTCCGGCCGCCGGACGCTGGATCGGCGCGGCGGCCTTCCTGCTCGCCGGCCTGTACCAGCTCGGTCCTCTCAAGAACGTCTGTCTGCGGCACTGCCGTGACCCCATGAGCCAGCTGGTGCGTTACGCCGGGTTCCGGCCGTGGGCCCGCGACCTTCGGGTGGGCGTCCATCACGGCGGCTACTGCGTCGGCTGCTGCGCGGGACTCATGGTCGTCCTGGTCCCGCTCGGCGTGATGAACGTGGCGGCGATGGCCGGGCTGGCCCTGGTGATCTTCCTGGAGAAGCTGTGGTCCCGGGGGCCGCTGCTCTCCCGGGCCGTGGGGCTGGTGTTCCTCCTGCTGGCCGTGCTCGCGCCGTTCCACGACTGGCTGCTGCCGGGGCTGCGGGCGTCGATGCCGGCGATGGGCGGTATCCGTCCGCTCTTCTAGTCCGGTCAGGTCCGGTCGGGTGCGGTCAGGTCCGGTCGGGTCCGCTCCAGTCGAACGGGAAGTACTTGCTCGACTTCCCCGAACGTTCCCAGGAGAAGCCGAACGCGTCGGCGCGGTCGGCAGTGGCCCGTCCCCAGGTGGCGACCTGGCCCGGCCCGACCTCGGCGCCCGGGGCGTTGTGGACCTGGACGCGTGCGCCGTCCGGCGTCGTCGGGCCGGTGAGTGCCTCGGCGGTGGCCGTCACCCTGCCGGGAACCTCGGCCCGCCAGGTGGCGAGGTCCTCGTCGATCTCGACGTGGACGGGAGCGAAGTCCATGCCGCGCATCTCAGGGTGGAACATCTCCCCGAACTGGGCAGGCCAGCCGCCCGCCTCACCGCCGAAGATCGCCCCGAGCGCGCCGCGCTGCCGCTCGTCGGCTCGTTCGTCGAAGAAGACCGCGGCGTACGGGTCGGTGTGCGTGCCGGCCCAGGGGTTGCCGGTGAAGGAGCCGAGCATCAGGACGTTGAGATCGTCGAGCCGCACGTCACCGAAGCTGCCTTCACGGATGTGCCAGACCAGCACGCCTTCGCAGTCGCCGTAGGTCGGGGGCTGGGCGAACGTACAGGGGCACGGTATGGCGCAGTTGCACACATCGAACCAGTCACCGGTCAGGTGCCAGCGGGTACCGGTGGTGACGTGATCTGTCATCTCGCTTGCCTCCTGCCGAGCCGGAGGGCTCACTCGCAGTGGCGGGACCGCGTGTCCCGAGCTCGCGCCCGGGGTGGTCGAGGCGGCCTCCCCTCCAGCTTGCACCCCGCGTTCCCGGAGGGGAACCCAGCCGTCGAGGAGTGCGCGGGCGCCGCCCGAGAAGGTGACGGGCCTTTTGCTGCCGCCCGCCGGCCGTCTTCGGGCCGTGCGAAACCCCCAGGTCGCTGACCTGGGGGTTCCTGCGAGTGGGCCGCGGGCAGGGTCACTCGGAGGCGTTGAGCACCAGTTCGGCGTGGGCGTTGTGCGGCTTCGGGTCGTGGGGTGCCTGCCGCTCGGAGGCGTGGAGCGTGACGGCACCGGTGGCGTCCGGGACCACCCGGTCGACACGCAGTGTGAAGGGGAACTGGATCCGGTCCGTGGGGGTGGACCAGTGCCGGAGTTCGCACCGGTACGTGGCGGCTCCCTCCGCCCGGCAGTTCTCGGGTGCCGAGACGACCGAGGCGCCCTCGGGCACCGCCAGGGTGACCGTGCCCACCGCGTCACCGGAGCCGACGTTGGCGAACCAGGCGGGACCCCGGTTGCGGAACCCGATCGTGGCCGTGACCGTCTCCCCGGCCGCGCCGGTGACCTCGTCGCCCTGGACGGCGAAGTCGGCCGTGTTCACCGCGGTGACCGACGTGCTGGTGAAGTTGTCCTCGGGGTTCCGGTCCCGCGTGCCCTCGAGCGGCTGGACGCTGACATCGAGCCGCTCGAACAGGGCGTGGGACGCCACGGTGAGCCGCAGTGGCTCCGGCAGGGTGACGGTGGCGCCGGGCTCCACGACGGTGTCGAAGGCGCAGTCCAGCAGGCCGCCCGGCATGTCCTCGGTGTCCAGGACGGGCGGGGTCCAGGCGCAGCCCGGGTAGGTGGTGGGGAACTCCAGGCCGTAGGTGTTCCACACCCGGAGACGGAAGCCCTTCGCGACCGCGTCGCCGTGGTTGGTGACCGTGACGGGGACGGTGAGGGAGGCCCCGGGGGCGACCGGTCCCACCGGCGCCGGCTCGGTCAGGCTCAGGTCCGGCGTGGGTACGGACTCGACCGTGACCGATGTGCTGCCCCAGTGGGTGGAGAGCACACCGTCCGGGCCGTCGGTCTCGGCCTGCCCGCGGTGGCCGATGCTCAGCTCCGCACCGGCCGGGGCGCCCTCCAGGGTCCGGAGTCCGAGGGTGACCTGGGGCCCGTCGTAGGTGCCGCCGATGTCGCCGACCTCCCAGATGTCGCACACCGCGGTGGTGCCGGACCCGGCCAGGAAGCAGGTGTCCGGCACCGAGACCTCGGCCACGCCGGCCAGCTCCGACAGGTCGAGGCTGAGCACGCCGTTGGCGACGTGGTAGTCGCCGTTGTCGTGGTACAGGCCGAACGACAGCTCCTGGTACGAGCCCGGAGTGGCGGACAGCGTCACCCCCTCCGGGGACTGGACCCACAGCGCGTCGCTCGCGGCGGAGGCCGGCGCGGTGCCGAGCACGGTGGCGCTCAGTGCCGCGGCTGCGACGAGCGCGTACGCGCCGAGCCGTCTTCTGCGGCCGGTGGCGGTCTTCATGGCAACTCCCGGGTTGTACGGGGATCCATCCCGTGGTGACGGTCCTGGGGAGGTCCGCACGGAGTGATCGTTTCCGCTGTTGGACGGCCACGACCTGCCAAAGGTTGTGCCGGGCAGGGGCGTTGCCGCGGGCGCCGGCGCGGGCGCTGATGGGGGCCGACGGCGCCGGCCTCGACGCGCGACCGCGCACGGTGCGCGGGAGGCCACCGCCAAGCCCGATGACCAGCGTATTGACCTGCGCAGACGGGCTGTGTTTCGCTCGGCGTGAGGGCCTGGGGGCACCGCTGTCGACGGTGGTTGTCCGCTCTGACGGGCACACCAAGGGCACGAGCGGCGTGCAGGGGCGGGATCGAGGGGGGCATGAGGTGTCTCGGGGCCCGGGGAGCCACAGCGGGGGCACGGACGAAGCGACCGCATCGCATGCGCCTTTACCCTGACCGGCCGACATCACCGCTGCCGCCCCGCGGGTTCCCGCGGGCGTCGCCCGCGACGATGTCCGCCTCGCCCCGCTCGGGATCCCGTACCCGGAACCCGTACCCGGATCCCGTACCCGGATCCCGTACCCGGATCCCGTACCCGGAACCCGGACCCTGATCTTTCCGTCTTGCTTCGACGGGCTGCTCTTCGTAAGAGGAAAAGCGTTCCGGCCGGAAGGTGACGAGCGAAACCGCCCTGACCTAGCCAACAACTAGCAAAGCAGCCAGGAATTGAAACACATACCACCGCAGGACCTTTCCCGAATAAACCGAAGAACCGCGCTCTCTGTTTGGCGTCGACCACGGGCGAGAATCTGGGCCGTGGCGGGTGTCGTGGCCCTCGGATTCCTCATCGCATTGGAGTTCGCCGCGCGTCGCTACGGCCTCCCGGGGCCGATCACCAACCAGGTGCGAGAAGTGATATTCGCCCCCAAGTCGGGCGGTCTGCTGTACGCCGCCATGGCCTTGATGATGGTGGTCCTCACCTGGCGGCAACGGTTCATCGCGACAGGTGCGGCGATCGGTATCGATATCGCCTTCCTGGTGATCCGGTGGGCGTTCGACGTCCGGACGACCGGCGGCCACCCCTTCGGCAACGGCGCGCTGTGGGTGATCCTGGGCTGCGCGGTCCTCGCCGTCACGCGCCGCACCGGCCGGGAACGGGTCCTGCTGTTGAAGGGCGTGGGGCTCGCCCTGCTCCTCATGGCCGGCCGCAAGACCGGCGACACCTGGCTGCTCATCACCTCGAAGACCCGCCCGGTGGTGCTCGACCAGTACGTGGCGACCGCCGATCACGCGCTGGGCAACCCGTCGTGGCTGGTGGGCCGGCTGGTCACGGCGACCGGCCCCATCGGCTTCAACGCCCTCGACTTCGTCTACGGTCAACTCGCGGTGGCCGCGGTCGTCGTCGCGCTGTACCAACTGCGTGGTGTGGCGGTCGAGCGCCGCTTCCCGGGCCATCACCTGGTGCGCACCTTCCTGGTGATCGGTCTCCTCGGGCCCGCCTTCTACATGATCTACCCGGTGGTCGGCCCGCTCTTCGCCTACGGCACCGGCACCGAGCACTGGGCGGGGGTCAGCCTGTGGGCGGAGGACATGCCGCCCAGCGTGCAGTGGGCGGCGGCCGACCTGTGGCCGCACACGCCACCGCCGATCACGACCCCGCACCCCATGCCGTTCGACGAGATCACCCCACGGAACTGCATGCCCAGCCTGCACACGGCGTGGGCCACCGCGATCTTCGTCCATTCCCGGAAGGGCCCGCGCGTCCTGCGCTGCGCGGGAACCGTCTGGCTGATCGCCACGCTCGCCGCGACGCTGGGGTTCGGCTACCACTACGGCGCGGATCTCCTGGCCGGCGTGGTGTTCGCGCTCACGATCGAGGCAGCTCTGCGCGCGTTCGACCGCGGCTGGGACCGGTCGGGGGTCCAGCTGGCCGCTTACGGCGCGACGGTCTTCGCCGCCCTCCTGCTGTCCTACCGCTTCCTGCCGGTGGAGATGGCCCGGCACCCGTGGGTGTCCGGACCGCTGCTCCTGCTGGCGACGGCCTCGGTGGTCTACGGCTACGTCCGGACCACCGCACTGTGGGAACCGAGGGCCGCACCGGCGCGGCAGCCGACACCGCAACCCGAGCTGATCTGAACGTGCGCGTGCTCTGCTTCGCCGCCGCACTCGGCGTCCTTGAGGAGGGCGGGGCATCGACCGCCCCGCCCTCCTCGGCCCGCACCCGTGTCCTGCCGGGCCGGCCGTCACTGCCGAAGCCGCCTGACGCGTCCGGGCCGGGGGACCTCGAACGCCGGGACCCGCCAGGTCCAAAGGCTCAGCGCACCGGGAAGCCGAAGGAGTAGCCCTGCTCCTTGAGCCAGGGCAGGATGCGGCGCAGGGCTTCGACGGTCTGGGAGCGGTCCCCTCCCGCGTCGTGGAAGAGGAGCGTCGGCCCGTTGGGGAGCTCCCGTTCGACGGTGGCGACGATGGCGTCGGTGCCCGGCCGCTCGAAGTCCTTGGTGTCCACGTTCCAGCCCAGGGGGCGCATGCCCCGGGAGGCGGCCAGCTCGCGGCTGTAGGGGGTGAAGGCCCCGCCGGGCGCCCGGTAGTACAGCGGCCGTACGCCCCCGGACGCCTCGGTGATCATGCGTTCGGCGTCGAGTATCTGCTGCGACTGGTAGGCCTCGGACTTCTGGTCCATGGCGGTGTCGTGCGACACCGTGTGGTCGCACAGCCGGTGCCCGGCCGCGACCACCTTCTTCACGAGGTCCGGGTGGGCCTCGGCCTGCGTCCCCGTCACGCAGAACGTGGCCTTCACCCCGTACTCGCGCAGCAGGTCGAGCACTTGAGGGGTCCACACGGGGTCGGGGCCGTCGTCGATGGTGATGTTGACGCCGCGCGGCCCCTCGTCCGAGGCGTGCGCGATGGTCACCGCGACCGGCTCGAGGTCACCGCCCGGCGTGGCCGACGCGGTCGCCTTCGGCGACGAGCCGTCCACGGCGTCGGCCTGCGCGGTCCACACCGAGGCACCGAGGGCGAGCGCCGTCACCCCGAGTGCCGCCCCGAGCACCTTGCCGTACCAGCCCCGCCCGCCGCCGTGCCGTGCCATGTCCGCCCCGCTTCCACGCAAGTTCCTCGTCGGTGCTCGGTCACTTCGAGACCACCTGGCAGGACGAAGGACAGGGGCCACGGGATGCGTCCGTTACCGATCACGGACAATCCCGGGGGCGTTCGCGGACAACTCGGCGAGCCGCGGCCGGCGGTTCCCGCGGCGGCATCGACGCCACCCGCGGTGTCGGCGGCGTCGGGCGGGGCGGAAAATCGCCGTCCCGGTGCTCTTTCCGCCCCGGCCGGATGGCGGGACCACCACCGTTGAGAACCAGGAATTCTCCACTCCATAAGCGGATTATCGATTCGGCGTCGTTCCTCTTTCCCCATCCGTCCCTGGCGGATCTGCCGTACGGCAAGGGGAATCCGGGCAAGTCGAATTCGCGTCAAGCAGTGCGATCAGTGTTTTTTGGACTTTGTCTTCCGGAGAAATCGAGAAACCGTTTCTCCATCTCTACGATCGCAAGCTATGACCGACATTTCACAAGAGAACTCGGCCATCCGTGCGCGCTGGCAGACCTGCCTGAAACTCGCCCGCGAACTCCTTCTCGTCGGACCGGACGACAAGGACCTCAAGCTCGGCTATCTCCACACCCTGATCGACACGGGCCACCTCGGCCCCACCCGCCACCCGCGCAAGAAGATCCTCGTCATCGGCGCCGGCATCACCGGCCTCGTCACCGGCCGCCTGCTCAAGGACGCCGGCCACGACGTCACCGTCCTCGAGGCCAACGCCGGCCGCGTCGGCGGACGCATCAAGACCTTCCGCACCACCGAGCACCAGCAGCCCTTCGCCGACCCCGCCCAATACGCCGAGGCCGGCGCCATGCGGCTGCCCGACTTCCACCCGCTCGTCCTCGCCCTCGTCGACAAACTCGGGCTCGGCCGCCGCCAGTTCTACAACGTGGACGTGGACCCCTCCACCGGCAGCGGCCCCGACGTCCCCGTCCCCCCGGTGACGTACACCTCCTTCACCGGCCGGACCTGGACCTACGGCGACGACAGCCCTGACTTCCGCGAGCCGGACAAACGCGGCAACTCCTGGATCCGCGCCAACCGCGTCCAGGTGCGGCGGGCCGACTACACCACCGGTCCCGAACGGATCAACGAGGAATTCCACCTCACCGACGACGAGGTCCGCGCCCCCGTGGTGAAGATGGTCGACGACGCGCTGGAGAGCGTGCGCGACTACTACTCCGACATCGTCGACGGAAAGCGTGTCAACAAACCGTTCGACGAGTGGGTCGAGGGCTGGGCCCGGGTGATCCGCGACTTCGACGGCTACTCGATGGGCGGCTTCCTGCGCGACCACGCAGGGCTCAGCGACGAGGCGATCGAGGCCGTCGGAACGCTGGAGAACATGTCCTCACGGCTGCACCTCTCCTTCTTCCACAGCTTCCTGAGCCGCAGCGACATCAACCCCGCCGTCCGCTACTGGGAGATCCCCGGCGGCAGTTGGCGCCTGCCGCACGCGCTCCACCAGGGCCTGCGCGACGAGGTGCGCTTCGGCCAGCGCATGATCCGCCTCGAATACCACGACCCCAGCCGCGACACCGACCCCGAGGGCACCGGCGCCGTCGGTCCCGACGGCTGGGGCGTGGCCGTACAGACCGTCGCCGAGGACGACCCGCAGGCCCCGCCGCGGCTGTGGACCGCGGACCTGGCGATCGTCACCATCCCGTTCTCCGCGCTGCGCTTCGTGGAGATCGTCCCCTCGATGTCGTACAAGAAGCGCCGCGCGATCATCGAGACGCACTACGACCAGGCCACCAAGGTGCTGCTGGAGTTCAGCCACCGGTGGTGGGAGTTCACCGAGGACGACTGGCGCAGCGAGCTGGAGAACATCGCGCCGGGCCTGTACGAGTACTACCGGCTCGGCGCCGACGCGGACGCCGGGCCGACCCGCGTCACGCTCCCCCAGCCGGAGGCCGGCCTGCTCGGCGCCGCGGTCAAGGACAGCGGCGTCACCGAGGAGATGCGGCGGCTCAACAGCACCCTGCCGCTGCGCGGCCCCGCCGTCCGCCCCGCCACCCACTGCTTCGGCGGGGGCTCCGCCGCCGACAACCCCAACCGGTTCATGTACTACCCCTCGCACCGGGTCGAGGGCAGCACCGGCGGCGTCGTCCTCGCCTCGTACTGCTGGTCCGACGACGCCGCGCGCTGGGACGCCATGCCCGACGCCGAACGCTACGTCTACGCCCTGCGCAACCTGCAGGCCCTGCACGGCCGCCGCATCGAGGTGTTCTTCAGCGGCCGGGGCGCCACCCAGAGCTGGGCCCGCGACCCGTACGCCTTCGGCGAGGCCGCCATCTACACCGCGCACCAGATGACCAGCTTCCACCTGGACGTCTCGCGGCCCGAAGGCCCCGTGCACTTCGCCGGGGAGCACACCTCCCTCAAGCATGCCTGGATCGAGGGCGCCCTGGAGAGCGCCGTCCGCGCCGCCGTCGCCGTCCACCAGGCCCCGCCGGTCACCACCCCGGGCCCTGACCGCAAGGAGTACGCGTCGTGATCGCGGTCGACCCCGGGTGCACGGTCGCCCGCTACCTCGCCCTGCGCCTGGCCGAGCTGGGCATCACCCATCTGTTCGGCGTCCCCGGCAACCACCTCGGCCCGTTCCTGACCACCCTGCGCGCCGAGGGCGACATCGAGTGGGTCGGCACCCCCACCGAGGGCGGTGCCGGCCAGGCCGCCGACGCCTACGCCCGCATCCACGGCATCGGCGCGGCCGCCGTCACCTACAGCGTCGGCGCCTTCAACCTGCTCAACGCCTGCGGCGGCGCCTACGTCGAGCGGGTCCCGCTCGTCGCCGTCAACGCCTCCCCGCCCTACGAGCAGTGGCAGAACCAGCGTGCCCTCGGCCTGCTCACCTCCCACATGAGCCCCCGCACGGAGAGCAACCTGGACGTCTACCGCCAGGTCACCGTGGACGCGCAGGTCATCTCCCACCCGGGCCTCGCCCCCGGCCAGATCGACGCCGCGCTCACCGCCTGCCTGACCGAGCGCAGGCCGGTCTACCTGGAGGTCATGGAGGACCTGTGGGACGAGCCCTGCGCCGAACCCGAGGCGCCGATCGTCCGCCGCGAACGGCCCTTCAGCGCCCGCAACCGCACGATGCTCGACAACGCCGTGCACGCGATCCTCACCCTGATCGAGGAACACCCCGGCCCGGACGGCAGGCCCCGCCCGATCGTGTGGGCCGGCGAGGAGACCGACCGGTTCCGCCTCGGCGGGCAGCTCACCGATCTGGTCGAGGCCACCGGTGTGCCGTTCTGCACCACCGTCGGCGCCAAGGCCGTCGTCGACGAGGACCAGCCGCAGTTCCACGGCGTCTACAACGGCCACGCCAGCCACCCGGACGTGCACTGGGTCTTCCGGGAGTGGGCCACCTGCCGGATCGGGCTCGGTGCCTGGTCCACGTCGAAGAACCTCGGCGGCGAGCAGTCCGTCGGCACCGACTGGGTGATGGCCGCGAACGGCGGCGTCAGCGTCGGCACCTCCTACTTCCCCGACGTCCAGCTCGAACAGCTGCTGCCCGCCCTCCAGGACGCGCTGGTCAAGACGTACGGCTCCGGTGGACTGACCGCCGACTACTACGCCGAGGCCCACGCCCACCACGGCGCGCCCGAACACCGTCCCGCCGCCCTGGAACACCTCCGGGCCTCACTCCGCGTCTCCCGCTCGGCGTCCCGGCACCCCGAACACCTCACCTACGACGGGGTGTTCGACCGGATCAACCACTTCCTGGGGCACGAGACCCGGGAGGACTGGACGGTCGTGTCCGACGCCGCGTTCTCCCTCATCGGCTCGATGAACCTGTCCCTGCCCGCGGGCGGGTTCCTCTCCCAGGTCAGCTGGCTGTCCATCGGCTGGTCGGTCGGCGCGGCCACCGGCGCCGCGCTCGCCCCCGAGCGCGCACCCGCCCGTCCGATGGTGTTCGTCGGCGACGGCGCCTTCCAGGAGACCTGCCAGGAGATCTCCACCCACACCCGGCTCGGACTGCCGTCGGTGGTGTTCGTCATGGACAACGGACACTTCTACGGCATCGAGCAGATGCTGGTCCACCCGTCCTACTACGCCGAACAGGACCGGGCCGACCCGGACTTCTACAACGTCCTCCACCCGTGGCACTACGACCGCCTCGCGGCCGTCTTCGCCGGCAAGGACACCCCGGCGAACGGGGTCCATGTCACGGACACCGCCGAGCTGGACGCCCTGCTGGCCCGCCTCGCCGACCCCGCCGACCCGGTCAACGCCGGACCGCTGCTGGTCCGCGTCCGCCTGCGCCGGCACGACTACCCGCGGGCGATGGCGTACAAGGTGCCGAACCCCACCACCACCTGACGGGCCTCCCGGCCCGGCAGGAGCAACGCGACCCGTATTCCGAAGGGGACAGGACATGGCTGAACTCAACGTACTGATCGCGTTCGACGCGGCCACGATCGTCGAACGCAACCCCAACGCGTCGAGGAACCCCGACGCGCCGACCTACGTCGACCAGAGCCTGATCTACATGACGACGCGCCAGGACCACATCATCGGCACCTCGGGCGCCGAGCTGAACCTCCGGGCCGAACCCGGGGACAGCGTCAAGTGGCGGGAGACGACGCTGTCGCTCGGCAGCGACTACAAGGCACTGCTGTACCGGTACGTGAGCAGCGACACCGGGCACGTGCTCATCAGGACGCCGGAGATCGAGGTGATCCAGGGCATCTACCCGATGCCGCAGGAGGGGACCGAGGGCACGCCGACGTTCACGACCCAGGAGTACGAGGACCACTACTGGCGGACGACGGTCAAGAGGACCGGCAAGGTCGTGTACCACTTCTACTTCCAGATCCTGGACCGCCACCGCGACCTGCGGGGCTACTTCCAGTGGGACCCCTTCATCACCATCGAGCGACCCTGACGGCCCCCTGACGATCCCGGCGTCATGCATCCGGCCCGCGACGACTGACCACCCCGCACAGCACGAAGGCCCGGGTCTGTGACCTGGGCCTTCGTCATGGATCGGGAAGCCGGTGCGTGGCGGGCTCGGTGTGTCGGTTCACGGTGAAGAAGTAGTCGTAGGGCGCCAGCCGGATGCCGGAGCGGGTCGTCGCGTAGACCGTGAGGTCGTACCAGCCGTCCGTGGCCGGGGTCCACTCGACGCTCGCGGTGTGGTCGGCTCCCGCGGGGACCGTGACCTCCGGGTCACCGTCGTTGAATGAGGATTACGGAGAGCCGAGCCGGCGACGGCGCGCACCCCGGGGAGACACCCGGGGTGAGCGGGACACGCTCTCGGCCCGGGGAGTTGACGGCGCGTGAGCGGCCGGCAGTCCCGTGCTCTGCCGCGCGGACCTCCCCTGCACCGGTGCGGCGGGCCCCGTCCCCATTGGATCCGGTGGGCTGTCGCCGGCTTGCCGGACGCTTCACCCGCGTGAGCGCGGCCCCTGGTGAACATGGGTACAAGCGGCGGACCCGGTTCGAGTGGTTTACGTGTCTCGTCCGTGTGAAGGCACTACCTCCGTGTCGCTCGTGCACCAAAAGTGATGCGCGATGAACACTCAGAATACGAACACCTCAGGCGGGAGCACGCCGTCCGCGAAGAATGCCCGCGCAGGGGTGGAGCAGCAGTCCGCTTCCGCCACTCACGACACGTCGCTCCGGCCACCGGCATCGCGTGTCACCACGCCGTCGCGGCGCTCCGTGGTCACGGCGACCGGCGCCTCGGCGCTCGCCGTCGGGCTCACCGCCGCCTCCGCCGCCTCCGCGACCGCGCTCAGTCCCGCCACCGCGCCCGCGATCACGCCGACCGCGGCACCGCCCGGCACCGACCCCGAGGCGTACAGGACGGTCGCCCGCGCCGTCGTCGTCCACGACGAAGACGACAAGCCCCTGGTCCCGGCCTATGTGAAGGCCGTCGACAACGGTCTGCCGGCCAGCCGGGCGAAGGCCACGAAGAGGGTCCTGATCGTCGGGGCCGGACCCGCCGGCCTGCTCGCCGCCGACCTGCTCAACCGGGCGGGCCACGACGTCGTCGTGATCGAGGCCAACGGCAACCGGGTCGGCGGCCGTATCAAGACCTTCCGCAAGGGCGGTCACGAGAAGGGCAGGCAGCCGTTCGCCGACCCCCGGCAGTACGCCGAGGCCGGGGCCATGCGGCTGCCCGACAGCCACCCGCTCCTCATGGCCCTGCTCAAGAAGTTCGACCTCCCCCGCCAGGAGTTCTACCTGGTGGACGTCGACCCCGACGACCCGGCGAAGCAGACCAACCGCACCTGGATCCACGTCAACGGCATCCGTGAGCGCCGGGCCGACTACGAGAAGAACCCGGAACGGGTCAACGACACCTTCGCCATCACCGGCGCCAACCGCAAGAAGACCGCCGCCTCCATCCTCGCCGACGCCCTCGAACCCGTACACCTGCTCGTCCGGGGCAAAGAGGGAACAGCCCTCGTCGACGGGTGGACCGAAGTCCTCGAGAAGTACGGACACTGGTCCATGTACCGCTACCTCACCGAAGCCGCAGGGCTCGATACCAAGACCATCGACCTGATCGGAACCATCCAGAACCTGACCTCGCGGCTGCACCTCTCCTTCCTGCACAGCTTCCTGTCCGCCGCACTGATCGACCCCAAGACCAAGTTCTGGGAGATCAAGGGCGGTACCGCGCTGCTCGCCGACGCGCTGTACGCGCCGGTGAAGGGCAAGGTACGGCTCGACCGGCGTGCCGTACGCATCGAACGCGTCGGCGGCAAGGTGCGGGTGCACGCCATCTCCGAGGACTGCCAGACGGGCAAGGGAGGCACCACGGAGGTCTTCGAGGGTGACGAGGCCATCGTCACCGTTCCCTTCTCCGGACTGCGTCACGTCACCTTCGACCCTCCGCTGTCGTACGGCAAGCGCCGGGCCATCACGGAGCTGCACTACGACTCGGCGACCAAGGTGCTGCTGGAATTCTCCCGGCGCTGGTGGGAGTTCACCGAGGCGCAGTGGAAGCAGGCCCTCGACGCCATCGAGGACGGCCTCTACGAGAAGTACCGGGCGGGCAAGGTCACGGACGCCCGGTATCTCGGCGCACACAAGTCCGTGAAGGACCTGGGGGTGACGATCCCCGACACGTACAAGCACTGCTTCGCCGCCTTCCGGCCCGCCATGGAGGGGGAGGTCGAGGCCGCGCACGTCCGCGGTGGCGGCTCCGTCAGCGACAACGCCAACCGCTTCATGTACTTCGAGCACGCCCACCCCATGGAGGGCAGCGACGGCGGCATCATGCTCGCCTCCTACAGCTGGGCCGACGACGCCCTCAAGTGGGACGCCTACGCCGACGAAGAGCGCTATCTGCGCGCCCTCGCCGGAGTGCAGGCGGTCTTCGGCCGCCGGTGCGAGGTCTTCTTCACCGGCAAGTGCCGGACACAGTCGTGGACGCGCGACCACTACGCCTACGGCGAGGCGTCCGTGCTCTTTCCGGGCCAGCACACGGAGCTGTTCCCCGACATCCCCACCTCCGAGGGACCACTGCACTTCGCGGGGGACCACACCTCGATCAAGCCCGCCTGGATCGAGGGCGCCCTCGAATCAGCCGTCCGTTCCGCCCTGAAGGTCCACACAGGCTGACCGAGGCGGGCGCGGCCCGCTCCAGGTCGCGTCCGTGCGCCGGGACGCGACCTGGAGCGGGCCCTCGGACACCGGGCCGTCAGGACGACGCCCGTGCCGCCGCCGCCTGCCAGCTCGCCGTTCAGCTGCAGCGACGCGTACGACAGGTCGGTGCCGCCGACGTTCTCCACCTTCATCGGCACCTTCGTCTTTGATCGTCTTCCCAGGCGATCACGACCACGGCGGTCGCGTTCAGCTGCCCGCCTACTACTGTCCGTCGATCAGGGCGAACTCCGCGCCGGGCGAGAACCCGGCCGGCATGTCTGTCTGCCCGGCGTTCCGGGAGGTAGCTTGGTGGAGAAAGCCCCTGCAGGAGGGCGATTCGATGCCGTGGTTCGTATGGCTGCTCACCGCCGCGGCCCTGGGGGCCGCGGAGTTCTTCACCCTGACACTGTTCTTCGGGTTGCTGGCGGGCGCCGCGTTGGTCGCCGCCGTGGTCGCTGGTTTCGGCATCGGCCTTTTCGGCCAGCTCGTGGCCCTGGCAGCGGCGGCGGCAGCGGGGCTCGTCATCGTTCGTCCCATCGCGGTGCGGCACATGGCAGAGCAACCCCTCACACGCGAGGGCAGTGACGCGCTGATCGGCAAGCGGGCCGAGGTCATGCAGGAGGTCACCGCGACCCGTGGCCTGATCAAACTCTCCGGCGAAGAATGGTCCGCCCGCGCCCTCGACGAGAGCCTGGTGATCCCGGTGGGCGCGTTGGTGGATGTCATGGCGATCGACGGCGCCAAGGCCGTCGTCTACCCCTGTCAGCTCCTTCCGTGAACGGCTGAACTCACAGCAACGGAGGCACTGTGGATCCAGTGGTCATCCCCATTCTCGTGGCGGCCCTTGTCGTCGTCTTCCTCGTGGCTTCCACTGTGCGGATCGTCCCGCAGGCCCGCCGCTACAACATCGAGCGGTTCGGACGGTACCGCCGGACGCTGCAACCCGGCCTGAACCTGGTCGTGCCCGTGGCGGACCGCATCAACACCAAACTCGACGTGCGCGAGCAGGTCTATTCGTCCGACCCCAGGCCGGTGATCACCGAGGACAACCTCGTGGTGAATATCGACACCGTGCTCTACTACCAGATCACGGACCCGCGGGCGGCTGCCTACGAGGTCGCCGACTACCTGCAGGCGATCGATCAGCTCACCGTGACCACGTTGCGCAACGTCATCGGCAGCATGGATCTGGAGGAGACGCTCACTTCCCGTGAGGAGATCAACTCCCGGCTCCGCGCCGTCCTCGACGACGCCACCGGCAAGTGGGGCATCCGGGTCAACCGCGTCGAGATCAAGGCCATCGATCCACCGCACACCATCAAGGAGGCGATGGAGAAGCAGATGCGGGCCGAGCGTGACAAGCGCGCGGCCATCCTGCACGCCGAAGGGGAGCGGCAAGCCAAGATCCTCACCGCGGAAGGCACGAAGCAGAAGGACATCCTGGAGGCCCAGGGCACACAGCAGGCCATGATCCTGCGGGCGGACGGCGAGGCGAAGGCGGTGGAGCTCGTCTTCCAGGCCGTCCATCGCAACAACGCGGACCCGAAGATCCTGGCCTACAAGTACCTGGAGACGCTTCCGCACTTGGCACGCAGCGACAACAACACCTTCTGGGTGATCCCGGGGGAGCTGACCGAGGCGGTGCGGACCGTCACCCGTGCGTTCGGTGACGACCAGTCGGAGGCAGGGCCTGCCAGGCCCGTGCCCTCCGGGAAGGAAGCCACCGCCGGCGTCGACGACACGTCGGACGACATCCGGACTCCGCCGCTCGACGCGGGCTCGACGGTTTCCCTCGACGCCGCCGCGGCTGCCGACGAGGCCGAGAAGCAGGCCGCCGCCGCGGTGAGCGACGCCAAGGCGGAGGCCGAGGCCGCGAGGTCGCCCCAGGTGCCGCGCCGGGGGCGGACGTCCGGCGACTGAGGGGTGGCCGGCCTGGGGGTCACGCATGGGGCGGGTGACGAGAATCGAACGCGCGCTCTCAGCTCGGGAAGCCGCGGCGCTCGTGCGGGTCGGCGGGGCCTGACCTACGCATACGTACCCCGAGCGCCTCTCTGAGACGTGGAACCGCACCACCGGTGGCCGTGACCGCCCGCTCCGACGGGCACGGCGAGGGCACGGAGCCGGGTTCGCCCGCAGCCGGGCCCAGCACGCGGAAATCTCCCTCTGAAAAAGAAAATGGGGGCGTCGGTCCTGTGATGAACCCTCACGTAATTCGAGGTTAAATAACTGCCGTGACGCCCGCCCCACCGTTTACGCTGGCGCGGCTACGCCACGTGGCGCAGCGGCTGCCGATGTGCCCGGGGAGGGGCACCGACCGCAGTTGTCGGGGGGCGAGAGATACGGGGGCCCGCTGCGCGTCAGGGACATTTCCCGACGCGCGTGAAGCGGCTTTGCTGTGCGTGCCGTGATCTGTCGAGAAACGGCCGGAAAACCCATCGTGGGCCCACCGTCTCGCCGTGCCCGGAATCCGTTCCATGAAGGGTGAGGAAAAGCTGTGAGACGTATGACCCCCGTCCTTTTGTCCCTCAGTGCCCTGCTGGCGGCCTCCGCCTGGGCCGCACCCGCGGCCGGAGCCGCCCCGCGGGCCGACCGGCCGGCGGCCGTCCCCAGCGGGTGGGAGAAGGTCGACGCCACCGAACTGACGCACATCGCCCGGAACACGGACGCCCGGCAGGCGCCGCTCGCCGCCGGCGACGACGTCTCCACGCAGGCCGAGGAGCCCGAGCTGCTGGCCATGCAGTCGCTCCGCAACGACAGGTTCGTCGCCACGGAGAAGACGTACCCCGCCCCCAACACCGGCGTGCTCCGGGCCCGTTCCGCCGAGTACAGCGGCTCCTGGGAGGGCTTCTCCTTCGAGTGGGACGAGACCACCGGTACGTACGCGCTGAAGTCCCTGGCCAATGACCGCTACGTCGCGGTCGAGAAGAACCTCACCGGCAGCGCGCAGAACGAGCTGCGCGCCCGCTCCACCAGCGTGGGCGGCTGGGAACGGTTCGTCCTCTACTACAACGAGAGCCTGGACCGCTGGGCGCTCCAGTCCACGTTGAACGGCCTCTTCGTCGCCATGGAGGACAACTACACCGGCTCGCTCCAGTACGTCCTGCGCGCCCGCTCCAGCGCGATCTCCGGCTGGGAGGAGTTCACCCTCTACAGCCTCGAAGCCTGACGCCCGCGCGTCCGGCCCAGGCGGTAGGGGGACCGCTGGGCGGATCATCCCCGTGAGGTGCGTGCAGGCGGGGATCAGGAGGAACGGCAAGAAGGCCCGGGTCAGTGATCCGGGCCTTCTCTCCGCAGCGGGTGACGAGAACCGAACCCGCGCTCTCAGCGAACCAAGGCGGCCCGCGGTGTGGGAACGATCCGACAGCAGCGTGCCGGGTGCGCAGGGGGAGCCGGTGATCGCGCCGACCAGCGGCCGAGCTCGCACGGCGTGACTCCGCCAGGCACACGAGGGTGTCGGACCGGGACAAACCGGAGGTCGCGCGAGACGCTTCCCGCATGGCAGCCTCACCCTCCACCGACGGCCCGTACCGCTTCGACGACCTGACCGCCCTGTACATCAACTGCACCCTCAAGCCATCGCCGCAGCTCAGCCATACCCAGGGTCTGATCGACAAGAGCGCGGCGATCATGATGTCGTGCGGTGTCACCACATCCGAGATCCGCGCCGTCGACCACGACATCGCGCCCGGCGTCTACCCGGACATGACCGAGCACGGCTTCGCGACGGACGAGTGGCCCGCGTTGTACGACCGGGTGATGGCCGCGGACATCCTGGTCATCGCCGGACCGATCTGGCTCGGTGACAACAGTTCCGTGACGAAGAAGGTGATCGAACGCCTCTACGCCTGCTCCAGCCTCCTCAACCCCCAAGGGCAGTACGCCTACTACGGCCGAGTCGGCGGCTGTCTGATCACCGGCAACGAGGACGGCGTGAAGCACTGCGCGATGAACGTCCTCTACAGCCTCCAGCACCTCGGCTATACGATCCCGCCCCAGGCGGACGCCGGTTGGATCGGCGCGGCCGGCCCCGGACCCTCCTACCTCGACCCGGACTCGGGCGGCCCGGAGAACGACTTCACCAACCGCAACACCAGCTTCATGACCTGGAACCTGATGCACATCGCCGCCCTGCTGAAGCGGGCTGGAGGCATCCCCGCCCGAGGCAACCAGCGCTCGGAGTGGGACGCCGGCTGCCGCCCGGGGGCGGACAACCCCGAGCACCGCTGACCGCTCCTGAGCCATGTCCGGCGGAGGTGGGGGTTTCGTCATCCCGACGCGGAAGGGCACCAGGTCGTGGCGTCACCGCAACCGGGTCGTGGCGTCACCGGACGCGATCACCGCACCTGGTTGACCAGTGCGAGCGGGGTGCCCACCATCAGGGCGTTCGGTAGGCACCACGACCACGAGTCCGCCCGACAACACCGTCGTCACGCGTCGCGGTGCCTCGCCGGCACTCATGCGCGCTCGCTCAGAGCCGCCCGTGACCGGCCCCTTCGGTCTCCACGCTGCTGAAGACGTAGTCGGCGGTCTCGCCGTACGACGGCTCGTAGCTCAGCCCGAAGGCGTCGGACCGACCAGTGGTCGTACCGACTTCGAATGCGGGCGCGAACCCGAACATGGCGTTCTTGATCTTCGTCGAGCTGCCGTCAGGGCCGGTGAGCGGCTGGTAGGAGAGTTCCGTCCTGCCCTCGACGGTGAGGCCGGGACTGTCCCCGCCCGTGAGGGACACCCTGGCCCGCTCCATGCCCAGGTACTCGCCGTAGAACCGCGACACGGACGCGATCCTCACCCTCGACCGCCGCGATGTCCGGGCCGTACGCCCCTCGGGCCACCACA
This sequence comes from Streptomyces griseoloalbus, assembly GCA_014650015.1. Classification (GTDB taxonomy): domain Bacteria; phylum Actinomycetota; class Actinomycetes; order Streptomycetales; family Streptomycetaceae; genus Streptomyces; species Streptomyces griseoloalbus. The sequence continues at coordinate 178,721 of BMUD01000007.1, forward strand.
AGGCGTTCCGGGTACTCCCCGACGACCTCCCGCTCCAGTGGGCGACATGTTCCCCCGCCCTGTGCCGTCCGATCGGGCACGCGGCGGGCCTGCGCGCCGCCAGTCCGGGGTGCGGGCGGGGTCCGCTTACCTGTCAGGTCATCGACCCCGGTGTGTCGGCATGCCATGCTCCCGGCGTACGGAGCTCGACCGACCGGAAGGACAGCATGCCCGCCTACGCCATAGCTCACCTGCACGAGGCCGCTCCGCACCCGGAGACCGTCGAGTACATCGAGCGCATCACCGCCACCTTCGAGCCGTACGGCGGGCGCTTCCTCGTGCACGCCACGCAGCACGAGGTGAAGGAGGGCAGCTGGCCCGGGCATGTCGTGATGATCGGCTTCCCCGGGATCACCGAGGCGCGGGCTTGGTGGGACTCACCCGCCTACCAGGAGATCGCACCGCTGCGCTCGCGGCACGTCGAGGGCGACATCATCCTGGTCGAAGGCGTCCCGGAGGGCTACGACCCGGCTGCCACCGCAAAGGCGATGCGAGAGGCCCTGCCTGCCGAGTAGCCCTCCGGCCCGGCCGTGGCGGCGGCCACGAGGCCGACAGCTCCGTGGAGGGGTGCCATAGACGCTCCCCGGCAAGGCGTACGACGGCGATGGCGCCTGTGCGATCGGTTGGCACGCGTGCTGCCTGAGGTGGGACCCGTGCCGCGTGCCACGGCGTGGGCGGCGGCCCGCCCGTCCCCATTCCCGCAGGACTGTGTGGACCTCCTGTCGGCGGCTGTCAGCTGTCCGTCGGCAGTGGCCTCGTGGTGGAGGTCGGACGTCGGACCGGGCGGGCAGCCCGATGACCGTCCCCTGCGCCGGGCGGTGTGCCGTCTTCGTCGCCTTCGGCCGTGTGCCCCGCGCGTCGGCGGCAGCGGAACAGGGCGATGGTCCGGGCGGTGAGGACCGCGCCGGAGGCGAGGCCCCCGGCTGCCGCGCACACGACGAGGGCCGGCCAGGCGTAGGCGGTCTGTGCCAGGGTTCCCGAGCGGTTCATCAGCAGACCGACCAACGCGGCGAGTTGAGTGACGAGGAGAATCGGGAGCGTCTGGGGCAGCAGACGCAGAGCCGTTCGCCCCCACGCCCGCCGTGCGGTGTTCCGCGCCCATCGGGGCGCGCGCAGGACACCGCGGACACCCAGGCCCGCCGCCAGCAGGGTCAGCGCCAAGAGGAACCAGTCGGCCGTCATCGAGAAGGGTTTCGCCACCTCGGGACTCCTGCCCCGCGCGAGGTCGACGAGGCCCAGCGAGATCTGGGCGGCGTCGTCCCCGGCGATCAGGCCGGTGTTGGTGACGACCGCGATGCCGACGCCGATCTCGGGCAGCAGTGTGGCCATGGCGTTGTGGGTGAGGAGTTGGCCGTTGTGCCGGATCTCCTCGGTACCGTCATCCTGCCGGTACCGCGCCCAGCCCATCGCGTAGTCCGTGTCCTTCGGGGGCCTCGGCGGAGTGTGCGTGAGCTCGATGGTGCGTGCGGTGGCGATACGGCGGCCCTCGGCGGACACGCCCTGGTTGTTCTGGACGACGAGCCACTGGGAGAGGTCGGCCGCGGTGGTGACGACACCGTGGCCGCCGGCGGTGAACCAGCGGGGGTGAGCACGGGAGAACGTTGTGCCGTAGGCGCGGACATGACCCCGGGCCCGGTCGGGCATCTCGGCGGTCGTGTCGACGGAGGCGGTGTGCGTCATGCGCAGCGGCTCGAAGAGCTCGGCGGACAGGTGGTCAGCGAAGGAGCGTCCGCTGACCACCTCGACCAGGCGTGCCGCGACGAAGTAGTTGGGGTTGTGGTAGCGGTGCCGGGTCCCCGGCGCGGCGGCGAGGGGCGCGTCGCGCATCGCGGCGACGGCCTCCGCGAGGGTGTGCGGTTGGGCTCGGGTCAGATCCGGGTAGGCGGAGTCGGCCATGCCGGAGGTCTGGGTCAGGAGCTGCCGGACGGTGATCTCCCGGTATCGCCGGTCGGCCATGGTGAACTCGGGCAGATAGTGGTGCACCGGCTGGTCGAGGCCGACCTCGCCCGCCTCGACCAGCTGCATGACGGCGAGTGCGGTCATGGACTTCGACAGGGACGCCACGGGCAGGCGCGTCCGTTCCGTCATGGCCTGCCCGGAGGCGGTGTGCCCGTACCCCGCGGTGTGGACGACCCGGTCGCCCTCGGTCACGGCGACCACCGCCCCCGGCAGACGGGTCTGCTCCAGGTAGTCGCGGACGAAACGGTCGATCGAGGCCGGCTCCAGGACGGCGGCGGACCGCGGGGCCGAGGAGGCCGGTACGGCGGTGCCCGCGACCGCGATACCGAGCGTGGCCAGTACGGTCGCGAGCTTGCGACGCGTGCCCGCAGGGACGGTGATCAGCTTCATGGAGCCCAGTGCACCGGTTTCACCCCCACCGGCGCACTGGCGCACACGCGAGTTCAGAGGTAGTGCACGCACTACTGTCCCAAGGCTTCCGGCTCGCTAGGTTCGAGTGATGCGACATCGGACCGCCTGGCAGGCGCTCGGCCAGAACCCGCTGAAGGTGCTCGGCTCCAGTTGGCCCTGGCGGTCCTTCGCCTACCTGCTGTCCGGTGTCGTCTTCGGCGCCGCCGCCTGCGTCGTCCTCGTGGTCGCGCTCGTCGCGGGAGCCGTCTCGCTCGTGGTGCTGGTGGGGGTGCCGATCCTGCTCGGCGTGGCACTGTCCGGTGTGGCCGTCACCCGTTTCGAGCGGTGGCGCCTGCGCCTGGTGGACCTCGACCCGGTGCGTGACCCGCATCGGGCCCCCGAACGCGCGGGCCTCCTCGGATGGGTACGAACCCGGCTGCGCGAGCCCGCGACCTGGCGCGAGCTGGGCTTCACCGCGGTGTCGGCGACCGCTCTGTGGTGGATGGACTGCCTCGTCCTGTGCTTCGCCCTCGTCGTCCCCGCGCTGGTGATCACCTCACCCCTCGATGACCCCGGGGCCTGGCCGCTGGTGATCGTCGGCCTCTGCCTGCTCGCCGCCGCGCCGTACACCATCACCGCCTGGGCCGGCGCCAGGGCGGCCGTCACCCGTCTCATGCTGGCGCCGCGCGACAGCGAACTGGGCCGTGAACTCACCGACGTACGGGCCTCCAGGGTGCGGCTGGTCGACGCCTTCGACGCGGAGCGGCGCCGGATCGAGCGGGACCTTCACGACGGGGCGCAGCAGCGGCTGGTCTCCCTGAACGTGATGCTCGGCCTGGCCGCCTTCGACACCGAGCCGGACTCACCCCTGGCCGGGCACCTCGCCAAGGCACAGGAACAGGTCGCGCTCGCTGTCGACGAGCTGCGTGAGCTCAGCCGCGGCGTCCATCCCAAGGCCCTCACCGACCACGGTCTGACCGCCGCGGTCGAGAACCTGGCGGGGCGTTCCGCATTGCCCGTCACGGTCGACATCCGCCTGCCTCGCCGTCTGCCACCCGCCGTGGAGACCGCGGCGTACTTCGTGATCGCCGAGGCTCTGACCAACGCCGTCAAGCACAGCGAGGCGACCCGAGTCGAGGTGCAAGCCCGCCTGCACACCGACGTTCTGGCCCTGTCGATCAGCGACGACGGCATCGGCGGCGCCGCGCCGGAGGCGGGTACCGGGCTCGCCGGCCTGGCCGACCGCGTCGCCGTGGCGGACGGCAGACTCCGTATCTCCAGCCCGCGGGGCGGGCCCACCCTGATGCACGTGGAGCTGCCGTGCCGCTGACCGTCGTACTCGCCGAGGACTCCCCGCTGATGCGGGACGGCCTGGTCGGCGTGCTCACCCGCTTCGGCCACCAGGTGCTCGCCGCCGTCGGCGACGCGGACGCCCTGATCACCGCCGTCCGGGAACACCGTCCCGACATCGTCGTCACCGACGTCCGGATGCCGCCGGACAACGCCGACGACGGCCTGCGCGCCGCCGTCACCCTGCGTCGAGAGCACCCCAGCCTGCCGGTCCTGGTGCTCAGCCAGTACATCGAGCAGTCCTACGCCGCCCATCTGCTCGACCTGGGCAGCGACACCGGGGTCGGCTACCTCCTCAAGGACCGCGTCAGCGCTGTCGGCGAGTTCGTCGACGCGGTCGCCCAGGTCGCCGCGGGCGCGACGGTCGTGGACCCCGAGGTGGTCCGCCAACTCCTCAACCGCCGCCGGGATCCCTTGCAACGCCTCACCCCCCGAGAACGCGAGGTCCTCGCCCTGATGGCCGAGGGACGCACCAACACCGCCATCGCCCGCGAGCTGTACGTCACTGAGGCGGCGGTCAACAAGCACGTCAGCAACATCCTCCAGAAACTCGAGCTCCACCTCGACGGCCGCGGACACCGCCGCGTCCTCGCCGTCCTCACCTACCTCCGGGGATGACCGGCGACGAACCGTCGTCAGGCGTGGCTACCGGGCCGGTCGGACCACGCCGGGCGGTGCCTCACCGGCGGCACGCGATCGAAGCGGAGGAGTTGTCGCCGGACTGCCAGGCGTTGATGACCGCCGCGGTCGAGGCGGGAGACGACCGGCTCGGCGCCCTGCGGGCGGCGGTGGTGCTCGGCGGGCGGCGGTGGTGCTCGGCTGGGACACTGCGTCCGCCCCCCACGTCGAGGGAGCCGGGGCACGGCTGAAGCGGCTGGTGGAACGAGGCCTACCGCTCGGAGCGGGAACGGCGCGACACCTTCCCCGGCCGGCCGCACACCTACCTACAATCACCACCGCGGACACACCGCGCTGAAAGGGCAACCACCCGCCAGCCGCGTCCCCGACCTCACGGGTCAGTACGGCTGGCCGGTCTGCTTGGATGCCAGAGATGACGACGAGTTCTTCCGTTCCCCGCGCAGACGGTGCCGATACCGACCGCCTGAAGGCCCTGCTGGAACAGGCCGCCACGGACCGGGACGGTCAGGCCTGGAGCGACCTCTGGACGGAGCTCTACCACAACGGCTCCCTGGATGTCGCCCATCCGCTGCTGTTCCACACGCTGGCCGACCTGGCGGAGGCCGACAAAGCCGGCACGGCAGCTTCGGCCCTCCACCTGGCCGGCGCCCTTCTCGTCCAGGCCGACCAGCGGCACGAGACCCGAAACCTGCGGCACCAGTACGCGCCGGAAGCCGCACGCCTACTGGGCGCCGCAAACCGGTGGCGGCAGGTCACCGCCGACCGGAACGACTACTGCCATCTGGTGGAGGCCATCCTGAACCTGGAGGGCGACATCCACTGGGCGGAAAGCTTGGTCCGGGGCGTCGTCAGCGAGGAATACGAGCTCGAGTGCCCCGATCCGGAAGGGTGCGCGTCGCTGTGGGTGATCCTCGGAGAGCGGGGCTACTTCTGCGCGGCGGAGGACTACGCCCTCTCCGACGACGTCGAGACCTTCCCTCTCCATCCGGCCGACCCTCGCGCACTGGAAGGCCTCGGCCGACGCCTCTACGACCTTGCCCTGTCCGACGGCCACGAGGAAGTCGCACGCGCCCTGACTTACGCCTTCGGTGAGGCGACCTGCCCGGAGTGCGAGCGGCGCTTCTCCGTCGTGGAGCAGGTCGCCGCCTGTTCCACCTGACAACCGCGTCGAGGTGGCGGGGTCTGAACCCACGACCTCGTCGTCCCGAAGCAACTTGAGTGGGGTGCCGCCTTGAGCTGATCTGGCTCTCACCTGTGCTGTTGGTCCGCAGACGTTCGCGGTTGTTCGCCGGTGTCCGGGGGCGTTGTCACGCAGTTAGACACTCACGGATGCCGCTCAGGCCAGGTCCGGCCTTGCCCCGTGGCGTTCGTAAAGCCGTCGTACCTGCTTGATCCAGAACCTGTCCTTCTCATCCTTCGACGCACTCATGGGCAGGAGTTGAAGCTCCTTTGCGAGTTGGTAGAAGCCGGGGCCAGCATCGTTGGCGGTCAGGTAGTTGACGAGAGCCGACAGCATCAGCGGGGGATCAGAGGGTGCGATCTGCTGGTCTCGTTCCACGATCAGACCGAGCAGATGTCCCATAGCTGCTCGCTCGTCGGCACGCTCAAAGTCGAAGAGCCGACAACCAGTTCGCCTGGCCAAAGTGACGTTGAGCTCGGTGTACGAAGTGAGCTTGCCCAACTTCGCCCGCTCAACGAGGAACTCGCGCCCTGAATCCACCAGGCAGTCCCACTCGCTGTCCTCGCGACCATATGCAGACATCCCGCCCCCTGTGTGTCGTACCGGTCCGTGCGAACGTACCCTGCCGGCCGAATGCTCACAATCACTCGATGGGCCTACCGAGCCTGCTGCTGAGACTCGGGGTGTCGCAGGCGATTGGGACGGACGTGTAGAGAAACATCCCATCTTGCCGGACAGCTATCCCCGGGGGAAACCCGATCGGGTGGGAGGCCCTGACCTGGGGTTTCGCTACTGGTGACTGCGGGAGGTCTGTCACTGACGGTCGCCGTCGAGTGGCCTCGGCGAACCTCGGACGGCCCAGAGACGGCCCAGCGTTAATCATCGCGGACGACCGGTTGACCGACGACGGACACCTTGGGTGCGGCTGGCCTGAACCTCAGCTGACGACAGCCAGCCACGACGGCGGGCATGCCGACCGGCCAGCCACGCGTGTGCCTCGCTGTACCCCCACCGGCCCCAGCCACGCTGCCGGCGCCGTCGACCAGAGCTAGCCGCGCCGGCCGGACCCGTGAAAACGAACATAGCTGATCGCCCAGCGAAGCCCTCAGCTTGGGAAGCTGCGGTCATTTGCGGCTGATTTGGCTGCTGAACTGCATGAACGGCCTGGGGGCCGCCTCGTCGGCCTCGGTGGCTTTCACCGTGGTTCCCCGCTGTTTCCCGCTCGGTCTGGTGCGCTTGTGGTGCGGGGAACGCGCGGACGGCTATCGAGAGATCGGAATCTCGTAGACGATCTCGCAGCGGGCGGCAGGAACCACGATGTCCGCCGTTTCCACGGGGCGGCCGTCGTCGCTGTAGTACGTCCCGTCCGCCGGATGTGCGTGACGAAAGCGCCCTTCTGGACGCCCAGGAGTGACGCCTCCTCGGCGGTCGCCTGCCGGGGCTCGGGCTGTTCCGTCGCCCGGCTGACCGTGATGCCGATCTCGGCCATGCGTCGCACCACGCCCATCCCCGCGAACGGTCCGCCCTCCGGCAGAACCGCGAGTGTCCCGGACGTGATGCTGTACGGCTCCCAACTCGTCGACAGCAGAACGGGTTTGCCGTCTGCCAGGTACTCGTACGACGTGCGCACGCAGTAGTCCGCCTCGGGGATGTCGAGACGCGCCGCGATGTCCGCCGGCGCCGACACCATCGCTTCGCTGCGGCTCTCCCACGTGCCCTTCTTGCCGAGCGCGGCCATCTCGGCGCGGAACAGCGAGCCGTCGGTGTGCTCGTGCTGCCGCGAGCGGACCATGCGCACCCGCTCTTGCGGCTCCGCGACGTAGGTTCCCGAGCCTGCGCGGCCCTCCAGGACACCCTGAGAGATCAGCATCTCCTGCGCGCGACGAACGACGGCTTCGCCCACTCCGCACTCTTGTGCCAGTTGCGCGCGGGACGGCAACCGGTCTCCCGCTACCCACTCCTGATCGGCGATGCGCTGTCGTAGCACGTCAACGATGTGAAGGTACGGCGGCTGCTCAGACATATGGAAAATCTAGACCACTACCTCTAATCTAGATAACTAGCTCGCTCTTAGCTAACTAGATCTTGAGGGGGGAAGGTGCAGCCGAAAGAGCGTCTGGTGTTACCCCCTGATGGTCGCGTCGACAGGATGACCGCACGTCTCGCAGTCCTGGGCATCGTGTCCACCGTGACGCGTGGCAAGGGTTGCGGTCGTGTGGAGGCGCACGTACCTCACGCCCTATCTCCTGAGCAGTGGCAAGAGCTCCTCGCAGCACTCGCGATGGCCGACGCGTTCGGACTCGTCGACAGCAGCGAGGACGGTCTCAGTGTCTGGGCCGGAGTCAACGACAAAACCCCCGCAGCGGTACCCGCCGCCCGGGGGCACGGCCATCAGCCCTGAGGAGCTGATCAGCATGTTCAACGGTATCCGTCGTGCCGTCCTGCTCGCCAGAGAGCGGCACTTCCCCAAGGGCAGGCACCGCCGCCCTTCGACGTATCCCCGTCCGATGACCGTCTTCGCGCGTCCTGAACCCACAGGCCGTTCCGCGGCCGACCGGGAGCGGTACCCGAACCGTGCGGGTCTGCTCGTGGGTGAAGACGTCGCGCTCGTCCGCCCGTACGTACTGGCCTGGGAACGACGCGCACGGCACCGCTCGGTCATCGTGGTGCCGCGTCTGTCGGCTGAGGCATGGTCGGCGCTCGTAGGGGGCCGCTGATGTCCTCCCGCCAACAGCCCTCCACCACCCAACCCGGGCCAGACTCCTACCGGTCGACCTTCTGCCGCATCGGCACGCACCACGCCTGTGCGGAGTCGTCCCCGGTCACCGCTCCGGTCGATGTGCCGGTGATCTATGAGGCCTGTGCCTGCTCGTGCCACACCATCGCCAAGTGCCCGGCACCAACGGAGGCGGCACGATGAGGGGAACGGAACTCGGCGGCGCGGTGCTCTCCCCTGTCGAGATCACTTCCAGCGTGCAGCGCGGTGACGTCATCGAGATCGGAGGCCAGCAGTGCCGGGTGACCGACCTCTTCCAACTGCGCGGCGGAGCGAAACGACTCGTGTTCGACTCGGGCGAGTTGCTGTCCATCCACACGGGGACCCGGCTCATTGCCCTGCGGCTCGTGCGAGCGAGAGGCGGTGAAACCACCCGTGCCCTCGCGACGCGACGCTATCGCCGATGACCTCCGGGAACGGATCGCCACCGGCCGGCTCAAGCCCGGTGACCGCCTCCCTTCTGAGGCGCATTTGGCCGCGCAGTACATGGTGAGCACGCCGACGCTACGAAACGCCCTCGCCGTGCTCCAGGCGGAAAGCCTGGTCGAAAAGGTTCACGGCAAGGGCAACGCGGCGCTGCCTCGACTGCGACGGCAGTGGCAAGGAGTGAGCGCGGATGACCTACCGGTTCAACCGCTTCCCCAGCGAGGAATCACCGTGGCTCGGGGCAATGACCCTGCATCCGGTTCCGGAGTCCGTCCCTCGGGCTCGACGCTGGTTCCGGAAGTTCATCGCCCCGTACAACCCGGCCTGCTCGGTCGACGACTGTGCGCTGATGATTTCCGAGCTGGTCACCAACGCCATCCTGTATGGACGGGCGGACGAGGAGTGGCGTGTACGCGTGGAGTGGTTCCGGGAGGAAACCTCGCTCCGCGTAGAGGTGCACAACCCCGGCTTTCCGGCGAACGTGCGTATGCGCCGGTCGGACGCGAATGACGCGCATGGGCGCGGGCTGCTGCTGGTCGACGCCATGGCCGAGTCGTGGCACTCCGGACCCAGTCGCTTCGGTGGGACGGTGGTCTCCTTCGTGATGGCTGATGCCTGGCCCGCATGAGCGGCAACCCCACCCTGGTGCATCTGTGGATGCGCAACGCTAGTCTGGTTGACCAGTTGACTTAGCCAATCGCGACGGGCGGCGTTCATGGGATATGAGGTGGAGGCCCCCAAGTACGTGCGCCTCGCGCAGACCCTGCAAGGTCGCATCGAGGACGGAACGTACCCGCCCGGTACCCGCGTCCCCAGCGAGAACCAACTTGTCCAGGCGTTCGGAATGTCCCGGCCCACGGTCGTGCGGGCCCTGGAGCTCCTGAAGCGTGACGGCTGGCTGGAGTCCCGGCAGGGGTACGGCACCATCGTGCGCGGTCGCCCTGCGGGCGCCGAGGAGAGAGAACGGCGCGGCCGTGACGTGCTCACGCGTGATGAGTCGCAGACGGCCGGGCGGCTCGTACAGGTCGCCGAAGTATCGGTACCGGCCCGAGTGGCCTCGGTCCTCGGGCTGCCGAAGCGTGCCAAGGCTCTCATGCGCCGCTTCCTGGTCGAGGAGGACGGGGAGGCCGTCGAACTGGTCTCCTCCTACTTCCCTGCCGGCCTGGTCGACGGCACCGATCTGGCGAGTGCCGAGGTGCTGGAGTCCGGTACGCGCACGCACCTGGAGACGCGCAAGAAGGTCCGCTTCGACCACGTGACGGAGCGCGTCTCCGCTCGCCTGCCTGACGCGACCGAACGTGAGCTGCTGGACCTGCCGGACGGCGTACCGGTCCTGAGTGTCCTCGTCATCGCCTGTGACGCCTCCGGGCAGGCACTGCAAGTCTCTGACGTGCTCCTGCCTGCCGACCGGCAGGAACTGGAAGACACCTACCGTCTGAACTGACCCCGGAAGCGGGCCCGTTCACCTCGAATGCCACTTGACAAGTCAACCTGGCATCCCTAGCTTCGAACTTGCTAAGTCAACTTGTCAGGTGACAGGTTGCGACTCTCAAGAAGCTCAAGGAGACATCTGTGCGTGTGATCCGTATCGACGCCTCATCCGCCACCGTCCTCCTCACCGAAGCGCCGGCGCCGAAGGTGCGCGACCGGAAGACCGGGGAGATCGCCAAGGACGCCGTGAGCGGTGAGGCCCTGATGACGGTCGGCGTCGTCTACATCGACGAGGGCGAATCGTCGCTGATCCAGGTCACCATCCCGGAGAGCGGAGTCACGGACGGTCTGACCGTCGGTGCGCCCGTCTCCCTGCCCGGCCTGGTGGCTCGTCCGTGGGAAAGCGTCTTCAACGGCCAGCAGCGGCACGGCATCGCCTACCGTGCCACCGCCGTCACCCCCGGCGCCTTCCCGATGGCGCAGGCGGGCTGACCGGCATGACCGACTGGATGACGGTGGCGGAGGTGGGCGGGTCGCTCGCCGCGATAGGCGGCGCGGCCTACGCCCGGCACGCCCACCCTGCCGCTTACTGGTCCGCCGTCGGGCTCCCGGCCTCGGTGGTCCGGCTGCTGGCCTCGTACTCCTCGACCATGGACGCCTGCGGCCTGACCGTCGAACCGCCTCGCTGGCGGGCCGTGGCGGTCAAGGCCACCACCCGCCGGGAGATCCGGCCGGTCCCGCCCCGCCGTGGTCTCATCCGGCTCACCGCGACCGGCCTGCGGATGCGGCTTCGGCTGGCTCCCGGGCAGGAACCTGCCGACATCGCCGCCTCGGCGGAGCGGCTGCGGCACGCCTGGGGCGTCCACGCCGTGTACGTACGTGACGTGAAGCCCGGGGTCGTCGAACTGCGGCTCGTCGGTTTCGACGTGCTGCGCGACGTACGGATGCCCCGGCGTGCTCGGGGCGGGCTGCTGCGGGTGCCGGTGGCGCTGCGGGAGGACGCGACCGCGTTCGTCCGGGACTACCGCGCCTTACCGCATGAACTCGTCCTCGGCGCCACGCTGTCCGGCAAGTCCATGTACCTGCGCAACCTCATCGCCGGACTGGCGACTCAGCCCGTGGTCCTGGTCGGCATCGACTGCAAGCGCGGTGTCGAACTGTCGCCCTTCGCCGACCGGTTCTCCGCTCTCGCCGTCGACCAGCAGCAGGCCGCTGACCTACTGCCCGTCCTCGTGGCCGAGATGGAGGACCGCTACGACCTGATCAAGGCCCGGCAGGGCATCGCCCCCAGCACCCCCGACGAACTGATCACCTCGGACATCTGGGGACTGCCCGACGAGGACCGGCCACCGCCCATCGTGCTGTTCATCGACGAGGTGGCGGAACTCTTCCTCGTCGCGAGTAGGAAGGACGAGGACCGGCGCGACGAGATGGTCACCCAGCTCATCCGCCTCGCCCAGCTCGGCCGCGCCGCCGGCATCCACCTGGAGGTCTGCGGACAGCGCTTCGGCGCCGAACTCGGCAAGGGCGCCACCATGCTCCGCGCCCAGCTCACCGGCCGCGTCTGCCACCGCGTCAACGACGAAGCCTCCGCCAAGATGGCGCTCGGCGACATCGCCCCGGAAGCCGCCTGGGCCGCCTGTTCCATCCCCTCTGAGCGGCCCGGCCTGGCCGTCGCCGGTGACACCTCGGGCGGCTGGTCCCGCATCCGCACCCCGAATCTCTCCCTCACCCACGCCGCCGCCGCCACCTGCCGCGCTGCGGCCGACTTCGCCCCCGAGGTACCGGCGCTCTCACCTTTCCGTCCGCACGCCCCGACGGGGGCGCCCGTAGCGACGTCCGGACCGATGGCTTCTCCTCAGCCGGTCACCGAGTAGCCGCACCTCTTCTAACGGCCGGCCCGGCCGTTCCGCGCCAAGTCCCTACCCCTGCCATGCCTGAAAGTGACCGAAAGGACGGCAACGCAGATGTCCGACCGCCCTACCCTCGACGAGATCTCGGCCCTCCTCACCGACCTCAAGACCGCCTGCACCATCGGCGGTAACTCCGCCGAGCTGGCTGACCGCAAAGCGGGGATGCTGGAGCGCGTCGCCGACGCCATGCCCGGTGACCAGGAAGCGGCCGACGTCGCCCGTACCGCTCGCGTGGCTGCCCACAGGGCCCGGGGCGGTGAGTGATGCGCATGGGCCGCGTCCGGGTTGATCCGGTGCTGGTTCAAGCGGTCATCGCCGCCGCGCTCTCCTTCGCCCACCTGCACGACCTGGCCTCGGCCGCGGGACAGCAGGGGTGGAAGGCGTGGGCCTATCCGGTCTCCGTCGACCTGCTGTTGGTGGCGGCCTGGCGACGGCTCCGTTCCGGCGGACCGAAGCCGGTCGCCTGGTGCTGGTTCCTCGTCGCGCTGACGGCATCCCTGGGAGCCAACGTCGCCACCGCGGGACTGCTCGATCTGAGTGCCGTACCCGACTGGCTGCGCATCCTCGTCGCCGGATGGCCGGCCGTTGCCTTCCTCGGCGGCACTCTCCTCGCCCACGGGGCGCAGACAGATGCCACCGCAGAGAGCGACGAGTCGGCCCCCGGCCCGGCCGCTGAAGCCGAACCTACGGCTCAGCGAGCGGAATCGGTGCCTTCACCTACCGCTCCTGTCCCGCCCGCCCTCGTCGCCCTGGCCCGGAAGGTCGCCGACGAACACCGGGCCCGGACAGGGGCCGCCATCGACACCTCGACCCTTCGCGCCCGGCTCGGCGTCCCGATGCCGCTCGCCGAAGCCATCGCCGCACACCTCACCTGATCTACGGAGGACCTCCGACCGTGCGACCGTCCACGCTCCGCGCGCTCAACCGCGCCGCCGAGCTGACCCGTCAGAACCGCCTCACCGAAGCAATGCTCATCGCCGAACCCGTGATCCTCACCGCCGACGAGTACGAGGGCGAAGAGATCCGGCGCTGGCTCCTCGACCACGTCACCGACTTCACCGGCGAGCACCACGAGGACCCGAAGGAGCTGCCCTGATGCCCCGCACCCCGCGCTTCCGCCGCGTCGTCCGCGTCGGCCCCGTCCAGGTCGCCACCTACTACGACGACCGGGGCCGCGAGAAGCACACCGCCGCCTGCACGGCCCCGGGCTGCGGCTTCGCCGCCGACTACGACAGCCGCGCCGCCGCCGAACTCGCCGCCCGTACCCACCGCTGCCGCGTCCGCTGAGGGAGCCCCGTGACCGTCTCGCTGCCGCTCGTCCTGGTCCTGGGCCTCATCGCCTGGGGCGCGGTCCGCTTCCTCGGCGTCCGCGTCTGGATCGTCGTCGTGATCGCGCTCTTCGGCTTCCTGCTCTCCCGGACCGTCCTCGCCCCGCTCATCGACTCCGGGACCCGCTCCGGGGTCGACGTCATCAACGGCACCCACGACTGACAAGGAGATCCGCCGTGTTCCGTCCCAAGCTGCCCGACGTCCCGACCCCGACCGCCCTCGACGGTCACCACGCCCACAACCCGGTGCCCTCCGCCGGCCGCACCCTCGCCCCGTACGTCGGCCCGGTCGCCGCCGTGGTCGTCGTCGGCGTCGTCCTCACCGCGCTCCTGGCGGCGGTCGCCGTCACGGCCGTCTCGGTGGCCGTCGCCGCCGTCGTCCTGCGCTCCCTCGTCACCAGCGCGACCAAGCGCTGACCGGCCACCGGGGCGGCAACAAGCCGCCAAGCATCCCGCCGCCCCGGGGCCGTCCCTCCCAACCGTCGTAACAGCCGAAAGGAACCCCCATCATCACCCGGCAGACTCCGCCCCCGCTGGCGGAACTCTCCAAGCTGGCCTCACTCGGCAACCTCCCCCAGCTCGCCCACCAACTCTCCGGACTGGGCGGCTGCACCCACCCGATCCGCCTCGACGGCCACCGCACCGAGTACGCCGTCGACACCCGAACCGGCGAGATCGGCAACCGACTCCACCACCTCGACTCCTCCAGCCTCCCGGCCGGTCACCTCCTGGTCCGCTGCAACAACCGCCGCACGACCCGGTGCGCGGCCTGCGCCGAGGTGTACCGCCGCGACACCTTCCACCTGATCACCTCCGGACTGCGCGGCGGCAAGGGAGTCCCCGAACGCGTCGCTACCCACCCGCGCGTCTTCGCCACCTTCACCGCCCCCGGCTTCGGCCCGGTCCACAACCGCCCCACCGGCCCGGCACGGACCGTTCGCCGCTGCCGCTGCGGCGCGCTTCACGACCAGGACGACCCCGCCCTCGGCACCCCGCTCGACCCGGACACCTACGACTACGAAGCGGCCGTGCTCTGGAACGCGCACGCCGGTCCGCTGTGGCGGCGCTTCTCGATCTACCTGCGACGGGAGGTCGCCAAGCGCGCCGGGCTTACGCAACGGGCCTTCCGCGAGTACGCCCGGGTGTCCTTCGCCAAGGTCGCCGAGTACCAGAAGCGCGGAGCCGTCCACTTCCACGCCGTCATCCGCATCGACGGCCCGGAAGGCGGCGACACCCGGCCCCCGGCCTGGGCCACCGCCGCACTGCTGACCGACGCCATCCGGGCCGCCGCCACCGCCGCCCGCGTGGACGGCCCCGTGATCGACGGCCGGGCGCACACCTTCGCCTTCGGCCGTCAGCTCGACGTACGCACCATCCGCTCCGCCGACTTCGACGGCGGCCAGGAGCTGACCGAGCGGGCCGTCGCCGCGTACATCGCCAAGTACGCCACCAAGGGCGCCGAAACCGCGACCGGTGCCCTCGACCGCCCGCTGAAGTTCCTCGCCGAACTCGCCCAGCTCGACATCACCGAACACGTACGACGCCTCATCCGTACCGCCTGGACCCTCGGCGCGCGCAAGGACCTCGAACACCTCCGCCTGCGCGCCTGGGCCCACATGCTTGGCTTCCGCGGCCACTTCTCCACCAAGTCCCGCCGCTACTCCACCACCCTCGGCGCCCTCCGCGACGCCCGCACCGAATGGCGCCGCGCACAAGCCCTGGAAGCGGACGGGACGGCCTCGGGCACGACCCTCGTCCTCGCGCACTGGGTCTACGCCGGAACCGGCCTCACCGACGCCGAAACCTGGCTCGCCGAAACCCTCGAACCCGCTCCCGGAACGGAAGGAGAACCCACCCGTGGCTGAGCGCTATCTCTCCGTCGACCAAGTCGCCGAACTGCTCGGCACCACGGTCCGCTTCCCTCGACGGCTGATCGAGGAGCGACGCATCCGCTACGTCAAGGTCGGTCGGCACGTACGCATCCCGGAGAGCGCCCTTGCCGACTTCATCTCGTCTCACACGGTCGAGCCGATCAGGCGGCCCCGTGCTCGATACGGGAGGGCTGCCTGATGGCCAACAGCAGGGGCAGGCGCCGCCGCTTCGGAGCGATCAGACGGCTGCCTTCCGGTCGGTACCAGGCGCGTTACCCGGGCCCGGACGGTGTGATGCGTCCGGCTCCCTTCACCTTCGAGACGACGGCCGACGCGGATGACTGGCTCGCCGAGAAGCAGACGGAGATCCGCCGGGGCGAGTGGAGGGACCCGGAGGCCGGCGCGGTGGGTTTCCGGGCCTACGCCGACAAGTGGGTGGAGGAACGCGAGTTGGCTCCGCTGACCCGGGATCTCTACCGCTACCTCCTCGACAAGCACCTGACCGCCTTCGCGGACCTCGACCTCGACGAGATCACCGCACCCCGCGTACGCGAGTGGCGTGCCGAACGGCTCCGGACCACGAACGCCAAGACGATGACGGCAAAGGCGTACCGCCTCCTGAAAGCCATCATGGAGACGGCCGTCGACGACGAGCTGATCCAGCGCAACCCGTGCCGGATCAAGGGCGCCGGTAAGGAGAAGGCGACTGAGCGGCGCATCGCCACTGTTGCCCAGGTCGATGCCCTCGCCAATGCGGTGGGGATGCGGTGGCGGCTGATGGTGTACCTCGGTGCCTACGGCCCGATGCGGCCGGAGGAACTGGCCGGCCTCCGCCGCCGGGACGTCGACGTCGACAACCTGCGCGTCCGGATCCGCCTCGCCGAGCCGGAGCGGATGAATGGGCGGCGCGTCCAGGGCGACACCAAGTCGGAGGCCGGGACCCGGACTGTGATTCTTCCCGCGTTCCTCCGCCGGGAGCTCCGTTGGCATCTGGAGAGCTACGCAGAGCCGGGCCCCGATGGGCTGATCTTCGTCGGGGAGAAGGGGGCTCCGTTCCGGCGCAGCACCTTCGGGCGGAAGTGGCGGCGGGCGCGGGAGGTCGTAGGGATGCCGGAGGGCTTCCGGTTCTACGATCTCCGGCACACTGGGCACACGCTGTCCACGCGGTCCGGTGCCACGCTCAAAGACACCATGGTCCGTGCCGGGCAGTCCTCGGAGAAGGCGGCGTTGATCTACCAGCACTCCGACGACGAGCGACAGCAGGAAGTCGCTGCGGGACTCGACGCGACTGTCCGCAAGGCACGTCAGGCTGCACGGGAAGCTGCTGCCGTGCCAGATACGTCAGAAGAGCGCTGACTCGCCAAGGACAAGGTTTCGGACGCCTGGGGGACAACACGGTAGTCAGATGCTGGCGAATGCGGACAGCAGAGTGTCGGTTCGGAGCTGGAGCTCAGGCGTCTCGATGCCGGTGACGCTGACGGACATCACCTCGCTGCCGACAGAGCGGGCGAGGCCGACTTCCAGGGTGGCGCTCGTGCCGGCGAGCGGATACGAGTACCAGCCGTCGGACTTCTCGTCGTCGGTGTCCCAGACACCGTTTTCGATGGTGTCCCAGTCGGTGTCATCGAATGCATAGTCGACGTAGCGGGACAGCAGCTCCAGGAAGGCGCGCAGGTTGCGATCCATGATCCATCCGGCGATCTGCTTGCTCATGTCCTCCCCCAGCGATCCAGACGATCAGTGTTCTGGCACGAATCTGGCACGCGGCGAGTGATCACAGCGGACAGCAAAACGGCCCAGGTCTTTGACCTGGGCCTTCTTCGTGGAGCGGGTGACGAGAATCGAACTCGCGCTCTCAGCTTGGGAAGCTGATGTTCTACCATTAAACTACACCCGCGTAAGATCCAGACCCCCTCACCCGAGTGGTGTCCGGACGCCCGCTTACTTTACCCCATGCCAGGCCCCCGGTGTTCAAGCCCGGGGGCCTGACTGTGTTTCAGGGGATGGATGCGGCTGCGGGGGGCAGAAGTTGGGGCGTACGGTGGAGGGGTCGGGCGGGGTTCGGATCGGTACCGGGGTGCCGCCTGGAGGGGTGTCTCTTTGATCCCGTAATGTGCCGTTCGTCGTCAGGGCAGTTAGCCAGACGCGGCTCTTGGGGAAGGGACTCTTGGACTTGATGGAGCGCACCGTCGTCCGCTGTGCCGATGGGCACGTGTTCACCGCCGCCTCGTTTCCGATGCAGCAGGCCGAGCGACTCGGCCCC
Organism: Streptomyces griseoloalbus; assembly: GCA_014650015.1. Taxonomy (GTDB): domain Bacteria; phylum Actinomycetota; class Actinomycetes; order Streptomycetales; family Streptomycetaceae; genus Streptomyces; species Streptomyces griseoloalbus. The sequence continues at coordinate 196,286 of BMUD01000007.1, forward strand.
GGCCGGCTTGTGCGGTGTCCGCGCTGTGCGCGGCTTCGCAGTGTCGTGCCGGTGACCCTCCAGAAGCGGTAGCGAGGGGCACGGGAGAGCGGCAGAGACAGAGGGCGTGGGCGCGCGGGGCGGCCGGTTGTGGGCGTTCCGCGCGCCTTGCGTATTCTCGGGGCGTGCTTCTCTCAGACAAGGACATCCGGGCCGAGATCGACGCCGGGCGGGTGCGGATCGATCCCTACGACGCATCCATGGTGCAGCCGTCCAGCATCGACGTACGTCTCGACCGCTTCTTCCGGGTGTTCGAGAATCACCGCTATCCCCACATCGACCCCTCCGTCGAGCAGGCGGATCTGACCCGGCTCGTGGAGCCGGAGGGGGACGAGCCGTTCATTCTGCATCCGGGTGAGTTCGTGCTGGCCAGTACGTACGAGGTCATCACGCTGCCCGATGATCTCGCCTCGCGGCTGGAGGGGAAGAGCTCGCTGGGGCGGCTCGGGCTGGTCACCCACTCCACCGCCGGGTTCATCGATCCCGGGTTCTCCGGGCACGTGACCCTGGAGCTCAGCAATCTCGCGACGCTGCCGATCAAGCTGTGGCCCGGGATGAAGATCGGCCAGCTGTGCATGTTCCGGCTCAGCTCGCCGGCCGAGCACCCGTACGGCAGTGAGCGGTACGGGTCGCGGTACCAGGGGCAGCGTGGGCCGACCGCCTCCCGCTCCTTCTTGAACTTCCACCGGACGCGGGTGTGAGCGGCATGCGGGAGAACCTGACTTACGAGCAGTTCGGGGTGGCCGTGCGCGAGCTCGCGCAGGCCGTCGCCGACGACGGGTACGAGCCCGACGTGGTGCTGAGCATCGCGCGCGGCGGTGTCTTCGTCGCCGGTGGACTCGCCTACGCCCTCGACTGCAAGAACATCCACCTGGTGAACGTCGAGTTCTACACCGGCGTGGGGACCACCCTCGAGATGCCGGTCATGCTGGCGCCCGTGCCCAACGTCATCGACTTCACCGACAAGAAGGTGCTGATCGCGGACGACGTCGCCGACACCGGCAAGACGCTGAAGCTCGTCCGCGACTTCTGCCTCGACGCCGTCGCCGAGGTGCGCAGCGCCGTCGTCTACGAGAAGACGCAGTCGCTGGTGAAGTGCGAGTACGTGTGGAAGCGGACCGACGAGTGGATCAATTTCCCGTGGTCCGTCCAAGCGCCGGTGGTCAGGCGGTCCGGGCAGGTGCTCGACTCCTAGAACCAGGCGCAGTGACCTTGAGCGTCGAGGGCGTTCCTGGTTCCGCGTCCGTACGCTCCCGCGCGGGCAGGGTGTCAGGCGGGTGGCCAGTTGCGCAGCGCCGCGTCGGCCACCTGCTGGAGTTCGGGGCGGGTGGCGCCGCCCGCGGCCTGGACGGCGATGCCGTTGGCCACGGTCATGAGGTACCGGGCGAGCAGTTCCGGGTCCGTGTCCGGGGGCAGATCGCCCTCGTCGACCGCCCGCTGGAACCGGTCGCGGAGGCGGGCGCGGCCGTCGTCGCGCCAGGCGGTCAGGGTGTCCTGCGCCACCCGTCCGGAGTCGCCGGCGGCCAGTGAGCCCTGCACGCCCAGGCATCCGGCGGGGCAGCCGGGGCGGGTCGTCGCCCGGACCGAGCCGGTGAGGAACGCCGTGGCCACCTCCCGGGCGCTCGGCAGCTCCATCGCGCGGTCCGCGTAGGAGGCGGGGCCTTCGGTGTAGCGGTCCAGGGCCTTGCGGAACAGTTCCTCCTTGTTGCCGAAGGCCGCGTACATGCTCTTGCGGGTGATGCCCATGGCGCCGGTCAGGTCGGTCAGGCTGGCGCCTTCGTAGCCCTGTTCCCAGAAGACCCTCATGGCCCGCTCCAGGGCCTCGTCGGCGTCGAAGCCTCTGGGCCGGCCGAGCGGCGCTTTCCGGGTGATCTCCACAGCCCCATCCTACCTCCTCGATACCGATCGGTGCAGAAGTGCTACGGTTCTATTCTGCACCGATCGGTATCTAAGTTTTGGGAGCTCAGGCTATGGGACAGCTGGAAGGCAAGACCGCCGTCGTCACCGGCGGCGGCACCGGGATCGGCCTGGCCACCGCCGCGCGGCTGGTGTCCGAGGGGGCCCACGTGTTCATCACCGGCCGGCGCGAGGACGTGCTCGACCGGGCCGTCGAGTCGATCGGCTCCGCGGTCACCGCGGTGCCGGGCGACATAGCGGAGCCGGCCGATCTTGACCGGCTGTACGACGCGGTCCGTGACCGGGGGCGGGGCCTGGACGTGGTGTTCGCCAACGCGGCCTCGGCCACGTTCGCGCCCCTGGCGCAGGCCACCGGGGAACAGTTCGACCAGATCTTCGGCGTCAACGTCCGGGGCACGCTGCTCACCGTGCAGAAGGCGCTGCCGCTGCTCAACGACGGTGCCTCGGTGATCCTGAACGCCTCCGTCCGCGCCGACGACGGCTGGGAGGACTACGGCCTGTACGCGGCCTCGAAGGCCGCGGTCCGGTCCCTCGCGCGGACCTGGGCCAACGAGCTGAAGGGCAGGGGCGTCCGGGTCAACGCGGTCTCGCCGGGCGCGATCGACACCCCCGGGATCGACACCGCCGTCGGAGAGGAGAACGCGGCGGCCGTCAAGGCGGATCTCGCGACGGGAGTGCCGGTCGGCCGGATCGGACGCCCGGAGGAGGTCGCCGCCGCCGTGGCCTTCCTCGCCTCCGCGGACAGCAGCTTCATGCTCGGCACCACCCTGTACGTCGACGGCGGCGAGAAGCAGTTCTGAGAAGAGGGACGGGACAGGAAGAACGAGGCGAACACGGAGAAGGGGGCTCCCGGTCGGACCGGGAGCCCCCTTCCGCTGACGGCCGAGAGGTCAGAACGTGCCCAGCTTCACGATCGACAGCAGGGCGATCAGCTGGATCGCGGACGCGCCCAGGGCCTTCGGCCAGGGGAGGTCGTGCGAGCGGCTGACCATGAGGGTGAGCAGGGCGCCGGCCGCCACCCAGGTGGCCCAGCCGAGGACCTGGACGAAGGCGGCGTCGCCGCCGGCGAACATGGCGAAGATCAGGCGGGGGGCGTCCGTGATGGACATGATCAGCATGGAGAGGCCGACCGTGGGCTGCCAGGCGCCGTCGCCGCCGAGCTGGCGGGCCAGGGTGTGGGTGACCACGCCGAGGACGAACGCGCTGAGCACCATCGCGACGGCGGTCGTCAGGACGATCGGGACGGCGTTCGCCAGGGTGGCGTTGATCGCGTCCGCGCGGGCGCCGTCGAAGCCGAAGACGGCGAGCAGGCCGTAGAGGAAGCCGACGATGAGGGCGGGGCCCCACATCGTGTAGTCGCGCATCCGCAGGAACGTCTGGGCCGGGGACAGGACGATGCCCTTGAGCAGGTCCTTCCAGCGCAGGCGGGGGCCGACCGGTCCGGGGGCCGGGGCCGAGCCGGCACGGTAGGTGTCGCCCTGCTGGTAGGGGTCCTCGCCGATGGAGAAGGCCTGGGTGTGGCCCGGGTTGTTGGCCGCGTACGGGTCGTGCGGGCCCTGGGGGCCGCCGTGGGCCCCGGGCGGGTACGCGCCGTCACCGAAGTACTCGGGTTCGCCGTGACCGCCGTGACCGCCGTGGCCGCCGGTCGCGTGCGGCCACGGGCCGCCGCCACCGCCGCCGTACGACGGCTGCTGCGGGTACGGCTGCGGCGGCTGCGGGTAGCCGTACGACGGCCCCGGCGGCGTCTGCTGTCCGTGCGGGGGGTGTTGCGGTCGCGCGTGAGGAGCGCCGTTGTTGTTCCGGCCGCGTCCGATCCTGAATCCAGCCACGCCTTCGAACGTACCTGGTCCCGCGAGGTGACGTGCCGGGCCCCGGCTTTCGGGCCCGGCTTTGCGGCCGAGCTGTGACATCCCCTAAGGGACAGTCAGCTCCTCGTCCTTCCTGGCTGCCGTGCCGTCGATCACTGCAGCATCGAGAAGCCCAGGCGCGGGGAGCCGGACGTGGAGACGCCGGAGGAGGCCGGGCCGTAGAGGACCGCGCCGGTCGTCGTCACGCCGCTGGACGCGCCCCGCAGGTTCCACAGGGCGCCGTCGGCGTCGTTCTCCCCGTCGGCGCCGATGGAGAGGTCCGCCCTGTTGTCGCCGGTGAGGTCGGAGAGGCGGACGGCCGAGCCGAAGTGGTCGTTGGCCTCGGCGGCGCCGGGGACGCCGGCCGTGTCCTGGGTGAAGGACTGGACGCCGGTGGTGGTCAGGCCGGTGGCCGAGCCGCGCAGGACGGTGACGCTGCCGGTCAGGGTGACGGTGCCGACGGCCTCGTAGTTGGCGGAGACGGCCAGGTCGTCGTAGCCGTCGCCGTTGATGTCGCCGGTGGCGAGGGCGTGGCCGAACCAGTCGTCGTCCTCGGAGGCGCCGGGGACGCCCTCGGTGTCCTGGTCGATGGTCCGCTGGGGCGTGCCGCGCACGCCGGAGGCGCTGCCGAGGTAGGTGCTGATCGAGCCGCCGTCGCCCGGGCGGGCGGTGTCGGGGGCCGCGCCGGTGACGACGTCGTCGTAGCCGTCGCCGTTGAGGTCGCCCACGGTGGCCGTGCGCCAGGCGCCGCTCTTCAGGACGGTCTGGAGGGTGAGGCCGGAGCCGGAGCCCAGGTAGATCAGCTGGCCGTCGTCGTAGGTGAAGTCGTCGGGGTGGTGGGTGCCGGTGATCACGAGGTCGTCGGTGCCGTCGCCGTTGACGTCGCCGGCGGCGAGGGACTGGGCTCCGTAGAGGTTGATGGACCCGGTCTGCAGGTCGGTGACGAGTTCCTGGCGGGAGGCGGGTCCGGAGGCCTTGGTGAAGCCGCCGGCGTGGATCCAGACGTCCTTGCCGGAGCTGCCGACGGCGAGGTCGGCGCGGCCGTCCCCGGTGAAGTCGCCGACGGCGAGGGAGGAGCCGAATCCGTCGTGGGCGGAGACGGCCGGGTCGGGGATGTTCAGGCCGCCGGAGAGGCCGTTCGCGCCGCCCCAGACGATCGCCACGTAGCCGCCGTCGGCGTCGGAGCCGACGTCCTCGCGGTCCGCTCCGATCACGAGGTCGGCGTAGCCGTCGTTGTTGAGGTCGCCGGAGGCGGTGGTCCGGCCGAACTCGTCCTGCTCCTCCGCGCTGTCGGGGACGCCCGCGCTGTTCTGGGTGATCACGGTGCGGTCGGTGGCGGTGATGCCGTTCGCCGAGCCGTAGTGGACGACGACGGCGCCGGCGTAGTCCTTGCCGTCGACGGTGGCCATGGGGGCGGCGGTGACGAGGTCGCGGTAGCCGTCTCCGTTGAAGTCGTCGGCGTGCCGGGCGGCGGCGGCGGAGGCGGGGGTGAGGAGAAGTATGGGGGTCAGGCCCGTCGTCAGGAGGGTGACGGCCAGGGCGGTGGCGGTGGTGCGTGTGCGCATGCGCTCTCCTGTGTGGTCAGCCGGTTGTGCCGGTTGTACCGGTTGTGCCGGGTCAGTCCGTTCGGCCGGTCCGGTCGATGAGGTGGGCGCCGAACGCGCCATGGGTGCGGGACCGGCCGAGGCTGCCCGGCCCGAAGCGGCGGGGGATCGGCCGTCGCGCCGGCCGTCGCGCCGGCCGTCGCGCCGGCCGTCGTGCCGCGCGGCGACCGGAGGCCGCCGTCCCCGGGGTCTCGCCCGGTGCGTCCTGCCGTGCGTGGGACGCCCGTTCACCCGGAGGTTCGGTTGTTGTCGATCATGGTCTGCGTCGGAGTGTAGAGGCCTCGCGTGCGTGGTGTGTGGGATTTTCGTGCGCCGCGGGCCGGGGCCGTCCCTGGTGGACGGTCCCGGCCCGCGGGTCGTTCAAGAGGCCTGGGCGGCTCAGCCGTTGATGTGGAAGCCGAAGATCGGGTAGCCCGCCGACGAGATGCCGGCGGCGGTCAGGCCGATGCCGCGGCCGGTGGTGTCGATCTTCGTGCCGTCGGAGTTGAAGGTGACGGCGTAGCCGTCGGAGTTGTTCTCCGCCGGCGAGCCGACGGTCAGGTCGGCCTTCCCGTCGCCGGTGACGTCGGAGAGGAAGACCTCGCCGCCGAAGCCGTCGTTCGCCTCGTTGCCGCCGGGGACGCCCGGGGTGTCCTGGTGCAGTGCCTGGGTGCCGGTCTCGGAGAGGCCGCCGCTCCAGCCGTAGATCACGGAGACCATGCCCGCGTCCTCGAACCCGTCCAGGTCCTCGCCCGGCGCGCCGATCACGAGGTCGTCGTGGCCGTCGCCGTTGATGTCGCCGAGGGAGACCTCGTAGCCGAAGCCGTCACCGGTCTCGTTGCTGCCGGGCACGCCGGCGGTGTTCTGGCTGATGGTCTCGGCGGCGCCGTCGGGGCCGTACGACGTGCCGTAGACGATCTCCACGGCGCCGCCCTTGGCGGTGCCGGCGCTGTTCGTGCCGGCGTCCCACTGGTTGCCGATGACGATGTCGCCGTAGCCGTCGCCGTCCACGTCGCCGATGTCGGAGATGACCCCGGCGGGGAGCTTCTGGGCGCCCGAGGTGGTGATGCCGGAGGAGGAGCCGGGCAGCCAGTAGTTGGCGTTGTACGAGTACTCGCCGTCGCTGTCGCCCTCGTAGCCGTCCACGACCAGGTCGGTGCGGCCGTCGGTGTCGATGTCGCCCGGGGTGAGGTTGAAGATGTCGATGCCCTTCACCGCCAGGATGGGCGTGGTGACGGTGTAACGGCCGCCGGTGGAGCCGGACTTGGTGAAGCCGCCGCGGTAGATGTCGACCTTGTTGACGTCCGAGGCGATCGCCAGGTCGTCTCGGCCGTCGCCGTTGTAGTCGCCGGCCGCGACGACCTGGCCGAACCAGTCGTGGCTGGAGCGGGAGGGGTCGGAGACGGTGGTGCCGCCGGACAGGCCGGCGGAGCCTCCCCACAGGATGACCACGGTGCCGCCGTTGGCGTCGTCGCCCGCGTCCTCACCCGGGGCGCCCACGGCCAGGTCGGTGTAGCCGTCGCCGTTGTAGTCGCCGGGCGCGGTGTGGGAGCCGAACTGGTCGTCGGTCTCGGCGGCGCCGGGGACGCCCGTGCTGTTCTGGGTGAGGGTCTGGGTTCTCGCCGCGCCGGCGCCGTTCGGGGAGCCGTAGAGGATCGTGACGGCGCCGGCCTTGGCCTTGCCGCCGACGGAGGCCAGGGGCGCGGTGACGGCGATGTCCCGGTAGCCGTCGCCGTTGAAGTCGCCCTCGGTGCCGGGGGCGGCGGCCGCGGGTCCGGCCATGGCGACGAGCAGCCCGCCGGTGAGTGCGGCCGCGGTGGCGGTCGCCAGAGCTGTGCGGAGGTTCTTGCGCAAGTGGGTCTCCTGGCGTGTACGGGACGGCCGCCGGGAACGGTCGTCCACGGGTCTGGGGCGATGTCTCACCCGTGTTCGCCCTGAGTTGTCCTGGGGTTCACGGGTGATCGCCGATCAAGAGACCTGCGACAGGGCCGGAGGGTTGTACGTGAACATGGCGGAGAAACACGACGACGGGAGCCTGACGAAGGGGCCGTGGCGACGGGAGCCTGACGAAGGGGCCGTGGCGACGGGAGCATGACGAAGGGCCGCCCGAGTCGAGTGGGCGGCCCCTTCGTCCTCGTGTCGTGGCGTTACTTCACGGGCTCCGGCTCCGGAGCGCTCTCGCTCTCCTCGTCGCCCGTCGGGTCGGCCGGGGTCTTGACGGACTGCAGCAGCAGCTGGGCCACGTCGACGACCTGGATGGACTCCTTGGCCTTGCCGTCGTTCTTCTTGCCGTTGACCGAGTCGGTCAGCATGACCAGGCAGAAGGGGCAGGCGGTGGAGACGATGTCCGGGTTCAGGGACAGGGCCTCGTCGACGCGCTCGTTGTTGATGCGCTTGCCGATCCGCTCCTCCATCCACATCCGGGCGCCGCCGGCGCCGCAGCAGAAGCCGCGCTCCTTGTGGCGGTGCATCTCCTCGTTGCGCAGGCCCGGGACCTTGCCGATGATCTCGCGCGGGGGCGTGTAGATCTTGTTGTGGCGGCCCAGGTAGCACGGGTCGTGGTAGGTGATGAGGCCCTCGACCGGGGTGACCGGGATCAGCTTGCCCTCGTCCACCAGGTGCTGGAGCAGCTGGGTGTGGTGGATGACCTCGTAGTCGCCGCCGAGCTGCGGGTACTCGTTGCCGAGGGTGTTGAGGCAGTGCGGGCAGGTGGCGACGATCTTCTTCGCCGACTTGGGCTTCTTCGACTCCTCCGTCACCTTGCCGTCGTCGTCCATCTCCTCGCCGAAGGCGGCGTTGAGGGACATGACGTTCTCCATGCCGAGCTCCTGGAACAGCGGCTCGTTGCCCAGCCGCCGTGCCGAGTCACCCGTGCACTTCTCGTCGCCGCCCATGATCGCGAACTTGACGCCCGCGATGTGCAGCAGCTCGGCGAAGGCCTTGGTCGTCTTCTTGGCGCGGTCCTCCAGCGCACCCGCGCAGCCCACCCAGTACAGGTACTCGACCTCGGACAGGTCCTCGATGTCCTTGCCGACGACCGGGACCTCGAAGTCGACCTCCTTGGTCCACTCCAGGCGCTGCTTCTTGGCCAGACCCCAGGGGTTGCCCTTCTTCTCCAGGTTCTTGAGCATCGTGCCCGCCTCGGAGGGGAAGGCGCTCTCGATCATGACCTGGTAGCGGCGCATGTCGACGATGTGGTCGACGTGCTCGATGTCGACGGGGCACTGCTCGACGCAGGCGCCGCAGGTGGTGCAGGACCACAGGACGTCCGGGTCGATGACGCCGTTCTCCTCGGCGGTGCCGATCAGCGGGCGCTCGGCCTCGGCGAGGGCGGCGGCGGGCACGCCGGCCAGCTGCTCCTCGGAGGCCTTCTCCTCGCCCTCCACGGTCTTGCCGCCGCCGGCCAGCAGGTAGGGGGCCTTGGCGTGGGCGTGGTCGCGGAGCGACATGATCAGCAGCTTGGGGGAGAGCGGCTTGCCGGTGTTCCAGGCGGGGCACTGCGACTGGCAGCGTCCGCACTCGGTGCAGGTGGAGAAGTCGAGCAGGCCCTTCCAGGAGAAGTGCTCGACCTGGGAGACGCCGAAGACGTCGTCGTCACCGGGGTCGGTGAAGTCGATCGGCTTGCCGCCGCTCGTCATCGGCAGCAGCGCGCCCAGCGAGGTGTCGCCGTTCGCCTTGCGCTTGAACCAGATGTTCGGGAAGCCCAGGAAGCGGTGCCAGGCGATGCCCATGTCGGTCTTGAGGGCGACCGTGATCATCCAGATGAAGGAGGTCGCGATCTTCAGGCCCGCGAAGAAGTAGGTGAGGTTCTGGAGCGTGGAGACGTCCATGCCCTCCAGCCACGACACCACCGGGTAGGAGATGAAGAACGACGCCTCGTAGCCGTCCACATGGTGCTGCGCGCCCTCGAGCGCGTGCAGCATGAAGATGCAGACGCCGACGACGAGGATGACGGTCTCGACGAAGTAGGCCTGGCCGGTGTTGGAGCCCGCGAAGCGGGACTTGCGGCCCGGCTTGTCCGGCCGGGACAGCTGCCGGATGGCGATCAGCGTGAGGATGCCGACGATCGTCATGGTGCCGATGAACTCGACGAAGACGTTGTACGGCGCCCAGTTGCCGATGACCGGCAGCACCCAGTCGGCCCGGAACAGCTGGCCGATGGCGTTGACGATGGTCAGGAGCAGTGTGTAGAAGCCGATCGCCACGAACCAGTGCGCGATGCCGACGACGCCCCAGCGGTTCATCCTGGTGTGGCCGAGGAACTCCCTGGCCACGGTGATGGTGCGCAGCACGGGGTCGTTGGTCCGCGACCCGGCCGGCAGTGGCTGGCCGAGCGTCATGAAGCGGAAGATCTGCACGATGGCACGGCCGAACAGGGCGACGCCGACTGCCATGAGGACCATCGACACGATGATCGCGGCGAGTTGCATTTCGGGGCTCCTCGGGCCTGCGAGGGGATACGTCGGGGCTCCACTACGGCTTCCCCGAGATTACTAAGCGGTAACTTATGCAGTCCGTTCGAGACTACCCCCATCTTCGGCCGCACTGTAGCCGGGCACGGGGTGATCTGAATCGCTGAGGGTTGCCTACTCCGGCAATCAGGGGGGAGTCCCGGATGGCGTCCGGGATTCGATCGTGTTATTCACGCTAAATCGCTCCATATGCACCTAACTTATATCCGTGCTCTATGGGATCGTCGCCGCCGCCATCGCCCTGCTGCTGTCCGCCTTCCTCACGGGGCTGCTGCGGGTCCCCGCCCTGCGCCTGGAAATCGTGGACCGCAGGCGGCGATGGCCGGTGCCGCTGTCCGGGGGAATGGCCGTCGCGCTCACCACCGGGCTGGTCGCGGGCGTCGGCGACCGGGTGGGGGCCGCCCCGCTCGGCACCGGCGTCGGGTCGCTGCTGGCCGCCGGGGCCGGTGTCGGAGTCATCGGGCTCGCCGCCGATCTGTGGCGGCTGCGGTGGTGGGTCCCGCTCGCCGGTACGACCGTGGCGGCGGCGTTCGTCGTGCCGTACGGGGAGACCGGGGTGCCGGGCGGGGTGCTCGCCGTGGGGTGGATCGCGGCCGTCACCGTCGCCTTCCGGGGGCTCGACCACGCCGACGGGCTGGCCGGCACCGTGGGGGCGGTGACCGCCTTCGGGGTGGCGGCCTGCGCGGCGGTCGAGTTGATGGACGGGATCGCGGTACTGCTGAGCGTCCTGGCCGCCGCGCTCACCGGGTTCCTCCTGCACAACTGGCATCCCGCGCGGGCGGCCCTCGGGGCGGGCGGCTCGCTCTTCGTGGGGTTCGTCATCGCCTCGGCGGCGGTGTTCGCGCGGGCAGGGCAGGGAATGGGGGTCGGCGCCGGGGTGTTGTTCGCCCTGACCGCCGTGGCGTGTGCCGACGCCGTGCTGGTGGTCCTCGGGCGGCGGCTGGCCCGCTGGCCCGTGACGCGCGGGCGGCCGGACCATCTCGGGCACCGGCTGCGGCGGCTCGGGCTCGCCCCCCGCGCGGTGACCGTGCTGCTCGGCGCCGGAGCGCTGGGCGGGGTACTGGTGGGTGTGTGGGCGCACACCGGACGGATGTCCGGGGGTGCGGTGCTGTGGGTGGCGGCGGTGGCCGCGGTGGTCGTCCTGGTGCTCGTACGCCTTCCCGTCACCCCCGTTTTTCGTCCTCGCCAACGATCTTCCGATGCATCGCCGCAGGTCACGACCCAGTTGCGTGTTAGGAACGGATAAGAGTTGAGTCTGCTCGACTCAGCTCTGTTGACCCTGCGCCGGGCGTCATGCATGCTTGAGTCCGTTCCACTCAAGTCAGCTGGAGGAATCGAAATGGCACGTGCGGTCGGCATCGACCTGGGCACGACTAACTCCGTCGTCAGCGTTCTGGAGGGCGGCGAGCCCACCGTCATCACCAACGCCGAGGGCGCCAGGACCACGCCGTCCGTCGTCGCCTTCGCCAAGAACGGTGAGGTGCTGGTCGGCGAGGTGGCCAAGCGTCAGGCGGTCACGAACGTCGACAGGACCATCCGGTCGGTCAAGCGTCACATGGGCACCGACTGGAAGATCGAGCTCGACGGGAAGCCCTTCAACCCGCAGCAGATCAGCGCCTTCGTGCTGCAGAAGCTGAAGCGCGACGCCGAGGCCTACCTGGGCGAGAAGGTCACGGACGCGGTCATCACCGTCCCGGCGTACTTCAACGACGCCGAGCGCCAGGCGACCAAGGAAGCCGGCGAGATCGCCGGTCTGAACGTGCTGCGCATCGTCAACGAGCCGACGGCCGCCGCGCTGGCGTACGGCCTCGACAAGGACGACCAGACCATCCTCGTCTTCGACCTCGGTGGCGGTACCTTCGACGTCTCCCTCCTGGAGATCGGCGACGGTGTCGTCGAGGTGAAGGCCACCAACGGTGACAACAACCTCGGTGGTGACGACTGGGACCAGCGCGTCGTCGACTACCTGGTCAAGCAGTTCCAGTCCGGCCACGGCGTGGACCTCGGCAAGGACAAGATGGCCCTCCAGCGCCTGCGGGAGGCCGCCGAGAAGGCCAAGATCGAGCTGTCCTCGTCCACCGAGACCTCGATCAACCTCCCCTACATCACCGCGTCCGCCGAGGGTCCCCTGCACCTCGACGAGAAGCTGACCCGCGCCCAGTTCCAGCAGCTGACCGCGGACCTGCTCGAGCGCTGCAAGACGCCGTTCCACAACGTCATCAAGGACGCCGGCATCCAGCTGTCCGAGATCGACCACGTCGTTCTCGTCGGTGGCTCCACCCGTATGCCCGCCGTCGCCGAGCTCGTCAAGGAGATGACCGGCGGCAAGGAGGCCAACAAGGGCGTCAACCCGGACGAGGTCGTCTCGATCGGTGCCGCTCTCCAGGCCGGTGTCCTCAAGGGCGAGGTCAAGGACGTCCTGCTGCTCGACGTCACCCCGCTGTCCCTCGGTATCGAGACCAAGGGCGGCATCATGACCAAGCTGATCGAGCGCAACACCACGATCCCGACGAAGCGCTCCGAGATCTTCACCACGGCCGAGGACAACCAGCCGTCCGTGCAGATCCAGGTCTACCAGGGCGAGCGCGAGATCGCGGCGTACAACAAGAAGCTCGGCATGTTCGAGCTGACCGGTCTGCCCCCGGCGCCGCGCGGCGTCCCGCAGATCGAGGTCTCCTTCGACATCGACGCCAACGGCATCATGCACGTCACGGCGAAGGACCTCGGCACCGGCAAGGAGCAGAAGATGACCGTCACCGGCGGCTCCTCGCTGCCGAAGGACGAGGTCGACCGCATGCGCGAGGAGGCCGAGCGCTACGCGGAGGAGGACCACAAGCGCCGCGAGGCCGCCGAGTCCCGCAACCAGGGCGAGCAGCTCGTCTACCAGACCGAGAAGTTCCTCGCGGACAACGAGGACAAGGTCCCCGGTGAGGTCAAGACCGAGGTCGAGGCCGCCGTCGCCGAGCTGAAGGAGAAGCTCAAGGGCGAGGACAGCGCCGAGATCCGCACCGCCACGGAGAAGGTCGCGGCCGTCTCCCAGAAGCTGGGCCAGGCCATGTACGCCGACGCCCAGGGCGCCCAGGCGGCCGGTGGCGCGTCCGCCGGTGCCGGTGCCGGTCAGGCCAAGGCCGACGACGATGTCGTCGACGCGGAGATCGTCGACGACGAGCGCAAGGACGGTGCCGCGTGACGGAGGAGACCCCGGGCTTCGACGAGCAGCAGTCGCAGCAGCCCGACGTCCCCTCCGGCGCCCCTTCCGACGACGCCGAGCCGAAGGCCGCCCCCACCCCCTCCGCGGAGGAGGGGGCGGCCCCGGCCGGGGACACGGGCCAGGACGCGGCCCTGGTGGCCCAGCTGGACCAGACCCGCACGGCGCTCGGTGAGCGCACGGCGGACCTCCAGCGCCTCCAGGCCGAGTTCCAGAACTACCGCCGCCGGGTCGAGCGCGACCGCATCGCGGTCAAGGAGATCGCCGTCGCGAACCTCCTGACCGAGCTGCTTCCCGTGCTCGACGACGTCGGCCGCGCGCGGGAACACGGCGAGCTGGTCGGCGGCTTCAAGTCCGTCGCGGAGTCGCTGGAGACCATCATCGCCAAGATGGGCCTGCAGCAGTTCGGCAAGGAGGGCGAGCCCTTCGACCCGACGATCCACGAGGCCCTGATGCACAGCTACGCGCCGGACGTCACCGAGACGACCTGCGTGGCGATCCTGCAGCCGGGGTATCGCATCGGCGAGCGCACCATCCGCCCCGCGCGGGTGGCCGTCGCCGAGCCGCAGCCGGGCGCGCAGACGGTCAAGCCGGCCGAGGAGAGCTCCGAGGCGAAGGCGGACACGGCGGAGGACAAGGAGAGCGGTGGCCCGGAGGAGGGCTGACGTCGACACTCACGCAGGGAAGGAGGGGCGTCGGGGATGAGCACCAAGGACTTCATCGAGAAGGACTACTACAAGGTCCTCGGCGTCCCCAAGGACGCCACCGAGGCCGAGATCAAGAAGGCGTACCGGAAGCTCGCCCGCGAGTACCACCCGGACGCCAACAAGGGCAACGTCAAGGCGGAGGAGCGGTTCAAGGAGATCTCCGAGGCGAACGACATCCTCGGTGACCCCAAGAAGCGCAAGGAGTACGACGAGGCGCGCGCGCTCTTCGGCAACGGCGGCTTCCGTCCGGGGCCGGGCGCGGGCCCCGGCGGCTCCTTCAACTTCGACCTGGGCGACCTGTTCGGCGGTCAGGCCGGCCAGCAGGCGGGCGGCGGCTTCGGCGGCGGCCTCGGTGACGTCTTCGGGGGCCTGTTCAACCGGGGCGGCGCGGGCACCACGCGCACGCAGCCGAGGCGCGGCCAGGACATCGAGTCCGAGGTGACGCTCAGCTTCACCGAGGCGATCGAGGGCGCGACCGTCCCGCTGCGGATGTCGTCGCAGGCGCCCTGCAAGGCCTGCTCGGGCACCGGCGACAAGAACGGCACACCGCGCGTGTGCCCGACCTGTGTCGGCACCGGCCAGGTGGCGCGGGGCTCCGGCGGTGGCTTCTCGCTCACCGACCCCTGCCCCGACTGCAAGGGCCGCGGTCTGATCGCGGAGGAGCCCTGCGACATCTGCAAGGGCAGCGGCCGGGCCAAGTCCTCGCGGACCATGCAGGTGCGCATCCCCGCGGGTGTCAGCGACGGCCAGCGGATCCGGCTGCGCGGCAAGGGCGCGCCGGGCGAGCGCGGCGGCGCCGCCGGTGACCTGTACGTCGTCGTGCACGTCGGCACCCACCCGGTGTTCGGCCGCAAGGACGACAACCTCACCATCACCGTCCCGGTCACGTATGCCGAGGCGGCGCTCGGCGGCGAGGTGCGGGTCCCGACGCTCGGCGGCCCCCCGGTCACGCTGAAGCTGCCGCCGGGCACGCCCAACGGCCGCACCATGCGGGCCCGGGGCAAGGGCGCGGTCCGCAAGGACGGCACCCGCGGCGATCTGCTGGTCACCGTGGAGGTGAGTGTTCCCAAGGACCTGACGGGGAAGGCTCGTGACGCGCTGGAGGCGTATCGCGAGGCGACCGCGGACGAGGATCCGCGGGCGGAGCTGTTCCAGGCCGCGAAGGGAGCTTGATTTCGGATGGACGGCCGTCGACGTAATCCGTATGAACTGACCCAGGACACCCCGGTCTACGTCATTTCGGTGGCGGCCCAGCTCTCAGGCCTGCACCCGCAGACGCTGCGTCAGTACGACCGGCTGGGGCTCGTGTCGCCGGACCGCACGGCCGGCCGGGGCCGGCGTTACTCGGCCCGTGACATCGAACTGCTCCGTCAGGTCCAGCAGTTGTCGCAGGACGAGGGCATCAACCTGGCCGGGATCAAGCGCATCATCGAACTGGAGAACCAGGTCGCCGCCCTCCAGGCCCGCGTGGCCGAGATGCAGGACGCCCTGGACGGCGCGGCGGCGGCGATGCGGCAGCGCGAGGCCGCGGTGCACGCCTCGTACCGCCGCGATCTGGTCCCCTACCAGGAAGTGCAGCAGACCAGCGCACTCGTGGTGTGGAGGCCGAAGCGGCAGCAGTCCGACTGACCGCGGATGTGAAGTGCTGTGCGGGGCCCGGAGGTTCACCGAATCCTCCGGGCCCCGCCCCTTTCGCGGCGACACATCTGTGGCGACGGTGTGTCCGCGTGTCCGCAGGATGTGCTCAGGGTGTCCGCATGTTCCTCGCGAGTTCAGCGCACGGTGCTGTGTCCATCTCGTTAAGTGGTTGCCCTTGACGTCGGTGGGGGCTGAAGCGTTGGCTTTTCAGTCACATGGGCCACAAAGCTGTGCCCACGTCCGGAACGCACCTGAAGTGAGCCCCCGCATGCGTCGTATCGCCATATCCGTGGCCGCCACCTCGATGTCCGTCATGCTCGCCGGCTGCGGCGTGCTCAGCGCGACGGGGAGCAGCGACGACGCGAGCCCGGCCAAGGGGGACGACATCACCGTCGGGCTGCTGCTCCCGGAGAAGGCCAACACCCGGTACGAGCAGTTCGACTACCCCATCTTCAAGTCGCGGGTGGAAGCCCTCACCAACGGCAAGGGCAGCGTCGAGTACGCCAATGCCGAGGCGGACGCCGGAAAGCAGGCGACCCAGCTGCAGCAGATGATCGACGGCAAGGTCGACGTCATCGTGCTGGACGCGGTCGACGCGCACGCCATCGGGGACGGCGTGCAGAAGGCCAAGGACGCGGGCATCCCGGTGATCGCCTACGACCGGCTGGCCGAGGGGCCGATCGACGCCTACATCTCCTTCGACAACGGGCTGGTCGGCGAGGTGCAGGGCCGCTCCCTGCTGGAGTCCCTCGGGGACGACCTCAGCATCACCGACAAGGTCGTGATGATGAACGGCTCGCCGACCGACCCGAACGCCAAGCAGTTCAAGGCGGGCGCGATGTCCGAGCTCAAGGGCAGGGTGACGATCTCCAAGTCCTTCGACACCAAGGACTGGAAGCCGGAGAACGCCCAGGCCAACATGACCGAGGCGATCAACGCGATCGGCGCGGAGAACATCGACGCGGTCTACTCCGCCAACGACGGCATGGCGGGCGGCATCGTCAAGGCGCTCAAAGCCGCCGGCGTGACCGACCTGCCCCCGATCACCGGCCAGGACGCGGAGCTCCCGGCGGTGCAGCGGATCCTCACCGGCGAGCAGTACATGAGCGTGTACAAGTCCTACCCGGAGGAGGCCGAGAGCGCCGCCGAGATGGCCGTGGCCAAGGTCCAGGGCCGGGACATCCAGTTCGACGCGCTGACCCGCGACCGGGTGGACAGTCCCACCACCAAGGACATCCCGGCGCAGCTGGTGCCCGTGGTCGCGCTGACCAAGGAGAACATCGCGGACACCGTGATCGCCGACAGGATCTACGAGGTGTCGGACATCTGCACCGCGGAGTTCAAGGCGGCCTGTGCGGCGATCAAGCTGAAGTAGCCTGCCCGGCGATATTCGGCCACCTCGCCGGTTTCCCGACCGGCACCGGGCGGAGGTGTGTTGCACAGCCGGTTCCGGCCGCGCATAGTTGCGCTGCGGAAAGTGGCTGAACCGGGGGTGGGATGGGCGATGGCCGGGCACGGGACGGACGAGCATCCACACGGTGCTGACCGACTGTGCGAGGCCGGGGATCGTGTGTATTCCCGGGCCGTGCGGCGCGGACGCCTGCCGCGCCGGGACGCGGGGCCGGTGCCCTGCCTGCTGGAACTGGCCCTGCTGCACCCGGACCCCGACGACATGGACTGGCTGGTGCCGACCCCACCGCAGGAGGTCATGACCCGGTTGCTGCGCGGGATGTACGACGAGATCAGCGCGAGTCAGAGCCGGGTCGGCTCGGCCGTCGAGGCCTTCGAGTGGTACGCCGGTCTCGGCCACCGCGTGCCCGCCTCGCCCCCCGCCGCGGAGGGCCCGGCGATCCGGGTCCTGGACGGGCTGGCCCGGATCCAGGCGGCGATGGACGAGGCGACGCAGGCGTGCACCACCGAGGTGCTCACCGTGCAGCCGGGCGGCATCCGGCGCGAGGCGGAGCTGTCGGAGGGGCTGCACCGGGCGATGGCGCTGCGTGGCCGCGGGGTGCGGATGCGGGACCTGTACACGCATGTGGCCCGGCACGGGCACGGGCTGTTCACCTATCTGGAGCTGATGGGCGACGCGGTGGAGGCGCGCACGCTGGACGAGGTGATCGACCGGCTGATCCTGTTCGACCGGACGGTGGCCTTCGTCCCCGCCAACGCCGAGCGCACCATGGCGCTGGAGCTGCGGCACCCGGCGCTGGTGGAGTACCTCGGCACCGTCTTCGACCGCCTGTGGCGGCTCGCCATCCCGCTCACCGCCCCGCTGCCCGACACGGGCATCGAGGGCATCTCGCACCGTGAGCAGTCCATCGCCGCGCTGCTGGCGGAGGGCCACCAGGACGCGGTGATCGCGGAGCGGCTGGGCATCAGCGTGCGCACCTGCCGGGCCCACATCGCCCGGCTGTCGGAGACCTTGGGCGCGGTAAGCCGTACCCAGCTGGGTGTCCGGATCGCGCAGGCCGGTCTGGACGGCCCGCGCCGCTCCGCGCAGGTGTCCCACGCGCTTCCGGATCAGGGATCCGGCGACGTCCGGTGAGGCGCCCGAGCCGGGCCGGGCCGGGCCCGGCTCCGGCTGCCCGGGGTCGCGCGGCGCGACGGGTGACGCGCGGTGCGCGGTGTGACGGGTGACGCGGGGTGCGCTCGGGGCGTGCGGTGTGAGGGGTGACGCGGGGTGCGCTCGGGGGCGTGCGGTGTGAGGGGTGACGCGCGGTGCGCGGTGCGACGGGTGACGCGGGGTGCGCTCGGGGGCGTGCGGTGCGAGGGGTGACGCGGGGTGCGCTCGGGGCGTGCGGTGTGAGGGGTGACGCGGGGTGCGCTCGGGGCGTGCGGTGTGAGGGGTGACGCGGGGTGCGCTCGGGGGCGTGCGGTGTGACGGGTGACGCGGGGTGCGCTCGGGGGCGTGCGGTGTGACGGGTGTCGGCCGGTCCGGGGCGTCGAGGGCCGGGGGCGGCGGGCCGAGGCGGACGGGGGCTGGGGTCGGCGGGCCGGGGCGCACAGGGGCCGGGGTCGGCGGGCCGGGCCTCGACGGTCGTACGGGCCGGTGTGCGGCCCTGCCGGAGGGTCCGGGTGTTACAGGTCCGGGCCGGTCCCGCCCGGCGCCCGCAGGGCGTCGTCGTGCGCGTCGCCGCTCCCGCGTGGCTCGCTCCCGCGTGGCTCGCTCCCGCGTGGCTCGCTCCCGGTTCACTCCTCCTGCTGCAGGATCCCCGACTGTGCGATGAGGTAGCCCAGTTGGGCGCGGCTGCCGCTGCCCAGGGTGGCGGCGAGCTTGGCGATGTGGGCGCGGCAGGTGCGGACGTTCATGCCGAGCCGGCGGGCGATGGCCTCGTCGACGTGGCCCTCGACGAGGAGTTTGGCGATGGAGTGCTGGATGTCGGTGATGCCGCCGGGGGCGGTCTCGTAGGGCGCGCCGGCGGTCAGCGGCACCGCCCGGCTCCACATGAACTCGAACACCTTGATCAGGTAGCGGACGAGGCCGGGCTGGCGGATCTCCAGGGCGACCTGCTGGTCGTCCCGGGTGGGTATGAAGGCGACCGACTCGTCGCAGACGATGAGGCGTTCCACCACCTCGTCGATGGTCCGGTACTCCACCCGGCCCGCGGAGAGCTGCTCCACGTAGGCCCGCTTCTCCGGGCTGTAGCGGGCGGTGTGCTGATAGAGCGTCCTGATGCGCACGCCGCGTTCGATGAGGGGCTTGTCCCGTTCCAGTCCCTGGATGATGCTGCGCTCGGAGAAGCGGTCGTCACTGGGCTGGATGGTGAGCATCTCGGTGCGGCACTGCGTGACGGCCAGGTCGAGCGCGGCGTTGATCCGCTCGCTGCCCTCGAGCACGGTGATCGAGTTCTCACTGGTCACGGCCTGGGTGCCCAGGGCCATGAACGGCTCGAAGGCGTCCGCGAGCCGGACCGACAGCCGCCGGCGTTCGGCGATGTCGCGCTCGATGGGGTGGAGGCGCTGGGCCAGGGCGACCGCCGGCGGCACCGGGCGCAGCCAGTTCTTGTCGTCCGGGTCGGGGTGGAGCAGGGCGAGTTCCCTCAGGCAGGGGGCGGCTTCCGCTTCTTCCCGTGCGACCCTCCCCACACGCAGGGCGTTGGCATAAAGTCGGCCGCCTGCCTCGCACAGTTCCGTGACCGCATGGGGATGCTCCGCCTTAGTCTGATTTGCCACGAAATCTCCACCCCCCAGGGTCCTGAACATGCAGGAACATGATGCACCGATTGTGTGGCCATGACGTGTTCGAATGAGCCATCGTCTTATCTGACGGGGGAACGAGGAGACTTTCACGTGAGGACGAAGCCGACTATGCGCAAGAGACTGCTTCGCTCGGTGCTCGCAGCCGCCCTCTCCGCCGTCGCGGCCTTCGGAGCGCTGAGCGGTTACTCCGACGCGAAGAGCGGGACACAGGCCGACAGCCACTGGCCGTCGATCGTCGTCGACTCGGGGCGTTGATGTGACCACTCCACCCGACGACCGCTCCTTCCGCAGGGAGATGGCGACCGCCTACCGGTCCGGCTGGCACTTCATCGACCTGGTCACCGCCATCCCCCACAGCGGTGACTCGTTGATGGTGACCGTCTTCGGTGAGCCGGTCGTCGTCACCCGCGACGAGGACGGGGACGTACGGGCGTACCGGTGCCTGCGGCGGCCCCGGGGGGCGCCGAAGCCCGTGCGGTGTGCCATCCGGTACGGAATGATCTTTGTGAACCTGGACCAGCGGGACCACCGGCAGGTGGAGTCCGACTCCCCTGCCCCCCGGACCTTCTCTGCCACCCCCCGCAGTGCCTGACGCGATTCCCCCGTCGTAACAGATCGCTCAGGTGCTTCCCCCCGCAGCGGCGTCACCGTGACCTGAACACGGTGACGCCGCTGCAGTTTTGCGGGGAATTCCCGGGTATTGGCCAGATCGCGCTATGGCTGAAAAACAGTGGCTCGGCGAGTGAACGGCCCCTCGGGCCTCACCCTCGCCCCATGGCGCGCGTGAGCGCGATCTCGATGACCACCCGAGCGGGATTCGGCGACGGCGTCCGGCCGTAGCGCTCCGCGTACCGCCGCTCCGCCTCCGCGACGCGCTCCGCTTCGGTGCGGACCACGGCCCGCCCCTCCAGGGTCGCCCACCGCCGGCCGTCCACCTGGCACGCCGCCACGGCCGCGCCCTCCGGCCCCGCCGCCAGCACGTGCCGCACCTTCGCGCTCGACTTGTTCGCGACCACCCGGGCCAGCCGTGCCTCCGGGTCGTAGGTCACCGCGACCGGCACGACGTGCGGCGTGCCGTCCGGACGGAGGGTGGTCAGTGTGCACAGGTGCTTCTCGCGCCAGAAGCTGAGATACGACGCGTCCGGATCGCCCGGATCTACGGAGTACGTGGTGGCCATGGACCGGAACTTAGCCGGTGTGACCCTCCCGGCCCACACCTTGAGTGGAATAGACTCAAGTTTGTGTACGTTGACCGAGTCAGCCACGAAGGCCGCTGAAAGGTCACCAAGGAGGGAAACGCGAACGTGGACGCCGAGCTGACCAACCGGAGCCGGGAAGCGATCAACGCCGCCGGGAACCGGGCCGTGACCGAGGGGCACCCCGACCTCACCCCCGCCCATCTGCTGCTTGCCCTGCTCGCCGGGCAGGAGAACGAGAACATCACGGACCTGCTCGCCGCGGTCGACACCGACCAGGCCGCCGTACGCTCCGGGGCCGAGCGGGTCCTCGCCGGTCTGCCGAGCGTGACCGGGTCCACCGTCGCACCGCCCCAGCCCAACCGCGAGCTGCTCGCCGTCATCGCGGACGCCCAGGCCCGCGCCCGCGACCTCGGCGACGAGTACCTCTCCACCGAACACCTCCTCATCGGCATCGCCGCCAAGGGCGGAGCCGCCGGCGAGGTGCTCTCCCGGCAGGGCGCCACCGCGAAGAAGCTGCAGGACGCCTTCCAGAAGGCGAGGGGAGCACGCAGGGTGACCACCGCCGACCCGGAGGGCCAGTACAAGGCCCTGGAGAAGTTCGGCACCGACTTCACCGACGCCGCCCGCGAGGGCAAGCTCGATCCCGTCATCGGACGGGACCAGGAGATCCGGCGTGTCGTCCAGGTGCTGTCCCGCCGCACCAAGAACAACCCCGTCCTCATCGGCGAACCCGGCGTCGGCAAGACCGCCGTCGTCGAGGGGCTCGCCCAGCGGATCGTCAAGGGCGACGTCCCCGAGTCGCTGAAGGACAAGCGGCTCGTCGCCCTCGACCTCGGCGCCATGGTCGCCGGGGCCAAGTACCGCGGCGAGTTCGAGGAGCGCCTGAAGACGGTCCTCGCCGAGATCAAGGACTCCGACGGCCAGATCATCACCTTCATCGACGAACTGCACACGGTCGTCGGCGCGGGCGCCGGCGGCGACTCGGCGATGGACGCCGGCAACATGCTCAAGCCGATGCTCGCGCGCGGCGAACTCCGCATGGTCGGCGCCACCACCCTCGACGAGTACCGCGAGCGGATCGAGAAGGACCCGGCGCTGGAACGGCGCTTCCAGCAGGTGCTGGTCGCCGAGCCGACCGTCGAGGACTCCATCGCGATCCTGCGCGGACTCAAGGGCCGCTACGAGGCCCACCACAAGGTCCAGATCGCCGACAGCGCGCTCGTGGCCGCCGCCACCCTCTCCGACCGCTACATCACCTCCCGCTTCCTCCCCGACAAGGCCATCGACCTCGTCGACGAGGCCGCGAGCCGCCTCCGTATGGAGATCGACTCCTCGCCCGTCGAGATCGACGAACTCCAGCGCGCCGTCGACCGGCTGAAGATGGAGGAGCTGGCCATCGGCAAGGAGACCGACGCCGCCTCCCTCGAACGCCTGGAGAAGCTGCGCCGCGACCTCGCCGACAAGGAGGAGGAGCTGCGCGGCCTCAACGCCCGCTGGGAGAAGGAGAAGCAGTCCCTCAACCGGGTCGGTGCGCTGAAGGAGAAGCTCGACGACCTGCGCGGCCAGGCCGAACGCGCCCAGCGCGACGGCGACTTCGACACCGCCTCCAAGCTGCTGTACGGCGAGATCCCGGCCGTGGAGCGCGACCTGGAGGCCGCCTCCGAGGCCGAGGAGGCGTTGACATCTTCCGCCTCCGGCGGGGCCGCGAAGGACACCATGGTCAAGGAGGAGGTCGGCGCCGACGACATCGCCGACGTCGTCGCCTCCTGGACCGGTATCCCGGCCGGCCGCCTGCTGGAGGGCGAGACCCAGAAGCTCCTGCGCATGGAGGACGAGCTCGGCAAGCGCCTCATCGGCCAGACCGAGGCCGTACGGGCCGTCTCGGACGCCGTACGACGCTCCCGCGCCGGGATCGCCGACCCCGACCGGCCCACCGGCTCCTTCCTCTTCCTCGGCCCCACCGGCGTCGGCAAGACCGAACTGGCCAAGGCCCTCGCCGACTTCCTCTTCGACGACGAGCGGGCCATGATCCGCATCGACATGTCGGAGTACGGCGAGAAGCACTCCGTCGCCCGCCTCGTCGGCGCGCCCCCCGGCTACGTCGGCTACGAGGAGGGCGGCCAGCTCACCGAGGCGGTCCGCCGCCGCCCGTACAGCGTGGTGCTCCTGGACGAGGTGGAGAAGGCCCACCCCGAGGTCTTCGACATCCTGCTCCAGGTGCTCGACGACGGCCGGCTCACCGACGGCCAGGGCCGCACCGTCGACTTCCGCAACACCATCCTGGTGCTGACCTCCAACCTGGGCAGCCAGTACTTGGTCGACCCGATCAGCACCGAGGCGGAGAAGAAGGAGCAGGTCCTGGAAGTGGTCCGGGCCTCCTTCAAGCCCGAGTTCCTCAACCGCCTCGACGACCTCGTGGTCTTCTCCGCGCTCACCAAGCCCGAACTGGAACGCATCGCGAAGCTCCAGACCGACCGCCTGGCCGTGCGGCTCGCCGAACGCCGCCTCGCCCTGGACATCACCCCCGAGGCCCTGGCCTGGCTGGCCGAGGAGGGCATGGACCCCGCCTACGGCGCCCGGCCCCTGCGCCGCCTGGTGCAGACCGCCATCGGCGACCGGCTCGCCAGGGAGATCCTCTCCGGCGAGATCAAGGACGGCGACACGGTCCGCGTGGACCGCTTCGAGAACGGCCTCCTCGTGGGCCCCGCCACCGGGAAGTCACTCTGAGTGACATCATAGGATTTCGGGCCCGACGTCCCCGTGGACGTTGGGCCCGTCCCGCACCGGGTACCCCGGGATTGACCGGATCGAGTCAGCCCTCGGCTGACAGGCCCGTCGGGGCTTGCCACCCCCCTCCCCGCATGGGGGAGGATGGCGGGATCCGTACGAAGGGAAAATCACGGTGACCATCGACCCGTCCTCGATTCCGAATTTCGGGGGCCAGCCCGAGCCGCAGCCGCAAGGACCGGCGGGCCCCGTCGTCCCGGATCAGGACCTCGTGAAGCAGCTCCTCGACCAGATGGAGCTCAAGTACGTCGTCGACGACGAGGGTGACCTCGCGGCGCCGTGGGAGCAGTTCCGCACCTACTTCATGTTCCGTGGGGAAGGCGACCAGCAGATCTTCTCCGTGCGGACGTTCTACGACCGCCCCCACAAGATCGACGAGAAGCCGCAGCTGCTCGAGTCCATCGACGACTGGAACCGGCGCACCCTGTGGCCCAAGGTGTACACCCACACCCATGACGACGGCACCGTCCGTCTCATCGGTGAGGCGCAGATGCTCATCGGCATGGGCGTCAGCCTGGAGCACTTCGTCTCCTCCACGGTCAGCTGGGTGCGGGCCGCGATCGAGTTCGACAAGTGGCTCGTCGAGCAGCTGGGCCTGGAACAGGAGATCAACGAGGCGGACAAGCCCGAGGACGACGAGTAGGGCGTCCCGAGCACGGCGTTCGGCGGGTACGGAAACGTACGCGGCGTCCGTAGCAAATGCCCGGCCCTGGGCGACGGCCATCACCGGTGGCTGTCCGAGGGCCGGGCTTTCGTGTGCCGTGCCGTGGCGACCGAGTCGGTCTACAGGTGAGTCGGCGTCCGGGTGGGCACCTCCGCCCACACCGTCTTGCCCACGGGGTGGCGAGGTGTCGACCCCCAGCGCACCGCCAGCGCTTCCACCAGGAGCAGCCCACGGCCGGACTCACCTTCCGGAGGGGCCGTGGGCGTGGAGGCGGGAAGCCGCTTCGCGGAGGCGGCGTCCGCGACCTCGACCCGTACCAGGCCCGCCCTCTCGTCGAGGAAGAGCCGGAGGCCGAAGGCCCGTCCGGGGACCCGGCCGTGCCGCACGGCGTTCGCCGCGAGTTCACCGACGACGAGGGCGACCGTGCACGACGCGTCGGACGCCGGCGGGTGGCCCCACTCCTCCATCCATCGCACAGCGCGACGCCGGGCGAGCTGCGCGCCTCGCGGTGAGCAGGCGAACTGTTCGCGTGCCGCCGCGGCGACGGGGGCGGTGCTCGGTCGCGGCTCGTCTTCGTGGGTGGTCGTTCCTGTCAGCACGGCTTTCCGTCCTTGCGTGTCGAGCACAGACGTCTCGCGGCGTACACGAGTCATCACATTCCGTGCTCAAGGATCGTCCGATCGCCCTACGCTCAACAGGTGGCGCAGCATTACCTTTCAGGCCATAAGGAACGGAAGTGACGCTTTGGCCAACGCAATTGACCCCAGCGCGTCCATGGCCGCCCTGTTCGGCGCGCGGGTGCGCAGGCTCCGTACGGCGGCCGGGCTGACCCAGGCCGAGCTCGGCGCCAGGACGCACGTGGTGAGCACGCGGATCACGCAGATCGAGCGGGCGTCGGGAGCGAAGCCGACGCTGGAGCTGGCGCGTGCGCTGGATGCCGCCCTCGGTGCGGACGATCTGCTCGTCGAGCTCTGGCCGTACGTGTACCGGGAGGCGTTCCCGGACTGGTCGCGGAAGTTCATGGAGTACTCGGAGCGGGCGGTGGCCATCCATGAGTACGCCGCGCATGTGGTGCCCGGTCTGTTGCAGACCAGGGATTACGCGAGAGCCGTGCTGAGCGTCGGCCTGACGCTCAGCGGCGACGAGCAGTTGGAAGAACGGCTCGCCGTCCGCATGACGCGACAGGAACGGCTCGCTTCGCCCGACCGGCCGGACTTGTGGGTGGTGCTCGACGAGGCGGTCCTCAGGCGTCCGATCGGCGGGTGCGGTGTGATGCAAGCACAGTTGGAACTGCTGCTCTGTGTGGCAGCGGACCACGACGTCACCGTCCAAGTGCTGCCGTTCGACCAGGGTGAGCACGATGCGATGGGTGGTTCCCTGACAGTGCTGACGCTGCCGGACGGCTCCGAAGTCGCCTACACGGAGGGTGCGCACTACGGCCAACTCATCGAGGATCCGGCCGAGGTCAAGCGCTTCACAGTGACCTACGATCGGCTACGGGCGAATGCCCTGCCCCCGCTCATGTCGCTCGACATGATCCGATCTGCGATGGAGGGCTACAACCGTGGAGCGAGAGTCCCGTCCCGATCTGAGCGCCGCCGTGTGGCGCAAGAGCAGCTACAGCAATCAGGAGGGCGGCAACTGCGTGGAGGTGGCCGACGGGTTCCGGGCCGTCGTCCCCGTCCGTGACAGCAAGGTCCCGCACGGTCCGGCGCTGTGCTTCGAAGCCGCTTCCTGGGGCGCCTTCATAGGTGAGCTGAAGGCGGAACACCACCGTCCCTGAGTGGGCCGGACTCCGGTCGCCGCCCGTCTTCCGGGCCCACCGAACCCTCGTCCGCGAGGGTCCGGTGGGCCACTGACCTCCCCAAAGAACCGGGAGAAAGAACTACCCGCCCACCCACCCTCCCCGCCGGAAGGCCCGCGTCACCCGTGCGAGTGACCGGCTTGCAGGCGCGGGACGCGGACGGTTACGTTCGCCGCGACAACCACAAACAAATACGGCCCCCGGCCGGGACGGCAATCCCGAACGAGGGCCTGACCTATCAGGAAGCACAACCTTCCCAATGGCTGACTCGCAGTCTAACGCGCGCCTGCGCGCCGACGCCGGAGCTCCGACTTCCGGCGTGATCCATGTACGCACCCGGCTCACCGCCGACTTCACGGTGATCTCCAACGTCCTCGCCCAGCGGCGCGGCAGCGCGGTCACCGTCGGCGTCGCGGTCTACATCCTCTCCCTGCCCACCGGCACCCCCGTGACCATCGCCGCCCTGTGCGCGCACTTCACCGAGGGCGAGATCCTGATCTCGCGGGCGCTGCGGGAGCTGGAAGCCGCCGGGTACCTGGAGCGTCGCCGCGAGCGCCTGCCCTCGGGGCAGATCCGCACCCGGACGTACTTCTACGACGTTCCCGGCAGCGACACGGACCTGGACGGCTTCCCGGAACCACCGAAGCCCCGGCCCCGGAACGCGCCCCCGGCCGAGGGCATCGCAGAGCCCGTCCCCACTCCGGACCAGCCGGAAGAACCGGTGTCACTCGCCGACGCCGACCCGCAGGCGGTCGCCGTGCTGACCTCCCTCCGCCGCGTCGATCCGCGTCTCGTCCTGTCCGAGCGGGAGGCCGTGCGTCTGGCGCCGGCCGTCACCAAGTGGCTGGCGGCCGGTGTCGCCCCCTCCCAGATCACCACAACGCTCACGGCACGACTCCCCGACCGCTTCCTGGCCCGCCCGGCGGGCATCCTCGCCTTCCGCCTCCGCGAAACGCCCCTGCCCGCGCCGCCCCCGGTGCCACTCCCACCGACCCCCGACCGCCCGGACGTACAGCCCTTCCAGACCTGCGACGGCTGCGAGCGCGCCTTCCGCGCACCGCACCCCGGACACTGCCGGGACTGCCGAGGCCGTCTCGCCGGGGGTTTTCTTCGTGCGGTCGGCTGAGCAGATGGTCGGGTGTGCGATCGGTCCCCGAACGGGAGACTTGATGCGCGACGATGCGAGATCCGCCGGTGGACACGACAGACGGAGGAGGTGGGGCATGGCCGACCGGTTCGAAGACGGGCTTCTGACGCCCGCGGAAACAGCCTCTCACCTGGAGATTCCGCAGTCCACGCTCCTCTCGTGGCTGAAGAGCAGGGCCGCCGGGGGCGCCCTCCTCCCGGTGGTCGTAGAGCATGTCCGCGCGGAACGCGGTGAAGTACGACTCGGGCAGGACGAGGGCCTCGGCGACCGCGTACTGGAACGGGCCCGCGGAGACGTAGGTCAGGAACTGCTGCTGTGAACCCGGTTCGGACACGACACCGCGACAATAGGTGTGTGAACGAGGAGTCGCCTGGATCACGGCGGCCCCTGGTTTGGTCGCGGCCGTCCGCTCGGCGAAGCAGTACCTGACGTACGTTGTAGCGCCTGCTCGGTGCCAGGGCGCTGTCCGCCGTATCCTGACCGCACACGGGAAGGAGCACCGTTCATGAGTGTCGACGCGATCGTGCGCACCGAGTTCCCCAAGGGGTACACGGTCCTGTTCGGGGCCGACGGAAAGGTGATCATGACCCCGCAGAGCGAGGAGCACTCGAGCACCATCAGGTCGATGCAGATCGACTCGGCCGCCGCCCTCGGCCGTCATGCGAAGGTCACCTCCGACGTCTACATCGATTTCCCCGCCGACGAGAACTCCGCTCCCGACCTGGCCATCCTGCGCGAGGACGCGCGCAAGGAGGGCAAGCGCTACAGCTTCGAAGACGTCCTGTTGATCTCGGAAGTCGTCTCGACCTCCTCGGCGCGCAAGGACTACGACGACTGCACCGCGAAGTACGGCCGCTACGGCATCCCCGTCTACCTTGTCGTGGATCCCTACGCCCGCGAAGTCGTCCTGCACACTGAGCCCACCACGAGCGGCTACAGCACGGCGCACACCCGTGCGTACGGCACAGGCAAGCTCCCCATCCCCCTGGCCGACGGCCGCACCTTCACCCTCGACCTCGACGAACTCCCGCGCCCGGAGCCCGAGGCGGACGCCCGCTGACGAAGGTGGACGGGTTCCTGGCCGAGGCGGCGCTGGACTACCGGCACCTGGCGACGGCCGACGGCCGACTGGGGCTGTGGGAGCCGCGCCATGTGGAGGAGGTGCTGCTCTCCTGGCTTCCCCAGCAGGTCACCGAGCTTCCCGGGGAGGAACGCGCCGACGCCCCGGGCACACTGCGCACGCTACTGCGCTATCTGCACGCCGCGCAGTTGGCGGACCCGCGAGGCCCCTCACTCCAGGACTCCCTTGCCGCGGTCGACAGGGTCGCGATACAGCATCCGGTGGCGATGACGGACCGCACTCGCTGGGGACTGGCGAAGTTCTGGGCGATGACGGCCGCGGAGCAGGGCGTGCACATCCAGGACGGGGCGGCGTTTCAGCGCTTCGCGGACCGAGCGCAGCGCGGGGAGGTCGCCTACGATCAGCAGGCTCTTGCCGCGATCATGGAACGGCGGCTGACCGGCCGTGCGCTGTCCGACGGGGCCCGGGCCGAGCCGCAACTGCCCGTGATGCTTCCCCCGGACGACGAACTGCGCCGACGAGCCGAGGCGTCGACGACCGTGGAGCAGTTGCGGGGACTGGCCGAATGGGCGGGGCAGGGCGGCCGTCAGGTGACGGCGACGGGACGGCTGCGGATGGCGGAGGCCCGCGAGCTGGTGGACGTACTCGGCACCGGCGACAGGATCGAGGGTGTGCGCTCTTCGGCGGACCTGCCGCGGCTGGGACTGCTGGTGGAGTGGGCGAAGAAGGCACGGCTGGTCCGGGTGGTCAAGGGGCGGTTGTACCGCCTGCTCCAGGCCGCCCGCCAGCAGATCGCGCTCGGCCCGCATGTCGGCGCGGAACTCCTCGAAGTGCGAGTCCGGAAGGCGCAGGGCCTCGGCGACCGCGTACTGGAAGGGCCCGGAGGCCACGTACGTCAGGAACTGCTTGGCGGAGCGGACGGCGGTCACGAGTTCTGCGGTACCGGTCACCCAGCCGACTCCGCGTTCACACACTCATTCTCGTGCGGGTCCGAGGGCTACACCCCCCGAGCGACAGTGAGCCGTTGTGTACACATGAGGCACTCGGTACTCTTGGGCGCATGACACAGCCCATGCCGATAGAGTCCATCCGCGATGTCCGGGCACACCTGGCCGAGGTCGTGGAGCGGGCCGACCGGGACGACGTGCCTACCGTCATCACCCGGCGGGGCAAGCAGGTCGCCGCCGTGGTGTCCATCGAGGTGCTGCGCAAGTACCAGGAGTGGGAAGAGCGCGAGATCAACCGGATCATCGACGAGCGCATGACCAACCCGGCGCGCGGTATCCCGATCGAGGACATCATGAGGGAGACGCTGGCGCGCAGTGAGTAAGTACCGCGCCGTCTTCCGAGCCGAGGCTCAGGCCGAACTCCGCAAGGTCCCGCGAGACATGGCCCTCCGCATTCTGGCCAAGCTGACTGAGCTGGAGAGCGACCCGACGGGGTTCAACACCACGGCCCTCGTCTCCCAGCCCGACCGCCGCCGTCTCCGGGTGGGCGACTACCGCGTGATCTACACAATCGACAACGGCGAACTGGTGGTGTGGGTCGTACACGTCGGGCATCGCTCCACCGTCTATGACACCTGAGCGCTCCTGACATCGGTCAGAATATTCAGCCGCTCCATGGCGCCTCCGACGCGAGTTCCGGGCGTGTGAGGTACGGCAGGCAATGAGGAGAGGCATGCGACGACCGGCCCTGTAGGGCAGCGGTCAGTGCGTAAACGCCATGCGGAGCCGTTCCGCCGCGTCTGCCAGCACCTCGGTGCGCTTACAGAACGCGAACCTGACATAGGGGGCGCCCGCCTCGCGGTGGTCGTAGAAGACCGCGTTTGGGATGGCGACGACCCCGGCGCGTTCCGGCAGGGCACGGCAGAAGGCGAAGCCGTCGCTCTCGCCGAGGGGGCGGATGTCGGTGGTGATGAAGTAGGTGCCCGCCGTCCGGAATACCGCGAACCCGGCGTCCGCAAGCCCCGCCGCCAGTACGTCCCGCTTGGCCAGCATGTCCGCGCGGAACGCCTCGAAGTAGCTGTCCGGCAGCGCGAGGGCCTCGGCCACGGCGTACTGGAAGGGCCCGGAGGCGACGTACGTCAAGTACTGCTTGGCCGAGCGGACGGCGGCGACGAGATCGGGGGCGCTGGTAACCCAGCCGACCTTCCAGCCCGTGAAGGAGAAGGTCTTCCCCGCGCTCGAAATGGTCACCGTGCGCTCCCGCATCCCCGGGAGGGTGGCCAGCGGGACGTGTTCGGCGTCGTCGAAGACCAGGTGTTCGTAGACCTCGTCGGTCACCACCAGCAGATCGCGTTCGACCGCGAGCTCGGCGATCGCCGTCAGCTCCTCGCGGGTGAGCACGGTGCCGGTCGGGTTGTGCGGGGTGTTGATCAGCAGCAGGCGGGTGCGGTCGGTGACGGCGTCGCGCAGTTCGTCGAGGTCGAGGCGGAAACGTCCGTCGCGCGGGCGCAGGGTCACCGGGACGCGGGTGCCGCCCGCCATGGCGATGCAGGCCGCGTAGGAGTCGTAGTACGGCTCGAAGGCGATCACCTCGTCGCCGGGCTCCACCAGCGCGAGCAGCGCGGCGGCGATCGCCTCGGTGGCGCCCGCGGTGACCAGGACCTCGGTGTCGGGGTCGACGGCGAGGCCGTAGCGGCGCTGCTGGTGCGCGGCGACGGCGGTGCGCAGCTCGGGGATGCCGGGCCCCGGCGGGTACTGGTTCCCGCGGCCGTCCCGCAGGGCCCGTACGGCGGCCTCCCTGACCTCCTCGGGGCCGTCGGTGTCGGGGAAGCCCTGCCCCAGGTTGATGGATCCGGTCCGCAGGGCCAGGGCGGACATCTCGGCGAAGATCGTCGTCCCGAACTCGGCGAGCCGGCGGTTCAGGAGGGGGCGCGCGCTGGAGGTCATGCCGGTCATCCTGCGCCGAAGCTCTGGACTTCCTCAACTCTGCTTTGGGCCGCGCGGGCGGAGGGCATCTCCCGGTCACACACGTGAGCGGGGCGCCCACGGGGGCCGCTCCTGCTGACTCACGGGGGAACGAAAGGAGGATGACGCCATGACCATCGGCATCATCCTGGTTGTGCTCCTCGCCCTGGTCGTCGGGGTCGTCGTGAAGCGTGCCCGCCGGTCGGCGCGCCGGCCGGCGGGATCGTCCGCGGGCCGTCACAGCAGGAGCAGCGACGGCGGCTGGTGGGCCGGCGGCGGAGCCGCCGCCGGAACGTCCTGCGGATCGTCCTCCGACGGAGGCTCGTCCTGCGGAGGCGGGTCGTCCTGCGGAGGCGGCGGCGGATGCGGGGGCGGCAGCTGACACGGGCAGCCTGCCTCCACTTCGGGAGATGACGCATCCGCGACAGCGGGGTCCGCACCTGGGGCGGGCCCCGCTGTGGTGTGAAGCGGTGGTGGTGGGTCCGGTTCCGGGTGGGGTGGGCGCGCGGTGCGGCGCGGCGGAGTGGGCCGTCCCCTCGGGGCGTACGCCGGGGTGGAACAGTTGAGCTGGGGAGCCCCCCAGGGGATGGAAAGCCCACGAAGTTGGGTAAAAACGCTGTGGTAGCGCCACAGTTCATGATTCCCTATAAATCGCCAACGCAGCCCTCGGACTCCCCGCGGACCCTTCTGCAGGCCGGGCGACCGGGCTGACGGGTCCAGTTCCCCGGTGCGGCCGGGGTGCGCGGACCCATATCTCCCTCTCCTTGTGTGCCTGCGGAGCCGATCCATGCTCACGACCCTGAACACCGCCTATTC
This sequence comes from Streptomyces griseoloalbus, assembly GCA_014650015.1. Taxonomy (GTDB): domain Bacteria; phylum Actinomycetota; class Actinomycetes; order Streptomycetales; family Streptomycetaceae; genus Streptomyces; species Streptomyces griseoloalbus. The sequence goes on from BMUD01000007.1 coordinate 228,307, forward strand.
CGACACGCGCGCGGCCGACCTCGCCTGGGCCCTGGGACGCGAGCCGCTTCCCGCGCTCGCCACGCTCGATCTGGAACTGACCGGCACCAAGCTCCAGTTGAGGCTGCTCGGCGCGTCCCACCAGGTCCTCGTGGAGGAGGAGCGGGGCCTCTGCTCGGAGACGGTGGCGTGCATTCCGGGGAGCAGTACGCCGCTCCCGCTGGGCGTGGCGAAGCGGGTGGGGGACTGGGAGTACGAGTTCGCGGCCCGGGTGGAGGTTCTCTCCCCGGGTTCCTTCGCCGGCCGGGCCCAGGAGCTGCTCGCTCTGGTCTCCGACCATCCGCAGGGTCTCGTCGGGGTCTTCCCGGGCAGTCCGCACGCGTTCACGGCGATGCTCGCCCAGCGCCACGAGGGGCAGGTCCACTGGCGGACCTGGCACGCCTATCCGCAGGACGGGCAACTGGTGGTGACGCGGACCAAGGTGGGCGTGCGCATGGCCGCGCAGACCGGCGCGGGGCGGGTGTGAACAAACATCACGCGTGTGGGTGACGTTGTGCGCTCGGGGTGTGACGTAACGTCGCTGGAGTGATCGAACCGCAGGCCCCCGCCCCACCCGGCTCCGCGCAGTCCTGGGACGGGCGGGGCGGCACCGGCGGCGACGCGGACAGCCCGGTGCGGCTTCCCGTGCGGCAGGACACCGGGCGGTTCCTGGTCCTCGCGGGCGTGTTCGTCTGCGCGGCCTGCGGACTCGTGTACGAGCTGGAACTCGTCGCGCTGGCCACGTACTTGATGGGCGACTCGGTCACCCAGGCGTCCGTCGTACTGTCCGTGATGGTCTTCGCGATGGGCCTCGGATCCCTGGCCGCGAAACGGCTGCGACGGCATGCGGCGGCCGGGTTCGGCGCCGTCGAGGCGACCCTGGCCCTGGTCGGCGGGTGCAGTGCGATGGCCCTGTACGCCGTGTTCGCCTGGACGGGGGACTGGGGCGGCGTGTGGGCGAACGGCCCGCGCTGTCTGCTGGTCGCCTTCTCCCTCGCCACCGGGCTGCTGATCGGTGCCGAGGTGCCGCTGCTGATGGAACTGATCCAGCGGATCCGCCGGCAGGACGCGGGCGGCGCGATCGCCGACCTGTCCGCCGCGGACTACGTGGGCGCCCTCGTCGGGGGGCTCGCCTTCCCCTTCCTCCTTCTGCCGTTCCTCGGCCAGTTGACCGGTGCGCTGATCACCGGTGCCGTCAACGCGGTCGTCGGTGGCGCGCTGGTCCTCGGCCTGTTCCGGCAGGACCTCACGCGGCGCGCCCGCCGGCTGCTGGTGGCCGCCAACGTCTGCGTGCTGGTGATCCTCGCCACGGCCGCCGTCCTCGTCGACGACTTCGAACGGGCCGCCCGGCACGCCATGTACGGCCCGGACGTACGGGTGGCCGTGCAGACCGACGTCCAGGAGGTGCTGCTCACCGGCGGGCGGGACGGACGGCCCCTGAACCTGTTCCTCGACGGGCGGCTGAGGGTCAGCGGCCGGGACGAACTGCGGTACCACGAGGCGCTCGTGCACCCCGCGATGTACGGGCCGCACGCCCGCGTCCTCGTCCTCGGCGGCGGTGACGGGCTGGCCGTCCGCGAGGTGCTGCGGCACACCGGGGTGCACCGGGTCGACGTCGTCGAACTCGACGCGGGCGTGGTGCGGCTGGCGCGCCGGGACCCGGCGCTGTCCGCGCTGAACGCGCACGCGCTCGACGACCCGCGCGTGCGCGTGACCGCCGCGGACGCCTTCGACTGGCTGCGCGGGGCGCCCGCGACGGCGTACGACGTGGTGGTCTCGGATCTGCCGCACCCCGGCATCACCGCGAGTACGAAGCTGTACTCGCAGGAGTTCTACGGGCTGGCCCGGCGGGTGCTGGCACCGCGGGGACGGCTCACGGTGCACGGGGGTGCGGTGGCGTCCCGGCCCCGCGACTTCTGGACGGTGGACGCGACGCTCCGCGCGGCGGGTCTGCGCACCGCCGCCTACCGCACGCGCGGGCGGCAGGCGGGTTTCGCCGCGGGCCCCGACCGCGCTCCGGCGGACACCGCGCACGCCGACCGCGACTGGGGCTTCGTCCTGGCCGCCCGGCACGTCCCCGCGCCGCGCCTAGACCCGTCCGGGCCGCACCCGCGCACCCTCACCGGTGCCACCCTCGCGGCGGACGCCCGGGCCGCCGAGCGCACCCGGGTCCCCGGCCTGCCGCCGTCGACCCTGGTACACCCCCGGTATGCCGGCTGAGCCCCCTTACTACGTCCCGGGCCGACGCGCCGCGACTTCCCGCCGACGGGGGTGCAGCCCGGCGTCGCCTGGGTAGGCTCGGCACTCATGGAGCACGAGGTGTTCGTTCCGGTCGAGGTGGAGCGGCTCAGGGAGGTGCTGGACGACCCCGCGCGGGTCGCCCGGGCGGTGCCCGGGCTCCAGCACGACGCCGGTGCGGATCCCGTCGCCGGCCGGCTGAAGGTCCGCGTCGGCAGCCACTCGGTGACCTACCGGGGGGCGGTACGGGTGTCCGCGCGGGACGACGGTTCCTACGCCGTCGAGGGCGACGCGGTGGAGACCCGCGGCAGCGGCTCGGTGCAGCTGGCGCTGCGGCTGCGCCTGCGGGACACGGACGGCGGCACCACCCTCACCGTCGACGGCACGGCGACGGCCGACGGCCGGGTCACGGACCTCCCCCCGGACGCGGTGACCGCGGCGGCGTCACGCCTGCTGAACCGTTTCGCGGAGAACCTGGGCACGGTGGCGACGGAGGCGACCGAGTCCGCCGCCGGACCGGAGTCGCCGGGACCGGAGTCGCCCGGACCGGAGTCGCCTGGACGGGAGTCGCCCGGACCGGAACCGGAGTCGCCGGAACTCCTCGCGGCGGGGGACTTCGAACCCCAGGCCACCACCGACTTCGAGACCACCCCGGACGGGGATGACACGCCACCGTCCGCGTCGGGGCCCGCGCCGGACGGGGACGACACGCCA
>BMUD01000007.1:231374-359663 GCA_014650015.1 Streptomyces griseoloalbus
CACCGTCCGCGTCGGGGCCCGCGCCGGACGGGGATGACACGCCACCGTCCGCGTCGGGGCCCGCGCCGGACGGGGATGACACGCCACCGTCCGCGTCGGGGCCCGCGCCGGACGGGGATGACACGCCACCGTCCGCGTCGGGGCCCGCGCCGGACGGGGATGACACGCCACCGTCCGCGTCGGAGCCCGCGCCGGACGGGGACGACACGCCACCGCCCGCCCCCGAGCCCGCGCCGGACGCGGACAGCACGCCACCGCCCGCGTCGGAGCCCGCGCCGGACGCGGACAGCACGCCACCGCCCGCGTCGGAGCCCGTGCCGGACGCGGAGGGTCCGTCCGTCTTCGACGCCGAGGTCCCCGCTCCGTCCCTCGACCCCGACGCGCGGGACGAGGACGAGGACGACTCCGTCGCCGAGGCGGCCCATGCCCGGCGCACGATGATCGGCCGCAGCGCCGAGGAGGTGGACCACGCGCCGCCGCGCGGCCGGTACGCCCCCGTCCCCGCCCCGCAGACCGTCGTGTCCCCCACGCCCCTGCGCTGGGCCGCCCCGGCAGCGGCCCTGGCGGTCGCCTCCGCCGTGGTCGCCATCAGGGCCCTCCGCAGACGCCACTGATCCTCACCACCACGGTCCGGGCCCGCCGTCCCGCCGTCCCGCCGTCCCGTCGTGGCGACGCCCTCTTGATCACACCAGTAGGGTCGTGGCGTGAGTAACGGAGACATCACGCTGACCGCGGGTGACGCGGAGGTGACCGTGCTGCCGGGCAACGGTGGGCGGGTCGGAGGGCTGCGGGTCGGGGGCGTCGAGCTGCTGCGGCAGGGGGACCGGTTCGGGTGCTTCCCGATGGTGCCCTGGTGCGGACGGATCCGTGAGGGCCGGTTCCGGGACGGTGCCGCCGTCCAGCAGATGCCGCTCAACGCCCCGCCGCACGCCATCCACGGCACCGCCCGCGACGCCGCCTGGCGCACCGCCCGCACGAGCACCGACGAGGCCGTGCTCACGTACGACCTCGTCGAGCCGTGGCCGTACCCCGGGCGCGTCACGCAGCAGATCGCGCTGACCGAGAACTCCCTGACGCTGACGATGAGCGTGGAGACGTACGAGTCGTCCTTCCCCGCGCAGATCGGCTGGCACCCCTGGTTCAACCGCTCCCTCGGCGACGGCGAGGACGTGCGGATCGACTTCGCGCCGGCCTGGCAGGAGGAGCGCGGCGAGGACCACCTCCCCACCGGCCACCGGATCGACCCCAAGCCCGGGCCCTGGGACGACTGCTTCGGCATGCCCGACGGCGTCGACGTCACCCTCACCTGGCCGGGACGGCTGGAGCTGAAGGTGACCAGCCGCGAGGAGTGGGTCGTGGTCTACGACGAGCAGCGCGAGGCCGTGTGCGTCGAACCGCAGACCGGCCCGCCCGACGGCCTGAACAGCCACCCGCGCCTGGTCACCCCCCTGGAGCCGCTGGAGGCCTCGACGACCTGGACCTGGACCCGCCTCTAAGCTGGCTGCCATGAGTGACGTCAACGCAGTAATGCCGCCAGGCACACGGGGCGCGCTGCTGCAGCAGATCAAGGACAAGGCCGTGGTGCACGGCAAGGTGACCCTCTCCTCCGGTCTGGAGGCCGACTACTACGTCGACCTGCGCCGCATCACCCTCGACGGCGAGGCCGCCCCGCTGGTCGGCCAGGTGCTGCTCGACCTGACCGACGGGCTGGAGTTCGACGCGGTCGGCGGCCTGACCATGGGCGCCGACCCGGTCGCCGCCGCCATGCTGCACGCCGCCGCCGCGCGCGGCCGCAGGCTCGACGCCTTCGTCGTCCGCAAGGCCGCCAAGGCGCACGGGCTCCAGCGGCGCGTCGAGGGCCCCGGCATCGAGGGCCGCCGGGTCCTCGTCGTCGAGGACACCTCCACCACCGGCGGTTCCCCGCTCACCGCCGTCGAGGCCGTGCGCGAGGCCGGTGCCGAGGTCGTCGCCGTGGCGACCATCGTCGACCGGGCCACCGGCGCCGACGAGAAGATCCGCGAGGGCGCCGGGGTGCCGTACCTCTTCGCCTACTCCAAGGACGAACTCGGCCTCGACTGACGTCCGGCGCGTCCGGCGCCGCGTCGGTCCCGCATCACCCGGCATAACGACTTGAGCTGCGCGGTCGACCAGCCGGACAAGTCTGGGAAGATGGGCCCGACAATGACGTCGCATCCAAGGTTCCAGGTCAGGGCCGACCGTACGCAGCACGCCAACCCGCACGCATAAGGAGCGGACAGATGCCCATCGCAACTCCCGAGGTCTACAACGAGATGCTGGACCGGGCGAAGGCGGGGAAGTTCGCCTACCCGGCCATCAACGTCACCTCGTCCCAGACCCTGCACGCGGCACTGCGCGGCTTCGCCGAGGCGGAGAGCGACGGCATCGTCCAGATCTCGACGGGCGGCGCCGAGTTCCTGGGCGGCCAGCACAGCAAGGACATGGTGACCGGCGCGGTCGCCCTGGCCGAGTTCGCGCACATCGTCGCCGAGAAGTACGACGTCAACATCGCCCTGCACACCGACCACTGCCCGAAGGACAAGCTCGACGGGTACGTGCGTCCGCTGCTCGGGGTCTCCGAGGAGCGCGTCAAGGCCGGCCGCAACCCGCTGTTCCAGTCCCACATGTGGGACGGCTCCGCGGAGACCCTCGCCGACAACCTGTCCATCGCGCAGGAACTCCTCGAGCGCGCCCGCGCCGCGAAGATCATCCTCGAGGTCGAGATCACCCCGACCGGCGGCGAGGAGGACGGCGTCTCGCACGAGATCAACGACTCCCTCTACACCACGGTCGACGACGCCGTCCGCACCGCGGAGGCCCTGGGCCTCGGCGACAAGGGCCGCTACCTGCTGGCCGCGTCCTTCGGCAACGTGCACGGCGTGTACAAGCCGGGCAACGTCGTGCTCCGTCCCGAGCTGCTGAAGGAGCTCAACGAGGGCGTCGCCGCCAAGTACGGCAAGCCGGCCGGCTCCCAGCCGTTCGACTTCGTCTTCCACGGCGGCTCGGGCTCCTCCCCGGAGGAGATCCTCACCGCGCTGGAGAACGGCGTCGTGAAGATGAACATCGACACCGACACCCAGTACGCCTTCACGCGTCCGGTGGCCGACCACATGTTCCGCAACTACGACGGCGTGCTGAAGGTCGACGGCGAGGTCGGCGACAAGAAGACCTACGACCCGCGCACCTGGGGCAAGCTGGCCGAGGCGTCGATGTCGGCCCGCGTCCTGGAGGCCTGCCGGAACCTGCGCTCGACGGGCACCCGGATCAAGTAACCGCCCGCAGCACGGGAGCCCGGTACCGCCCGCGGTGCCGGGCTCTTCCGTATGCTCGCCCCATGCCCGATGTCCGGCTGTCCTCCCCGCAGGGCAAGTGGATCCTGCTCACCACGGTGCTCGGCTCGAGCATGGCGCTGCTCGACTCCACCGTGGTCAACGTCGCCCTCCCGCGCATCGGCCGCGATCTCGACGCCGACCTCGCCGCCCTGCAGTGGACCGTCAACGCCTACATGGTCACGCTGGCCGGGCTCATCCTGCTCGGCGGGGCGCTGGGCGACCGGTTCGGGCGGCGGAAGGTGTTCGTCGTCGGGGTGCTGTGGTTCGCCGCGGCCTCCCTGCTGTGCGGCCTCGCCCCGAACGCCGGCGTCCTCATCGCGTCCCGGGCGCTCCAGGGCGTCGGCGGCGCCCTGCTCACCCCCGGCTCGCTCGCCCTCATCCAGGCCTCCGTCCACCCCGACGACCGGGGCCGCGCGGTCGGCCTGTGGTCCGGCTTCGGCGGGATCGGCGCGGCGGTCGGCCCGTTCGTCGGCGGCTGGCTGGTGGACGGCCCCGGCTGGCGCTGGGTGTTCCTGCTCAACGTGCCGCTCGCCCTGCTGTGCGCGCCCGTCGCCGTGCGCCACGTACCGGAGTCGGTGGGCGAAAGGGCCGAGGGCCGGTTCGACGTCCTCGGTGCCGCGCTCGGCGCGGTCGCCCTCGCGCTGGTGACGTACGCGCTGATCGAGGCCGGTGAGGGCTCCCTGGTCGTCGCGGTGGCCGCGGTCGCCGGGCTGGCCGCCGCCGTCGCCTTCGTCCTCGTGGAGAAGCGCCGCCCCGGCCCGATGATGCCGCTGGACATCTTCGCCTCCCGCCAGTTCACGGCCGTCAACGTGGTCACGCTGTGCGTGTACGCGGCGTTCGGCGGCTTCTTCTTCCTCGCCGCGCTCCAGCTCCAGGTCGTCGTCGGCTGGTCCGCGCTCGCCGCCGGCACGGCCCTGCTGCCCACGACCGCGCTGATGCTGCTGCTCTCCGCCCGCTCCGGCGAGCTCGGCGACCGGATCGGCCCGCGCATCCCGCTCACCGTCGGACCGCTGCTGTGCGCCGCCGGGATGCTGCTCATGCTGCGGGTCGGGCCGGGCGCCTCGTACGCCACCGAGGTGCTGCCCGCGCTGATCGTGCTCGGCTTCGGCATGGTCACCCTGGTGGCGCCGCTGACCGCGACCGTCCTCGCCTCCGTGGACACCGCGCGGGCGGGCCTGGCCAGCGGCATCAACAACGCGGCCGCCCGGGCGGCCGGCCTGGTGGCGGTGGCCGCGCTGCCGCTGCTCGCCGGGATGGGGCCGGAGGCGTACCGGCTGCCGGACGCCTTCGACGACGCGTTCCGGCGGGCGATGACACTGTGCGCGGGCGTCCTGGTGGTGGGAGCGGCCATCGCCTGGGCGACCGTACGCCGTCCCGCACCGGACTGCCGGCACCCGGAGTGCCATACGCACGGGAGCGTGGCCGTGCCACCGCTGGAGGCGGAGACGGAACCGCGGGGGGAGCGCGGGAAGGGGCCGGGGACGGAGACTCCGTGGCCTCCCGGCGCCGAACCACGCTGATGTACGAGACTGGACCCATGTCCATTCACGAGAACCTCCTCGGGGGACCGCCCCCGACCCACCTCCCCGACGACCCCGGGCCGCGCGAGCTGCTCGCCTCGGGCACCACGCCCTCCGACGTCGCCGCGCAGCACCCGACCTCCTCACTGGCCTGGGCCCGGCTGGCCGACGAGGCGTACGAGCGGGGCAGCGTCGTGGAGTCGTACGCGTACGCCCGGACGGGCTACCACCGCGGTCTGGACGCGCTGCGCCGCAACGGCTGGAAGGGCCACGGCCCGGTGCCGTGGGAGCACGAGCCGAACCGCGGCTTCCTGCGCGCCCTGCACGCCCTCGCCCGCGCCGCGCGGACGATCGGCGAGCAGGAGGAGTACGAGCGCTGCTCCCAGTTCCTGAAGGACTCCTCGCCGACGGCGGCCCAGGTCCTCGGCTGAGCCGTTTCCCGTTCCGGGGCCCGCCTGTGACCAGGCGGGCCTTGCGGCGGTGGGGGACGATTGCGCAGGATGCACCGTGGGGACCGGGGCCCCCGTGCCGGTAACGGCAGGGGCGGACCGCTACCCGGAGTACACAGCAGGAGACAGCGATGTCCCACGAGGCTCACGAGCCCGAGACCCCGCATCTCGACTTCCAGGGCACGACCCCTTACGAGGACTACGTCAAGGCCGATGTCCTCACCCACCTCCAGCACACCCTCTCCGACGATCCCGGCGAGATGGTCTTCCTGGTCACCACCCAGGTGATGGAGCTGTGGTTCACCGTCGTCGTCCACGAATGGGAGACCGCGGCGAAGGCGCTGCGCAAGGACGACGTACCGACCGCGGTCGACGCGCTGAAGCGGTCCGTGCGGGAGCTGGAGGCGCTGAACGCCTCCTGGAGGCCGCTGAGCGCTCTGACCCCGGCGCAGTTCAACTCCTACCGCGGTGCCCTCGGCGAGGGGTCCGGTTTCCAGTCGGCGATGTACCGGCGGATGGAGTTCCTGCTCGGCGACAAGTCCGCGTCCATGCTGGTCCCGCACCGGGGCGCGCCGCGGGTGCACGCCGAGCTGGAGAAGGCGCTGCACGAGCCGAGCCTGTACGACGAGGTGCTGCGGTTCCTCGCGCGGCGCGGGCACGCGATCCCGGACGACGTGCTGCGGCGCGACGTGTCGCGGCGGTACGAGCCGTCGCCGGAGGTGGAGACGGTCTGGACGGCCGTCTACTCGGGTGACGAGCGCGGCGAGGTCGCCCGGCTCGGCGAGGCGCTGACCGACGTCGCCGAGCTGGTGTGGCGCTGGCGCAACGACCACCTGGTCGCCACCCGCCGCGCGATGGGCGCCAAGACCGGCACGGGCGGCTCCGCCGGGGTGGCCTGGCTGGAGAAGCGGGCGCAGAAGAGCGTGTTCCCCGAGCTGTGGACGGCGCGGTCCCATGTCTGAACTCGTCGCCAAGGCGGAGAAGCTGGACGGGGCCGACGAACTGGCCGCCAGGCGCGCGCAGTTCGTGCTGGACGAGGCGGTGTATCTCGACGGCAACTCGCTGGGCGCGCTGCCGGCCGCCGTTCCCGGCCGGGTCGAGGACGTGGTGCGCCGGCAGTGGGGCGAGCTGCGCATCCGGTCCTGGACGGAGGGCGGCTGGTGGACGGCGCCGGAGCGGATCGGCGACCGGATCGCGCCGCTGGTCGGTGCGGCGGCCGGGCAGATCGTGGTCGGCGACTCGACCAGCGTCAACGTGTTCAAGGCGCTGGTGGGCGCGGTGCGGCTGGCGCGGCTCGCCGATCCGGACCGGGACGAGATCGTGGTCGACGCGACCACGTTCCCCACCGACGGGTACATCGCCGAGTCCGCCGCGCGGATGACGGGCTGTGCGCTGCGTCCCGTCGCGCCGTCCGGGGTCCCGGGCGTGCTCGGCGACCGTACGGCCGCGGTGCTGCTCAACCACGTCGACTACCGCACCGGACGGCTGCACGACCTGCCGTCGCTCACGGCCGCCGTGCACGCGGTGGGCGCGCTCGTCGTCTGGGACCTGTGCCACAGCGCGGGCGCGCTGCCGGTGGGGCTGGACGAGCACGGCGTGGACCTGGCGGTCGGCTGCACCTACAAGTACCTGAACGGCGGCCCGGGTTCACCGGCGTTCCTCCATGTCCGCGCGGATCTGCAGGACCGCTTCGACTCGCCGCTGCCGGGCTGGAACTCCCATGCGGAGCCCTTCGGCATGCGTCCCGCGTACGAGCCGGCGGCGGGCGCCGTGCGCGGGCGGGTCGGCACCCCGGACATCCTCTCCATGCTCGCCCTGGAGGCGGCGCTGGAGGTGTGGGACGGCGTCACCGTCGACGCGGTCCGGGCCAAGTCCCTCGCGCTGACGGACTTCTTCCTGGAGTGCGTCGAGGAGTACGTCCCCGCGGGCCGGGTCGCGTGCCTGACCCCGCGGGCGCACGGGGAGCGGGGCAGCCAGGTCGCGCTGCGCTGCCCGGATGCCGGGACGGTGATGGAGCGGCTGATCGGGCGCGGTGTCGTCGGGGACTTCCGTCATCCGGACGTGCTGCGCTTCGGCTTCACACCGCTGTACGTCGGCTTCGGTGACGTGGAGCGGGCGGCTCGGGTGCTGGGTGAGGTGCTGGCGGAGAGCGGGGCCTGAGCGGGCGGGTGGCGGTGGGAGGGCGACGGCCCTCCCACCGCCCTCCAGGAGGTTCACCGTGCGTGACATCCGCATGTCCGCGCATGTCACCGTGCTGATACCGTCCCGGCCAACGGCCGAATCCTTCTCGGGTCCGCCAAAAACGTTTCATCGCTGAGAGGTTGAGCATGACGGACGACGTCGCAGCCGCCCGGGCCGCCGCCGAGGAGGAGTCCGCCTTCTCCCACCCGGCCGTCGACCCCGACACCACCGCGGCCTACGGCGACGACCCGGACCAGCTGATCGACTTCTACGCGCCGCGCGGGGAGGGCGGGCCCGGCGGACCGGCGCCCGTGGTCGTCGTCCTGCACGGCGGCGCCTGGCGAGCCCCCTACGGCCGGCGCCACATCAGCCCGTTCGCCGCGTTCCTGGCCGGCCGGGGCTTCGCGGTGGCCAGTGTCGAGTACCGGCGCGGTGCGGGGCGGGGCGGCGGCGATCCGCTCGCCGGGCGGTGGCCCGAGACCTTCGACGACGTCGCCGCCGCGCTGGACGCCCTGCCCGCGCTGGTCCGGGAACACCTCCCGCAGGCCGACCCGCGCCGCGTGGTCGTCACCGGCCACTCGGCCGGCGGACATCTCGCGCTGTGGGCCGCCGCCCGGCATCTCCTCCCCGCCGACGCGCCCTGGCGCACCGACGGGCCCGTGCCGCTGCGCGGTGTGGTCGCCCTCGCCCCGATCGCGGATCTCGCGGTCGCCGTCAAGCTGGACGTGTGCGGCGGCGCGGCCCGCCAACTCCTCGGCGGCGATGACCACGTCGCGGAGCGCCTGCCCTACGCCGACCCCGCGCTGCTGCTGCCCACCGGTATCGCCACCACCCTGGTCCAGGGCCGCACCGACCTCGACGTCCCGCAGGCGGTCGCCGAGTCGTACGCGGACGCGGCGGCGAAGGCCGGCGAGGTGGTGGGGCTGACCCTGCTGGAGGACGTCGGCCACTACCCGCTGATCGACCCGGCGGCGGACGCGTGCGCGGTGGTCGCGGAGGAGATCGCCCAGCTCGCCTGGTGAACTCCCGCCGGGCGGCGGCCCGGTCATACCCCTCATACCTGAGAGCTACCCCGCGGGTGAGTCCCCCGGCGGGACGCGGGTTACGCACGCCGCTCCGTAACTTCCCTGTCCGAGAGCCCGAAAGCCGGGCGGACGGGGAGGGACGACCACCATGGGGCGGCAGCGCGGATCGGTAACACCGAGCGAACACACCGACACCGGCGAGCGTCCGGGGCGGGCCCGTGGGCGGCGGTGGCGGCGTGGGGTGCTCGCGCTGTGCGTCGCCTGCGCGGTGGCCGTGCCGCTGGCCGGGGCGGCCCGGCCCCGGGTTCCCGCGCCGTCGCCCGCCGTACTCGCACCGCCGGCCGCGGCGACCCTCGGTGCGACCTACGCGGCCAACCGGGCCAACGCCGGGCAGGCCGCCCGTATGGCCGCCGAGCACGGCGACCGGGGGCGGGCCGCGGCGGACCGTGGCCTGGCCGACCCCGCCCGGCAGCTGCTGGCCTTCGACGGCCGTGGCGCCGGGCGGGCCACCGAGGTGCTCGGCGATCTGGCGCACGCCGACCGGATCGCCGTCCTCGTCCCCGGCTCCGACACCGGCCTCGACACCTACGGCCGGTTCCGCGCCGCCGCCCTCGCCCTGCACGAGCGGCTGACCCACGAGGCCCCGGCGGGCACCCGCACGGCGGTCGTGGCCTGGCTCGGCTACGAGACCCCCGGCACCGTCAGCACCACCGTCGCCACCACCGGCCGGGCGGAGGAAGCCGCACCCGCGCTGCGCGACGTGGTCGGCGATCTGCGCGCCGTCGTCGGACAGCGGCCCGGTATCTCGCTCCTGTGCCACTCCTACGGTTCCGTCGTCTGCGCCCGGGCCGCCGACGGTCTCGACGTCGACGACATCGCCCTCGTCGGCAGCCCCGGCACCGGTGCCGACACCGCCGCCGACCTGCGCACCCGGGCCAGGATCTGGGCCGCCCGGGGCGCCGACGACTGGGTCGGGAACGTTCCCCACCTCAGCGCCGGCCTCTTCGGCACCACCGTCGGCTTCGGCACCGACCCCCTCTCCCCGGCGTTCGGCGCCCGCGTCTTCGCGGCCGGCGACGGCGGCCACAGCGACTACTTCGCTCCTGGTTCCCCGTCCCTGACCAACCTGACCCGGATCGTCCTCGGCGAGACCCGGGCGGTGACCTCATGAGCCGCCTGCCGGCCGCCATACGCGACACCGCCGCGCGCGTCGACGCGGCCACCCCCGACCGGCGAGACCGTGCCGTGGACGCCCTGCGCGCCGGCGCCATCCTCGGTGTCGTCCTCGGCCACTGGCTGGTGACCGCCCTGGTCGCGGACGGACGCGCCCTGCACACCGCCAGCCCGCTCCAGCACATGCCGTGGCTGGCCCCCGTCTCCTGGGCGTTCCAGACCCTCGCCGTGTTCTTCCTGGTCGGCGGCCATGTGGCGACCCGCTCCCACGCCTCGGCCCGGGCCCGTGGCCTCCCGTACCACCGCTGGCTGCGGGACCGGCTGGCCCGGCTGTTCACCCCGGTCGCCGCCCTCCTCACCCTGTGGACGGTCGTCACCGTCGCGCTGCTGCTGTCCGGGGCCGAGTTCACGACCACCCGCACCCTGGTGAAGCTCGCCCTGTCACCGCTGTGGTTCCTGCTGGTCTTCGCGGTCCTCACCGCCGCGACCCCGCTGCTGGCCCGGCTCCACCCGCTGTGGCCGCTCGCCGTCGTCCTCCACCTCGACCTGCTCCGCTTCGGCCTCGGCGCCCCTGACGCCCTCGGCTGGCTGAATGTGGCGGCCGGCTGGCTGGTGCCGTACGCCCTCGGTGCGGCGTGGACGCGCGGCGAGCTGGAACGCCGCAGGTCCGGCTGGATCCTGCTGCTCTCCGGTACGGCGGCCACGGCCGCGCTCGTCGCCTGGGGCGGCTACCCGGCGTCGATGGTCGGCGTCCCGGGCGCCGGGGTCTCCAACCTCGACCCGCCGACGCTGGCCGCCGTCACCTTCGGCCTCGCCCAGTGCGGGCTCGCGCTGCTGCTGCGGGAGCGGCTGCGCGGCGCGATGCGCGGGCCCCTCGCGTGGGCGGCGGTCGCGCTGGTCAACCTCTCCGCGATGACGATCTTCCTCTGGCACCAGACGGCTCTCATGGCGACCACCGCCATCGGTCTGCTCGCCGGCCGCCTGCCCGGCCTGCACACCGTCCCCGACGGCCTCGGCTGGGTCGCCGCACGGATCGCCTGGCTGCCGGTGCTCGTCCTCGCCCTCGCGGTGTGCTGGGCGGCGTTCCGGTCCTGGGAACGGGGAGGCGGGCGGCGCGGGCGGTCCCGGGTCGTCGCCGCCCACCGTCCGCCGGACCGGGGAGCGACGAAGGGAGTGCGGCATGTCTAGGCTGCACCGCGTGGTGGACAAGGGGGCGGAACCGGTCCGGCGGTGGCTCGGAGTGCTGCGGGACGACCTGTGGACCTGGCGGGCGGACCCGCTGCCGCCGTCGGTGTGGCTGCGCTGGTTCCCGCACGGGATCGTCTGTCTGGCCGCCCTCGGCGTGCTGCTCGGTGACGCGGCCCAGCTCAACGACAACGGCGGGGTCGACCCCGGGTTCGCCTTTCTGATCGCCCTGGTCCACGCCGGTGCGATGGTGTTCGCGCTGTGGCGTCCGATCGCGGCGTGGTGGCTGTCGATGGTCGCCGTACTGGTGGGCGCGTTCGCCGTGCGGGCGGTGATGGTCGCGGGCGGCGACACGTTCACCTGGCCCTGGACGGCCGCCGGGATCATCGCGCACCTGTTCGTCCTGCTGCTGCTCGCGCTGCGGGTCCGTACCCGGGTGTCCGTGGAGGCGCTGGCACTGACCGCGCTCGCCACCTACGTCGTGCAGGGCCCGGTGGGCGCGGTGAACTACCAGCCGACCGGTCAGCTCGCCGTCATCCTGTTCGCGGTCGTCGTGGTCCTCGGCACCGCCCTGCGCGGCCGCCGTGAGGCACGCGCCGAGCTGGAGCAGCAGACCACGCTCACCGCCGAGGAGCGGGCCCGGCGCACCATCCTGGAGGAACGCGGCCGGATCGCACGGGAGTTGCACGACGTGGTGGCCCACCACATGTCGGTGATCTCCATCCAGGCGCAGGTCGCCCCGCACCTGGTCCAGGACCCACCCGAGGAACTGAAGGAGAACCTCGCCGGTATCCGGCAGAACGCGGTCGAGGCGCTGACCGAGCTGCGCCGCGTGCTGGACGTGCTGCGCGCCGAACACCCCGCCGCCGGGGAACCCCCCGACGGCGCCGCCGCCCCGCACGCCCCGCAGCCCACCCTGGACCGGCTGGAGGCGCTGGTGGAGAACACCAGGGCCGCCGGACTGGGCGTGACCACCGAGATCACCGGGGAGCGGCGCCCGCTGCCGCCCGGCGTGGAGCTGTCGGCGTACCGGATCGTGCAGGAGGCGCTGAGCAACGTCCTGCGGCACGCGCCCGGCGCCACCGCCCGTGTCGCCCTCACCTACGATCCCCTGGGGCTGCGGGTGGAGGTCGTCGACACCGGGCCGACCCGCCGGGCCCCCGCGTCCCCCGGCGCCGGGCACGGGCTGCTCGGCATGCGGGAACGGGCGGTGATGCTCGGCGGCACCCTGACGGCCGGCCCCCGGTCCGGCGACGGCTACCGGGTCGACGCCTACCTCCCGGCCGCCTCGCCCACCGGTCCGGCAACCGACCCCGCCCCCGACCCCCAGGACGGCACCCCATGATCCGCGTACTCGTCGCCGACGACCAGCAGATGGTCCGGCAGGGCTTCACCGTGCTGCTCAACACACAGCCCGACATCGAGGTCGTCGGTCAGGCGGTGGACGGACTGGACGCGGTCGCGCAGGTCGCCGAACTCGCCCCGGACGTCGTCCTGATGGACATCCGCATGCCCGAACTCGGCGGTATCGAGGCCACCGGCCGCATCACCACCGCCACCCCGCACATCAAGGTGCTGGTGCTGACCACCTTCGACCTCGACGAGTACGTGTACGAGGCGCTGCGGGCCGGGGCGTCCGGCTTCCTGCTGAAGGACGCCTCCGCCGACCAGCTCGCCGAGGCGGTACGGGTGGTGGCGGCCGGGGACGCCCTGCTCGCGCCCGGCATCACGCGGCGGCTGATCGCCGAGTTCTCCCGGCTGGACGCCCGGCCCCGCCCCCCGCTCAGGGAACGCGTCGGCGGCCTCACCGAGCGCGAGACGGAGGTGCTGGCACTGATCGCCCAGGGCCTGTCGAACGCGGAGATCGCCGTACGGCTGGTGGTGGCCGAGCAGACCGTGAAGACGCACGTCGGCCGCATCCTGGTGAAACTCGGTCTGCGGGACCGCACCCAGGCGGCGGTGTTCGCGTACGAGTCGGGACTGATACGTCCCTCCGGGTACTGAGAGGTCGTCCGGTGTGGCCTGCGTAGTACCTGAGACGGACGCCCCGGAACCCGTCTCAGCGGGGACGACCGCCACCACCCGGTCGGCCTACCGTGTGAGCGTGACCGAGACGACTCACCCGCAGCCGCCGGCCCCGCCGTCCGGCGCCGGGGCCAAGACCTCCCGCAGCCCGGAGTACCGGCTGGCCCAGAACGCCCTGCGCGGACTGCGCCAGGACCTCTTCGAGGACGCCTTCGTCTACCGGCCGCTGCCACGCCGGCGCACGGACGGCCCGGTCGTCCGCAGGCTTCCCGCCCGGCTGCGGTCGGCCGCGGAACACCTCCCGCACGCGGTGGTGGGAGCCATCGCGCTGATCGCCCTGTCGGCCGGCGCGCTGAGCGGTGACAGCGCCGGCGGGGACATGTCGGCCCTGCTGACCGGCCTGCTGTGCGCGCTCCCGGTGCTCGCCACCCTGGTCCGGCCGGTCGGCGCGTTCTGGCTGTCGCTGGCGGTGACTCCCGTGACCGCCGTGCTCAACGGCGGCTGGGGCGACTGGCCGTGGATGCCCGGCGCGTTCACCTGCCATCTGGCGGTGCTGACCGTCGTGGCGATCCGCACCCGGCCCCGTACCGCCGCCTGGATGTGGTTCCTGACCGCCGTGTACGCCTTCCTCGCGGACGTCGTGTTCGGCGGCCCGTACTACTACACGAACAGCGCTCCCATGCTGGTGACCTCGGCCATCGCCCTGCTCGTGGTCTCCGTCTGGCACATCCGCCGCACCGCCGAGCAGGAGGTGACCGCCCAGCAGACGGTCACCGCGCACGAACGCTCCCGGCGCACCCAGCTGGAGGAGCGCACCACCATCGCCCGCGAGCTGCACGACGTGGTCGCCCACCACATGTCGGTGGTCGCCATCCAGGCCGAGGCCGCTCCCTACCGGGTGGAGAACCCGCCGCCCGAGCTGGAGCGTGCCTTCGTCACCATCCGGGAGAACGCGGTGGCCGCCCTCACCGAGCTGCGCCGGATCCTCGGCGTGGTCCGCGCCGAGGACTACGAGGCCCCGGACGCCCCGCAGCCCACCCTCGCCGACCTGGACGCCCTGCTCGTCAACGTGCGGGACGCCGGTCTCGAGGTGGAGAAGGTGGTGACCGGCGCGGTGCGGGAGCTGCCGCAGGGTGTGGAGCTGTCGGCGTACCGGATCGTGCAGGAGGCGCTGAGCAACAGCCTGCGGCACGCGCCCGGCGCGAACGCCCGCGTCGAGATCGGGTACGTCCTCGGCGGCCTCGGCGTGCGCGTAGTGAACGGACCGGCCCCCGAGCCGAGCCTGGTGAAACCCTCGCCCGGTGCCGGTCACGGCATCACCGGCATGCGCGAGCGGGTCACCATGCTGAACGGTGAGATGACGGCCGGCCCGACCGACGACGGCGGCTACGAGATCGCGGTGTTCCTGCCGGTCGCCGCGGCGAACGAAGGTGACGCATGACCATTCGGGTCCTGATCGCGGACGACCAGATGATGGTGCGCGAGGGCTTCTCGGTCCTGCTGAACGCCATGCCCGACATCGAGGTCGTCGGCGAGGCCGTCAACGGCCGGGAGGCGGTGGACCGGGTCCGTGACCTCGCCCCCGACGTCGTCCTGATGGACATCCGCATGCCCGAGCTGAACGGCATCGAGGCGACGCGGGAGGTCGTCGCCGCCGACGGCGCGACGAAGGTGCTGGTGCTGACCACCTTCGACCTCGACGAGTACGTGTACCAGGCGCTGCGCGCGGGCGCCTCCGGCTTTCTCCTCAAGGACGCCTCGGCCCGTCAGCTCGCCGACGGGGTGCGGGTCGTCGCGTCCGGGGAGGCGCTGCTCGCCCCCTCGGTGACCAGGCGCCTGATCACCGAGTTCTCCAAGCTGTCCGAGGCGCCGCGCCTGATGCCGTCCGCGCAGGCCGCGTACGGCGAGCTGACCGAGCGGGAGACGGAGGTGCTGGTGCTGATCGCGCAGGGCCTGTCGAACGCGGAGATCGCCGGGCGGCTGGTGGTCGCCGAGTCGACGATCAAGACGCATGTGAGCCGCATCCTGGTGAAGCTGGGCCTGCGGGACCGCACCCAGGCGGCGGTCTTCGCGTACGAGGCGCGGCTGGTGACGCCGGGCTGACCCTGGTCAGTGGACCGGGTGCCGGGCTACCGTCCGGTCATGGCAGCCCCTACCGACCTCGCGTTCGACCCGTGGGACCCCGCGTTCGTCGCCGACCCCTACCCCGCCTACGCCGAGCTGCGGGAACGGGGCCGGGTGCGGTACTTCGAGCCGACGAACCAGTGGCTGGTCGCGCACCACGCGGACGTCTCGGCGCTGCTGCGCGACCGGCGCCTGGGACGGACGTATCTGCACCGCTTCACCCACGAGGAGTTCGGGCGCACCGCCCCGCCCCCGGAGCACGAGCCGTTCCACACCCTCAACGACCACGGCATGCTCGACCTGGAGCCGCCGGACCACACCCGCATCCGGCGCCTGGTGTCGAAGGCGTTCACCCCGCGCACGGTGGAACGGCTGAGGCCGTACGTCCGGAACCTCGCGGACGATCTGGTCACCGCGCTGGTGGAGGCGGGCGGCGGTGATCTGCTGAAGGACGTCGCCGAGCCGCTGCCGGTCGCGGTGATCGCCGAGATGCTGGGCATCCCGGAGTCCGACCGGGCCCCGCTGCGCCCCTGGTCGGCGGACATCTGCGGAATGTACGAGCTGAACCCGTCGGAGGCGACGGCGGCGAAGGCCGTCAGGGCGTCGGTGGAGTTCTCGGACTATCTGCGCGACCTGATCGCCGAGCGCCGCGAGAACCCGGGCGACGACCTGATCTCGGGCCTGATCGCCGCCCACGACGAGGACGACGACCGGCTCACCGAGCAGGAGATGATCTCCACCTGCGTGCTGCTGCTGAACGCGGGCCACGAGGCGACCGTGAACTCCACGGTCAACGGCTGGTGGGCCCTGTTCCGCAACCCCGGCCAGCTGGCGGCCCTGCGCGCCGACCACTCCCTGATCCCCACGGCGATCGAGGAGCTGATGCGCTACGACACCCCGCTCCAGCTCTTCGAGCGCTGGGTGCTGGACGAGATCGAGATCGACGGCACGGTGATCCCGAGGGGCGCGGAGATCGCGATGCTCTTCGGCTCCGCCAACCACGACCCGGCGGTCTTCGCCGACCCGGCCCGCCTGGACCTGAGCCGCGCCGACAACCCGCACATCTCCTTCAGCGCCGGCATCCACTACTGCATCGGCGCGCCACTGGCCCGTATCGAACTGGCCGCGTCGATGGCGGCGCTGCTGGAGCGGGCCCCGACCCTGCGCCTGGCCGAGGAGCCGAAGAGGAAGCCGAACTTCGTCATCCGGGGGCTGGAGGGGCTGGCCGTGGAACTGGGGTGACCGCTGACAACGGCGATCACGGCGCGGTCATCGGGTGGCCGGTCCGTCAGTGCCGTGGAGTGACGGACCAGCCCCGTCAGGTCGTCATGTCCCTGCGCCGCAGACCGGCCAGTCCCGCCGCGACCAGAGCCGCCGCGAGAGCCGTGAGGATCAACACCGGGGGCCACTCCATGCCGCCGCCCGGAAGCTTCGGCAGATGACCGAAGGGCGACAGGTCCAGCACCGCCGGCGGCACGTCCAGCGCCGGACCGACCCAGCCGATCAGCAGCGCCGCGCCGGCCACCCCCCACGCCGCCGTCGCCGCCCGGGGCGCCACCCCGTACAGCAGGACCGCCAGCCCGCCGATCACCCACACCGCCGGAAGCTGCACCAGACACGCTCCCAGGATCGGGCCCGCCTGCTCGCCGTGGCCGAGGGCCAGGCCCACCCCGGCGAGCAGCATCAGCAGCACCGACCCGCCGAACGCCACCGCCAGATGCCCGGCGGCCCACCGCAGCCGTCCGACCGGTCCCGCGAGGACGGGTTCGGCCCGGCCCGAGGTCTCCTCGCCGTGCAGCCGCAGCACCGACGCCACGATGTACAGGGCGGCCACCAGCCCGAGCATGCCGACCATCGCCGCGAGGAACGCGTCCGTCAGCCCGGACTGTCCGCCCATCCGCTGGAAGATCTCCCGGGCGCTCTCGTTGGCGCCGACCAGATCGGCCGCGCCGTCCGCCATCCCGCCGTACACCAGCCCGGCGAGCAGGAACCCGGTGCTCCAGCCGAGTACACCGCCCCGCTGCAACCGCCAGGCCAGGGCTCCCGCACCGCCCAGCCGTCCGGCGGCCGGTCCGGGCCGGCTCGGCAGGAAGCTCATGCCGAGGTCCCGGCGCCCGGCGAGCGCGTACGCCACCGCGCCCTGGGCGAGCACCGCGCCCGCGAACAGCCCGAGCACCCACCACCGTTCACCGGCGAACGCCCGCAGGTTCTCCAGCCAGCCGATCGGCGACGCCCAGGTCAGCGGAGACGAGCCGTCGTCCGTCGCGGAGTCGCCCGCCGCCCGCAGCACGAACGCCGCCCCGAGCACCGCCGCCGTCAGCCCCCGCGCGAGCCGGGCGCTCTCCGTCAGCTGGGCCACGATCGCCGCCATCGTCGCGAACACCATGCCCACGCCCGCGATGCCGAGTCCGAACGCGAGCGCGCCCGCCGCGCCCTGCCCGGCCAGTCCGGCCGTCACCAGCAGCGCCAGCACCCCGTTGGCGACGGCCGCCGCGAGCAGCGCCGCCGTCAGAGAGGCCCTGCGCCCGACCGCCCCGGACGCCACCAGTTCCTGACGGCCGCTCTCCTCCTCGTCCCGGGTGTGCCGTACGACGACGAGCAGCCCGGTGACGGCGGCCAGCGCCCCCGCGTACACCCCGACCCGCCAGGCGGTCAGCGCGCCGAGGGAGTCGCCGAGGACCGGGCCGACCATCGCGCGCAGGGAGGAGTTGGTGGCCATCCGGCCGACCAGGTCGGCGCGCTCGGCGGGAGTGCCGTACAGCCCCTTGAGCGTGTTCGGCATGGACAGCACCATCAGCGCGTTCACCGCGACCCAGACCGGGATCATCACCCGGTCCCGGCGCAGCGCGAAGCGCAACAGGATCCCGGTGCCCGCGAGTTGGCGTGAGCTCGCGGGCCGTACGGCGAAGGTGGCGGCGCTCATCGGCCGGTCACCCCGCTCTCGGCGGCCTCGTCCTGGTAGTGCCGCAGGAACAGCTCCTCCAGCGTCGGCGGGGTGGACGCCAGCGACCGCACGCCCGACTCGCTCAGCGAACGCAGCACCGCGTCCAGCTTGTCGGTGTCCACCTGGAGCCGCACCCTGCGCCCCCGCACGTCGAGGTCGTGCACGCCGGGCAGCCCGGTGAGCCCGTTCGGCGGACCGGCGAGCTCGGCGCTCACGCTCGTCCGGGTCAGATGCCGCAGCTCGGCGAGCGAACCGCTCTCCACGGTGCGCCCCTTGCGGATGATGCTGACCCTGTCGCACAGCTCCTCCACCTCGCTGAGGATGTGCGAGGACAGCAGCACCGTCCGGCCGCGCTCCTTCTCCTCGGCGACACAGCGCCGGAAGACCGCTTCCATCAGGGGGTCCAGGCCGGACGTCGGCTCGTCCAGGATCAGCAGGTCGACGTCGGAGGCGAACGCGGCCACCAGGGCCACCTTCTGCCGGTTGCCCTTGGAGTAGGTGCGGCCCTTCTTCGTCGGGTCCAGCTCGAACCGCTCGATCAGCTCGGCGCGGCGGGCAGCGTCCAGGCCGCCCCGGAGCCTCCCGTACAGGTCGATGACCTCGCCCCCGGAGAGGTTGCGCCACAGCGTCACGTCACCGGGGACGTAGGCGATACGGCGGTGGATCTCCACGGCGTCGGTCCAGGGGTCGCTGCCGAGCACCCGCGCGGCGCCGGAGTCGGCGCGCAGCAGGCCGAGCAGGACGCGGATGGTGGTGGACTTCCCGGAGCCGTTGGGCCCGAGGAATCCGTGAACCTCGCCGGACCCGACGCTCAGGTCGAGCCCGTCCAGTGCGTGGGTCCGGCCGAAGGACTTGTGGAGTCCGGACACGGTGATGGCCTGGGTCATGCTTCGGAACGTACGCTCCTTTCAGAAATTTGTGAAGTTAAGGAAGCGTATAAAAGGCTGGCTAGACTGATCCATGGTGTGTGAGCAGGGGAGATGATCGGATCATGGCGGAACCGAGCGGGACGGCCCGGGACCCGGAGGCGGTCTCGCGGTTCGTGGAGCACTTCGCGGCCCAGCTGGTGGAGGCCGGGCTGCAGCGGATGCCCGCCCGGGTCTTCGCGGCCCTGCTCGCCTCCGACAAGGGGGTGCTGACCTCCGCCGAGCTGG
Organism: Streptomyces griseoloalbus; assembly: GCA_014650015.1. Taxonomy (GTDB): domain Bacteria; phylum Actinomycetota; class Actinomycetes; order Streptomycetales; family Streptomycetaceae; genus Streptomyces; species Streptomyces griseoloalbus. The sequence continues at coordinate 250,505 of BMUD01000007.1, forward strand.
GTGAACAGCTCAAGATCTCACCGGCCGCGGTCTCCGGTGCGGTGCGCTATCTGGCCCAGGTCCGCATGGTGTCGCGGGAACGGGAGCCCGGATCGCGCCGCGAGCGGTACCGGGTCCACGGCGACCAGTGGTACGAGGCGCTCACCAACCGCGAGGCCATCCTCAAGCGCTGGGAGGACGCCCTCCGGGAGGGCGTGACCAGCCTGGGCGCCGACACCCCGGCGGGCCGCCGGCTGGAGGAGACCCTGGCCTTCTTCGAGTTCGTCGACCAGGAGGTCGCGGCGATGATGGAACGCTGGCGGGCGCATCGGGAGCAGCGGTTCGGGCGCGGGTGAAGGGCGACCGGGGAGCGGGCACTCCCGCGTGACTGATCGGGTACTCAAGTGGTGACTGGTCCGCGTTGAGGGGAGGGCGCATGATGCGGCGAGAAGCCGCCGATTCCCGCGCCGTTCGACTGCCTGCCGGACACGGCCGGGTTCGAGGCCCCCTGACCCGGCGCGTCCGCTACCTCGCCGGCAGGACGAGGCCCCAGGCCGCCTCCCGCACCACCCACGTCCGCGTCCGCACCGGCCCCGAGACGACCGCGTCCGCCCGGTAGCGGAAGTGCGCGCCCGACACGGTCACCGTGCGGCCTTCGGCCGACAGCGGGGACGCCTCCGCGCCGACCGACGCCGGTCGTACCTCCACCCGGGCCGCCCCGGAGACACCGGGCACGACCGAGACGCCCTCCACCGGCTGCCCCAGGTCGACGAGCGTCTTCCCGTCGACCTCCACCCGCAGCCGTGCCGGTCCCGCCTCGGGCGCGGACACGATTCCGGACGGCCGCGCCGGCACCAGGGTCCGCACGAATGACCGGCACGTCCGCAGCCACGGATGCCCCGCCCCGTCGGCCGCCACCTCCCGCAACGGCGTCACGCCCCCGACCGGCGGGATCCGCAGGGTGCCGAGGACCACCCCGTCGCTGTCGTCCACCAGCAGGTCCATCCACCGCTCGGTCCCGTCCAGCACGGCCCGCGCCGCGGCCACCGCCCCCGTCGGCACCCCCAGCGACCGGGCGAGCGACAGCGCGGACCCCACCGGCACCAGCGACAGCGCGCAGTCGGCCAGTTCCCGCTGCCGGTGCAGCAGCCCCACCGCCCGCACCAGGGCCCGGTCGTCGCCGATCACCACCGGCCGTCGCGACCCGCGCCGCACCAGCGCCCGGGCGAACTCCTCGGGACCGTCCGGCAGGCACACCTTCGTACCCGCCGCACCGGCGCCGAGCACGTCTTTCGCGATGCGGACGGACTCGCCGTCCGTCCGACGGGCGACCGGATCGATGACCACCAGGAGCTGATCGGACGTCGCGGAAGTCGCCACCTCGGCCCTGCCTCGCTTCCTCGGGTAGCATCGGTGTGCAAGAGCCCCTTGCGCTATTGCGCCAGGGGCTTCGTCTATTCCGGGGCATCCGGTCCGACGGTTGGCGGCCAACGACGGTCGCGGTGCACGCGGCGGAGATCCTCCGTGTGCGCCCCTGACCTTGGACATGCCCCGCCCGGAAGGGGTGTACGCGCGTGCCCGCACTTGTGCTGCTCGGTGCTCAGTGGGGTGACGAAGGCAAGGGAAAGGCGACGGACCTGCTCGGTGGTTCCGTCGACTATGTGGTGCGCTACCAGGGCGGCAACAACGCCGGCCACACGGTAGTCGTGGGCGACCAGAAGTACGCCCTGCACCTGCTCCCTTCCGGAATCCTGTCTCCCGGCTGCACGCCGGTCATCGGCAACGGTGTCGTCGTCGACCCGTCGGTCCTGCTCTCCGAGCTGAGCGGTCTGAACGAGCGCGGCGTCGACACGTCCAAGCTCCTGATCAGCGGAAACGCTCACATCATCACGCCGTTCAACGTGACGGTGGACAAGGTGACCGAGCGCTTCCTCGGCAAGCGGAAGATCGGCACCACGGGCCGGGGCATCGGCCCGACCTACGCCGACAAGATCAACCGTGTCGGCATCCGCGTCCAGGACCTGTACGACGAGTCGATCCTGACCCAGAAGGTCGAAGCGGCGCTCGACGTCAAGAACCAGATGCTCACCAAGCTCTACAACCGGCGCGCGATCGCCGTGGAGCAGGTCGTCGAGGAGCTGCTCGGCTACGCGGACAAGCTCGCGCCGTACGTCTCCGACACGGTGCTGGTGCTGAACCAGGCGCTGGAGCAGGACAAGGTGGTCCTCTTCGAGGGCGGCCAGGGCACGCTGCTCGACATCGACCACGGCACGTACCCCTTCGTCACCTCGTCGAACCCGACCGCGGGCGGCGCCTGCACCGGTGCCGGCGTGGGCCCGACGAAGATCAGCCGCGTCATCGGCATCCTCAAGGCGTACACGACCCGCGTCGGCGCCGGCCCGTTCCCGACCGAGCTGTTCGACGAGGACGGCGAGGCGCTGCGCCGCATCGGCGGCGAGCGGGGTGTCACCACCGGTCGCGACCGCCGCTGCGGCTGGTTCGACGCGGTGATCGCCCGCTACGCCACCCGCGTCAACGGCCTGACCGACTTCTTCCTCACCAAGCTCGACGTCCTCACCGGGTGGGAGCAGATCCCGGTCTGCGTGGCGTACGAGATCGACGGCAAGCGCGTCGAGGAGCTGCCGTACTCGCAGACGGACTTCCACCACGCGAAGCCCGTCTACGAGATGCTGCCCGGCTGGTCCGAGGACATCTCGAAGGCGAAGTCGTTCTCCGACCTGCCGAAGAACGCCCAGAGCTACGTCAAGGCGCTGGAGGAGATGTCCGGCGCCCCGATCTCCGCGATCGGCGTGGGCCCGGGCCGCGACGAGACGATCGAGATCAACTCGTTCCTCTGAGTTCTCCCTCCGGGGAGCCAGAGATCAGATGGGACGGCCGGTGCGGTGACCTGGGCCGGCCGTCCCGCTCGGGGAGGATCCTCCCTGCACCCGTCATGAAAGAGGCGGGATGCTGCTGAGGTGACGGATATTCCGTGGCACCAGGCGTCGTACTCCGAGCAGGCGGCAAACTGCCTGCAGTCGGCGGCGGTGGACGGGGAGGCGCTGGCCGTCCCGCTCTGGAGTGAGCAGTGGCCGGGTCCGCGTGTGGGCCGCCAACTACCGTTGCCCGGACGCCGCGTACATCGACGCGCTTGCCGACGTGGCCCGGGAGCGCGGGCCGCGTTGGTGGGACGAGTACCGCATCGGACCGGTGCGGCTGGCTGCTCGTTGCGGCATCGCCGCTTCCACCGTCCACCGCATCCTCGTCCGGCACCACCTGCCCACTCCGGCAGTCTGCGACCGGGCCACCGGTGCACCTGTGCGACGCCACGAAAGCTCCCGGGCCGGCGAACTGGTCCACATCGACGTCAAGAAGCTCGGCCGTATCCCCGACGGCGGCGGCCACAGAGTCCTCGGCCGGGCGGCCGGCAGCCCGAACAGGGACCGCCGCAACGGCGCGGGATACGCCTACCTGCACACCGCCCTGGACGACCACACCCGCCTCGCCTACACCGAGGACCTCCGAGGAGAAGGCCGCCACCTGCGCGGCCTTCCTGCTACAAGCAACTGCCTGGTTCGCCCAGCAGGGCGTCATCGTTGAGCGGGTCCTGACCGACAACGCCTGGGCTCACACCAAGAACACCTGGCGTGACACCTGCCGCGAGCTGGGCATCAGCCCCCGGCTGGACGAGGCCCTGGCGGCCGCAGACAATCGGCAAGGTCGAACGCTTCCACCGCACCCTGCTCGAGGAGTGGGCCTACCAGCGGCCCTATACCTCAGACACCGAACGCCGGGCCGCGTTTCCCTACTGGCTGGACTGGTACAACTACCACCGACCCCACACCGGCATCGACGGCAAACCACCCGCCAGCCGCGTCACCAACCTGTCCCCGTGGCAACGATCAGTCGACTGTGACCACTTTCCCGGTGACCGCATCGACGAACACGTCTGAGTTCTTTGTTCCGACCATCCATACAGGAGTCCAGCTACCTTTCACCTGCTGTGCCAGAAGCACGGCGGCGCTTTCCTCTCCATGTGCATCGCGAACAATGGCGCGGGCCTCCTCCTCGGTTACTTCTGGTGCAGGCATTACCGGATCGGAGACGGGACGGTGGGTGAATCCCATGACTCTGCCGGCTCCTGTCACGCTGATGTCCAGGCGCATGGGCATCATCAGGCCGTCGCGATACCGCCGAAAGGTCAATTGGTACAGCGGTTCCTCGTCTCCGATGATGTCCAGGGACACGTCGCTTCCCTTGAGTGATGCGGGAAACCAGTGCTGCGCGAAGGCCTCGCCCTTTTTGCGGATTTCTTTTTGAGTCAGCCCACCGGGTTCCGAATGCATCTGGGAGGACCAGGCTTGCAGAAGCTGTTTGTTCGGCCAAGTTGCGATGAGGTGGCCCTTGTCGGTGGTGACCGTTACCTTGACCTGTGTGTCTGTGTACCGCTCTTCTTTTTGCTGCTGAATTTCGGAGCCCGGGAAAATCTCTTCGAGCACGTGGGCAATCCATGCGTCTGAGCCTTCCATCGCCTTCGCATGGCGCTCGGCGCGTTGCTGCGGTGCCACCGCGTCATCCGGTGTGATGCCGTAGGCAAAGGCCGCGGTGACAAGGGCTCCACCGGCGAGGGCAGTGCCGGCTGCCCAGAGGCTGTCCTTGAAGCGAGGGCGTCGCCACGCCAGGACGACACCCAGTAGGGCGCCCAAGGAGTTGGCGGCAAGATCCGTGACGCTGCACGAGCGGCCGAAGTCGCCTTCCGCCTGGATCAACTCCACGCCGGCCGAGGCCAGCCCAAGGAGGATCGCGATAGTGGCCGGCCGGTTGAAGGTCTTTGTCGCGCAGTATCCGAGAGGGGCGAAAAGCAGGACGTTGAGCCATGCGCTCACCGAGGTCAGGGCGGGCAGGAGTGAGCCGGTGTCACAGAAGCCGCTGACCCCTGCTCCCCCACCAGAGGGGAGCAGGGTGACCGCGATGGCGGCAGCGGTGAAGACTCCCAGTGACAGAGGCCAACCGGCTGGTTTTCCAGCCAGCCGCGCTGCGAGGAGCATGCCACCGCCGAGCAGCGTAGCCAGGAGGAGAAACCAGGGGATCAAGTCCGGGACGGCCTTGATGGATGCCTCGATCACCGTTGGATCTTTCTCGGTCGAATCAGCAGAAGTGCACGGTCGGGGTGTACCAGGGGCCCCCGTTGCTGGCCTTCATCTTGCCGGTGGCCTTGCAGTTATAGGCGTACTTTGCCTTGCTCTGACCGCCGAAGGAGTGGGAGACGGTCTGCCCGGCAGAGACCGACTTGTTGCCGCTGTACCAGGATCCCTCAACCGTCTCCTGGCCGAGCTGAACGGTTACCTTGCTGCCTCCAGTCTTCTTGTACTTGGTGGCGCCGTAGAAAAGGGTGGAGTTTCCGGTCACCTCGGAGCCGTCGAGGGCTTCGTAGTACAAAGTCCCGTTGCTCATCTCCGTTTCGGTGCTGGCAGCCCACGAGATCGAGATCAACTCGTTCCTGTAGGCCCCGCGGACCGAGTGGTGCGCGTCGCGTCCCGGTGACCCTCGTGGTCGCCGGGACGTTTCACGTACCGGGCGGGGGAGGCGCTCCCCATAACGGGCATATGCTGAGATTCGGTGCGTGCATCGACCGGAAGAAGGTGAGTGCGATGCGCGTGTTGCTCATGGCCACCCTGGACACGCAGAGGTCGAACGAGCTCATGAACGACGGGAAGATGCCCGAGGTGATGAAGGGCGTCTTCGACCGGCTCCAGCCGGAAGCCGCCTACTTCGGCCCGGTGCGGGGGCAGCGGACGGTCCTGCTGGTCTTCGACATGACGGACAGCTCGGAACTGCCCCCGGCCGGCGACCCGTTCTTCACCGAGATGAACGCCCGCGTCGAGGTGACCCCGATCATGAACGCGGAGGACCTGCAGAAGGGACTCTCGCAGCTGCGGTGACGCTCAGCTGAAAACGATCATCGACCCCTGCGCCAGACTCCGTGTCGCCGCCGCGTGCAGGCCCAGCCACACATGGCGTTCACGGGCGAAGGGGCTGGGATCGTACGGGGCCGGGACGGCCGGCTCCTCCAGATCCGTCGGGCCGTGCGGGGGCTCGGGCGCCGCCGGGGGGTTCGCCGGGTCGATGCCGAGGGACGGGGCGACCAGCTCCAGTTCCCGCAGCAGCGCGTGGGAGGAACCCAACGGGCCGCCGCCCGCGAGCAGTTCGTCGCTGGAGAGCGGCTGCGGGAAGTCGACGGGGACGTAGGCGCCCGCGTGGTCGTAGTGCCAGACGAGGTGCGACCGCTGCGCCGTGGTCTCGAACATCTCCAGCAACTGCTCGTAGTCGCCGCCCAGTTCGTCCACCGGCGTGACCGGCAGCCCGCACACCTGGAGTAGATACACGCGCCGCAGGAAGTGCAGCGCGTCGTAGTCGAACCCCGCGACCGGGGCCACCTCGCCGGACAGTCCCGGCATGTACTGGTACACCGGCACCGGTGGCAGCCCCGCGTCGGCGAGCACGGTGTTGTACTGCGCGAGTTCCTCGGCGAACGGATTGTCGGGCGTGTGGCACAACACGTCGACGAGCGGTACCAGCCACAGGTCACAGGCCAAAGAGGGCTCCTCACTCAGCACGGTCGTCGGGATGGTCGTCGTGGTCAGGGAAGCGTATCGGCGCCCGGCGGGGGCGACTCCCGTCGTGCAGGTCCCTTACCCATACCACCGGCCGTCAGCCCTTCGACGAGGGAGAGCGAGTGTGTGTTGTACGACTCGACGATCGCGCGGGCGGCATCGGCGTCACGACGCGACAACGCATCGACCAGATCGGTGTGTTCGGACCACAGCAGTCCCCGGAGATCGGGCAGCCGCCGCAGATGCTGCACCACACACACCCACGTCTGGACACGCAGCCGGTGCAGAAAGTCGGTGAGGTACGGGTTGCCGAACACGGACCCGAGTTCGCGCCAGAAGCGCAGGTCGTAGCCGATCAGCACGGTGACCTCCCCGGCGAGGGCCGCGCGCTGCGCCTCCTCGCCGCGTCTGCGCACCCCGGCGAGGGTGGCGGCGATCCGGGGCGTGTCCGGCTGGAGATGGGACATGTGGCCGACGGTCAGCGCGTGGAACATCCCGTCGGTCACCAGGCTGCGGGCCTCGATCATGCCGCGGAAGTCGTCGACGGAGTACTCGTGCACCCGGAAGCCCCGGTGCTGGTCGGCGTCGAGCAGCCCCTGCGCCGACAGGTCGACCAGCGCCTCCCGGACGGGGGTCGCGGACACCCCGTACTGGTCGGCGATCTCCTTGACGGTGAATTCCTGCCCCGGCTGGAGCCGCCCGGCCAGCACCTCGTCACGGAGCGCGTCGGCGATCTGCTGCCGCAGGGTGCTGCGGGTCACGGCGCCGTTGCCGCGGATGCCGGGCATGGTCGGGGCGTCTCCCTCGTCGCGTTCGAGTGACGTGCACACAAAGGTCCACGAGCACGCCACCTTACGCGGTCGGGTGGGTACGGGGCGTTCGGAAAGCGCGAGGGGAGACCCGCCTTGCGCCGTTCCGTCCCGGTCACGCCCTCGCCCCGGGCGGTTACCTCACGTAGCCGTCCGCTACCGAGAGAGCCGAGTCCAGCGCCGCCAGCCCTTCCTTCAGCTCCGCCTCGCTCGCATTGCACGGCGGCACCACATGGGTCCGGTTCATGTTCACGAAGGGCCAGACGCCGGCCTCCTTCGCGGCGGCGGCGAAGGCGGCCATCGGGGCGTTCGCCTCACCGGCCGCGTTGTACGGGACCAGCGGCTCCCGGGTCTCCCGGTCGCGCACCAGCTCCAGCGCCCAGAACATGCCGACGCCGCGGACCTCGCCCACGCAGGGGTGCCGCTCGGCCAGCTCCCGCAGTCCGGGCCCGACGACGGACGCGCCGAGCGTGGCCGCGTTCTCGACGACGCCCTCCTCCGCCATCACCCCGATCGTCGCGACGGCGGCGGCACAGGCCAGCGGATGTCCCGAGTACGTCAGCCCGCCCGGGTACGGCCGCTTCCCGAACGTCTCGGCGATCGCCCCGCAGACGGCGACACCGCCCAGCGGCACATATCCGGAGTTCACGCCCTTCGCGAAGGTCATCAGGTCCGGCACGACGTCGTACAGGCCGGCCGCGAACCACTCACCGGTCCGCCCGAACCCGGCCATGACCTCGTCCAGGACGAAGACGATCCCGTACTTGTCGCACAGCTCCCGCACGCCCGCGAGATAACCGGGCGGCGGCAGCATGATCCCGGCCGTCCCCGGGATGGTCTCCAGGACGATCGCGGCGACGGTCGACGGCCCCTCGAAGGCGATCGTCGTCTCCAGGTGTTCGAGGGCCCGCGCGCACTCCTGCTCCTCGGTCTCGGCGTAGAAGCGCGAGCGGTACAGGAACGGCGCCCAGAAGTGCACCACACCGGCCGTGCCGCTGTCGGAGGCCCAGCGGCGCGGGTCACCGGTGACGTTGATCGCCTGCTGGGTGCCGCCGTGGTAGGAGCGGTAGGCGGAGAGCACCTTGGGCCGCCCGGTGTGCAGCCGCGCCATGCGGAGGGCGTGCTCCACGGCGTCGGCGCCGCCGTTGGTGAAGAAGATCTTGTCCAGGTCCCCGGGGGTCCGCTCGGCGATCAGCCGCGCCGCCTCCGACCGCGCCTCGACGGCGAACGCGGGCGCGAACGTCGTCATCCGCGCCGCCTGCTCCTGGATCGCGGCGACGACCTTCGGGTGCTGGTAGCCGATGTTCGTGAAGACGAGCCCGCTGGTGAAGTCGAGGTAGCGCCGGCCGTCGTAGTCCCAGAAGTAGGACCCCTCCGCCCCGGCGACGGCGAGCGGGTCGATGAGCTCCTGCGCGGACCAGGAGTGGAACACATGCGCACGGTCGGTGGCCTTCACTGCGGCTCCGGCCTCGGGGTTCGGCTGAGGGGTCATGCGACCGAGGGTAGGTCTCGGCGGCGGCGCCGCGACATCGGCGGCCTGTCTGGGGTCGGGGACTTTCCGCGACAGGTTGTCGACAACCGCCGCACCGACCGGACCGAGCGATTGACAGGCTACTGTCGTCATGACAGGATGCTGTCATCCAGGACGAACCCATGAGGGAGCGGTCATGACCCGCAAGCCCGTCCACCTCGTTCTCTTCGACACATTCGCCGACTGGGAGACCGGTCACGCCACCGCGCATCTCGCGCTCGCCGGCTACGAGGTGCTCACCGTCACTCCGGCCGGGGAGCCCGTCACCAGCATCGGCGGGCTCCGTGTGCTGCCCCACCTCACGCTCGCGGACCTGCGGCCCGAGGACAGTTCGCTGCTGATCCTGCCCGGCGGCACCCGCTGGGACGAGGGCGACGACCTCGCACCCCTCGCCCGCACCGCCCGCGCGTTCCTCGACGCCGGTGTGCCCGTCGCCGCGATCTGCGGGGCCACGGCAGGGCTGGCCAGGGAGGGGCTGCTCGACGAGCGGGCGCACACCGGCGCCGCCGCCCCCTACCTCGCCCTGACCGGATACGCGGGCGGCGAGCGGTACGTCGAGGCCGACGCCGTCACCGACGGCGGTCTCGTCACCGCCGGGCCGACCGAGCCGGTCGCCTTCGCCCGCGAGATCCTCCGGCTGCTCGGCGTCCACGACGACAAGGTGACCGACGCGTGGTACCGGCTGTTCCACGACTCGGACCCGGAGGCGTACGTCACGTACGCGACGGCCCTGGCCGCCCGGTGAGCCGGGAGCGTCAGGATCTGCTCAGCCGGGGCGCGCTCGGTACCTTCCGGCTGAACGGCCAGTTCCTCGCGGTCGCCGAGGAACTGGCCCGGCCCGCCGGGATCACCGCCGCCCGGTGGCAGGTGCTCGGCGCGGTCCTCGGCGAGCCGCTGCCGGTCTCCGCGATCGCCAGGGCCATGGGCATCACCCGGCAGAGCGTGCAGCGCATCGCCGATCTGCTGGTGGAGCGCGGCCTCGCCGAGTACCGGCCCAACCCCGCCCACCGCCGCGCCAAACTCCTCGCCCCGACCGAGGAGGGCCGCGCCGCGATCAGCCGCATCGACCCCGGTCACGCGGCCTTCGCCGAGCGGCTGGCACAGGCGTACGAGGAGCAGTACGGGAAGGAGCGCGGGGAGGCCGAACTCGCCCGCGCGGTCCAGGCGCTGGAACGTCTGTCCGAGGTGCTCGACGCCCTCGGAGCGCCTGTTACGGAACCGTAGACAACGCCCAGCTCACCCGGCCCCGGCACCGCACTATCCTCGATCTGTTGCTCACTGCGGGGGGAAGGCGGCGCAGCGATGGAGAAGCTCGGGGCCGGGGATCCACAACTCATCGGTGCCTACCGGCTGCTCGCGCGGCTCGGTGCCGGCGGCATGGGGCAGGTCTACCTCGCCCGCTCCGACCGGGGACGTACCGTCGCCGTGAAGCTGGTCCGCGAGGAGCTGGCCCGGCAGGAGGAGTTCCGGGCGCGCTTCCGCCAGGAGGTGCGGGCGGCGCGGCAGGTCGGCGGCGCCTGGACGGCGCCGGTGCTGGACGCGGACACCGAGGCCCCCGTGCCCTGGGTCGCCACCGGATACGTCGCCGGGCCCAGCCTCCAGCAGGTGGTCGGGCACGACCACGGGGCCCTGCCCGAGCGGTCGGTGCGCATCCTCGCCGCCGGTCTGGCGCACGCGCTGAAGGACATCCACGCCGCCGGGATCATCCACCGGGACCTCAAGCCGTCCAACGTGCTCGTCACCATCGACGGGCCGCGTGTCATCGACTTCGGGATCGCGCGGGCGCTGGAGACGGTGACCGACGGCGGACTCACCCGCACCGGCGCGCTCGTCGGCTCGCCCGGTTTCATGGCGCCCGAGCAGGTGCGCGGCGACCGCATCACGCCCGCCTGCGACGTGTTCTGCCTCGGCTCGGTGCTCGCCTACGCCGCGACCGGCGCGCTCCCCTTCGGCACCGCCAACAGCGGTGTGCACGCCCTGATGTTCCGCATCGCCCAGGAGGAACCCGACCTGGAGCGCGTGCCCGAGGGCCTCGCCGACCTCGTACGGGACTGCCTGAAGAAGGACCCGGCGGTGCGGCCCACGCTCGACCAGGTGCTGGAGCGCACCGGCGCGGAGGACACCGTCGCCGCCGGCCGCTCCCGGGACCCCTGGCTGCCGGGCGCCCTGGTCGCACAGCTCGGCCGCCACGCGGTGCGGTTGCTCGACGCGGAGGACCCGCAGACACCGCAGCGGCCCACGCCCACCGCGGTATCACCGGCCCCCGTCGGCCCGGCGCCGGACGCGGCCCCCGGCCAACCGCCCGCCGCGCCGCCCGCCGCCACCCCCGAACACGCCCGGGCCGCCGACGACTCCGCCGTGCCGCCGCAGCCCTCGACACCTCCCGGAACGCCCGCCCCGCCCCCGCCGGGACAGCCGGGTGTGAACCATCTGCCCACCGTGGTCGTCGGCCGGCACACCCCCACCCCGCCCCCGGCTCCCGCTCCGGGCCCGTACGGACACCCCCAGCACCCCGCGTACGGCTACCCCTACAACGGCTACGGCTCCGGTGGGACCCCGCCGTACGGTCCGCCGCCGTTCGGGCCGAACCCGCCGTACGGACCGGCGCCCGAACCGCGCGGGGACAACCGTTCCAGCGTGCTGCTCGTGGTGATCGCGCTGGTCGTCGCGCTCGCCGCGGGCGGCACCGTGTACGCGCTAATGAGCGGCGGCGACGGCGGCAACCGCGCCGGAGGCGACCCCACCACGCCCCCGGCGCCCACCGCGCCGCAGAGCACCGGCCCCGCCACGCCCGACGCCGGGCAGCCGGCCGAGACACGGCAGCCGAGCACCTCCGCACCCGAGGACGGGACGATCCCGGCGGACTATCTGGGCAGTTGGTCCACCACCATCGACAACGCGAGCGGCGAGCACAGCCGCCGGCTGACCCTCCAGCAGGGCGAGATCGGCGACACGGTCATGTCCCTCGTCGCCGACGGGCCCACCGGGAACGGCACCTACCACTGCGTCTTCGAGGCCGAGCTCACCGCCGTCCCGGGTTCGGGGGCCCGCCTGGAGATCGGCCCGTCCTCCGTGAGGGTCGGACAGCCGCGCAGCGCCTGCACCCCGGGTTCCGCCAGCGACATCACCCTGCTGCCCGACGGCTCCCTGAAGCGCGTGAACTCCAGCAACGGCGAACAGCTCACGTACACGCGGGACTGACCGACGGGCGGGGCCGAGCCGGCGTTCGTCCACGGCCGTTGAACGTTCGGCGAACACCGGTGAACGTCGGTGAACGAGCGCGGGCGACGAGATCCGGCTGAGCGGCGACCCGAGCGACGGCGAGGGCCTCGCCACCCGTGCGAAGGGGCTGCACCGGCTGAACCCCGACGGTGAGCCCCCGTCCGTCGACGCCATCGGGCACGGGACGCGCTCCTGCCCGTACCGGGAGACGGGACGCGCTCCTGCCCGTACCGGGAGGTCGAGTACGCCTACACCTACGGGCGGCCCCCGGCGGACTCGCCGGCGGCGAGTCTCCTGACGTATCCCACGCGCGGCAACGGCCAGGACGTGATCCGCACCCACGGCCATCTGTGCCGGCCCCCAGGGGGGAAGGGAACTGTGCGCGCGGTCCACGCCGTGACGTGACGGTTCACCTCGGCTCCGGCGGGCGCTGCCGCGGCATGTTCGGGCGGGCCGGTCCCGGCGGCGCGGGAAACCGCCCGTGCGGCGCGGAGCCCTCGGGACGCCCCGCGCCCGCCATCGCCGTCTGCACGCCCAGCGGCGCGCCCCCGCTGCGGAACTCCACCATCCAGTCGGCCGTCTCGACCCGCACCAGCTCCGTCACGTCCTCCGAGAAGCGCCGCAGCACGGTCAGGCACCGCTCGGCCGCCTCGCTCGCCGTGCCCTCCGCCGGGCCCAGCACCTCGCGGACACACTCCGACGCCCAGTCGAACTGGAACGCCTGGAGCCGCCGCTGCACGGCCTGCGCGGTCGCCACGTCCCGCATCCAGCCGGACGTCATCCCGAAGAAGCGGTCCCCGGCCACACAGGCCATCCCGAGCAGCAGCGCCAGATACCCCCAGGGCGCGGCCCCGTCGGCCGCCCCGGTCACATCGAGCAGCGGCAGCGCGGCCCCGGTCAGCGCCCCCACGGCCGTCCCGGTCCGCAGCGCCCAGGCGCACCGGCGCTTCCACATCCGGTCCTCGAGGTACCAGGCGGCCGTGTCCAGCGCCCCGCGCTCGGCCCACCGGTACAGCTCGTCCAGCCGGGCCGCCGGCTCGCCCCAGTCCCCGAGCGGGAACTCCCGCCCGGCCGGATCGCCCGGCCGCAGCCCGGCCGCCTCCTCGCCCCGCCCGTCCTGAGGCCGACCCTCGGGCTGCATCTCCGGCTGACCCACCCGGTATCTCCCTACTGAACTGACCCCTGCCGACCCCGACCGATCCCCGCGTACTGTCCGTGTCCTGAGTGTGACGCCCGGTACTCGCGCGTCTGACCCTTCCTACCGCCCAATGGGTGGCGGCGTCGGGGGTTCGGACTCTTTTCCGCCCGGAAGGTGGCCTTGATCAGGTATAGGGCAACAACCGTGACTCACTCGAAAGAGTGCTGGGGCGACGGCTGCTCGGACCACGTAGGCTCATGCCGAACGGCAAAACCCGGACTGACGGACCCGATGGGCCGACGCAATGATCGACCAAGGAGCTGAATCGTGATCCCCGGTGGTGGCCAGCCCAACATGCAGCAGCTGCTCCAGCAGGCCCAGAAGATGCAGCAGGACCTGGCCAAGGCGCAGGAGGAACTGGCGCGTACGGAGGTCGACGGCCAGGCGGGCGGCGGTCTGGTGAGGGCCACCGTCACCGGATCCGGCGAACTGCGGGCCCTGAAGATCGACCCGAAGGCGGTGGACCCGGCGGACACCGAGACCCTCGCCGATCTGATCATCGCGGCGGTCCAGGCGGCCAACGAGAACGCCCAGAGCCTCCAGCAGCAGAAACTCGGCCCGCTCGCCCAGGGGCTGGGCGGCGGCGGCATCCCCGGTCTCCCCTTCTAAGACGGGCCGCGGGCCTTTACCGTACGTACTGAAGGAACACCAGGAAGGACGGCAGTCCGTTGTACGAAGGCGTGGTTCAGGACCTCATCGACGAGCTGGGGCGGCTGCCCGGCGTCGGTCCCAAGAGCGCGCAGCGGATCGCCTTCCACATCCTTCAGGCGGAACCGACGGACGTACGCCGGCTCGCGCACGCGCTCATGGAGGTCAAGGCGAAGGTCCGGTTCTGCGCGACCTGTGGCAACGTCGCGCAGGAGGAACAGTGCTCCATCTGCCGTGACGCCCGCCGCGACCCCGCGGTCATCTGTGTCGTGGAGGAGCCCAAGGACGTCGTGGCCATCGAGCGCACCCGGGAGTTCCGGGGCCGCTACCACGTCCTCGGCGGCGCCATCAGCCCCATCGACGGGGTGGGCCCCGACGACCTGCGCATACGGGAACTCCTGGCCCGGCTCGCCGACGGCACGGTGACGGAGCTGATCCTGGCCACGGACCCGAATCTGGAAGGCGAGGCCACGGCGACGTACCTCGCCCGCATGATCAAGCCCATGGGCCTCAAGGTCACCCGCCTGGCCAGCGGCCTCCCGGTGGGCGGCGACCTGGAATACGCGGACGAGGTGACCCTCGGCCGCGCCTTCGAGGGGAGACGACTCCTAGATGTCTGACGCCACGCTGCACGCGACCCACATGGACCCGGACGACTTCGCGGTCCAGATCGCGGATCAGATCGAGAGCTTCCTGGTCGCCGTCACGGAGGTCGCCAAGGGCGACGAGCCGGACTCGGCGGTCCCCTTCCTCCTGCTGGAGGTCTCCCAGCTCCTGCTGGCCGGCGGGCGGCTCGGCGCGCACGAGGACATCGTCCCCGACGAGCGCTACGAGCCCGACCCGGGCCCGGAGGCCGATGTGGACCAACTCCGGGAGAACCTCGCCCGGTTGCTGGAGCCGATCGACGTCTACTCCGAGGTCTTCGACCCGTACGAGCCCCGCAAGGCGCCCGTTCCGGCCCGTATCTCCGACGACCTGACCGACGTCATCACCGACCTCCGTCACGGCATGGTCCACTACCGCGCCGGCCGCACCTCGGAGGCCCTGTGGTGGTGGCAGTTCTCCTACTTCTCCAACTGGGGCTCCACGGCCTCGGCGAGCCTGCGCGCCCTGCAGTCGGTCGTGGCGCACGTGCGGCTGAACCAGCCCCTGGCCGAACTGGACGGCCTCGACACCGACCAGGGCATGGGCGACGACACCCTGGAATTCGAGGCGGGCAAGGTCATGGCCGAGGAGATCGGCGGGCCGCTGGGGATGCGCCCGGTCCAGTAGGCACCGGTTCGGGCGACGGCGGCCGGCCGCCGAGGCCCGGAGCGAAGGGCTGGACCATGCGCCCGCCGGGCGAGTCCGTCACGGACTCCGGCGGGGAGCATGGTCCAGCACGAGGCCGTTCCCCGCGGGTGAGGCGCCGCGGGGACGGCCGCCGCCGGTTCAGGCGTAGTGGTTGACGCTGACCGGCCACGTGCCGGTGTACGGCGTCCAGCCCTGGAGGGTGGCGGGAACGCCCACCCGCGTGTTGCAGTCGATCACCTGGAAGTGCAGGTGCGGCCCGCTCGACGCGCCCGTGCTGCCCGACCAGCCGACGACCCGGCCCTGCGGGACCCAGGTGCCGGGGTTGTAGAGCGCCCGGTTCAGGTGCGCGTAGTGGGTGCACCTGCCGTTCGAGTGACGGATGATCACCTCGATGCCGTTCTGCCAGTACGGGGACCAGCCGGAGGCGATGATCGTGCCCCCCTGCGAGGCGGAGACCTCGTAGTTCGCGGGAAGCCCGAAGTCCCAGGCGTACTCGTTGTACGGGCCGGTGTGGGAGTAGGTGCCCTCCGGGCCCTGCGTGACCAGGTAGGACTCGCCGGCCGGGTAGGGGAGCTCGTAGTAGTAGTCCGCGGCCGAGGCCGGGGAGGCGCCGGACAGCATGATCCCCGCGGACGCCAGCATCGTGAGCGCCACCGCGGCGAGCCGACGGCGGACCCTTGTCGTTCTCGTCACCACGCATCCCTTCGGAAGAAACGTCTGGAAGAACGTCTGAGGGCTCCATATTCATGTACACGTCAGTAAACGGAACGCGTGCTGCCGCAATAGGTACGCGAGGGTTGGCGGACCGGTCGCGGCGCCCGCGTCGATGCGCGGGCGGTGAGAACTGTGACGCGGGTCGCTTTCCCGAGTGGCCGGCGTCCGGTTGGGCATGAGCCCCTGCGCGAGCGGCCGGACATCTCACCATGCGATATCACGGAGGGGATTTTCGGACGCTCGTTAGACTGAGCCGACCGCAGCGGACACATGTGTGTGCGGACTGTGGAAAACGACGGACTGAGCGAGGAGCGCACGTGGGCCTTGTCGTGCAGAAGTACGGAGGCTCCTCCGTAGCCGATGCCGAGGGCATCAAGCGCGTCGCCAAGCGGATCGTGGAAGCCAAGAAGAACGGCCACCAGGTGGTCGCCGTGGTTTCCGCGATGGGCGACACGACGGACGAGCTGATCGATCTCGCCGAGCAGGTTTCCCCGATCCCTGCCGGGCGCGAGCTCGACATGCTGCTGACCGCCGGAGAGCGGATCTCCATGGCCCTGCTGGCCATGGCGATCAAAAACCTGGGGCACAACGCCCAGAGCTTCACCGGCAGCCAGGCAGGTGTCATCACCGACTCGGTCCACAACAAAGCCCGCATCATCGATGTCACGCCGGGCCGGATCAAGGCCTCGGTGGACGAGGGCAACATCGCCATCGTCGCCGGCTTCCAGGGCGTCAGCCAGGACACCAAGGACATCACCACGCTCGGCCGCGGCGGCTCCGACACCACCGCCGTCGCCCTCGCCGCCGCGCTCGACGCCGAGGTGTGCGAGATCTACACGGACGTCGACGGTGTGTTCACCGCCGACCCGCGCGTGGTGAAGAAGGCCCGGAAGATCGACTGGATCGCGTTCGAGGACATGCTCGAACTGGCGGCCTCCGGGTCCAAGGTGCTGCTCCACCGCTGCGTGGAGTACGCCCGCCGGTACGACATCCCGATCCACGTCCGCTCGTCCTTCAGCGGACTGCAGGGCACGTGGGTCAGCAGCGAGCCGGTCGTCCGAAAGACACAGCAGCAAGGGGACAAGCAGGTGGAGCAGGCTCTCATCTCCGGCGTCGCACACGACACCTCCGAGGCCAAGGTCACGGTCGTCGGTGTGCCGGACAAGCCCGGCGAGGCCGCCGCGATCTTCCGCACGATCGCCGATGCCGAGATCAACATCGACATGGTCGTGCAGAACGTGTCCGCCGCCTCCACGGGCCTGACGGACATCTCCTTCACCCTGCCGAAGACCGAGGGCCGCAAGGCCATCGACGCGCTGGAGAAGAACAAGGGCGCCATCGGCTTCGACTCCCTGCGCTACGACGACCAGATCGGCAAGATCTCCCTGGTCGGCGCCGGTATGAAGACCAACCCGGGCGTCACCGCCGACTTCTTCACGGCGCTCAGCGACGCCGGCGTGAACATCGAGCTGATCTCGACCTCCGAGATCCGCATCTCGGTCGTCACCCGCAAGGACGACGTGCCGGAGGCCGTGCGCGCCGTGCACTCCGCCTTCGGGCTGGACTCCGACAGCGACGAGGCCGTGGTCTACGGAGGCACCGGCCGCTGATGGCCGGAACCGCACGGCCCACAGGGGCCGGACGGCCGACGCTCGCGGTCGTGGGCGCGACCGGTGCCGTCGGCACGGTCATGCTCCAGATCCTGTCCCATCGGGCGGACGTCTGGGGCGAGATCCGGCTGATCGCCTCCCCGCGCTCGGCAGGCCGCAAGCTGGCCGTGCGCGGTGAGGAGGTCGAGGTCGTCGCGCTCACCGAGGAGGCCTTCGACGGGGTCGACGTCGCGATGTTCGACGTGCCCGACGAGGTCGCCGAGCGGTGGGCGCCCGTCGCCGCCGCGCGGGGCGCGGTGGTGGTCGACAACTCCGGCGCGTTCCGCATGGACCCGGACGTGCCGCTGGTCGTCCCGGAGGTCAACCCGCACGCCGTACGCAGGCGTCCGCGCGGAATCGTCGCCAACCCGAACTGCACCACCCTGTCGATGATCGTCGCCCTGGGCGCGCTGCACGCCGAGTTCGGCCTGCGCGAGCTGGTCGTCTCCTCGTACCAGGCGGTCAGCGGCGCCGGACACGCGGGCGTGCGCACCCTGCGCGAGCAGCTGTCCCTGGTCGCCGGCACGGAGCTGGGGACCACCCCCGGTGACGTACGGCGGGCGGTGGGGGACAACACCGGGCCGTTCCCGGAGCCGGTCGCGCTGAACGTCGTACCGTGGGCCGGATCGCTGCGGGAGGACGGCTGGTCCTCGGAGGAGATGAAGGTCCGGGACGAGTCCCGCAAGATCCTGGGCCTGCCCACGCTGCCCGTGGCGGTCACCTGCGTACGCGTCCCGGTGGTCACCACGCACTCGCTCACCGTGCACGCCCGCTTCGAGGGCGAGGTCACCGTCGACAGGGCCCGCGAGATCCTCGCCACCGCGCCCGGTGTCGTCCTGTTCGACAACCCGGCCGCGGGGGAGTTCCCCACCCCCGCCGATGTCGTCGGCACCGATCCGACCTGGGTCGGGCGGGTGCGGCGGGCCCTGGACGATCCCACGGCGCTGGAACTCTTCGTGTGCGGGGACAACCTGCGCAAGGGGGCGGCGCTCAACACCGCGCAGATCGCCGAACTGGTGGCGGTCGAACAGTGAAAAGTTCTGGATCACAGAGGATTCGTTTGTAGGATCTATGTAAGTCGTGAAAGCCGAGTTCTCGGTCCGGGGCCCTTGAAGGGGGCTGTCCGGCGGCCGAGGATGGCACAGAGATCTGCACGAGGATTTATCTCCCCGCCCTCCGCAACCAAGCGGAGGGCGGGGAGCGTCTTTGCGGTCACCCTTTCCGGGGCGTGGGGACGCTGTCTTTCAGACGTGGGGACGTCTGGAACCGGGCGTGGGGACGCCTGTTCATATGGGACACAGGGAAGAGCGGGACGCATGAGGGCAATGGATGTGCTGTCGGTGGTGCCGCCCGACGCGGACGCGCGTCCGGTGGCACCGGCCGCCGCAAAAGAGACGCCCGGCACGTACAACCCTTACGGGGGGAAGCGTGTCCAACTGACGTGGCTGAGGTACTCGACTTCACAGCGCCGCGTGGCACGGCCCTTCGGCCGCCCCGCCAGGCCCTCCGACCCCGCATGTCCGGCGTGTCCGGCGGCATGCCGGTGATCGCGCCCATGCCCGCAGCGCGGCCCGCCCGCATACCCGGTCAGCGCGACGGCGCCGACGACATCGTGGCGGCCGGCACCACCGTCGACCACCTCACCGAGACCTACCGCGCGCACTACCGCTCGCTGCTGGGCCTCGCGGCACTCCTCCTCGACGACACCGCCTCCTGCGAGGACGTCGTCCAGGAGGCGTTCATCCGCGTCCACTCCGCCCGCAAACGCGTCCGGGACCCCGAGAAGACCCTGGCCTACCTGCGTCAGACGGTCGTCAACCTCTCCCGCTCCGCGCTGCGGCGCCGCATCCTCGGCCTCAAGCTGCTCTCCAAGCCCATGCCCGACATGGCGAGCGCGGAGGAGGGCGCCTACGACCTGCTGGAGCGCGACTCCCTCATCAAGGCGATGAAGGGGCTCCAGCGCCGTCAGCGCGAGGTGCTGGTGCTGCGCTACTTCGCGGACATGACCGAGGCCCAGGTCGCCGAGACGCTCGGCATCTCGCTGGGCTCGGTGAAGGCGTACGGCTCACGCGGTATCGCGGCGCTGCGGCTGGCCATGGGGGCGCCGGCATGAGTGAGGGCAAGGACGCGCGGCGCGAGGAGCGCGAGCCGGAGGGCTCGCACTCGTCCGACGCCGTGCGGGAGTCCGCGCGGGGGGCCGAGGGAGGGTCCGCGCCCGAGCCGGGGCCTGAACCCGAGCCGGGGCCTGAACCCGGCCCGGCGCCTGAGCCTGAGCAAAGGCTGGGGCTCGTGGGCGGGTCCGCGCCCGAGACGAGGTCGGGGCCCGTGGGTGGGTCCGCGTCCGAGTCGGGGGCGGGATCCGAAGGCGGGTCCGGGTCCGAGCCCGCGAAGGGACCGGCGCGGTTGCGCGCGCTCGTGACGCCGCACGAGCAGGAACCGAAGCACACGCACACGGGGAACGGAACTGTGAACCACGGCCTGGACGAACAGAGCCCCGAAGGGCTCGACGCGGACGAGCTGGAACTGCGCACCCTGCTGCACCAGGTGGTGCGGGAGGTGGAGCCGACCGACGGCACCCTGGACTACCTGCGCCGGGCCGTCCCCGCCCGCAGGGCACGCAAGCGCCAGGCCCTCGTCGGCGTGGCCGCCGCCGCCCTCTTCATCGGCACCGCCGTCCCCGCCCTCGTCCACGTCTCCACCGCCACCGGCCCCGACGCCCATCCCTCCGCCGTCGGCCACGCCTCGCAGGCGCAGGGCGGCACCGGCGGGGGCAAGGCCCCGGACGGCGGCGAGAGCACCACGGGCAGCTCCTCCGACGAAGTCGAGGGGAAGGACAAGGGCGACAAGAAGGACAAGGACAAGAGCGACGGCGGGAGCACCGGCGCCGGCACGGGCACGACGGAGGGGGCCGGCCCCTCGGCCGGCACCGCGGCCGGCATCCCCGCCTGCACCGCCGCCCAGCTCGGCCCGGCGGTCGCGAGCAGCGCCGCCCCCGACTCCACGGGCGCGGTCTACGGCTCCTTCCGCGTCACCAACGTCTCCACCGCGAGCTGTACCGTCGACGGCGCCGGCTTCGTGACGGTGACCCCGCAGGGCGCGGCCGACGCCACCAGGGTGGGCCAGACACGGCATGTGGCGGGGGACGCGGCGGCCGGTCTGCCCGACCCCTCCCTGGAGGCGGCGCAACTGGCGCTCGAGCCGGGTTCGACGTACGAGGTGCAGTTCGCCTGGGTGCCCTCCGAGCCGTGCCCCACCCCGGGCGGCGACTCGGGCGGCGGCACCGGCGGGCCCTCGCCCGACCCGTCACCCACCGACAACCCGGCCACGCCGGGCGGTGCGTCCGCCGGTACGGACTCCGACAGCTCCATGACCACTCAGCTGGTCATGGAGGACGGTGCGGCCGACGGCAGCGTGGCGGTGACCTACACGGCGTCGACGGGCTCCAGCTCGGCCACCACGACGGTGAGCAACGCCTGCGCGGGCACGGTCTACTGGACGGGTCTGCTGGCCACGATGTGACGCGGCCGGGACCGCCCCGGCGTCAGACGCCGGACGGACTCGACCGCTCGCGCTCCCGCGTCTCCGCCTGCTCCTCCTCGGGGAGCAGGCCCAGCTCCGCGTCGCGGGCGAACTCCAGCTCGCGGCGCAGCAGGCGGAACCACATGAAGACCACGAAGCCGACGAAGGCGAACCACTCGGCGGTGTAGCCGAGGTTCTGGAACGCCTTCAGGTCCAGGCCAGTGCCGCCCGGCGCGGACGCCGGCACCGCCTTCATGCCCGAGTCCCCGCGGTTCAGCGTGACCCAGGCGTCGTAGACGTCGTACGGCACGAGGTTCACCAGGGACGCCCCGCTGATCGCGGCCGTCTGGCCGGCCGGCAGGCCGCCGCGGGCGCTGACGCCGTTGTTGCCCGGTGTCTCGGACGCCTGGAGCGCGCCGGTGACGGTGACCTCACCGGTGGGCGCGGCGGGCACCTTCGCCGGGTCGGGGGCGCCGGGCAGCCAGCCCCGGACGACGGGCAGCGCCCGGCCGCTGTCGGTGCGCAGCAGGGTCAGCACGTAGTAGCCGTCCTTGCCGTCCAGCTTCCGGTCGGGCACGAGCAGCTGTGTGTCGTACCGGCCGCTCGCGGTGGTCTGCTTGCCGGAGGTGGCCTTGGTGACGGGCAGCAGCCCTTCCAGCGGACTGGCCGCCTCCCGCCTGTCCGAGACGACCCGCGCCTCGGCGTCGCGATGGTCGTCGACCCGGTCCTCGAACCGGCCGAGCTGCCACGACCCCATGAAGATGCAGAAGGGGATGGCGAGCAGCACGAAGACGTTGATCCCCCACCAGCGGGGCGTCAGCAGGAACCGGTACACGCCCTCAACGGTACGGGTCCGCAGGCCGTTCCCGTCCCGCGGGGTCGGCCCGCCGCGGGACGGGAACGGCGCGGCCCGATGAGGGGTCCGGTGGCACATCCGATGGAAGTCCGATGGAAGTCCGATGGAGAGTCCGGTGGAAGATCCGGTGGAAGATCCGGTCGGAGTTGTCCACAGGCTGGGGACCTCGGCGGCACGATGGCCGTCGGGACGGGCAGTATGGGGTCATGACTGAGAGCAACAGGTCCGAGGCGCCGGCCCGGCCGGACCGGACCGAGGACATGCCCGACTGGGAGAAGCGCTTCCGGGCGCCCCGGGTGTCCCTGCCCGACTGGGCGCAGGACGCCCCCGACCGCTCCCTGTTCGTGTCGAACGCGACGGGGACGTACGAGCTGTATGCCTGGGACCGGGCGACGGGTGAGCAGCGCCAGGTGACGGACCGGCCCAACGGCACCACGGACGGGGTGCTGTCGCCGGACGGCGAGTGGATCTGGTGGTTCGACGACAAGGACGGCGACGAGTTCGGCGTCTGGCGCCGCCAGCGGTTCTCGGGCGGTGAGGACGAACTCGCCGCGCCGGGCCTGGACCCCTCCTACCCCGCCGGTCTCGCGCTGGGCCGGGACGGCCGCACGGCGGTAGTGGGCCGCTCCACGGACGAGGACGGTACGACGATCCACCTGGCCCGCACCGGCGAGGCGCCGGTGGAGCTGTACCGGCACCGTGAGTCGGCGGGCGTCGGCGACCTCTCGCACGACGGTTCGCTGATCGCCGTGGAGCACACCGAGCACGGTGACGCGATGCACTCCGCGCTGCGGGTGCTGCGCCCCGACGGCACGACGGTCGCCGAACTCGACGACACCGAGGGCGGCACGCGGGAGCTGGGCCTGGAGGTGCTGGGCTTCGCCCCGGTCGCGGGCGACACCCGGCTGCTCATCGGTCATCAGCGGCGCGGACGCTGGGAGCCGATGGTGTGGGACGTGGCGACGGGGGAGGAGACCGACCTCGCGCTGGAGCTGCCCGGCGACGTGAGCGCCGAGTGGTACCCGGACGGCACCGGCCTGCTCATCGCGCACGGCTTCGAGGCGCGCGGCGAGCTGTTCCGCTACGACCTGGCCGAGCGCCGGCTGGTGGAGATCCCCACCCCGCGCGGTGCGGTCTCGGGTGCGACGGTCCGGCCCGACGGCAGTGTGGAGTACCTGTGGTCGTCGGCCGCCGAACCGCCGGCGGTCCGTTCCACGGCGGGCGGTGTCGTCCTCGACCCGCCAGGGATGAAGTCGCCCGGCTCGGTGCCCGTGGAGGACGTGTGGGTGGAGGGCCCCGGCGGCCGTATCCACGCCCTGGTCCAGAAGCCGGCCGGCGCGACCGGTCCGCTCCCGACGGTCTTCGACATCCACGGCGGCCCCACCTGGCACGACAGCGACTCCTTCGCGGCGGGCCCGGCGGCCTGGGTCGACCACGGTTACGCGGTGGTCCGCGTCAACTACCGGGGTTCCACGGGCTACGGCCGGGCCTGGACCGACGCCCTGAAGCACCGGGTGGGCCTGATCGAGCTGGAGGACATCGCCGCGGTCCGCGAGTGGGCGATCGGCTCCGGCCTCGCCGACCCCGCCCGCCTGATCCTCACCGGCGGTTCCTGGGGCGGCTACCTCACCCTGCTCGGCCTGGGCACCCAGCCCGACGCGTGGGCGCTGGGCATCGCGGCGGTTCCGGTCGCCGACTACGTCACGGCGTACCACGACGAGATGGAAGCGCTGAAGGCGATGGACCGCACGCTGCTCGGCGGCACCCCGGAGGAGGTCCCCGACCGTTTCGAGGCGTCCTCCCCGATCACCTACGTCGACCAGGTCAAGGCCCCGGTCTACATCTCGGCAGGCGTCAACGACCCGCGCTGCCCCATCCGCCAGATCGAGAACTACGTCAAACGCCTGGAGTCCCGCGACGCGGTCCACGAGGTCTACCGCTACGAGGCGGGCCACGGCTCCCTGGTGGTCGACGAACGCATCAAGCAGGTACGCCTGGAACTCGACTTCGCAAACCGTCACCTCTCCCCCGCCCCCTGACCGGTGCCGCGGTGCCGCTGTGCCTGCTTACCGCCCGCAGCTGCGGGCAGTCGTGCCGCTGGGTTTGCCTCCCGCCCGGCAGTCGAGGTCCGCGGTGCCGCTGGGTTTGCCTCCCGCCCGGCAGCTGGGGGGTCCGCATCCCGCCCCGCAGTTGGGGGCCGCGGTGCCGCTGTGCCTGCTTACCGCCCGCAGCTGCGGGCAGTCGTGCCGCTGGGGCGGCACGGGTGGGCGCAGCGGCACCCCGCGAACGCGGTGAGTGAAACCCACCCCCAGCGGCCACGCCGTACACCCGTCGATCAGCGGGCCGCGCCCGCCCCCCTGCGCCGCCCCAGCAACTCCGCCAGCCCCCGCCGCGTAGCCGCCAGCACCACCCTGTCCTCCCCGCGGAGCACATACGTGTCGGGCAGGTCCCACACCAGCCCCGCCCCCGGCGCCTCCCCCACCGCCGCGTCCCCACGCCCCGCCGCGTCCCCACGCCCTGCCGTGTCCAGCGCCAGCACCCGCCACGCCCCCGCCCGGAACGCCTCCTCCACGGTCCGGCCCTCCAACTGCGCGAGGCCGCCCACGGACACCGCCGCGAACAGCAGCACCCGCCGCTCGACCGGTATCGCGCCCAGGATCTGCCGCCCCATCATCGCCCCGGCGAACGCGGGCGCCGCCAAGTGGGACACACTCCGGCTCCGGGTCAGCGCACCCGGGTGCGCGGTCCGCAGGGTGCGGTACACCGCCTTCGCGAAGTCGTCGTCGTACAGCCGCAGCACCGCCCGCAGATCGGGCCGCACGGACCGCGCGTACAGCACCGCCTCCAGATTCGTCGTGTCGACGCTGGTCAGCGCGAGCAGCGCATCCGCGCGATGAATCTTCGCGGCCTCCAGAACGCCCTCCTGCGTGACGTCCCCGACCACCACCGGCACCCGTAACCGCCGCGCCGTGGCCATCCCCCGGGCCTCCGGATCGGCCTCGACGCACACCACCGGAATGTGCAGCTCCCGCAGCCGCGTCAGCACCCGCGTCCCGATCTTGCCCAGCCCGAGCAGCACCACGTGCCCGCCCAGCCCGCGCGGCGGCTTCCGCAGCGCCGACGCCGTACGGAACGTCCCCAGCGCCTCCAGCACCGCCGCCAGCAGCACCGGCAGCAGAAGCAACCCCACCAGCCCCGACAGCAGTTGCAGCACCTGCCGCCCGGTGGACTCGTTGTGCGCGGGCTCGTTGATCGCGAAGAGGTCGAGCAGCGTGACGTACGTGGCGTGCAGCGGATGATCCCGGGTCACCAGCGTCAGTGCCACCGCGAGGGCGAACACGGCCGCCAGCAGCCCGGCCAGCGACCACCGCAACCGCCGCGAGAACAGCGACCCGAACGGCGGCACTCCGCCCCGCCGGGCCGGCAGCGGCGGACCGGAGTACGCCACCTGTTCCAGCACCACCGTGCCGCGTCCGGTCGCCGCCGCCACCGCCGCCGCGTCGGGCAGCAGTCGCGGGCCCTGATCGCCGCTGTCCTCCGAACCCTCCGCCCCGGCCGGGTCGTTGCTCGTCGCGGACAGCAACGCCAGTGTGCACAGCCCGGGATCGGCCACCTCGCCGGGACGCGGGGGCCGACGCTCCACCGCCCGCAGCAGCAGCCCTTCCGCGTCGACGACCTTGCTGGTGCCGACGAGCGCGGTGGCGACCAGCGCGGGCGCGGTCGTATCGGCGTCGGACAGCACGGTCGTGGCGATGTCGGCCTCGGCGCCCCCGCGCCCCGACGCCGCGTCTCCCGCCAACTCCGCCGCTTGGTCGAGGAGTTCCTCGATGTGCTGCCCCAGTCGCCGGTTGTAGAGCCGGAGCACGAGCCGCAGCCGGGGGTTGAGCCGGCGGGCGGTCAGGGCGGCACGGATATTGGTTTCGTCGTCGTCGTACACCAGCGCCAGCGCGGCGGCCCGCTCGACACCGACCGCGGCGAGCACGGCCTCCGTCGGCTCGGCGGCCTCCACCACCCGTTCCCCGGCGGCAGCGGCGCCGTCGGGGCCGCCGCTGCCCCGGTTCACGGCGGTCACGACCCGGTCCAGCAGGGCCGCGGAGGCCGCACGGGCCCGCCCGACCATCGGCTGCCGCACGCGACTCCCGGCCGGTGGTACGACGAGGGTGACCTGTTCCCGGTACACACCGCGCAGTTCGGCGGCGAGCCGGTGCGCCAGCCCGTCGTCGCCGCACACCACCATGTGCGTGGACGGGTCGTTGGGCAGGGCCGGATTCGGAAGAAGGCTCACCACAAGGGAAGAGACTGCCTCATCGTGGCGGGTGGTTCCAGGCCGGACCGCGGCCGTGCCTGAACGGCCGCGCTCCGCCCTCCGTACCCAAGGGACAGGGACCGAAGCGACCCCGCCCTCTCTCGCGCGCATCTCCGGAGGTGCACCCGGCCCGTGGCCATCACCAGAACACCCCCGCGCGGAACCGCCGGACCCGAGCCCGAGCCCGAACCCGGACCCGGACCCGGCCACAGTCCATCTCGCGAGGCCGGGGCCGACCGGGAAGCATCCCCCGAGGAGTCCCGTCACCTCACCTCCCCGCTCCTGCTCACCGCGGTCCTGCTTACGGCCGTGATGGTCCAGGACCCGGTCCGCCGCGCCCTGGCCGCCCCGGTGATGCAGAGCTGGATGACGGTGTTCGTGGCGGTGGTCGTCCAGGCCCTCCCCTTCCTGGTGCTCGGCGTCCTGCTGTCGGCGGCGATCGCCGTGTTCGTCCCGCCGTCGTTCTTCGCCCGCGCCCTGCCGAAACGTACGGCGCTGGCCGTACCGGTCGCGGGGGCGGCGGGGGCGGTGCTCCCCGGCTGCGAGTGCGCGTCCGTCCCGGTGGCGGGCGCGCTGGTGCGCAGGGGAGTGGCCCCGGCGGCGGCCCTGGCGTTCCTGCTGTCCGCCCCCGCGATCAACCCGATCGTGCTGACGGCGACGGCGGTCGCCTTCCCGGACGACCCCGAGATGGTCCTCGCCCGTTTCGTCGCGAGCCTGCTGGTGGCGTGCGCGATGGGCTGGCTCTGGCAACGCCTCGGCCGCACGGACTGGCTGCGCCCACCGGCCCGTTCGTCCTACGCCGGACAGAGCAGGGGCGCGGCGTTCTGGGGCTCGGTACGGCACGACGTGATGCACGCGGGCGGCTTCCTCGTGGTCGGCGCGATGGCGGCGGCGACGCTGAAGGCGGTGGTCCCGGAGGAGTGGCTGCGCGCGGCGGCGGGCAACCCGGTGCTGTCGGTGCCGGCGCTCGCGGCCCTGGCCGTCCTGCTGTCGATCTGTTCGGAGGCGGACGCGTTCGTGGCGGCGTCGCTGACCCAGTTCTCGCTGACGGCCCGGCTCACCTTCCTGGTCGTCGGACCCGTGATCGACCTGAAGCTGTTCGCCATGCAGGCGGGCACGTTCGGCCGTGCCTTCGCCCTGCGCTTCGCCCCCGTGACCTTCGCCCTGGCGGTGGCGGTCTCCGCCCTGACGGGAGCGGTGCTGCTGTGAGGCGCGACCCGCGTCGGACCGTCGGCCTCGACCTGAACCGCCAGGCCCAGGCGGCCCTCCTGTTCCTGCTCGGCGCGACCGTGCTGCACGCCGGCCTGACCGACCTCCACCTGCGCTACGTCAAGGCCGGCCTGCGCCCGCTGCTCCTGCTGTCGGGCGCGGTACTGATCGCGACGGCGGCGGCGACGATCCGGTACGCATGGCGCCGCGGGCCCCGGGAGCACGACGCGGAGCGGCACCGGGAACCCCGGATCTCCTGGCTCCTCACCCTCCCCCTCTTCGCGCTGATCCTGGTGGCCCCGCCGGCCCTCGGCTCCTACAGCGCCACCCACACCGGTACGGCCCTGCAGAAGCCCTTCGGCTTCCCGGACCTTCCCGCACGGGGGCCCCTGCGCCTGGGGGTGGGGGAGTACGCGGCCCGCGCGGTCTACGACGACGGCCGCCACCTGCGCGACCGCCCCATCGGCATCACCGGCTTCGTGGCCCTGGACCGCACCGGCACCCCGTATCTGGTCCGCATGACCCTCAACTGCTGTGCCGCGGACGCCCAGCCGGTCAAGATCGCCCTGACCGGCGAGATCCCCCCGGTCCTGCAACCGGACACCTGGCTGGAGATCACCGGCACCTACACCCCACGCCGCACCAGGGATCCCGTCAACGGCGGCCCGGTCCCGTACTTCCGGGTCACGCGCGCCGAACCGGTCCCGCCCCCGCCGGACCCGTACGACGCGACATAGGACGGCCGGGACGCGTACGGCCGGGACGCGTACGGCCAAAACGTGTCCGACTAGGACTGGTACGGCTGCTGCTGGGGGTGCTGACCGTACCCCTGCCCGCCCGGACCGCCGACGGCCTGCGCCTGAAGCTGCTCGGCCTGCTCCTTGGTCACCTTGTGCTCCGCGCCGCAGAAGGTGCACTGCGTCGCGTACTTCGTCGAGACCGGGAACAGCGGCACGAAGAACAGCGTGAACTTCGTGACCCGTTTCCTGAGCGTGTGCGCGGCGGGATTGCCGCACTGGGCGCACACCAGCGTCAGTATCGCGAGCTGGTACAGATACCCCTTGGTACCAAAAATGATCATGTCGTGTTCCTTCCCGAGCCACGGCCCACCGAACCCACCACACCAGACGGTGACGGCGGTCGGCAACGTGACCGGCCACAACACTGCCCCACCCGGCACGAACGCACCAGCCCTCCCGCGTCGGCGCTGGGCAGGCCGCCGGCCATCGGGGTGCTGGTCGTGGTCGTGGCCGGTGCGGGCTTCGGGTCGTACTGGTTCCAGCCGTGGAAGCTCTGGCAGGACGAGACCGTGCGGGAGGCCCTGCCGACGGCGGCCCCCCTCCAGCGCTCCGGCATCCGCGCCGGCCTCCACCTCGACCTCCTCGCCCTCGATCCCGGTGCCGGATCCGCGGACGCCGGCGAGTGGCGAGCTGATCAGTCACGAGCACGCCACCTCGGGCACGGTGAGGCTCGTACGGCTGCCCGATGGGTCCCAGGGAGGCAGCCGTGAGGCACGGTCGGCCGTCCGGTGCGGTCAGCCGCCCGGCGCGGTCCCCGGACAGACCTCCACCGCCATGACCGCCGTGGCCTCCACGAGGGACACCCTCATCTCGCCCGTGTCCGTCTTCAGCACGACCACGCCGCGCTCGACGCGTAGGGGCTCGCCGCACTCCGTGCCCGACGGGGTCTTCACCAGGAGCTGGGGTTTGTCCTTCACCGGCCCGTACCAGGTGAAGGCGACGCCCGCCACCAGCAGCGCGCCGCACGCCATGGTGAGGACCACGCCCCGGCGCATCGCGCGCAGGGCGCGCCCGGCCTCCACGTGGTCCCCGGCGTACCGAGCCGCCACGCCGGCGCCCGACTCCAGCACCAGCGGCGTCGCCACCGGCGTGCCGTGCGCGGCGCGCAGCAGGTACAGCGCGCCCACGGCGCCGCACACCAGGGACAGCAGGAGCATGCCGCCCACCAGCGCGTCGTAGGGGGAGGCGAGCTTGGTGACGTCCGTACGGCCCTTGACCAGGCCGAAGCCGAGCAGGCCGACGAAGAGCCCGGCGAGGCCGTTGCGCCAGGCCAGCGCGGCCTCCCGGACCTTCGGCAGTTCTTCGGCCAGCGCCCGCCGCATCCGGTGGGCCGCCGCACGGTCCGCGGCGATGGCGGGACGGCCGGGGGTGAGCCGCGGGCCGGTCGTCACAGATCCTCCAGCCTCACGTTCCAGTAGGCCCCGCAGCCCTCTTCGTCGGCCGGACGCCCCTCGTGCTCGGTGGTGCAGGTGCACATCACGGCGATCTCCCGCACCCGCGGACCCCGCCGGGGGCCGCGGAACGCCCGGGGCCGGTACGTGAAGGTGAAGGAGCAGCCGCAGCGGGGGCAACTCCCGCTGAGCACCGTCGTGTCGTCGTCCACGGACAGCGCCTGCGCCTCCCGCGTGAAGTCACGCGCGTAGTCGTCGGCGGTCACCTCCCGGTACGCCACACCGGCCCCCGCCGTCGCGTGGTCGGTGTCGGTACTGGTCGAGACGCTCTCCCCCGGCATGCCGGCCTCCTTGTGCGCGCTTGCACGGACGGGGCACAGCATGCCCGGTCCGCCCCTGTCCGGCCGCCCGGTTGCGGCGGTCGCGCGCCCAACACCCGAAAGACGCCCGCGCGGTGACCCACTCGTACCGCGAACAGGGCGCCGCCGGGCGGAGTTGGGGCGAAAACCGGGTGCGGGGGTGACGATGCCGCCGGTCCGGCCCCGCCAAGGGCGCGCAGTGGGCATGATGGCCCGGGGAGGGAACGGAACATGAGTGACGTCACTACCGGACCGCTGCCCGTCCGGGCCGAGGCGGTCCTGTCCCGCACGGAGACCTGCTCGGTGCCCACAGCACCCGAGGAGTACGACGGCCTTCGCGGGCCCGCACTCGACCGCGAGATCGAGGAGATCGACGCCCTCCTGACCGAGGGAGCGGCCACGGCCGACGCGCGCCCCGGGGACCTGGCCGTGGCCGTGGCCCGGCTGGAGGCCAGGCTGGGCGCGCTGCTCGCCATCAGGGCCGTACTCGGCGACGACGAGGCGGACCGCGTCAGGGCGCAGGCCCTGCTGGCGGCGGCACGGCAGAACGACGTGCTGACGGAGCAGGCACGCGTCACCGCGCGAAAGCACCTGATCCTGCTGCTCGCCCGCCGCTTGAGCGGGGTGTCGGGGTTGTTCTCCGACTCCCTGGACGAGGCGACCTTCATCGAGATGATGCGGGTGGGCAGGCCGGGGAGTCACGGCGGCCCCGGGTACGTCGAGGACATCCTGCTGCTGTACCGGCTGGCGCATGAAGCCGGCCTCGGGGACGAGCTTCCGGCCCCGACACGGCGACTCATGGACACCCTCGCCCGGCTCACGACACTCCGGATGGACGACAGGGAGGCGGTGGCCGAGTTCGCGGAGGCGATGCGGGCGAGCTCCGTCCACCTCCCTCCGCAGCTCCGCCATGTCATGGAGAACGCCGCCGCCCTGATGCGAACGAGCGCGGGCTCCCACTCCCTCACCGGGCACGAGCAGTCCGGCTCGCAGGAGGACGGCGACGCCCTCGTACCGGAATTCCTGGCCCTGCTGGAGGCGACGTTCCCCCAGGCCGTGCGGGGCGAGGAAGTCCCCGGCATCATCAGCCGGCTGTCACGGCCCGGCTCCCCGTTGTCGTCCCGCATGGTCGCCGTGATGCTGCGGATCTCGCTGGCCCTGCGCACCAGGGACCGCGGTCACCTGCACACCGCGCTGGAACAGCTCCGGGACGCCGCCCGGACCGGGGAGTTCGAAACCGAGGGGCAGGCCGAGTGGCTCCACGTCACCATGTCGATGCTGCTGGTGCTGGCGGGCGAGACGGGCGGCAGCCTGCTGGACACGGAGGCGGCGGAAGACCTCCTGGCGAGCCTGCCCCCGCTGCCGGCCGACGGGACCGGCAGCCCGCTGCGCGCCCTCGCCGACTGCCTGCGCCTCCAGATGCGTCTCACGCAACTGCGGGAGACGCGCGACCTCGCCGCCACGGACCTGGTCATCGACGAACTCCACGACTACGACTCCGGGGCACTGGCCGCCGAGGGCATGCTGGGGGTCCTGGAGTACACGCTGGGATACGCCTATCTGTCCCGCGCCCAGATGTCCCGCTCGCGCGCGGACATGCACCAGGCCGTCATGCTGATGGAATCCGCCATGGAGAGCCTCGCCGGGACCGTCTCCATGGAGACGCTGAGCGATCTGAACGCGGCCCCCGTGCACGCCCTGTCCGCCATGCTCGGGTCGGACCCCGAACACCTCAGGGAGGGCATCCGGCGCACGCGTACGGCGCTGGGGAAGCCGGGCATCACCTTCGACTTCGAGATCAAGACCCGCGTGGCCCTGGCCATCGGGCTGGACACCCTCTACCTGCGCACCGGTGAACCGGACGCCCTCGACGAATGCGTCGCCGAGCTGGAGACGGCCCGCCGGCTCCTGCCGCCCGAGGGCGCCCCGGACGGACCGAGCGTGTACTGGATGCTCGCCTCCGCGCTGGCCGACCGGGCGACCGCCCGCCCCGGCACCCCGCAGGCCGCACAGGACCTTCCGGCCGCCGTGTCCGCCGCCCGCAAGTCGCTGCGGGCCGCCGCGGACGAGGTCCTGCTCCAGCTTGGTGTGCGGCACGGTCTGCGCGCCGCCCGTCGAGGCGCGGACCACGGCCGCACGGCGGCCTCCTGGGCCCTGGCCGCGGGGCGGGTGGACGAGGCGATCGACTGCCTGGAGGCGGGCCGCTCCCTGGTGCTCGCGGCGGCGGCCGAGTCCAGGAGCGTCGCCGACCGGCTCGAATCCCTGGGCGCCGTGGACCTCGCGGCCCGGTGGCGCGAGGCGATCACGCCCACGGCACCCGGGGCGGGGGGAGCGGTGGCACCCGGGGCGGGGGAAGTGGCGTCGGACGGCGCGGGGGGAGTGGCGTCGGACGGGCCGGGGGGAGTGGCGTCGGACGGCGCGGGGGGAGTGGCGTCGGACGGGCCGGGGGGAGTGGCGTCGGACGGGCCGGGGGGAGTGGCGTCGGACGGGCCGGGGGAAGCGGCGTCGGACGGCGCGGGGGGAGTGGCGTCGGACGGGCCGGGGGAAGCGGCGTCGGACAAGGCGGAAGGTGCCGGTGGGTTCGGGCCGGTGGGCGAGGCCGTGTTCGGGCCGGCCGGGGACGGGCCCCGGCTCCCCGGCGACGTGCGGCGGCAGGCCCTCGACCTGCTGCGCTCGGAACAGCGGGAGACCGACGACCTGACGCCGGCCGACCGGGTGGCCGCCCTGCGGGACGGGCTGGTCCGGGCGGACGTGGACGCTCTCGTCCATCTGCTGCCCGGGGGCGGCACGGACGACGGCGCGGTCCTTCTCCTCACTCCCGAGGGCCCCGCCCGGTCCGTGCCGCTGCCCGCGCTCTCCGCCGAGGGGCGCGCGCCGCTCTCCGCCTTCCTGGAGGCGGACGCGGAACGCAAGCGGGTGGACGCCGACACCGGTTCCTCCCCGCAGGAGGAGCGGCGCGCCGAGACACGGTGGCGGGCGGCGCTCGACGAGGTGTGCGTGTGGGCCGGGGAGGTGCTGGGGCCCGTACTGGACGCGCTGGACGTGTGGCCGCGGGCGCTCGCCGAAGCCGGGCTGGTTCCCGCTCCCGCGGGCGGTGGTCCGGCCCTCCGGGCGGTGCGGCTGGTCCTGGTGCCGTGCGGCACCCTGGGTGTGGTGCCCTGGCCCGCGGCGGTGCTGCGCCCCCCGGCGGAGCTCGGCGGACCCGGGACGGTGCGTGCCCTCGAGGTCTCGGTCATCTCGCACGCGGCCTCGGGCCAGGAGTTCCTGCGGGCGTCGGCCCGGACCCGGATGCCCCCCGGCGAACGTCCCGCGCTGGCCTTCCACGGGGACGACCAACTGGCCTGGGCAGAGGAGGAGATCGAGCTCCTGCACGAGGCCTACTATCCGCACGCCGAGGTCTACCGGGACCAGGACTCGCCCGCCACCCCGGAGACCGTCCTGTCCCTGCTCGGGGGACGCGCCGAGTCCGCCGCGTCCCTGGTCCACCTCTCCTGCCACGGCATCGCGGGCCCCGATCCCACGACCTCCGCCCTCCGGCTGGCGCCCTCCCGGCCGGGCGGCCCCACCGGCGCCGACGACCCGGCCACGGGCGGTGACGACTACGAGCCGCTCACCCTCGCCACCCTGCTGGAAACCCCGCACGACGGTGAGGCCTACCGGTCGCGGGGGCCGCTCGTGGTGTGCGGCGCCTGCGAGACCGACCTCACCACCCGCGACCACGACGAGGCGCTGACCGTGACGTCCGTGCTGGTGCACCGGCTCGCGGCCGACGCCGTCGGCACGCGCTGGGGCGTGGACGACGACGAGTCCGAGATCCTGATGCTGGTCCTGCACGACCGGCTCGCCGCCGGATCGGCGCCGCCGGACGCACTGCGGGCGGCCCAGCGCTGGATGCTCGCCGACCCCGGTGAACGGCCGCCGGTGCGGGCGCTGGAACGGGTCCGCGCCCGCCGCTGGAACAGGGACTTCCGCGCCGCCGACGTCTGGGCGGCCTTCGTCCATCACGGCAACCCCTCGGGAGGTACACCACAGTGACCCCGGAAGACTTGCTGGCGCTGCTGGTGACGCATCGGCAGTCACTGGCCGCCGGCCTGCACGACGAGGAGGACCGGGAGGAGGTGGCCGCCGCGCTGCGCGAGGTGCGCGAGGCGGTGACGGCCGGCCGGTCCGCCTCCCCCGCCGTGCGGCGACTGCGCCGGGCGCTCTCCGCGCTGCCGCCGGAGCACCCGGTGTCCGACGCCCTGGGGAGCCGCCGGTACGCGGCCGACGGCACGGGGGGCCGGGCACTGCCGACCGCCGACGCGATCGGGACGGTGCTGAACCTGCTGGAGACACGGGACGCCACGGCCGTGCCGGACCCCGGACCACCGTTGTCCGGCACGGGTGCCGAACCAGGCCCCGACGCGGCGAAGGTGCCCCCGGTACCGGGCCCCGGGGAGTTGCTGGCGAAGGCCCGGGAGCGGCTGCTCTCCGCTCCCGCGCTGACCGAGCGGGAGCACGCCGCGCTCCTCTCCTCGCACGGGGACCAGCCGGGTCTGATCCGGCTCGCCGATCCCCGGCCGGGCGGCTCCACGGCCCGCTGTCCGCGCTTCCAGTTCCGGCCCGGCACCCTGCAGCCGCTGCCCGTCGTCCTCCGCATCAACGGCCTGCTCCGCGCCGACCTGGACCCGTGGGGCGCGGCCGACTGGTGGCTGGGCGCGAACAGCTGGCTGCACGGCGTTCCCGCGGACCTCCTGGGCACGCTGCCCGACGAGGAGCTGGAAGGGGCCGCGCTCGAACTGGTGGAGGCCGACTGATGGCGCTTCAGGCCCCGCCCGAGGGCGTCGCCATGGACCCCGTACGCACCGTGCTGCCGGCCGGAAGCCTCATCTGGCGCTGCCACGGGCATCGTTACGGCGCGGCGCAGTTCAACCCCCGCCCGGCGCACGAGTTCTTCAAGGGGAACCGCTTCGACGCCACCGAGCGCGACCCCTACCCCTACCTCTACGCCGCGCTGGACCCGGTGGCCGCGCTGGCCGAGGTGTTCCTGCGGTCCGTGGAGTTCGACAGCGGTTCGGGGGTCCGGCTGATTCCGTGGGCGCAGGCCTCCCGGTACCGGCTCTCCGCGCTGCGCACCACCGAGGACATCACGCTCCTCGACCTGACCACGGCCGAGGGACTGGC
The DNA here is from genome assembly GCA_014650015.1 of Streptomyces griseoloalbus. Lineage (GTDB taxonomy): Bacteria > Actinomycetota > Actinomycetes > Streptomycetales > Streptomycetaceae > Streptomyces > Streptomyces griseoloalbus. Next base: position 285,765 of record BMUD01000007.1, read on the forward strand.
GTCGGTGTGGCAGGACGAGTGGCTGATCGACTGCGAGGAACGCGAGTACGACAAGACGCGGTACTGGGTGCAGGTGATGCGCCAGCACTGCGCCGACGCGCAGGGGCTGCGGTGGACGTCCAAGAGGTGCCGGCCCCGTGCCGCCGTGCAGTTCTTCGGCGACCGGGGTGCGCCGTGCCCGGCGGATCAGGCGCCGGAGGAGAGCTGGCGGCTGGACTCCCGGGAAGGACTGGAGAGGGCCAACCGGCTGTTGAGCCCCCTGCGGTCGGTGATCTCCGCTCCCCTGAGCTGACCCGCTACACGGTTCGAGCCCGCTGCCCCGGCCCTTGCGGAGGGCCGGGGCAGCGGGCTCCGGTCGTGCGGTCGACCGACGTGCCCCGGGTCAGGCGGAGACCTCGCTGCGGGTCATCGGGAGGAGGGGCCACTTCTGGGACAGCCGCATCGCCGCCTCCGTGACCGCCGGCTCCTTGGCCGTCATGAGGACTCCGTTGAGGTAGCGGTGGGCCGCCGCCTCGTGGAGTTCGCGGGCGGCCCGCACCCTGTCCTCCGCCGCTGCCCTGCGGTCCTCGCGCCGGGCCTCGGCGGTGTCCGCGGTGACCCGCTCGCGCTCCGCCTCGACCAGGCTGAGCTCCCGCCGCCGCGCCAGTTCGCCGCGGCGCTCGATCGCCGTGCGGTAGGCGTCCAGGTACGGGTGCTCCTTGCACAGCGCGAGCAGGAAGCCGATGCCTCCGGAAAGCACGAGGAGGGCGACGAACAGCCAGGTCACCGTCCACGGCTCCAGGTCCAGCCGCTCGATCAGGCTGCCGGCGGCGGCGCTGTCCGTGTCGGCGGGCCGGAAACCGTCCGAGGCCGGCGTGGGCTCCTCGGTCTGCATGACGTACTTGGCGCGGACGACACCGAGCACACCGGTCAGGAAGACCCAGACCCCGAGCAGGGACAGTGCGGGGAACCAGACCGCCCGGAACGAGCCCGTCTCCGGTCGCCGTCGCAGCGTCAGTCCGGCCAGGTGCGGCAGCACCACCATCACGGCTGCCGTGCCCACGGCGAGCACACCGGTCTGAACGTCCACGTTGGCACTGCCGATGCCGTGGAACGGCTGGTAGGCCACCCAGTAGATGGGCAGCTCGACCGCGAGGATCAGGCCCAGCAGACCCCACCTCATCCAGTCGGGGACGGCGGGACGCTTGTGGAGCCCTTCCCACGCGCGGGCCAGTCCGGCGCCCGTGGCCGCGGCGGAGTCGTCGGGGCTCCCGGTCCGGCGCGGTGCCGGTGTCCCGGGGGTGAGGTCGGGCTGTCCCAGGTTCACCCACTGCTGGTCACCGGCGTCCGGGGCCTGCCGGACGCCGCGCGCCGGGCCGTCCTCGTCGTCCGTCCCGCCGGTCGGGTCCCGGTGGGGGTCCTGCCCGCCGCGGCCCTCCAGCGCCCGCTTCTCCATGCGCTCGCGCAGTGAGTCACGGAAGCGGTTCCAGCGGGTCGAACGCATCGCGAGCAGGTCCAGTTGCCGGGTGGTGGTGGCGATCTGCTCGTCGGTCCGGGCCAGTTCCCGGTCGATCAGCTCCACCTCGGCCCGCAGCCGGGCGGCCTCGGCGAGGGCGTGCGCGTCGTCGAGTCTCGCCTGTTCCTCGGCGCGGTGCGTGTCCTCGCCGATGCCCCGGATGACCCGGTCCCGCAGCGACGCCAGTTCGGCGAAGTACGGGATGCGGTCGTCGCTCTGCAGCACCAGGGGATCCAGCGCCCCGCTGCGGGCGGCGTCGTTGCCGCGGCGTTCGGCCTCGTCCAGGAACCGCTGTTCGGCCCGGACGTCCAGCACCGCCGGACGGCTGGGCCGGGGGACCGCGCGGGTGCCGTCCCGCCGCCCCCTCGGCACGCGCTGCCGGTTGCCCTGCCCCTCGGGCCGTGGCGCCGACCGGCGCCACGGCCGCGGGCCGGGCGGCTCACCTGTAGTCGTAGTGGACATGGGCCTTCGCCCTCCCCTCCAGCATCTCGGCCCAGAAGGCCTCGAAGTCCTCGCTCTCGCTGGGCCTGCCGTCGTACTGCATGCCGAGGCCGACCGGGTAGACGTGCATGCCCTTGAGCCCGGGCAGGCCACGCTGTTTCACCAGGGTGTCGATGGCCGTCTCGCGCTTCTGAGCGGTCGACAGGTCCGTCCGGGAGATCTTGAACTCCTTGTCGTACTGCGCGAAGTCGCTCACCACCAGCAGCTTGGCGTCCGGGCCGTCCCCGGGCATGGCCTCGCTGATGCGGTCCAGCGCTCCCCAGACGTCCGACCCGTTCTGGGTCCGCGCGCACTCCAGTTCCTCGAGCGCCTTCTTGCCGGCGGCACCCCGGGCCTTGGAGCGCGCGCTGTCCCGGTTGGTGGTCTCACTGCCGGGCGGGTCCAGATCGACCTGCGTCACCTGGCAGGACGAGGCCTTGGAGGAGCGGGTGACGGGCGCGAACTCCACCGTGCCGCACTTCTGTTCCTCGAGGAACGGCATGAGGCTGCCCTTGAGCTTCGCCTCCGCGTCGAACCCCTTCTCGGTCGCGTCGCCCGACCCGGATCCGTCGACGACGACACCGCACGGGGTGGTGAGCGGATCGGGCTGCGAGGTGCACGAGACCAGCGCGGTCAGCAGCCCCACCGCGGGCGCCAGGGCGGCCACACGGCGGAGTCCGGGCGCCCGCCGGCCGTCACGGACTGAGCGATGCACGGTTCTCTTCCTTCCGGGGGTGACAGGAGTTCCAGGCGGTCCGGGGAGTCCGGGGCTGCCGGGGATGCGGAGGGCTACGGGAAGCCCGTACGCGGCGCCCGGTCCGGGAGGCCGTGGGGCCGCCGGCCGGGGCGGGGAAGCGGAACTCCGTGCCGCGGCACCTATTCGGATGCGGGACATGGTCGTCGGCCTCCGCTCACGCCCGCTGCCCGGCGGTGGCGCCCGGCTGCTGGGTCCGCAGGATGGCCAGTGCCTGGACCACCGCCGGACCGGTCTCGTCCCGGCCGCGCTCCGCGTACCAGGAGTCGGCGTCCAGCCAGTCGTCGATCCGGTGCCAGGTCGGGTCCAGCGCCATCGTGCCCGGCAGCCAGCCGGCCGGGCGGAGTTCGTCCATCCGCGGTTCGGCGTCCGTGACCGTCCGGCGGCGCCCCCGCTGCCAGGCCGCGTCCCAGTAGCAGGCCAGCAACTGGTTCCCCTCGTCGACGAGTTCCTGCGCCCTGGTGCGCTGGAGGTCGGCCGCGTTGCGCCACTCGGCCACCATCCGGCCGTAGCGGGCCAGCGCGGCCGGGGCCGGCCGGCCCCGTTTCGTGTACTGGGTGACGACGCGGACCGATTCCGAGTGGATCGTCGCGACCTGCCCGCTCCTGCCGTGCAGCAGTTCCCGGCGCAGCCGCGAGCAGCCGCGCTCCACCTCGTTCCTGATCCCGACCACGTAGGGCGGCAGCGCCAGGTCCGCCGGTGCGCCGCCGGTTCGGGCGTCGGTCATCAGGGACACCAGATCCGCCGCGTCGAGCCTTCCGTGGAGCCGGGCGCCGGTTCTGGAGAAGAAACCGAGCTTCGCCCTTCGAGGACGGCCCCCCGTCCGACCGGAGAAGTTCGTCATGGAACAGCCTCCAATTTCCGTCCGCGCGGCTCTCCGAGGGAGATCCGCGCATCGAGAGAGTAGCTGAATATCCGACCGGAACGGCGCCGGTTCCAGGCGGAATTGATCATTCCTCGCCGGGGGTCCGGAAAACGACCGGGGTTCGCCCGGGCGACGGCCGGAGCACGGTGAAAGCGCGATTGCGCGGCACGAGTCCGGGCGCCGATACTTCTTACCGGTGTGACGGAGGGGAGCTCATGAAAGCCCGGATCAGCGGCACGCATTTCCCCCTGGGGACCCTCGGGCCGGGACAACGGCTCGGCATCTGGTTCCAGGGCTGCGCGCTGGCCTGCCCGGGCTGCATGTCCCGGCACACCTGGCCACCCGAGGGGGGGACTGCCGAGGACGTCTCCGGTCTGCTGCGGATGTGGGAGGAGGCACTGGGCAGGGGGGCCGAGGGGCTCACCGTGAGCGGCGGTGAGCCCCTCGACCAGCCGGACGCGCTGACCGAACTGCTGCTCGGCGCCGCCCGGATCAGGGACCGGGCCGACGGCGGGGCGGAAGGGGCCGACCTGCTGGTGTACACCGGGTACGAGCCGGACGAGCTCACGGCCGCGAGACGCCGGGCGCTGCGTGGCGCCGACGCGGTGATCACCGGCCGGTTCCGGGTGGAACGGCCGACCCGGCTGGTCTGGCGGGGCTCGGCCAACCAGCGCCTGCGCCCGCTGACGCCCCGGGGCGAGACCCGGTACGCGTCGCACCTGGCGCGGGAGAGCACGGGGGACAGGCTTCAGGCGGTGGTGGAACCGGGGCCGCCCGTCGGGGTGCGGTTCCACGGCGTGCCGCTGCGCGGCGAGCTCAGGGCCGTGGAGCAGGGGCTGCGGGAGGCCGGCGTGACGCTCAGGGACCCGAGTTGGCGTCCCTGAGGAGTCCCGCGTACTCGCGCCTGCGGGTCACCAGCAGCACGGACCAGCTCGGGTCCCGGCGCAGTTCCTCGCGGACCGCCCCGAGCAGGTGGGCGGCGGCGTCGGCGGCGGGGAGGCCGCCGCGCCCGGCGCCCAGCAGCGGGAAGCAGATGCTGGTCAGCGGGAGCGCGAGCGTCTTGCGTTCGGCGCGGGCCAGTTCGAAGGACTGGCGGACCGCCTCGGTCACGGTGCCGGGGGCGACGTGGTAGCGGCTGCCGTGGTCCACGGGGGTGGCCACGGCGGCGTGGTAGACGCGCCGGACGCCCTGCCGGGAGAGGGCCCCGGCCGAGGTGGGCACGACCGTGCCCGGTCGTACGGCGAGGCCGGTTCGGCGGTGGGCGTGCAGCCAGACCGCCAGTTCGCGGGCGAGGACGTCGTCCACCACCTCGCCGTCCGAGCGTTCGGCGGCCGCCCGCCGCAGTACGCCGGAGACGGTGGGCCGGAAGGTCTTGGACATCTCCAGGTAGACGTTCTCGGAGGAGACCAGGATGTCGATGTCCCGTATCTCCTCGATGGGGGTCAGCCGGACCGTGACCCGGCCGGGCACCGGACGGGAGGCGGCCGGCAGCGGGCGGAGGCCTCCCGGGGCCGGGCGGCGACCACTTGGCCCCGGGCGAAGGCCACCCGGGGCGCGGAGGCCACCCGGGGCGCGGAGGTCACCCGGGGCGCGGAGGTCACCCGGGGGGCGGGCGTCACCCGGAACCGGGCCGGTGAGCAGCGTACGGACCGCGGTTCGCGGGTCGGACCGGACGCCGCCGGGGGCGCCGGGGCGGGAATCACCGGGGGCGCCGGACCGGACGTCACCGGGGGCGGCCGGCCGGCCGGAGCGGGCCAGGGCGAGTACCGCCGAGGCCAGGCCGTCGAGTACCTCGTGCTCCTGGCTCTTGCGGAACCGCTCGGTGCTCACCCCGTACACGCCTGCCGCGGCCTTGCGCCGGTCCGAGGCGGGCACGCCGCGGCGGTAGGCGAAGAGGCCGAAGGAGTGCGCGGCGGCGCGGGCCAGCGGATCGCAGTCGTCCGCGTCCCGCAGGTCGCCCCCGCCCAGGCGTCGTACCGCGGCCCCGAGCAGCTCCTCTATGCCCTCGAGTTCGTCGTCGGCGTCCACGCAGAAGCCGGCCGCCACCGCGGCCGCGCGCAGCCCGTCCCGGGAGCAGTGCCGCAGCCGGGGGAACCCGAGCCGTCTCAGGCACTTCAACTCCTCGGTCAGCTCCTGATGCGAAGGCAATGCGTCCATGAGGCGCATGGTAAACCCGTCCTCCCGGCTTAAAAATACGATTATCGGAAAACTGCATTCCGTTGGTGGTGAAGGGGTGAATGATCCACTCGGTAACCCTCCCCAGAACTCGTTCCGCGTTCCGTGCCGTGATCCGGCAAATGCCGTACGGGCACCGGGACCACTCGGATAATCTCTTGATCCCCGCGCCGCTTCACGCTCGCGGGATGGGCATATTCATCGGAAGGTCGGGCCATGTCGACCACTGACCCCACAGATTTCGTACCCCCGGAGGACGACGGTTTCTCGCGGGCCCACCAGGTCGAGACCCGGTCGGTCACCTCGGACGTGCCGCCCGAACTGGCGGACCGCTTCTCCCTGCTCAGGGTGCTCCAGACCGCCGAGCGGCCCTCCCAGGCCGTGGTGCTCAGGGTGCGGGACCTCGGCAGCGAGACCCCCGACGTTCCGCTGGTGCTCAAGTGGTACCACCGCATGCACGCTCCCGGCCCCGAGATCGGCCGGGCCCTGTTCGAGGCCGGCGAGGTCCCGCCCGAGTCCGCCCCGCACCTGGAACGCCTGCTGGAAACCGGACGGGCCGACGGGCATCCGTACCACCTCTACCGGTCGCACGGCGAGACGCACCTCGGTGACTACCAACGGGAGCACCCCGGCCCCATGACCTTCGGCCAACTGGAGCCGGTCGTCGCCCAGTTGTACGCCGCGGTGTCGTTCCTGCACGACGAGGAGATCGTGCACCGGGACATCACCCCGGACAACATCATGATCCAGGCCCATGGGGACAGTCCGGAGATCACGCTGATCGACCTCGGTGCGGCGGTGTACCGGCCGGACGAGTCGACCCGGTACTTCGACTGGCGGGGCAAGCCCCTCTATCTCGCCCCGGAAGCCGCGTCGCGGCTCCAGACCGTCTCCCCGGAGGCGGACTGGTGGTCGGTGGGCATGGTCGCCGCCCAACTGGCCCTGGGCCGACCGCTCCTGGACGAACGGGAGGACAAGGCCGTCATGGAGGCGCTCGCCACCCGGGAGCCCGACGTCCACCGCATCGAGCACCGACGCGTCCGGATGCTCTGCACGGGCCTGCTGACCCGTGACCCGGAGAACCGGTGGGGCGCTCGGCAGGTGCGGGACTGGCTGGACGGCGGGTCCCCGGACACCGCGCCCCGCGGGATCGCGGCCGGGGCCGGGCGGACAACGGCGGACCCCGGCCCCGAGCCGGACCCGATCACCCCGTTCCCCTTCGTCGGCGAGCAGTTCACCCTGCGGGAGCCACTGGCCAGGGCCCTCGACCACTATCACGTCGCCGCCGACCGCATGCTGGGCGACGACGACCGACGGTCCGAACTCGTCCGCTGGCTGGCGCAGTTCGCCGAAGGGGAGAGCGAGACCGAACGGCGCGTCCTCACCGGGCTCCGCGACGCCCTGGAGCGGCCACCCACCCCCGAAGTCACCATCCGGCTGATCAACTGGCTGGGCCCCCGGCTCGAAGCCGGCTGCTGGGGGATGCCGCTCACCGTCGGCGGCATCCGCGACCTGTCCCGGGCCGTCCGGCGAAACGACGGCGCGGCGGTCCAGCTGGCCGAACACCTGCGCAGTCACCCGGGGATCCTGACCGCCCTGGCGCACCGCCCCCTGGGCGAGGGCCTGGACGACGTGGCCGCCCGCTGGCAGTCACTGCGTACCGGGTGGCCCCACCTGGTCCGTGAACTCCTCGCCGGTCCCGACCTGCGGCGGCTGCCCCGGGTGAGGCACGCCCTGCGGCAGACGACCGCCGTGGACACCCTGCTCCTGGAACTGGCCCGTGAACCCGACCGTGTGGAGGCCCGGCTGGCCCACGAGGCCGCGCGGTTCGAGGGCAGCCTCCCCCGGGGGACGGAGGTTCCCTGGTTCAGCCGGCTGCTGCAGCCCGTCGACGACGACGCTCTGCGCCGCCTGCGGCTCGTCGCCGCTCACCGGCTGACGGACCTGGCCGCCCGGGACGCCGACGCCCGCTACGCGAGACACCTGCAGGACGAGGCGGAACGGCAGCTGCGGGAGGACCAGGACGGAGCCATCGCCGTGCTGCAGCGGCTGGACCTGCCCGCCGCCCTGGGCTGGGCGCTGCTCGGAGCCACACTGGTCACCTTCCCCTACAGCTTCCTGATCGGGCTGGCGGACGTGTTCTCCTGGGCCTCCCAGGACCAGGTGGTCGTCGCCTGGCTGTGGAGCCTCGGGCTGACGCCCGCCGTCTTCGCCGCCGAACTGTTCACCGCCAACTGGATTCGCCCGCCCGCCTACCACCCCCGCCATTCCCTGGCGGGCCTGGTCATCGAGCGCGCGGAGCGCCCCGCCTCCCTCGTCCTGTCCCGCAGGTCCCGGTTGTTCCTCGGCGCGCTGCTGCTGCTCGCCGTGGGCGCACTCGTCGTCGGGACGGTGATGTACGTGCCGTGGCTGTGGCCGGCGGTCTCCACGGGCGCGGTGGTGGTGTGGAGCGTCCAGCGGTGCCTGGCCTGGAGCAGGAACGGGCGGGGGCGCCGCGACCGTCCGGCCGCCCCGGGAAGCCGTACCGTACCGCCGCAACGGGGCACGCCCGTGGCGCCCGCACCCTCGACCGGCGACGCGTCGGGGCACCGGATGACAGGAGCCGGCCGGTGAGTGAGGCGTTCGCCCAGTTCCTGGAGACCGGGGTGTCGCCCGGCCTGGACTTCGTCCCGCCGCCCCCGCCTCCGCCGCCGCCCCCGCCCGACCCCAACGACCTCGCCCACACCGGACCGCTGCACCTGGACGGCACGACGGAGGAAGTCGCGGCGCATCTCGGCGAGCTGGCCACCGAAGCCGCCCAGCAGGTGGCCGACGTCGCGCTCCAGGCGCTGGGCACCCTCAGCGGGGCCCTGCTGGCCGGCCGGGCCGCGCTCGCGGCCACCAAGGTGCTGGCCGGTGCGGCCGTCCGCGCGGCCGAGGAACAACGATGCCTGGAACGGCAGGAGAAGGTCTCGGCGGACGCGGCGGAGCAGTGGCGGAACGCGGCCTTCGCCGCCGCCCGCGCCAACGCCCGCCGCAGGGCGCTGGGGGCGCGGATCGCCCGGGCCGCGCGGACGGCGCCCGGTGACCCGCCGCCCCGCCCCGACCTGCCCGGTCCACTCGACCCGGCCGCGGGCCGGCTGGGCGACTTCCGCCGCGAACTGACGCGTTTCGAGCGCGCGTTGGAGGCAGCCGAAAGGACTCAGGCGGCCTGGGAGGCGGAGGCACTCCTCGCCACGCTGGCCGACCCGGTGGGCGGCACGGACGGCGAGGACGGCCCGGACTGGCAGGACATGCTCCGAGCCCGGCGGGACGACATGATCCGGGCCCATCTCGACGCCCAGGAGGCCCCGCCCCCGGTGCCCGAGCCGCCGCGTGCCACCGCTCCGGCGGACGGGACCGCCGTCCGGGACCAGGGCGCCGACATCCTGGCCGCCCTCGACCCCCGGGCCGACGCCGAACTGGTCCGGATGGCCTCGGAGGCGGTGGGCCACGCGGTGGCGCACGCCGCCCGGCCGCAGCGGTCCCGCCGGCACCTGCGCGAGGCGCGGACCTTCGTGACCAACGCCAACCGCAAGGCGTGGAAGCTGCGCCGCGAGGTGGAACAGGCGGCGGTGCGACTCGACTTCCTGACCATGCCCCTGCCCGACGACCAGGATCTCCCCGATCCGGACCCGCAGGCCGTGGCCGCGCTGCGGAAGTGTGTCGACGAGCAGGTCCCGCTCACCGCCGGCGAGCGGGACCTGGTGGAGCGCAGCACGACGGCGCGGTGCGCCGCTCTCGAAGCTCTCTATCTGAGGCGCCAGTGCACCGGCGTCCTGGCCCGGCTGGCCATGGACACCGCCGGCGACCTGCGCGTCGGCCACACCGACGACCATGCGGTGACGCTCGACTGGACGCCCGGGGGCTGGGGTCCGGACCACTGGCTCAGGATGGAGCTGCGGGGGGAGACCGTCCATGTCGTCACCATGCGCCCGGCGACCCGGGGCGAGCGGCGGCCCGAGGATCTGGAGCGGGACGCCCGGCGGTGCGCGGAAGCGGCCGAGCGGCTGGACGAGTTCCGGGCCCTGGCAGCCGAGGCAGGGCTTCCCCTGACCTTCGAGATGCACCGCGGGGAGGTGCTCCCGGGCGCGCCCGTCGAAGCCGCCACGCGCGACCCGCGCGACAAACGCGGCGAACGCGGCGGATCGCCGGTCCCCGGGCCCCGAACGCACCGGACGGTACCCACCCCCGGCCCTACATGACCGCCCCGTCACCCAGCCCCGGCGGTACGTGACCGCCCCGCCCCCCTGCCCCGGCCGTACATGACGGCCCCCGGCCCCCTTCCCCGACCGGCCCGGTCCCGCCCTCCACGGAAGGCTCTCGCCCCATGGATCTGCAGAAGGAAAAGGACGAGGAACTGCCGTTCTTCGTCCAAGAGCTCACGGGCACGCTGAGCGTGCACTCCCAGTACGTCCTGCACGGCAACATCCACGATCTGCACCTGGTGCGCGGCAACGGCCGGGACCGGCACCACCCCCTGCTCGACGTGGTGTGGAACCCCCTGCTGCGGATGGGCTACCAGGTCCTGGTGGGATGCGACCAGATCAACGGCTTCCGGATCCTCTACGCCGCCCCCGAGGTCGAGGAGGCCGCCAGGACCCTGTTGCCGGCACGCCAGTTCCCCGGCGCCGACGCGGCCCAGCAGGAGAAGGTGAGCGCCGAACTGCGCAAGATCGTCTCCGGCTGGGCGGAGGAACGCAGCAGGGCGCGGGGCGACGGTGTGGAACTGCCGCCGCTGCGGGCCGCCCTGGTGGTCGAGCACGCCTCACGGCTGGTCCAGGACGTCACCCGGCTCACCACGGACGAACGGGACTTCTTCCTGTCCTGTCTGCAACTCGCCGACCTGGCGAAGCGGGTACGCGACCCGAGGCGCACGGACGGACGTGACCTGTTCAACCCGGTGATCTGGCTGGCCGAGGGGGAACGCGACCTGCCCAACTGGTTCATCTCCGGGAGCGAACGCATCCGCCCGATCGCGGTTCCGCAGCCCGACGCCGACGAGCGGCGCCGTATGGCCGACCTGCTGCGCCGGGAGTTCAGGGCCCGGCAGCGGAAGACCGGGGCCCCCGCCGGCGACGTCCCCGAGGAGGACAAGGAGACCGTCGAGGCGGTGGCCCGGGCGGCCGGCGGGATGACGCTGAGGGCGATGCGGGAGAGCGTCGACCTGGCGCTGGACCGGGGGCTCGCGTTCCGTTCGATGCCCGACGCGGTCCGGATCTACCGCCTCGGCGTGGAGCGGAATCCCTGGAGCCGGGACGAGGTCCGCAGGCGCATCCTGCGAGGCGAGGACCCGGACAACGAACGCTCCGTCCCCCGAAGGGTGCTGGGCCAGGACGCCGCCGTCGCCAAGACACTCGACATCCTCAAGCGTGCCGCGCTGGGTCTGTCCGGCGCACAGGCGACCAGCCCCGGACACCGGCCGCGCGGTGTCCTGTTCTTCGCCGGTCCGACCGGCACCGGCAAGACCGAACTGGCCAAGGCCGTCGCGGCGGTCCTCTTCGACAACGAACAGGCCTATCTCCGGTTCGACATGAGCGAGTTCTCCTCCTCGCACGCCGCCGACCGGCTGGTCGGGGCGCCTCCCGGTTACGTCGGGTACGAGGCGGGCGGTGAGCTCACCGCGGCGGTGCGACAGGACCCCTTCCGGGTCATCCTCTTCGACGAGATCGAGAAGGCCGACAAGGGGGTGCTGGACAAGTTCCTCCAGGTCCTGGAGGACGGCAGGCTCACCGACGGGCAGGGGGTCACCACCTACTTCAGCGAATGCGTGCTGATCTTCACCTCCAACCTCGGGGTGCAGCGCACCGATCCGCGGACGCAGCAGCGGGAGTGGGTCGTCACGCCGGGCACGGAGTACTCGGAGCTGGAGGCGACGGTCAAGAAGAACGTCAAGGAGCACTTCGAGCAGGTCATCGGCCGGCCCGAGCTGATGAACCGCATCGGCGGCAACGTCGTGGTGTTCGACTTCATCTCCGAGGACGTGGCGAAGAAGATCTTCGACCTCCAGGTGAAGAACATCAGGCGGCAGCTCGCGGCCGAGCACCGCGTCACCCTGGAGATCCACGACGACGCCCGCGCCGCGCTGTTGCGCCGCTGCACCCAGGACCCGTGGACGGGTGGGCGGGGCATCGGCATGGCGCTGGAGACGGACCTGATCAATCCGCTGGCCCGTGCGCTGTTCGCCGCGCCGGGCCTGGGAGCGGGCACCACCGTGGTGGTCGCAGGCGTCAAGGAGCTGCCGGACGGCCAGGTGGAGCTCTTGGTGGACTTCGGGAAGGAGACCGTCGCAGGGTGACGGCGAACGATCGCAACCAGGACGAGGCGAAGCCGGAGTCAGCGTCCGAGTCCGACCACGACGACTTCGAGGACGACGGCTGGGTCTCCCTCTCCGAGCGGCCCCTCACACCTCGCCGGCCCGAGGCCGAGGCCCGGGACCAGGGCGTGGGAGGGTCCCCCGTGCCCCCACCACCGCTCCCGGATGCCTCGCCACCCGGCGGGGAGCCCGACGGTGAGCCCGCCGGTGAGCCCCACGGGGAGTCCGCCGGTGAGTCCCACGGGGAGTCCGCCGGTGAGCCCCAAGGGGAGTCCGACGGCTGGGTCTCCGTCGGCCCCGGGACCCTGTCGCCTCCGCCCCCCGCCCCCGAGCGAACCCCCGCGCGCCCCGCCCGGACGCAGGGGCTGCACATCGCCCTGCACTTCCCCACGTTGGGCGGCCGGCTGCTCCTGAACCGCGGGCAGACGGTACGTCTGGGCCGCAGCAGGAGCTGGGCGACGCCGGAGGCGGCCGAGATCCTGGCGGACGAGTCCACGGTCTCCGGGCAGCACGCCAGTGTCGAGTACGCCGAGGACGGCACGGTGTGGCTGACCGAGGTGGCGGAAGGCTCCACCAACGGCATCCGCGTCAACCACCATCAGGTCCTCACCCCCGGACGCGGCCTGCGGATCCGCACCGGGGACACGGTGTGGCTCGGCCCGCACGTCAACTTCCTGGTGCGCGGCGGCACCCTCCCCGGCACGGACACGGTGGCGGACGACACCGGGCAGGGCCCCGGCGCCTGAGCGGACCGTCCACGCCCGGGCGAGGGAGGCAGGCCGCTCGGTGCGGAGTGTTCTCCGCGCCCCTCGCCCCGGCGGACGAGCCGGCAGACCGCGGCGCTCGCGGCCCGGCCCCGACGGCGATCTCCGAGCAGGACGGACCCGCCCGCCGCACGTCACCGGTCGGCAGCCTCGCGGAGCCGGCGCGCCACCCTCCGCCCGGCACCCACTCCGGAGCCGTCGGTCGGGCCCGGTGCCCGTGCCGCCCGCCCGCGCGACCCGTTCCGGAACGGGGGAGCCTCAGTGCCGCAGCTTCACCTTGCTGAGCGCCGCCACACCAAGGGCGGCGAGTGCGATCTGGATGAGCCACTCGACCCAGTCGACACCCTCGGTGTCGGCGACACCGAGGCCGGACGCGATGCCCGTGCCGATGAACGCGGCGACGATGCCGATCGCGATCGTCCAGAGGACGCCGATGCGCTGGCGTCCGGGGAGGACGAGTCGCCCGAGGACTCCGATCACGATGCCGATGACGATCGCGCTGATGATCCCTGAGATCTCCATGGCCGGGCCGCCCCTCCTCAGTCGTTGGTGACATACGAGTGCCCGTTCGAAAGCGAAGCAGTCCGCGGCGGGCTGTCCGGGTGACGCGCCCCGCCCGTGAGGTGGCTTGGACTACGGCCTGTTGTCCTGCGGCGGCGTGTCGGCCGCTCGCTCGGTCCGTTCGGGTGCGGCGGCGAACGGCCGTTCCGTGCCGGGGGCAGTCGTGCCGAAACCCGGTACGACGGTCTCACCCTGGATGACCCGCGGAGCGGTGTCCGCCGCCGCCCCGTTCTCCTTTGCCTTCTCCCTTTCCTTCTCCTCCTTCATGGCACGGGCCTCGGCCTTGAGGATGCGGGCCGACTTTCCCGCCGACCGGGCCAGTTCCGGGCCCTTCTTGGCGAGGAGGACGGCTATGACGACGATGAGGACGACGACGAGTTCGCTCAGTCCGAACATGGGTGTCCTGCTCTCTTCTCCGGGACCCGGCCTGGACGGCGCGAGCGTGGCGGTGGTGACGCTTACAGGTGCGGTGCGACGGCCGTGAGCAGTCCTGGCGCGGACGGCGGGGCACCGCCGGCGGACTCACTGGGGCCGGTCCGCCGTTCCCTGCCCGGGCCGGCCGACATGACAGGGGTGCTCCTTGCGGGCCGTGGCGGGGTGCGGGGCGGCGGTGCGGACCGCCACGGACGGTGAGCTGCCAAGAGCTGGATCCTCACGGAGGTACCGGCGCAGACGGGGCAGCACGCCCCGTTCGAGCAGGGCCTGTTGCCAGTCCATGCGTGACCGCTGAACACGTGCCGCGTGGGTGGACCCGTCGCTGTCGCGGATCGCCGTTCTCAGCAGCGCGGCGAAGGCGAGGAGGGCGCTGGTGCCCGCGATCAGCGTCAGGACCCATCCGGCGGTGATCAGTGAGCCGGGCAGCGCGCCGTCCACGTCGGTCAGTCGCAGGAGATGGCCGAGGACGAGTAGGGCCGCGGCGGATGCGATGGCCACGAGCGGGGTGAGCACCGTCAGGGCGGGCAGCAAGGTGCCGGCCGTGGGGCGTCGCGGCGGGTCGGGCGGTGCCGACGCGCGCAGGGCGAGGTACGTGCCGTACTCCTCGCGTGCCGACGCGGCCGTCTCGTCGGCGTCCCCGAGCGCCCGGAGGCGCAGGCGCGCGGCGGCCCGGCCGGTGGGGTCGGCGCTCAGGACGTTCTGTATCTCCGCGGTGGTGAAGGCCAGGCGCAGTACGGCCTCGAAGTCCGGCCTGTCCTCCGGGCGAAGGCGCAGTGGGTCGGCCACGTGGTCTCCCGGGCAAGTGGGGTGCTTCGGTGTCGCGGTCGGAGCGGCGCGGCGGCGCGCCGGGCCCGGCCCGCCAGGGGCGGTGCCGGGCGCCGCCGCGGTGGGGTGTGTGTCAGACGCCCACGCCGAAGTCGGCGGCGATCCCGGCCAGCCCGGAGGCGTAACCCTGCCCGACGGCGCGGAACTTCCACTCCGGGCCGTTGCGGTACAGCTCGCCGAAGATCATCGCGGTCTCGGTGGCGGCGTCCTCGGACAGGTCGTAGCGGGCGAGTTCCTGGTGGTCCGCCTGGTTGACGACGCGGATGAAGGCGTTCCGGACCTGGCCGAAGCTCTGGCCGCGGTTCTCGGCGTCGTGGATGGAGACCGGGAACACGATCCTGTCGATCTCGGCGGGTACGGCGGCGAGGTTCACCTTGACGACCTCGTCGTCCCCTTCGCCCTCACCGGTGAGGTTGTCGCCGGTGTGCTCGACCGAGCCGTCGGGGCTGGTGAGGTTGTTGTAGAAGACGAAGTTCCGGTCGGAGGGGACCTTGCCGGAGGTGTCGAGGAGCAGCGCGGAGGCGTCGAGGTCGTAGTCGGTGCCGGTGGTCGTGCGCACGTCCCAGCCCAGGCCGACCAGGACGGCGGTCAGGCCCGGTGCCTCCTTGCTGAGCGAGACGTTGCCGCCCTTGGACAGGGAAACTCCCACTGCGTGCTCCTTCTCGGCGGGTGCGGTCGAGGCCCGGGACGCGGACCCGGGACAAGAATCTACATCACTGTAGAACAATCGGGGGGATGCTGTCTTAACGGCTGGAGGAACACGTCGAGTGGCGTGAGGGCCACGCGGGCGTCTATACGATGTCCGCTCGGGAAACAGGCGGCGGAAGGGAGACAGGGCGTGGCGGAGCAGCAGCGTCCCCGGCGGCGGGGGCAGGGCGAGCTGGAGGCGATGGTCCTGTCGGCGCTGCGGGAGGCGGAGGGACCGGCGACGGCCGGCTGGGTGCAGGAACGCCTGGGTCAGGACCTCGCCTACACCACGGTCATCACCATCCTGACCAGGCTGCTGGCCAAGGGTGCCGTCACCCGGGAGCGCACGGGGCGTTCCTTCGCCTGGACTTCCGCCTCCGGCCAGGCCGGCCTGGCCGCACACAAGATGCGCCGGGTCCTGGACGCGGAGAGGGACCGGGAGGCGGTGCTGGCCAGCTTCGTCACCGGCCTCGGTCCGGACGACGAACGGCTGCTGCGCGAACTGCTGGGTCAGCCCCGGAGCGAAAGGGAAGACTGAGACCTCATGGGGGTGTTCGTCTTTCTGCCGCTGGTGCTGCCCTTGACGGCGTGGCCGATCGCGCGCCTGGCCGAACAGCATCTCCACCCGCGCACCGCGACGCGGATGCTGACCGGCGTCGCTGCGGTGATGGCGGTGTGCAGCACGGTCTGCCTGGGCCTGGTGATGGTGGTCGGCACCGCCCAGCTCCCCGGCAACCCGTTGCCCGACGGCTGGTCCGACCCGGAGGTGCGGGCGGCGGTCCCGTACGACGAGGTCGCCGGCAAGGCGGCCATCCCCGCGCTGTGCGTGGTGCTGGTGGCGTGCGGGCGGACGCTGTGGCGGCACGCCCGGGTGCGCCGTCGTGCCCACCGGGCGCTGGCCGGGCTGCGGGGGACGGAGGTGGCGGTCCTCCCGGACGACATCCCGTACGCGTACGCGTTGCCGGGTGGCCGGCGGGATCGCGTGGTGGTCACCACGGCTCTGCTCGACTGCCTCGAACCGGCCGAACGCCGGGCGTTGTTCGCCCATGAGCGGGCCCATCTGGCCGCCCGCCACCATCGTTTCCTGCTCGCTGTTCAGCTGGCCGCGCGGGCCAATCCCTTCCTGCGGCCGCTGCGGACGGCGGTGGCGTACACGGCGGAGCGGTGGGCGGACGAGGCGGCGGCGCAGGCGGTCGGCAGCCGCCGTGCCGTGGCGCACGCGATCGGCAAGGCGGCCCTGGTCTCCCGGGGCACTCCGGTGGCCACGCTGGCGGGCTTCGCCGCGGCGGGCCCGGTGCCGCGCCGGGTGGCCGCCCTGCTCGGGCCCGCGCCGGCCGTGCGCCGCTGGCCGTCGCTGTTCACGTCGGTGGGCCTGGCGGCGTGGGGCGCTGCCGCGGGGACCGCCGTGTCCGCGATGTCGTCCGCGAACTCCGCCGTGACGATGATCCTCATCCTGTACGCGGCCACCCCTCTGTGACCCGGGCGCGGTGATCCGTCGGGCGTGGCCGGTGAGCAGACGGCTCGTCCGGCGACGAGCCCTTCAAGGGTCGACCGTGGGTCCGGCGGGCCGGCGTCGAAGGGGAGGACGCCGGCCCGCCGGACGGTCCGGGGCGGTCAGAGGTCGAACTCGTGGGGCGGCAGGTCGAGGGCGTAGCACGCCTCGCGGACCACGGCCTGCTCGTCCTTGTCGAAGTCGCCGTCGGCACCGCCGATGACGATGCCGATCTGGATGACGGCCCGCGCCTCGGCGGGCTTCTTCTTCGCCTTGGCGATCTCCTGCATGACACTCACCTTGCCGAAGGCGAAGTCGGCGGTGAGCTTGTCGAGGTTGTCCTCGAAGCGGCGGCGCAGGTCGTCGGCGCCGAAGTTCTGCAGCACCTCATTGGTGGCGATGAGCTGGGCCACGCGCTGCCGCTCGGACGGGTCGACCGTGCCGTCGGCGGCGGCCACCAGGGCGCACATCGCCATGCTCGCGTCGCGGAAGGCGCCGCTCTTCAGGTCGTTCTTCTTCGCCATGAGCTGGGTCTGCATCGTCGATGCGGACTCCTTGAGGCGGTCCCACAGGGCCATGAGAACTCCGTACGTGTCGGGAGGATGCCCGGACCGAGGTGCTCCGGACAGCGATTCTTCTACAGTAATGTAGAAGTCGCCGGCGGGGGGCGGGGAGGGGTGTCCGCCCGCCCCCGCCGGCGCGTCCCTCACCGTCGGCCGGGGCCGGCCGTCAGCCCTCGTCCTCCTCGTCGCCCTCGAAGAAGTCCCCGACCTCGTCGACGACTTCGGCCGCGACCATGCCCCCGACGACGCCGACCGCCAGGCCGGCGGCGCCCGCGGCGACGACGGTACCCATGCCGGGACCGGAACGGTGGTGGTCGTCGTGGTGATGGTCGCCGTGACCGTGGTGCCCGCCGTGTCCGGCGTACGGGTCACCGTGACCGTAGGCGCCGTGCGTGCCGTACGAGGCCCGGTGCTCCACCAACTGACGGACCCAGCCCTCGACTTCCGCGTTCCAGTCGGGGGAGTCGTGGTGGCCGACGGTGAACCGGGTGAGCGCGTCGTGGCCGCCGGAGAGGAAGCCGCCGCGCTTGTCGGCCTCCAGGACCACCTCCATGCCGCCCGGGTGCGCGAGGAAGGTCACCTCGATCTCGTTCACCTGGTGCGCGTACTGCGGCGACGGCGTGATCTCGATCTCCTGGTAGAAGGGCAGCTGCTGCCCCGTGCCGCCGATGTGCCCGTACTCCAGGTCGGCCGACCCGAAACCGAAGCCGAGCCGGCCGAACGCCTCGAGGATCGCCTCCTGGACGGGCAGCGGGCCGACCGTCAGCGGATCGAGATCGCCCTTGTCCTTGGCGCCCGCCACCGACAGTTCGGTGCGCACGCCCAGCACGATGCCCAGCGGCTGCCCGTGCAGTTCCGTGATCGGGGTCTCCCACGGCAGCGTCACGCCGAACGGCACGCTGCGCTCCTCGCCCTCGGCGAGCCGGAAGCCGCCGCCGACGGTGAACCGGTCGAAGGCGACGACACCTTCGCCCTCCCCGTCGTCGTGCTCCACCTCGACCCGGGCCACCAGTTCCAGGGTGATGTACTCGATGTCGAAGTCGGCGTTCCCGCCCCTGAGATGGACCTGGCCGCTGAGCGTGCCGCCGGGCCGGACCGGCGCCGGGTCGAGGACCGTGTCGACGGTGGGTCCGCCCACGCCGAGCGAGCCGAGCAGTCGTTTGAACACCATGGTGGCGTCCACTCCTTTGACGTGCGTGTGTTCCATGAAAGTGGCGCCGCCCGCCGACGGGCGCGCGGCGGCAGTGCGGTTCGCGGGCCGGTCACTGGCCCCTCGGGCGGATCCGTGTCCGCCCGGGCCTTGCCGGCGCTTCGTCCAGGTCGAGCGACGTCATGCGTGTCGTCTCCAAGGCGAGGGGCCTGCCCGGCTC
Organism: Streptomyces griseoloalbus; assembly: GCA_014650015.1. Classification (GTDB taxonomy): domain Bacteria; phylum Actinomycetota; class Actinomycetes; order Streptomycetales; family Streptomycetaceae; genus Streptomyces; species Streptomyces griseoloalbus. Next base: position 304,565 of record BMUD01000007.1, read on the forward strand.
ACGCGGGTCTTCTACAGACGAGTAGAAGCATAGGGCGGTCGGAGACGGGGAGGGACACGGCCGGGGCGGGCGCGCCGGGAAAGGCCGAAAACGGGTCCTCGCGCCGGCCGGACGCACCCTGCCGATACCGCTGGGAGCCCTGGACCCGTGAGGACTTTTTGCGCCTCCTTTACAGTTCCTGTAGAGGCAGGACATCCTGTTTCCCCCTTGTCCTCCCCCTGTATGACGAGAAGGAGCGACGGTCTCCCGATGGGTGATCCTCCTAGTAGCAACCGTGCTGTTCCCCGCCGTTCGAGCCGTGCGTGCCCTGCGGCCACAGAGGGAGCGGGGGTGGCGCGGTGACCGAGGTCCTGCTGCTCCTGCTCGCTCTCCTGCTGACCCTGGCCTGTGCGGTGTTCGTCGCGGCCGAGTTCTCGCTGACCACCGTGGAGCGCGGTGAACTGGAGCGTGCCGCCGAGGCCGGCGAGCGCGGCGCTGACGGCGCGCTGAAGGCCGTACGGCGCCTGACCCTCCAGCTCTCCGGCGCGCAGCTGGGCATCACCGTCACCTCGCTGGTGATCGGCATGCTCGCCGAACCGTCCCTGGCGGCTCTGCTGCGCGGACCGCTGCGGGCGGCCGGCCTGGGCGGCGCCGCCTCGTCGGTGGCCACCGTGCTGGGCGTGATGCTGTCCACCGTCGTCCTGATGGTGGTCGGCGAGCTGGTGCCGAAGAACTGGGCGATCTCCCGCCCCCTGGCGGTCGCCAAGGTGGTCGCCGGGCCGCAGCGCGCGTTCACCGCCGCCTTCGGGCCCTTCATCGGGCACCTGAACGGCACCGCGAACCGTTTCGTACGCCGCCTCGGCCTGGAGCCGGCCGAGGAACTGGCCTCCGCGCGCACCGCCGAGGAGCTCGGCGCGCTGGCCCGGCACTCCGCGGCCGAGGGCGCCCTGGAGGCCGACTCCGCCGAGCTGTTCGTGCGGACCCTCCACCTGAGCGAGCTCACCGCCGAGAACGTCATGACCCCGCGGGTCGACGTCAAGGCGCTCGAAGTGCACGCGACGGCCGCCGACGCGGCCAACCTCAGCCACGCCACCGGCCTGTCCCGCTTCCCCGTCTACCGCGACAGCCTCGACGAGGTGGTCGGCACCGTCCACATCCGCGACGTGCTCGCCCTGGAGCCGGGCGAACGGGCCGGCACGCCCGTCACCGACCTGACCACCCCACCCCTGCTGGTCCCCGACAGTCTCACCGCCGACCGGCTGCTGGAGCGGATGCGCGCGCACCGCACCATGGCCGTGGTCATCGACGAGTACGGCGGCACGGCGGGCGTGGCCACCGTCGAGGACATCGTCGAGGAGGTCGTCGGCGAGGTCCGTGACGAGCACGACCCCGTGGAGGCGCCCGACCTGGTCCCCGCCCCGGCGACGCGCGACGGCCGCGCGGTGTGGGAGGCCGACGGCAGCGTCCGCCTCGACCGGCTCACGGACACGGGACTCACCGCGCCGGAAGGCCCGTACGAGACCGTGGCCGGGCTGATCGCCACCCGCCTGTCGCGCATCCCCGCCAAGGGGGACGTCGTGGATCTCGACGGCTGGAGGCTCGAGGTGCTGGAGGTCGAGCACCACCGCGCCGACCGGATCCGCATCACCGAGCCGGCCACCGCGGCGCCCGTCCGGCTCGTGGAGGAGGTCCGATGACCGCGCTGCAACTGGCCATCGGCGCCCTGACGCTGCTGACCAACGCGTTCTTCGTCGGCGCCGAGTTCGCCCTGATCTCGGTACGTCGCAGCCAGATCGAACCGCACGCCCGAGCGGGCGACAAGCGCGCCCGGATGACGCTGTGGGCGCTGCAGCACCTGTCCGCGATGATGGCCACCGCCCAGCTCGGCATCACGGTCTCCTCCCTGGTGCTCGGCGCGGTCGCCGAACCCGCCATCGCACACCTGCTGGAGCCCGCCTTCGAGGCGGCCCACATCCCCCACGGCCTGGTGCACCCGATCGCGTTCGTCATCGCCCTGACCCTCGCCACGTACCTGCACATGCTGATCGGCGAAATGGTCCCGAAGAACATCGCGCTCGCCGCGCCCGTGCCCAGCGCGCTGCTGCTGGGGCCGCCGCTGGTGGCCCTGACCCGGGCGCTGCGGCCGTTCGTCTTCGGCATCAACGCCTTCGCCAACGCCCTGCTGAGGCTGCTGCGCGTGGAGCCGAAGGACGAGGTCGAGTCGGTCTTCACCGACGACCAGCTCGCCCGCATGGTCGTCGACTCCAGCGAGGCCGGCCTGCTGTCGCCCGCCGACGGCGAGCGGCTGCGCGACGCGCTGGAGCTGGGCACCCGGCCGGTCGGGGAGATCCTCGTCCCCACGCAGCGGATGCGCACCGTCGACCACACCGTCACCCCGGCCCGGCTGGAGCGGCTGGCCGCCGAGGCGGGCTTCTCCCGCTTCCCGGTCACCGGCTCCGACGGCGCCCTCCTGGGCTACCTGCACATCAAGGACACCCTCGGCCCGACCGACCGCGACCGGCCCTTCCCGCGCACCGCGCTGCACAAGATCACCCGGGTGCGCATCGACACACCGCTCGACGACACCCTCACCGCCCTGCGCGCCGAGGGCAGCCATCTCGCCGCCGTCGTCGGGGAGAGCGGCAAGGTCATCGGCTTCGTGACCATGGAGGACGTGCTGTCCGAACTGGTCGGCCCGACGGCACCGGCCACCCCATGACCACCGCGCCGCCCCGGGCACACCCCACGCGCTTCCCGCGGCCACGGGCGGCATGAGCGTCCACCACCGAGCGAGCGCCCCGGATTCCCGGGGCGCTCGCACATCGTCAACTACAGTGCTGTAGAAGTTTCTTCCGGGCGGACCGTTCAACGAGCCCCGGTCCGGCCGGACCGGCCGGGACGGACCGTCGCAGGCGCGGAGGAGACAAGGCAGCACGATGCCGCAGCACCACGACCACCTGGCCGTCACCCTCGCCCCGTCCGGGCGTCAGCGCCTCGCGCACCACTGCCGTGGCATCACGGAAGCCCGCTGGTTCGCCCTCACCGTCTTCGCCGTGATTCTCGCCAATGCCGCACTGCTGGGGCTGGAGACGTACTCCGGAGTCGTCACCGAGTGGCACCCCTGGTTACGGCTCGCCGAACAGGCCTGTCTGACCGCGTTCACCGTCGAGATCCTGCTGCGCATGGCCGCACACGCCGACCGCCCGCGGGACTTCTGGAAGGACCCGTGGAACCTCTTCGACCTGGCCGTGGTCCTGTGCACCTTCCTGCCCGTCGTCCGTGAGAACACCACGGTGCTGCGGCTCCTCAGGCTGGCCAGGGTCCTGCGCACCGCCCGCTTCCTGCCCCAGCTGCGCATCGTGCTCGTGGCGGTCGCCCGCAGCCTGCCCGGCACCCTGAGCTTCCTGCTCGTCGGCGCCCTGCTGCTGTACGTGTACGCCATGGTCGGCTGGGTCTTCTTCGGCCACCACGACCCCGGACACTACGGCTCCATCGGCCGCGCCGTCCTCACCCTCTTCCTCCTGATGATGCTCGACGGCATCGGCGACGCGGTCCACGCGGGCCTGGAGATCTCCCGCTGGAGCCTCCTCTACTACGCCTCCTACGTGCTGCTCGCCTCCTTCGTCCTGGTCAACGTCCTCATCGGCGTCGTCCTCACCTCCCTCCACGAGGCCCAGGACATGGATGAGACGGGCGGGACCGGCGGGATCAGGGGGACTGGCAGGACGGGCGGGACTGGCGGGATGAACGGGACCGGCGGGACCGGCGGGACCGGCGGGACTGGCGGGACTGGCGGGACCCGCGGGACTGGCGGGACCGGCGGGACTGGCGAGACCGGCGGGACTGGCGAGACCGGCGGGACTGGCGGGACTGGCGGGATCGGCAGGACGGACGGGACGACCGCGGAGGGGGAGCCGTCACCGGCATGCCGACCGACACCCGACCCGGAGGACCGGCACCTCCTGCTCCGGCGCATCGAAGCGGCCCGCCGCGCCCTGGACGACCTCGAGCGCGACCTCGAACGCGAGCTCGAACGCGAGCTCGAGCGCGACCTCGCCCGGTCCGCCCAGGCCGCTCCGCCGCCGACGGGGGAAAGGGGACGGACCGTGCCGAGCGTGGAGTGACGACCCGCGGGTCCGTCGACGGCCGGCACCTTTGTCGCGGTCCCCGCACGACGCGGGAACCGCAGCAAGCCGGCCCGGTGGACAGAGGATGCCCGGCCGTCTCTCGGCGGGGGCGACGGCGGATTGGCCCTGCTCGCACGAGCTCGTTGGTGCGGCCGACGACCCGTGTGTTGTTCAGTGGCCGATGCTGTCCAGTTCGGCCACGTCCTCGTCGGAGAGGGAGAGGCCGGCGCCTGCGATGTTCTCGCGCAGGTGGGCGGTGGACGAGGTACCGGGGATGAGCAGGATGTTCGGCGAGCGTCGCATCAGCCAGGCCAGCGCGACCGACATCGGCGTCGCCTCCAGCCGGCTCGCGACCTGCGAGAGGGCCTCGGACTGGAGCGGAGTGAAGCCGCCCAGGGGGAAGAACGGCACGTAGGCGATGCCGTCGGCGGCGAGGTGATCGACGAGGTCGTCGTCGTGGCGGTGGGCGAGGTTGTACATGTTCTGCACACACACGATCGGGGCGATGCCGCGTGCCTCGGCGACCTGCTCCGCGGTGACGTTGCTGACGCCGAGGTGGCGGATCAGACCGTCGCGCCGAAGGTCGGCAAGTGTTTCGAACGCTTCGGCGATCGAGCCGGGCCCGGGGCCCTGGGCGTCACCCATGCGCATGTTGACCAGGTCGAGGGCCTCGACACCGAGGGAGTCGAGGTTGTCGTGGACCTGCTTGCGCAGGTCCTCGGGGCGCCGGGCCGTGGGCCAGCCGCCCTGCGCGTCGCGGGTCGCGCCCACCTTGGTGGCGATGAACAGCGACTCCGGGTAGGGGTGCAGCGCTTCGCGGATCAGCTCATTCGTGATGCGCGGTCCGTAGGCGTCGCTGGTGTCGATGTGGGTGATCCCGAGGCCGACCGCCTCGCGCAGGACGGCCAAGGCGCCGTCGTGGTCGGCGGGCGGCCCCATGACCCACGGGCCGGCGAGCTGCATCGCGCCGTAGCCGAACCGGGTGACGGTCGAGTCGCCCAGCATCCAGGTGCCGCCGGGAAGAGGAGGTGTGAAGGTGGTCTCCATCGCATGCCTTTCGTTTCCTGCCAGGGGTGGTGCCTCCCTCCCCCTTGCACCAGCATGGGAGACCTGCTTCCCATCGGGAAGTAGGCACTCTGAAGTGCGTAACTCCCCCAGAGGATGGCGGTGCGAGCAGTGGCAACGACGAAGGCCGACAAAAAGGCGCAGGCCAAGACGGAGTACAACGCGTTCCTGGCGGTGTGCCCCAGCCGTCAGCTCCTCGACCGGATCTCGGACAAGTGGGTCGTCCTGATCCTGTGCGCGCTGGGTGGTGACGCGTCCGGACGACCCGGCGCATCGCCCGCCCCGAAAGCGATGCGCTACTCCGAACTCGCCCGGCTGCTGGCCGGCGTCAGCCAGAAGATGCTGACGCAGACCCTACGAGCCCTCGAACGCGACGGCTTGCTCACCCGCACCGTGACACCCACGGTCCCCGTCACCGTCACCTACGAGCTGACTGACCTCGGCCTCTCACTCCACCACCTGACACGTGGGCTCAGGCAGTGGGCGCAGACACACATGGACGAGGTCCTCACCAGCCGTGAGAAGCACGACGCGGGAGCTTCCTAAGGCCTGTCTGACAATGCGCGTCGTCGCCCGCATGGCGTCGCGAGGCAGGCGGGAATTGTCAGACAGGCCCTGGCCAGGACAGCGTTCCCCGTCTCCCCTGCGGCTGGGATGTACCTGACCGTGAGGGACGCGCAGGGGGCGGATCGAGCCGCTCCTACCGGACCGGACACGCCGCGCTCATCGGTCTGATCGGCGCGCCGGCGAGGAGGGGTCGTCCGGGTGCTCCCTCGTTGCGTCCGGGGAGCGGGCGGCACCGGGGTTCTGGTGGGCAACGTCCGGCCTTGCACCTTCTCCCTCCTGCTCGGCGGCGCGATCCGGACGCGACGGGAGAGGGCGGCGCAGGCTGACGACGATGGATGCGGCCAGCACAACGACGATGACCGCGAGGCTGATCGGTGAGGGGATCTCCGGGATGCCGGGGCTGATCAACTTGTGGGACGCCTGGAAGATGAGCTTCACGCCGATGAAGGCGAGAATGATCGCGAGGCCCTGGTTCAGGTAGTGGAAACGGTCCAGCAGGCCCGCGAGCATGAAGTACAGGGCACGCAGGCCCAGGATGGCGAAGGCGTTGCTGGTGTAGACGATGAAGAGGTCGTCGCTGACGGCGAGAACGGCCGGGACGCTGTCGACGGCGAAGATCAGGTCCGCTGCCTCAATCGCGGCGACCACCGCGAGGAGCGGGGTGGCCGCGCGCTTGCCGGCCTCCTTGACGAAGAACCTCATGCCGGCGTATTCGTCCCGCACCGGAATGATCTTGCGGAGCAGCCGCAGGGCGAAGCTCCTGCCGGGGTCGAAGCTCCCCTCCTCGTTCCTGAGGAGCTTGTAGGTGCTGTAGAAGAGCACGGCGGCGAAGGCGAACAACACCGCGGTGAAGCGGTTGACGACGGCGACCCCGAGGGCGAGGAAGATCCCCCGGAAGACCAGTGCGCCCATCACGCCGAAGAACAGGACCCTGTGCTGATAGGCGCGGGGGACCCGAAAGTAGGCGAAGATCACGGCGAAGACGAAGAGGTTGTCCACCGACAGGCTCTTCTCCAGCAGCCACGCCGTCGTGTATTCGGTGCCGGCCGTCGTGCCCAGAACGAGGAAGACGACGGCGTCGAAGACCAGGGCCAGGCCCACCCACATGGCACTCCAGGTGGCGGCCTCCTTGAAGCCGATGACGTGCGCGGTGCGATGAGCCAGCAGGTCCACCGCCAGCGACACCACCACCGTCGCGGCGAACACTCCCCACAGCCAGAGCGGGACCTCAACCATGCCGGTCACCTCTCCGCGGCCGTACGCCTCCACGCGGGACCCTCTTACAGGAGTCTGCGGCATGCCGCCGCCCCGGGCGACCCCAGCACGCCCAGGCCGACAGTCCCGGCCTGCCGTCCCTCCGCCCGCCGCCCGCGCCCGCCGCCCGCACCGCCCACCCGGACCACGCCGTCCGGTGCCCGTGGATCGCATCCCGCGATCGGATCCCACGCTTCGAGGGCCCCATCGCGGCTGCGCTTGCCGGAATACGGAAGCCACTGCCTCACCCAGACTGCCGTCCGACCTCGTGGTGTTCCCGCTTGCAGCTGATGAAAGCTGGGGCGGAGGAGGCAGGCGATGACAACACGGACCATGGGTACGACGTACGGCACGGGCAGGCCGCCGAGCGAGGGCCGCGCCGGCCGGCTCTCGCCGGGCCGGACGCGGTTCACGGGCGTGCTGCTGATCCTGCTGTCTCTGATCTCGGCAGCAGCCTGTCACTGGGTGTTCGGATGGTGGCTGCCCTCCGACAGCGAGCGCTACCAGGACTACCGCGCGGCCGAGCCGTGCTCCTCCCGTGCGATGGAGCAGGGGCGGACGGACTGCCTGAGTACCTGGCACCTCACCGTGGAGGAGACGGTGAACAGGACCGCCGGGAAGGGCTCCTCCTACAAGGCGACTTTGACGGACCAGGACTCCTGGCGGGGAACCGTTTCCTTCGGCGACCCAGGGCCGCTCCTGGAGCGGCTCGAGTCCGGCGACCGGGTCGAGGCCACCGCCTGGCGCCGCGACATCGTGGTGCTCAGCAAGGACGGAGTACGGCAGAACACCTCGGAGGCGCCCCGTGACGAGCTCCAGATGAACGCTGCCATCGGCGTGCTCGCCGGGCTCGTCGCGGCTCAGGTCTTCGTGTTCGGTACGGTGCGTCTGGTCAGGCCCTGTGATCACGAGCCCTTCACCTGGAATCCGTACGGCAAGCGGCTGCTCCTCACCACCACCGCGATCTGTTTCGGGGTGGGCCTGCCGGCGGTGTGGATCGGTATCCCGTGGTGGACCGTGCCCGCCGTCGCCGTACCCGTGGTGGTGGGCGCAGCGGTGTGGATGGGTCTTCGCCTGAGCCGCAGCGCCGAAGGCGGAGCGTAACGGCCTACCAGGCCCCTGCGCCGAGAACCTCCAGCCCACTCACCTGATCGCGAACTCGATCCCCGCTGCTCCCGGCGCGACGCTCGACGAAGTATGCGGGGGGGCGACCTCGCCGTGGATACGGCCATGTGCCGCCGCTGTGTACTGCGCCGTGTGTCGCACCCGGCTCCCGTCTTGGGAGTCCGACGTCGCTCCAGCGCGGTCGCAGTACACCGCGCGCACAGGTGCCGTGAGTGTCTGCCGTTGGTCACCGCTGCTCGTGCCCGGACAACTCACTCGGCTGTTGAGGAAGGGACGCAGATGGTCCCGAGAAGCATGATGGCGCGCAATTGGCTCCGAGGCGAGAGCGCCCAGATCACGAAGCTCGCGAGCGCCGAGGGACGGGACGACTTCCGTCTGACTCAGAATCGCGCAGGTCTTGGCCGAGCTGGGCCACGCCCGCTCCACGGCGTGTGGGTCGACGGCGGACGGGATGGGAGCTGGGGGGAGTGATGGGTTGTTCCGGGTGGTCTGTGGCGGGAAGGAGGTCGCAGCACAGGTCTCATGGCTCTCAGTGGTGGTCACGCCACTGCTGGAGCGCTTGGAGGCCTTGACCGCAGGTCATCGACCGCCTACGACCGCTGCGGATCAGCGCCGGAGATCCCGTCCATGACCACGGCGCCGGTCCGGATCACGGGCCGGAAGGCGCTCAAGGGCATCGACGGGATCAACGCCGACGAGTGGACGCCCCGGGAGCTCCGGCACGGCTTCGTGTCCCTGCTGCCGGACCCAAAGTGATCTCGCTAGTCGGGCACTCCGGGACGGCCGATATGGGGAGCCGGTAGTCACGCAGACGAAGCAGGTCCCCAGGCTACTCACGTGAGTAGCCTGGGGACCTGGTGTTTCTCTGTCGGGGTGGCGGGATGCGAACCCACGACCTCTTCGTCCCGGATGAGGGTCGGCCGAGATCGACACCGGATGGTTTGGTGTTTCGCCTGGTCAGGGCGTTGGGGTGGGGCGGTCACGGGTGGTGTGGAAGGGACTCGGGGAGCGAGTCGGCTCCCAGATGGCTCCCAGAGCCCGACACGGAGGCGTCGACGTCCCTACGCCCGGCGTGACAGATCATCCACCAGAAGTTCGAGGGTCGCCTCCTCATGGAGCGCGACGCCGAGGGCGATCATGGCGTGGGCGAGATCCGGGTCCCAGTCCGCGTCGACCGGCTGGCCGTCGAGCGCCAGTTGAGGGATGCCCTCAGCCTGGCTGCGAGCGGCCAGATGCTCGTAATCCGCAGTGCCCATGCGCCACGGCCGGGCTTCGTAGCGGCGGATGACCCGATTGGCCAGAGCGATCCCCGGCCAGTCGAAGTCGCCGTGGTACGCGAAGTGGCAGCCCGTGGCGGCGAGGGCGTCCAGAAGCGTGAAGACCACCGTGGCGGCGCTGCCGGAGGTGCACACGAGGGGCTGGACGCACGCCGCGTCCGCCGCGGCTTCCACCACGCGCGGATTCTCACAGATGTGGATGAGCGTCGCGGCGGGGAATTGCAGCCGGAGGTCATGCAGGTCGCGTGGTGTGACGTGGACTTCGGCGTGATGGTCGGCCCGCTCCCGCAGAGCACGCTCCCGCCAGCCCTCGCCGTCGGGCCGCAGCCCGTAGGTCAGCACCGTGCTGGAGACTTCGTCCGGCGTGACGGACACCAGCCGCCACAGAGCGCGTCGGCCGGCCGCGTCGTTCGGGAACTCGGTGCCATGGGCGAGGGCGACCCCGCGTTGGACGAGGCGTGCGAGCCAGGTGCCGTCGTCCAGGCCGTGCGCGGAGCCGGTCGTCATGGCGGCGAGTTCTCCTCGGCCGCGTGTGCCGTTGCGTGCAGGTCCTTCGGGTCCGAGCAGAGCGGTGAGGACCTGGACCGCCTGCTGGAGTGTCCGTATAGCCGCTTCGGGCGTCACTCCTCTCGGAACACCGGCACGGCGCAGCAGGTCGTACCACTGCCGGGGCCACTCCTGGTCGGCGAGCGGGGAGGCGTCCAGTGACGAAGCAAGGGACGACCACACCTGCTCCCGCCGTGCCGCCACGTCCGCGCGGGCGGCACGGCGGTCGGTGAGTGGCGGGCCGATTTCCTCCAGGGTCTGTCTGAGGCCGAGTCCGGCGGCCGAAGCGCGGAGCCGTGCGTCGAGCAGGTCGAGCCGAATGGTCACGGCGGCACCTGTGAGGGGTTTGCCCAGCAGGAGAGACAGGTCGTTGCGTTCCTGGGCGTTCACTGCGGTCAGCCGGAGCGAACCCGTGGCCTGTACGCCGTTGCTCTCCAGGCGTTTACGTGCCCCCTGCCAGAGCCGGGTGAGTCCAGGGCCCGTCAGCCAGTCGCGCGTTGCGGCGGGCAGCCCGCTCATACGGACACCAGACGCCGGTGCAGACCGTTCCAGGTGTAGTGCAGGGTGGCCACCCCGCGTACGTGGGGATCACGGAGGCACTCGTAGATATGCAGGGACGGAACCTCGGGCCAGTTGCCCATGAGCCGCTCGCTGGTGAGGACGAAGTCGAGATCGAGGTCGACGAGGATACGGCCCAGTCGGCTATGGGTGGGTTCGTCGACCTTGGCGAAGGCGTCGTCCAGGAGAATCAGGCGTGGCGCGTGCGGTGCCGACTCGGCGAGGCTGGTGAAGTGGGCGGCAGCCGCGGCAAAGAGCACGAGGTAGGAGAGGACCCGTTGTTCGCCCTGGCTGAGACCGGTCCGGCCGGTCAGTTTCCGACGGCGGCCCGGAGCCGCGTCCTCGACCACGAAGGTGTGGAAGCGGAACCAGTCGCGGTAGTCCAGCGCGGTCCGCAGATGGGCGGCGTAACCGGCTGACGGGTCGGCACGGCGGGCGTCCTCGATCCGGCGTTGCAGCACCTCGCGCAGCTGCTCGGTCTCCTCGCGCGTCCTGAGGCTCGACGGACTGCGCAGCAGCTCGACGGCCGCACGCACATCCGCGTCCACATCCTCGTCCAGCTTCCACAGCAGCTCGACGCCGAGACCGTGGGAGGTGCGCACGGTCCGCAGGGTGTCGTTGAGAGCCGCGACCAGGTTCGCCGCGGTGATGACCTGTGCCGAGAGGTGGTCGCCGAGCTCACCGGTCAGGAACCGCTGGAACACTTCGCGTTCGCGCTCGGTGAGCCGCCCCCGGGCCTCCGCTGCCTGCACCGCGATCCGCTCGCCCACGGCTGCGACGTCATGGGACCCGTGGTCGTCGACCAGGCGGCACACCTTGATCCCGTCGCGCTCCTCCAGTTGCGCATCGAACCCGCCGGCCAGTTGGTCGCGCAGATCGGTGTGACGGTTGAGCAGGGTGCTGTCCGACACCTCGCCCTTCGGGCGGCCGAGGGCCTGCTCCACGGCTTCGGAGAGGGTCCTCAGCGCGCGCAGACGGCTGCGGACGTCCGCGCCGGGATCGTCCGACACGTACTCGGGCAGCGAGGACCGGTCGAGGCCGGCGCCGAACACCACCTCCGGTCGGCCGAGAGCACCGCGAAGAGCGCTGCCGGTGTCGATGACCGTCGTTTCCTGGTCCGCCAGGGTCCCGCGCAGGCGCTTCTCGTCCTCTTCCGCGCGCACGCGCAGGTCGTGGAGGTCGTCGCGGGCTCGTTGCGCCCCGGGCAGGGCGCGGACGGCGTTCGCGATGCGCTGCTTGGCCTCCCGCTCGCGGGAGAGGATCTCCTCCTCGGACGATCCGATGGCCTCCTCGCGGGTGCGCAGGTCCTGCTCAGCGCTGCGCAGCGCGGCGAGGTGGAGCCGGTAGCTCTCGTCCGCGGCCAGGCGATCCTCTCGGGCGCGTCCGTACCGGTCGGCATCGGCCTGGTTTGCGCTGAGCCGCTCGCCCGTACCGCGAACGGCCCTGCGCAGATGCCCGACACCACTGAGCAGGCCGGCCAGCGCGGTGCGCACACGGTCCACAGAGGCGGGGGCGCCGGGCAGGTCGTGGGCGGTGGCGGTGGCATCCGCCTGGGTCCGCGCCGATACCGCCAGGGCGCGGGCTTCCTCGGCCAGCCGCGCCGCCCGGGTCGCCTTGGCGGTCAGGTCGCGCAGCGTCCGCTCGGCTGATCCGGTCCTGCTCCATGCGTCCGCGAGATTCCGTGCCCGGGGAAAATCCCGTTCCGCGAGCGTGAGAGCCCGACGCATGGCATCGGCTACGGCGAGCTCCTCGCGGACATCGGCCAGCCGCTGCTGTGTCTGCGCGATCCGCTCCTCCAACTCGGCGAGGATGCGTCGCCGAGTCTCGGCGCGTACGGCGGCCCCCACGTACTCGGTGTCGCCCTTGTCGTGACGGCCACTGAGTACGCCCAGACGCCAACTGCCGTCGTGGAAAACCGCGTTGTGCGCGGAGGTCTCCTGCGCCGATGCGAGTGCGATGGTGGCCAGGAGACCCCCCACCCGCTCGGAGGTGACGCCGCAACCCGGTTCAGGGGCTGGGCGCAGGGCCGAGGCGAGAGTCGGCCCGTCGGACAGCGCGGGACCCGGCCGGAGAAGGGTGTCCCGGGTGCGCGGATCGAGCAGGACGCCGTCCGCACTCACCCACGCGTCCAGGATCCCGCTCGCCTCCAACGCCCCTTCAAGGCCCGCCCGTTCGGCCGGAGCCAGGTCGTCCGCGAAGTCCACGAGCCGGTAGAAAGGGGCTCCACTGCCCGGCGTCCTCGCGGCGGCGCGATGGTGCGGGGCGGGCGGCTCGGGGTCGGTACGGTGCTCCCAGCCCCGCTTCTGCTTCGCCAGATGGTCGAGTTCCACGCCGAGTCGGCTGACGCCGAGTGCCAGGGCGTCCCGGCGCCCGGTGAGTTCCTCGCCGTACGGTTCCAACGCGGCCTGAGCTGTCCGCCACGCCTGGCTGTCGATGTCGGGCGGCAGCGTGCGGTCCGCGAAGGGCGCGTCGGTGGAGGTCTCGTGGCCGACGGTGGCGTGGACGGCGTCCAGCGAGGGGCAGTCGGGACCCAGCGCAGTCCGCGTGCGGGCCGCCCACTCGGCGACTTGACGGGAGTAGGCGCTGCTCTCCTCGGCGACCTTCTCACGGCTGCCGTCGAGATGGCCGGCGGCGTCTTCCGCCTCGCCTTCAAGCCGTTCCCGCTCGGCATCGGCCTGAGTCGCCGCGGCCCGGGCCTCGTCCGCCCGTGAGATGAGGCGGGTCACCTCCTGAACCATCCGGGTCCGGTTTCTCACTACCGCCTCGGCGTCCTCCAACTGGTTCTGCCAGGACCGCAGCCCTTCCTGCGCCGTGACCGTGTCCACACGGGTCACCGATCGATGCCGTACGGTACGTGTCTCCCCGTCCGGAGTCGTCAGTTCGGTCTCGGTGGCCTGGGCGAGAACCGTGCGCGGCAGAGCCACCGCCTCGCCGAGATGGCCGGTGGGAAGCCCGCCCTTCTCCGCCTGCGTCAGCAGCTCCCGGTGTTCGGTTCCCAGCTCGGCCAGCCGGCTTCCGAGGTGTTCGACACCTTCGGCCAGCCGCTCCGCCGAGCCCTCCTCCGCGTCGTGGGCGTTGCGCAGGGTGGTGAACGCGGCCGCGGCGGCGGTGTGCAGCGCCTCCACCGTGCCGCGGCGCTCCGACAGTTCGCGCAGGCTGTGGTAGGCGTGACTGGCGTGCAGGGCGGCCAGGTCGGTCCGGGCGTCCTGTTCCTCCTCGCGCAGGGTCTCCAGTCGGCCCTCCGACTCCTCCTCCTGCGTCCTCAGGTCGCTCGTCCGCTGTGCGGCGTCTCCGGCCGCCCGGCGCCGCTGAGCGAGGACGCCCAGTTCGTGGCTCACCTTCTGGGCGGAGGTGCGCAGGACCCCGGCCAGGTAGCCGCGGTAACTGGTGAGGAACGTGCGCAAGGCCGCGTCGGTGCGTTCCAGGCGGCCGAGTTCGTCGCGTACGGCGTCGAGGTCGTGGAGGTTGCGCGCCACCTTCTCGACCACGTCCTCGTCGAGCCCCGGCAGGGTCTCGCTCAGCAGGGAGACCAGGCCGCCGTGTTCGATCCGGTCGCCGACCGTCGGGCGCCGCAGCCGGTGGAGGAGCTGGGTGAGGTTGCGGTAGCGCGTCGCATCGGTGATGCCGAACAGTTTCCGGGCCACGCGTGAGCGGTGCTCGACCGCACGGTCGGTCGTGTTGTCGGAGCCGACGATCTCCTTGAGCCGGTCGACCGGCAGCGGCTTACCGGCCTCGACCAGGTGCAGGTCCTCACCGATCCGCAGCGGGGTGACGAAGAACGTCGGCAGCGCCTTCTGCGTCGACTTCGAGGCGCGGATGGCGGCACCGAGCGTCAGGTGGCGGTGACCGCCGTCGTCGGCCGTGCCCCGGAACTCCACCCACAGATACCCGAGACGGTTGGTCTGTTCGAACCCGTCCAGCATCAGCCAGGCGAGCGTGGTGCGGCCGGTGCCGGTCGCGTCCAGTGCCCGTGAGTCGCCGTCCAGAAGATACGGGAGCAGCATCTCCAGGGCCTTGGACTTGCCCGCGCCGTTCTTGCCGCGCAGCAGCAGCCGTCCGTCGCCGAAGGAGAACTCCTGCTCGTCGTACTGCCAGACGTTCTGGATGCCCGCCCGGTGCAGCCGGAAGCGAGTGCCGCTGGTCGTTGCGGGCCCGGCGGTTGTCGCGGGGCCGGAACGCGGCAGCGGAACGAGGCCACGCGCGTCGGTGGTCATAGCGGCAACTCCTCTTGAACGTCCGTGCCTTTCCCGGCTGCGGTGGCCGGGCGCACCGTGACCTGGGTGGCGTAGCGGGCCGCTGCGGCCAGCAGCACCCAGCCGTCGCCGCCCGGCCGTGCGCCATGGACATCGGTCACCGTGCGTCCTTCCGACGCCTCTTCGACGTACCCCTCCGGCAGTCCTTCGCCCTCGGCGCGCAGCCGGTCCGCGCGGGCCATCAGCCGCATGCGGACCAGCAGGTCCAGTACGGCCTCTCGCAGGGAGGGAAGGTCCTCCAGGTAGCCGCGTTGCCAGTTGCTGCGCTGCCCATACTCGGTGATGAGCTCGGCGAGCACCTCGTCCACGAGGCCGTCCGGGACGGCCACCCCGATGACGAGCGTCCCGCCGGTCGCCGGATGCCCCGGTTCCTGCGGCCGAAGCCGTTCCACGAGCCGTTCCGCCAGCAGCAGCGCGGCCTGTGCGACGGTCCCGGTGCCCGGCAGGTGCAGATCCGTGAGCTCTTCCTCGGGGTCAACCAGCGCCACGCCCTCGGCACGGATCTCCATCTCCAGGCCCAGGAGTTCGGAGAAAGCCTGGGCTTCCCGGCGCTGCCGGGTGCGCAGCCAGTCACGCTCGGCGTCGGTCAGCTCGTCGAGGTGGACCACGGGTGTCTCGACGAGCATCCGGCGCACGTAGGTGCGTGGTCCGCCAAAGCCCGGGTCCGCTGCCCGCCGGACCAGGTCGGCGCCGTCCCGTGCCTGGGAGAGCGGGCCGGCGACGACCACGCGTGCCAGCTCCCGATCTATCGTGATCAGGGCTTCTCCGCCCGCCTCCTGCGCAAGCGCGGCCACATGGCCCTCGGTCTCGATGAGCACGCCCCAGTCGACGAGCTGGCGCAGAGCCGCGACCAGGGTCCGCTTCCCGGCCGCGCGGCCCGGTTCCTCCAGCTCGATCCCGGCGTCGGCTGCGGCAGACCTGATATCGGCGACCAGGTGTGACAGCAGCATCTGCGCGGGCGCGGTCACCAGAACGGACAGGGCCAGCGCGAGGCAGGCGTACGTGTGCGGGGTGAACGGGGTGCCGGTGGAGCGCTCCAGCCGATGACCCGAATTCGCCCCCAGCCCCGCCTTGAACAGCCGGGCGTAGGAGCTGTCGACCAGCAGGCGGTAGCCAAGTACCTGCTGGAACCGTTTGCCCAGCCAGTCGGCGTGCCTGCGGATCAGCGGGAAGAGATCGGCGTGGGGGCCGTCCGACGCGATCAGCGGGTGGGCGAGCAGCAACCGGGCGGCGGTGCGGCGCTCGGCTGCCAGGGCTACGTCGTGAGTCGAGGGGAGCGTCATGACACGCTCGCCTCCGCTTCGCCGTCGACCGCGGCGGAGGTGCGACCGATGTCCAGCTCCAGGTCGTCCAGCAGCAGGTCGCCGTCGGCCGAGTACAGCACCGTTCGCGTGCCCGCCGTCCGGCGCACGGTGAGGCGGATACCCAGTTCGGCATCTTCACTGCCGGCCGAGTCGAGGCCGAACCCCGCCGTCCTCTCCCCGTCCGTGCTGACGGGCCTGCTGAGCTGTGCGTTTCCGAGCGCTGTGGCCAGCAGCTCCAGGAGCAGGCCGAGCGCCGCTGACGTGAGGCGTACCTCGGCGAACCGGCCGGACGCGCTGCGCAGTTCGTCGGCTGCCGCTGTTCTGGCCGCTGCCCGCTGACGGGCTGCCTCCCTCAGCAGCTGCTTCTGCGCGGAGTGGTCCTCCACCGCTGAGGCCCGGCCCCGCTGCGCTCGGCTGCCTCTTTCGCGAAGGGCAACCGGTACCTCGACCACCGGACCGGTCCACCAGCTCGTGTAGGCGGGCACCACCTCGTCGGTGGCCGGAGGTATGCCCAGGTGGCGGGCGCCGTACAGCCCGAATGCGGCGACGGCGATGTCGTGTGCGTCCCTCGGCGCCGCTTCGTCGAACCAGCGGGCCAGCCGCAGCAGATCCTTGCGCCGGGACATCTCTCCGGTGGCCGACCGCAGCATCCGCTTGGCGTTGGCCAGCAGCGACTGCAACGCGCGCAGGGTGGCATCGCGTAGCTGGTCGACCTGGCTGCCCTGGCCTTCGGTGTTGCTGAACCAGCCGCGCAGGCCCTCCCAGTCCGCGAATTCGCGGCCCCGGCTGCGCTGGATCCGGACGTCTGGGCGGTTTTCGCCCTGTGCCTGCGCCTGCGCCTGCGTCGAGAGCCCGGTGAGCCCCTGGGCGTGGGAGTCCAGCCGGTCCAGCAGCGCCGGGATATGCGGCCACAGGGTGTCCAACGCCGCCGAGATCCGGGGCGCGCGGAACGCCACGTCGTCGGTGATCGCCTCGACGTAGTCCAGGAGCAGCTCCTTGAAGCCCTGGTACTCGGCGCCGTCCAGGTCGTAGCGGGACAGCACCTGGCCGAGGTAGGCGTAGAAGTCGCGTATGGAGTCCGCGAACTCGGTGAACTGCACGAACAGCGTGCTGATCCGCTCCAGTCCGTCCTGCGGCTCGACGCCGCCCGGCGCGGTGACGAGGTCGGCCAGCTCCCGTAGTCCGCGCTCGACCAGTGCCAGCAGTTCGTTGCTCACCTCGCGGGCGGCGTCGGCTTCGGCCAGGACTCCGTCGGCGTCCCGCTGAATACGTTCGCCCAGTTTCGACAGCTGGTAGCGCGAGCGGGATCGCTGGTACTCGCTGATGCTGGACGCGTTCACCGTGTGGCTGCTGCGGAGCAGGTTTCCCCACTGGACCAGCTGTTCCAGTCGGACCGTGAGGGTGTCGGCGTCGAGTCCTGCGGCGGACGTACCGGCCTGGCGCAGTTTCGCCATGATGTCCGGGACGGCGAGATCCGCCAGCAGCGTTCCGCAGAAGACCCGCATGATCGCGACGTGCTCCAGCCGCTCGGGCGCGCTGAGGTACGTGTACGCGTTCAGCCGCCGCCGCGCCTCCTCGTCGGCGTCCTGAGCTGCGCCGGATGCGGATGCCCCCATGCCCGTGAGGTTACGCGGCGCATACGGGCGCCGCCGATGGGTGGCCGAAAATGGCACGGACGTGTGCCAGCCTGTGGCGATTCCTGTGGCAGCGGCGTGTGCGGCATGGGCGATGGGGGCGGAAGACGGAAGGAGGCACGCGGTGTCGTACGAACCCAAACTCGCCGCGGCTCTTTCCGGTGGAAGCTCAGCAGGCCGACGTCGACGCCCTTCTTGAGGTTGCACGGCCGGTACCGGGTGTGAGGGGTTGCGGTACAGGAAATCGCGGTGAGAACGATCATGGTCGGCTAGTACAGCGTCCTGGGGGATCGCCGGGGTTGGGTGGCTGTCGGCGCTGGCTACGGTCCGGTTCTTCTTCCTCGACGATGACGACCGCGATCTGATCGCGCTGCGTCGTACGGACGCGCACCGGCTGGGCATGGCGGTGCAGATCTGTACGGTCCGCTACGTTGGCCGGTTTCTGGGCGAGGACCCGCTTGCGGTGCCGTGGGAGGTCGTGGAGTACCTGGCCGGGCAGCTCGGCATCGCGGACGCCTCGTGCGTGAAGCGGTACGCCGAGCGGCGCGGACGACGAAGACGAGGAGTGACGGGCGGCGCACCCGGAAACGGTCAGGGCCCCCGTGCCCCGGGGATGGGCTGAACCGTGATGGGCGCTGAGGCTCGTCACTGCCTCGGGGCAGGTGCCAGCTGGGCGAGGTGGCTGTCCAGCACCCGTACGGCCCAGCCGGTGTCCTCGCCCCGGTCCTGCCGGATGAGGTGCAGGGCCAGCCCGTCCACCAGCGCGTGCAGGCGTTGCGTCTCGGCCTCGACCTTTTGTGGTGCGGTACCCAGTGAGCGCACCACTTGTCCGCAGATGTCCTTGAGGGTCTGGTGGACCCTGCGGTGTGTCGCGAACAGCGCCTCGTCGGTCATCGCGGCCGTGCCGAGCGCCACGGCGATCTCCATCTCCAGGCGCCGCGTCTCGTCCAGGGGCAGCAGCTCCAACAGTGTCGACCGCGCCCATCCGCCACCGGGTCCGATGGCGGCGACCCGGCTTGCCAGGCGCTCCGCCACCAGCTCGTAGGCCCTGATCCGCAGGCTGTCTTGGGTGGGGAAGGTGTATCGCAGTGAGCTGGGCGGGAGTCCCGCCTCCGCGGCGACCTTGCGCACGGACAGTGCCGGGATGCCGTCGCGGACCAGCACTCTCCACGCGGCCTCCGCGACCAGGCGGCTGCGTTCATCTGTGTCGATCACCCGAGGCATGGCCCCATTTTGGCACGACTGTGCGAAAACGTGCTAGCGTTTATTTGGCACAGTCGTACGAAAAAGAGAGGAACGTCGTCATGGCGTGGACCGTCTTGATCGCCTCAGGGGTACTGGAGGCCGTCTGGGCCACCGCCCTGGGCATGTCACAGGGGTTCCGGCGCCCCGGGCCGACCCTCGTCTTCCTCGTCACCTCGACCCTGAGCATGGCGGGGCTGTCCTACGCAATGACCTCACTGCCCACCGGCAGCGCGTACGCAGTGTGGGTCGGCATCGGCACCGTCCTCACCGTCGCGGTCGCCGCTGTACGCGGGCAGGAGAAGCTGACGCCGCTGCGCGGGGTCCTGCTGGCCGGCCTGATCGGCTGCGTCATCGGCCTGAAGGCGGTGAGCTGAATGCCCTGGATCATCCTGTTCGCCAGCGCTGTCCTGGAAGCCGTCTGGGCCACCGCCCTCGGCGCCAGCAACGGCTTCACCGAGCTCGTCCCCAGCCTCGTCTTCCTCGTCACGTCCGTGCTCAGCATGATCTGCCTAGCCCACGCCGCAAAGCACATCCCGATCGGCATCGCCTACGCCGTGTGGACCGGCACCGGCGCCGCGCTCACCGTCGCCTGGTCCATGCTGAACGGCGGCGAGGCGGCGAGCGCGCTCAAGGTGCTGTTCCTGGCCGGCATCATCGGCTGCATCGCGGGCCTCAAGCTGTCCAAGGCAAGCACCGCAGAACACACTCCGGGCGCACAGCCCACCGGCGCCGGAATGCCGAAATAGACCTCGCACCCGGCGCGTGTCGCACTGTCGAAGACCCGCCCCGGCCGCCCCGGTCCGCCGCCCTGCCGTCAAACGATGGCGAACTCAAGCGGTCAACGCACCACCGCTGTTCAGAAGGTCAGCGTAGACCTCCTCCGGAGTGCGGTACCCGTGGGTCCTGCGGGGCCGGTGGTTGAGCTCGTGGGCGATGGCGTCCAGGTCGGCCTGGCTGAACGTGCGGAGGTCCGCTCCCTTAAGGGGACCTGCTCGAACAGCGGCAACTGCCGCCAGCCGGGATCCGGGCGCCAGGCCGGTGCGGGCGGCGGCTTGCGCGGGGCTCCCCGCTGTCCTCCGCGCCGAGGGCGTCGGCCTTCTGCGGTAGTGCATCCCGACGAAGAACAGCTGGTGGTGCCGGACTGCGGCGAGCCGATCCCGCACGTCCGTCTCGTCTGCCGGCTGGCCGGCGACGGCCTTCGCGCTGAGGCGGGCCTGGCACCAGCGCAGGCGTCGTTCCACTTCAGTGGCTGGATTCGGCGGCAGCTGGCGCATGTGGCCGCATCGTGACTGCGACCGAACATGTGGCAGGTGGGGCAGAGGCGGCCGCTGAAGTTTCCCCAGGCCAGGCAGCTCTCACAGGAGTCGGTGGGCTTGACGTAGCCCTTCGGGAACCGTGCCACCGACTCACTCCGGCGGCAGCGACCGGCCGCCCCGGCGCTTGGGGACCACCGCTCGTGCGGCGGTCCCCGCACCAACCGCGGCTCGCTCCGTCCCCTCCGCCTGCCCCGGGCGGCGGACCTTCTCCGGCTCGGGGATCAACAGGTCACCGATCTCGCAGCCGAGGACCACGCAGATGACGTCCAGGTCCTCCAGCTTGAGCGAGACCGGCTGTCCGGACCACAGCCCGGACATCTTCCCCGCCGGGATCACCAACCCGTGCTCGGACAGGCTTCGTTGGAGCTCCCCCGCGGTGGCGGCTGGACCTGGACAGATGCAGCGATGCGGCCGGAGTATCCGCCGAGGTCGACGTGGGGGTACTCGTGGGAGCCGTCCGGGAGCCGTTCCCCGAAGTCGGCTCCCAAAACGGGGCCGCACAACAAATCAGGCCCGGCGCTGATCTCTCAGCACCGGGCCTGACCTGGTGTTTCTCTGTCGGGGTGGCGGGATTTGAACCCACGACCTCTTCGTCCCGAACGAAGCGCGCTGCCAAGCTGCGCTACACCCCGATCGTCGCTGCTGTCGCGGCGACGACGTTTACTTTAGCCCACTGGTGGCTAGAGACGAAATCCGGTTTTCGAGCGGCGGCGGACCGGGTTCGGGCGGGTGTGGTCCAGGGCCACGACGAGGACGGCCAGGGCGTAGAAGGCGAGGCCGAGGAGGAGGGCGTTGGCGAGGACGCTCTTGTAGCCGTGCCGGGCGACGTCGAGGAAGGGGTAGAGGTAGCGGGCCGGGGAGCCGGGGAGGAGTTCGCCCCGGGTCAGGGTGAAGGCCAGGTAGGCCAGGGGGTACAGCATCCAGGTCGCGGCCTGGCGGAGGTGGGTGCGGGCCGGCGGGGTGAGGAGGAGCCAGTCCAGTACCGCGGCGAGCGGGAGCACCGTGTGCAGGGTGTGGTCGGCGAGGGTCGCCGGCCACGAGGCGTCGGTGATGCCGGTGGTGCCGCTCGTCAGCGGCAAGCGTGGGAGCACGTGGTGGACCAGGGCCGCCGTGACGACGTACAGCAGGGTCGCTCCCGTGACGCTGCCCGGCAGGGGGTGACGGGCGCTCCAGGCGCGGCGGGCCGACGCGAACATGACCAGGGCCAGCAGGACCGTGCACTGGACCGCGAAGTGGCTCAGCACGCGGGCCGGACTGCCGAGGAGCGCTTCGACCAGCACCGCGCCCGTCGCCAGCAGTGCCAGGACCAGTCGGTACGCCGCTGCCAGCGGGCGGTGTACCGGCGGTACGACGGCTCTGGCGGGGGCGGAGGAGGACAGCAGTGCGGGCGTCATACCCGGAACGGCGGGCAGATCCGGGAGGTCCCTGGGTATCGGGGCGGTCATGCACCCCAGCGTGCGGGGACGGCCCGTGCGGGGCGACGCGGGTGGGCTGAATGGGTCATGCCCGTCCTCTCGCCCCGCTGCGTGCTCAGTCCCGGCCCACCAAGGTCATCAGCGTGGCCTCCGGGGGGCAGGCGAAGCGGATCGGGGTGTAGCGGTTCGTGCCGCAGCCGGCCGAGACGTGGAGGTAGGACGTGCGGCCCTGCGAGGTGTGCGTCGACAGGCCCTTCACGCGGTCCGTGTCCAGGTCGCAGTTGGTGACCAGGGCGCCGTAGAAGGGGATGCAGAGCTGTCCGCCGTGGGTGTGGCCGGCCAGGACCAGGGGGTAGCCGTCGGCGGTGAAGGAGTCCAGGACGCGCAGGTAGGGGGCGTGGACGACGCCCATGGAGAAGTCCGCGGCGTCCGAGGGGCCGCCCGACACCTCGGCGTAGCGGTCGCGCTTGATGTGCGGGTCGTCCAGGCCGGTCAGCTCGATGGACGTGCCCTCGATCTTCAGTGTGCCCCTGGTGTTGGTCAGGTTCAGCCAGCCCGCCGCGTCGAAGCCGTCCCGCAGGTCCTCCCACGGGTTGTGGATCACGTCGACCGCCGGGGGGTTGCCGTTCAGGCCGTGGCGGCCCTGGGCCTTCTCGAACAGGTAGCGGGCCGGGTTGCGCAGCTTGGGGCCGTAGTAGTCGTTGGAGCCGAAGACGTAAGCGCCCGGGAACTCCATCAGGGGGCCGAGTGCGTCCAGGACCTCCGGTACGCCCTCCGGGTCGGACAGGTTGTCACCCGTGTTGATCACGAAGTCGGGGCGCAGGCCCGCAAGCGAGCGCAGCCAGCGCTGTTTCTTGCGCTGGCCGCTCACCAGGTGGATGTCGGAGACCTGCAGCACGCGCAGGGGGCGCATTCCGGAGGGCAGGACGGGGATCGTCACCCGCCGCAGGCGGAAGGAGCGGGCCTCGAAGCCCGCCGCGTACAGCAGTCCGGCGGCACCGGCCGCCGTGATTCCCAGGGGGATTCCGTATCGCGCGCGCATGCGTCCATCGTGTCAGACCCGGAGAGGGCGCAGTGCTCCGAGGGCATCCGGTGGATCACTCCCAACGTCCCTTGCCGCGCCGGGCCTTAAATCAGCAGGCGTGCGTGCTTCGGTACCTGCGACAATCAAGCCATGACCACGCTCAAGTCGAAGCTGCAGGACGACCTCAACTCCGCGATCAAGGAGCGCGACGAGCTCCGCTCCTCGACGCTCCGGCTGACGCTCGCCGCGATCACCAAGGAAGAGGTCGCGGGCAAGGAGAAGCGTGAGCTCTCCGACGACGAGGTGCAGAAGGTGATCACCCGCGAGGCGAAGAAGCGCCGCGAGGCGGCGGACGCCTTCGCGCAGGGTGGCCGCCCCGAGCAGGCCGAGCGGGAGAAGGCGGAGGGCGAGGTGCTCGCCGCGTACCTGCCCAAGCAGCTGTCCGACGACGAGCTGAACGCGATCGTCGCCCAGGCGGTGGAGGAGGCCAAGGCGGCCGGCGCCGAGGGTCCGCGGGCCATGGGTGCCGTGATGAAGATCGTGAACCCGAAGGTGGCCGGGCAGGCGGAGGGCGGCCGGGTCGCGGCGGCGGTGAAGAAGCTGCTGGCGGGCTGATTTCGGCCCGGTGGGCATCACGTAGTCGCGACATCGCACATCGCACATCGCACATCGCACATCGCATATCGCGCATAGCGCCGCGCAAGGCCACCGCGCACGAGGCGGCAGCGCACCTCGCGCTCGCGACCTCGCCACCACGACGGCGAACGGCCCCTCCTTCCCCGTACAGGTCGTACGAGGAAGGAGGGGCCGTATCCGTGCTGTCGCGGGACGGGCCGGGCGGACGGGCCGGACGGACCGTCAGTGCCGCCCGCCGGGACCGTTGCCGTGGCCCTGGATGAAGCCCTCCGGGATGGAGAAGGTCGGGTCCGGCTCGGTGCCGCCCCCGCCGTTGCCGTTGCCGCCGCCCAGGCCGCCGATGAGGCCGCCGTCGCCGTTGTCGCCGTCGTCGTCACCGCCGCCGTCGTCACCGCCGCCGTCTCCGCCGTCGCCGCGGTCACGGTTGGCGTCGGGGATGTTGACGAGGTTGAAGGACGGGGAATCCTTGCCCGACAGGGCGCCGGTCATGGCGTCGCGCCAGATGGGTCCCGGGACCGCGCCGCCGAAGACGAGCGAGTGGTAGGTACCGCCGATCGTGATGTTCTTCATCTCGACCTTCTGCGTGGCGCTGCCCACCCAGACGGCGCCCGACATGTTCGGCGTGTAGCCGACGAACCAGGCGTTCCTGCGCTCGTCCGTCGTACCCGTCTTGCCGGCGTTGTCGCGGTCGCTGAGTCCGGCCTCCTGACCCGTACCCGAGTCGACCACACCTTGCAGGAGGGTGTTCACCGTGTCCGCGGTCTTCTCGCTCATCGCGCGCGAGCACGTCGACTTCGGCACCTCGAGCGACTTCTGCTTGTTGGCGATCTTCTGCGTGATCGACTCGATGGCGACCGGCGTGCAGTACATGCCCCGGGAGGCGAAAGCGGCGTACGCGCTCGCCATCGTCAGGGGCGACAGGCCGGTGGAACCGAGGGTCATCGAGGAGGGGACCTGGGGGATCTTCTTCCCGTTGCCCTGGACGGCGCCGAGCTTGTCGGTCATGTTCACCACGGGACACATGCCGATGTCCTCGATCATCTGCACGAAGTAGGTGTTGACCGACTTGGCCATGGCGTCCTTGAGCGCGTACGGGCCCACCTCGGACTCGTTCTCGTTCGTGAGCTTGTAGTTCGCGTCGTTCACCCAGGGCCGCTCACAGCCGCGTACGGACTGCGGGTAGGGCATCTCGTACGGGGCGGAGTAGGACTGCGTGGGCGGCCTGCCCTCCTCCAGCGCGGCGGCGGCCACGAACGGCTTGAACGTCGAACCGGTCGGGAAGCCGAAGTTGGAGCCGCCCATGGCGGCGTCGACCGAGTAGTTGATCTCCGTCTCGTCCTTGCCGTAGCCGTACGGCTTCGACTGGCCCATCGCGACGATCTTGCCGGTGCCGGGCTCGACCAGCGTGCTCGCCGCGGCGACCGGGTCCGACTGGTAGACGTGGTTCTTCAGCGACTCCTGCACCGACTCCTGCGCCTGCGGGTCGAGCGTCGTACGGATGGTCAGGCCGCCCTGGTTCCAGATCTTCGCCCGGGCCTCCTTGGTCTTGCCGAAGACCGGGTCGCTCAGGAACACCTCGCGCACGTAGTCGCAGAAGAAGCTCGCGTCGTTGACCGCCGTGATGCAGCCGTTCTCCGGCTTGCTGACGTTCAGGCCCAGCGGTGTCCGCGCCGCCTTGGCGGCCTGCTCCCGGGAGATGTCGCCGACCTCGGCCATCCGCTGGATGACGGTGTTGCGCCGCTTCGTCGCCTCCGCCTCGTCGTTGACCGGGTCGTAGCGGCTCGGTGACTGGACGAGGCCGGCGAGGAGGGCGGACTCCTGGAGGTCGAGGTCCTTGGCGGGCTTGGAGAAGTACCGCTGGGCAGCGGCCTCGATGCCGTAGGCCTGCTGGCCGAAGAAGGTGATGTTCAGGTAGTTCTCGAGGATCTTCTTCTTGCCCAGCTCCTCCTCGACCTGGATCGCGTACTTCAGTTCGCGGATCTTGCGGCCGATGGTCTGCTGGGTGGCCTGCGCGACCTTCGTCGGGTCGTCGCCCGCCTCCTCGACGAAGACGTTCTTCACGTACTGCTGCGTGAGGGTGGAGGCGCCCTCGGACACCCCTCCGCTGCGCGCGTTGTTGTTGAGGGCGCGCAGTACGCCCTTCAGGTCGACCGCGCCGTGCTCGTAGAAGCGCGAGTCCTCGATCGCGACGATCGCCTTCTGCATGTACGGCGAGATGTCCTTGAGGTCGACCACCGTACGGTCACGCGAATAGACGGTGGCGATCTGGCCGCCGTCGGCGTCGAGGATGGTGGTGCGCTGGCTCAGTGGCGGGGTCTTCAGGTTGGCCGGGAGCTCGTCGAAGCTCTCGACCGACCCCTTGGCCGCCAGCCCCAGCGCGCCTACGGCGGGCAGCGCGATGCCGGCCATGACGGCCCCTGCGAGGACACTGACACCGAGGAACTTGGCGGCCTGCTGCGTTGACGACAGACCACCGCCCGAGCGCTTCTTTGGCATGGGAGCAGCCTAATCCGTAGTTATGAGCGTTCCGCAGACGCAGGGGCTTCTCGGAGCGTTCGAGTACCAGACCGTGACATCCAGGTGCAGCCGGGCCGTGGAGGCCTCACGTAGATCGGTGCGCGGTCTGGTGCGAGTGGTAGTGGCGGTTACGTGGGCGTCGGACGGATGCCTCACGACCGCCGAGCCTCGACGCCTAGCTGTAGACCGTGCGTCGTCCGGCGCTCGCGTGACCGCCACCATCTTCGTCGGCGCCGGACGGATTCCTGAAGCCAGCCTGGCCCATGAGGCCTCGGCTGAGACCTGGTGCCGTCCGGCGTCCGGCGACCCCCTTCGCCTTGATTACTCGTTGGCTTTGGTGGTGCGAGCCCATCGCACGGTGACCTCTTGATACGCCCGAGCCGTCTGAGCTCCCGTATAGACCGAGGCCCGTGGGGGTGCGCTGGTGCCACGAACGGCTAGTGAGGTGGCGGCCCGGCGCAAGGTGTTCGCGATCAACCCGATGGCCGCCGCCCGATATCGCGACCGGCACAGCGTCTCCCGCAAGAAGTCCGACCCCGGCGACGCGCTGGTCCTCGCGAACATCCTCCGCACCGATATGCACGCCCACCGGTCCCTGCCTGACGACAGCGACCTCGGCCGCGCGATCACCGTTCTCGCCCGTGCCCAGCAGGACTCGCTCTGGAACCGCCAGCAGCTCGCCAACCAGCTCCGTTCCCTGCTGCGCGAGTACTACCCCGCCGCCCTGGCCGCCTTCGCCACCTGGACCAACGGCCTGTGCCGGCCCGAGGCCCGCGAGCTCCTCAAGACCGCCCCGACCCCGGCCCGGGCCGCGCGGCTGACCCGCACCCAGATCCAGGCCGCGCTCAAGCGCTCCGGCCGCCAGCGCGGCATCGAGGCCGAGGCTGACCGCCTCCGCGAGGTATTCCGGGACGAGTGGGCCCACCAACCGCTGCTGGTCGAGGACGGGCTCGGCAAGCAGATGCTCGCCCTCCTCATCCAGTTGGACGCGGCCTGCACCGCGGCCGACCAGCTCGCTGAGGCTGTGGAAGAGGCCTTCCCGCAGCACCCGGACGCCGAGATCCTGCTGAGCTTCCCCGGCCTAGGCATCCAGCTCGCCGCCCGCGTCCTGGCCGAGATTGGCGACGACCGGACCCGCTTTGCCGATGCCCGCGGACTGAAGGCCTACGCCGGCTCCTCGCCCATCACCCGAGCGTCCGGCAAAAAGTCCGCCATCACCAGACGGTGGGTGAAGAACGACCGGCTCAACCACGCCGGCTACCTCTGGGCCTTCGCCTCCCTGCGGGCATCTGTCGGTGCCAACTCCCACTACCGACGCCGACGCGAGCAAGGTGACTGGCACGCGGCCGCCCAGCGCAACCTCTTCAACCGCATGATCGGACAGCTCTACCACTGCCTCCAGAAGCGGGAACTCTACGACGAGCAAGCCGCCTTCCCGGCCGAAGTTCGCGGCCGCCGCCTGACTCGATCACGGCCTGCCATCCTGGCTACCTCACGGATGGGGGAGACATGACCGAGTCGATCGACGGGTGGATCTGGAGCCGCAACCTGCGGCCCTTCTTGGAGTTGTTGTCGCGCTTCGCCGGATACGAGTTCGATGACACCGACTGGCGCACCGTCGAAGCCGCAGTCCACGACACCGCCGACGAGAACACTGACCTCTGGTACGCGCATCCCCTGGTCGGCGTGAATGCCACGCTGGAGGTGAGTCTTGCCCGAGCCGTCGGCGGCGAAGAGATGTCCGTCCGCGTCGCGGGAGCGGAGGCCCCTGAACTCAGGCTGCGGACCGACACCCTGCTGTCTGCCTTTGCTGCCGGCTGACCGCATCCAGAGCGGTCAGCTTGACGGCATGACAACGTGAGGTGTCTACGTTCTCATTTGCCGGACAAGCGTATATGCCTTGGCCTAAGCTGCTCACAACTGTCACAGCAGTGCGGCCACGTATCAATACGTCCGGCGACCCCGAATCGTTCCGGATCCTCTCGACAACTTCTCGATCTTCTTGTTCGAGTCGCGTCGCGGGGTGTTGAGTCCGTGTCCGATACGCCTCGTGTGTCATGCGGTGCGCGTGGTGACGCAACGGAACTGACCTGAAATGCCGGGATTGTCGCGCATGCCGTCCCCTCACTCCCCCGGGTGATCTGCCGCTTACCCATAGTCCGTTCGGACCATTCAAGATTGGGCCCGCTGGGGGTGTTGCGCTGTGCCCACCTTCCGTAACGTCCTCAACTGGCGGCGGTGAATATGCCGCTGCCGCCGTGGGGGAGCCTCGATTCGGGAGAGGACGGCGCCGGTATGGGCTGGGTTACCGACTGGAGTGCGCAGGCTGCCTGCCGCACTACCGATCCGGATGAACTGTTCGTTCAGGGAGCAGCGCAGAACAGGGCCAAGGCGGTGTGCACCGGGTGCCCGGTACGCACCGAGTGCCTGGCCGACGCGCTCGACAACCGCGTCGAGTTCGGTGTGTGGGGAGGCATGACGGAGCGTGAGCGCCGCGCACTGCTGCGCCGGCGGCCGACCGTGACGTCCTGGCGCAGGCTGCTGGAGACCGCGCGCTCGGAGTACGAGCGCGGGACGGGTGTCGTGCCCCTCGACGACGACGAGGTGTATGAGAACTACGCCGCGGTGAGCTGAGGGCCCCCAGGGATTCCTGCCCCGCCGGACTCTCCTGTACGCCAAGCCTTGGGGGCGTCGCGCCCTGTGCGCGCCGTGCTGTGCACACGACGGGTGTGTTCAAGTCCGTGTGCGAAGGGTGTGCACATCGGGAATGTCAGGGCGTTTCGGGCAGCTCCAGCCGGTTGGTCGCGAGCCGGTCGCCGATGGTGCGCAGCCCCACGAGGTCGTGCACATCGCCGGGCAGCGCGGAAACTTCGGTCACCGCCACCTCGGGGTGGAGCGCGGTGAAGCGGTCACGCGTGCGCTGCTCGCGCGAGAGCAGGTGCATGCGCTCGGCGTGCAGCCTCAGCAGGCTCGCGGTGAGCCGGTCGACGGACCGTTCCGAGTCGGGGCCGGAGTCCGTGTCCACGTTCGTGCCGTTGGTGCCGGCGCCTGGGCTTGTGCCGGTGTCGTCCGCGGTGGCGGGGGAGCCTCCGTCGGGAACGTCGTCCACCGGTGTCCCGGGTGCTGGGAGTTCTGAACTGCCGTATGTGTCGGGAGAGTTACGAAGTCCAGCTTTCCCGTCCTCCTGATCCACAATGCGGGAGTCCTCAAGATTTTCCGCAGCGGCGAGCGCCCGCTCGGCCGACAGCCGGTCAGCGCCGCTGCCGTGGACCCGGTTGAGCACCAGACCGGCCAGCGGCATGTCTTCGGCCGCCAGCCGCTCCACGAAGTACGCGGCCTCGCGCAGCGCGTCCCGCTCCGGGGCCGCCACCACCAGGAACGCCGTACCGGGCGCCTGGAGCAGCTTGTACGTGGCGTCCGCGCGCGTACGGAACCCGCCGAACATCGAGTCCATCGCGGCCACGAACGTCTGCACGTCCTTCAGCAGCTGACCACCGAGCACCTTGCCCAGCGCGCCGGTCATCATCGACATGCCGACGTTCAGGAACTTCATCCCCGCGCGGCCGCCGACCTTCGCAGGGGCCAGCAGGACGCGGATGAGCTTGCCGTCGAGGAAGGACCCCAGCCGCTTGGGCGCGTCCAGGAAGTCCAGCGCGGAACGGGAGGGCGGGGTGTCGACCACGATGAGGTCCCACTCGTCCCGGGACCGCAGCTGGCCCAGCTTCTCCATCGCCATGTACTCCTGCGTGCCCGCGAAGCCCGCCGAGAGCGACTGGTAGAAGGGGTTGCCCAGGATCGCGGTGGCCCGCTCGGGGTCCGCGTGCGCCTCGACGATCTCATCGAAGGTGCGCTTCATGTCGAGCATCATGGCGTGCAGTTCGCCACCCGCGGAGTCGTCGATTCCCTTCACCCGGCGCGGTGTGTTGTCGAGCGAGTCGATCCCCATGGACTGGGCGAGCCGGCGGGCCGGGTCGATGGTGAGGACCACCACCTTGCGCCCCCGCTCGGCCGCGCGCAGGCCCAGCGCCGCGGCGGTGGTCGTCTTGCCGACCCCGCCCGAGCCGCAGCACACCACGATCCGGGTGGCCGGGTCCTCGATCAGCGGGTCGATGTCGAGCGTGCGGGTGGGGGAGAGGCGGTGACGGGCCGGGTCGTGTGTCTGCGCCGGTTCCGGACGACTCATGACATCCCCTGCTTCCCCTGTTTCCGGTGCTTCCGGTACTTCCGACTCGTGACGGGGCCGGTACGGCGGTGGCGGTCGTGGTGTGGGTCCGCCACCCGCGCGGGAGCCGGCCGACGGCGGCGTGGTGGGACGGGCCCGGCGTGGTGGGTCCGGGGGCGGGCCGCGCGGGCGCGGTCGGTCATGACACGCCCTGTCCGCGCAGCTCCCTGGCCAGTGCGTACAGGCCGGCCAGGTCCATGCCCGCCGTGAGCAGCGGCAGTTCGTGCAACGGCGCGTCGAGGTCCGCCAGCGCGGCGCGCTGCTCCGTCTCCAGCGTGTAC
Source organism: Streptomyces griseoloalbus (assembly GCA_014650015.1). Classification (GTDB taxonomy): domain Bacteria; phylum Actinomycetota; class Actinomycetes; order Streptomycetales; family Streptomycetaceae; genus Streptomyces; species Streptomyces griseoloalbus. The sequence goes on from BMUD01000007.1 coordinate 334,910, forward strand.
CGCTCGGCGTACTCCTCCGCCTGCGCGAGCAGGGGGTCCACCAGTCGCTCGGCATGTCCACCGCGCCGCGCCCCGCCGAGGCCGGCGGACGACAGTGCCCGCGCGACAGAGGAACGAGGGACCGCCGCGACGAGTTCCAGGCCTGCCGCGTCCAGCACCTGCGGGCGCACCATGTTCACGATGACCCGGCCCACCGGCAGCCGCGCCGAGCGCAGTTCCGCGATGCCGTCCGCGGTCTCCTGGACCGGCATCTCCTCCAGCAGCGTCACCAGGTGCACGGCCGTCTCCGACGACTTCAGCACCCGCATCACCGCCTGGGCCTGATTGTGTATCGGGCCGATCTTGGCGAGTCCGGCGACCTCGTCGTTCACGTTGAGGAAGCGGGTGATGCGGCCGGTCGGCGGGGCGTCCATCACGACGTAGTCGTAGACGAACCGCCCGTTCTTGTCCTTGCGCCGCACCGCCTCGCACGCCTTGCCGGTCAGCAGGACGTCCCGAACACCGGGGGCGATGGTGGTGGCGAAGTCGATCGCGCCGAGCTTCCTCAGGGCCCGGCCGGCGCTGCCGAGCTTGTAGAACATCTGGAGGTAGTCCAGAAGCGCCAGTTCGGGGTCGATGGCGAGCGCGTACACCTCGCCGCCCCCCGGTGCGACGGCGATCTTCCGTTCCTCGTACGGCAGCGCCTCCGTCTCGAAGAGCTGTGCGATGCCCTGCCGGCCCTCGACCTCGACGAGAAGCGTCCGCTTCCCCTCCGTGGCCAGGGCCAGCGCGAGGGCCGCGGCCACCGTGGTCTTGCCGGTTCCGCCCTTGCCACTGACGACCTGGAGCCTGCTCACGTCTTCGAGCCTAATTCCTCGCCGGGTGCCCCGGCGGATCCGGGTGGCAGTTCCCGGCAGTCGAGTCCCGGGCGCCGGGTGGGCAACGCGGTCGTGGTCGGCCGCCGGGACCGGCGACGGCAGCGACTAGAGTCGGCCGCATGACCAAGTGGGAATACGCGACTGTGCCGCTGCTCGTCCACGCAACGAAGCAGATTCTGGACACCTGGGGCGAGGACGGCTGGGAGCTCGTCCAGGTCGTGCCCGGGCCCAACAACCCCGAGCAACTGGTGGCCTACCTGAAGCGGGAGAAGCAGGGATGAGCGCCGTCGAGGCGAAGCTGGCCGAGCTGGGCCTGAGCCTGCCGGAGGTCGTCCCGCCGCTGGCTGCGTACCAGCCGGCCGTGCGGTCGGGGCGGTACGTCTACACCGCCGGCCAGCTGCCCATGGTGGACGGCAAGCTTCCGCTGACCGGCAAGGTCGGCGCGGAGGTCACCCCGGAGGAGGCGAAGGAACTGGCGCGCACCTGTGCGCTGAACGCCCTCGCCGCGGTCAAGTCCGTCGCCGGGGACCTGGACCGGGTGGCGCGCGTGGTGAAGGTCGTCGGCTTCGTGGCCTCCGCGTCCGACTTCACGGGCCAGCCGGCCGTCCTCAACGGCGCGAGCGAGCTGCTGGGTGAGGTGCTCGGCGACAAGGGTGTCCACGCGCGCAGCGCGGTGGGCGTCGCGGTGCTGCCGCTGGACGCACCGGTGGAGGTCGAGATCCAGGTGGAGCTCACGGAGGCGTAGCCCGGACGGCGGCCACGCGGACACGGCCCCGCCTTGCCGGGCACGGTCCGCGGGCCCCTCTCGCGTGGCCGGCTCCGCGTGTGACGCGCGGGGCCCGGCCCGACGGGCGGGCGGGCACGTGCCTGGGGGATCGGTGCCGGGTACCGGCTCGCGCATGCCTGCGGGCAGGGCCGGGCGGCCAGGCAGGGCCTCGGGTTTGCCGTTCCGGAGTCCGGAGGGCCCACGGACACGGGCGAGGCCCGTCGTGGCCCGGCGTCGGCTGGTGCCGGTCCGTCCGCGTGCCGACTGGTCCCGGTCGGTCCGCGTGCCGGCGGGCTCCGGTCGGTCCCGGGGTCCTCACACCGCCCCCTTGGGCACTCGAACATCCGGCCGTCACGGGATAGCCTCCGGCCATGGCGCATGCGCAGGCTGATGGGCAGTGGTACCCGCCGGAGTGGCCGGAGCGGATCCGGGCGCTCGCGGGGGGCGGCCTCACGCCGGTCACACCGAAGCGTGCGGCCACCGTCATGCTGCTCAAGGACACCGGCGACGGTCCCGCCGTGCACATGCTGCGCCGGCGTACGTCCATGGCGTTCGCCGGCGGCGCGTACGCCTACCCCGGCGGCGGCGTCGACCCGCGTGACGACGACCGGCACGTGCGGTGGGCGGGCCCCACGCGCGCGTGGTGGGCGGACCGGCTCGGCGTCGACGAGACGGGCGCCCAGGCGATCGTCTGCGCGGCCGTGCGGGAGACGTACGAGGAGGCCGGCGTCCTGCTGGCCGGACCGACCCCGGACACGGTGGTCGGCGACACCACGGGCGAGGGCTGGGAGGCGGACCGTGCCGCGCTCGTCGCGCGGGAGACGTCCTTCGCGGAGTTCCTGGACCGCCGCGGACTGATGCTGCGCTCGGACCTGCTCGGCGCCTGGACGCGCTGGATCACCCCCGAATTCGAGCCCCGCCGCTACGACACGTGGTTTTTCGTCGCCGCGTTGCCCGAGGGCCAGCGCACCCGCAACGCCTCCACGGAGGCCGACCGCACGGTGTGGATCGCCCCGCGCGAGGCGGCCACCGCGTACGACCGGGGCGAGCTGCTGATGATGCCCCCGACGATCGCGACCCTGCGCCAGCTCACGGCGTACGGGACGGCCGCGGAGGCGCTCGACGCGGCGCCCGCGCGGGATCTCACTCCGGTGCTGGCCACCGCGCGCCTGGTGGAGGGCGAGATCGTGCTCTCCTGGCCGGGACACGACGAGTTCACCCAACACATCCCGACCGGTGGAGGCCCCGCATGACGGACGCAAGCACCCTTCCCGGCCAGCCACGGGGCGGGGTCCTCTCCGGCCCGGCCACCGCACGTGCCGTCAACGTGCTGGCCCCCAACCCCTCGGCGATGACCCTGGACGGCACCAACACCTGGATCCTGTCGGAACCGGACTCCGACCTCGCGGTCGTGGTCGACCCCGGCCCGCTGGACGACGGGCACCTGCGGCATGTCGTCGGCACGGCGGAACAGGCCGGAAAGCGTGTGGCGCTCACCCTGCTGACGCACGGTCACCCCGACCACGCCGAGGGCGCCGCCCGGTTCGCCGAGCTGACCGGCACGAAGGTGCGGGCACTGGACCCGGCGCTGCGGCTCGGGGACGAGGGGCTGGCCGCCGGGGACGTCATCACCGTCGGGGGCCTGGAGCTGAGGGTCGTACCGACCCCGGGCCACACGGCCGACTCCCTGTGCTTCCACCTTCCGGCCGACCGGGCAGTCGTCACCGGAGACACCATCCTGGGCCGCGGTACGACGGTCGTGGCCCATCCCGACGGCCGCCTCGGCGACTACCTGGACACGCTGCGCCGGCTCAGGTCCCTCACGGTCGACGACGGCGTCCACACGGTCCTGCCCGGCCACGGGCCCGTCCTGGAGGACGCCCAGGGCGCCGTCGAGTACTACCTCGCCCATCGCGCCCACCGCCTCGCCCAGGTCGAGACGGCCGTCGAGGACGGGCACCGCACCCCGTCCGAGGTCGTCGCCCACGTCTACGCCGACGTCGACCGCTCCCTGTGGCCCGCCGCCGAACTGTCGGTGCGGGCCCAACTGGAGTACCTGCAGGAGCACGGCCTCATCTAGGACCTGTCGTTCTCCGGGCCCGTCGTTCTCCGGGCCTGTCGTTCTCCGGGCCCGTCGTTCTCCGGGCCCGTCGTTCGGCGCGGGTCAGCGGGAGCGCTTCGCGAGGCGTTCGACGTCCATGAGGATCACCGCGCGGGCCTCCAGGCGGAGCCAGCCGCGCTGGGCGAAGTCCGCCAGGGCCTTGTTGACCGTCTCGCGGGACGCGCCGACCAGTTGGGCCAGCTCCTCCTGCGTGAGGTCGTGCACGACGTGGATGCCCTCCTCGGACTGCACGCCGAAGCGGCGGGAGAGATCCAGCAGGGCGCGGGCGACACGGCCCGGGACGTCCGAGAAGACCAGGTCCGACATCGCGTCGTTGGTCTTGCGCAGGCGGCGCGCGACCGCCCGCAGCAGCGCCGTGGCGACCTCGGGGCGGGCGCTCAGCCAGGGCTGGAGGTCGCCGTGGCCCAGGCCGAGCAGCTTGACCTCGGTGAGTGCCGTGGCGGTCGCGGTGCGCGGACCCGGGTCGAAGAGCGACAGCTCACCGATCAGTTCGCCCGGGCCGACCACGGCGAGCATGTTCTCGCGGCCGTCGGGGGACGTGCGGTGGAGCTTGACCTTGCCCTCGGTGACCACGTAGAGGCGGTCGCCGGGGTCGCCCTCGTGGAACAGGGAGTCGCCCCGTGCCAGGGTCACCTCACTCATGGAGGCGCGAAGCTCCGCGGCCTGCTCGTCATCGAGCGCCGCGAAAAGCGGGTTCCGCCGCAGAACGTCGTCCACGAGTTCTCTCCTTGTCGACCTGCTCAGGGGATCTTGTTCCCCCACGTACCAGGGGACCGTGGTGCCCATTTTGCCGGACGGTCCAAACAGTGTGATCTGTCACAAGGATGCCGTACGGGCCGGTCGGGGTAAGCGGCAGGGGTCCAATTGGACGCCGATCTTCAGGGTCCGGGGCGGATGTCGGTGCAGGGTCGTAGGCTGGCCGGGTGTCCAAATCGCCGGTGAGAGCACAGGCCGAGGGGGCTGCGCGGTGGTAGTGCGGGGTGATTCCGCTGTGGGCGAACAGGGCTCCGACGGCGGTAGGGAAACGGCGAAAGCGACAAAGAAGGCGTCGGTGGAAAAGAAACCGACGGCCCGCGCGAGCAGGGCCGCCTCCGAGGAGAAGAGCGCACCGGCGAAGAAGGCCGCCGCCGGGAAGGCGGCGGCGCCCGCGGGCGGAGCCGCGGCGAAGAAGGCGCCGGACAAGAAGGCGCCGGAGAAGCCGGATAAAAAGCCGCCGGGGAAGGCGCCGGGGAACAAGGCGCCGGCCAAGAAGGCGACCGCGCGGAAGACGGCTGTGAAGAAGACGATCGCGCGGAAGACGACAGCGAAGACGACAGCGAAGGCGACCGCGAAGGCGACCGCGAAGGCGACAGCGGCCGCGAGTGCGCCCGCTGTGGACAGGGCTGCCGCCCTCGTCAAGAAGGCCCCGCCCGCCAAGAAGCCGCTCGTCGCCCCCAAGAAGGCCACCGCGGCCGTGAAGGCCGCCGCGGTGAAGACCGTCGTGAATCCGGCCCAGGACGAGTCGCGTACCGCGCTGGTCCGGCGGGCCCGCCGGATCAATCGCGAGCTCGCCGAGGTGTTCCCGTACGCCCACCCGGAGCTGGACTTCGACAACCCCTTCCAACTCGTCGTCGCCACCGTGCTGTCGGCCCAGACCACCGACCTGCGCGTCAACCAGACGACCCCCGCCCTCTTCGCGAAGTACCCGACCCCCGAGGACCTGGCCGCCGCCAACCCCGAGGAGGTCGAGGAGATCCTGCGCCCGTGCGGGTTCTTCCGGGCCAAGACGCGCTCGGTGATGGGGTTGTCCAGGGTGCTGGTGCAGGAATTCGGCGGCGAGGTGCCGGGCCGGCTCGAGGATCTCGTGAAACTGCCCGGCGTGGGCCGCAAGACCGCCTTCGTCGTGCTCGGCAACGCCTTCGGCCGCCCCGGCATCACCGTCGACACGCACTTCCAGCGCCTCGTGCGCCGCTGGCGCTGGACTGGGGAGACCGACCCCGACAAGATCGAGGCGGCCGTCGGCGCGCTCTTCCCCAAGAGCGACTGGACCGACCTCTCGCACCACGTCATCTGGCACGGCCGCCGGATCTGCCACGCCCGCAAGCCCGCCTGCGGTGCCTGCCCCATCGCGCCGCTCTGCCCGGCGTACGGCGAGGGCGAGACCGACCCGGAGAAGGCGAGGAAGCTGCTGAAGTACGAGAAGGGCGGCCTCCCGGGCCAGCGTCTGAAGCCGCCGCAGGCCTACCTGGACGCCGGGGGCAGGCCCGCCGCGCCGCTGGGGGCCGGATGACGGAGCGGCGTACGCGGCGGCGCGCGGAACGATCGCGGGGCAGCCGGGCGTTGGATTCGGGGAACGTAGCCGGACGGCGGGGGTGGCGATGACGCGGACGAGCGATACCCAGGGCGGCCCGGTGACGCTCAGCAGCAAGGGACTGCCCGACTGGCTGGACCCGGTGGTGCGCGCGGCGGAGACGGTCGCGCCGAAACAGCTGAGCCGCTTCCTGCCCCCGGAGAACGGCACGGGGCGCCAGTCCGCCGTCCTCATCCTCTTCGGCGAGGGCGAGCGCGGCCCGGAGCTGCTGCTCATGGAGCGGGCGAGCTCGCTGCGGTCGCACGCCGGGCAGCCGTCCTTTCCCGGCGGCTCCCTCGACCTGGAGGACGGTGACCCACAGGGCGACGGGCCGCTGCGGGCCGCTCTCCGCGAGGCCGAGGAGGAGACCGGGCTCGACCCGTCCGGCGTCCAGCTCTTCGGCGTCCTGCCGAAGCTCTACATCCCGGTCAGCGGCTTCGTCGTCACACCCGTGCTGGGCTGGTGGCGCGTCCCCAGTCCGGTCGGTGTCGTCGACCCGAACGAGACGGCGCGGGTGTTCACCGTCCCCGTGGCGGATCTCACCCACCCCGACAACCGGGCGACCGCGGTCCACCCCAGCGGTCACGAAGGACCGGCATTCCTGGTCCAGTCGGCTTTGGTGTGGGGCTTCACGGCCGGGGTGATCGACCGGTTGCTGCACTTCGCGGGGTGGGAGCGCCCCTGGGATCGGGACAAGCGGGTCCCGCTGGACTGGCGGTCATGACAGGGTGGGCGCCGTGCTGGGTAGGACGAGGCGAGGCGTGAAGCGGTGAACGTGCTGGACATCCTGTTGCTGGTCGCCGCCGTGTGGTTCGCGATCGTCGGCTACCGCCAGGGCTTCGTCGTCGGCATCCTGTCGGTGATCGGCTTCCTGGGCGGCGGTCTCGCCGCCGTCTACGCGCTGCCCGTCATCTGGGACGCGCTGACCGACGACTCCGAGGTCAGCACGACGGCCGCCGTCGTCGCGGTCGTCGTCGTCATAGTCTGCGCCTCCATCGGCCAGGCGCTGACCACCCACCTCGGCAACAAACTGCGCCGCTACATCACCTGGTCCCCGGCCCGCGCGCTGGACGCCACGGGTGGAGCCCTGGTCAACGTCGTCGCGATGCTCCTGGTCGCGTGGCTGATCGGCTCGGCGCTCGCCGGTACGACGCTGCCGACGCTCGGCAAGGAGGTCCGCAGCTCCAAGGTGCTGCTCGGGGTGTCCCGGGCCCTGCCCGGCCAGGCCGACACCTGGTTCGCCGACTTCTCCTCCGTCCTCGCGCAGAACGGATTCCCCCAGGTCTTCAGCCCGTTCGCCAACGAGCCGATCACCGACGTCCAGCCCCCCGACCCGGCCCTGGCGGGCAGCCCCGTCGCCCTCCGCGCGCAGCGCTCCATCGTCAAGGTCACGGGCACCGCGCCGAGCTGCGGAAAGGTTTTGGAGGGCACCGGTTTCGTCTTCGCCGACCGCCGCGTCATGACCAACGCCCATGTCGTGGGCGGCGTCGACGAGCCGACCGTGCAGATAGGCGGCGAGGGGAAGAAGTACGACGCGACGGTCGTCCTCTACGACTGGGAGCGCGACATCGCCGTCCTCGACGTACCCGATCTGAAAGCGCCCGCGCTGCGGTTCACGACCGAGGACGCGAGCAGCGGTGACAGCGCGATCGTCGCCGGCTTCCCGGAGAACGGGGCGTACGACGTGCGCGCCGCGCGCCTGCGCGGACGCATCACGGCCAACGGCCCCGACATTTACCACCGCGGCACGGTCCGCCGTGACGTGTACTCCCTGTACGCGACGGTCCGTCAGGGCAACTCCGGCGGCCCGCTGCTCACCCCCGAGGGCACGGTCTACGGCGTGGTCTTCGCGAAGTCGCTCGACGACGCCGAGACGGGGTACGCGCTCACCGCGGACGAGATCCAGGAGGACATCGCCAAGGGCCGCAGCGCGAACCAGCAGGTGGACAGCGACAGCTGCGCGCTCTAGGGCCTGTCTGACCATTCGCGTCGTCGCCCGCAGGGCGGCCTCGCGGCGTCAGGTGCGTGCTCTCGGCGTGCCGGGCGTAGAGCCTCGTACTGGATGTACTCGGCTCTGCGCCCGGTGCGGCGAGAGTGCGTGCATGGCGTCGCGAGGCAGGCGGGAATCGTCAGACAGGCCCTAGACGAGACACGGGCCGTCTGCCCGCGAAAGGGTGCAGTCTCCCCGTACGGGCGGGCTGTCCAACCCCTGCGGGCGTGCCGCCTGCCCGTACGAGCGTGCTGTCTGCCCCCCTGCGGGCGTCCTGTCCGCCCCCTGCGGGCGTGCCGTGTGCCCGTACGAGCGTGCCGTCCAGCCGTACGAGGAGGAGTGGTACGGACCGTCAGCCGCGCGGGTGACGCAGGCGGACGGAGACCCAGCGGGCCCGGCGGCGGAGGATGCGCGGGATTCCCACCCTGAGGTCCGTACCTGCCATCTGTGGTGCACCGCCTCGCTGGTGGGAACCCATACCGCCCGCCGAGCGGCGATTGCGGCTTGCGTCACTGTAATCGTGCGTCCAGCCCATACCCCGACGTGTGCCCCCGCCCCATGGTCGGTAATCGCCTCACGGGCCCTCAATTGGCCTATGCGCCAGGCAATTGGCGTTCGTCGGACAAGCGTTCAGGCGCGTGGGCCGGAAGTGGTACCGGGAGCGTTCGATCGGTTACCGATCCGGCTCCGGATCCTTCAGCCAGTTGATCAGTTCTGTCGAGAAAGCGACCGGATCCTCCTCGTGCGGGAAGTGGCCGAGCCCGTCGAACAGCCGCCAGCGGTAGGGCGCTTCGACGTACTCCCCGGATCCGGCGGCACTGCGCGTGCGCACCACGGGGTCCAGTGAGCCGTGCAGATGCAGCGTCGGCACCCGCACCGGCCGCTTCATCCTGCGGTTGAACTGGATGCCGTCCGGGCGGGCCAGGGAACGCACCATCCAGCGGTACGGCTCGATCGAGCAGTGCGCCGTGGACGGGATGCACATGGCCCGCCGGTAGTTCTCCAGCGCCTTCTCGTCCGGCAGGCGGGGCCCGGACCAGTCCCGGATGAGCTTGCCCACCAGCGCCCCGTCGTCCGCGGTGAGCCGGCGCTCCGGGATCCAGGGCCGCTGGATTCCCCAGATGTGGGACATGGCGGCGGACTGCCTGGCGTCGGAGAGCATCGCCGACCGCCAGCGCCGCGGATGCGGCATGGACGCGACCGCCAGCCGCCGTACGAGCTTGGGGCGCATCGCCGCCGCCGTCCACGCCAGATATCCGCCCAGGTCGTGTCCGACCAGCGCGGCGTCCGGTTCGCCGAGGGAGCGGATGACCCCGGTGATGTCGAGCGCGAGGTTGGCCGGGTCGTAACCGCGTGGCGTGCGGTCGCTGCCGCCGACACCCCGCAGGTCCATGGCGACGGCCCGGAACCCGGCGTCGGCGAGCGCCGTCAGCTGGTGCCGCCAGGTCCACCAGAACTGCGGGAAACCGTGCAGCAGGAGCACCAGGGGCCCCTCGCCCAACTCCGCGATGTGGAAGCGGGCGCCGTTGGCGGCGACGTCCCGGTGGATCACCGCGGCGTCGCCGGGGATGTCGAGCCGTACGACCGAAGCGGGTTGCGACCAGGGGGATTGCCCCAACGGGGTGGCGGGGTCCGTCATGAGGACGAGCGTGCCACAGCCTCGATGGCCTGGGGGACCCGGTCCTCCGGCAGCTCGGGACGCGGATGGGGCTTGGCCTTCTGCAGCACGCCCGCCGTCTCCTTCACCGAGGCGGCGACCTTCTGCGGTCCCCGGCCCTTCTTCGCCTTCTTGGCGAAGACGACGCCGATCAGTGCGAGGACCAGCGCGATCAGCACGTTCGCCGCGAAGGAGAGCAGGAAGCAGATCGCGAGGTTCCAGTCGCTCCAGGTGCGGATGCCGTACGCCAGGGCGAAGCTCAGCATCGGCAGGGAGAACAGGAGCAGCAGGCCGGCCGCCAGGAACGCGCCGCCGCTGGTCGCGCCCCGCTTGACGTCCTGCTTGAGCTGCGCCTTCGCCAGCGCGATCTCGTCGTGCACCAGCGCCGACATGTCAGCCGTAGCCGAGGCGAACAGCTGGCCGATGCTGCGTTCGGCGCCGACCGGGCTGCCGTCGGGTGCGCTCATCGCGGTCTCCCTCTTCTGCGTACGTTCTGCGTACGTTCTTCGTGCCTGCGCGTACGGTTCAGTCTGCCGTCTGACGGTCCGGGTCCGGCTGCTTGTGTCCGACGGGTCGTGTCCGACTGCCGATCCCCGTCTTTTGTACCGTCCCGTCAGATCATGCCGGACCGTCGTGGTCCTCGCCTGCCCCGCCCGTCATGTCGGCAAGCGCGTCCCGCTCAGCGGCCTTCTCCCGGGCGAGTCGCCGGTGCTCGGCGGCCTTCCGCTCGTGGATCTCCGCCATGCGCAGGTGGTAGGCCGGGTCGTCCTGCTCATAGACGTCCGGGACCCGGTTGTGGTCCTCGTCGCGCTCCTCTTCCTCGGTCAGCCTGCGGTACTTGGCGTTCCGTATCTTCAGCAGCACCGCCGCGAGGGCGGTGGCGATCAACGAGCCGGTCAGGACGGCGGCCTTGACGCTGTTCGTCATCGACGTGTCGTCCTCGAAGGCGAGTTCTCCGATGAGCAGCGAGACGGTGAAACCGATTCCGGCGAGGGTCGCCACGGCGAACACGTCCGCCCAGGCCAGCTCGTCGCTGAGCGAGGCCCGGGTGAAACGGGCCGTCAGCCACGTACCGCCGAAGATGCCGAGCGTCTTGCCGACGACGAGACCGAGCACCACACCGAGCGTCTCGGGCTGGGTGAACACCTCCGCGAGCGCACCGCCGGAGACCGTCACGCCGGCGCTGAACAGAGCGAACAGCGGCACCGCGAGGCCCGCCGAGAGCGGCCGGACGAGATGCTCGATGCGCTCGCCGGGGGCGTGGTCCTCGCCGCTGTGGCGGTGGCAGCGCAGCATCAGGCCCATGGCGACACCGGCGATGGTGGCGTGGATGCCGCTGTTGTACATCAGCCCCCACACGACGAGCGCGAGCGGGACGTACACGTACCAGCCGCCTACGCCCTTGCGCAGCAGCAGCCAGAAGACGACGAGGCCCGCGACCGCGCCGCCGAGCGCCGCGAAATTCAGGTCGTCGGTGAAGAAGACGGCGATGATCAGGATCGCGAACAGGTCGTCGACGACGGCGAGGGTGAGCAGGAAGGCGCGCAGCGCGCTCGGCAGAGAGGTGCCGATGACGGCGAGTACGGCGAGCGCGAAGGCGATGTCGGTGGCGGTGGGCACGGCCCAGCCGGCCAGGGAGCCGCCGCCCGCGCCACTGGTGAGCGTGTAGACCAGCGCCGGTGCGGCCATGCCGCAGAGGGCGGCGACGACGGGCAGGGCGGCGGCTCTGGGATCGCGCAGGTCACCGGCGACGAGTTCGCGCTTGAGCTCGATCCCGGCCACGAAGAAGAAGATGGCGAGCAGTCCGTCGGCGGCCCAGTGCGCCACGGACAGGTTCAGCCCGAGGGCTTCGGGACCGAAGTGGAAGTGGCTGACACTCTCGTAGCTGTCGTGCAGGCCGGGTACGTTCGCCCAGACCAGCGCGGTGACGGCGGCGACGAGCAGCAGGACGCCGCCGACGGTCTCGGTGCGCAGCGCGTCCGTGACGTAGGCCCGCTCGGGCAGAGAGAGGCGGCCGAAGGCCTTGCGGGGACTGGGGGTGCGGGGCGCGGTCACGGATGAATCCTCTGGTCGACGAGCAGCACGAATCGCGTGCCGACCAGACTTCCCGGCGCTCCATGAGACAGCAGCTTCGTCCTGAGCTTATCCAACATGCTTCGGGGACCGCACCAGCAGCGCCCGGGGCCGACCGTGGCGCCCGCGTCCGGGCCGACCGTGGCACGCGTACCCGTGGCCGACCGTGGCACCGCACCGGGGGCCGGCCGTGGCACCGCACCGGGGGCCACGTGGGCATTCGTACACCAGGCCGACGGGGCACCCGCACCCGAGGACGGGGTACCCGCATCCGATGCTGACGGGGGCACCCGGCGCATGGGTGCGCGGGTGCCTCCCGTCCTCCGGCGTGAGCAGCCGGTGCCCGCTCAGTCCTCGCTGGGCGCCTGGGGCAGCTTGGCCTGGATCAGGTCCATCACCGCGGAGTCGGTGAGCGTGGTGACGTCACCGAGCTGACGGTTCTCCGCGACGTCGCGCAGCAGGCGGCGCATGATCTTGCCGGAGCGGGTCTTCGGCAGCTCGGCCACCGGCAGGATCCGCTTGGGCTTGGCGATCGGGCCGAGCGTGGTGCCCACGTGGTTGCGCAGCTCGCCGACCAGGTCCTCGGTCTCGGCCGCCGTGCCGCGCAGGATCACGAAGGCGACGATCGCCTGGCCGGTGGTCTCGTCCGCCGCGCCGACCACGGCCGCCTCCGCGACCGACGGGTGGGAGACCAGCGCGGACTCGACCTCCGTGGTGGAGATGTTGTGCCCGGAAACGAGCATGACGTCGTCGACCCGGCCGAGCAGCCAGATGTCGCCGTCGTCGTCCTTCTTGGCACCGTCACCGGCGAAGTACTTGCCCTCGAACCGCGACCAGTAGGTGTCGATGAACCGCTGGTCGTCGCCCCAGATGGTGCGCAGCATCGACGGCCACGGCTCGGTGAGCACCAGGTAGCCACCGCCGCCGTTGGGCACCTCGCTCGCCTCGTCGTCGACGACGGTCGCGGAGATGCCGGGCAGCGGGGTCTGGGCGGAGCCCGGCTTGGCGTCGGTCACGCCCGGCAGCGGCGAGATCATGATGCCGCCGGTCTCGGTCTGCCACCAGGTGTCCACCACCGGGGTGCGGTCCGCGCCGATGTTCTTGCGGTACCAGATCCACGCCTCGGGGTTGATCGGCTCGCCGACGGAGCCCAGCACCCGCAGCGAGGACAGGTCGAACTTCGCGGGGATGTCGTCGCCCCACTTCATGAACGTCCGGATCGCGGTGGGCGCCGTGTAGAGGATCGTCACCCCGTACTTCTGCACGATCTCCCAGAACCGGCCCTGGTGCGGGGTGTCCGGGGTGCCCTCGTACATGACCTGGGTGGCGCCGTTGGCGAGGGGGCCGTAGACGATGTACGAGTGCCCGGTGACCCAGCCGACGTCGGCCGTGCACCAGTACACGTCGGTCTCGGGCTTCAGGTCGAAGACGGCGTGGTGGGTGTACGTCGTCTGGGTCAGGTAGCCGCCGGAGGTGTGCAGGATGCCCTTGGGCTTACCCGTCGTGCCCGAGGTGTAGAGGATGAACAGCGGGTGTTCGGCCTCGAAGGCCTCCGGGGTGTGCTCGGCGCTCTGCCGCTCGACCAGGTCGTGCCACCACACGTCGCGGCCCTCGGTCCAGGCGACGTCCTGGCCGGTGCGGCGGACGACGAGGACGTGCTCCACGTTCTCCACGCGTCCGACGGCGTCGTCCACGGCCGGCTTGAGTGCGGAGGGCTTGCCGCGCCGGTAGCCACCGTCGGCGGTGATGACGACCTTGGCGTCGGCGTCCTGGATACGGGTCGCGAGCGCGTCCGCGGAGAAGCCGCCGAAGACGACGGAGTGCGCGGCACCGATACGGGCGCAGGCCAGCATCGCGACGGCGGTCTCGGGGATCATCGGCATGTAGACGGCGACCCGGTCGCCCTTTCGGACGCCCAGCTCCAGCAGCGCGTTGGCGGCCTTGGAGACCTCGTCCTTGAGCTGGGCGTACGTGATGGCGCGGCTGTCGCCCGGCTCGCCCTCGAAGTGGATGGCGACCCGGTCGCCGTGCCCGGCCTCCACATGCCGGTCCACGCAGTTGTAGGCGACGTTGAGCTCGCCGTCCTTGAACCACTTGGCGAACGGCGGGTTCGACCAGTCGAGGGTCTCTACGGGCTCCTTGGCCCAGGTCAGCCGGCGGGCCTGCTCGGCCCAGAAGCCGAGCCTGTCAGCCTTGGCCTGTTCGTACGCCTCCGCCGTGACGTTGGCGTTCGCGGCCAGGTCGGCGGGGGGCGAGAAGCGACGCTCCTCCTTCAGAAGGTTGGCCAGGCTTTCATTGCTCACGGCATCTGCCTTTCCCAGGGTGTCCGTTGTGTCCCAGGCCACAGCTCATCAGACCCGGGGGTGCGATGACAAGGGCCGACGGGAAATTGGTTTAGACCTGTCGGGTGGTTGGTGGACACGGCCACGGGCCCGTCGGTCACCCCTTCCCACGGGCCCCGGAGCGAGCCGGTTCAAGGTGTGTAACGCCTCTCACACCCGGACGCCTCGCCTCACATCGCCAGGTCCACGGCCCGCACCCGGTCGAACACCTGCTCCTCGTCCCGCTCCGTGAGGAGATACGCCTGGGCCTCACCCACGTGGAAGTACAGCCCGTGCAGCTCCAGGGTCCCGTCCTTCAGGGCCCGGGCCACCGGATCATGGGCACGCATATGTTCCAGCTGCTGCGCCACGTTCGTCAGGCAGAGCCGCTCGACGGCGTCGGCGGGCGTTCGGTCGGCCAGCCGCGGCCGGGGCCCGCTCGTGTCGTCCATGCGCATGCGCTCCAGGCTCGGTCGCCCGTGCCGCAGCCACCGTCTCAACGGCGTGTGGGCGCCGTCCGGGTCGGAGTCGAGCAGCGCGTGCATCGCGCCGCACCCCGAGTGCCCGCACACCGTGATCGACCGCACCGCCAGCACCTCCACGGCGTACTCGATGGCGGCCCCCACCGAGTCGTCACCGCTCTCCGCGCCGGGCGGCGGCACAAGGTTGCCGACATTGCGCACCACGAACAGGTCTCCGGGACCACTGGACGTGATCATGGACGTGACCACCCGTGAATCGGCGCAGGTCAGGAACAGCTGTGTGGGTCGCTGTCCCTCGCGCGCCAGCCGGGCGAGCTCGCCGCGCACCAGGGGAGCGGTGCTGCGCTGGAAGGTACTGATCCCGCGCATCAGGTCGTGGCCGCCGGTGCCGGTCGGCACCTGCTCGCCCTCATGGGAGCTGTCTGTGCCTTCTGATCCGTGTGCTCCGTTCTCCGCCTCGGTCGGGCTCGGCCGTCGGTCGCCGCCCGGCAGGGAGTGCGGGCGGTCGCACTGGTGGTTGCGCCAGGCGGTCCAGGGCCGGCAACGGCAGTCGGCGTCGGAAGCGCCGGCCTCCTCGGGCCCGACGGCGGGGTTCACGGAGGAGAGGGCCGCGGGTTCGGCGATCCGGACCCCGGCGCGACGGCCGGTGACGGCGACGGTGCCACCCCGCGCGGTGTGCGTGCTCTGCCAGTCCTGCAGCGTCTCGTACGCCGCGTGGTCCATGAAGGACCCGTCCAGCGCGACCACGACGTCGGTGCCCGGGGGTACCAGGTGCAGGGCCCGGCTGAGTCGGGGCACCGCGAGGAACGTCAACTGGCCCCGTACGTGCAGGTGATGGGCTCCCTCCTTCTCATCGTGCGTGATACGGGTGCGGGTGAGCCGGTGCAGGGCCACGCCGACGGCCATGGCGATGCCCAGTGCCACGCCCTCCAGAACGCCGAGGGACACGACGCCGAGGGTGGTCACGGCGTAGACCAGGACTTCCCGGTGGCGGGTCACCGTGCGGATGTGGTGCAGGGACACCATCTGGATGCCGACGGCCATCACCAGGGCGGCGAGCGAGGCGAGCGGGATGCACTCCAGGAGCGGGACCATCAGCAGCGCGGCGGCTACTACCAGAACGCCGTGCAGCATCGTGGAGTTCCGGCTCACGGCACCCGCGTGGACATTGGCGGAACTGCGGACCGCGACCCCGGCCACGGGCAGGCCGCCGAGCGAGCCGGAGACGATGTTGGCCGCGCCCTGCCCGAGCAGTTCGCGGTCCAGGTCGGACCGCGTGACATGGCCGGGACCGGGGCGGCCCGACACCATCTTGTCCACGGCCACCGCGCCGAGCAGCGACTGCACGCTGCACACCAGCGTCGTGGTGAGCACGGCGCCGACGAGGCCGAGCACGGGCCCCTCGGGCAGTCCGGCCAGGGCGTGGTTGCGCCAGGACGGCAGATCCACCTTGGGCAGGACCAGGCCGGCCACGGCGGCCACGGCGGTGGCGCCGGCGACGGCGACGAGGGCGGCGGGGACCGTCCGGCAGACGCGCCCGGCACGGCCCGGTACCCGTGGCCAGAGCAGGAGCAGGGACAGCGTCAGCAGGCTCACCGACAGGGCCGCGGGGTGCAGGTTCGCCAACTGGGCCGGAAGCGCGCGCAGGTTGTCGGGGACGGAGCTCTGCGGGGTGCCGCCGAGGACGATGTGCAGCTGGGCGACGGCGATGGTGACGCCGATGCCGGCGAGCATGCCGTGCACGATCGCGGGGCTGACGGCGAGCGCGCCGCGCGCCACCCGCAGACAGCCCAGGCCGAGCTGGGCGAGACCGGCGAGGACGGTGATGGCACAGGTCGTCCGCCATCCGTAGTGCTGGATGAGATCGGCGGTCACGACGGTGAGTCCGGCGGCCGGGCCGCTGACCTGGAGTGGGGAGCCACCGATCCGTCCGGCGACCAGTCCGCCCACGGCCGCTGCGACCAGGCCGGCCTGCAGTGGCGCGCCGGTGGCGAGTGCGATGCCGAGGGACAGGGGGAGGGCGATCAGGAAGACCGCGATCGAGGCCGACACATCGGCGCTCGCGATGCGGAAGCGCCGGGGTCCGGTCGGCGGTGGGCTGTGGGGTGGGTGGGTGCGCTCGGTGCGGTCCGAGTCGGCGGCGCGGGCGGGAACGCAGGCTGACATGGTCTCCCGTCTCCTCCGGGTCTGCGCGGTCGCGGAACTGGTGGGCCCCGCTCGACGGCGGGGCGGTCGCGGCCGTGGGGCACGGCCTCAAAACAGCGGGATGCATCAACAATCAGTAAATGAATCGTAATCCAGAGTAAAGGCCTGGCATGGACTTTCCGGGCAAATGGAGTAATCAATCATCCCGGCGAGTGAATTGGACAGTTCATCGGCTTGTCGTATTAATTCCTTCTCCGTCCCGTGCGACTTTGGCGGCGCTGTCGGCATGGACCGGCACAGCACCCGACAACGCCCTCATCGAGCTCGGCCCGAGAGAAGGAAGAAGGTGGGCGGATGGCCGCCACCCACAGGATCGCCACGGGCACCGTGATCGTCGCGGTCTGCTTCGCCTCGCTCGCCGGCTGCGGGACCGGCACCGACGACACCGGCGAACAGGTGCGGGACCGGGGCAAGGCCCACCCGGCCCCCGCACCGAAGAACGTCGTCCGGCTGATCGGCGACGGCTCCACCGCGTACACGGGGGCGCAGCCCCACCTGCCCCGTCCCGAGCGGCTGAAGCCCGGTGAAAAGCCCCCGCAGTTCGTGGTCTTCTCCTGGGACGGCGCGGGCGAGGACGGCCAGAAGCTGTTCTCCCATTTCCGCAAGGTCGCCAAGGAGAACAACGCGACCATGACGTACTTCCTGAGCGGCGTTTACCTCCTGCCGGAGGAGAAGCGTGACCTGTACCGCCCGCCGCAGCACTCCCCGGGCCGCTCCGAGATCGGCTTCAACGACCGGCAGGGCATCGCCGACACCGTGAAGCAACTGCGCCTGGCCTGGCTCGAGGGCAACGAGATCGGCACCCACTTCAACGGACATTTCTGCGGCAGCGACGGTGGGGTCGGCGAGTGGTCGGTTGCGGACTGGAAGGACGAGATCTCCCAGGCCAAGCGCTTTGTGAAGAGCTGGAAGACCAATGCCGGCATGAAGAACTCGGCCCCGCTGCCCTTCGACTACGACAAAGAGCTCATCGGCGCCCGCACCCCCTGCCTGGAGGGGCGGAAGAACTTCATGAGGGCTGCCCGGGACCTGGGCTTCCGCTACGACACCAGCGGGATCGGCAACCAGGAGTGGCCGAAGAAGAAGCACGGACTGTGGGATCTGCCGTTGCAGCTCGTGCCCTTCCCCGGGCACTCCTTCGAGCAGCTCACCATGGACTACAACTTCATGGTCAACCAGTCCGGGACCACCACTCAGGGCGACCCCGCCAAGCACGACCTGTGGGGCGACCAGATGCGGGATGGCCTCCTCCAGGGCTTCGAGAGGGCCTACGAGGGCAACCGTGCGCCCCTGATCATTGGGAACCACTTCGAGTCCTGGAACGGCGGCACCTACATGCGGGCCGTCGAGGAGGTCGTCGAGGAGGTCTGCACCCAGTCCGACGTGCGCTGTGTCTCCTTCCGGCAACTCGTGGACTGGCTGGACGCCCAGGACCCGGCGACCCTGGCGAAACTGCGCACGCTGGACGTCGGCGAGGCTCCGAAGCGGGGCTGGAGGTCCTTCCTGGCCGGCGGCCCGGCCCCGGCCCCCAAGGGGGTGCCCGGAGCCCCGGCGGCCAAGCGGTGAACGTCAGGCGGACGCCGTGACGTTCTCGCCGAGCACGAAACCGGGGTCGATCTGAGCCGCCAGGTCGGCCCCGGTGCGCTCGTTCCCCCACGACCGGGCGTTCTTCAGATGGAAGTGCACCATCTGGCGGGTGTAACGCTCCCGGTCGCGCCGCTGGTACGTCGCATCGACGGCCGTGCGCAGCAGGCGCAGGGCGTGCCGGTTGGGCTCCTCCAGGAGTGCGAACCGGGGCGGCCGGCCCTTCTCCATGGCCCGCACCCAGTCCGAGTGCCCCACCGTCACCAGCAGGTCGTCCCCGACCTCCGCGCGGAGGAAGTCGAGGTCGTCCGGGCCCTGCACCTTGTTGCCGACGACCCTCAGGGTGACGTCGAAGTCGCGGGCGTACTCCTTGTACTGGCGATAGACGGAGACCCCCTTCCGGGTCGGCTCGGCCACGAGGAAAGTGATGTCGAAGCGGGTGAACATGCCGGAGGCGAAGGAGTCCGAGCCGGCCGTCATGTCGACCACGACGTACTCGCCGGGGCCGTCCACCAGGTGGTTCAGGCAGAGCTCCACCGCCCCGGTCTTGGAGTGGTAGCAGGCGACTCCCAGGTCGGCGTCGGTGAAGGTGCCGGTGACCATCAAACGGACGGCTCGGCCGTCGAGTTCCACCGGCCGCGCGCAGGCGTCGTAGACCGGGTTGTCCTCGCGCACGCGCAACAGCCGGGAGCCCTCACCGGGCGGCGTCGTCTTGATCATCGTGTCGGCGGACGTGATGCGCGGATTGGTGCCGCGCAGATAGTCCTTGATCAGCGGCAGGTGCGCGCCCATCGCGGGCAGGGCGGCGGCCTCCGCCTCGTCCAGGCCCAACGCGGCCCCGAGGTGCTGGTTGATGTCGGCGTCCACCGCGACGACCGGGGCGCCGTCGGCCGCGAGATGACGGATGAACAGAGAGGACAGGGTCGTCTTCCCGCTGCCGCCCTTCCCCACGAAAGCAATTTTCATGTTCACCAAGCGTAATGGAATGGTAGCCGTGTGTGGCGATGCCGCGTGAAGAAGGCCACTCCATCGTGGGGTGGGCGCCCGGGGTGCGTAGGGTCGTACTCATGAGTACGACAGGCGCGACCGCCGATCCGCCCCCAGGCTCCCGGAAGAGCCCGAGCAGCGGGGATCCCCTTGCGGCCCTGGGCTCTCTGCCCGGCGTGGCCGAGTCCGTGGAGTCCGTGCGCAAGGCCGTGGACCGGGTCTACGGGCACCGGGTCATGCGACGGCGCAGCAACGAGATCACCTCCGAGGCGGCGTTGCGCGGCGCCCGTGGCTCGGCGGCGCTGTCGGGCGCGGACTGGGCCCTGGAGGAGGTGCGCCGGCGCAGTGACTTCAGCGGCGACGACGACGCGCGCACGATGGGCGCCGCCCTGCGTCTGACCGCCGAGGCGGGCCAGTTGCTGTCCATCTGGCGGCAGTCGCCCCTGAGGGTGCTGGCCCGGCTGCACCTGGTCGCCGCGGCGGACAAGGCCGAGCGGGTCGGGCGGCCCCGGCAGGAGGGCGAGCTGGTCGACGAGCCGTCGATCGGGCTTCCGCTGCCGAGCGCGGCGGAGGCGCACGGCAGGCTGGAAGGGCTGGCCGAGCTGGTCATCGCGGGCGGTTCCGCCCCGGCGCTGGTGACGGCCGCCGTCGTGCACGGTGAAATCCTCGCGCTGCGCCCCTTCGCCTCCCACAACGGCCTGGTCGCGCGCACGGCCGAGCGCATCGTCCTGATCGGCAGCGGACTGGACCCGAAGTCGGTCTGCCCCGCCGAGGTCGGCCATGCCGAGCTGGGGCAGGGGGCCTATCTGAAGGCGCTGGAAGGCTATGTCTCCGGTACTCCCGAAGGAGTGGCCGCCTGGATCGCCCACTGCGGGCGCGCGATCGAGCTGGGGGCGCGTGAGTCGACAGCGGTGTGCGAGGCGCTGCAGCGCGGGGCGGCATAAAGGGCCGGAGAAGGGGCTGCGCAGTGATGCGGCGGTACGATCGCTCGTACCGCCGCTGGCATGTTCACCGCGTTACCAAGCGTCCTCGAGATATACCCATCAGGTCGGGAACTTTGCCCGTCACCTGGTGCGGCTGGCCCGTAATCGACGGGTCGACGTCGCGTGGGTGCCCGGTGTTCATGCTCGGTCCGTGGGGCCAAATGCGTTGTGAAGGTGATCCTCTCGGATGTCCTTGGTCTCGCGGGCCGTTAAGTCCTTTGTACTCCGGGTTCGAAGCAAGCGGAAGTCCTGTCCCTGCTTCCTTTACTTTTACGTTCAAAGACGTGTTGAACGGGCGCCGATATGGCGAACGTGACCGGTGATTGCCCGCATGCCACGGAGAAGGGCGGGTCAGGCGACCGTCGCGCGGCGCCGGCTGGCGTACCAGACGAGGCCCGCGGTGGCCGCCGCGGCTCCTATCGCGGCCGCCGCGACCAGGGCGGGGCGCGGCGGTACGGAGAACGTGGGGAAGCGCTGCTTGAGCCGTACCGGCCGATGGAAGTCGAGGATCGGCCACCCGCGCGTGAGGGCCTCCTTGCGCAGCGCGCGGTCCGGGTTCACGGCGTGCGGGTGGCCCACGGACTCCAGCATCGGCACGTCGGTCGCCGAGTCGCTGTAGGCGTAGCAACGGGCCAGGTCGTAGCCCTCGGACTCGGCCAGTTCCCTGATCGCCTCGGCCTTGGTCGGGCCGTACGCGTAGTACTCCACCTCGCCGGTGAAGCACCCGTCGTCGCCCACCACCATGCGGGTGGCCACGACCCGGTCCGCGCCGAGCAGTTCGCCGATCGGCTCCACCACCTCGGCGCCCGAGGTGGACACGATCACGACGTCGCGTCCCGCGGTGTGGTGCTGCTCGATGAGGGTGGCGGCCTCGTCGTAGATGATCGGGTCGATCAGATCGTGCAGCGTCTCGGCGACGATCTCCCTGACCTGCTGGACGTTCCAGCCGCGGCACAGTGCGGACAGGTACTTGCGCATCCGCTCCATCTGATCGTGATCCGCGCCACCGGCGAGGAAGACGAACTGGGCGTATGCGGTTCGCAGGACCGCCCTGCGGTTGATCAGGCCGCCTTGGTAGAACGACTTGCTGAACGTGAGCGTGCTCGACTTCGCAATGACCGTCTTGTCCAGGTCGAAGAAGGCGGCTGTGCGGGGCAACGAGTGGTTTTCCACGTCCTTGAGCATAGGTGCAGCCCATTCGGCGTAAGGTGGGGCGCGTTGGTTTGCCTGAGATGGCTCTCGGGTACACCATGGAAGTCACGGATCGTTCGCGACCGTGTCTAACCCGGTCCGACTCCTCCCCCCCCCGAGTCGGCCGTGGGGACGACCCCCGCTCTCCCCCCCGGCGGGGGTCGTCGCATGTCCGGGTGGGTTTTCTCCCTTCTCTTCACGGCTGATGCGGTGCGGGGTGCCGACCGCGAGGCGTGTTGTCGTGGGCATGACTAGTTACTCGCGGTAGCTGTCGGGATGCTCTGTGGGGGGCACGCGGGAGATCTGCCGGGCTCACCGGTATGGGTGGCCGCGATATCCACAGCCGTCGACTCGTCCACAGTTATCCACCAAGATCCACAAGTTTTTCCGGATCGCTGCACCGTGATTCCAGCGCGTCCCGCTCGTCGTGAGTTCACACCCACTTCCGTTTGCCGGGTCGCGTATGGCCGGTTCCCTCCGGCCGTTCATAGGAAGGCCGCTTGCCGGTTCTTCCACGTCCGGGAATCGCGGGGCCGCAGGGGCTGCGCGAGAGATACAGCAAAGGGGGACGAACATGGCCGGAACCATCACGCACGAGCCGCCGCCCACCGCCGGAGGAGGCCGGCCGGGCGCACCGCTGATCGTCACCGAGGACCCCGCGCTCCTCGACGACCTGTTGCGCCTGTGCGCGGCGGCCGGCGCGACACCGGAGGTCCAGCACGGGGTGCCGGAACCGAGGGGCAGCTGGGAGGCCGCACCGCTCGTCCTGGTCGGCGACGACGCCGCGCGGCGGGTGCGCGGTGCGGCGCGCCGGTCAGGGGTGGTGCTGGTCGGCCGCGATCAGGACGATCCCGGGGTATGGCGGCGGGCCGTCGAGATCGGTGCCGACCATGTGCTGATGCTGCCCGACGGCGAGCAGTGGCTGGTCGACCGCATCGCCGACGTGGCCGAGGGCGTCGGACGGCCCGCCCTGACCGTCGGCGTCATCGGCGGACGGGGCGGCGCCGGAGCGTCCACGCTCGCGTGCGCCCTCGCCGTCACCTCCGCGCGTGAGGGACTGCGCACCCTCCTGGTCGACGCGGATCCGCTGGGCGGCGGCCTCGACGTGGCGCTCGGCGGCGAGACGGCCAAAGGACTGCGCTGGCCCGCGTTCGCCGCGTCACGCGGTCGGGTCGGCGGCGGCGCCCTGGAGGAGTCACTGCCGGAACTGCACTCGCTGCGGGTGCTCAGCTGGGACCGCGGCGACTGCCTCGCCGTCCCGCCCCGGGCGGTACGGGCGGTGCTCGCCGCGGCACGGCGGGGCGGCGGCACCGTCGTGGTCGACCTGCCGCGCCGCGTCGACGACGGGGTCGCCGAGGCCCTGGCCCAGCTCGACCTCGGACTCCTCGTGGTCCCCGCGGAACTGCGCGCCGTCGCGGCGGCGGGGCGCGTCGCCTCCGCCGTGGGCATGGTCCTGCGCGACCTGCGCGTGGCGGTACGCGGACCGTACGCGCCGGGCCTGGACGACCGTGAGGTCGCCCGGCTCCTCGGACTGCCCCTCGCGGGAGACGTGCCCGTCGAGCCCGCCCTGCAGCGCCCGTACGAGACCGGGCGACCACCCGGGGCGTCGGGTCGGGGCCCGCTGGCCCGCTTCTGCAAGGAGTTCTGGGAGCGGGCGCTGGTGGAGGCGAGGGCGTCATGAGGAGGCCGACGGTGACCGGGGCGGGGATGCCTCCCGGTCTGCTCGACGGGGTGCGGCGGTGGCTGGCCGAGAGCGGGGCCGATCCGACTCCCGCGCGGGTGGCGCAGGCACTGCGGGATCAGGGGCGGGTGCTCGGGGACGCCGAAGTGCTGGTGGCGGCCGAGCAGTTGCGCTCGGAGCTGGTCGGCAGCGGGCCGCTGGAGAGGTTGCTGGCCGATCCGTCGGTGACCGACGTGCTGGTGTCGGCGCCGGACCGGGTCTGGGTGGACCGGGGCGGAGGGCTGGAGCTCACCGAGGTCTCCTTCCCGGACGCGACGGCCGTCCGGCGTCTGGCACAGCGGCTCGCCGCCGTGGCCGGCCGACGCCTGGACGACGCCCGGCCCTGGGTCGACGCGCGGTTGCCCAACGGGGCTCGGCTGCACGCGGTGCTGCCCCCGGTGGCCGTGGGCTGCACCTGTCTGTCCCTGCGGGTCGTACGGCCGCGCGCGTTCACGCTCGAGGAACTGGTGGCGGCCGGGACGGTGCCGCCGGGCGGTGACCGCGTGCTGCGGGCACTGCTGGACGCGCGGTTGTCGTTCCTGGTCAGCGGGGGGACCGGCAGCGGCAACCCCAATCTACTGCTGTGACACCTCTCAATCGATCTTGCTTGGAGTCCTTTCCGGGACCCCAAGTAACCGCCTCTGACCTGCGGCTTTGTAGCTCGATTCTGTGGTTACGGTGATCGCCTTCGAATCCAAGGTGACAGCAAAAAGCGGCCCCGGGCGGCGACGGGGACGCCGACCGGGGCCGCGGCCTCAGCCTGGGCGCGGGCCCTGGCTGGGCGGGTCAGGGCTTGCGCGGGATCACGAAGCCCCGCACAGGCCGCGGTTCCTGCGGGTCGCGGGACTCCGGCTGCCGCGCGCGCTTCCACGCCGCCACCAGCTCCGCGTGCCGCGGGTCGATCCACTCGGACATAGCCACCTCCGCGCTCAGGCTACGGTCACGCCGACTTCGATATGGGCCGAACTCGACCGCATCAATGGGTGAGCGGCCCGTCCCCGACGGGGGCACGGGGTCGGGCCGCTCGGTCCCGCTACCGGTCCGGCCGGCGGACTACGGGCCGGGAGCGGGAGTCTGGTGAGCTATCGGCCGCAGCCGCCGCGGCCCAGGCCCAGGGCTGCGGCTATCTGGTCGGCCTGTGCCTGCGCGGCCACCACCGGGGGGTCGATGTAGTCCCACTCGCACCGGCCTGGGTGGTGCTGGAAGATTGTGCAGCCGGTGGCCAGTGGGCCGCGCCGGTTCATGCAGCAGTCGAGGTCCGCCAGCGCGTGACCCGGTGTCCCGTCCCTCCAGCACACGAAGACGTCCGAGTCGGGATCCGTGCGTGACCCGGTGCGGAGGAAGGCCGCGTGGAAGTCGTGGTCGACGTCCTCGAGGAGGCACTGGAGCGCCGGGTACGAGGCCCACTCGATGGAGTCGTGAGGAGAGGTGATCGTCTCTGCCAGCGCCCGGGTCTCGTCGTCCACCTGGGTTGTGGCCGTGCACCG
>BMUD01000008.1 GCA_014650015.1 Streptomyces griseoloalbus
CCCGGTGAGCTTCACCCCACCAGCCTGAGCCCGGGCCACCAGCTCGGCGACCAGACCGTCATCCACGGCGCCCGCCCCACTCACAACGGCCTCCCCGGCCTCGATGTCACTCGCCACGTCAGTCATCAACTGTCGCTTCCAGCTCGGGAGTTACACCGCTCACCGTACAGACCCGGTCGACCCGCACCGACTTGGGTATGGCGACGATGTCGCGCTGGGTCAGCCAGCGCAGAGCGACCTGGGCGACGGACTTGTCGTGGGTGCGGGCGATGTCGACGAGGACGGGGTTGTCGAAGAATCCCTGGCCGCCTTCGGCGAGCGGGCCCCAGGACTCGTGCTGGACGCCGTGCTCGCGCATGAGTCGCCGGTCGTCGGTGCGCTGGAAGAAGACGTGGGTCTCGATCTGGTTGACCGCGGGGACGATCTCGTTGTGGGTGATGAGGTCGGCGAGCCGGTCGGGGTAGAAGTTGCTGACGCCGATGGCCCGGGTGCGGCCGTCCCGGTCGAGTCGCTCCAGGGCTCGCCAGGCGCCGTAGTAGTCGCCGAAGGGCTGGTGGAGCAGGTACAGGTCGAGGTGGTCCAGGCCCAGTCGGTCCAGGGAGCGGTCGAAGGCGCGATGGGCGCTGTCCTGGCCGTAGTCCTGGATCCACAGCTTGGTGGTGATGAACAGTTCGTCGCGGGGGATGCCGCTTGCGGCGATGGCGCGGCCGACGGCGCGCTCGTTCTCGTACGCGGCGGCGGTGTCGAGCAGGCGGTAGCCGGCTTCGAGCGCGGCTTCGACGGCCTGCTGGGTCCGGTCTTCGGCGATCTGGAAGACGCCGAAGCCGAGGATCGGCATCCGAACGCCGTTGTTGAGGGTGAGCTGGGGGATCTGCGTGGTCATGGATGCGACCTCTCCTACTGGTGGGATGGCGTTGCCGGGGTCAGCGGCGTGTGATGCCGGTCTGGGCCCCGGGAGCAAGGACTGGTTCCTTGACGGGAGCGTCGCCGAGGGCCTGGTCGATGGCCGTGAGCAGGTCTTCGGGAAGTTCCACGCCGGAGGCGGCGGCGTTGGCGTGGACCTGTTCGGGGCGGGAGGCGCCGGTGATGGCGGAGGCGACCTCGGTGCGGCGCAGGATCCAGGCCAGCGCGAGGGTGGGCAGGCTCATCCCGGCTTCCTCCGCGATCGGGACGAGACGCTGGACCGCTTCGAGGGTGCTGTCGCTGTAGACGAGGTCCTGGGAGACCGCCATGTCGGCGGAGGCGAACCTGCTGCCCTCGGGGACGGGCTGTCCGGGCTTGTATTTGCCGGTCAGCACGCCCTGGGCGAGCGGGGACCAGACGATCTGGGAGATGCCGTTCGCTGCGCACAGTCCGAAGATCTCGGCTTCGGGGGCCTGCCAGAGCATGGAGTACTGGGGCTGGGAGGAGACGAACAGGTCGGGGCCGGCGACGTCGATGGCGGCCTGAACCTGCTCCGGGGTCCACTCGCTGAAGCCGATGTAGCGGGCCTTGCCCTGCTCGACGACCTGTCGGAACGCCTCGACGGTGTCCTCGAGGGGAACGGACGGGTCGAACCGGTGTGCCTGGTAGAGGTCGACGTAGTCGGTCTTCAGGCGGGTCAGGGAGGCGTCGATCTGCCGGGCGATCTGCTGGGGGGACAGTCCCTGGTCGGCCGGGTCGTCCGACATCGGGAAGTAGACCTTGGTGGCGAGGACGTAGGAGTCGCGGGGGCGGGTGGAGAGGATCTCGCCCCAGGCCGTCTCGGCGGCTCCCTGCCCGTAGACGTTGGCAGTGTCGAAGAAGGTGATGCCCGCGTCGAACGCCGCCTCCGTGCAGGCCCGGGTCTTGTCGGCCTCGATGCCTCCGGAGTAGGTCAGCCAGGATCCGAGCGAGATTTCCGAGACCTCGAGGTCCGAACTGCCGAGCTTGCGATACCGCATGGTGACTCCTTGCTTTCGTTTCGAAGTTCTCCAGGACTGCCGCCTTCAGCCTGCTGTCGGTTGCGGAGGGCGGCGACCGGAAATGGTTCGGTGGTGCGGGTGCGGGTGCGGGTGCGGGTGCGGGTGCGGGTGCCGGTGAGGGCGGGCTGCGGGTCGGGGTCGCTCCGCGCGGAGGCCGCCTTGCGCTGCGAGGCGGCCAGGAGGCCGAGCGGCAGCAGGGCGATCAGGGCGAGAGCCAGGCCGGCCAACGACGGGCCCTTCAGGTCCAGGGCGGAGGTCAGGGCGAGGCCGCCGAACCAGGAGCCGACGGCTATGCCGACCTGGAAGGCGGAGGTGGCCAGGGCCATGGGCAGGGCGCGGCCGGCGCCGGCGGTGCGGACCACCTCGCCGACGAGGATCGGGTTGGTGGTCATGCCGGTCGCGCCGAGCAGCACGACCAGGACCACGGCGATGACGCTGTGGGTCGCCCACAGGGTGGTGGCGGCCAGGACCGCGGCGGTGCCCGCGGCGGCCGGGATGAGCGTGGCGTAGGGCCGGTCGTCGCCACGGCGCCCGCCGAACGTCGTGCCGACCAGGGCGCCGAGGCCGTAGCCCAGCATCGCCAGCGGCACGATCGCACTCGTGAGGTGGGCCCGCTCGGTCAGCAACGGGGCGACGTAGCTGTAGAAGGCCATCATGCCGCCCTGCACGAGCGCGATAGCCAGGTAGATCAGCCACAGGCGGGGGTGCTTCAGCGTGCCGAGTTCGCCGCGCAGCGAGCTGTCCGCGCGGCCGGTGTCGGCGGGCAGCCGGCGAGCGATGACCGCGGCGGCGGCCAGGGCCAGCAGCGCGAGCGCCCAGAAGGGGCCCTGCCAGCCGGCCACCTGGCCGGCGGCCGTGCCGAGCGGGACGCCGACGATGCTGGAGAGAGTCACGCCGCCGACCATGACGCCCATGGCGCGGGTGCTGGCGGCCGGTCCGGCCGCGGCGGTCGCGACGACCGCGCCCACGGCCCAGAAGGTGCCGTTGCCCAAAGCCTCGGCGAACCGGCCCACCATGGGCACCAGCCGTGAGTGAACGTCACGGGCTAGGTCTCCTCCTGGGTCAGGGCAGCGGGTTCGGGGTGATGCGGGCGAGGGCACCGATCTCCAGCGCCGTCCACAGGGCACCGTCAGGGCCGACGGTGATGCCGTGCGGTTCCGAGCCGGAGGTGGGCAGGTCGTGCACCTCGATCACGCCATCGGTGGTGAGGGAGCCGACGCGGTTGCCGCCCCACTCCGTGAACCACAGGTCACCGTTGACGCCCGCGGTGATGGCGTGCGGTCGGCCGGCGCGGTCGGGCAGCGGGAACTCCTCGATGTCGCCATCGGCGGTGACGCGGCCGATGTGGCCGGCGGCGATCGCGACGTACCAGACGGCGTCGTCGGGGCCGAGCGCTATGCCGACCGGTGCGGCGGCCGCGGTCGGCAGCGGGTGGACGGTGACCGTGCCGTGGGAGGTGATCCGGCCGATCGCGTTGGCCTGGTTCATGGTGAACCACATCGCGCCGTCCGGGCTCGCCGTGATCGCGGACGGGAACGCGCCGGTGACCGGCAGCGGGAACTCGGTGACCTCACCATCGGTGGTGATGCGACCGATGCGGTCGGCGGTGGTTTCGGTGAACCACAGCGCCCCGTCGGGTCCGGCCGCGATGCCGAACGGCCCGCTCTCCGGGGTGGGCAACGGGAACTCGGTGACCTCACCGTCGACGGTGATCCGGCCGATGCGGTGTGCTCGATATTCGGTGAACCACAAGGCGCCGTCCGGTCCGGTGGTGATGACCGTCGGTCCGCAGTCCGGTTCGAGCTGGTAGTTCTTCGGCTCGCCACCGGGCACGAGCCGGCCGATCCGGCCGCTGTGGACCAGCGTGTACCACAGCGCGCCGTCCGGGCCGGTGGTGATCGCGTACGGTCCGCCGCCGGCCACGGGGTGCTCCTCGATCGACACGACGGTCATACGGCCTCCAGCCCGTGGTCGGCGGCGATACGGGCGATGTCGGCCGGGGTGCCGGCCATGATGGTGCGGGCGTGCTCGGTGACCAGCTCGGCCGGCCAGTCCCACCAGGCGGCACGCAGGAGCCGGTCGATGTCGGCGTCGTCGAACCGTTGCCGGATCGGCCGGGCCGGGTTGCCGCCGACGATCGTGTACGGCGGTACGTCCGCGGTGACGACCGCGCCGGCGGCGATGATGGCGCCGTCGCCGACGCGTATGCCGGGCATGACGGTGGACCGGTGGCCGAACCAGACGTCGTTGCCGACCACGGTGTCGCCCCGGCTGGGCATGCCGGTGACGATGTCGAGGGTCCGTTCGGCCCACTCGCCGCCGAAGATGGTGAACGGGAAAGTGGACACGCCCATCGTCGGGTGCTCGGCGCCTGCCATCAGGAACCGGGTGCCCGCGGCGATGGCGCAGTACTTGCCGATGATCAGCCGTTCCGGGCCGTAGGCGTAGAGCACGTTGCGGTGCTCGAAATCGGTGGCTCCGTCGGGGTCGTCGTAGTAGGTGTACTCGCCCGCGACGATCTTCGGTGAGCTGACCAGCGGTTTGAGGAACACCACCCGGTCATGGGCGGGCATGGGGTGAAGGGTCATCGGATCAGGGGTCAACGTTCAGCTCCTGCTGCGGGGATAGGTGCGGGGAGGGGGTCGGGGAAGCCGTGGACGCGGCGCAGGCGGGTCTGTTCGCAGACCATGACGGCAAGCCCGATGATCACCGGGGGGCCGCCGACCGGCGCCAGTCCCCAGGCCGGGCGCGCCACACCGTGATGGCCGTCGACATTCCCGGCCGGTACACCAGGCCGGGGAACTGCCGCTGGGCCGTGGCCACCACGTCCTCGATGGCGTCGCGGCCCTCGGCCGCCACGATCGGATCGAGGTAGCCCGCGTCGTCGGTCCGGAGTTCGTCGACGAGCGCCCGGCCCCTGGCCGGATCGCGCTTGTTCCCACTGGCCGGATATCGCCTGGCCAGCTCGTCGATGCCGGACATGGTCGATCCCCTCCGCCGCCGTGCTGCGTTCATCAATCTACGCCGGGGGCGGGGTGCTGCATCTGTTACGCCACGGCCATCAGGCCGGGGATGTGCGGACGGCTCAAGTACCCGACCCTCGCCACGCGTTGCATGGCCGGAGTCCGGTCGAGGCAGCGGTGCGGCTCGGCCGGCCGACGCCCACGAACCGCTCGCGCGGCGCACGGACTGGGCACACGATGCCACGCAGCCGTGGATCGACGCGCACGTCCGACGCTGCCGCGCGCTGCTCGCTCCGGAAGCGGACGCCGCGGAGCTGTACCAGGACGCACCGCGGCCGCACCCCGAGGTACGGCAGTTCGAACGCGCGCGAACCGCTCCGCTCCACGGCGAGTGGCTGCGCCGCATGCGCCGCAAGGGTCCGACGCCCGCCGCCCCGTCGGTCCCGGCCCGTCTCAGGGGCGTGTGGGAAGGGTGATGCCGTAGGCCCTCATCTTGCGGTAGATCGTCGTACGGGAGATGCCGAGCCGCTGGGCCGCCAGCAACTTGTTGCCGTCCACCTCCAGCAGGGCCTGGACCAGGGTGTCGCGCTCGGCCGCCTCCCAGGCGCTCAGGGACCGGCCGCCCGCGCTGTGCAGGGACGGTGGCAGGTCGCGGAGCTCGATCCGGTACGTGCGGCGGCCCGCGGCGGCCTTGCTGAGCACGTCGTTCAGCTGGCGGACGTTGCCGGGCCAGTCGTGCCGGCGCAGCAGGGGCAGAACCTCCGGTGCGTACTCCACGCCCGCGCCGACGCGTCGCAGCAGACAGTCGACGAGGGCGGGGAGGTCGGCGAGACGGTGCCGCAGGGCGGGGACCGCAGCCGCTTCTACGAAACAGCGCCTCAGGGGCTCCGGTACGCCCGGTGCGCGGTGGAGCGTGCCCACGATCCATGTGCCCTGTGCCGCCGCGGCATCCAGCGCCCGGGCGACGGCGGGTCCCTGCTCGGGAGCCACGGCGTCGACGTTCCGCAGGACCAGGGCGCGGCCCGGCCCCGTGGGCGCCGCGCGCAGGGCAGCCGACAGGTCGGTCCCGGCGTCGGCGGCCCGGGGGTCCATCGCATCCACGACGACGGGCGACGAGGCCGCCCCGGTGAGCGCGTGCGCGGCACGGACCAGGGCGGATTTACCTGTTCCGGTCTCGCCGTGGAGCAACAGCGGCGTCCGTTCGCGGGCGCAGCGCGACGCCGTGCGGGAGACGGTGTTCCATGCCGGGTCCGTCCCGGCCAGTCCCGGCAGCGGCCACGGCAGGGCCGAGCCCTGCTCCTCACGGCTGCGGGAGCGGGAGCCGGTACGGTCGCCGGCCTGGTCGCCGGGGTGGTCCGTGAAGGCGAGCTCCAGCAGGTACCCGGCCGTGCCCGCGGAGCTGTCGACCTGGCGGCACCGCATCAGCACGGTCTCTCCGCCGGTCAGCCGCACCTGCTTGCGGGTGCGCGGCGCGTGCCCCAGTTCGGCGGCGGCCTCGTGCAGCAGCCGGTGGTCGTCGCCGCTGAGCCTCGCCGTGGCCGCGGAGTTGGCGAGCACGAGATCCTGGCCGAGGCAGAGCACCGGCCGGTCACCGTAGTGGGTCACCTGCTGGAACGCTTCCAGCAGGGCTCGCTGGTGCGAGCTGCTGGACTCGTACATCACGCGCTCGATGTCGGCGACGGCTTCCTGCACCAGGGCTGCCATGAGGGTGCGCGCAGGACCGTTCCAGCAGGTCAGGTTCATGGCCCCTTCGACCCGTCCGGTGACCGAGTTGCGGATCGGGGCGGCCGCGCAGGAGACGTTCTGCAGGCGCTCGTTGAAGTGCTCGGTGCCCAGCACCACGTTGGGCCTGCGCTCCTCCAGCGCGACCCCGATGCCGTTCGTACCGACGAACTGTTCGGCGTAGTTGAAGCCGGGGGCCAGGTGGACGCGGTCCAGGTGCGCCGACAGCCGCTTCTCCCCGACGCGGCGGTCGCGTACCCAGCCTTTTCGGTCCGTCACGATCACACAGGCGTCCGAACCCGCCAGCACCTGTTCCAGACGGTCCAGGACCGGCGTGGCGGCGCGTACCAGGCGGCTCTCCCGGTCGTAGTCGGGCTGGTAGGGGACGACCACCTCGTCGGTGCCGATCCCCAGGTACTTGGAACGCTGCCAGGAGTTGCGGATGCCCTCGGGCACGATCGGCGCAGGCGGGTCCTCGTTCGCGAGGAACTGCAGGCGTGCTCGTGCGATGTTCCGGTCCCGCGCTGTGCTGTCACTGAGCATGGCGCCTCCGATGGCGTGTTTCCGCCATATTACGAACGTGTTTGCACCTGTCAACGGGTGGTTCGCCACGACTTTTCCGCGCGTTCGCCGTGCCCTGACCGGGAGGCGGGTCAGGTGTGTTCCACATTGAAAAAGTCGACGGGCCCACCCGCCCCCACGCTGATGGTCGGCACCGCACGAAGGGTGCGGCGGCCTACCGTCGAACACAGGAGCACCTATGACTTCCGTCGGTAACACACCCCGTACCGCGATCGTCACCGGCGCCGCCCGCGGCATCGGCCGCAGCATCGCGGAGCGGCTGGCCAAGGACGGGCTCGATGTGGCCGTCGCCGACCTCCCCGGCATGAGCGAGGAGCTGAGCGAGGTGGCGGCCGGCATCGAGAAGACGGGCCGCCGGGCCCTCGCCGTGCACGCCGATGTCACCAGCAAGGAGCAGACCGACGCGCTCGTCGACGAGGTGGCGGGCCGCTTCGGCAGGGTCGACGTCTACGTGGCCAACGCCGGTATCGCCCGGGTCACCCCGCTGCTCGACACCGGGCTCGACGAGTTCGAGCAGATCATGGCCGTGAACCTGCGCGGCGTCTTCCTCTCCTATCAGGCCGCGGCACGGCAGATGATCGCCCAGGGCGGCGGCGGCAAGATCATCGGCGCGGCCTCGATCGTCGCGTACCGCCCGTTCGCACTGCTCGGCACCTACTCGGCGTCGAAGTGGGGCGTACGGGGTCTGACCCAGGCCGCGGCCATGGAGTGGGCGCGGCACGGCATCACCGTCAACGCGTACTGCCCGGGAATCGTCGGCACCGACATGTGGGACCTGATCGACGAGCGGCTGGCGGAGGCCGAGGGCCTGCAGAAGGGCCGGGCCATCAAGAAGTACGCGGAGGCGATCGCGCTCGGCCGGGTCGAGGAGCCCGCGGACGTCGCGTCCTTCGTCTCGTATCTGGCCTCGCCGGACTCGGACTACATGACCGGCCAGTCCGTCATGATCGACGGCGGAATCCAGTTCTCCTGACGCGGGGCGTCGCGCGCCCACTCGGTCAGCCACCCCGCGCGCACTCCGGTCAGCCACCCATCGCGAACTGAGGAGACAGATGTATTCCAAGGACGGCGAGAACTACTTCATCGTGGACGCGCACGTCGCGCTCTGGGACGCGCGCCCCGAGAACCAGCTCAACATCCACGGCAAGCAGTTCATCGACTGCTTCTACGACTACCACCGCAACCTGAGCCCGGAATCGGAACTGTGGCCGTACGAGGAGTACCTCTACTACGGCGGCGAGCGTCTGATGCGGGACCTCTTCGCCGAGGGGTACGTCGACCACGCCATCTTCCAGCCCGCGCGGCTGGGAGCGTTCTACCGCAACGGCTTCGGGCAGACCGAGGAGGCCTTCGCGCTCACCCGGCAGCACCCGGACAAGCTCACGTACAACCACTCCTGGGACCCTCGGTACCAGCAGAAGGGACTCGAGCGTCTGCGGCGGGACGCCGAGCGGTTCCAGCTCAAGGGCGTGAAGCTGTACACCGCCGAGTGGAAGGGCGACAGCCGCGGCTACAAGCTCGACGACCCGTGGACGTACCGCTATCTCGAGGCGTGTCAGGAACTCGGGATCAACAACATCCACATCCACAAGGGGCCGACGATCCGGCCGCTCGACCGGGACGCGTTCGATGTGGCGGACGTCGACAAGGCGGCCACGCAGTTCCCCGAGATGAACTTCGTCGTCGAGCACTGCGGCCTGCCCCGCCTTGAGGACTTCTGCTGGGTCGCCACGCAGGAGCCCAACGTGCACGCGGGTCTCGCGGTCGCGATGCCCTTCATCCACAGCCGGCCGCGGTACTTCGCGCAGATCATCGGCGAGCTGCTGTACTGGCTGGACGAGGACCGCATCCAGTTCTCCAGCGACTACGCGCTGTGGACGCCCCGGTGGCTGATCGAGCGGTTCGTCGACTTCCAGATTCCCGAGGACATGACCGAGTACGCGCCGATCACCGTGGCGCAGAAGAAGAAGATCCTCGGGCTGAACGCGGCTGCCATGTACGACATCGAGGTGCCGGCCGGGCTGGGCGTCGCCGAACCGGCGGTGGTGTGAGATGTCCGGCGGCACATGGGAACGGTCGGCTCGCGCGGCGCTGGACACGGTCTTCGACCCGGAGCTGGACGAGCCGATCACCGACCTCGGCTTCGTACGCTCCGTGACGGTGACCCCCGACGGCGCGCTCACCGTCCGTCTCAGGCTTCCCACCTCGTTCTGTTCGCCGAACTTCGCGTATCTGATGGCCTCCGACGCCAAGGACGCGTTGACGGCACTGCCCTGGACCCGGGACGTCGTGGTGCTGCTCGACGACCACCACGACTCGGACCTGATCAATCGCGGGCTGGCCGCGGACGCGGGCTACCGCGGAACGTTCGGGGCGGAGGCGGAGAAGGATCTCGAAGCACTCCGGCTGACGTTCCGCCGCAAGGCGCATTCCGCGGCGATGGAACGGGCCCTGACCCTCCTGCTCCGGGCAGACCCCGACCTCACCGAGGAGGACCTCCACGGCGTGGTGCTCGGTGACCTCCCCGACGCGGCGGCGTCCGGCGCGCTGCTGCGGCGGCGCGCGGCGCTGGGGCTCGGGGTGGCACCCTCCGACCCGGTCCTCGTGGACGAGGAGGGACGGCGCTACCCGCCGGGAGAGATCCCGCTCCGCTTGCGCTTCGCCCGTGCGGTCCGGGTGTCGATCGACGGCAACGCGCACTTCTGCCGGGGCCTGCTCCGCACCCGGTACCCGCAGTCCGCGGCCGACCAGTCCCCGCGGGCGGAGGACTTCGCGACGGCGGAGCAGCCCGTGCCCGCGGGGGAACTCCTGCACCTCACCGCTCCGCCGAAGGGATATGTCTCGTGAAAGCAGTCCAGGTCGTGGGCTACGGCCAGAACCTCCGGATGGCCGAGGTCCCGGCTCCCGAGATCACCGGCCCGTACGACGTGATCGTCAGGATCGGCGGTGCCGGCGTGTGCCGCACCGACATCCACATCCTGGAGGGGCAGTGGGCGCAGAAGTCCGGGGTGGCACTGCCCTACACGATCGGTCACGAGAACGCCGGCTGGGTCCACGCGGTCGGCAGCGCCGTCACCAACGTCTCCGAGGGCGACAAGGTCATCGTGCACCCGCTGATCACCTGCGGACTGTGCCGGGCGTGCCGGGCAGGTGACGACGTGCACTGCGAGAACAGCCTCTTCCCCGGTATCGATACGGCCGGCGGTTATGCCGAGTACCTGAAGACCTCCGCGCGCAGTGTCGTGCGGATCGACGACTCCCTCGAACCGGCCGATGTCGCGGCTCTCGCCGACGCGGGCCTGACGGCCTACCACGCGGCGGCCAAGGCCGCCCGCAAGCTGCGGCCGGGTGACCGCTGCGTCGTGATCGGCGCGGGCGGGCTGGGGCACATCGGCGTACAGGTGCTCAAGGCCGTCACCGCCGCCGAGATCGTCGTCGTCGACCGCAACCCCGACGCGGTCGCCCTGGCCGTCTCCATCGGCGCCGACCACGGTGTCGTCGCCGACGGCGGCCAGGTGGACCGGGTGCGCGAACTGTCCGGTGGGCACGGGGCGGAGGCGGTCATCGACTTCGTCGGTGAGGGCGGCTCCACCAGGGACGGCGTCGGCATGCTGCGCCGGGCGGGCGACTACCACGTGGTCGGTTACGGCGAGAACATCGACGTCCCGACCATCGACATCATCTCCGCCGAGATCAACTTCATCGGCAACCTCGTCGGCTCCTACAACGACCTGTGTGAGCTGATGGTCCTCGCCGCGCAGGGCCGCGTGCGCCTGCACACCGCCCAGTACCCCCTCGACCGGTTCCAGGACGCCCTGGACGATCTCGGGAGCGGCCGGATCCGGGGCCGGGCGATCCTCACCCCGTGACCCCGCCCCCGAACGACGAAGGAAGTGCCCCTTGATGGAGGGCAGCCGCAATACGCCGGAAACGTGCCGTAGGCAGGCTGCGGTGGTGATCTGGAGCTCGCTGGCCCACCGGCAGGTAACCCGTTCGTGGGTTCCTCCGATGATTCGCGGCGGGGTGCCTGGATGGCTTCTTCCCTGGTCATGTGCTTGTGGTGTCTGTGATCGGCTCGGCTGCGTGTGCTCCGTACGGGTGAGCGGCCGGGATCATGCGGCGCATGCGAGTCGGTCACCCTACCCACGGGCGCCCGCAAGCAGAACGCGGTGCACGCCGAGTGCGGCAAGGCGGTGCTGGAGCGGCTGGAGAAGGCCGGCGGCCTGGCCAAGCTCTCGGAGGACCACGAGTTGGTCTCCGCCCACCACGGCGACAACTACGCGCCGCTGATGCGGCGTCACTTCCGCAGCCACCGCAAGGTGCTGCTCGACCTGCCCGACACCTTGTCGATGGTCGCCACCTCCACCGACGACACAGTGCTCCAGGCTGTGTAACGTCTTCGGGCCGGGGGCCGGTTTCCACCAACTGAAGATCGCCGGCTGACCGGCGAGTGTACGAGCCCGCGATCCGGCCATCCTCGGCACAGGCCACCGCTTCTCGTGTGGTCCCCGTCCCGCCAGGGAATTCGACATGTACGCATCCGCACCAGGCGTGCTCTTGCGCATAGCCAGCGATGCAAAGCATGCCGATCAAGGACCCGCGGGGGAGAGAAATGCTGATCGAGAGGGCTTTCTGTACACGGGATTTCCTCGCGCCTGACAGGTTCTCCTATTGGCGCGAGCACATCTCCCAGACGCACATACCGATGGACGTCGGCGGTGACCGCACAGCGGACACCACGGTGTCGCAGCGCATCCTGGCGCTGGGAGCCGTACAGCTGTGGACAATGGAACACTCACCGATGACACTGCGGCGAACGCAGAAGCTGATCGAGCAGTCCGACCCCGAGCTCTACCACCTCTCGCTCAACCTGCGCGGGACGATGGGACTCTCCAGCTCCGGTCACGAGGCCGAATACGAACCGTACGACCTGGTTCTCCACGACACCTCACGGCCCCACCTCATACGGGCGACCACCAGCCACGGCGAGGACACCATTCTGGGAACAGGGCTGTTCATCCCCCGAAAACTGCTGCCACTGTCGGACAACGTGATCGACTCACTGATCATGCAGCGGTTATCGGCGCGGGAGGGTATCGGGGCGCTGCTCGCCCAGTTCCTCACCCAGGTGAACCGGGACTCCGGCTCCTACCGCCCCGACGACGGACCCCGACTGGGAACCGTAGCCATCAACCTGCTCTCTGCGTTGTTCACCCACGCCCTCGACGTCAGCGGCTCCCTCCCCCCGGAAACCCACCGACAGGCCCTCGTACTGCGCATCCGAGCCTTCATCCAGCAGCACCTGCACGACCCGCACCTGACTCCGCGCACCATCGCCTCCGCGCACCACATATCCACCAGCTACCTGCACCGTCTCTTCCAACATGAAGAGGAGACGATCGCAGCCTGGATACGCCACCAGCGCCTGGACCACGCCCGCCGCGACCTCGCCGACCCGGCTCAGCGCACCACACCCATCCACGCCATCGCCGCCCGCTGGGGCTTCCCACGCGCATCCGACTTCACCCGCGCTTTCCGCACCGCCTGCGGCATCCCACCCAAGGAGTACCGGCACCAGCACACCGTCGAGTAGGCGCATCGCCAAGTAGGCGTGCACTCAGCGTTATCGCCCTCCCCGGGGGTGGCAGGCGACTCTGATGAAGGCAACTTTCACGGGGAAACGGAGAGCTTTCATGCAGCGCAGGATCAATAACGCTCTGGTCGCGGGCGCGGTCGCGGGCACGATGGCTGTGAGCATTCTCGGCGCGGGTACGGCCACGGCCGCACCCGCCGGGACCGCCACGACCGAAGCCACGACCGGAGCGTCGTCCATCAGCAGGCCGTTCAAGCCGATCGAGTTGCGTCACGGAAAGTACCTGGGGCGGAGCTGCGGGAAGAAGTCGATCGCGGAAACCGACGGCCGGGGGAAGACAACCCTGAAGATGAACTTCTCGAGGACTGTGGAGACGGCGTTCTCGTCGGAGGCAGGATTCACCGCCGGCAGTGTCAGCGGCAGCATCGGGTCCGAAGTGCGGAAGAGCTACACGGTGGAGATCGAGACGCGTTTCGAGGTTCCGAGGGGGAGGGTGGGCCATGTGAGGGCCTATCCCAAGTACAAGGTCTACAAGTACGACGCGTACCTCAAGATCGGCGGCTATATGGGCAAGGCAACCTTGAAAAAGCCGATCGGGATCTGCTTCGAGGAGTGGACGACGAAGGCGTAAACCTCGCCTTCTGGCGGTTACGCCCGGTGTGCCCTGTTCTCGGGGTGACGTCACCCGACGAGTAGCTGTCGGTAATCGGCGTTGCGATCCGTGACGTCCACACTTCCGGACGACTGGCGCAGTAAATGCCGGATTTACTGCGGCGGAGCCCCTACCCTGATCATCGCGAAGGATGCTCGTCGGCGAGCCTGCTCCGACCGGACCCGCCCGCCGGGGCGCGAAGCCGCCCCTCTTCCCCGTCACCGCGATCGACGACCCGGCCCTGCCGGAGGCCCTGGCCGAACTGGCGGCGGCCAGGGCCGACGAGATGGACGCCGACACCGTCAACCGGGAACTGTCCATCGCCCGCAAGGCAATCGGCTGGTGGCAAATCGCTGCCCTCAACGCGGACACACGGGTACGACCCGATACGCGTCTTCACCTGAGAAGTGCTTCTTTCCACGGCACGGTCTGGACCCTCGACAAGTCCGATCGTTCCAGGTCAGGAGCACTTCTCGCGTTTGTGAGCAAGCTTCGGACAGGCTACCTCGTGAAAGTCCGATGCTTTATTGCAAGCGGCTGTCCATGGCGCCAGCCGGGTGACGTCCTGTCCGGTCACGCCGACGTCCGACGCAACGGCCCGTCAGTCGTAATAGTCGGCGTAGGTGCCGGCCACGGCCGTGGTGACGAGGTAGAACTCGGCGGTCCCGTCACTGCCGTCGACAAAGCCCCCGATGCTCCTGAACACCGCGCAGCCATCGGAGTTCAGTCGCACCGACCCGACGTAGTCGTCGGTGTTCTCCGAGTCCCACTCCCACAGCTCGTACCGGTCACCGGAGCCGAAGCTCGAGCCGATGCAACCCTGGAAGTCGCCGCCCGTCGAACGCGCCGCAGGTGTCTTGTAGTCACCGTTGCCGGTGGCGAAGAACGTGCCCCGGCCCACGAAGTCCCAGCCGGCGGCCGCGGCCCGTAACCCGGTGCGGTTCGCGCCCTCGTCGCCACTGGTGACGGCCGCCGCGGGGGCGGCGGACGCGCCTGCCAAGAGCATCGTGCCCAGGATGGCCGTCGCGGCACGTCGAGCCACTGTTCCCATGTTCACTCCTTGTCCGTTCGTCCCTTCGAGGGTGGTCGAGCCCTCGTTGAACAGCAGCCTGCCGCTTCCCGGCCCTCGCGTCCTTACCGAGGAGTGCACGGATATTTGACGTTCCGTACACATCCGGCGTGACGGACCAGGTCTCAACTGCCCTGGACGGCTGTCACGGCTCTACGCTTGGCTCCTCATGCGCCCACATCGCAGCTGGGAGGTTCGTTGTCCACCACGCCACCCTCTCCGAGCGACAGCCCCACCCCTCCGCCTGCTCAGCCGCCCCACCCGCAGGCGCTGCGGCCGCCGGTGTGGTGCCGGGTGCAGACCTTGTTCCAGGGGACGAGCCAAACGGGCAAGGTGGCCATCATGGGGTGTGTCTTCACGCTTGCGAGTGCCGTGGTAGCGGGCGTGTGCGCCATTGTCGTCGCGCTCGTCCCTGCCGTCTGGAACGAGAACAAAGACGACGGGCACTCCGGCTCGTCCGCGTCGATTCCCCCAGCGGTGTCGACAACGCACCCTGAGCGGTCTTCGGCAGCGTCATCTGCGTCGCGGTCGTCCCAGGAGCCCAAGGTCAGCATTACCTCGTGGACCGAGACTTCCTCAACATCGTCGACGTGAAGGTGCCCCAGGACGACTGGTCGCCGCTGGGTGAGATGGCGGTCCACTAAGGCTGACGCACCTGCGTGTCGTCGCGGAACGGCGGTGGGCGTGAGGTCGCCCACCGCCGTTCGACGGCCCGGGACGGGTTCAGGTCTGCTGTGCGGTCTTCCAGGAGCGGTCATGCGGCTCGGGAGCGTCGGTGAAGGAGATGTGGCGGCGGTGGCCGGGGCGTACAGGGACCGCGCGCTCCCCCGTGTCCGTGATCAGCTCGAACCGGGACTGGAACTGCCGGACCCTTCCTTCGCGGCGCGGCGGTACTCGGCGTTGATGCGCTGAGCTTCCTCGAGCTGGTCCTCGAGGATGACGATGCGGCACGCGGCCTCGATCGGGGTTCCCCTGTCGACGAGCTCGCGGGCGCGAGCGGCGATCCGTAGTTGGTAGCGGGAGTACCGGCGATGTCCGCCCTCCGAGCGCAGCGGAGTGATCAGCCGAGCCTCGCCGATGGCTCGGAGGAAACCAGGGGTGGTGCCGAGCATTTCGGCGGCCCGGCCCATGGTGTAGGCGGGGTAGTCGTCGTCGTCCAGACGATCACTGAGCGGAGTATCTGCTGCCATGTCACCTCTTTGTGCAACGCGTCGAGGGGCCCTGGTGCCGTACGGCACCAGGGCCCCGAAGGAAATTCAACACCATCTGTCGGCCCTCATGCTGTGCCGACCTTCTGTTTCCGTCACCCGGCCCGGCGAGGGGAGGGGTGCGGGGATCGCGGCTGCGTGACCGGGGACCACCATCCATTCCGGGGTCTTGCGGTACCCGGACCGAGAGCTTCCCGGGCCGGGCGATCCTGATGGCGTCTGCTCCTCCGTTCTTCCTCTGAACCAACCACTTGCTGGACGGGTACTGCGGTACTGCTCGGTGATGCTGTTGGCGACCCCTCGACCTGCGGGCCACCCAGTGCGGCTCTCAGCCCCGTCACCGTTTCGAGAACGCCTTGGCTTCGGAGCTCCAGAGCCGCACTGACCTGCGAACTTCAGCTACTTCCGCCCGCCAGTTCGTGTCTGCCGGGCCTTGCTTGACCGTGTCGACAAGAACAACGTTAACCATGTCAGGGCTCGATGTCTACTCTGGCAAAAGTAGATTTTGGCGTTCAGGGGACGCAGGCATCCTGCGGCCCGCGATACCGGTGAGGCGGCGGTACAACGGTGAGGGCCCTGCCGACGCGTGTCGGCAGGGCCCTCACCGGGTCTCTGATGGCGGTTTCCGCCTGTTCTGACGCGCCTCGGGGGGCGCGTCAGGGGTTCAGGTTGGTCATCACGTGCTTCAGGCGGGTGTAGTCCTCCATGCTGTAGCTGGACAGGTCGCTGCCGTAGCCGGAGTGCTTGGTGCCGCCGTGGGGCATCTCGGCGGCCAGGGGGATGTGGGCGTTGATCCAGACGCAGCCGGCCTCCAGGTGCCTGGCCAGGCGCATGGAGCGGGGGTGGTCCCGGGTCCAGACGCTGGCGGCCAGGGCGTAGTCGACGCCGTTGGCCAGCGCCAGGGCCTCCTCTTCACAGGAGAAGGGCTGGACGGTGAGGACCGGGCCGAAGACCTCGCGCTGTACGATCTCGTCGTCCTGGCGCACGCCGGCGACGACGGTCGGCGCGTAGAACCAGCCCTCGTCGCCGACGCGGTGGCCCCCGGTGAGGACGCGGGCGTGACCGGGAAGACGGTCGATGAAGCCGCCGACCCGCTGAAGCTGGGTCTCGCTGTTGAGCGGGCCGCAGAAGGCGGAGGTGTCCGACGGCGGACCGACCCGCGTGCCCTCGGCCTCCTTCACCAGGGCGGCGAGCAGGTCGTCGTGCACGTCCTCGTGGACCAGCACACGGGTCGCGGCGATGCAGTCCTGGCCCGCGTTGAAGAACGCGGCCTGGGCGATGCCCTCGGCGGTGGCCGCGAGATCGGCGTCCGGGAAGACCAGGGCGGGCGCCTTGCCGCCCAGTTCGAGGTGGACGCGCTTGAGGCCGGCCGCGGCGGTGGCGGCCACCTCCATCCCCGTCCGCACCGACCCGGTGACGGCCACCATGTCCACGTCCGGGTGGCCGACCAGGGCGCGTCCGGTGTCGCGGTCGCCGCAGACGACGTTGAACACGCCGGACGGCAGGACGCGCGCGGCCAGCTCCGCCAGGAGGACGGTGCTGCGCGGAGTGGTCTCGGCGGGCTTGAGGACCACCGTGTTGCCGGCGGCCAGGGCCGGTGCCACCTTCCACACCGCCATCATCAGCGGATAGTTCCAGGGCGTGACCTGGCCGATCACACCGAGTGGCTCCCGGCGCAGCATGGACGTGAAGTCCGGCGAGTACTCCCCGGCCGCCTTGCCCTGCAACGAGCGGGCGGCGCCGGCGAAGAAGCGGAGCTGGTCGACGGCGGGGACCAGCTCCTCCTCGAGCGTGGTGGCACGCGGCTTGCCGGTGTCCGCGCACTCGGCGTCCACCAGGGCGTCGGCGTGGGCCTCCACCGCGTCGGCCAGGCGCAGCAGCGCCGCCTGGCGTCCGCCCGGGGTGGTGTCGCGCCAGCCGGGGAACGCGGCGCGGGCCGCGCGGACGGCCTCGTCGACGTCGGCGGCCCCGGCGCGGGCGGACGCACCGGAGACGGTTCCGGTGCAGGGGTCGATCAGATCGAGGGTGGAGCCGTCGGCCGCCGGGACCGAGGCCCCCGCGATCACGTTCTGGATCATGGCTGTCCTTCCGGTTGTTCCTCGCGCCGCGGCTGCCACCCGGGGCCGCGGAAGAGATAGCCGCCCGCCTCGCGCGGCGAGTGGGCGCCGCGCAGGTCACGGCCCAGGCGCAGCCATTCGAAGGTGACGACGCGCAGCGGGTTGTACGACTTGACGTTGGTGGTCATGCCGTAGGCGATGCGGCTCTTCTCCGGCTCGAAGGAGCCGAACATCCGGTCCCAGACGATGAAGACGCCGCCGTAGTTCCTGTCCAGGTAGGGGTAGTGGCTGGCGTGGTGCACACGGTGGTGCGACGGGGTGCAGAAGACCCACTCGATGGGGGCCCACAGCTTGCCCACCTTCTCGGTGTGCAGCACGAGCTGGTAGACGAGGCCCACGGCCTGCACGACGAGCAGCATGTACGGCGGGAAGCCCAGCAGCGGCTCGGCGGCGAAGAAGGGGATGGAGGTCATCGGCGCCCAGGAGTTGCGCACCGCCACGGTGAAGTTGAAGCGCTCGCTGGAGTGGTGGACGCTGTGCACCGCCCACAGCACCCGGACGCGGTGGTGGGACCGGTGGAAGGCGTAGTAGCACAGGTCGTCCAGGACGAACAGCAGGACCCACATCCGCCAGTCGCTCGCGTCCACGCGCAGCGGGCTGATCGCGTAGAGGGCGGCGACGATGGCGACGTTGGTGCCCTGCCAGAAGAAGTTGACGACCTGGTTGCCCATGGCCAGGCCCAGACTGCTGGCGGTGTCGCGCAGGTCGTAGCCGGTGTCCTTGTCGGAGGGCAGGAACTTGTGCGCCAGCAGCTCCAGGCAGACCAGGACGGCGAAGACCGCGACGGTCAGGCCGAGTGTCGACCAGTTCATGGAAGACCTCTCGCGGGCTCAGACGACGACGCGCACGGCGTCGGGGAGCCGCATCGCGCTGGACTTGCGCAGGTCCCGGGTGACGTTGACGCGCTTGAGCCAGCGGTCGGTGCCGTCGTAGCGGGCCTTGAACGGCTGACGGCCGTGCACGAGGCGGAAGTTGTCGATGAAGACCACGTCGCCGGGGCGCAGCGGCACGTCGGTCAGCCCGCCCTCGATGGCCTCGCCGATGCGGTCCAGGGTGCGCCGGGCGGGCTCGTCGCCGGGGGCGGTGTCCATGTAC
The DNA here is from genome assembly GCA_014650015.1 of Streptomyces griseoloalbus. Taxonomy (GTDB): domain Bacteria; phylum Actinomycetota; class Actinomycetes; order Streptomycetales; family Streptomycetaceae; genus Streptomyces; species Streptomyces griseoloalbus. The sequence goes on from BMUD01000008.1 coordinate 18,945, forward strand.
GCCGGGTCGATCTGGAGGAAGGGGTCGTGCGGGGCGCCGAAGAGGACCGGCACCGCGTCGGGCTCCTCGTTCATCTGCTCGGTGCGGTCGAAGCCCTCGCGGTGGCGGTCGGCGTTCTCCGCGTTGTACGCCTGCAGGTGCGACTTGTCCGGGCGGATGCGGAAACGGGGTTCGAAGGCGCAGCGGCGCTCCTCCTCGGTGAGCACCGAGGGGTCGAAGCCGCCGACGGTCGTGGCCACGCCGTCGGGGTTGCGCAGACACATCAGGACCACGTAGTCGGCCCGGTAGGGGTGGAACGCCTCCTCGGTGTGCCACATCAGCGGGGCGGTGCTGCCCGAGCCGAGCTGCTCGTCCTCGTGGCCACGGGTGGGCACCACGTCGTGGACGAGGCGGCCGTCCTGCTGGGTGGCCCAGCCGAACACGTCGCCCAGCAGGGAGCTGTACAGGACGAGGGCGTTCTCCAGACGGTGCACGGCCGGCGGTACGGGGCGGCCCTCGCGCCAGCTGGACGGGGTGGGCCCGATGGCCTCGTCGGGGACGTCGAGCCCGCCGATGACCAGGGCCGACGGGCCGTCGTCCGCGTGCAGTCCCGCGAGCGCCGCGCGGACCGCGCGGGGCATGCGGTGGGCGATCAGCGGGGCCTCGCGCAGGAAGGCGGGGTCGTCGGCGGCCGGATGTTCCCCGGCGGCCTCGGCGCACAGGGCGGCCACGGCATCCCGGTCCTCGGCGGTGAGGTCGATCCTGGTGAGCATGGGTGTTTCCCTTCAGGCGAGTGCGTCCACGGCGCGCAGCAGGCGGTCGACGTCCTCGGTGCTGGTGTAGCAGGACAGGCCGGCGCGGACGGCGCCGTCCTCGTGCAGGCCCAGGGCGTGCATGACCTCGTGGGCGTAGAAGATGCCGCTCCAGGTGGCGATCTTCTGCCGGGCGAGGTGCCGGGCGACGTCGTCGGCGGGGTGGCCGGCGACGGTGAAGGCCACCGTGGGGGTGCGGTCGGTGTGGTCGTGCGGGCCGTGCACGCGTACGTGGGGCATGGCCAGCAGGCCGTCGAGGAGCGGGGCGAACACGGCCGTCTCGTCCACGGCGCGGGCGTGGTCGAGGACGAAGCGGGCGGCCTCGGTGGCGGCGGCGATCGCCTCGAAGGACGGGGTGCCGGTCTGCCAGCGGTCGGGGGCCTCCTGGGGGGCGGGCCGCACCCGGTCCGGGTCGAGCGCGTCGAGCAGACCGGGGTCGGCGCACAGCACGCCCAGGTGCGGGCCGTACCACTTGTACGCGGAGCTGACCAGCACGTCGGCGCCGAGGGCCGTGCGGTCCACCGGGCGGTGCGGGGTCAGGTGCACGGCGTCGACGAGGACCCTGGCCCCGGCGGCGTGCGCGGCGGTGGCGATGGCCGCCACGTCGGGGATGCTGCCCAGGGCGTTGGAGGCGCCCGTGACGGCCACCCAGCGGGTGCGGTCGCTCAGCAGGCGGGTGACGTTCTCGGTGGGCAGCCGGCCGGTGTCGGTGTCCACGTCGGCGAGGTGCACTGTGGCGCCGGTGCGGGCGGCGATCCGCAGCCAGGGGGCCACGTTGGCGTCGTGGTCCAGGCGCGTGCACACGATCTCGTCGCCGGGGCCGAGGCCGGCGGCCACGGTCTGCGCCAGGTCGATGACCAGCGAGGTGGTGTTGGGGCCGAAGACGACGCCGCGCGGATCCGTGCCGAACAGCTCGCCCATCGCGGCCCGCCCGCGGGCCACGACCTCGTCGGTGGCGTCGGCCGCGGCGAACATGCCCTCGGTGTTGGCGTTGTCGCCGCTGGTCAGATAGCGGGTCATCGCCTCCACGGCGGTGTCGACGACCTGGGTGCCTCCGGGCCCGTCCAGCCGGGCCCAGTCGCCGCGCAGCCCGGGGAAACGGTGCCGCAGACCGGTGGTGGTCGTGGGGTCGGTGACGGTCATGCGATGGCTCCTGATCCGGGGACGGTGGGTGGGACGCAGGCGGTCAGCGGCGCGATGCGCAGGCCGAGTTCGCGTACGCCCAGGGCGCAGGCCGCGGCGACGGCGCTGCCCAGGGCGTGGCCGCGGAAGGCGTCGGTGCGCGGCTGGAAGCGCACCCGGTCGCCCACGGCGGACCGCTCGGTGCGCAGGGTGGCGTCGGGGCGGTCGTGACGTCCGGCGGGCCGCAACGTGCCGTCGGGGCCGAGGAGCAGGCCGAGACGCAGGCCGGGCTCGGCCGGGGCGTCCAGCCGGATCTTGGCCTCGCTGTGCCGGACCCGGTCCAGTGCGTCGAGGACGGTGCTCTCCAGCAGGGCGGGGGCCACGTCCACCGGGTCGCCCTCGCGCAGGACCCGGCACAGCAGGTCGAAGGCCAGCTCGGGCCGGGTGCTGTCGATGTTGAGACCGCTGCCGAGGCGGGCGTTGACCTCGGTGGGCAGGAAGCCGTCCGCGGTGAGAACGCCGTCCAGGGTGAAGGCGCCGCGGTAGCCGTAGAGCTCGCGCAGGGCGCGGCCGACGGCGCGGGTCGTGGCGCGCAGTTCGGCTTCGCGGGGCGCCGGGCAGTCCCAGTACGTGGAGGTGCCGGCGAAGACGAACCCGCCGTCGGGGCGGCGCAGGGTCAGCAGCTCCAGCGGGCGGAAGACGGGTACGGCGGCGCTACCGGGTACGACCAGGCCGTGGATGCTGCACGGCAGCCCGTCGAGGAACGGCATGACCCGCACGCGGTCGGCGCGCCCGGCGAACGCGGCGGCGAGCGCGGCGGTGTCGGCGCCGGGCGGGTGGTGGCGGGTGCCGCGGGCCCCGGTGTGGATGCCGTCGCGGGCGTCGGCGGCCCACACGGTCCCTCCGGCGGTACCGAGTTCCCGCACGGCCTCGGCGAGCGCGCCGGGCTCGCACGGGACGACCGCCTCCGGGGCCGCGGCGATACCGGCCCGTTCCCAGACCTCGTGCACCCGCACCTTGTCCTCCGCGACCGTCCAGCGCGGGCGCCGGTGGCCGTAGCGGCGGCGGTGCAGCAGTGCGGCGCCGTCCGTGTCCAGGGTGTCCAGGACCAGGGCGGAGCGGTCCGGGTCGAAGGCGTCCAGGCGGGCGGCCAGCTCGGGCGTGGGCCGGGACAGCAGCCGGGTGAACTCCGCGGCCAGGGCGTCCTGGTCGCCGGAGGCCAGACCGGCGTCCCACCACACCACCCGCGCGGAGGCGGGGCGGGCGGCGTCGAGTGCCGAGTCCGGGCGGGCCGACAGGGCGAACACGCCGGCCGCGCCCAGCTCCAGCAGTTGGGTGACGCGCGGGACCAGGCGGGCGGGGGACATGCCGGCCAGGACGCAGCGCCGGCCCGCGACCGCCCGCGCGACCTGGGCGGCGAAGGGGGCGGCGGCGTCCGGTGCGGTGGCGTGGACCGTGCCGGGGCTCATCCGGTCCACGCCTTCGGCTCGGCGGACGCGGCCCGCGCGTTGTTCTCGGCCCAGTACACCTGCGAGGACCGGATGGCGTCGGCCGGGTCGGGCATCACGTGCGTGCACCCGATGGGCTCCTCGATCGCGAGGTAGACCTGGTAGGCCGCGTACATCTCCACCCGGCGCAGCTGGACGCGGCTGAGGGTCTCCCGGGCGAAGGGCAGGTGGAAGCGGTTCCACGCCTCGGGGGTGACGAACGGCGGCGTGGACAGCGCCGAGGCGCCCCGCGGGACGCGCCAGGAGTTCAGGCCCTCCACCGTCAGGTCGAACATCTCGCCGACCCGGGGGGCGTCGGCGCCCCGGCCGAGCACCGAGGTGCGGGGCGCCTCGGGCGGCCCGGCGTACACGGTGTCGGTGATCCATGCGGCGAGGTCGTCGGCGGCGACGATCTCCACGTAGGCGTCCTTGACCCCGACGACCGCCGGGATCACCCCGGAGCACAGGCCGGAGACGATCCAGAAGAGTCCGCTGAACCGGTCGATCGCACCGTCCGTGCGACGGCCCATGACCATGGGGAAGCGGACGACGTCGGTGCGGGCGTGGCGGGCCGACGCCGTCCGTTCCGCCCACGCCTTGGACCACTCGTAGGTGTTGCGGTAGTCGGCGGTTTCGGCGGACGCGCCGTCACCGCGCAGACCCGCGGCGAAGGTGGTGGACAGCTGGAGGAAGTGGGTGTGCTCGTCCGCCAGGTCGAGCAACGCGTTCGTCGGGCCTACGTTGGCGGCCTCGGCCTGGTCCGCGGGCAGGTTCCAGCGGGTGTCGGCGGCGCTGTTGACGATGACGTCCCAGGAGGTGTCACGCAGTTCCCGGGGCGGCGGTTCGGAGCCGATCTTCCAGGCGCACTGGCCGGGGGCGCCGCGACTGCTCACCCCGGTCACGTCGGCGCCGCGGGCGCGCAGGTGGCGGATCAGCTCGCCGCCGACCGCTCCCGTCGCGCCGGCGACCAGGATCCGTGGGCTCACGATGCCACGACCCGCTGCTCGATGGAGGTGAGCATCTGCTGGGCGTTGTCCCGCAGGGCCTTGGCGGCCACCGGGTTGAGCATGTCGGCCAGCAGCGGGATGCCGATCTCGAACTCCACGAAGAACGTGGTCACCGAACCGTGGTCGCCGTCCGGGTCGACCCTCCAGTAGCCGCCGAAGTGGTCGAGGTCGCCCGTGAGCTGCCGGAACGTCATGGTGCGGTCGTCGTCGTCGATCTCGTCCTCCTCGACCCATTCCAGCGTCGAGCCCTTGAGCAGCACCGACCACTCGCTGACGCGCCGCGTACCGGAGGATTCGGTCACACGGACCGAGTTCACGCTGTCCATGTAGTCGGCGTAGTCCTCGATGCGGCTGACGGCCTGCCAGGTCTCGTCCGCCGGCGCGGCGATGCTCAGCTTGACTTCAACGGTGGGCACGGGGTTTCTCCTTCGGTGGTACGTCAGCTGGAGGGGTCGAAGCCGAGGGGCCGGCCGGTGCAGTAGGCGCCGACCGCCTCGTCGCAGGCCAGCAGGCTCGGCGGGTGGTGGTGGGCGGCGAGCGAGTCCAGGTGCAGCGCCGCGGCGTGCTGTCCGCGGGTGTACATCCGGCTGCCGATCACGGGGGTCAGCGTGGACACCACCCGGTCCCGGGTGTCGCTGAGCGACGAGCGCAGCGCCATGGCGGTGGCCAGCGCCGGCTCGCCGCCGAGCGAGCCGTCGGTCCAGTCGCGGGCCAGCTGCCGGCAGGCGCCGCCCAGGGCGAGCAGGTCGCGCGCCGCCTGTCCGATCCGTACGGTGCGCGGGCCGTGCCGGTCGCTGGTGGTGACCGTCTTCACGGCCAGGTCCAGCAGGGAGGTCAGCACACCGTGGTAGGTGGCGCCGATCAGTACGGCGAACCACACGATGCCGGCGATGACGGTGTCGTCGATCGAGTCGGCGGGCGCGCGGTGGAAGACCAGCCGGTCGTCGATCTCGACCTCGTCGAGCACCAGCTTCGCCGTGTCGGAGGCGTTCATGCCCAGGGAGGGCCAGTCGCCCTCCACCCGCAGGCCGGGGGAGGCGCTCGGGCACAGCGCGATGATGGTGTCGTCGGTGCCGGCGACCCGGGCGCTCAGGCACACCAGGGTCGCGGTGGAGGCCAGCGAGCAGGGGTACTTGGTGCCGGAGACCACGTAGCCGCGGCCCTCCCGGCGCGCGGTGGAGACGCTGCTGAGGAAGTTGGCGCTGCCGCCCGGCTCGGCGAACGCGGACGCCACCAGGGCGTTCTGCGTCGCGATGCCCTCCAGCAGCCAGGAGGTGGTGTCGCGGTGGCGCTCCCAGTAGTCGGTCATCAGGCCGACGGTCAGGGAGTGCATGTTGAGCGCGATCGCCGCGTGCGGATCGCGCCGGGCCAGGGCGCGCTGCGCGGCGGCGGTCCCCGCCAGGTCGGCGCCCGCGCCGCCGAACGCCTCCGGGATCGCCAGGGAGGCGAATCCGGAGGCGGCCACGGCGCGGATGCGCTCGGCCGGGGTGCCCTCCTCGGGGTCGTGCACCGGACCCGGCCAGGCGTCCGGCATGTGCCAGCCCGCGTCGAGCAGAGTGAGGTGCCGGTCGGTGTGCCGGTCGGTGTCGGTGATGGTCATGCTGGGGCCTCCTCGTGCCGGCCGGGTCCGGTGGGCGCCGTGTCCGGGCGCGGGTCGATCCACCAGCCCTCCGTGTGGTGCAGCCGGCCGCCCATGCGGTGCTTGAAGTGGGTGACCGGGGTGTCCGGACGGCTGTCGCCCATGTGGTAATAGCGGCAGCCCTGCGCACAGGCCGCCTCGATGGCCAGGGCCTGGAGCAGGGTGGGGGCGCCGGTGGCCGCCGCGGGGGCCTTGTCCATCGCGCCGCGCCAGTACTTGGCGTGCTCGCCCTGGCGCATGGTGATGATCCCGGCGACGGCTCGGCCCTGGTGGTGGGCCAGCCAGATCTGGCAGGCGTCGCCGAGGTGGCGGGCCACGGCGGCGAACTTGCGCCGCGGGTCCTTGCGCCACATCTGCCAGCGGGCGCGCGGCCGGGACGTGCCCTCCTGGGCGGCCCAGCGGTCCACCGACATCCGGTAGAGCCGGTCGAACTCGCGTACCAGCCGCGGGTCATTGCCCACCTCGACGCCGATCCCGGCCCGCTCGGCCTTGCGCACGTTGCGGCGGGTGTTGGAGGTGAAGCGCTCGCTCCAGACCGTGGCGTACCCACCGGACAGGTCGGCGATCTGCGTGATGCGCGGGTAGCGGCGCACGTGGCCGGGGGCGGCCGCGCGCCACACCTCGTCCGTCAGCGGGCTGGGCCGCAGATAGGCGGCGGCGCCGGGCCGGCGGGCGAGGTCGGCGAAGACGGTGGCCGCCTCCGCGCGGGTGACGGGGCCGCCGGGGGCCACGGGCCCGCCGATGCCCCAGTCCAGCGGCCAGCCCAGCTCCTCGGCGCGGGCGGCGGTGGTCAGGCGGGAGCGCACCAGCGGCAGCACCAGGCGCCGTCCGTCCTGCCACTCGTAGAGCCGGCTGACGTCGCGGTAGGGCCGCACCGAGCACATCGCGTCCAGCCAGCCGGGGGTCTGGGTGGCGAGCGCGTCGGGGTCGTCCGCGAGCGCCGCGTGCCAGAGGTCGCGGGGGACCGGACTGGTCACGCGTACGGCCGTGAGCAGGGCGGCGGTCACGGCGTGGCCAGCGCGGCGCGCACCGCGGCCAGATCGGCCGGGTCCACTCGACGGGCGACGAAGCCGGCCAGGCCACCGGGGACCCCGGCGAGGAAGTCCGCCATGGTGGCGGGCACCACGCGCATCCGGGTCAGGTAGTCGTCGCGGGTGTGGCCGCGCTTGCTCCACTTGTCCTCGAACAGGTCGACCCGGGCCACCAGGTCCGCGGCGCTGGCGCCGTAGTCCTCGGCGATGTCCGCGGCGGGGCTGCCCACCGTGTCGAGCACGGCGGCGACCACCACGCCGGTGCGGTCCTTGCCGCAGTGGCAGCAGAGCAGGAAGGGCTCGTGCGCCACCGAGGCCAGGGCGGCGAACAGGTCCGGCCAGCTCTCCGGCAGCGCGTCCGCGAGCATCCCGTGGTAGTACGCCACCACGTCGTCGGAGGTGGGGCGCGGCTTGTCGATCGGGGTGCTGGGATAGCCCGTCACGGGCGCGTTGATCCAGCGGATGCCCGCGTCGACGAGCGCCTTGGGCGCGCCGTACTTGTCGATCTCGCGCCGCGAGCGCAGGTCGACCAGTGCGCGGATGCCGTACCGGTCGCGCAGGGCCGTCGCGTCCCGCGCGGTGTACGTGGTCACGGCGCCGCAGCGGAACATCCGGTCCGCCACCAGGCCGCGGGCGCGCACGGCGCGGAAGTTCACGCCCACGCGGTCGTCGCCGTTCATCGCACCCCCGCGGGGGTGCCGAGGGCGGCGGTCGCTTCCGCCCAGAAGCGGGGGAAGTCGGCGTTGACGTCCGGGCCGTAGCGCACGCGGGCGCACGGCAGCGCGGCGAGGTCGGCGAGGACGGCGTCGCGGGTGACGGTGTCGGCGACGGCCGGGGGCAGCACGCCGAGGTAGTCGACGAAGTGGCGCAGGTTGCGGCCGGCGACGGGGGCCAGCTCGGGCGGCAGGCCGTCGACCGGCTCGACCTGCCAGCCGCGGACGGTGGGGTCGGCGTGGGGCAGCAGGATGCCGCGCGGCCGGGAGTCCTGGTCGACCGTGGCACCGGTGACGGCGGTGAACTCGTCGAGGTCGCAGTAGACCCGCACACGGCCCTCGCGGGTCCACGACGAAGCGCCCGGAGTGGGCAGCGGGCCCACCGGACCGTCGTAGCGGCGCAGCGAGGCCTGCTCGAAGCGGGCGCGGGCCGGGTGGCCCACCAGACTGCCGACGCTGATGCCGAGCCGGCGCGGCCAGCCGCTCACCCGGGGCGGGGCGGAGGCGTGGTCGCGCCACACCATCAGGGTGTCGTCGCTGACGAAGTCCCAGCCCGCCAGGGTGGTGGCCAGGAACGCCAGGGTGGACTTGCCGGAGTTGGTGGTCCCCAGCATGATCACCGACTCGCCGTGGCGGGCCACGGCGGAGCCGTGCAGCACGGGCACGCCGCCGTGGTGCAGCTGCGCCCCGACCAGGAAGGCCAGGTAGCGCACCAGGGCGCGGACGGTCTGCGGCCGCTCGTCGTACACCTCCAGGTGCACGTGCCCGGCCGGCCGCGAGGCGGTGACCAGCATCGGGCCGCTGTCCTCCTCCGCGTCGCGCAGCAGGACCATGCGGTCGTGGCCGTGGTCGAGCAGGACGAAGCGCGGCCCGTCCTCGTTCAGCCACAACTGCGGCGTACGGCGTACGGCCTCCAGGTCGGACTCGGAGACCGGCAGCCGTGCGGAGCGGGTGATGCGCACGGTGACGGCGCCCGGGGTGTGACCGGGCGTCAGGGTGAAGTAGGGCGCCAGCACGGCGGCGATCACGTCGTCGAGTCCGGGCACCTCGCTCTCCACGTTGATGCGGCCGAACCAGCACGACAGCGTGGCCTCGGCGCACACGGGAGGGGTTGTCACGGGGACGGTCACGTGCCGGTCCCCCGGTCCGCTCGGGGCCTGGTGCCGTGGGTCATCGGCTCTCCTCTCGGGGACAGGGTCTCGGGACAGCGGCACGGGGGAAGGCCCGGGTCGCCGTCCGCGGCGGGTGCCCGCCGGTCCGGGGCGGACAGCTCCGCCAGCAGGGCCGAGGCGGCGCGCCGGGTGCGCACCACGCGGACGTCGGCCCCGGCCAGCAGCGGTGCCATGCGGCGCAGTTCGCGGCGGCGGAAGCCCAGGGCCTTGCGCAGCAGCGCGCGCACGCTGCGCACGGGCGGGTCGTCCGGGGCGAGCCCGTGCGGCAGGTAGTCGGTGCGGTCGCCGCGGCGCAGCCGGGCCGAACGGCCCACCAGGGCCGCGGCGCACAGCAGCGGATGGCGGTCGAAGAGGACCACGACGTCGGCCGCGGCCACGCGGACCGGCACGGTGTCGATGAAGTTCCCGTCGACCGTCCACGTCCGCAGCCGGGTCAGCCGCGCGACCGTGGCCTCCCACTCGGCGGGGACGGGGCGCCGCCAGCCCCGGCCCCAGTAGAGGTCGTCGAGGTGGTACAGCGGGGGACCGCCCGCGGCGGCCAGCGCGTGACAGAAGGTGGTCTTGCCGCTTCCGGGACTGCCGAGCACGGCGATCCGGCTGACGGCCTCAGGCGTGGTGATCGGACACCTCCCGGATCATCCCGGCCACGCGCCGCATGGTGGCGTCGTCGGCCAGCGAGACGCGGAAGGCGCCGCTCAGCCCGGTCAGCGAGGTCAGCGACCGGATACGGACGCCGCGTTCGGCCAGGCCCGCGGCGATGCGGTCGGGGAGCGCGGGGTCGCCGGTGACGAAGGTGGCGAAGTTGCCGCCCGGAGCGAGGAACGTCCAGTCGGGACGGTCGGCGAGCACGGCCGCGGCGAACTCCTCGCGTATGCGCGCCAGGTCGGCCCACACGGCGCGGTACTCGTCGAGCGCGTCGAGACCCTGGCCCAGCAGGGCCAGCGCCGGACCGGAGACGGTGCTGTCGGGGCGGTACTTGAACAGCTCGGCGGCGATGCCGGGGTGGGAGAAGACCGCGGCCAGCCGGGCGCCGGCCAGGGCGTAGGCCTTGGAGCAGGAGCGCACCACGACCAGGTTCGGGTGGCGGCGCAGCAGGGGCACGTGGGTGGTGCCGGTGAAGGCGCCGTAGCACTCGTCGACGACGAGCAGGTGCCCGTGGCGCGCGGCGAGCACCGCCAGGTCGGCCACCTCGGTGGTGTCGAGCACGAGACCGGCGGGACTGACCGGGTTGGCCAGCGCGACCACGGCCGGGGAGGGCGCGTCGGCCAGGGCGTCGGCCAGGGCGCCGAGGTCCGCGCGCGGCGGCGTTCCGGCGAGGACGGGCACGCCGGTGACCGGCACCTCGCGCAGCCGGGCGTAGTACTCCCAGGCCTCGAAGGCGGGCCGGGCCACGATCAGCCCGCCGGCCGGGCGCGCGAACGCGTCGACGAGCAGTCCGATCGCGGCGTCCGAGCCCGCGGTCAGGGTGATGCCCTCGACGCGGGTGTCGTGGACCCGGGCGAGCGCGGCGAGCGTCTCCGCCTGGTACGGGTAGGAGCGGGTGTCCTCCACGCGCACGCGGGCCAGCGCCCGGTCCACGAGCCGGTCGGAGCCGGGGTGGCGCAGTTCGCAGCTCTTGAGGTTGAGCGCGTCGGTCCGCAGGCGGGGCCGGGGATCGACGGCCGCCGCGCCGGGTGCGGTGGCGAAGGCGGGTACGGGTTCCGCGGCGGCCGTCACGACACCCCGCCCGACAGCCGCCTGGGTATGTTCTTGTAGACCGAGGTCAGCCGGTCGTCGCCGCCGAAGACGAAGTCGTAGACGTCGGTGGACTCCGTGCCGAGCGGGGCGGAGGTCAGCTGGCGGTTGAACCGGCTGATCTCCAGCGGGGTCATGGCGGGCGTCATCTCGTGCAGCGGGGTGTAGACCGTGGGACGGAAGCGGGCGCCGGTGTCGCGCAGCACCTCGCGGGTGCGGGCGGCCCCGGCGGCGGTGGTGCCGGGCAGCCCGATGATGACGAACGCGTTGAGCTCGATGCCCGCGGCCTCGCACCAGCGCGCCAGCTCGCGGAAGCGTTCCTCCTCGATCCGCTTGGCGCGCGGCAGGGTGCCCTGCCCGTCGGGTTCGAGGGTCTCCAGGCCCACGGAGATGCGGACGCAGCCCGCCTCGCCCATCAGAGCGACCAGTTCCTCGCTGAGGTGCGGAATGGTGGTGGCGCACTTCCACTGGGGCGACACCGGGCCCTCGATGAAGCGCCGGCACAGCTCCTTGACCCAGCGGCGGTCCAGGGTGAACGTCGGCGCGTAGAAGGCGACGTACTCGAAGGGCGCCTTCTCGTAGGAACGGCGGATGTAGTCGATCGTCGCGTCCACGCTCAGCCGTCGCTCGCGCAGGCCGAAGATGGCCGGGACCTCGCAGAAGTCGCAGTTGACGGGGCAGCCGCGGGCGGCGGGCACGACCAGTTCGCGGCGGAAGGGGATGCCGCAGAACTTGTGCGCGTCGTCGGCGTAGAGGCGGTCGTAGGAGTCGTAGGGGATCTCGTCGACCTCGGGCAGCACCCACTGATCGGCGGGCAGTGTGTCGCCGGGGCCGGTGGGCGGGTGCCAGCGGTCGCCCTCGCGCACGGTGACTCCGGGCAGGCCGGTGGTGACCGCCCCCTCGGCCAGGGCACGCACGTAGTGGGCCACGCCGGTCTCGTAGTCGCCGGACTGCACCACGGCGTCGAGGGCGTAGCGGGCGAAGAAGCCCGGGTTCATGCTGCTGAGCCGGCCGAAGGTGATCAGGCGGGCGCCGGGGCACAGCTCCTGGGCGTAGAGGACGAACCGTTCGAAGCCGTCGACGGCGTCGAAGTCGTTCATCATCGCGATCACGTCGTAGGCGCCCTGGTAGAGCAGGTCGCCCATGGCCTTCCAGTTCAGGCCCGCCGCACTCGCGTCGCAGGTCTCCACCTCGTGCCCCTCGGCACGCAGGTGACCCGCCGTCATGTAGAGCGGCGTGTGGTGGCCCGCGTTGAAGTAGCTGGGCACGTGCGGTGGCCAGACGACCAGGATCTTCGCCACGGATGAACTCCTCGGCTGGTGGGGGCACGACGATTCTGTGCCGCCGTGCGGGTGCGGGGAACGCGGTGTTTCTGTGGTTGGAACGCTGATTCGAGCAAGTTGGGGCGAGGGCCGGCTCAGATGCCGAGCAGTGCGTGCAACGGCGTGAAGTCCGGGGCTGCCGGGTCCACTTGGACGGTGTCCCAGCCCAGCTCCCGCGCGGGCGCGATGTCGTTGTGCGGGGTGTCGCCGACCATGACGCGCCGGGTGAAGTCCCCCGCGCCGACGGCAGCGAACGCCCGCGGGTCGGGTTTCTTGGGGCCGCCGTCGGCGGAGAACAGACAGGCGTCGAGGACGTCGGGCACCCCGAGTCCGGCCAACAGCCGGCGCATCTGGTCCCCGGGCAGGTAGCAGGTACTGACCATGCGGACGGTGTGACCGGCGGCGGCCGTCCTGACCATCGCCTCCGCGGCCGGGGCGCACAGCCGGAAGCGGCCGTCGTCCGGTCCCAGGACGTGCCACAGGGTCCGGTCCACGGCCGCCGCGTCCGCCGAAACGCCGTGCTCGTCCAGGATGCGTGCGAGCAGCAGCCGGGAAGCGGGCTGTTCGGCGGCCGGCTCGGTCAGCGCGGTCCACAAGGTGCCGATCAGGTCGTCGAGCACGGCGGCCGCGGTGATCGAGGGCAGCTCGAGGGAGGCCGCCAGCCTGCGGGCCAGCTCCGGTGCCTCGGGCATGGGCGTCAGCTCGGTGACCACGGTGCCGAAGCAGTCGAACACGACGAGGGCGGGCATGCGGCCCCTCCGGAAGAGTGCGAATGGTGCGGTGGACGGTGTGCCGGTCAGGACCAGGAGACCTTGCGGTCGTCGAAGCGGAACCGGTTCAGGCCGGCGACGGTGAGCACGGCCGCAATGGCGAGGAGCACCAGGCAGGGCAGGACGGCCCCGCCGAGGCCGTCCCCGTCGAGCACGGCTCCGGTGAAGCCGCGCATGGCCCAGTAGGTGGGCGTGACGTGGGCGAGGGCCTGCACCCAGCCGGGCAGCTGCTCGACCGGGGCCAGGGTGCCGCCGAGGCCCGCGAACAGCAGGGCGGCCACGTTGGAGAAGACGTTCAGCTGCATCACCGTGCGGCAGAGCGCGACCAGGACGAACCCGAAGGCGACCAGGCACAGGGCCAGGCACACGCCGACGGCGGCGATCGCCGCGTAGGAGCCGCGCACGCGCAGCCCGAACAGCAGCCCGCCGACGGTGAACAGCAACGTCAGCTGCACGAGCAGCACCAGCAGCGGGACGACCGCCCGTCCGGCCAGCACCTCGAAGGGGCGGGCCGGACCGGTGCGCAGCCGGTCCCAGGTGCGCCAGCCGTGTTCGCGGAAGACGCCGTAGCCGACGTCGGCGGCCAGGAAGAACGAGAAGATCACCGCGACGCCCGGCACGGCGAGCTCCGCGCCGGTGAACGGGACGCCGTCGGGCGGGGTGCCGTACCGGGTGCTGAGGCTGCTCAGGTACAGCGGGCGCACGAAGGCCATGATGAGCAGGGGCATCACCGTCATGGTGACCAGCGGGGTCAGGTCGGCGCGGTGCAGCCGCAGGTCGTGTCTGACCAGCGCCGCGACGCGCAGGACGGACCGCGGCAGGGACTCACGCATCGGCGGGGCTCCCCTCGTCGCGGTAGCGGCGGCCGGTCAGTTCGAGGAAGACCGCCTCCAGGTCGGGCCGGACCACGCGCAGCCCGGACAGCGCGGAGGTGGGGCCGAGCAGCTCCAGCAGGCGGGCCGCCGCCTCGTGCGGCCGGTCGGCCAGCACCCGCAGGCCGTCCTCGGTGGGGCGGGTGGGCCAGGGCAGGTCCAGGTCCTCGGGGACGGGGCCGTGGAAGGTCAGCTCCAGCGCGCCGCGGGCGTGCCGGTCCACCAGCGCCGACAGGGTGTCGTGCGCGATCACCCGGCCCCCGTCGAGGACGGCGACGTGGGCGTCGAGGGACTCCACCTCGGCCAGGTAGTGCGTGGAGTAGCACACGGCGACGCCGTCGGCGGCGAGCCCGCGCACCAGGTCGAGCAGGGCGGTACGGGTGCGGACGTCCACTCCGGCGGTGGCTTCGTCCAGCAGCAGGACGGCGGGCCGGTGCACCAGCGCCATGGCCACGTGCAGCCGGCGCTGCTGGCCGCCGGACAGCTCGCCCGCCCGCCGGTCCAGCAGCTCGGTCAGCGCGAGCGGCTCGGCGGTCTCGGCCGTACGGTCCCGGGCGGCGCCGCGGCGCAGTCCGGCCAGCTCCGCGCAGAACATCAGGTTCTGGCGGACCGTCAGGGTGGGGTAGACGCCCAGTTCCTGCGGGGCGAAGCCCAGGGCGCGCCGGGCCGCCCCGGGCGCGTCGGCCACATCGTGCCCGGTGACGGCGATGCGGCCCGCGTCGGGCCGCTGCAGGCCTGCCACCAGCGACATCAACGTGGTCTTGCCCGCGCCGTTCTCGCCGAGGAGCGCGGTGATCCGGCCCGGCGGGATGCGCAGGTCCACCCCGCGCAGCGCGTGGACGTCGCCGTAGGACTTCGTGACGCCGACGAGGTCCAGCGCGACGCCGCCGCCGCGGCCGACGCAGGACTGCGACCCGGCGATGGCGCTCGGCGTGTCGTGGACGGACTCAGTCACCGGGCAGCGCCCAGTCGCCGGGGAGGACGCCCGGAAGGCCGAGCTTCTCCAGATGGGCGGCCCAGGTGCGGACCAGGCCGACGGCCTTGAACATCCCGGCACCGGAGCGCACGTACGGCAGGGGCTCGGGGTAGCCCAGCCGGCTCTCGGTCTCCGCCAGGTGGGCGCGCAGCTCCTCCAGCCAGGCCTCGTCGCCGTGGTCCAGGCCGCGCGCGGCCAGCGCTTCGCCCTCGGCGACCTCCCGCGGGTCCACCCCGGCGAAGGGGTCGAAGCTGGCCTGGCCCTGCGGCCAGCTCAACTCCCCGGCGGTGGCCAGACCCCTGATGGACAGGGAGATCTGGATCAGCTCGTGCGCCATCAGCACCGCCGTCTCCGGCTGGCCGGCGGCCAGCGAGCCTTCGACGTCCTCCAGCGCGGCATGGCCCTCCAGGACGAGGCGGGCCGCGCCGTGGGCGCGGTACCCGATGAGCCTGCGCACGTCGGGCAGGGCCGCGGCACTCACGGGGCCTCCTTCACGGCCGGGGCCACGCCCAGCCACAGCATGTCGTGGGCGAACAGGTCGCGGACCTCCGGGGGCGGGGCGTCCGCCGGCCCCGTCCACACCGTGCCGTCGCCCGGGGCGGCGGGCAGGCCGGACAGCGGGGTCTGCACCGCGCGGATGCCCCAGCGGTCGACGACGGTGCCGGTGTCGACCGGCCAGGTGGACACGCCGGGCGCCCAGTGCACCGCCGCGTCCCAGTGGCCCACCGGGCCGAGCAGGTCGTCGGCCCAGGACAGCGCGGTGTCGAGGGTGACACGGCCGGCCAGCAGCGCGGTCACCTTGGCCAGCCCGTCACCGTCGTCCAGGACGCGCAGCTTCTCCGGCAGCCACTTGGCGTTGAAGTACCACTGTCCCGCCTCGGTGGCGCGGGCGTGCAGGGCGTGCAGGACGGCGTCACGGGCGCGCAGCGCAGCCAGGGCGGGGTTGGCGGGCGCGAGCCAGCGGGCGGCGGTGCGCATCCGCACCGCCTCGGCCACCCACCAGCGGTGCAGCACCCGGCCGAGCCACGGTCCGCGCAGGCCGCGCTGCCAGGCGAGCCAGTCGTCACCGCCCTTGAGCGGTAGGCCGAGCGCCATCCGGCTGGTGGTGTTCAGGGAACGGCGGTGGTGGTTCCAGCCCGCGTTGTCCACCCGGTCCAGCGTGGGCCAGTCGGTGGTCGTCAACGCCTCGGCCGCGGCTTTCGCCGGTGCGGCGGCGCGCACGGTGACGTCGAGGAGCGTGCCGAAACGGTGTGAGGTGATCGGCATCCGGGTGACGCGGTCGTTGTCGACCAGGACCAGCAGGTCGAGGTCGCTCTTGTGGGTGCCGAAGCCCGCCAGGACGGAGCCCGCGGCGACCGCGATCACCGGTTCGCCGTGGCCTTGGTCGGTCTCCTCGACCAGATCGTCCAGGCCGAACGACCGGGCCGTGAGGAACGCTTCGAGCCGGGTGCGCAGGAGATCGTCCGAAGCGGACGCGGCCGGGGATGCGGAGGGTGCGATCGACAGGACGGCCTCCCTGGGTGGTTGTTCGCGCGGCGCCGGGCGGCGCCGCGCCACCATCCTGAACTGCCCTGTCCCAGAACGTCGTTCGGTGTTCCACTGCTCGGAACACAGGGCCCCGGCACGGGTTGGGGCGTGCCTAGAGTCGGCACCACTCCGACCGTCTCCGGCCGGGAGTCGTTGAGGCAGCACCCACCACGAAGTCCGTACGCGGACCCCACGTGTTGCACCGACAGCGGCCCCGCCCGGCCTGCGCGAGACGCGTTCTCGCGTCGGGGGAACAAATGACCCCGGACGTCGGACGACGGGCGCTCGCCCCGGAACGAAGCGAGAGCGTGGTGCGGGCCCGGTCGTGCCGGGCCCGCACCGCACGACCCCTTGGGAAGGAACCCGATGTCCGTCTGCGTACTCAAAGCGGTCCCCGAGGACTTCGCGGTGAGCGAGTGCCTGGGGACGGCCACCGTCCCCGCAGGGGACGCGGACCACCAGTACCTGCTCCTCACCAAGCGCGGGTTCACCACCCACCAGGCCGTCGCCGCGGTCGCCGCCCACTTGGGGGTGGCGCGCGAGGCCGTCGCCGCCGCCGGGCTGAAGGACGAGGACGGGGTCACCGAACAGACGCTGTCACTGCGCGGGACGGCCTCCCCCGAGCAGCTGGCCGCCTTCAACCGCGCGCACGACGGTGCCGACTACATGCGGCTGACCGAGCGCGGGCACGGCGACGGACCGGTCGTCGTCGGCGAGCTGGACGGCAACTGCTTCCGCATCGTCGCCCGCGACCTCGACGCGGCCACCGCGGACGCCCTGCGCGCGGGTCCCGCGCAGCACAACATGTTCTTCGTCAACTACTACGACACCCAGCGCTTCGGCGTGCCCGGCGGCCCCAAGCAGACGCACCTGCTGGGCGGCGCGCTGATCGACGGCGACGACGAGGCCGCCTTCCGGCTGCTGCGGGAGTCGGGTTCGCCCGAGGGCGGGCAGGCACTGGCGCACGACGGGGACCCGGCGGAGTTCCTCGCCGCGCTCGACCCGCGCGTGCTCGCCTTCTACCGCTGCGCCCACGCCTCGGCCGAGTGGAACGAGCGACTGACCAAGCTGGTCGCCGACGAGGGCGGCGCGGACACGGTCGAGACCGACCGGGAGGGCCTGCGCTACGTCCTGCCGCGCACACCCGCCGCCGCGCGTGAGGTGCTGCGCGCCGCGCCGGAGCTGGGCTGTGGCCGCTACCGGTGGACGGACGGGAAGATGCGCTACACCGAGTCCCCGCGCCCCACCGTGGTGCAGACGCGGGTGCGGGTGCTCGGCGTGCGCCCCGACGACCGGTTCCCGGACCGGTGGGCCTGCACCCTGTCGTTCTTCCTGCCCTCCGGCTGCTACGCCACCATGGCCGTCACCCAGTTCTTCCAGCAGCTGGAGACGGTGTGAAGCCGGCGGCCCGAGACGCTGTGAGAAGTGCCGAGGACACTCTGCGCGGCGTCCGCGAGCACATCTCGCCCAGCCTGGGCATGCTGTACGCGATCAACGGCATGGACGCGGTGGAGGCCACCGGCGACGGCGCGCTCGTCAGCCTCTCCGACGGCCGGGACGCGGTGGACTTCGGAAGCTACGCCGTCACCCTGCTCGGCCACCGGCACCCGGCGGTCACCGCCGCGGTCGCCGCCGAACTGGGGCGCATGCCCACCTCCACCCGGGTCCTGGCCAACCCGGCCACCGCCGCGCTCGCCGACCGGCTGACCGGCTACCTCGACCCCGGCCGGCTGACCCGCGCCTGGTTCGGGCTCAACGGCTGTGACGCCGTGGAGGCCGCACTGAAGCTGGCCCGCGCGCACACCGGCCGCACCCGCGTCGTGGCCGTCGAGGGCGCCTACCACGGCAAGTCGCTGGGCGCGCTCGCCGCCACCTGGAGCGAGCGCTACCGCGCGCCGGTGCGCGGCCTGCTGGGCGGGGTCACGCATGTGCCGGTGGACGTCGGCGCGCTGGACGCGGCCTTCGCGGACGGCGACGTCGCCGCAGTGATCTTCGAACCGGTGCAGGGGGAGGGCGGCGTGCGCCCGCTGCCGCCGGAGTTCCTGGACGCCCTGGTCGCACGGGCCCGCGAGGCGGGCGCGTTCGTCGTCGCCGACGAGATCCAGACCGGCCTGCGCCGTTGCGGCGAGCGGTCGCTGGCCGTGGCGGCGGGACTGCGTCCGGACGCGGTGCTGCTGGGCAAGGCGCTCGGCGGCGGAGTCCTGCCGCTGTCGGCGATGGTGGCCACCGAGGAGTTCCACCGGCCCTTGGCGCGCGACCCGTTCCTGCACACCACGACCTTCTCCGGACATCCGCTGTGCGCGGCGGCCGGCGCGGCCGCGCTCGAGGCGGTCGAGGAGCACGCCGCGGACGGCGCCGACCTGGCCGAACGGGTCGAGCGGGGACTGGCCGAGCTGTGCGCCCGCCACCCGGGCCTGCTGCGCGGCGCGCGCGGACGCGGACTGCTGTGGGGCCTGGAGGCGGCCTCGCCCGCCGCGGCCGGCGACCTGCTCATGGAACTGGGGCAGCGCGGACTGCTGCTGTCGCCGTGCCTGGGCGAGCCCGAGGTGCTGCGGTTGCTTCCGCCGCTGGTGACCACCCCCGCACAGCTCGACCGGGCATGGCAGGTGCTCGACGAAGCATCTGCCAAGATCACCCCCGATCTCGCCGTCAGCGGGACGGCCGGCTGAGCGGAGGACGACGATGAGCGAGCACGACACACCCACCACTGGCCCCGACCGGGACGAGGACGACCTCGGCTACGAGCCGTTCGCGCTCCAGTACGACCGGGGCAGCGCGGACAACCCCTACAACACTCTCCTGGAGCGGCCCGCGCTGCGGGAGCTGCTCGGACCGGTGCGCGGACTGCGCGTGCTGGAGGCCGGATGCGCGGGCGGCCGGCTCTCCGCGCAGCTGGCGGACGACGGCGCGCGGGTACTGGGCCTGGACGTCAGCCCCTCCCTGGTGGCGGCGGCCCGCGAACGCGCCGGGGAGAGGGCCGAGTTCCGCGTGCACGACCTGCGCGAGCCGCTGGACTTCCTCGGGACCGGTTCGGTCGACCGCGTGGTGTCGTCGCTGACGCTGCACTACGTGGCGGACTGGGTGCCGGTGCTGACCGAGTTCCGCCGCGTGCTGGCCCCCGGCGGCCGGGTGGTGATCTCCACCCACCACCCCTTCGACGACCTCGAACTGTCCGAACGGGGCGACTACTTCGCCGTGGAGCAGCTCACGGACACCTGGAAGTCCTACGGCCCCCCGCCGATGGTGGTCCGCTTCTACCGCAGGCCGCTCGGGGACATGGTCGCCGCCGCGCACGCGGCCGGCCTCGCGGTGCGGGACCTGCGCGAACCGCGCGCGACCGAGGAGCACCGCGCCGCCTTCGGCGACAAGAAGTTCCCCGCCGTGGCCACCAGGCCGCGCTTCCTCCTGCTCGACCTGACACCGGATCCCGGAAGGTGACTCCTCCATGACATCAGCGACGTCGCAAACGCAGCCCGCAGTGGCGGCGGTGATCGGCGGGACCCGGGGCCTGGGCCACCAGCTCGCGGTCCGCTGCCGGGACGCGGGCCTGCGCACCTTCGTCTACGGCCGGTCCGTGCACGACCTGCCGCCGGAGCGCTCGCGCGGGTTCGAACCGCGGGAACTGGACCTGTGCGACGCGGACTCCGTGGCCTCGGCGGACGTGTCGCTGCCCGGTCCGGCGTACGTGTTCTGGGTGGCCGGGGCCTTCCTGAAGAAGCCCCTGGCCAAGACCGAGGACGCGGAGATCGACGGGCTGACCGACCTGCTCCTGACCGGTCCGCTCAAGCTGCTGCGGCGCATGCTGGCGGCCGCCCCGTCGAGCGTGCGGCTGGTGACCATCGCCTCGTCGTCCGGCTGGAAGCGGCGGGAGAACGAGTCCCTGTACTGCGCGCTCAAGGCCGCGCAGGCCACCGCGACCCGGGGTCTGGTGCCAGAACTGGTGGAGGCGCACCCGGCGAACCAGGTGACCCTGATCCAGCCGGGCGGCCTCGCGGTGCCCGACTTCCACACGGGGCTGGAGATCGACTACGGCACGATGATGGACCCGGCGGAGGTCGCCGGGATCATCTGGGACCTCGCGCGCTCCCAGCGGGAGTCCTTCTCCGAGGTGCAGATCCTCCGCTCGCGCGAACCCGGCCAGGAGGGCGTGCCGCAGGTCTCCTTCGGCCCGCGCCTTCCCGAGCCCCCGCTGTAGGCCCTGCCACCGGACTCCTGCCCTTCGGCGGGCGCACGCCGTCGTCCTCGGTGACACGACCCGGTCGGCGTCCGCCCGTCGCACCCCCCCATCGTCCGAGGAGGACAACGTGCTCGACTTCACCGCCGCCCGGGACACCAGGACCGAGCCCTACCACTGGTCGACCGTCACCGGTCTGCTGCCCGCCGAGGCGCGCGCCGCGCTGCGGGAGTCGGTGCCCGCGCTGGAGCACTTCACCCGCTCCGAGCGCCGTACCGGCGGCGACAAGACGTACGGCATGCACGTGCTGCCCCTGGTGCACCGCGGCGAGGAGCAGCCCGCGCTGCGCAAGGCGGGCGACGCGTGGGCCGGGTTCGCCGCGGCCGTCCAGTCGCCCGAGTACCGCCGCTGGGTGGGCGAGACGGTGGGCGCGGACGTGTCGGGCGGCGCCTTCGACGTGGGTGTGTTCGTCTTCGGCGAGGGCGACTGGGTGTCCTCGCACACCGACAAGGCCGACAAGAACGCCACCCACGTGCTCTACCTCAACGAGGAGTGGGGCGCGGACGACGGCGGCGAGTTCCTGGTGCGCGGCACGGCGGGCGACGACGCGCCGGTGCACGCGTCCATCGTCCCCGGCGGCGGCCGGTCGGTGCTGTTCGCGCGCGCGGAGAACTCCTGGCACGCGGTCGCCCCGGTGCGTCCGTCCGCGCCCGGCCTGCGGGTGACGGTGCAGGTGGAGATGTGGCGATGAGCGGTTCCACCCTCATGCGCAACCCCGCCGACACCGACGTGTGGACGGTGTGCGGCGGCTCCCCGGCGGCGGACGCCGGTCCCGTACGGGCGGACGGGTTCAAGCACCTGCTCGTGCCGAGCCTGGCCGCCGCCTGCCTCGCCGGCGCGCCGTGGGAGTTCACCAACGTCCCCGACATCGCCGACCGGCACGCGCTGGGCGGCATCGTCTCCGCTCTCGGCGGGCGGGTCGAGCACGACGGGGACCGGATGACGGTCGACCCGCGCGGGCTGACGGGCCACGAGATACCGGCCGCGCTGTCCCAGGGCGTGCACGGCGGCATGTACCTGCTGCCGACACTGCTGGCGGCGCGCGGCCGGGTGGTGTCGGGCACGCACGGCGGCTGCAGCATCGGCGACGGCGCGGGCGGCGCCCGGCCGACGGGTCACGTGGCACGCGTCCTGGAGGCGTTCGGCGCCACCTGCGAGGCCACCGCGGACGGGTTCAGCGCCCGCGCGCCCCGCGGCGGACTGCGCGGCGCCACCCTGGACATGGCCGACTTCGCCGACGTCGAGCCCGCCACGGGAACCCTGACCGGCCCGTACTACTCCGGCGCCACGAAGACCGCCCTGCTGGCCGCGGCCACGGCCACCGGCACCACCGAGATACGCAACCCGTACCCCAAGCTCGATGTGTACGGTCTGGTGCGGGTGCTCGCCGAAGCCGGGGTGGCGGTGGAGACCGCCCCCGGCCGCATCGTGGTGGAGGGCGCCGGCGGGCCGCTGGGCGCGGCCCGTGTCACGGTGCCGTCGGACCTGATGGAGGTCGTCACCTTCGTCGCCCTCGCCGTGCACCTGCGCCGTCCGCTGGAACTGGCGCTGGACGGCGTCGAGGAGGTACGCGCCGGACTGGCCCCGGAACTGCGCTACCTGGACGCGATGGGCGTGCCCCTGGAGTGGGGTCCGTCGTCCCTGCGGATCGGCGAGCCGGCGCGGCTGCGCGCCACCGACGTCCTGGCCGCCTCCCACTTCGCCTACAGCGACGCACAGCCGCTGTTCGCGCTGATGCTGCTGGGTGCCGACGCGCCGGCCACCCTCACCGATCTGGTCTGGCACGGCGGCCGCTTCGGTTACGCCGAGGGGCTGCGCGCCCTGGGCGCCCGGCTGGAGCTGAGCGGCAACCGGCTCACGACCACGCCGAGCCGGCTGCGCCCGGCCGCTACGGACCTGGTGGCGGGCGACCTGCGGGCCGCGGCCACGCTGGTGCTGGCCGCCCTCGGCACCGGTGTCCCGCAGCGCCTCGTCGGCGTCGGCCACCTGCGCCGCGGATACCAGGACCTCGCCGCCAAGCTCACCTCGCTCGGCGCCACCATCACCCCCGAGGATGCCTCGTGACCACGACCGTCGACAACGCGCCCTTCGACTACGACGCGCTGACCCGCACCGAGCCGGCCACCGATCCGTTCCGCTGGGCGCTGGTGCGCGGCATGCTGCCCGGCGCCGTCGGGACCCGGCTGGCCGAGGAGTTCCCCACCGAGGGCTTCACCCTCACCGAACGCGCCACGGGCACGGGCGGCAAGGGCTACAGCACCCGCAACCTCAAGCTCATCGAGCACTCCGAGCCCGTCCCCGCCGCCCTGGCGCTGCTGACACCGCGCTGGCGGGCCGTGGTCGACGCGCTGCTGTCCCCGCGGTACCGGGCGGCGGTGGCCGCGCTGTCGGGGCGTGACCTGACCGGCTGCACCGTCGAGGCGCGCGCCGTCCGTTACGGGTCGGGCTCCTGGATCGACCCGCACACCGATCGCGCGGACAAGGCGGTGACCCAGACCTGGTACTTCAACTCCGGCTGGCTGCCGGAGTGGGGCGGTGCCCTGCGCATCCTGGCCGGGCCGAGCGGGGACGAGGTGGTGCGGCAGGTGCGGCCGGACCTGGGGGAGTCCGTGGTGCTGGTGCCCTCCGACGCGTCGTGGCACTCGGTGGCGGCCGTCACCGACGAGGCGCGCCAGGAACGGCAGACCCTGCTGGTGCACTTCGTCCGTCCGGAGGCCGCCGGATGAGCGGGGGAGGGCAGACCGCGGCACAGGGCGAGTACCACCGGGAGCTGTTCCCCGCCTGGCACGACTGGGAGACCACGGTCGGCAGGATCGCCGACTTCACCGGTCAGACGGGCCCGTCGGGACTGCTGGGACTCGACCAGATGGGCCATTTCGGCCCGCACGGCTGCGACCGTGTGGCGGACGCGGTGGCCGCGCACCGGCCCGCCGGCCCGGCCGGGACGCCCCTGCGGCTGGTCGAGCTCGGCAGCGGTTTCGGCGGCGCCCTGCGCTACCTCGTGGACGCCCTGACCGCGCGCGGCGTCGTCGTCGGCGAGGCGGTCGGAGTGGACCTGGTCCCGGAGCACTGTGAGGTCAGCGCGCGCATCACCGCTTCGCAGGGCCGCTCCAACGTCACCGAGGTGTGCGCGTCCGCCGACGCGGTGCCCCTGTCCGACGGGGAGGTGGACGCGGTGGTGGTCACCGGCTCCATGCCGCACTTCCCCGATCCCGCGGCGGTCCTGCGCGAGGCCGCGCGGCTGCTCGCGGACGGGGGCGTGCTGGTGGTCACCGAGGAGGTGAGCCTGTGCGCCGCCGGAGAAGCGCCGGCTCCGGCCTTCCGGCGCTTCCACCCCGAGGGTGTGTTCTTTTTGACGGACGTCGAGGAGCGGCGCACCCAGTTGGCGGCGGCGGGCCTGGACCTCGTGGCCGACGTGGACGTCTCCGAGTGGGCCGCTCAGCTGGTGGCCGAGCGGCTGCGCGCCCTGCGGTTGTTCCGCGGGAGCCTGGATTCCATCCTTGGTGCCGACTCGGCGGACCGTGTGGTCGGCACCCTCGACTCGGCGCTGGCGGAGTATCGGGCCGAGCGCCTGCTGCCCCGGCTGTTCGTCGCGCGGAAGGTCTGAGGCGGGGCGGGGCGGCGCCGGTCAGCGCGCGCCCGTGCCGCTCAGCACGGTGGCTGTTCCCACGGTTCCTGCAACTGGCGCGAGATGGAGCGGGCCGCCCCCTGGGCGTGCCGGGCGGCGATCTCGGGGCGCAGGTGCGTCATGACGCCGACCACGGTGAGGGCGGCCGCCGGTGTTCCGGCCCCGCCCAGGACCGGGGTGGAGACGGCGACCAGTCCGCGTGCGCCGGGCACCGTGGTGTACTGCCGGCCGCCGGCCCTCTCGGAGGGTACGGGGGAGGAGAGCACCTGGCGTGCCGCCGAGGCGCACACCGAGCCGTGGTCGGTGCGCCGCATGGTCTGGAGGGAGGGGCTGTGCACGGCGTCCAGGTGGACGACGTTCGGGCCGTCCGCGAAGGACAGGTAGGCACTGCCGCCGGTGGCCTCGTTCAGCCGATGAAGACAGGGGAGCGCGGTCCGTCGCAGCAACTGGTGCTGCGGCGCGCGGGAGCCGAGCAGAAACAGCGTGTGCCCCAGCCTCAGCCCTCGCCGACCGCGTTCCAGGAAGCCTTGGTCGACCAGTTCTTTTATCAGCCGGTGCACGGTGGGTTTCGGGAGTCCCGTCCGACGGGCGAGTTCGGACAGTTGGACCTCGTTGTCCTGGGGCCGGAACGCGTTCAGCAGCGTCAAGCCCCGGGTTAACTTGGACCGTCGCCCCTCTTCCGCCTGCGGTTCCTCGGTCGAGCGGCCAGCCGGCGATAAATTTGTCACAAATACCTTCACTTTGTCTGATTACTGGAGACAGCAAGTGACGGGATCGTAGCCGAGTGCGTCTAGTCGAATGACCAGTCATTTCGTAATGTCCGGAACCGTCGTCACGGCACTCACGCTTTACGCCACGCTGGACGTCGACTGGCTACAGGTGCCCCCGCCGCTCGCCGCCGTCACGGCCGCCGCCTGCGGTGCGGCGGCCTGCCCCGGCTTCGTGGCGGGCACCGGCCGCCAGGCGGGGCCGAATCCGGCCGACCGCGGCAAGAAGGGATCGAGAATCCACCTCATGGTCGACCGCAACGGCATGCTCCCGCGTGGGCGAACAGCGGCACGGCACACCGGGGCGCTGATGGCCCTCGTCCGCGTTGTCGTTCTCGGTATGTGTATTGGCCGAATGCCTCTGGTGGCCGCCGGTTTCCTCGCAGGCAATCTCGGGGTGAACCAGAAAGCGATGTGGGCGGGATCGGGCCCGACGGGAAATGGTCACCGGTCGGTGATGCGATGGAGTTCGGGGCCTTTCCGGCCCCGGCGCCCTGAAATGCAGCGAGCTGGGGCCCGCACCCATAAGGTGCGAGCCCCAGCCGTGAAGTATGTGCCGGCGAAGGTGTCAGGCGGGAACGATGTTCTCGGCCGTCGGGCCCTTCTGGCCCTGCGCGATGTCGAACGACACCTTCTGGCCTTCCAGCAGCTCACGGAAGCCCTGGGCGGCGATGTTGGAGTAGTGGGCGAAGACGTCGGCGCCGCCGCCGTCCTGCTCGATGAAGCCGAAGCCCTTGTCCGCGTTGAACCACTTCACGGTGCCGGTAGCCATGTCAATTCCCTTTCGGAGACGGTGTCAGGAATGCACACTGTGTGCGTTCCGTGTCGCCGTGATGATTACCCCGTCGGAAATGAACCTTCTGGCAACCACACCTGCAACTGATGCGACAGTAGCACGGTGCGATCGGCCCTGCACGGTCGATGATTTCGCTCCGGCAGGCGGATAAGAAATACTTGCCGTACCCCGCGCTTAATTCTCATGTCCCGGTCGTAGATATGCGGTGCACCCGGAGGTGGACGCCGCGGGCCCGCCACCGGAATGCCGGTGGCGGGCCCGCCCGCGTCAGTGACGCTCAGTAGATGTTGGCCTCGACCTGGGGGCCGTCCCCGCGCCCCGCGTCGATCTGCGCACGCAGCGAGATCTCGTCGTAGACACGGACCTCCTTCACGATGCGGCCCTCCTGGATCAGGAACTGCGAGACGCCGAGCACCGTGACCGGCCGTCCGGTGAGGGGGCCGAAGGCGGGGACGCCGCGGTAGGTGCCGTGCATGGTCCACAGGACGGCCACGCGCAGGCCGGCGTAGCGCGGGGAGTGGTTCGTCTGGATGTCGCGGACGGCGAACCGGGCGTCGGGGAAGGGGCCGACCATGGCGAGCAGGTCGCTCTGGTAGCGCTCGGGGCGGATGACGGTCCGGTCGCCGATCGTGTGGAGGAACAGGTCGCGGTCCATGAAGTCGTTGACCCTGTTCAGCCGGCGCCGCGTCCACACCTCGTCGATGAACTCGAGCACCATCTCGCACTCGGGACGGAACTCGTCCGGACGCGGACCGCTGACCCCGCTCAGCAGCACGTCCTGCGGCGGCTCGTCGAGCATGGAGCCGCTGTACCCCTGGAAGGTCAGCCCACGAGCCACCTCGGCCGGGTCAAGGCCGCTTTGCAGGCAGTCGGCCAGATCGTCGCGCACCACCCACTCCTCGACCATCCGGCCGCGCCGGTACAGGCAGTTGGCCACCGTGCGCTTGCGGATGCGGACGAGGCGGCCGTCCACAAGGTGCTCGTCGGCGGAGAAGACCAGGTGGGAGCTGAGGAAGGCGTCGTCGCCGCGTGCCTCCCACACCACGTCCTCCGCCTGGCCGATGTGGCCCGGCGTGCTGCCCATGCGGATCGTGCTGCCTTCGATGACACCGTCACGGCCCACGACGGTGCCGAGGCTGGTGTGCACGATCGAGTCGGGCTCGTAGTTGTCGACGATGTAGGCGATGTCGCGGTCGACCCAGATGCGGTCGGTCACCTCGCGGATGAAGTCGTCCGGGTCCTTGTAGGGGAGGTACGCGACGGGGTCCACAGGCATGGTGCTTCCGTTCCGGTAGTGATGTGAATGCGTATGTAGGGGGATGGTCGGGAGGGTAGCGGGGGAGGCCGCCTGCCGGGTAGCCGGGGATCGGGTTTCCCGCCGCGCTAGCGGGCGAACTTGTCCGCGCCCAGGTGGCTCCGGTACGTCTCCGTCATGAAGGCGCTCACGACCACCAGGGCCAGGAGAGCGCCCACCGCCAGGTAGGCCCAGACGGCGTAGATGGTGCCGAAGGTACTGACCAGCAGTGTCGCGACGAACGGCGTGATGCCCATGAAGATGGAGAACGAGCTGTTGTACGCGATGGCACTGGCGCTGAACCGGGTGCGGGTGGAGAAGAGCTCGGCCGCGCAGACGGTGACGATGCCCGTGAGGAAGAACTCCGGCACGATGTAGATGAGCTGGCTGGCCACGGCCGCCCCGAAGGTGCCCTGCTCCCCGACCCGGAAGGCGACCGGGACCAGCACGATGCACGCGATGGCGCCGGTGACCAGCATCGGCTTGCGCCCGATGCGGTCCGACAGCATGCCGGCCAGCGGCAGGGTGGGGATGAGGACGGCGATGGAGATGGCGTTCGAGGCCAGGCCCATCCAGCGCGGCAGGCCGAGCGTGTCGGTCAGGTACTGCGGATAGAACGTGACCCAGGTGTAGGAAAGGATCGCCAGCATGATCGAGACGCCGCAGAAGACCAGCATCGGCCGCCACTGCGAGCGCAGCGCCTCACGGACCGGCGCCTCGACGACGTCCGTACCCTCCTCGGTCGCGCGCACGAATTCCGGGGTCTCCTCGATGTGACGACGCAGCCACATCCCGACCAGGCTGAGCGGGACCGCCAGCAGGAACGGGATGCGCCAGCCGTACGAGTCCAGGGCCTGGCCCTCGAACACCCAGCTGGTCAGGGCCGCCGTACCGGCGCCCGCCAGGATGCCGACGAAGCAGCTGTTGGAGGCGTACGACGTGTAGTAGGCCCGCCGGTTCGGCTCCGCCCACTCCACGATGAACGCGACGGCCCCGACGTACTCACCGCCCGAGACCGCGCCCTGGACGACGCGGAGCAGCAGGAGCAGGATCGGCGCACCGATGCCGATCTGCTGGTACGTGGGCAGCATCCCGATCAGGCCGGTGGCCACGCCCATGGCCACGATGGTCCACAGCAGGGTCTTCTTGCGGCCGACCCGGTCGCCCCAGCGGCCCACGAGGGTGCCGCCGAGCGGGCGGAACAGGCAGGCGATGGCGATGATGGCGTAGGTGCCCAGCACCGCCACGGTCCTGTCGCTCTCGGGGAAGAACGCCGGGGCCATGATCGGTGCCATGTAGCCGTACAGGCCGTAGTCGAACTGCTCGACGAAATTGCCGATGCTGCCCGCGCCGATGGCTCGGCGTATCGCCTTCCGCTTGTGCGGGTCGACCTGGGGGGAGTCGACGGCTTGGCTGGGTGGCGCTGCGGCGGACATGGGTTCTCCGATCGCGCGGGGGGAGGGGGACGGGGAGTGCATACGTATGAACTGGTCGGGAACACTAAGGATCCGGTTGTGGGACGTCAAGGGTTCGCGCCGGAGGATTCGGCAACCCCGGAAGACGGCAGCCGAGAGCTCGGCCGCGCGCGTCACGCGGGGTGCGGGACGCCCCCGCCGCCGGGCGGGTCCGCCGGCGCGGGCGGCCCGCCCCCGGCCGTCGGACGGCCCGGCGCGGGCGGCCCGCCCCCGGCCGTCAGGCGGGGTCTGCGGTCGCGTCCGTCGTCCCGGACGCGGTCAGGGAGCGCAGGGTGTCCATGAGCACGTGCGCCATGTTGTAGACGATCAGCTGGAAGCCCTGGCGCTCGGCGGCCCGGGCGGCGTCGAGGCCCGGCACGATCGTCATGACCGCGCGCTGGTTGGCCCGCGCGGCGTCGTGCGCCCGGGCGATCAGCCCGTCGATGACGCCGGGCTCCGGGAAGCCGCAGTCCGCGGCCAGGTCGGCGGGGCCCACCAGGACCGCGTCCACCCCCTCGGTGCCGGCGATCGCGTCGGCGTCGTCGCAGGCGCGTCGCGTCTCGACCATGGTCACGACCAGGGTCTCGCGGGACGCCGCCACATGGTCGGCCGCCGTGACCGTGCCGAACCGGCCCGCTCTGCTGTAGGTGGCGAAACCCCGCTTTCCCCACGGCGGGTAATGGCTGGCCTCCACCGCCCGCCGGGCGTCCTCGCGGCTGTCCACGTGGGGGTGGATCAGCCCGGCGGCGCCCAGGTCGAGGCAGCGCAGCGCGAGCGCCGGCTCGGCCGAGCCCACGCGGACCAGGACGTCCATCCCGTGCGCCGCCGCGGCCGTGAGGTGCTGCTGGAGCAGCGCCGTGTCGGCCGGCCCGTGCTCGCAGTCGATGACGACGAAGTCGAATCCCGCGACCCCCGCCATCTCCACCAGCGTCTCCGAGGGCAGCCGCAGCAGGGCGCCCCGCAGCCGCTCGCCGTCCGCCAACCGCTGTTTGAGGCTGCGGCGCGGTGCGCCGTGTTCCGTCATCGGGCCACCATTCCCGCGGAGAGGTCGATGTCGGCCCCGCACAGTCCGCGCATGCGCAGCATCGCGCCGACGGCTTCGCCCACCTCGTCCTCGGTGACCATCCGCCCCAGGGCGGAGCGTGCGACGAACGCCTGCTCGGCCTGCTCGTAGGTGCTGCCCGTGCGTTCCGCCTCCAGACGGAAGTTGCGCTCCATGCGGGGGCCCTCGACAGGTCCGGGGGAAAGGGAGTTGACCGTGACGCCCAGCGGCCCGACCTCGCCGGCCAGCGTGGCCGTGAGACCGATGACCGCCATCTTCGACGCGCAGTACGGCGTGCGACGCAGCAACGGGCGCTTGCCCGAGACCGAGGCGATGTTGACGACGTCGCCCGCGCCGCGCCCGGTCATGGCGGGCAGGAAGGCCCGGCACATCAGGAACACCCCGCGCACGTTCACGTCGAAGACCTCGTCCCAGTCCTGCGGGGTGATCTCGGTCAGCGGGGCCACCGGGCCGGCGATCCCGGCGTTGTTGACCAGGATCGATATCTCCTCGCCGGCCAGACTCCGGGCGAGCTCGTCCACGTCGTCGGGGCGGGAGACGTCGCAGACCCGGTGCGAGACCCGCGGGCCGAGCCGCGACGCGGTCTGTTTCAGCGTGGTCTCGTCGCGGCCCGTGATCACCACCCGGGCCCCGTCGGCGAGCAGAGCCCTCGCGATGGCCCGGCCGAGGCCGCTGCCTCCCCCGGTGACGAGCGCGGTGCGGCCGGCCAGCGCTGCGGTGCGGCCGCTCATGCGGCGCCCTCCTCGTTCCACGGCAGGGTGCCCGTGCCGTACTTGGCGGCGCGGACGTCGCCGGAGCGGGCGTGCCCCTCGAAGAGCTCGACGCGCGCGGCCCGGCCGCACACCTCGCCGAGCAGCGCGGAGGACGCGGTGTCGGTGATCTCCTGGTACGTCACCGTCTTGAGGTACTTGCCGACCCACAGGCCACCGGTGTAGCGGGCGGCACCACGGGTGGGCAGGACGTGGTTGGTGCCGATGACCTTGTCGCCGTAGGAGACGCAGGTGCCTTCGCCGAGGAAGAGCGCACCGTAGTCCCGCATCTTCTCCAGGGCCTGGCGCGGGTTCTCGGTCAGCACCTCCACGTGCTCGCTGGCGTAGGAGTCGGCGATCTCGAAGGCCTCGTCGAGGGTGGCGGCCACCACGATCTCGCCGTGGTCGCGCCAGGCCGGTGCGGCGTAGTCCCGGGTGGGCATGGAGGGCAGCAGGCGCTCGATGTGCCGCTCGACCTCGCGGCCCAGCTCTTCGGAGGTGGTGACCAGCACGGCGGGGGAGTCCGGGCCGTGCTCCGCCTGCGACAGCAGGTCGACGGCCACCACGAACGGGTCCGCGTGCTCGTCGGCGATCACCAGGATCTCGGTCGGTCCGGCGAACAGGTCGATGCCGACCTCGCCGAACAGTTGCCGCTTGGCCTCCGCCACGTACGCGTTGCCCGGGCCCGCGAGCATCGGGACGCGTTCGATGGTCTCGGTTCCCACGGCCAGCGCCGCGACCGCCTGGACGCCGCCCAGCAGGTAGATCTCGTCGGCGCCCGCGAGGTGCATCGCCGCGACCGTCGCGGCGGGGATCTCACCGCGGATGGGCGGGGTGCAGGCGGCGACGCGGGGGACGCCCGCCACCTTCGCGGTCACGATCGTCATGTGGGCCGACGCGGTCAGCGGGTAGCGGCCGCCGGGCACGTACGCGCCGGCGCCGGACACGGGGACGTGCCGGTGGCCGAGGCGGACGCCGGGCAGCGTCTCGATCTCGACGTCACCCAGCGCGTCACGCTGGGCCCGGGCGAACGTGCGGACCTGCTGCTGCACGAAGCGGATGTCGTCCAGGACCGTCCCGGGCACCCGGGAGACGATCCGACGGATCTCGTCGGGAGCCAGCCGGAACGACTCGGGGCTCCAGTCGTCGAACTTCTCGGAGTACTGGCGGACCGCCTCGTCGCCGCGCTCGCGGATGTCGTCGAGGATGACGCGGACGCGCTCGGCGACATCCGCCCGGGCCGCGGTCACGTGCGCGGCGGGCACGGGGGACTTGAGGTGTCGGGGCATGACGGCTCTCTTCCACTGCGGATGAAGGGGCAAGGGGAGGGGTTCGGGGGAGGAGGGGGCGGTCAGGGGACGGTGGGTGCGGCGCTCGCGGGTGTCGTGCCGACGGCCGCGACCAGTTCCCGCAGCGCCGCCGTCACCGCCTCGGGCTGCTGCCACGGCAGCAGGTGTCCCGCCTCGGGCAGCAGCGTCAGGGCCGCTCCGGGGACCGAGTCCGCGATCGCCTGGTGGAAGGCGGGCGGGCACAGCGTGTCCCGCGCCCCGGCCAGGACCACGGTGGGGCAGCGGGCCGTCCGCAGCACACCGGACGCGTCCGCGCGGGTCGCCTGCGCGGCGAGCTGGGCGCGGGCGGCGGTGGCGCCCACGGCGTGCGCCATGGCGCGGTAGCGCCGTGCGGCCTCGGGTGTGGGGCGCCGGTCGGGGAACATGTCCGGCAGCGTCCGCTCGACGACGTCCGCGTACCGGCCGGCCGCGATCAGCTCGTCCATCTCCCGCCAGGCCGCGTACTGCTCGGGACGCGGTGCGCCCGCGTTGGTCGCCATCACGCACAGGCCCGCGATGCGCCCGGGCGCCCGGCGCAGCGCCTCGAAGCCGACGATGGCCCCCAGACTGAGCCCGACGAGCACGAAGCGGCCCGGAACCGCGGCGAGCACGTCCTCGGCGAGCGCCCCGATGTCCGCACGCCGCAGCGGGACGTGGTGGACGTCGTGGCCTTCGGGGAACTCGACGTCGCGCCACAGGCTCGCGTCGCAGAGCATCCCGGGCACGACGACGAGCGGCAGTGGACCGGCCGTGTCCTCGTACGCCATGCCGGTCACCAGGAGCGCGCGGAGCGGGGCAGCAGCGCGTACGGGGCGACGTACCCGTTGTGGTCGATGCCCACGCCCGCGTCCGCCGCGCTCTTGCGCACCTCCTCGTCCCACTCCAGACGGACCCGTCCGTCACCGGAGTTGACCACGAGGAGGTCGCCCCGCTCGTCGCCGACGTTGCGCACGGTGCGCCAGGCGTCCTGGGGGACGGAGAGTATGTCGCGGGGGCCGAGACGCACCGAGACGGGGTCGGTGCGGTTGAGGGTGACCTCCCACAGACCGTCCTTCACGATCAGGGTCTGGGTCTCGTGCTGGCGGTGCGCCGAGACGCCCTGCCCGGGGTCGGCGCGGAGCCAGGCGACGTTGTGCCCGTGCGGATTGAACACGCGGGGCTCCTGGTGCGGGTCCTCGGTCATGCCGTAGCCGATGACGCAGCTCAGACGGGCGCCGCCGCCGGGCAGGGCGCTGTCGAGGAAGGGGTGGTCGGAGAACACGAGCTCGTCCGCGGCGGCGATGCGGCGCCTCATCTCGTCGGGGGTGTAGCGGCGCAGCCGGTCGAGGTGTTCCTGGGCCAGGGGGCTGACGAGCTCGGACTCCGGCGGGACGGTGTCACCGGCGACGGTGTCGACGAGTTCGTTGTCGGCGGTGAGGTACAGGCCGTGCTTCCGCGCCTCCCGCAGGACGGACGGGCCCCAGATGATGCCGCCGGTGTCGTCCATGCCCAGCACCGTGAACAGCCAGCCGTCGTCCGGGCCGGTGTTGGTGAAGCCGCGGAAGATCCAGGTCGGGATGGAGGCGATGTCACCGGCTTTGAGCGTGAGTTCGCCCTCGGTGCCGTCGGCGCCCCAGCGCAGCAGGTACTCGCCCTCGGTGCAGATGAACACCTCGGCCGTGTAGTGCAGGTGCAGGTTGTTGGTGATGCCGTGCGGCATGGCGGCGGCGCCGATGTTGTAGCCGTGCGGCAGCCGCAGGTTGACGTGCTGGTCGGCGGCCTGTGAGACGCCCGGCCCGATCATCGCGTAGTTCTCCTTGCGATCCGAACCGGGCGTACGGCAGTCGATGAAGGCCTGGTTGCAGGAGACGAAGTCGCTGCGGCGCACCGTGCGGCGGGCCAGCTCGCTGGGGGACACGACGACATCGGGCATGACTGCTCCTCGGTTTGTGAATACGTATGTATTCCATGACAGGCTCCGGACGGAGGGATGTCAAGAGGAAGGGGCGAGACAGTTGAGGGCGAGTCGGCTCACGCACGGCCCCGACGGGCGTGGCCGGCGAGGTGCGGGCCGTGTTATGGACATACGTATACTGGCGCGGGGGCGTCATCGGGCGGCGCCGGTGGCAACGAGGAGAGAGCCGATGGGGATCACCAGTCACGACGTGGCGAGGCTGGCAGGTGTGTCGCAGCCCACGGTCTCCCGGGCGCTGCGCGACGACCCCCGCGTGTCCCAGGCCACCCGCGAGAAGGTCAAGCGGGCCGCCCAGGCGCTGAACTACGTGCCGAGCGAGGCCGGACGCACCCTCTCGACACGTGCCACGCGGCGGGTCGGCGTCATCGTCACCGACCTGACGAACCCGTTCTACCCGCATGTCATCGCCCCGCTCCACGACGAACTGAGCAGCCTCGGCTACCGGATGATGCTGATCACCGAGCGGTCCGACGAGGCGGTCGCCGAGGAGAAACTGCTCGACCAGTCGATGGACGGCGTCGTGCTCGCCACAGCCACCACCGACTCCCGGCTCCCGGCCCAGCTGGAGCGACGAGGCATGCCCTACGTCTTCCTCAACCGCGACACCGGCCGGGCCGGGGACTTCGCCTCCGTCGTCGACAACGAGGGCGGCGGGCGGCTCGTCGCCCGGGAACTCGTGGCCCTCGGGCACCGGCGCATCGCCGGGGTCTTCGGCGCGGCCAACACCACCACGGGGCGCGAGCGCGAGATGGGCTTCCGGCTGGCCCTCGCCGAGGCGGGCGTGGGGCTGCCGGAGGGCCGCGTGGTGCGCGGAGCGTTCGAGTACGACACCGGCTACCGGGCGCTGCCCGCCCTGCTCGAGGCGGACGAGGCACCCACCGCGGTGTTCTGCGGCAACGACGTCGTCGCCATCGGTGTCCTGAACGCCGCCCTCGCGGCCGGTGTCAAGGTCCCCGACGACCTCACCGTCATCGGCTTCGACGACCTTCCGATGGCCTCCTGGGAGGTGTTCCGGCTCACCACCGTCCGGCACGACCTGCGCGAGCTGTCGCGCCAGGCGGCGCGCCTGCTGGTGCGGCGGATCGCCAAGGACGTCGACCCCGCCGGTGAACGCCTTGTCCTGCCGACCGAGTTCGTCCCCCGCGCCACTCACGCCCGCGCCCACTGAGCCGTCACGGCCGCCGGTCCACCCGCTTCGGTGTCCGCTTCGGTGTCCGCTCCGTGTCCCCGGAGCGGACACCGGGATGGCGCCGTCGCCGCGGCCCCCCGGCCGGCGCTGCCGTACCACCCCCACGCCGACGAGCACCGTCGCGAGGCCGGGCGAGAGCCACAGCTCCAGCCGGTGGCCCCCCAGCACGGCCATGAGCAGGTCAGGTGGGGCGGTCGGCTTCGGCGCCGGGGGTCCGGCGGCCGACGGTCCGCGCCGTCCGAGAGGAGCGGGCGGCTCACCGTCAGCCGGGCCGGCGGGCCCGGAACGGGCCGGCCGGGGCGTGGTGTGCCGGGCGCACCGGGCGTGCCGGCGCACGCGACGCGCCGGCACGAGAGGGGATCAGAGCTGGTCGCGCAGAGCGGCCGGAATGTCGTCGAACGCGCCGGACGTCCGCCCGACCCGGTCGATGCGGAGCGTCGCGGTGGCGCCGTGGGCGGCCAGCCCCTCGAACGCCGAGATGCGCTCGACGGCGGGAGCCAGGGACACGGTCCCCTCCCGCGAGGCGCGCTGGAACGTCAGCGGCTTCAGGAAGCGGGAGACGGAGAGCCCCGCGTTGTAGCGGGCGGTCTTGCCGGTGGGCAGCACGTGGTTGGTGCCGGCGATGCCCTTGTCGGAGTAGGCGACCGTCGACCACGACCCGATGAACAGCGAGCCGTAGTTGGAGAGGTTCTCCAGGTAGTACTCGTCGTCCTCGGTCTGGATCTCCAGGTGCTCGGGAGCGATCACGTCGGCCACGGCGACGGCGCCGGCCCGGTCACCCACCACGACGACGGAACCGAAGTCGCGCCACGCCGGGCCGGCGATGTCCCGGGTGCTCAGGGACTCCAGCTGGCGCTCGATCTCCGCGATCACGGCACGCCCCTGCTTCTCGGACGTGGTGATCAGGGCGGCGGGCGAGTTGGGGCCGTGTTCGGCCTGACCCAGCAGGTCCGCCGCGACCCACACCGGGTCGGCGCTGTCGTCGGCGATGACGGCGACCTCGGAGGGGCCGGCCAGCAGGTCGATGCCGACCCGGCCGAACAGCTGCCGCTTCGCCTCGGTGACGAACGCGTTGCCCGCGCCGACCAGCATGTCGACCGGGGCCTCGCCGAGCAGACCGAAGGCCATCGCTCCGAGCGCCTGCACACCACCGAGCGCGAACACCCGGTCGGCGCGCGACAGGTGGGCGCCGTACAGCACGGCGGGATGCGCGCCGTGCTCACCCGACGGGGGAGTGCACGCCAGCACCGTGGGCACCCCGGCGGTCTTCGCCACGTTCACCGTCATGAAGGCGCTGGCGAGCAGCGGGAAACGACCGGCCGGCAGGTACGCGCCGACGCGGGAGACGGGAACGTAGCGCTGGCCGCCGGTGACACCGGGAGCGACTTCGACCTCGAAGTCCGTCAGGTGCTCGCGCTGCGCGGCGGCGAACCGGTGGGTGCGCTCGTAGCCCATCTCCAGAGCGGTGCGGACGTCCGGGGGCAGGGCGTCGCCCGACTTCTTCAGCTCGGCGGCCCCGATCTCCAGGTCGCCGGACCAGCCGTCCAGCTCCTGGGCGTAGGCGCGCACCGCGTCCATGCCCTTGTGCTCGATCTCCTTCAGCATCTGCGAGACCCGCTCGACCACCTTGGGGTCGCGCTGGGCGGGGGGACCGTCCACGGACGGCTTCTTGAGCCACTGGAACGGGGGGAGGGCCTGTGCTTCGGCGTGCGTGATCTGCATGGCGAGGACGCTAGACGTCGCGCTGCCACAGGACTAGAGGGGCAGTTCCTGTCCGAACCACAGGGTCTCCCTGTGGTTCGGGGAGGGGCCTGCACCGCGTCCGTGCACCCGCCGATCAGAGGCCGACGTCGGTACGGATCTCACGCAAGGTGTCCTCGGCGATCCGGGCGAGCTCCCTCGTGGCCCGCGACAGCGGATGCCCCCGCCGTCTGACCAGGGCGATCGTGTCGTAGAGGGGGTCGGCGAACGGGACGGTGCGCAACCCCGCGGGAAACGCCGGGCCGGCGATCACCGCCCGGCTGGCGATCGTGTCGCCCACCCCGGCGGCGACCAGGCCCAGCGCGGCCTCGACATGCTCCAGCTCGATCAGCGGCTCGATGCCCACCCCGGCGAACTGGGCCCGCTCCGCGAGCTGCCGCCGGGTGGGGTCCTGCCACCCGTAATGGGCGTCGTAAAGGACCAGGGGCGCTCGGGCGAAGGCCTCCATCGTCATCGGCGCGCGGGTTCTCTCCTCGCTCGCGCTGACGAAGAACACCTCGTCGCGCAGCAGCGGGGTCACCGCCAGCCCCTCGTCGTCGATCGGCAGGACGACCAGGCCCGCCTCGATCCGTCCCGCCGCCACGGCCGCCGCGGTCTCGGCCGAGTTCTGCCCCACGAGCCGGACCCGGACGGACGGATACCGGGCGTGGAACATCTGCACGAGGTTGGACAGCAGGTAGTAGTCCGCGTTGCGCAGCACACCGAACGTGGCGGTCCCCCCGCCCAGCGAGCCCAGCGAGCGCACCGCCCGCGTCCCGCTCTCGGCGGCCTCCACCGCCTGCTGGGCGTACGGCAGCAGTTCCTGGCCGGCCGCGGTCAGGGTCAGGGTGCGGCTGCCGCGCGCGAACAGCTCTGCGTCCAGTTCCGTCTCGAGGCGGCGCACCAGTTCGGAGGCCGACGCCTGGGCGATGTCCATGGCCCGCGCCGCTGCGGTGAACGACCCGAGCCGCTCCGCCTCGACGAAGGCCCTCAGCTGGTTGAGGGTCATGCGTTCGTCTGTCCTGTCGAGTCGGTGATCCGCGTCGCGGACGCGGTGATCCTCGTTCTACCACGGGCTTGCGGAGCGACCGCCGGACGGACGCCCGTGCGCATCCACTGGGTCTCCCTGTGGATGCCGCTGGGAGAGGGGATCTTGTCCTGTGGAAGGCGCGATGATTGGCTCGTCCGCGCCCCCGGAGACCACCCTGCGCGGAAGGTTGCCCCTGCGATGACGATCCCCCTGCCGATCGGCCTCGTCCAGACGGCCGCACGGCATCACGCCGCCGACGACCCGGACGCGTTCGCCGAAGACGTACGCCGCGTCACCGAGGCGCACCCCGGTGTCCGGCTGCTCGCGTATCCGGAACTGCACCTGTGCGGCCACAAGCCCGGCGAGGATCCCGAGACGGTCATGACCGAGGCGGCCCAGCCGCTGGACGGACCCCGCGGCACCCGACTGGCGGCCCTCGCTCGCGAACTGGGCATCTGGCTCGTGCCCGGCAGCGTCTACGAGCAGGGCGCGGACGGCCGGGTCTACAACACGGCCCCCGTCTACTCGCCCGCGGGCGAACGGGTCGCGGAGTACCGCAAGATCTTCCCGTGGCGGCCCTACGAGACCACGGCGTCCGGCAGCGGTTTCGTGGTCTTCGACATGGAAGACCACGGACGCGTCGGCCTGACGATCTGCTACGACGCCTGGTTCCCCGAGATCACCCGCCATCTGGCGTGGCAGGGCGCCGACCTCGTACTGAACCTGGTCCGCACGCCCACCGTCGACCGCGCCCAGGAAGTCGTGCTCGCGCAGGCCAACGCGATCGTGAACCAGGTGTTCATGGCCAGCCTCAACGCGGCGGCGCCGGACGGCGTCGGGCGCAGCCTCGTCGTGGACCCCGAGGGGCACACGCGCGCCGAGGCCGGGCCCGGCCCGGAGGAGGTGCTGACGGACGTGCTCGACCTCGCCGAGGCCCGCCGGGTGCGGGCGCGGGGAACCGCAGGCCTCACCCGGGTGTGGGACCCGTTCGCGGACGACCAGCCGCCACTCGAACTCCCCCTGTACGCGGGCCGGATCGACCCCGAGCGCTGGCGACGTGGGGCCCGCCCCTGAGGCGGCCGCCCTAGCGGTGACCGCCTGCCCGACCGCTGCCGTCCGTCCGTGAGCTCCCCGGTGTCCGGCCGGACGGCACGACCGGCCGACCCGACGACGCGAGGGGCCGGACACCGCTCCTCAGCGGTCGGACGCGGATCCGGTGCGCAGCCAGGCGGAGGTCCACGGCGGGAGCTCGTCACCGGTCAGCGGGCCGGAGGCGAGAAGGACCTCCCCCCTCGGCAGCGGGACGGGCTCGTCCGACAGGTTGCTGACGGTGTGCCAGCCGCCGGCGCGGGCGAAGTGCAGCAGCCCTCGACGCGTCTGCTCCCGCGATCCGACCCACTCCAGTGCCTCGTCGGCGACCAGGGTGCGGCGCAGCCGCAGGGCCGCGCGGTACAGCTCCAGGAAGGATTCCTTGTCACCGCTCTGCGCGTCCGCCGCGTACCGGCCCCAGTCGGCCGGCTGCGGCAGCCACGAGCCGCCGGGGCCGAACCCGAAGGTCGCCCCCTCACGGGTCCAGGGCAGCGGCACCCGGCAGCCGTCGCGGCCCTTGACGCGTCCGCCGCTGCGGACCCACATCGGGTCCCGCAGGT
The DNA here is from genome assembly GCA_014650015.1 of Streptomyces griseoloalbus. Classification (GTDB taxonomy): domain Bacteria; phylum Actinomycetota; class Actinomycetes; order Streptomycetales; family Streptomycetaceae; genus Streptomyces; species Streptomyces griseoloalbus. The sequence goes on from BMUD01000008.1 coordinate 57,983, forward strand.
CCGCGCGGTCCAGGTCGGCGACCTCGGGCAGACCCAGCTCCTCGCCCTGATACACGTACGCGGACCCGGGCAGTGCCAGCATCAGCAGCGCCGCGGCGCGCGCCTTGCGCACACCCGCCGGCAGGTCCGGGGCCGGTTCCCGGCCGTCGGTGAGCAGCCACGCCTCGATGTCGCGCTTGGTGCAGTCGCCGGGCAGGGCGTAGCGCGAGACATGACGGACCACGTCGTGGTTGGACAGCACCCAGGTGCTGGTGGCTCCCGCGCCGCGGGCGTCGGCGAGCGCGCTGTCGATGAGGGTGTGCAGCTCGGCGGCGTCGAGCCGTGCGCCGAGGAAGTCGAAGTTGAACGCCTGCCCCAGCCCGGCGGCGGAGGCGTAGGCCGTACGCCGCGAGGCGCGCACCCAGGCCTCGGCGACGGCGAAGCGCGGCGGGTCGTACGCGTCGAAGACCTGCCGCCAGCCGCGGTAGATCTCGTGCACCGCGTCGCGGTCCCATAGCGGATGGCTGCCGTCGACCGGCAGGGCGTCGGGCTGGTAACTCCGCTGCTCGCCGAGGTCGCGCAGCGGCGCGCGCAGGTCCTTGGCGAGGCCGTGGGCGACGTCGACCCGGAAACCGGCGACGCCCCGGTCCGACCAGAAGCGCAGGGTGCGGTGGAAGTCCTCGCGGACCTCGGGGTTGTCCCAGTTGAAGTCGGGCTGCTGGGGAGCGTAGAGGTGCAGGTACCACTGGCCGTCCGGCACCCGGGTCCAGGCGGGGCCGCCGAAGCTGGACGGCCAGTCGGTGGGCGGCAGTTCACCGTCCGCGCCCCGGCCGTCGCGGAAGACGTAGCGCTCGCGGGCGGCCGAGCCGGGCGCGGCCGCGAGCGCCTCCTGGAACCAGACGTGCTGGTCGGAGGAGTGGTTGGGGACGATGTCGACCATGATCTTCAGGCCGAGCCGGTGGGCCGTGCGGACCATCTCGTCGAAGTCGTCGAGGGTGCCGAGCCGGGGGTCGACGTCGCGGTAGTCGGCGACGTCGTAGCCGCCGTCGGCGAGCTGCGAGGGATAGAACGGGCTCAGCCAGACGGCGTCCACGCCGAGGTCGGCGAGGTAGGGCAGACGGGAGGTGACGCCGGGGATGTCACCGATGCCGTCGCCGTCGGAGTCGGCGAAACTGCGGGGGTAGACCTGGTAGACGACGGCCTGCCGCCACCAGTCCGCGGCGTGCGGGGAGGGGGCGGGGGAGTCGTGGTGGGGCATCTGTGAACCTCTCGGGCGCGTGCCCAGGGTGGGGTGCGGGTGTGCGGACGGGCGGAGGGAACGGCCGGAAGCGGCCGTCACCCGGGCAGGGGGCTCGGTGCGGGCCGCTCAGCCCTTCACGGCGCCGGTGGTCATGCCGGAGACGACCGACCGGCGGAAGATCAGCACCAGGACCGCGATCGGCACGGTGGCCACCATCGCGCCGGCGAAGATCACCCCGTAAGGGACCTGGTACTGACTGGTGAACAGGGCGATGCCGACGGAGACGGTGCGCCGGTCGTCGGAGCCGTTGAAGGTGAGCGCGAGCAGGAACTCCGACCAGGTCGCGGTGAAGGAGAACACGCCGGCCGTGAACAGCCCCGGCCGGGCCAGCGGCAGGATCACCGTCAGGGCGGTGCGCAGCGGGCCGGCGCCGTCGACGACGGCGGCCTCCTCCAGCTCGGCCGGAATGCCGCTGAGATAGTTGCGCATGATCCAGATCGCGAACGGCAGATTCAGCGCCACGTACGGGATGACCAGGCCCGGATAGCTGTTGAGCAGCCCGGCCTGGCGCTCCATCAGGAACAGCGGTACGAGCAGGGCGATCGGCGGGAAGACCGACAGCATCAGCAGCGCCGTCATGACCGCCCCGCGCCCGCGCAGCGGCAGCCGGGCGAGGGCGTACCCGGCGAAGAACGCCAGGGACAGGATCAGCACCGTGGACAGACAGGCCACGACGACGCTGTTGAGGAAGTAGTGGCCGATCCCGTTGCGCTCGAAGGCGGTCTCGTAGTTGCTGAGGGTGGGGTCCTTCGGCAGCAGGGTGGGCGGCGTCGCGCTGATCTCGCCGGGCCCCTTCAGGGACGCGGACGCCATCCAGATCAGGGGCAGGGTGGCGCACACGGCGATCAGCAGTCCGCCGAGATTGACGGCGTTGACGTAACGGCGCACGCCCGTGCGCGGGACGTGGCGGCTCATGCCCGGCCCCCTTCGTCGACTTGGGCGCGGAAGACGCGCAGGAACAACAGGCAGCAGCCCAGGACGATGACGGCGGTGGTGACCGCGACGGCGGCGCCGCCTGCGAAGTCGAGGTTCTGGAAGAGGATCCGGTACCCGAGGATCGCCACCGACTGGGTGGCCGTGCCCGGGCCGCCCTGGGTCAGCACGAACGGCAGGTCGAAGATCCCGAACGCCTGGAGGATGCGGAAGAGCACCGCGATGGCGATGATCGGCCGCAGCTGCGGCAGCGTGACCTTCCAGAAGGTGGTCCACGCCGAGGCGCCGTCGATCTCGGCGGCCTCGTAGACGTCACCCGGGATGAGCATCAGACCGGCGAGTACGACGATGGCGACGAACGGCGTCGTCTTCCACACGTCGACGGCGACCATCGCCGCCATCGCCGGCACCGGCTGCCCGAGAATGTCGGGCTGGGTGCCGAACAGCTGCTCACACATCCAGCTCACCGCACCGTAGGTGCCGTTGAACAAGTACGACCACAGCTGTGCGGCGATCACGTTGATCAGCGCCCAGGGCAGCAGAAGCAGCGCGAGGATCCAGCCCCGTGCGGCCCCGAGCCGCTCCAGGACGAGCGCCGTGAGGGTGCCGAGAACCAGCTCGACGGAGACCGAGACGATGGTGAAGCCGAGCGTGAACGCCAGGGCCCGGTACCACTCGGGGTGCGTCAGGAGCGCCTCGTAGTGAGCGAGGGTGGGCGAGCCGAACCGCAGGCCGCCGTACTCGAGCCGGACCTCGCAGAACGACAGCACCAGCGAGAAGACGACGGGAAAGACCGTCACCGCGGCGATGACCAGGAGGGCGGGGGAGGCGAACAGCCACCCGGTGCGGGCGCGGCGGCGGGCGGTGGAGCCCGGGGGCGCGCTCGGGGACTTCCGCGGGGCCCCGGTGCGCACACCGCCACCCTCGCCCCTCGACGGCGTCTGCGCCGTCTTCGTGTGCAGTACGGACCTCACAGCGCTTTTCCTTCCAGGGCCGTACGCAGCCCCTCGCGAGCGGCGCGGACACCGGCCGCGGGGGAGAGACTGCCGCGCACGACCGCGTTCGCCGGGGTGTACAGCGCCTTGCTGACCTGCGGGTAGTACGGGGTCTGCACGGGCCGGGCGACGAGTCGCAGGTCGGCGGCGCGCAAGACCGTCGGGTCGCCGGCGGCGCGCGCCTCGGGGCCGTCGAGTACGGAGGTCATCGCGGGGATGACACCTGCTTCCCGGGCGAGGAGGCGCTGCACCTCGTCCCCGGCGCAGAACCGGGCGAACTCCATGGCGGCGCCCAGCTCCTGGGAACTGGGGTTGACGAAATTGCTCCAGCCGCCGGCGCAGGAGACGCCGGAGCGGCCGGTGCCCTCGAAGCCAGGACGCAGTGCGGCCCCGATCTTCCCGGCGACGCGGGAGACCTGGGGCGTGCTCGCGTTGACCCAGGCGTACGACCAGTTGCGCAGGAACAGCCCGCGCCCGTTGACGAAGGCGTCCTGCGAGTCCGATTCCTCGTAGGTGGCCACGGTGCGGGGCGTGACCCCGCGGGCGGTGAACTCGGCCATCAGCGAGAAGGCCCGCTCCGCCTCCGCGCCGCCCAGTGCGGCCCTGCCCCGCCCGTCCAGGACGGCGGCGCCCGCGTCGGCGAGGAACTCGGTGACGTTGGCCGTCAGCGACTCGGTCACCGCCGCCTGCCACAGGAACCCGGCCTCGACGTCACCGGCCCGCTGCACCGTGCGGGAGGTGTGCAGCAGCTCCTCCCAGCTGCGGGGAACGCGCAGCCCGTGCTTGGCGAGAAGGTCCTTGCGGTAGAAGAGGTAGGTGCTGTCGGTGAAGAAGGGCACCGCGTAGGTCCTGCCCCGGTACGTGGAGCCGGTGCGCAGGGCCGCCGGGTAGGCGTCCCAGAAGCCGCTCGGGAGCAGCTTCTCCACCGGCAGCGCGAGCGCGGAGTGACCGAACTGCGCGGGCCACGTCGTGTCGCCCAGGTACACGTCGGGCTGGGGGGAGCCGCCGGCGAGCTGGGTGGCGATGGCGCTGCGGTTGCCGTCCGAGGTGGACAGTGCGTTGATCTTCGAGACGCGGATACGGGGATGCCGCCGCTCGAAGGCACGGATGATCAGATCCGCGACGACGGCGCCCCGCCGGGAGGGGATCTCGGAGACCCACCAGGTCAGCCGGGCCGGCCTCCGGGGAACGGTCGCGGCCTGCGCCAGCAGGTCGTCGAGGTCCTTTCCTCCGCATCCGGCCAGCGAACCCGCCGCGGCGGCGCTCAGGGCGCCCGTCAGCAGTGTTCTGCGGTTCAGGGACATGGCGTACTCCTCCCTTCTCGAACTGCCTGATGACAGCGCTGTCACCGTAGGGAGCGCTGCAAAGAGTGTCAATGGTCGCGGCGAATTCAACTTTTGAAGCATGTGGATGACAGCGCTGTCATTACATCTGACCTGGTGAGACGGCCGTTGTGTTAGCGTCCCGCACATGGTCGGTGAAGCCGTTGCAAAGGGCGCCACACTGGCGGATGTCGCCCGGAGGGCCGGGGTCTCGCCCTCGACCGTCTCGCGCACCCTGCGCGGTCTGTCGACGGTATCCCCCGCGACCCGGGCGCGCGTGGAGGAGGCGGCGCGCGAGCTGTCGTTCGCGATCTCGCGCAGCGCGTCCAGCCTGGTCACGGGGCGCACGGGCCGGGTCGCCGTGCTCGTGCCCAACCTCGACGCCTGGTTCCTGGGTGCCGCGCTCGCCGGCATGGCACCCGCGCTCAACGCGGCCGGCCTGGACATGCTGGTCTACAGCGTCACCACCGCCGAGCAGCGCGCCCAGTTCTTCGACCGCCTGCCGGCCCGCCGCAACGCCGACGCCCTGCTCGTCGTCAGCTTCGCGCTCTCCCCCGAGGAGCGAGCGCGCCTGGACGACCTGGGCATGCCCCTGGTCTTCGTCAGCCAGCACGAACAGGGCAGGGCCGGCGTCTCCGTGGACGACGTGGAGGCCGCCCGGCGCGGCACCCGCTACCTGCTCAACCTCGGCCACCGGCGCATCGCCTACCTGGAGCCCGCGGACCCCTCGGGTTTCGCCTGGAGCAGCAGAGCCCGCCTCGACGGGTACCGCGCGGCCCTGGCGGAGGCGGGCATCGACGGGGACGACGACCTCGTCCGCCAGGTCGCCGACTGGCAGGGGCCGAGCCTGGACGCGGCGGTGGGGCGGCTGCTGAGTCTCGCGGAGCCCCCCACGGCGATCTTCGCCGAGACGGACGATATCGCCTTCAGGCTTCTCACGGTGCTGCGCGGCGTCAACGTCCCGGTGCCGCGGCGGATGTCCATCCTCGGTTTCGACGGCCACGCGATGGCGGAGCCGTGGGACCTGTCCACGATGGCCCAGCCGGCCCGCCGACTGGGCGAGGTGGCGGCGGAGCTGGCCCACGGCGTGATCCACGACCCCGAGGCGTACCGGGAGCGGCACGTGGTCCTGCCGGTGGAACTCGTCCCGCGGGGCAGCACGGGCCCGGCGCCGGGCCCGCGCCCGCGGCCCGGTGACGGGGACGGCGTTCAGTAACGCCGGGCGTGACGGGTACGGACCCGGCGCCGGGCCCGCGTCCGCGGCCCGGTGACGGTGTCCAGGAACGCCGGGCGTGACGGGTACGGACCCGGCGCCGGGCCCGCGTCCGCGGCCCGGTGACGGTGTCCAGGAACGCCGGGCGTGACGGGTACGGACCCGGCGCCGGACCTGCGTCCGCGGCCCGGTGACGGTGTCCAGGAACGCCGGGCGTGACGGGTACGGACCCGGCGCCGGACCTGCGTCCGCGGCCCGGTGACGGCGTCCAGGAACGCCGGGCGTGACGCGAGCCGGAACCCGGTGGGGCCGCGGACATCCCGCGCCCCGCCACCCGTCCCACCCTGGCCGGCCCCGTCACCCGCGATCGGGTCCGCGGCCGGCCGCGACGATCAAGCAGCTCACCGTCCAGGAATCCCGCCACGAGCTCGCCCGCGACATCTGCCACGGCAAGAAGGGCACCCTCCACCAGGCATACCGGGACGGGATGGAAGATCAGTTGGGTTCGTTGGGTCTCGTGCTGAACGCCGTGGTCCTGTGGACGACGCGCTACATCGACGCCGCAGTCGCCCAGCTCCGCGCCGAGGGCCACGAGATCAGGGGCGAGGACGTCGCCCGGCTCTCCCCGCTCAAGCACGAGAACCTCAACTGCCTGGGCCGCTACAGCTTCACCGCCTCCCAGCCGGCCCAGGGGCTGCGGCCCCCGGCAGGATGACGACGACGGCCAGGAGGAGTGAACGCCGCATCCGTCGTCCGGGGCGGGTCGTTGTACTCCGGGAAGACCACGGCCGACCGGCGGCTACGGCGGGCCGCGGACACCGCTGTCGGCGATGTCCCGAGTCAACTCAGAGGCGCGGCTCGTCCGGTGCGGCACGCGCCAACGCGGGTTCGAGTCAGCCGATGGAGGAGATGCCGCCCTCGCGGGCGTCGAGCAGTTCGTCCCAGTGCTCGGCCGCCCATCGGCACGAGGCGGCCAGCGGCTCCAGCACGCTGCGGCCCAGCGGTGTCAGCGCGTACTCCACCCGCAGTTTCGGGTCGGCGTGCACCGTGCGTGACACGAACCCGTTCCGCTCCAAGCCGCGGAGCGACTGGGTGAGCGCCTTCGGGGTGACGCGGCCCAGTGGCACGCGGAGTTCGGAGTATCTGCGCGGGCCGTCTTCCAGGCAGCTGAGGACCATGGATGCCCATTTGTCGCCGAAGCGGAAAGGCAGCAGCGAGGACGGGCACAGCTCGTCGAACAAGTCGGGTGGCAGCGGGGGCCGTTGCGCCATCGAGGGTCTCCTGTCTCCGGTCTTGGTATCCAGATGGTGACCGACCTTCTGGATATCTTCCGGAGCATCGACTCGGCGGGAGGTATTCCGACGACGGGCAGGATCGTGGTTTTTCGGGGCGGGTGGCCGCCTGCCTGCTCGGCGACCTCACCGATCCGCACCCGGCCTCCTCCGGCCGGATGAGGGCCCGCGTGCCGATGTGCACCTCATCAGAGTAACGGGCGTCGAATGAATGCCATCATTTCGACCTATAAAGGTAAGGCAGGACATTATGCGTGCAGCCCGTTTCCATGAATACGGCGGAGCGGAGAGCCTGGTGATCGAGCAGGCCCCCGACCCCCACCCCGGACGTGGTGAGATCCGTGTCCGCGTCGCGGCGGCCAGCGTCAATCCCATCGACTGGAAGCTGCGCGCCGGCGCCCTGCACCAGCTGATTGCCCTGGAGCTGCCCGCCATTCCCGGGCGTGACGCCGCCGGCGTGGTCGACGAAGTCGGTGACGGAGTGCAGGGGGTCAGCATCGGCGACCGCGTCTTCGGGCTGGGCGGTGTCACCGGCGCAACCGCAGAGCTGGTCATCCTCTCGGCCTGGGCCCACGCCCCCGACACATGGAACGATGAGCAGGCTGCGGGCGCCGGTCTCACGTCCGTGACCGCGATGCGTGGCCTGAACGCGCTCGGCTCCCTCGCGGGGCGCACCCTTCTCATCGAGGGCGCCGCCGGAGGTGTGGGCAGTGCGGCAGTCGCGATTGCTGTGGCACAAGGTGCCACCGTGATCGGGACAGCCAGCGAACGCAACCACGAGTTCCTCACCTCTCTCGGCGCCGTTCACACCACCTACGGCCCTGGCCTCGCGCAGCGTCTCTCCGCTCTCGCTCCGCACGGCGTCGACATCGCGCTCGACACTGCGGCCTCCGGATCCCTGGACGACCTCGTCGCGATCACGGGCGACCCGACGCGCGTCGCGACGGTCGCCGACTACGCAGGCGGGCAGCGCCTGGGCACGCATGTGGTCAACGCGGAGAACGACTCCACCCTCCTGTCCGCGGCCGCGGAACTGGGCCGGCAAGGCCGCTACACACCCCACATCGAACAGACCTACCCCCTGGAGCGGATCGCCGACGCCCACGCGCACGCCGAGCGCGGACGCACCCGCGGAAAGATAGTGATCCGCATCTGAAGCAGGGCATGGCACAGATGCGCCAACCCGCCAAGCGAAGATCTTGGCGGGCCGGCGCTGACTGTTCAGCGATGGGCGTCAGCCACTGACGGATGCGCGGGTCCGACGGGAACGTGACACGGGATGCCCCGGATCAGCAGTCGAGGCCGGGCCCGTCGGGCTCAACTGCCCACTTGACCGCCAATGTCCGCGGCCAGCGCCGCGTAGATGTACTCGCTGCCCCAGCGATCCCCGTCGAGATCGTTCTCGACCAGTGCGCCTCCCGACGCATCCCGAGGCGCTCAGGGACTCGCACAGACCCGGTGTTCTCCACATCCAGCCGTGCGTAGAGCCGGTGCACGCCCAGCCTGTCGAAGGCAAACCCGGCCAGCGCCTCGGCCGCCTCCGTCGCATAGCCGTGCCCCTGGTGACGTGGGTCGAGAGTCCAGCCGATCTCGGCCTGGGCGGCGCGGGCATTGGCCAGGGTGAGCGTCACCTCGCCAAGGACGCCGGGCTCATCGCGTCGGCACACAGCAAGCGCCGGCTCGTCCCCGTCGGCGCACCAAACCGAGTGCGCCGCGCGCTCGGCCGCAACCTGCTCAGTGCGCTCCCGCGTGTGCGCCGGCCGGTACAAGTAGCGCGCCACGCTCGGCAGGCTCTGGTAGGCGTACAGGTCGTCGGCGTCGCCGGGAGTGAACAGACGCAGCGACAGCCGGGGCGTGGCCAACGGCAGCAGCGAGGTGACGTCCATACGGACCTCCGGAACGCGGATGTGGATCAAAATGCGGAATTGATCGTCGCATCACGACCGACGGACAGCCACGGTCTTTCAACAGCTGCGCCCGACAGCCTCACTCCACCTCGAGGCGCGGTATTCCAGGAGTTGTTCACTGGCGCACGATCCTAGTTAGCGTCAATGGTGTTGCGGGAGGCGCCAAGGAGCTTCGCGATCGAGGTGACCGTGTTTTCCGACGGGCGAGCAGATCGTGGGCGTGACATACCTGTCCTTCAATCATCGCCTGCGGGCGGCCGCAGCGGGCGCAGTTGGCGTTCAGTCCCTCGTTACGGCGAGAACCCCCGGGGCACTCGCCCCGGGGCTTCACATCAACTCATCGGTCAGCGCGCGCCGGGACAGGTTCCGGCGTCGTCGGGGAGGTCGGCTTGGCGCGCTTCATGGAGGGCGAAGCCCAGTCCCGCGCCTCGCCTCACGATCCGTCGATCAGCTCCTGTACCTCGGGGGGAATCTTCTTGTCAGAGCGGAGGACCCTGAAGGCTTCCGCCTGTTCAGGAGATGGCCCGATCGCTATGGCCAGGTCCGGAGAGATGCCGCTCACCGCATAGGCGTTCTCCGAGGTCTCCGGTACTTCGGCGGCTTGGTCATTGGTGTCACGGCACGGCGGACGCGTGGCGGTACCGAGCTTCTGGCCGGCTTCGAACTCGACATTCGAGAGCCTTATGTATGTGCGACCTTCGTAGAAGACGTCGCTCGCGCACACACTCTCGCTCTTCGCGTCGGCACCCTCAGACCCATCTGGTCCACACCCAACCGCGGTGAACGCCACGGCTGCCAATCCCACCGCCATCGCACGTGGTCCGACCCAGCTCACGGAGTCCTCCTAATAGATGCTGCGAAGCCCCATGACGTCGCCCTTACCGAGTGTCCTCTTCTTCACTTCGCAGCGGTCCGCCTTGGTGTACATGGTGAGATTCGAGTGCCCGGAACCCACGTGGCCCAGCCCGAAGATGTGACCGGCCTCGTGTGTGCCAGTGTTGGGCGAGCATGGGCATCCAGGCCAGCAGGTCGAGGGCGATCTGGACGATCTCGAGCCAGGCCTTGTTCTGGGCTGTGGTGTGCAGGGGCAGGTTGCGCAGGCCGGTGGCCCGGGCGGCCCGGATCCGGTCCTCGGCGCGGGCCCGCAGCCGGTGACGGAGCTCGAGTTCGGCGATCGGCCGGCGGTGCGCCCGGCCCCGGCCGGCCCTCACAACGCCGTGGCCCAGCCGGTTTGTCCGCACCTGTCGCGCAGCTCCCGGAACGTGCTCCAACCGGGCGTCGAACGGGCACGTGAGGGGCCGATTCGGAGCTTGCGCGGGCCCCCGTGTGCGGGGGGTGTGTGGCATTCTGGGCTCCCCGGCTGATCAGTGTCGGCGCGCGCATGTGCGTACGGAGTCAAGGGTTCTGGTGGAGATGTGGCCCGGAGGACGGCGAGAGGTAGTGCGAAGTGTGCCCCGGCCGCCGTTCCCGAGACGGGGCGGAGCGCCCGTGGGGCTGAAGTTCACCTCATCGGCACACGCGTTCACGTCCGCGGCACCTCACCATGACACGGTCCGGTACGGATCACACCCGGCCGGGCTTTCGCGGCGGGGATCTCACCAGGCATGATCAGCAGACACGTTGACGGTCCGGAGCAGGACGCACGGACCAGGCGTACGGACCGGATGTACGGAGCGACAGACCGACGCGGAAGGGCGGGGCGGGCGTGACGGAACCGCTGGAGAAGCGTCTGGAGAAGGCGATGGCCGAACTCCAGGCGGCCCAGGAGGCGGTCGCGCGCACGGAGCGCGAGCTGCGGCAGGCGTCGTTCGCGGTGCTCTCCTCCGACCGCGCGGTCCGTGCGACCGTGGGCCCGCAGGGCGAGCTGACCGGGATCGAGTTCCTGGAGAACAAGTATCGCGACATGTCCCCGCAGGAGCTGGCCGCCAGTGTGCTGGAGGCGGCGAGCGCGGCGCGGGTGAAGATGAACCGGCACGTGATGAAGGCGATGGCGCCCTTCACCGAGCCGAGCAGCAATGTGCCGGAGCTGAAGGGTTTCGAGCTGGACTGGGAGCGGATCTTCGGCCCCGAGGTGCTGCACGAGGACGACGAGGACACCGCACGTGGCGGCCGGGACACTCCCGCGTGGCGGGACGCGCTCGGTGAGGACGGGGAGGACTGACCATGGGACAGCGGTACTACGTCGACCCGCACCGGATCGAGGCCCTGGCACGGCAGTTGGAGGAGATCGGCACCCTGGCCAGGGGCATGACCGAGGAGTTCCTCGACGAGCTGGCCCCGACGGTCACGTGGCCCGGCACGCAAGGTGAGTTCGCCGAGAAGGCCAGGCCGCAGGAGCAGAAGGAGCGGCAGACCACCAAGGAGACCATGATGTCCATCCGCGACGCGCTGGTGGGCATCACCGATGCCACGGTCAGCCAGGTCCGGATGATGAAGGACACCCGCGACCACAACCTCGAGGAGATCGAGCGGAGCAACAACCGTGTCGAAACCCACGGGCTGAACGGCGACCCGGGCGGGCATGGCCGCCGCTGACCTGCGCACCGTCGGCCGCTCCCGCACCCTGCCGGGAGTGGCCGCTGCGTCCTGCCCGCACGGCCTCCAGGACGGTCCGCGATGAGCATCATGCCATCGCCCGAGGTCAACGCGATGATCTTCATCCTCACCGGGGAAAGGCTCATCGACGCCGACGAGGACCTCGCCTTCGACAGCCGCCGGCCCTACTCCGGTCTGGGCCGCAAGCTCGACAGGATCTCCTCGCTGATCGACAAGTCGGTCCACGACATCGCCGAGTCCATGCCGGACGACCTGGCCAAGTCGTACGCCAAGGCGATGGGCATGCTCATCGACGACGGCGGCAAGAACTACCTGCGCGAGTTCGCCGAGCAGCTCGACAAGATCGCCGAGGGCCGGCGCAAGACCTCCATGGACATCATGGAGTCCAAGTGGCAGGTCATCGCCGAGGTCATCCGGCTGCTCATCGAGATCGCCATCTACCTGGCGATGTCCTTCTTCACCGGAGGCGCCTCGGCCAGCCAGATCATGATGGCCAAGCTGCGCAGCCGGTTCATGATCCTCACCACGCTCAGCCATCTGCTCCAGCGGCTGCATCTGGCGCCCTCGCTGACCGAGGCGTTCGCCGAGGCGTTCACCACCTTCGCGGTGCGGCTGGCGATGATGAACTTCGCCCCGGACGGCCGCCGCCCCGACGGCATCGACTGGAGCGACATCGGGAAGGCCGCCGCGTTCGGTGCCGCCGCGGGCGGACTCACCAGCATTTTCGACAGCTGGGCCAGGAACATCGTCAAGAGTTACGACAACAACTTCCTCAAGGACGGCCCGGACCTCGACTTCAAGAACAACCCCCCGAACCTGAAGAACGACGGTCCCGGCCCCGACCTCAAGAACAACGGCCCGAACCACAAGCCGAACCCGGACCCCACGCCGGGCCCCAACGGCCCCAACGACCGTCCCGACCCCACTCCGTACGACGGCGGTCCGAACCCCACGAACACGCCGACCACCTTCCGGAACGACCCGCTCTCCTTCCGCAACAACCCCAACCTGTGGCGGAACAACCAGATCTGGCGCAACAACGCCGACCGGCCGGGCGCGCTGGCCGGGCACTACGGGCTCAAGGGCACGGCCGACTTCCTCGCCGCCGGCTCCGGCGAGGCGCTCGCCGAGATCCTCATCAAGGGTGCCTTCGACGGCGACTGGTCCACCAGCTGGACCACCTTCGTCGGCGCGGGCCTCAGCAGCCAGGTCGAGGCCACGCTCACCGACACGGCCATCAACAGCGGTGCCGAACTGCGTCACGCCATCGACAACCTGCGCAACCGGCCGCTGACCGTCTCCGGCGGCGGCAACGATGCCGACACGCGGGACTCCGCCGGTGCCCCGGGCTCGCGCGACACCGACGCGGACGGCGACGGCGCGGACCGCACCGGCGGCCCTTCGGGCGCGGGCCTCACGGGCGGCAACGGCTCCGCCCTCGCCCCGCCGCCGCCCGTCACCGCCCAGAACACGGGCCCCCAGGGGGACTTCACTGGCAGCGAGGCGCCCCCGCCGTACGTCGCGGAGAACCCGCCGCCGTACTCGACGCCGGAACCGCCGCCGTACACCCCGGGCACGCTGCCCGTGACCGCCGCCGAGAACGCGCTGTGGCAGCAGGTCCACAACGGCTCCGCCGAGGTCCGCGAGCAGGCCCTGCGCGACATCGCCGCCCTGCGCGGCTCCCCGCTGCCCGCCGGCGCCGAGATCGGTGTCCGCGACGGCCTGCACAGCAGCCTGTCCCAGCTGCCCGAGGTGCGGGTGGTGCCGGCCGGGAACGGCCCCGCCGCCGAGATCGACGCCGACGAGGTCCGCCGCGCCCTCGACGGCTTCGGCACGCCGGTCACAGTGGACACCCCGCTCACGGGGACGTCTGGTGGTGCGGGGCTGGGTGCGTCGGGAGGCGCAGGGCTGGGGACGTCCGGGGGTGCTGGGCTGGGGACGTCGGGTGGTGCCGGGCTCGGTGCGTCGGGTGGCTCGGTCGGCACCAACGGGTCGGTGGACACGGCCGACTTCACCGCCGGTTCCTCGGGAGACGTCGCCGGGCAGGACGACGGACAGACGTCGCCGACGCCGGGTGAGGGCCTGGGGGACACGGGCTCGGTGGCCTCCGGGGACACCGGCGGTACGACGACGCCCGGCACGGGGACGTCCGAGGCGCCCGGAGCGGGACCGTCCGTGGCTACCGGGCCGGACACGTCCACTGCCTCTGGGCCGGGTACGAACGTCGCGCCCGGGGCGGGCGGTTCGGCGACGCCCGGCACCGGAACCGCGGCGCCCGGTACGGGCACGTCCTCGGCATCCGGGAGCGGTACGTCCTCGACGTCCGGAGCCGGTAACTCCTCGGCGTCGGGCGGCACCGGGGCCCGGGCGAGTGGCACAGGCGCTCCCGGCAGCAGCCCGGCCGCCCCCTCCGCCACGCAGCCGCCCCCGGCCACGCGTACCCCGGACGGCACGGTCGCGGGGGACGGCACGCAGATCACGGCGGACGACGGTGCGCAGGGTCCGCAGATCTCGCAGACCCCGGAGACCTCGGAGACGACGGAGGCTTCGGAGTCCACGCAGACCGCGGATTCCTCCCCGTCCCCGGGGACCACGACCTCCCCGGAGACCACCTCCTCCTCTCCGGAGATCCGTACCTCTTCGGAGACCACCACCTCCCCGGACGGCCTCGCGGCTCCGGAGCCCGGGCCCACGCCCGCACCGGAGACTGTCAACTCGGCCGATTCCAACGACACTTCGGGGTCTCCCGAGAGCGTCACCGGCACGGCCGCCGATCTCACCGGTGCTCCGCCGGAGGTGAGCACGTCGAGTTCGTACGGCGACACCGGCGACACCGGCGACACCGGCGACGTACGTGACCTGCGTGACGCGAGCGACGTTCGTGACGTGAAGGGCGGGCCCGGGGACCCCGCGTCCACGCAGGCGCCGCCGTTGACGATCGTGGTCTCGCAGGTGCCGCCGCCGGGTGAAGGGTCGCCGGAGGCGGCCGAGTTGCTGGACGGCGCGGGGACCGACCGGGCCGTGGTGCTCGGGCCGGCGGTCGCGTCGGACGGGGCGGGGCGCCCGGTGCGTGCCGCCGTCGAGCTGACCCGTGAGGCGCCGGGTGCCCCCGTCAAGGTCCGCCCGCTGACCGGCCCGCCGCCCGCCGTGACGCCGGACGGCGGCAGCACGGACGTCATCGCCCCGGGTGCCGAGGACAAGTCCGGCAGCGACACCGACACCGCGTTCCCGGGCGCGGACGTGCTGCTGCCGCTCGCCGACGCACTCGGTGTGGTGCCCGACCCCGCTCCCCGTCCCGTCACCCAGAGCACCGGGACGGCCGACGGCGACAGCGGTCCGCTCACCACCGACCCGGCCAAGCCGCCGAAGACGGTCTCGGAGACGGCGCCGCCCACCCGCGGCAACGGCACCGGCCCTGACTCCACGGTCACCCCCGAGCCCGCCGCCACCAAGATCGCCACCCTCTCCCGCCCCTACACCGAGCCGGCGACCGACCTCCACCTGGAGTCCGGCAACGACAACAGCGACAGCGACAGCGACATCAACGGCCGCGGCACGGCCGAAGGGGTGGGCGGGTCCGGCCCCGGCAGGGGCGGTACACCGCCTCCGCCCCCGACCACCACCCCGTCGGGCGACACCGCGCCGGTCACCAACGTGACGGCGCCGCCGCCGGGGCGGATCGTGGTGCGGGCCGCGGGGCAGCCGGCCGTCACCACGCTGGACGGCCAGTCGGTGCCCGTGGCACAGCTGCGGCGGCTGGTCCCCGACACGGCCGTACGGCCCGAACCGGGGCGCGCGGTCCAGACGCTGACCATCTCGCAGGGGCCGGCCGAGGACGGTACGGCACAGGACGCGGGGCGGCGCGCGCTGCTCGGGCAGGACACGTTCCGCGGGGTGCGCACCACGTCCGCCGCCCCGGCCCCGACAGCCGCCCCGCCCCGGGGAACCGCCTCCGAGACCGTCGCGGAGCCACCCGTCCGCCGGACCGTGTTCACCGGCCCGCCGGCCGCGCTCCCCGGCTCCGGCACCGAGCGGGGTGCCGACTACTTCGCGGGGCACGGCACCCCCCGTACCGTCACCCTCGGCACCGAGGACGCGGCGCGTCCCACCGTGAAGGTCAGCGGTGTGCAGCTCGGCGAGGTGCTCAAGTCGTGGGCGGGCGACGGCGACCGGGACCGCCCGCTGGTGCTGTTCTCCTGCGAGACCGGGCGGCAGCCGGAGGTCGCCGGTCTGCCCGTGGCGCAGCACGTGGCGAACAGGACCGGACGGCCGGTGTACGCGCCGACGACCGAGGTGGGTACGGCCCGTGACGCGGACGGCAACGTCCGCGCGGTGCTCACCGAGGGCCCGGACGGGCCGGGGCGGTGGCGGCTGTTCACCCCCGAGCCCACCGGCGCCGACCTGGACGCGCTGGCGCGCGACGCCGGCCTGCACGCGGGTCCCGGCCCCGCCGACGCCTTCGCCCTGGCCCGTACCCTCCAGCAGGTCCGCACGCTGCGCGGCGCCCTCGGCCCGGACGCCGAACAGCGGCCGGAGAACCGGGAGCTGCTCGCCGGGCTCGCCCACGTGGACGGCCTGCGCTGGCTCGACCCGGGCACCGCGGCCCGCTACGGCGACGGCCGGATGACCCCGGACCTGCTGGACCGGATGGTCACCGACTGGCACGCCGCCACGGGCGGCACCGCCGTCGATCCGGCGACCGGTCCCACCCCGGAGCAGTACACCGCGTTCCTGCGCGCGGCGGCCGACCTGCGGGCCGCCGCCGGGCCGGACACCACGCTCGACGTCCTGCTGCCCCCGCCGCCGCCCGAACTGCCGCCGTCCACGCTGGTTTCGCGGGAGGACGCGCGCGGACTCTCCTACGCGCCCTCGGCGAAGATCGCCTGGGCGCTGTCGGACGCACCGCTTCCGCTGTCCGATCTGGGCCTCGGCCCCGAGGACACCGCCGAGCTGGCACGCCGCCTGCACGACCCGGCGCCCGCCACCACCGCCCCCGCGGAACAGCGGTCGTCCCTCCCGCCGGCGCCGACCGAGGTCAACGCGGCCACGGCGCGTCAGAGGTTCGGGATGCCGGAGAAGAACTTCAAGGGCTTCCGTGACGTGTCCCGGAACAACAGTCTGGTCATCGATGTACGGCCGACCAATCCCAGTGCCCCGAAGTGGCTCGAGTCCGGGGCGATGGCGAAGCCGCAGGAGATCAAGGCCAAGACCGTCGACGCGATCGACACCTTCCTCGGTGCCGATCCGGGGACCGTCGGGCTTGTGGGGTATTTCAGGCCGGTCCTGCCTGAGCCGGGGTCGGTTCCCGAGGGGCAGTGGGACAGGGTCCTGTCGCGTTTCAACCAGCGTTCCACGGAGTTCCGTGAGCTGGCCGCGTCGATGGCCGCGTACGAGGCGGAGAACAGGTTCGTCGTCAGGGACGGGGTGGTCCACGGTGTGGACGAGGACGGGGAGCGGCGTCCTCTCACGGGCGACCATGACGTCTTCGACGTGTCGACGCCGGGCGGTACGCGCGTCTCCGGTCCGCGGCACGACGCGCTGATCGAGGAGATGCGGGGCAAGGACATCGCCGTGATGCACGGCGCGCACATGTTCTGGAACCCGTCGACCGCCTTCGACAAGTCCGTCTTCGACAAGGTGGTCGATTCCCACCAGGGCCCGGACGGTGAACCGCTGCTCCGGTTCCGCCCCGGCAGCGAACACGCCGAACTCACCTGGCCCGCGCCGCTCGGGACCGGTGAGGTCAACGCGGCCACGGCGCGTCAGAGGTTCGGGATGCCGGAGAAGAACTTCAAGGGCTTCCGTGACGTGTCCCGGAACAACAGTCTGGTCATCGATGTACGGCCGACCAATCCCAGTGCCCCGAAGTGGCTCGAGTCCGGGGCGATGGCGAAGCCGCAGGAGATCAAGGCCAAGACCGTCGACGCGATCGACACCTTCCTCGGTGCCGATCCGGGGACCGTCGGGCTTGTGGGGTATTTCAGGCCGGTCCTGCCTGAGCCGGGGTCGGTTCCCGAGGGGCAGTGGGACAGGGTCCTGTCGCGTTTCAACCAGCGTTCCACGGAGTTCCGTGAGCTGGCCGCGTCGATGGCCGCGTACGAGGCGGAGAACAGGTTCGTCGTCAGGGACGGGGTGGTCCACGGTGTGGACGAGGACGGGGAGCGGCGTCCTCTCACGGGCGACCATGACGTCTTCGACGTGTCGACGCCGGGCGGTACGCGCGTCTCCGGTCCGCGGCACGACGCGCTGATCGAGGAGATGCGGGGCAAGGACATCGCCGTGATGCACGGCGCGCACATGTTCTGGAACCCGTCGACCGCCTTTGACAAGTCCGTCTTCGACAAGGTCGTCGATTCCCACCAGGGCCCGGACGGTGAACCGCTGCTCCGGTTCCGCCCCGGCAGCGAACACGCCGAACTCACCTGGCCCGCGCCGCTCCCGACGACGCCCGACCCGGACCGGCCGGCGAGCCCGGCCGGCGACCTGACCCTGTTCAGCAAGGGCCCCGCCACCCCCGGACCGGCGGACACCGTGCGCGCGGACGGCGTCGTCTTCCAGCGGCTGGACACGCCCGGCGGCGGCAACAGCCTGTTCCGGGCGCTGCTCGACGGCGCGCGCAGCCGGGCCGTGCCGCCCGCCTGGGCGGCGCGCGACATCGCCGGACTGCGCCGGTTGCTGCGCGACCGGATCACCGGGTCCGAACTGGCCGCCGCGGCCGCCGAGGCGTCCCCGGACCCGGTGCTCGCCGTGGTGGACGACCTCCGGATGGGCGCCCTCGCCGGGACGGCCGACCCGGACGAGCAGAGCCGGATCACCGAGGACTGGAACCGGATCGCGCAGGCGGTCGTGACCGACGGCGACGCCGCCCAGTGGCAGGGGATCCTCCGGGACAGCCCCTACCCGCACCTCGCCGACGTGGTGCCCACCCCCGCCGCCGCGCGGCGGCTCGGCACCGGGGAACTGATCGCCGCGGCGGCCGAACTCCCCGGGCTGTGGGCCTCTCCCTTCGCCGACGTGCTTCCGCAGGCGCTGGCCCACACCCTCGACCTCGACCTGCGTCTCGTCCAGCCCGACCCGCAGGCGCCGGGGAACACCGTCGTCACCACGCTCCACCCGGGCGGCCGGGGCGGCACCCTGCACCTGGCGTACAACGGCACCGACCACTTCGACGCGCTGGTCCCCGCGGACGCCCCGCTCACCCCCGTACCGGACCAGGGCCCGGACACGACCGCCCAGGACCAGGCGACGACCTCCACCGCCACGGACGGTTCCACGACCAGCCCGACCCCGGACCCGGCCACCCCGGACCCGGCCACCCCGGACCCGGCCACCCCGGACCCGGCCACGCAGGACCCGGCCACGCAGGACCCGGCCACCCAGGACTCGGACGGCTCCGACCCCTTCGGGGAGTGGCTGCGCGGCATGGGCGGCATCACCGACGTCTACGGCCCCGACGCTCCCGACCGGGGCTCCCCGGTGCCGCTGGAGACCCAGCTCGAACGGCACCGCCCGGCCCGGCTGATGACCGGTCAGGACGTGCGCCCGCCGGGGCCGGCACCGCGCACCGTCACCTTCGACGACGGCAGCCGGCTGCCCGCCGCCCTGCTCAGCCCGGACGCCGATCCGCACGACGGGAGCCCGGACGGGCGCACGAACGGGACCCCGCGGACGACCGGGCTCTTCACCGGCCTCGGCGCCGTCACCCTGCGCTCGCCCGAGCAGGTGGCGCAGGAGATCCTCGGGAAGCTGCCGGAGAAGCTGCGCGCCCAGTTCGACGAGGCGGAGCTGCTGCGTCTGCTGACCGACCAGCCCGGAGCCTTCACCGCCCCGCGCGGCGCCCGCTTCGTGGGCCGGGAGAAGTCGGGCGTCGGCCACGAGATGACGGTCGAGGCGGTCCCGTACCACCGCTGGGAGCGCTTCTCCGAGGTGAACGGCGGCACCACCCGTCTGGACAGCATGCGGCGCGGGCAGGCCGGCACGGGCGGCGGGCGCAGCGTCGGCTTCGGGCGCCGGATCGCCGCGGGTCTCAGCATGGGACCGCCGCTCAACTGGCTGCTGAAGATCGGCCTCTCGCTGGGCTGGACCCGCAGGACCGACTTCACCCTCGGCACCCAGGCCTACAACCAGTCCGAGTACCGGTCCTACGAGGGGTCGCACCTGCACCTGGACGACGTCTACTACCGGGTGCGCGTGGACCGGGTCACCGAGGCGCCGAGGACCGGCGGCCGGGACACCGCGTCCGGCACGCCCGCACCGGTCCTCCGCTGGGAGCGCAGCGAGGTGCACAGCGCCGGGTTCGCCGTGCGGGACGGTCTGAGCTGGCGGCTGCCCGACGACCTCACCGTGCCCTTCACCGGGCCCCGGCGGGCCCCGGAGACGCTCACCTTCCCGGACGGGGCCGAGCCGCGGGCCACCGACGTCACCGCACTGCACCTGGTGGACCCGCCGGAGGACCTGGCGCTCGCCCTGTCCACGGCACGGCCCGGCAGCTCCGCGCACCGCACCCTGGTCTCGTACGTCCGTCCCGGGCGGCTGCTCGCGCTGTTCGGGCGGTTCGCCGGGCCGGTCAGCGGACCGGAGCTGACCCGGGGCGGCAGCCAGCACCCGCTGGGGCACCTGATCGTGGAGCGGTCCATACCGCACCGCGGCACCCTGGTCGCCGAGTCGCTGAAGACGGAGGTGCGCGACCTCGCCCAGACCACGTACCAGAACCAGCGCGCTCACGTCCGCGACACCCGCTTCGGCATCCAGGTCACCTCCGGGCCCAACTACCAGCTCGCCGGCCCGGAGACGGACGTACGCCTCCAGGGCGGCCCGCTGGTCCGGGGGGACTTCAGCACCGGGCGGAGCCACTTCCTCGGCACCGAAGCGGCCCGCAAGATCACCGCGCGCATCCGCAACCACCCCCTCGCGCTGTACCGGGTGGAGCGCACCCTGATGGTGCGCATGGCCGGTGAACCGCGGTCGGCGGTCCGGCCGGTACGGGTGGTCAGCCTGGACTGGATGTCCACCGAGGACGCGCGCCGGCTCGCGGGCTGGGACAGCCGTACGCCCGGACGGACCGGACCCAACCCGGACGCCGAGCCGCCCGTGCCGTGGTACCTCACCCGCGAGGACCCGGTGCACCTGGGCGGCCAGGTCCGCGCCGAGGGCTTCGTCCCCGAACGCCCGCGGACCGATCCGCTGTCGAGCCAGCACCAGGAGCAGGGTCAGGGCCAGGACCAGGAGCAGGGCCGGAACCCCAACCCGAGCCAGAGCCAGGACCCGATCCCGAGCCAGGACCGGAACCCGAGCCAGAGCCAGAGCCAGGACCAGGACCAGGACGGGCGGCCCGCCCCCCAGGACCCGTCCCGGGACGCTCAGGAGCCCGAGACCGCGCAGAAGCCCCTGAGTGTCTTCGCGGACGCCGTCCTCGACACCCTGCACCGGTCGTACCCGTCGTTGTTCGTCCCGCCGTTCATGCTGCGGCACCCCCGGCTGGCCACGTTCTGGTACGGCGACGGGCGGATGCGGACCGCGCGGTACAACGACCGCCAGGTGCGCGAGGCGCTCAATCAGCCGTCGCTGGCCCAGAGCCTGGACGAGCTGACCACCACGGGCGTGCAGGTCACCCTCACCGAGGACGGCAAGGTGCGACGCGGCCACCACACGCTGACCCTGCGGGCGCGGCTCACCGACCGGCGGTTCGAGACCACCTTGAGCGAGCGTTCGCTGCGCAACGCCGTGACCGGCACCGAGGTCTCCGGGCAGGGACAGCAGGCGTCCAGCACCCTCTCCGCCGGCGTCGAACTGGGCATCTCGCCGCGTGACCACGACAAGGTGCCCGGGGTGGGGCTGCCGCGCCAGACCGGCAGCGTGTCCGTCGGCGCCCGCTACGCCCTCACCGACCAGAAGGCCACCCGCAGCACGGTCGCGGTCAACCACGACAACCTCACGTTCCAGAACGGCGCCGACCTCTACAGCTACCGGGTGGAGCTGGGCGCCTCCTTCGAGGGGCACCGCCGCCCGCGCGGCTGGGCGCGGCTCGCCTCGCTCGGGGTGCTCGGCGCGGGCGTCTTCGTCAGCAGGGTCGAGGACCGTCCGCTGTTCAGCCGGGGCAACGAGACCGTGGGCCGGGTCGAGCTGGCCGTGCCCGCGGTGCACGGCTCCCACCGGTACCCCCCCGCCGACCCGCCGACCGCCGGCACCGGGGCCACCCCACCGGCGGCGGCGCCCGCGCCGCGGCGGCTCTCCGCCACCGAGGCGGACCAGCTCCTCGACGGCACCCGCCCGCTGCCGAGGGGCGACTCGGCCGACCGGCGGCTCATCCAGCGGCTGCTGAGCGCCCCGTACGCGGTGCTCGGCACCGAGGGGGGACAGCGGCGCCAGGAGCTCATGCAGGACACCGCCGACCGTGCCTCGGGCACCTCGTGGCACGTCAGCGCCCCCGGTACCCCGGTGCGCACCGCGCTGCGCCGGGCCATGGCGAACCTCAGTGTGGCCGGGCAGCTCGGCCAGTACCTGGGCCCGTTCGGCTCCCGCATCACCGGACTCAACGGCGCCGGGCCCGTGCAGACCCACTACCTGAAGGCCGCGATCCGCGGCGAACTGCACAACCTGCGGGTCAAGAGCGACCCGAAGCCGTCCAGTCTGGAGGCCACCCTCGGCAACGAGCACCGCGTGGCCGGCAGCGCGAGCACCGTCTCGCGCACCACCCTCGGTCTCCAGGGCTCCCACATGCCCCTCCAGCAGGCCCCCGGAGAGCAGGCGCTCGTCGGCTCCTACTCGACAGCCCTGCAGTACGCCTGGGGCAGGGGCCGCGGCCTCACACAGACGCTCACCCGGGGACGCAACACCACCGTCGCCTTCGCCGGCCGGATGTACCTGGTCGTCGCCGACGCCGCCGAGACCATCGCGGTGCGGGACCGCTGGACGGCCGCGATGGGCACGGCGGGCACCCGTGCCGGGGAGCTGGTCAGCTCCGCTGCCGGGCGGCTCTCCGAGCGCCTCGGCAACCGCCTCGCCCCCCGCCGCGCCGCCGCCGCGCTCCAGCACATCCGTGACGCGGTGATGTTCCACCTGCCGATGCAGGACGCCATCGAGGCCGGGCTCGCCCCGGACGGCCTCGACACCAGCACCCCGCGCAACCTCGGCGGCGGCTACCGGGTGCCCGCCTTCCTGCGCGGCCGCCGCTTCCCCACGCATCCCAGCGGCCAGCTCGACGCGAGCCCGGTGGTGCCGGGGCTGATGGCGCAGCTGGAGAAGATCGGGGTGCCGTCGCACGACCGGGAGCAGGTCCTCCAGCGGCTCTCCCCGGACTTCCTCCGCAGCCACCTGCACGAGCTGACGACCGACGGGCTGGCCCTCCCGGTCCGCTACCGTGCCTGGTCCCGGCCGCACCACCTGACGGTCGGCGGCAGCCCCGGGCAGGTCCGCTTCCGGCTGACCCCGGTCACCACCACCGTGGAGCGGCTGCGCACCGGCATCGAGATGGAGGACGTCCGCAGCACCGGGCGCGACGACTCCGACGGTGTCTCCCAGGACCGCGGCGCCGACCTCACGTTCAGCGCGGGCCAGCGCGCGGCGAGCAGCGGCATCCTGGTCGCCAACCCCTCCGTCCAGGGCACCGCGGCCAAGCAGCGGTCGAGCACCCGCACCGACACCGTCGGCAGCGTCACGACGCCGAACATCGCCACCACCCAGGCGCACGCCGAGATCGTCACCGGCTACACCCTGACCGTCACCATGGTCGACGCGTCCGGCGACCCGCTCGCCCCCCACGCCACCACCCCCGTCGGCAGCCTCCACGAGATCGTCCCGGCCGGCCTGCTCACCCCGGACGGTGACGGCGCCGACGGCGCGCTCACCGAGCAGGACGTGCCGGAACCGGAGCGCGCGATACGGCTCCTGACGGCCGAGCAGGCACGCCCCGAGGGCATCGCCGCCTGGCGCACCTCCGCCGCCGGCGACCCGTCCGGCGGGCCCGACCCGGACGTGCTGCCCTTCGACGAGCGGATCGGCGCCGGCCTCCTCGCCGTGGACGTCCGGGGCGCGGACCACGTGCGGGACGCCCTCACCCTGGCCACCGCCCGCGCCGACGGTTTCGGCGACGGCGACCTCGGCCGGCGGCTCACCGGCAGCACGCTCGACGGACGCGTCCGCATGGCCCGCCACACCCCGCTCACCGGCCTCGGCACCGCCCCCGCCGAGGCCCAGCAGGAGGCCACCACACAGGTCGGCCTCACCGCCGCGTTCCGCGAGGCGCTCGGCGCGGACGGCTCACCGCTGCCCACCCAGGCCTCCGCCCGTCTCTTCGGCCAGTTCCACACCGCCGACTCCCGCCTGTACGCGAAGATGCACCGCCGTGGCGCCCGGCTGCTCGCCGTGGAGAACAAGCCGCGCATGGAGGCCATGCGGCGCACCAAGGCCTCCGACGCGATGGAGTCCGGCATCACCGACAACGTCGAGGGCGCCGTCGGCACCGCGCCGCTGGCGGGCACCAGCAACGCGGGCATGACCAACCCGGGTGCCACGGTCCCGATCGGCGGTTCGAACGACGGCACCACGCTCAAGGGCACCACGGACACCCACCAGGCCACCCACGTCAAGGTGGTCGCCGACCGCAGCATGCTCTTCGCGCTGCCGGTGACCTGGCTGTCGGTGGCCGAGGCGGACCACCGGCTCACCGACAGCCGCCCGCTGCGCGCGCTCGGCAAGGCCAGGCGCGGGCCGCGCGGCGCCGAGAGCGAGACCACCGCCCTGGTCTGGCTGCGCGAGGACGTCGCCCGGGAGTACGGCCTGCTGGACGACGGCACGTTCCCCGACGAGGTCGGCGCGGCCTGGGACGACCAGGCGAAGGCGGCGGGCGACCTCGCCACGGCCGAGCAGCGCTACTACGACGCCCGGGCGCGGGCCCGCGAGACCTGGCTCGACCTCAGCGCCGAGGAACAGGCCGCGCTCGGCGACGGCCGGCCCGACCTGCCGACCGTCCTGCCGCGGGCGGTGGCCGAGTCCCCGGCCGTCGCCGCCTGGCAGAACGCCCGCGAGGAGGTGCGCCGCTGGGAGCAGCGCACCGGTGACGCCGCCGCGGACCACCACCGGCTGCACCTCGCCGCCTCCCGCCTCACCGCCCACCACCAGGGTTCGGCCACGGTCCCGGTGCCGGACCGGCCGCAGGAGTACACCGAGCCGGAGTGGCGCTCCGAGGCGCCCGAGCCGTACACGGTCACCGACGGCACCGACGGCGCCCCCCGCACCCTCACCTCGCCCGACGGCGGTACGGTGCGCGAACTGCACGACGTGCCGCACGACGGCGCCTCGTTCTTCCACGCGCTGCTCGCCGCCGCCGGGCAGCGGGGCCGGCTGCCGCACCTGCTCGGAACCGACCTCGCCGGCCGCTTCACCGCCGCCCCCGGCGACCCCGCGGTCACCGCCGAGGCCGTCGGCACCGCCCGTGACCGGCTGGCGTGGGCGCTCGGCGAGGACCGCAACCAGGACCTCCTCGACGCCCTCGCCCTGGACGTCGAGGACACGTTCACCCAGGCCGAGATCGACGCCGCCGGAGTGACGTTCACCCCCTCGCAGCAGGCCGAGTTCGACGCGCTGGGCCGGCTCCCGGTGACGTTCTGGCCGACCCCCGAGCAGCGGGTCGCGCTGGCCGTCGCGGCCCTGTCCCGGCCCTTCACGGCCGAACCCCGGCAAGGCGGCGGGCCGGACACGGAGGCGGGTGGCACGCGGGGCGTGGACGTTTCGCCGGCCGTGCCCGAGCGCCGCGCCGGTGACCACGGCGGCGCCGACCTGCTGCCCGCCCTCGCCGCGCGCGTCCTGGGCACCCCGCTCACCGTCGTGACCGGTGAGGGACACGAACAGCTCTTCCTCCCGCCCGGCACCGACCCGGCCGCCGTCGACCCCGCCGCCGACCCGGTCCTGTTCACCGCCGACGGCTTCTTCCACGCCGCCCTCCCGCCCGGCACCCCGCCCCCGGCCGCCACCCCGCTGCCGGCCCCCGCGGCCACGACGGACCCGGGAACGGGCACCGGTACGGACAGCGGCGCCACGCCCGCGGCGCAGCAGCCGCCCGCGCACCGCAGCCACGCCACCCCGCCCTGGATGCCGCCCGCCGACAGCACCGGCCCGCGCTACCGCCTCGCCCGCGACGGCGTGCTCACCGCACCCGACGGCGCCACCTACACCCAGGGCACCGTCACCGGCCGCGGCAACGGCTTCTTCGGCGCGCTGTCCACGGCCCTGAACCTGGCCGCCGAACAGCCCGGCCTCGACCGGCGCGAGGCACGGCGACTGCGCAACCGCGCGGACTCGCCCCCCGCCCGGCTGATGCGCCTGAACGGCCTGCCCGGCACCCCGGCCGAACGCGACACGCTCTTCACACCCCCGCCGATGAACGTCCGCCGCGGCGCGCCCACGCCCAGCGCGGAGGCCCTGGAAGGGCACCTGCGCCGTCACCTCTCCGAGGCCCCGTGGGGCCCGGCGGCCGACCGCGCGGTGGCCGAGTGGGCCGCCGCCGCGACCGGCACCACCGTCACCCTGGTCGAGGAGAACGGCACCGCCCACACCTACCCCGGCCCGTCCTCCGACTCCCCCCACCTGCGACTGCGCCGCCGAGGCGGGGACTTCGCGCCCCTGCTCCCGCGCACCCCGGCACCCGAGCCGGCGGCGAACTCCGCGCCGTCGGCCGGCACCCCGGCAGCCGAGCCGGCGGCGAACCCCGCGCCGTCGCCCGGCACCCCTGCCGGCGGCGACGTCCCGGGCCTGGACGGCGAGGAGGAGGCGTACGAGCTGAGCACGCTGTCCGGCGCCGAACCGAAGACCGGGCAGACGACCGGGCCCGAGGACGGCCCGGCGTACCAGCAGCCGCCCAGGCGCCGCAGCGGCATGCCGCGGACCGAGTCCGAGGCGCTGGCGCAGTTCCGGTTCGACGACCCGAGCGACAGCGACAGCGACACCGACAGTGAGGACGGCGCCGCGCGGACCGTCCCGGAGGTCTGGCTCGACACCCTCTTCGGCCCCGCCGCCCGCAGCGACTACTCGCACGAGACCCTCGTCGACACGGCGGAGTCACTGCGGGAACTGGCGCGGGCGAACGCCGCGCCGACGTCCGTCGCCACCGGAGTCCGGGACGAACTGAACGAGCTGGCCCGGGAGGTGCTGGGCCTCGACGACGACGCCGCCGTGCAGGGCCGGCACCTGATGATGCTCGGCTCGCTGGCGCTCAGCGCCTCCCCGGAGGAACTCGCCGACGCCGACCGCCTCGCCGAGTACCTGACGCGCCACGACGCCGCCCTGGGCCGGGACACCCACGTGCAGACCGCGAACGGCGTCGCGCGGAACTGGATCGGCACCGGCGACCAGGTGCCGCCCCTGAACGCCTACGGGGTGGAGACCGAGGACGGCGGCCTGACCACCTGGACCGCGCCGTGGACGCAGCCGTACGTCGTCCTCGCCCAGGAGGGCACGGAAGCCGTCCACCTGGTCACGCCCCGCGGCAGGTTCACCCTCGACGACCCCGGTGAGATCGCGCGGCTCGTCACGCGGGACCCGGGGCGGCCCCCGGGCGCCGACATCGTCCTGGCCTTCCCGCACGACGACATCGAGTTCCTGGCCCGGCACGTCGCCGACCTGACCGGCTCCAAGGTCTGGTACTCGGAGCACGACCCCCGTCCGTCCACGGACTGGCGGTCCGGCACCGACCACATCACCCTGGGACCCGTCCCCGATGGCCCCGGCACCGCGTGGACCTCCGTCGGACCGGGCACGGACGACGGCAGCGAAGGGGACGTCGCCGACATCGTCGACCTGTACGGGGGCGACTCCGAGCACGCCGAGGGCGTCGAAGCGCGCCGGCCCAAGCCGCTGACCACGAGGGACTACGGCGTCGTGGACCACCGCGGCGAGGGCGTGCTCTTCCGCAAGCCCGGCGCCGTCCGGGACGCCCGGCAGAGTCCGCGGGCGCTGACGGACTCGGAGGACGCCCCCGAACTCAGCATGTCCATGCAGGACTACCACGAGACGCTCGCCACCGAGCGGCCGGTGCTGCGGATCTCCCCGGACCGTACGCTCGCGGTCGAGAACGGCGCGTACGGGCAGCAGGTCTTCGCGACGCCCGAGGCCGTCGCCCGCGCGTCGGTCGATCTGGCCCGTGCGGGTCTCGCGGTGCGGCTGCGGACCGACGAGGACCTGAGCATCCTGCTGCCCACGCCCGACGGGGGCAGCAAGCGGCTGTTCCGCGTGACGCCCGACTTCCTGACCCGCTCCGGGCAGTCCTCGGAGGAGGTCTGCCGGGACTTCGCCGACATGCTGGCCGAGAACTCCCGCACGTCGCACATGGTCTTCCGCGATCCCCGCACCGGCCTGGTGGTCACCGCGCCGGTCAACGCCTCCGACGGGGTGGAGGTCACCGGCACGCACCACCTCGCCGACGCCCTGGGCCGTGTCGCGGACGGCGACGTGGCGCCGGAGACGGCGGATCCGGCGTGGGCGGCCTCGTACGTCCGCCGCGACGACCGGCCCACCGGCGGCGACGCCGGTCCGCTGCCCGGCCGCGCCTACGGCAGCGCGCTCAGCCTCGCCGAGCCGGTCGACCCGCGCCGCGACGCCCTGTCGGACGCCGCGCGCCGGATCGGGATCAACGAGTACGCGTGGGCCGGCGTCGGCGAGGGCTACGTCGTCCAGTCCGTCGCGGCGCAGGGCGGGGAGGGCCAGCCGAGCCTGGAGCACAACTACGCCAAGCCGCAGGCCGCCGCCAACCGCTCGCACTTCGGCTATCACTTCGGAACCGTGGTCCTGGCCAGCGAGGACGGCAGCACCCAGATCTCCCTGGAGAACCACGCGCGCGCCTCGCAGCGCAACAGCTGGCACCGCAGGGCCGTCGAGATGAACCTCAGGAAACACAGCCTGGACGGTCTGCGGGAGACCGCGGCGCGCCTGCGCGGCGAGATCGAGCAGCGGCAGGAGTCCGGCGGCGAGGAGCACCTCACCGAGCTGCGCGGCTACCTCGATCTGACGCTGGCCCTGGTACGGGCGAAGCAGGCCCAGACGGAGATGCGCGCGGCGCCCGCCGGTTCACCGGAGCGCGCCGCCGCGCAGCGCACCCTGGAGGGCGCCACCCGGGCCGCCGCGCAGCGCGTCGGCCGGATCGAACAGGTCATCCCGGGCAAGCACCAGTGGTACATGCGGATGTACTCGCAGCGTCCGGGCGAGTCGGCTCACGACACCAACGCGGAACTGCTGGCCGACAAGCCCGCGGCGGAGGCCAATCCGCTCACCGCCGTGGTGGTCCGCGGCCAGCAGGCGCTGCCGGTGTCCCTCTCCTTCGACAAGGGCGCCACGCAGACGCCCGACGGCGCCCAGCACTCCCTGCGGTACCTGGCCAAGGTGGTGGCCAGGACCGCCCTGTGGAACACCGCCAACGGGCTGCCGCTCCCGGACGTCAAGGTCACCGGCCGGCGCGGCGGGCTCCTGACCGGCCGGGACATCGCGAAGGCGCGCGCCGAGGCGGTCGCGGCCTCGTTCCGGCAGGAGCTCGCCGACGCGCTGGCGGCGCTCCAGGACGGCACACCGGGGCCGCACGTCACCGCCGACCGGTTCACCGTGGAGCCGGTCTCCGCGCGCGACCGCCGGGTGACCGCGTCCGAGGCGGGCACCGGCACCGTGGACATCACGGTCGAGGACCACCGCGGCGGGCCCCGGCAGGTCGCCACCCGTGGTCCGGGCGGCGCCCGGGGCGGTCTGCCGGGCGGTTCGCCCGACGACGGTCTCGACCCGGTCGCGGAGCAGTGGCCGATCGGCCGCCCGGTCACCGTCATGCGGCCCCGCTACGGCGGTGTCGACCCGAACGCGGTCGTCCCCCTCACCGGCGTACCGGCGCTCGCCGCCTCCGGGCCCACCGCCACGGCGGACACCCCGCCCGGCACAGGAACGGACACGGGCCCGGACACGGGCGAGGGAGCGGGCAAGGGCAAGGGCAGGGCGACGGACACCGGCACCGGCCCGGACGCGGCGCCGGACACCGAGGGGCCCCGGCCCGGCCGGTGGTTCACCTACACCCGTCCCGCCGAGTCGCGCTCGGAACCGTTCCGCTACGACGTCGCCGACACCGGGCACATCAGGCTGCCCGGCGGTCCGGAGATCCCGCCGTCCGGGTGGACGCGCTTCGGCCACGACTTCGTGCACGAGGCGACCGGCGCGATCCTGCGCGGCGACAGCGGCTGGATCGGCCGGGTGGCCAACATGGACACCCTCGCCCTCGTGATGGCCGACCTCGACCACGACGTGACACCGCACCGGATCGTGGCGGACTCCACGGCCCTGTACCTGGTGCCGGAGAACGGCGGCGACACGGCCCTGCGCATCCCGCTGCACCAGGACGCCGACACCGCCCCGCAGCCGCAGCCGCAGCCGCAGCCGCAGCCGCAGACGCAGACGCGGACCGCGACGGACCCGGCGGCCGAGCCCGCACCGCCGCCCCGTGCGCGCCTCGACGACCGCCCGCGGATCGTCGTGCGGTCCGCCTTCGACGTACGGCGCTTCGCCCACGGCGGGGAGACCGTCACCGACCTGACCGTGCGCCTCGCCCTGCGCGGGGACGGCGAACGCACCGACACCGACGCCGTGATGGAGCGGGTGCTCCAGGGCGTCGAGGAGTTCTACAACCGGCCGGGGCACCGGCTGCCGGGCGGCGACCGGCTGCACGTCACCGTCGAGCGGGTCGCGCCGGACGAGGACCCCCACCTGACGGTGGACCTCGTCGACCGGGACCGGCCCATGAACCAGCGGGCCTGGTGGGCCGACGCCGACCCGGTGGAGTTCGCGCACGAGCTGGGGCACCAGCTGTTCCTGCGGGACGAGACGCGCGACGCGGACCACCCCGGCCGGCTGCACGCGCCGGGCAGCCTGCTCGGCCCGTTCCGCGAGACCGCCCCCGACGGGCTGGCGCAGACCGGTCTGCGCCCGCGTCACCTCCAGCTGTGGGCCGCGGTCGCCGGAGACGTCGAACTGCACACCCCGCCGGACGGCACGAGCTGGGCCGACGCCCGCCGCGGCGCCCCGGTGGAGCGCCGGGAGCCGGCGTGGGTCGACCCGGTGTCGCTGCCCGCGCCCACCCCGGACACCGGCCCGGACGGCGCGGTCCCGCCGCCGCTGCCGGCCGGCCGCGGCCTGTCCCCGCTCGCGGAGGCGTCCGACGAGTCGGACTCCGAGCCGGACTCCGACGACGACGAGCCCCCGGTCTGGACCGACCCGGGCTGGCTGGACCTGCTGTTCGGCCCGTTCCGGGCGACCGTGCCGCGCGACCGGCTCCGGGAGACCTCCGAGGCCGTGTACGACCTCGTCGTGGAGCAGGCCGGCGGACGGGAGACGCAGCAGGCGCTGCGCGGCGGACTGGTCCGCCTCGCCCGGCAGGTCCTGCACATGGACAGAGCGGCCGGGCCCGGGCCCGCGGACTTCCACCTGCTCGGCTCGCTGGCGCTCGACGCCTCCTCCGACGACCTCGCGACCGCCGACGCCCTCTCCCTGTACTTCGTCGAGCGGCAGATCGAGACCGGGCGCGGCGCCCTCGACGAGGCCACCCTGCTGCGCGACGACGCCGGCAACCCCGTGGGCCGCGACTACACCGCGCCGGGGCAGAGCGTCCCCGAACTGGAGTCGTACGCCGTGCGCGGCCGGGGCCGGGTCGTGCCGCAGCCCGCGCCGTGGCGGAACCCGTACCTGGTCGCCGCCCGCCCGGCCGGCCGCGCCGTCGAGATCGCCATGCCGGGGCGCACCTTCCTGGTGGACAGCCCCGAAGAGCTCGCCATGCTCATCTCGTACGACGCCCGGCGGCCCCGGGGCGCGGAGATCGTCCTGGCGCTGCCGCCGGCGTACGCCGCGACCGTGGCGTCCCTCGTCGCCGGGACGACCGGCCGCCGCGTCTGGTACCCCGAGGCGCCGGTCGGCGTGGCCACGCACCCCACGGCCGGCACCCGCCACCTCATGCTGGAGCTGGGCGCCGCGGACACGGGCGCGCGCTGGGCCTCGACCGAACCGCCCGCGGACGGCGGTCTGCCCGGGGCCCGCGACCTCGGCGGCGAGAGCGAGCCCGACACCGACGACGACGGGTCCACCAGCGACGGGGACGCGGAGTTCGACCGCATGGTCGAACAGGCCGTCCAGGAACGGCGGATCGAGGAGCGCAGGGCCCGGCCGCTGACGACCCGCGACTACGGCGTCATCGACCGGCACGGCGACGGCGTCCTGTTCACCCCGCCGCCCCCGGTGACCGCCGGGGACGTCCGGGCCGACGACGGCACGGACGCGCCCGCGCTGGTGATGCCGCGCCAGGACCAGGGCACCGTCCGGACGGCCGACCGGCCGCCGCTGCGCATCTCCGAGGACCGCACCCTGGCGACGTTCGCGCCCGAGGACGGCGGGAACGGCCGCAGCCGCCAGGTGTACGCCACCCGCGCGGCGATCGAACGCTCCTCGGCGGCGCTGGCGGCGGCCGGGGCCGGGGTGCGGCTGAAGGCCGACGAGTCGGTGGGCGTGCTGCTGCCGAAGGACGACGGCTCCTACGGCGAACCCCTGTTCCGGGTGGAGCCGGAGTTCCTGACGGAGTCCGGCACCTCGGAGCACGCCTTCACCCGGGACTTCGCCCAGATGGTGGCAGGCGAGTCCGCCGCGCCCCTGTCCCACATCGCCTTCCGCGACCCGTCCGGCGCGGTCACCACCGCCCCGGTGAACGGCCTGCACGGCCGGGAGGTCACCGGCACCCACCACCTGGCGCAGGCGCTGACGGAGGTCGCCGAGGGCGCGCGGCCCGCCGACGGCGTCACCCCCCGCTGGGCCGCCCGCCAGACGGGCCGGGACAACCGCTTCACCGGTGGCGTGGTCGGCGCGCCCACCCCCGGCGAGCGCTACGGCAGCGCCCTGAGCTACGAGCCGCGGGACAACCCGCTGCGCACCCCGCTGGCCGCCGCCGCGCGGCGCATCGGCGTCAACGAGCACGCGTGGGCGGGAGTCGGCGAGGGCTACCTGATCCAGTCGATCAGCACCACGAACGACAGCGGCGCGCAGCTGTTCACACACAACCACGCCAAGCCCGGCGACCCGGTGGGCCCGCACGCCCCGTACCACTTCGCGCAGGTGGTGCTGGCCAGCGAGGACGGCACCCACCAGATCACGCTGGAGAACGAGAACCACTCGCGCGGCGAGATCCCGGCCGGACTCCTCGACGACGTCATCGACGAGAACCTCGACCGCTACGGCGAGGACGAACTCGACCGGCTGGCCCGCTCGGCCGAGCAGCGCGCCGCCGAGGCGCGGCGCGCCGGCGACGACGGGACGCGGACCGCCCGCCTGGACGGCTTCGCGCGGGCCGCCAGGGCACTGGCCGAGGTCCACCGGGCCGAGCAACTGCCCTGGTACTTCGACGAGGACCGGCCCGAGCACGCCCTGGCGGTCCGTGAGGCGGCCGGCGCGCGAGCCCGCGCCAGGGAGGTGATCCGGGCCGCCGCGCCGGTGGTCGAGCACAAGGACCAGTGGTTCTTCCGGGCCTACAGCAAGCGGCCGGGCGAGTCCGCCCACGAGGTCAACGCGGCCCTGCTGTCGGAGGGTTCGCCCGCGGTCGTGAACCCGCTGACGACGGTGGTGCTGCACGGCCACGCGCCGCGCAGGTACCAGCGGACGATCCGGTTCGAGGAGCAGGAGCACGCGCTCTCCGCCGCGGACGCCGACACCATCGACGGCCTGGCCACGACGCTGGCCCGCGCGGGCCTGTGGAACCGCGCGCACGGACTGCCGATGCCGGCGGTCACCGTCACCGGCCACGGCAACCGTTCGCAGAGCAGCGGGCAGAAGCGGGCCGACGCCGTCGCCAAGGCGCTGGGGGCCAGGCTGGGCCAGGTCCTGCGGACGTTCCAGGGCGGCGGGGGCGGGTCGCGGCCCGTCACGGTGCGGGACTTCGCCCTCACCGTGGACGCCAAGCGGGTGCGCAGCGCCACCGACCCGGCGCAGGGGCGGGTCGTGACGGTCGACATCGACGACCGCCGTCAGGTCCCGTCGGCGCCGGCGGGGCAGGCGGGTCCGTCGGCTCCGGCGGTTCCGGCGGGTCCGGGAGCGTCGGGCCGTACGACGCCCGCCGGCGCACCCGTCCGGTCCGACGAGCCCACGCGGCCGGTGAGCACCGCGCCCGCACCGGCCACCGGACCGGGGACCACCACCGACCCGGCGACCACCACCGACCCCGCGACGGCCACCGACCCGGCGACCACCACCGACCCGGCGACGGCCACCGGCCCTGCGACGGCCACCGACCCTGCGTCCACGCGGCCCGCGTCCGCCGGGCCCGTGACCGCCGAGTCCGGTCCGGCCGGTTCCACGGCCGGTGGCGGGCGGGCCAGGTCACGGCCGCCGACCCGTCCCGGGCAGCCGGGCCGGGAGCGCCGGAACAGCGACGCCCCGCCGTGGGTCCGGGCGCGCATCCGCTACGCCGAGGAGTCCGCCGCCTTCGACAAGCGGCTCGGCGCGTACCTGGCCGAGCACGAGGCGGTGGTCGCCGAGTACCGGAAGATGGCGAACGCCGCGTGGGCGACGGCCCGCCGGGACCATCCGCGCAACCTCGCTATGTTCGGCGACACCAGCAAGTACAAGGCGGGCGTCGTCGGCACGTCCCGCCCGGCACTGCAGCAGGTGCTGCGCAGCGGCAACCTGCGGGAACTGGTGGCGCTCCTGTACGAGGGCATCTCCAAGGACTTCGTGCCGTCCATGCTCGGCGGCCCCGAGGAGCAGCACCCGGAGATCGCGGCGGAGCGGCCGAGCCGGCGGCAGCGCGACGCCTACGCCGAGTTCACCCGGCGCTTCGGGGAGATCCAGGCCTCGGACCTGCCCGCCGAGGAGAAGGCGGCGGCGGTCGAGGAGCTGGAGCGGTCGGTGACGATCCGGACACGTCCGGAGGACGCGCGTCCGCCGCTGAGCGGGGCGGAGCGCCTCTTCGCGGTCAACGACTCCGGGCTGACGTGGATGCCCGCCACCTCGGTGTACGACATCGCGATGAGCGCGGACTTCCAGGGGCGTTCGGAGGACACGGGCGGGCTGGTGGCCACCGGCACCGCCGGATCCACGTACCGCTTCATGCTGCACGCCGCCCGGATGCGGGACCAGTGGGGTCTCGACCTGGACCTGGGGCTGATCCGGGCCGGAATGCTCGCCGTCTCGCTGACGGTGGACCACCACACCTTCCACGAGGTGATGCGCGGCGCCCAGCTCGCCCTGAACGACGTGGCCGGCCACGACCCGCGGCTGGACTACACGGACAACTGGGGCCGCTACTGGAACGTCCACCCGTTCAGCGAGCGGGAGTTGCGCGAGCACGTCGCACGCGACGGCCTCTTCCCCGACGAGCATGCCCAGCGCCTGCTGGACGAACTCGAAGGGAATCCGGCGACGGCCACCGGCCCCCGTGACGGCGGCGGCACCCGCTCCGTGCTCCCGCACCGCCCCGGACCGTCCGGCCGGACCATTCACACCCGGCCCGTCGCCGCCGAGCCGAACCACCCGGTGCCGCAGCTGCCGAGCCCTCCGGTGCCGCAGGCGCCGAACCCGTCCGGCACCCCCACCGCCGGGCAGAACCCGGGCGGCACCGCGCCCGTGACCGTGCTGCCCGACGAGGCGGAGCGGCACCGGGAGGCGGTCCTCGACGCGCTGTACGGCCTGGGCGCCCTCAACGGCGTCGACCGCGAGCGGGCCGACCGCGCGCTGGAACGGCTGGACCGGCTCCGGGACGCCGACCCCGACCTGCGCGGCGGCTTCCTGGACCTGGACGCAGTGGTCCGCCGGGTGCTGCTGCTCGACCCGTCCGACACGGTGAACGCCGCGGCGCGCGGCGCCCTGGTCCGGCTGGCGACCGCCCCCGTCACGGCCGGCGCCGGCACCCTGGCCGCGCTGTCCGCCCACTACCTCGCCCAACGCGGCGCGTTCCACGCCGACTTCCGGCTCACCGACGCCCAGGGCCGCCCGCGCGGCTGGAACTGGCTCGGCCGCCCCCTGCCGGCCGACTTCGACACGGGCAGCACCGGCAGGATCTCCCGCGCCGCCGACGGCACGACCAGCCACAGCGGGCCCGAGCCCGCGCCGTGGCGGCCCACGTCCGGCGACCCCGACCCGTATCTCGTGCTGCTGTCCGCCCGGCCGGACGCGGTCGTGGTGCGCGGGCTCGGCGGCTTCGCGCGCCCCGTGCCGCCCGAGGTCTTCCACGAGCTGATGGCCCTCGACCGCGACCTGGCGGGCCACCCCGCCCGGCCGCCGGTGCTGCTCCACGTCGAGCGGTCCGCCGCCGACTCCCTCGACCTGCCGCGCGGGCTCGCCGACCGGCTCGGCCGCGACGTGTGGGCCACCACCGGACGGGCCGGCATCGGCCGCCTGCCGAACGTGCCGGGCCGCTCGATGGTCCTGCTGCTGGACGAGGTGAAGCAGGCGCCGCGCGGTCAGTGGTTCGTCAACACCCCGGCCCCCGCCGGTACGCTGCCCGCCGCCGAGCCGGACGACCGGGTGTCCGCCCTCTCCGTCGCCACCCAGGACCACCGGTCCATGGGCTACATCTCGATGGACCTCTCCGAGGCGCCGGGCGGCGGCTGGGCGCGGACGCTGGCGCACAGCCGGCTCGGCACGGTCACGTCCTACACCCACCTGCGCAACGCCTACGGCCCCGGCGGCGACCCCGCCCCCCTGCCGTGGACCGAACTCAACCTGCCGGCGCCGTACTTCGCCAACAACCACGGCACGCCGGGCGCCGTCGTCTGGCACACCCCGCAGGGCCGGCGGGACGACGACGGGCCGCGCTTCGCCCGCACGCTGGCCCGCCGCCGCAGCCTGGCCTCGCTCGCCCCGGAGCACCCCGTGGTGCTGCTCATCTGCTACGCGGCGACACCCGCCGGCATCGGCGAGGTGCCCGGGTACCACGTCGAGGGCCCGCTGCCGTTCGTGCCCGACCCGCTCGGCACCGTCGCGGTCGGCCAGGACACGGCCAACGAGACGGGCCGCACGGTGTTCGCCACGCAGTTCATGAACTCCACCGGCGAGACCCGGCCCGGTGATCCCACGACGTACATCGGGGTCTTCTCCGACGCGCGCGGCCGTACCCGGCCGTGGGTGATGTTCCGTCCGGAGCCGGCTGGGGACGCGCTGGACCGGCGGGCCCGCGACGCCGGGCTGCACCAGGGCCCCGGGCCCGTCCCGGAGGCGACCCGCGAGCGGACCCTCAGGCTGGTGCGCGCGCTGCGGCAGGTCTTCGGCCCCACGGTCGACGAGACCGCCGAATACCCGGACCTGCTGCGCGGCATGGGCGCGCTCGACCTGATGCGCGAGGCCGACCCGCGGCTGGACCGCGACGGCGCCCGCCGGTTCACCCTCGACCTGTACCAGCAGATCCTCACCGGCTACCACGGCGGATTCCCGGCCGGGCAGGTCCCGCAGTACACGCCGGACCACCACCGCGGCCTGCTGGCGGAGGCGGCACGACGGTGGGACGCCGGCGCGCGCGGCCCCCTGACCGGCTGGATCGGACTGCCGGGCCTGGTCCGCATGCTCGACAGCCTCGCCGCATCCTCCCACCGCGAGACCGTCGCCCGGCAGGTCCTCGGACTCGACGCGGGTGACCCCTTGGGCGAGGACGAGTGGTCGCGGCTGCTGTGGGCGTCGTACCGGATCGCCGAGGTGACCGGCCCCCAGCCGGACCGGGGCGCGTTCGCCGCCGCGGTGCTGCACCTGCCCGCCCCCGACCCGGCGCGGTACGGCGAGGCGGTCCTCGTGGCGCGGCGGGCGGCGGCCGCGGGCCGCGACCCGTGGCAGTTCCACGAGGTGGCCGCCCACCACCTGGAGCAGCAGGGCGCCCTGGACGCCGACCGGCTCCTGACGGACGGTCAGGGCGAGGCCTGGGGCCGGGGGCTGGACGGCGCCAACCGGCCGCCCGGCACGTTCGACCCCTCCGTGGTCACCCTGCTGGGGTACGCGCCCGACGGCACGCTCGTGCCGGTCGGCACCGAGCCCGCGCCCTGGAAGGCCGACCCGTACCGTCCGGCGCCCTTCGTGTACGTCGCCGACGGTGACGCCGGCGGGCTCCGCATGCCGGGTCCGGTGCCGCCGAGCGAGTTCGGCGAACTGGTGCTGCGCGACCCGCAGTTGCTGGGCATGGACGGGTACGCCGAGGTCGTCGCTGTGGTGCCGCACGCCCGGCCGTCGGGCGCCCCGGCGCAGGGCAGCATCCCGGGCGAGGGCGCCCGCAACTCGGCCCGCAACTGGTGGAGCACCGACAGCGCCACCACGCTCCACCACGACCCGGCGACGGGGACGTACACCGTCGCGCTGCTGCCCGGCCCCGACGGCCGGCCGGCCGCGCCCGGCACGTGGGGGCGGACCACACCCGCCGAGGGCGACCCCGCGGGCACGGGCACGGTGACCAACGGGACGGCGCCGGGTATGGCCGTGGCGGCGCCCAACACCGCCGCGCCCGCGCCTTCTTCCACCGGAACCCGAGCCGATGACACGGACGGCACGGACGGCGCGGACGGCACCGGCGAGGCGGTCGGCCTCGCGGCCGCCTGGGACGCGCACGCGTCGGCGCTGGCCGGGTTCCGCGCGGCCGCCGCCGAAGCCGCGACGACGGAGCGGATCAGCGGCGACGGGACGGCGGTGGCCGACGCCTGGGCCGCGGTCGACGACGCGCGCCGCGCCCTGGAGGACGCCGAGGCGCACCTGTGGACCCTGGGCGTCACCCCGGACGAGCTGGGCGCGGCGCGGGACACCGGCGACCCGGCCGGCACCGGGAGCGGCCTCGGCGCGGACACCGGGGACGCGGTCCCGGCCGTCCCGGCGGACGCCGACGGGCGCCGCTGGATCGCGGCGCGGATCACCGACGACGACCTGCCGTCCGGCCTGCCCGCCCCCTCACCGGACGAGACCGTCGGCACGGACGAGCTCGCCGCCGCGGGCATCACGCTCTCCCCGGGCCAGCAGATCGAGCTGATGCTGCGCGGCGACGACCGGCTGCCCGCGACCACACTGGAGGCCCCGGACCTGGCCCGGGTGCGGATGGCGCGGCCCGGCGCCTGGACGGACGCGCAGGCCACGGCGGCCGCGAACGCGTCGCGGCGGCTGTGGGCGCGGGAGTACGCCGACTTCGCGGACGCGGTGCCCGAGGGCACCGACGCGGCGGACACCGCCCGTGCCTGGTCCGCCGCCGTCTCCCTGGTCCTGCCGGCGGAGCCGCACCCGGTCCTGGCCGACGCCCGGTACGCGGGCGACGGCTTCCGCGACGCGGTGCGCCGGGTCGCCGGACACCTGCTGGACGAGGGGACCGGCACCGGGGCCGTACCGGTGTCCGCCGCGGAACTGGCCGACACCCTCCGCACCGGCCTGGGCCTGCACCCGCGCTGGACCACGCCCGCCACGGACGCTGCGGCCCCCGACGGCACGCATGTCACCGACCCCGCGACCGCGGCCACCCCGGACGTCACGGCACCCGCCGGAACGGGCTCGCCGACGGCGGCCCCGGCGCCGCTGCCGCAGACCGGTACGAGCAGTACGACCGGTACGACCGGTCCGGAGGCGGCGGCGACCCCGCTGCCGCAGTCCGGAACCGGCGCGGACATGCCCGACATCGACATGACGAACGCCGGCGACATCGACATGTCGATCCTCGACGACCTCGACCTGTCGGCCTTCGACGCCTTCGACTTCGACACCGTCGACTTCGACGCCTTCGACTTCGATTTCGGCCTCGACCCCTCCGGACCGGACGCCGGCGACCAGGAGATGACCGACGCGGGCCCGACCGGAACCGACGCGGACCCGACCGCCGTGACCACGGAGAACGGGCAGCAGGTGTTCGCCGCACCGGCGGCGACCGCCTCGTCGGGCCGCCCGCTCGCCCCGCTGCCCCGGCTGAGCCTCGTCCAGTTCGACCAGGGACGGACGACCCCCTCGTCCGACGCGCGGCAGGCCGTCGAACGGCTGGCGTTCCAGGTGGCCAGGGCCGGTCTGCGCAACCGGCGCACCCGGGTGCCGCTGCCGAAGGTCGACATCGCCGGGTACGGCGCCGACGGCCGGCAGGAAGGCACCGCGCAGGTGCGGGAGCAGGCCGCCCGGCAGCGCGGCGACCAGCGCGCGCGAACCGCGCACGACCTGTTCACGCAGAAGCTGGAGCACGCGCTGAACACCCTCCAGCGGAACCTGCCGCAGGACCGCCCCCGGCTGACCGCGAGGGACTTCAAGGTCACCTCGCGCGGCCGGGCCAGGGTCCCGGGCCAGGGCGCCACCGTGGGCTCCGCCCAGCAGGTGAGCCGCGCGGACCTCGGACGGCAGGCCACGATCGCCGTCACCTCGACCGGCCACGCCGCCGCCGTGGAGACCCTGGACGCGCTGCGCCGCGCCGACCGGACGCTGCGCACCGGGGCGCTCGACGTGGACGCGGTCGCCCGGCGGATCCTGCACCTGGAACCGTTCGTGCTCGTCGACCCGGAGATGCGCAAGGACCTGTACGCCATGGTGGAGCGGGCGACCGCGGCCGGGCGGGCGGACAGCCTGGCGGCGCTCACCGCCTTCCAGCTCGACGAGGCGGGCGTGCTCGCGGCGGACCGCGCCCGGCACCTCACCGTCGTCGGGAACCGCGTACCGGGCCTGAACTGGGACGGGTCCGACACCGCCGAACTGGACGGCCTCTTCATCGAGGGCCTCACGCCCGACCCGTCGGGCGGCTTCCTTCCGGGGATGCCCGACCTGGCCCCGTGGGCGTGGGACGTGACGCCCTACGTGGTCCTGGCCGACGGGCGCCACGACGCGGTGACGGCACGGCTGCCCGACGGCACGACACAGGACCTGGACCCGGACGAGTTCGCCGAACTGGTCGCCGCCGACCCGGCGCTGAAGGGCCT
The DNA here is from genome assembly GCA_014650015.1 of Streptomyces griseoloalbus. Taxonomy (GTDB): domain Bacteria; phylum Actinomycetota; class Actinomycetes; order Streptomycetales; family Streptomycetaceae; genus Streptomyces; species Streptomyces griseoloalbus. The sequence continues at coordinate 98,375 of BMUD01000008.1, forward strand.
GCCCGCGGGCGCCCCGATCGTGCTGGCCGTGCCCTTCGCCGGCGACCGCTACCTCGACCTGCCGAGGAAGGTCGCGGACCGCACCGGCCGCACCGTGTGGGTGCACAGCGGCCTGGCCCGCCGCCACCCCGACCCGGCCACCGCGCAGAGCACCATCGCCGTGATCCGGCGGGACGGGCTGCCGCACGGCTCCTGGCTGCCGGTCCGGCCCGGACTGGCGCCCGACACCGACGACGGCGCCCCCGACTGGCACCGCGACGTGGTGTCCCAGCCCGTCGTCAGCACGCTGACCGGGCAGCAGATCGGCCGCAGCCTGCACGATCCGTCCGAACTGCCCTCGCGCGAGGACCACTTCGCGGCCCTCGACCAGATGACGCAGTTCGTGCACTTCAACCCGGCCACGGGCACGTACTCCGCCAAGCTGCCGCTCCCCGACCCCGGCCCGAAGGACAAGGCGTACCACCTCGCGGGCCACGGCCTGCCCGGCGCCCTGATGATGCCGCTGGCCGGCGGCGGGTCGCGGACGGCCGACCGGCACGAGGCGGGGGAGTGGCTGCGCCGCCGCAAGAGCCTGTCCGGACGGCCCGCGGACCACTGGGTCGACATGGTGGTCTGCTACTCCTCGGCCCCGCAGGACGGCGCGGTGCAGGACCTCTCGCAGGTCGGTTCCTCCTTCCCGGTGCCGTTCGCCGCCGATCCGCTCGAGGACGACGCGATCTCCCTGGGCCAGCACCTGTCGAACACCACCGGACGCACGGTGCGCATGTCCTACGCCCTCCAGGGCGCCTTCCACTACCAGGACGACCCGGTGCGGGTGCTGTTCACCGACGCCCGCGGACGCCGCTGGTGGTGGGAGACCAGCCGCCCGGAGCCCGGCGAGGCCGAACTGGACCGGCTGGCGACCCTCGCCGGCATCGAGGGCGAGCCGACACCGCGCACCCGGGCCGAACTGCTGCGCGTGGTGCGGACCCTGCGGCTGGTCCTCGGACCCGACGTGGAGGACGCCGACGACTACCCGACGCTCCTCCTCGGCGCCGCCGCGATCGACAACATGTGGCACGTCGATCCGGACCTCGGCCCGACCGGCCCGTTCTCGCCGGACCTGCTGCGCCGGGTCGTCGCGGCGCACCCGCAGGCCGCGTCCGGGGCGGACCGGCAGGCCACCCGCCGGGTGCTGGCCGCGGCGGCGCGGACGTGGCGGTCCGGGGCCCGGCTGGGCGTGAGCCGGTTCGTGCACCTGCCGGTGCCGCTCTCGGCCGCCGGATGGCTGCGGGACACGGCCGCGGTGGAGGCGGCGGCCGTCGCCGCGCTGAAGCTCGCCGGCCCCGACGACGTGGGACCGGCCGTGCGGGCACGGATGTTCTGGGCGCGGGTCAAGGCGGAGGAGACACTGCGGGCGGCTGGCCCGGACGCGGACGCGCTCACCACGAGGGTGCTGCACCTCGACCCCGCCGTCGAGGTGGACGACACGCTGCGCGGCGACGCGCTGACCCTGCTCACCCGCGGTTTCGCGGCGGGCCGTGACATGACCGACGCGGACGTGGCGGCGGCGTACGACCTCGAGGCGCGCGGTGCCTTCGACGGGTCCGAGGCGTCCCCGACCATGGGGCTCGTGCTGGGTGACGGCCGCGACTGGAAGGACGGCGCGGCCTCGCTGCCGGCGCTGGACAGGTTCCGGGTGGCGGACGCGGTCGTCGACGCCCCGTGGGCCGGACAGGACGCGTCGGGCAAGGACAAGCCCGTCCCGTACCTGGTGCGGGCGTCCGTCGACCTCCAGGACGGCAACCTCCTGCACGTGGGCTTCGGCGGCGAGTCGTTCCCGGTGCCGGCCGCCGAGTTCGCCGAACTGCTCGCCGCGGACGTGCGGTTGCGGCGCAAGGACCTGACGACACCGGTCCTGCTGGTGGTCGACGGGTTCGACGGGCCCGCCCCGGGCGTCGCCGACGTGATCGCCCAGCGGCTGGGCCGCGGCGTGTGGTGGAGCCGCTTCCCGGTGGAGCTCTCCGGGACGGACGACGCGGGCACTCCGGTGCCCACGCTGGTCGATTCGCTGATCACCCTGACCAGCCCGACGGCCGCCGACTGGCAGGAGGCCCGGCCCGTCGACCAGGGCACGGCCCAGGAGGGCCGCCGCCCGGTCGACCCGCCACTGCCCGCGGCACCGCGCACCGACAGCGGTATCGCTACCGAAACCGGTCCCGGTACGGACGCCGGTCCCGGTACGGACACCGGTCCCGGTACGGACGCCGGTCCCGGTACGGACACCGATGGCGGTACGGACGCCGATGCCGGGAGCACGGGCGGTGACGGCACGGCGAGCGCTGCCCCCGCCAAGGCGCGTTCCTCGGCCGGGGAGCCCATGGAGGGCGTGGAGATGACCTCGGTGCCGGTGCCCACCGGCCCCGCATCCACCACCCCGGTGTTCACCAGCCCGGTCGCCCCGCCGTCGGCCCGCCCGCTGCCCGCCCTGCCGTCCCGCGGCCTGGTGGCCTACGACCCGGGGAAGACCGCGCCGTCCAGGAGCGGCGAGCAGACGCTCGAACGGCTGGCGTCGCAGGTGGCGGCCGCCGGACTGCGCAACCGGCGGGCGGGCGCCGCACTGCCGCGCCTGTCGATCACCGGGTACGGCGCCGACGCCCGCCGCGGGGACGGCCCGCAGACCGCCGAGCAGTCCGCGACGGCCAGGCGGCGCGGACAGACCGCGCGCACCCAGTTCCTGCGGAGGCTGGACCGCGCGCTGAACGACCTCCAGCAGGGCCTCCCCGCCGGTGAACCGCGCCTGGCCGCAGCCGACTTCACCGTCGGACTGCGCGCCCTGGCCCGCGTCCCCGCCGACTGGACGGGCACGGGCGCCCTCGACGGTGTGACCCCGTCCGCCCTGGGCCGGCAGGCGCTGTTCAGCGTCTCCCTGACCCCGGACGCCGCCGCCGTGCAGACGCTGGACACCCTGCGCGGCCACGAACGGGCCCTGCGCGCGACCCCGTTGGACGTGGACGGGATCGCCCGCCGCGTGCTGCACCTCGGCCCCGGCGCGGCCGTCGGCCAGGACACGCGCGAGGCACTGTTCGGTCTGGTGGACCGGGCGACGGCGGCCGGCGCGGCGATCAGCCTGGCCACGCTGGGCGCGTTCCACCTGGCGGAGCTGGGCGTCCTCGCGCCGGACCGCGCACACCACTTCACCGTCGGCGGCCACCGCGTCCCGGGCCTCAACTGGAACGGCGACGACGACATCGCCGAGCTGGACACCACCCGCGGCGACCGGCTGGAGGACAACGCCACCGGCGGCTACGACATCCTCGACACCACGCCGACCCCCTGGCCCACCGGCGTGACCCCCTACGTCGTCGCCGCCGACGGAGGGCACGACCGGGTGGAGGCACGGCTGCCCGACAACTCCACGCGTGAGCTGGGCGTCGACGAGTTCGTGGAACTGGTCGCGGCGGACATCGCCCGGGAGGGACTGCCCCAGGGCACCCCGGTCGTGCTGGCCGTCCCCTTCGCCGCCGACGGCTACCTCGACCTGCCGCGCAGGCTCGCCGACCGCACCGGACTGACCGTGTGGGCGCACAGCGGCGAGGCGACCCTCAGCTCGGCCCCCGGCTCGGTGAGCACCGTCGACACCGTCCGGCGCCCCGGAGTCCCCCAGGGCGACTGGATCGCCAGCCCGCCCGGCCTCGGCCCCGACCCCGACGACGACGTCCCGGACTGGTACGACGAGGTCGTCACCCGGCCCCTCGTCAGCTCGGCGACCGGCAGGCAGATCGGCCGCGCCTCCCACCACGCCGCCGAGTACGCGCGGGACTTCGAGGACGACGACCGCCACCTCGACCGGATGTCGACGTTCGTCCACCTCTACCCGGCCACCGGCCGCATCTCCACGGAGTACGACCTTCCGCGCCCGGGCCCGGAGAACACCGCCTACCGCCTGGACATGCACGGCGAACCCGGCCTGCTCCAGCTGGCCATGCGGGACGGCAGCGTGCGGCTGGTCGACGAGCGGGAGGCCGGGCCGTGGCTCAGGCGCCGCAAGAGCCTGGCGAGCCTGCCGAAGGACCACTGGATCGACCTGGTGGTCTGCTGGAGCGGCGCGCCCAGGGGCAGCGCCGTGCCGGCCCCGGACACCGTCGCCGACGCCTTCCCCGGCCCGTTCGTCCCCGACCCGCTGCGCGACGTCTCCATGGGGCAGCACCTGGCGAACTCCACCGGACGCACCGTGCGCCTGGCCTACAGCGCGCAGGGGACCCGGGGGAGCAACGGCCGGTACACGCGCACGCTGTACGCCGACGCGCAGGGCCGCCACCGGGCCTGGGACCTGTTCCGGCCCGAGCCCGCGGACGCGGAGCTGGACCGCCTCGCGGAGCTGGCCGGGATCTCGCCCGGCGACGGGCAGGTGTCGGACGAGATGCGCACCGGGACGCTGCGCCTGGTGCGGGCGCTGCGTCTGACATTCGGGCACGACGTGGACGACGCCCCCGACTTCACCGACCTGCTGCGCGGCGCCGCGGCGATCGACCACATGTGGCGCGCCGACTCCGACTTCGACGACGCCGGCCCGTTCACCCTCGACCTGCTGCGCCGGGTGGTCGCCGCGCACCCGGAGGCCGCGTCCGGAGTGAACCAGGACGTCACCCGCCGGGTGCTGGCCGCCGCCGCCGAGCAGTGGGCGATGTGGCCCGGCGACCAGCTGGCCGGCTTCGTGGACCTGCCGGCGGTGGAGGCCGCCGCCCAGTGGATGCGCGACGGCGACCCCGACGACGAGGCCGCCACCGCCCTGGACATCGAGGCCGACGAGGTCGGCGAGGTCGAGCGGTCGCGGATCTTCTGGGCGCGGGTCAAGGCCGAGGAGGCGCTCACCGCGCCCGGCCTGGACCTGGAGGACTTCATCGGCCAGGTGCTCCACCTGACGCCCGGCGCCCGCCCCGGCGTGGCGGAGCGCGACGAGGCGCGCGACCTGCTCACCCGCGCCTTCGCGGTGGGCCGCGACGCCTCCGACCCGGACACGGCGGCGGCGTACGAACTGGAGGAGACCGGGGCGTACTCCGCCACCGGGCTGCGCACGGTCCAGGACGGGGCCCGCGGCGGCGGCCGCGACTTCACCGGCGGACAGCGGCCGGCGAGCGTCGACCTGGCGCAGTTCCGCACGCCCGCGGGGCTGGTGGACGCGCCGTGGAAGCAGGGCCCGGACGCTCCGGTCCCGTACCTGGTGCGGGTCACCCCGGACCGGCAGGACCCGGAGCAGCTGCACCTGTCCTACGACGGTGCGTCGTACCTGGTGTCCGCCGACGAGTTCCTCGAACTGATGACGCACGACCTGCCGTTGATGCGCAGGGAGCTGACCACGCCCGTCGTCCTGGCGTTCGCGGGCCCGTCCGCCGACGCCGGGGACCTGGCGGCGCGGACCGCGCAGTGGCTGGGCCGGTCCGTGTGGTGGACCGACTTCCCGTCGGACCTGTCCGGGACCGGTGACTCCGGCGAGCCGGTGCTGACGCTGCACGCCTGGTCCGCGTTCGGCGGCGCACCGGGCACCGACGCCTGGCACCGGGCGAGCCCGGCCCAGTCCGCCTCCCCGGAGGACGCGCCGCGCACCCTCCCGGCACCGGTGCCCCGCTCCACCGGCCGCGACACCGCACCCCCGGCCGCCCCCACCGGGCCGGGCCGCACCCTGCCGGCCGACGCGGACTGGGCCTTCAGCACGGCGCCTGACACGGCGACGTCTGACACGGCGGTGTCCGAGACGGCCGGGTCCGGCAGGGCTGCGTCCGACATGGCTGGGCACCACACAACCGCATCCGACATGGCCGGGCGGCACACAGCCGCGCCCGACACAGCCGCTCCCACCACCGCCCCCACCGCCCCCACCGCCCCCACCGCCCCCACCGCCCCCGCCGCCCCGGACCCCCTGCTGTCCGCCGCCACGCTGCTGACCGGACGCGACGGCACCCCGCGCGGCCGCGACTGGACCGGCACCGGCCTCACCACCCCCGACGTCTCACGGATCCGGCTGTACGAGCAGCGGGACGGCCGGCTGAGCCGCGTCTCCGACGAGGCGGCGCCCTGGGGGGACACCGCCTACGTGGTGGCGGCCGAGGCCGGCTGGCACGAGGGACTGATCGCCGACGGCCGTGAGCTGGACCCGCGGGGGCTGGCCAGGCTGCTGGCCGCCGACCCCGCGCTCGCGGCGCTGCCGCCCCACGTCCCGGTGGTGCTGGTGAGCCCCTACGCGGGCGCCCAGGACGGCCAGTTGGCGCGGGCCGTGGCGGAACGGCTGGGCCGCAGGGTGTGGGCGCCCAGCGGCGACGGACGCCTCCTGGACCACGGCACCGACGGCACCGACGGCACCGACGAGGCAGGCGCCCCCGTGCCGGCGCTCGTCGACGCCGACCCGGACGACGCGTACGGCGACTGGGTGCCGTTCGATCCGCCGGCCGACGCGCCCGCCCCGGCCGTGGACCGCGAGTGGGTCACCGTGGACGGCGTGCGGTTCCGCGACAGCGACGTGGACACCCGCCCGCTGGTCGGCGCGGACCACCGCTTCGAGGGCCGTGAGTCGATGCCGGACGACGGCCGCAGGCGGCTGCGCGAACGACGGCTGCGGCACTACCGCGACATGCGGGAACGCGCCCATGTGCTCCGCCTCGGCGACGAGTTCCACGTCGTCGGCACCGAGGAGACCACCCCGGACCCCGAGGCGTCCGTCTACACCTTCCACGCGCACGGCGTGCCCGGCGGCCTGAAGCTCGCGCACAAGGACGGCCGGGTGCTGCTGCTGGGCGCCGAGGCCGGCGGACGCTACATCGGCGGGCTGCCCGAGGTGGTCCAGCGGGCGGCCGGCGACGACCTGCACGTCGCGGCCTGCTACGGCGGCGTGGCGGGCGACCCGCGGCGCGAGCAGTCCCTCGTCCGGCCCGCGCCGCCCGTCGAGGACCCCCTGGAGGAGGTCCCGCTCGCGCAGCACGCCGCCAACCACAGCGGACGCACCACCACCGCCGCCACCGGCAGGACCGGCTACAACGACACCGTGCGCCTGCTGGCGGCGACGCCCGACGGCACCCTCACCCGCATGGAGACCTTCCTGCCCGAACCGGTCGACGCGATCGAGGAGGTGGCCGAGGCGGCGGGCCTGCGCCCCCTCCCGCGCCCCTCGGGCGTCCCCGCCTGGGACGAACCGGGCCCGCGCGCCCTGCGCCTCGTGCGGGCGCTGAAGCTGGTCTTCGGCAACGAGGTGGAGGCCGACCGCGGTGTGCCCGGCGGCCGGTACGAACGTCTGCTGCGCGGCATCGGCGCGCTGGAGAACCTGCGGGCGAACGACCCCGCCCTGAGCACGCTCACACCACTGCGCATGGAACTGTGGGAAGCCCTCGCCGTCGCCCCGCCCGGCCAACCGGCCCCCGGACCCGCCGACTTCGAGGCCGTCCTCGACCGCGCCCTCGCCGCGCCGCCCGACGCCGCGCTCACCGCCGTATGGGACGCGCCCGCGCTGCGGTCCGCGTTGGACAGGATCGCGGCGGACGGCGACGCCGCCGTGCGGGCGGTGCTGCGGACACCGCCCACCGAGCCGGTCCCGCCGCGCGCCCACGCCCGCGCGCTGTGGGCGATGACCGGCGCGTCCCGCCTGCTGGACGCCAAGTCCCCGCAGGAGCGGGAACGGTTGGGCCGCGCGGCGCTGCATCTGCCCGCCGACGCCCCGTGGGACACGGCGGCGGACACCCGGCTGCGGGACCTCGCCGAACAGGCCCTCGCCGCCGGGCGGAACGCGACCCGCACCGGCGACCTGGCCGTCTTCCACCTGGAGACGCTGGGCGCCTTCGCCGACGAGGCCCGCATCCGCACACCCGACGGCACCCTCCAGGGCCGCGACTGGGGTCCCGCCCCGCTCCCCGGCGGGCTGGACCCCGCCCGCCTGCGGACGACCACCACCGGCCCCGACGGCACCGCCACCGCCACGACCCGGTTCGCGCCGTGGACCCGGCAGGGCGCCCCCGCCCCGTACTTCGCGCACGCGGGGACGGACCCCGACGGCACGGCGGTGCTGCGGCTGCCGGGCGGCACCGTGCGGGTCACCGAGGACGAGTTCTTCGCCCTGCTGGAGTCCGACCCCGAGCTGCCGCTGACGGACCACCGCCGGCCGCTCGTCCTGCTGGCGTCCGGCGACGGCGCCGGCCGGTGGAGCGCCCAGCGCGACTTCGCCCTCCGCAACGACCGGACCGTATGGACGTACGACGGCTCGCTCACGGCGTCCGAGGGCGACCCGGCGCGGCCCGGCCTCGTGACGGACCTGCCCACGAGCACGCCGGACGGGCCCCGGCACGGCACCTGGCACCGGACCCGCCCGGCCCTGCCCTCCGCCGACCCGACCGAACCGCGGGACGACGCCGAATGGCAGGCGACCACCGGCACACCGGCCGCGGCGACGGCCCTGCCCTACTCGGCCGACGGACAGTTCGACCGCCGGTACGAGGAGACGCTGGAGGCCTTCCCGGCCGTCGAAGCGACCGACCGCCACACGGTGTGGGGCTTCGGCCAGGACGACCCGGACTTCCACGTGTTCGCGGCCGAGATCCCCTCGCTCGGACTGCGCGGCGAGTACACCGCCGACGGCCCCTCCGCCGGCGGCGTCACCGACATGGACGGGCGGCTGTACTCCGAGGGCCCGTCCTGGGACTGGTACCTGCCCGGTCGTGGACTCGTCGCGTCGTCCCGCCTGGTGACGCGGCCGCAGGACCCGTCCGACCCGGACTCCCCGCCCGTACCGGTCACCTGGCCCGCCACCGGACCGGTCAGCGCGACACCGCCGGTCGACCCGGCCACCGTCGCCGCGGACCCGGCCGCGCTGGCCGGCGCCACGCTCCCCGACGCGCTGTGGCGCGACCACGACGGCCCGCTGTACCGCTTCAGCCCCGACGGGCCCGAACAGGTCTTCCGCGAGGGGCTCAAGCCGTACGGCCCCGAGATGGTGCACCTCATCGACCATGTGTACGGCGGCAGTTCGCTGGTCCCGGACACCGTCTTCGCGAGCACGACCGCGAACGCCGACTACGTCCGCGACAGCGCCCTCATGAACCCGCGGGGCGCCCCCGCCCTGTTCCGCCGCTACCGCTGGCGCTACGACATCCAGGCCCCCGGCGGCATCGACGTGAACGCCACGCTGGGCCTGGCCTCACCCTTCCCGGACCAGGAGGAGGTGCTGTTCCCGGGCGGCATCGACCGGCGGTTCATCCGCGGGGTGCAGCCGATGGCCGGTGGCACGCCGGTGGGACCGTACGTCGCCAACCCGTTTTTCGCCCCCGCCGCGACGGCGGTGACGGACGCGGACTTCGCGGGCCCGTCGGGGCAGACCGCCCGCCCGATCCTGGAGTCCTTCCCGGCCCTGTCCCTGGACGACGACTCGGACTCGGACGACGACCCGCGCCCGCTCCTGTCGCGCGACGACGACTCGGACGACGACCCGCGCCCGCTCCTGTCGCGCGACGACGACTCCGACGACGACCCCCGCCCCCTGCTCTCCCGGGACGACTCCGACTCCGACTCCGAGCCCGACTCCGACGACGACCCCACGCCCGTGCCTTCGCCCGCGCGGCGCCGGGAGCCGGCCACGGACCGGGAGGACACCCCGGTGCCGGAGGACCACCGGCACCGGACCGGGCCCGCCGGACGGACCGGTGACCTCCCCGCACCCCCCTGGGCCCTGGCCCGCATCCGCTACGCGCAGGAGGCGCTGATCTTCGAGCAGCGGCTGGCCGACCACCTCGGCGAGCACGAGCAGGTGAACGCCGAGTTCGGCAAGGTCGCACGGGCGTTCTGGGCGATCGCGCTGCACAACCGCACGGACTACCGGCTGTTCGGCAGCAACAGCGGTCTGGGCGGCGGCGCCGTCGGCACCTCGTTCGAGGACCTGGCCCGCGTGGTGGAGTCCGGGAACCTGCGCGAGCGGGTGAACTTCCTGTTCAACGGCGTGGCCAGGGACCTCGTCCCGTACCTCATGGGCGGTGTCGAACCCCAGCACCCGGTGATCGGCATCGAGCGCCGCGACCGGCACCGCACCGAGCAGATGAGGCGGTACGAGCGCGAGCGCGCCGAACTCCTCGCGGCGGGACTCGACCCCGAGGACGAGGAAGAGGAGATGGAGGAGCTGGAGGCGCTGGTGCGCACGCCGCTGCGCCCCTGGGAGGTCCGGCCCCCGCTCAGCCCGGCCGAACGGCGCCTCGCGGTCCGGGACGGCGTGCTGCTCTGGTCGCCCGCCGGACAGACCCACACCCTGCCGATGGCCGCCGACTTCCAGGCGCGTTCCGAGGACTCCGGAGGTCTGGTGCTCACCGGTACCTCCGGCAGCGCCTACCGGATCATCACGCACGTGGCGCGGCTGACCCGGCTCGCCGGTGTGCCCGTGGACCTCGGCCTGATCAGGTCCGGACTGGCGAGCGTGCTGGTGGGCGTGGGGCACCACAGCTTCCACGAGGTGATGGTCGGCGCCCAGCACGCGCTGGACGAGTTCGACCCCTCGGTGGCTTCGGTCTACGTGAACAACTGGGGCCGCTACTGGGACGTCCACCCGCTCACGGAGGAGGAACTGCGCACCCACGTCGCCCGCGAGGGCCTGTTCCCGGACGAGCACGCGCGGGCCCTGCTGGCCGCGCTGGAGGCCGACCGGGCCGCGGAAGCGGCGGCCGGGGGCGCCGGGGGAGCCGGGGGAGCGGGACGAGCCGGCGGGAACGCCGGAACGAGCGAAGGGAACGACGCCGATGGCCGCCGATGAGGAGACACCCGCACAACCCCCGCCGCCCGCCCCCCGCCCGGCGCCCCCCGCGACCGTCGCCCGCGACCAGCCCGGATTCCCGGTGCCGCCCGAGGACATCACCGCCGCGGCCCGTACCGCCCCGGACCACTGGCTGTCGGTGACCGACCGGCACTGGCTGGGCGAGACGGACGACGAGGTCCCGCCCCCGTGGGCGGTGCTCGGCCGCTGGCGCAGCGACGCGCACGGCGAGATCGTCGAGTGGGAGGCCAACCCGGACTACCGGCCCTCGCCCGCCGCGCTCGGCTGGGCCCCGCCGGTCAGCGACGCCGACGCCGCCGTGCAGCTGGCCGCCACCGGCTACGGTCCGGACGCCGACGTGGCCGAAGCCCTCGCGGAGGACGGCTCCGTGGCCGTGTGCGTGACCGAGGACGGGCAGCCGGCGTGGACCAGGGCGCCCGGCGGCACGTACGCGGTGCCCGTCTTCCCGCCGTCGCCGCGGGCGGCGGCCGACCGGCTGCCCGCGCATGTGATGATGACGCTCCCCGATCTCCTCGACCGGCTGCCGCCCGGCCGGGACGTGCTGTTCCTCAGCGCCTCCGCACCGGCGTCGCTCCTCGTCCCGGCGGACGAACTGCGGGCACGGGCGCAGGAGACGACGGGCGGCCCCGCCCCGCGCCCCCGGCACGGCCCGCCGGACCCCCCGGCAGCGGACGCCGCCCGCCCCAGCCCCGACAACACGGACCACCCCAGCAAGCGAGGACACGATGAGTGAGCCCGGCGCCGACGGCCCCGCCGCAGCCCCCCTGGACCCCGCGCCCCCCGAGGAGTTCGTCGAAGCGGCCAGGATGGCACCCGACCACTGGCTCTATCTGACCGACCCCGCCTGGCAGGGGGAGGGCGCGCCGCCGGAGTGGGCCGTGGTCGGCCAGTGGCGCTCCGACGCCGACGGGGAGATCGTCGAGTGGGAGGACAACGAGGAGTACCGGCCCTCACCCGAGGCGATGGGATGGCCCGAACCCGCCGACGACGTGGACCGCGCCATCCAGCTCGCCACCACCGGGTACGGCCCGGCGGAGGACGTCACCGCCGCCCTGGCCCGGGCCGAGGTCGCGGTGCTGGTCACGGCGGACGGCGAACCGGTGAGCGCGTCGGCGCCCGACGGCACGGCGGTGGTCCCCGTCTACACCTCCCCCCGCTACCTCCAGGCCGCCGGCCCGCTGGGGTTCACCCAGCTTCCGGTCGCCGACCTGCTCACCCGCATCCCCCCGGACCACAGCCTCTGCCTCAACAGCTCCGGCCCGGTCAGCATGGTGCTGTCCACGGACGGGCTCGCGGAGGTGCTGCGGGAGGCGGCGAAGGATGCGGTGGCGGGGGAGCGGGAGGAGACAGCGGCTCCGGCGGAGGAGCCGGTGGAGACGGCAGACCTCCACCGCGGGCCGTGAGCCCGCAGAAGGAAAAGTCTCCTTTGACGGGTCGCCGGTGGGTTCGGCGGTGGATTCGGCGGCCCGGCAGAAAGCGCTACAGCCATGTCGGTCCCCTCTGTTAGCTTCATGCGGCTCGTGTGATCCGCGAGCAGCAACGGCGAAGAGGGTGGGACGAGTTGGAACGAAGACGAAGAGCCGGTGCCGGACGTCTGGCGGCGGTGTGCTGCGCCGCGGTGACCATGGTGGCGGGAGCGGGGCTGTCCGGCACGGCGCACGCGGCGGAGAACCTGCCGCCGAGGCAGCCGCTGGTACAGGATCTGAAGACGGGGTTCAAGGCGTGCGCCACCGGTGACGACAGGCCGTACGTCTCGGCGCCGCCGACGCTGATCGCGGTCCTGTACGACCCGGAGGAGGACAACCAGCCCGTCGAGGCCAACATGGTCGGGGGCGAGTTCGAGGCGTGGTGGACCGACGCGGCGGGAATTGAGCAGCGCCGCGCGTTCACGTCCCACGACATGTCGTCGGGCGCGCCGGTGCAGTGGCGGATGCCGGAGGACATCCCGGCGGACACGGTGGTGTCGTGGCACGTCCGCGCGAACGACGGCACGGCGACCTCCGCCTGGAGCTCCGAAGGCGACGGATCCGTCTGCGAGTTCGTGTACGACGACGTCAGCCCGGAGAAGGCGGTCGTCACCTCCGCCGACTATCCGGAGGAGCAGATCCAGGACGGCGTCGGTGTGTACGGCGGCTTCACCATGGACTCGCCGTCACCGGACGTCGTCGAGTACCGCTACAACTTCATCGGCGGCCCCTACGGCACCGCCCGGCCCGCCGAGCTGGGCGGACCCGCCACGATCCGGTTCCTGCCGCTCAGGGACGGCACGGACTACTTGAGTGTCAGCGCCATCGACCGCTCGGGGCGCATCAGCGCAACCACCACGTACTGGTTCCGTGTGAGGGACGGGCGGGGGCCTGTCGCCCACTGGAACCTCGACGACGCCGCGGGATCGACCACGGCCGCCGCCACGGCGGGTGTCGCCGCCCGCGCCGGCTCGGGCGTGACCTTCGGCGGTCCGGCGCCCAGGGGCGCCGGCGTCACCGCCACCGCCGCGCTGAACGGCGGCAGACACGGCTACCTGACTTCGGACGCCCCGGCCGTCGACACCGGCGGCACCTTCGCCGTCAGCGCCTGGGTGCGCCCCGCGCGGACCGACCGGACGATGACGGTCGCCAGCCAGGACGCGGGGGAGACGGCCGCCTTCCGCCTCGGACTGAGCAGCCGGGACTCCGGACCCGTCTGGTCGTTCGCCCTCGGTGACGCGCGGGTGGCGGGCGGCGCTCCCGAGACCGGCGAGTGGGCTCATCTGCTGGGCCTCTACGACGAGGAGACCGGCACGGCGCGGCTGTACGTGAACGGCCGCGCGGTGGGCACCGACGCCGAGGCCGCACCCGCCGGGGCGAGCGGCGCGTTCCAGATCGGTCGCGCCCGCAGCGGCGACCACTACGGGGCCCGTTGGCACGGCGACCTCGGTGACGTACGGGTCCACGACCGGGTCGTGGTGCCGGCGGAGGTCGCCGAGATGGCGTACCGCACACCACAACTGCTCGGCCACTGGTCGCTGGAGACCGCGACGGACGGGGCCAGCCCGGAGCAGACGGACGGTGCGCCGCTGCGGCTCGGCGACGGGGCGACGATCTACCGGGGCTCCGACAGTTCCTGTATCCCGGACCTCGACCCCGACTGCACCTACGTGCCGCCCGCCCTGGTCGGCGACGGCCATCTGCGGCTCGACGGCGAGCGCGGGCACGCCGTCGCCGAGGGACCGGTGGTGGACACCGGTGACAGCTTCACCCTCGGTGTGGTCGTACGGCTGGCGGACGCCGAACCGGCGCACCCGATGACCGTGCTGTCCCAGGCCGGTGAGCACACCGACGCCTTCAAGCTGCGCTACGAACCGTCGCAGCACCGGTGGCAGCTGATCATGCCGCACAGGGACGAGGCCGGTGCCGCCGAGACCGTGGTCGCCCAGATCGAGGGGGCGGACGGCGGCGAGGGCTCGGGCCACCGCCTCGCCATCGTCTACGACGACGCCGCCGACACGGTCAAGCTCTTCCTGGACGGCTACACCAACGACCGGGCGACCGGGACCGTTCCGAACGGTTGGCGCAGCTCCGGTGCGCTGCAGATCGGCCGGGCCCAGGTCGGTGACGGCTGGGGCGAGTACCTGCACGGCGACGTGGACGAGGTGCACGCGTACGCCGGCGCACTGAAGGACGAGAGGATCAGCGGCCTGGGCTGGGGGACGAACCCCTGCGTCGACTGCTAGACCGCACCTGACCGACCGTTTCCACGCGGACCCGGCCTCCTGCCGGGTCCGCGTGCTCGTTCTCGGGCAGTAGTAGACTTTCCGGGAAGTTGCTTCCCCGAAGGAAGTGGCTGACGGGAAGCAGATCCGGGAAGACGGGACGACCGACCGATGGTCACGAGCTGTACGACGGAGCGCCACGACCACCACGACGTGTACGCGGCGCAGTGCCCGTGCCGGGAGGTGCTGGACCTGCTGGCCAACAAGTGGTCGGCGCTCGCGATCGGGGCGCTGGAGGAGGGGCCGCAGCGGTTCGGCGCCCTTCAGCGCCGCCTGGAGGGCGTCAGCCCGAAGGTCCTGACCAGCACCCTGCGCCGCCTGGAGGAGAAGGGTTTCGTCGACCGGACGATCTACCCCGCTGTCCCCCTCCACGTGGAGTACGAGCTCACCCCGCTCGGCCGCAGCGTGGCGCAGCCGCTGGCACAGCTGCGCGGCTGGGTCGAGGACCACCTGGACGAGATCCCGGTGGGGTGACGCCGGGCGCCGGCCGGGTCAGTCCGGGAAGCCGGTGAGGGTGATCTTGCCGATGGCGGTGCCGGATTCGAGGATGCGGTGGGCTTCGCGCAGATGGGCCGCGTTGACGATGCCGAGGTCGGTGGTGGCGGTGGTGGTGAGGATGCCGGCGTCGACGAGGCGGGCGATCTGGGTGAGGATGTGGTGCTGCTTGGCCAGGTCGGGGGTGTGGTGCAGGGAGCGGGTGAACATCAGCTCCCAGTGGAAGGAGATGCTCTTGGCCTTGAGCAGTCCGATCTCGACGGGACCGAAGTCGTCGATGGCGACGAGGCGGCCGAAGGGCTTGAGGATGTCGGCGTAGGCCGCGAGATTCCGGTCGGTGCCGTTGGTGCTGAAGATGTAGTCGATGCCGTCGGGGGCGATTCCGGCCAGTTGCCCGGGCAGCGGCTGGTGGTGGTCGACGGTGTGGGTGACGCCCATCCTGAGGGCGTACGCGACCGTTTCGGGCCGGGAGGCGGTGCCGACGACGGTGAGGCTGGTCAGGGCACGGGCGAGCTGCGCGACCATGGCGCCGACGCCACCGGCCGCGGCGGTGACCAGGAGGGTGCCGGTCCTGTCCAGTGCCCCGTCGTGCAGACCCAGGCGTTCGAAGAGGCCCTCCCAGGCGGTCAGCGAGGTCAGCGGGAGGGCCGCGGCCTCGGTGAAGGAGAGGGTCGCGGGCTTGCGGGCGGCGATGCGCTCGTCGACCGCGTGGAAGCGGGAGTTGCTGCCGGGCCGGTCGATCGCGCCGGCGTAGTAGACCTCGTCGCCGACCCGGAAGAGCTCGACCTCGTCGCCGACGGCGACGACGGTGCCGGCCGCGTCCCAGCCCAGCACCCGCGGTTCGCCGCCGGGGTCGTTGTTCTGCCGGACCTTGTAGTCGACCGGGTTGACGGCGACGGCCTCGACCCGGACGAGGAGGTCGCGCGGGCCGGGGGTGGGTACGGGCAGTTCGACGTCGAGGAGGCTCTCGGCGTCCTCGACGGGCAGGCTCTTGCGGTAGGCGACCGCGGGCATCGTCGAATTCTGCGTTGCGCTCATCGGGAAGGGCTCCACACGTGGTTGTCGTGACGGGGTGAGGCGCCGGCCGGCCTGGTTGCGCGGCGTGCCCCTGCCAGGGCCGGCGGCCAACGACTGCAACCTAGGACCACGGGGGTGGAATCCCGCAAGGGGAGCTACTTCCCCAGGGGAAGCATGCAGGTAAGGCCTTCCTGGCGTGTCGGGCGCCGATGGCTTCAGGGAGCAAGTGTACGAACGTACGCTCTGGTCTGTAGGCTCCCCGCATGACTGTTGACGTACTGCGGGGGCCCACCCGGGCCGACCGGCAGGCCCGTGCCGCCGTTGCCGTGCTGTTCCTCACCAACGGGGCCCTGTTCGCCAACCTGCTGCCGCGATACCCGCAGATCAAGGCGGATCTCGGCATCGGCAACGCCGCCTACGGCCTGGCCGTCGCGGCGTTCCCGACGGGCGCCATCGCCGCCGGCCTGGCGGCGGGGGTGCTGGTCCGCCGACTGGGATCGGCGCGCGTCGCGGTCGCCGGGACCCTGCTGACGGGCGCCGGAGTCCTCGCCGCGGGCCTGGCCGACTCGGTGGCCGTGTTCGCGGCCGCGCTGTTCCTGGCCGGTGCCATGGACGCGATCACGGACGTCGCGCAGAACGCGCACGGCCTGCGGGTGCAGCGCCGCTACGGCCGGAGCGTCATCAACTCCTTGCACGCCATCTGGTCCGTCGGCGCCGTCACCGGAGGGGCCATGGCCGCCGGCGCGATCGCACTGGACCTGTCCCGGGGACAGCATCTGCTCCTCTCGGGAGTGCTGTTCGGGATCGCCGCCTGTGTCGCCCTGCGGTACTGCCTGCCCGGACCGGACACCGAGCCCACCGCGCGGGACGAGGACACGACGGACCGCGGTCCGCGGCAGGAGCGGAACGCGACGGCGTCGAGGCGCACCGGGTACGTGCTGGCCGCCCTCGTCCTCATCGCCACCGCCGGCACGCTGGTCGAGGACGCGGGCAACTCCTGGGCGACGCTCTACCTCTCGGATTCCCTGCACGCGTCGGTGACGCTGGCGGCCTGCGGATTCATCGCCCTGGTCGGAGCACAGTTCGTCGGCCGGCTGATCGGCGACCGGCTCGTGGACCGCTTCGGCCAGCGGCAGGTGGCCCGCGCCGGCGGGCTCGTCGCCATGGCCGGGATGGGCCTGGCGCTGGCGGTCCCCACGGTGCCGGGGACGATTCTCGGCTTCGCCGCGGCGGGCTTCGGCGTGGCGACCCTGGTGCCCGCCGCGATGCACGAAGCCGACGAACTGCCCGGCCTCAAAGCCGGATCGGGCCTGACGATCGTCTCCTGGCTCATGCGCCTGGGCTTCCTGCTCTCCCCGCCCGTCGTCGGACTCGTCGCCGACGCCACCAGCCTGCGCGCGGGCCTGCTCGTGGTACCCCTCGCCGGACTCCTCGTCATCCTGGTCGCCGGAGTACTGCGGCCCCGGCGACGCTGAGCACGGACGGCCGGACACCACCACGGAAGTCGTGCCCGTCCCGGTGCTCCGTCCCGGTGTCCCGTCCCGGTGTCTCGTCCCGTGCGCCGACTCACCGGGCGCCGGTGCCGAGCCGGTCCGTCGGCAGCCCTGGAACGGGAGCCGGCGGCGGGCTTCGCGTACGGTCGTGGCCGTCGAGCCCAGCCCCACGGAAGAAGGACGGGGGCGGCTCAGCGTTTCACGTCGGGGTCGCCCACCGTTTTCGTGAGGGCGACGGTATACGGTGGGCTCGGGCTGGTCAGGATCCGCCGGGCCGGTCCCTGTTCGACGAGTGCGCCGGCGTCCAGGACGGCGATGCGGCGGGCCAGGGCGGCCGTGTCCAGGTCCCGAGGCGAAGACCGCCACGTACTGCCCATCCGGACGTATGCGCCGCAAGCGGCCTGCACGGCGACGAGCGGATGGCCGCCCACGAAGCGGAGTGCGTGCGCGTCGTCGGACTTGGCACCACCCGCTTGCGCCGGGACGAGCCGGCGCCTGTCACCAACGCGGGTTACGGGGTGGCGGCCGATTCGGAGCGGAGCGGGTTCTGCTTGAACTCGGCGATGGGGAACTGCACCCCGGTGAGGTCTTCGGAGACGGCCCACAGCCGCTGCTGGACGGCTGCCTCGTACGACTGCGGGCTGGAGGTGACCAGCCGGGGGTGGCCCTTGACCTCGAAGCGTCCGCCGGGGCCGTAGTACTGGCCGCCGAGCGCGGCGGGGTCGGTGGCGGCGCGCAGGGTCGGCAGCGCGCCCATCGCCGGCGTCTGGGTGATCAGCGGCGCGAGCCAGGTGAGCGGAAGCCGGAGGGCCGCGGGGCTGTTGCGGGCGAGCTCGGTGCTGGACAGGCCGGGGTGTGCGGCCACCGCGACGGTGGTGCCGTGCGTGGCGAGCCGGCGCTGCAGCTCGTAGGTGAACATGAGGTTGGCCAGTTTGGACTGACCATAGGCGGCGGCCCGGCTGTACGACCGCTCCCATTGCAGGTCGTCGAAGTGGATCGCGGCCCGGATGCGGTGGCCGGTGCTGCTGACCGTCACCACGCGCGAGCCGGGCAGCGGCAGCATCAGGTCAAGCAGCAGCCCGGTGAGCGCGAAGTGGCCGAGGTGGTTGGTGCCGAACTGCATCTCGAAGCCGTCCTGGGTGGTCTGCTTCGGGGTGTACATCACGCCGGCGTTGTTGATCAGCAGGTCGAGCCGGTCGAGCCGGGACCGCAGCGCCGCCGCCGCGGTCCGGACGGAGTCGAGCGAGGTCAGGTCCAGCGCTTGTACGGTCACGTCGCCGGTCATGCGGGCCGCGGCCTGCTCGCCCTTCTCGACGTTGCGCACGGCGAGCACCACGGACGCCCCGCGCTCGGCGAGCGCCTTGGCGGTCTCGTACCCCAGTCCGGTGTTGGCCCCGGTCACCACGGCCACCCGCCCGCGCTGGTCCGGAATTCTCGCCGTCGTCCACTTGTCACTCATGTCGAGCTCCCCTCTATTACGTACCGGAGGTATCTTCCTCTTGGAACGCTAAAGTACTCCCGGTACATTGTCAACGTACCGGAGGTACCTAAGTTAGGGTGGTGATCGTGACTTTTCAGCGGGCGCGAACCGAAGAGCAGCGGGAGATACGCCGACGGGCGATCCTCGACACGGCGTCGGCGATGCTCGACGAGATGCCCGTGGCCGCGGTCACCCTGAACGAGCTCAGTCGCCGCGTAGGGCTGGCGAAGCCGAACGTGCTGCGCTACTTCGAGTCTCGCGAGGCGGTGCTGCTGGAACTGCTGGACCGCCTCCTGCAGGAGTGGCTGACGGAACTGGCAGGCGAGCTGGCCGCCGGCATCGACGAGAATCTGCCCATGGCCGAGCGAGCGGCAGCGGTGGCCGAGATTCTCAGCCGCTCTCTCTCCGGCCGAGTGGTGCTGTGCGACCTCTTCGGCGCACAGAGCAGCGTCCTGGAACACAACGTCTCCGTCGAGGTCGTCGCACGCTATAAGCGCGCATCCCTGGACCGCCTGACCACCATGACCGCCCTGCTCCAGAAGTCCCTGCCGGAGCTGGGCGAGAACGCGACACTGTTCAGCCTGCAGACCATGCTCATGGCCGGCGCGCTGCCGGCGTACAGCACACCCCCACCCAGCCTGCGGGCGGCCTACCAGGCCGAGCCCGACCTCGCCCGCTTGCACCTGGAGCTGAAGGACTATTTGAAGCTGGCCCTGACCGCAACCCTCCTGGGCGCGCTACCCCGCAGCTGACCTGCGACGCACTGGAACAGGCAAAAAGACTCTGTGCTTCTTGCGCGTTCGGACGGTGGATGCCGGGGTGCCCGAACTCAGCGAGCCGTGCATGTGACCTGATGCTTGGCGGGGGCCGCGAGGGCGGAAAGGTGTGACGGTGACTGAGGCGTTGGAACGGCCTGAGCCCGGTTCATGGTCGCGCGACCGACCTGGGCTTCTTTGGAGGGATTCTCCTTTGTGGGGCGCCCCACCCTTAGCGGGGCGCAGGGTGACGAGTGCGCCGCCGACCGTCATGGTCGGGTTGCCCGGGGCGCGCCACGGGGATGTGCGACGGTCGTGGAACCCGTCGCACACCCCCGCCGTATCGGTGTCAGGTCGACCAGACGACGTTGCCGTTGTGTACGACGACCACCTTGGCGTCGGCCCGCAGGACCAGTTGGGCGCCCTCGTGGCCGTAGCTTCCGGCGCCCCAGATGGGACGGTCGTCCCCGTTGTGGATGACGAGGTTGCCGTCGTTCTGGAAGATCGCCCGGTGGTTCTGGCCGAAGGTCATGGACGCCCAGATGGGCTTGCGCTCCTCGTTGTAGACGACGAGGTTGCCGTCCGTCTGCATCACCATGCGGATGCGGTTGGTGGTCCAGGCCTGGTTGACCTCCAGGACGCTGGTCGCGAAGACGGTCTCGGTGCTCCAGTTCGGCTTCGGTGACGGCTTGGGCTTGGGCTTGGCCTTCTTCTCCGCCGTCTTGCTCGGCTTCGGCTCCGGCTCCGGCGCGGGCGGGGGCGGCGCGGCGACGACGGCCTGAGGGGGTTCGGCCTTCTTCGGCTTCTCCTTCTCCTTGCTCGGGGACGAACTGGGCTTCTCGGCCACGTAGTCGTCGAGTGCGGCGGGGGCGGAGTTCGGGTTCAGGACGGTGTCGGAGCCCTCCACGGCCAGCCCGGTGGTGTCCGGGGGGCCGTCGTCCCTCGCGGTGCCGGCCAGCAGCAGCGGTATCGCGATCAGGGCGGCGCCGATGATCGCGGCGCCCGCCAGGACCGGCTTGCGGGGGCGTCCGGTGTCGACGCCGGTGTCGGTCTTGACGCCCGGCGGCGTCGTTCCGACGGCCGCCGCCACGGCGACGCCCTCCCGGGAAGCCTCGGGGGTCGTGGTGCCCGTGGCCGCCGGGGCCGGGGCGGCGGTCTCCCCGGCCGGGGCGGTGCCGGACCCCGCTTCGGGGGTGGCCTTCCCCTCCGGGGTGGTGTCCGGCTCCGCTTCGGGGGTGGTCTTTCCCTTCGTGGTGGTGCCGGCCTTGGCCTCGGGGGCGGCGGCCGGGCTCGGCGCGTTCTCGCCCGGAGCGGAGGACGTGGGCGGGGGCCCGGCCTCCCCTTCGCGGGCGGCGGCCGCCTCCGCGTTCGCGCCGGGGGTCTGGTGCTGGGGGGACATGCGGTACTCCTCCTCGGTGGCGGAGCTGTCGGTGGTGGGCAAGAGCCCGGGCAGCGGACGGGTCGGGCGAACGCCGAGAGCCCGGCGGGCGTTGGGCGAGTGCCGCGTCGAGGTGAGCCGGTTCGGCCCGGTTCCGGTCGTCGAGTTCCGCGTGACCCCCCGCGGTGACGGCCGCAGGCCGCTCCGACGCCTTTCCGAGCTGCGAGGTCTTCCCGTACGGCCCTGGCCTGGACGTCCGGCCGGAAGGCGCTGTACGTCGACGGGTCCGATGGCGTGCCCAACTTAGCCCGTCGACGGGGGAGACGTCCGCTCACTCCGCCTCAACCGTTCCGTCGCTTTGTCCACGCGCGCCTCACTGCTCCCGGAAAGTCCTCGACTCGGGCGGCAAACGGGCACGCGGAGGGCCGATACGGACCTTCCCTCAACCCCAACGGACGGAACCGGTGTGGCATCCTGATGGCTCCCCGATCTGATCAGTGTCGGCGTGTGCGCATGTCGTACGGCACCCCGAGACCTCGTACGAACCCAAGAGTTCAGGTGGAGATGCGGCCCGGAGAACGACAAGAGGGCAGGCATGGCGACGTGTTCGCAGCGCCTGATGATCCGGGTCCGGCCGCCGCCCCTCGGCCCTCGGCACACGAACCACCCGCGCCCGAGCCGTCCGTCGCCGACGCCACCGAGGCCGTGGACACCCCCGAGATACCCGAGGCCGTGCGGGACGCCGCCCGCCGGGCGCCGGGGCACTGGATCGGCGTGGTGGACCCGGAGTGGACCGAGCGGCGGACGCCGCCGGAATGGGCGGTGCTGGGGGAGTGGCAGTCGGACGAGAACGGGGGCGTGGGGGACTACCGCGCCAACCCGGCGTACCGGCCCTCGGCCCGGGTGCTCGGCTGGCCGGAGCCCACCGACCCGGTCGACGCGGCGGCACAGCGGGCCGCCACCGGCTACGGCTCGGTGGACGAGGCACTCGCCGCGCTCGCCGAGGCGGAGGTCACGGTGGTGCGCGGGCCGGACGGCGGGCCGCTCACGGCCGCGGGGCGGGACGGGGCGCCGGTGGTGCTGTTGTTCACCTCGCCGGCACACGAGTTCATGTCCGCGGCACTTCGGCATGACACGCTGCCGGCTCGGGAGCTGGCCCGTTCACTGAGCGGTTCGGGCACCCTGCTGATGGTCAACGCCGGGGCCGCGGCCCCCCTGCTCGTCCCGGCGGACGGTCTTCCCGGCCTCGCGGGCCACGAGGCCGCGCCCGCGGCGGACGCCGCGGCGCGGAAGGGTTCCGGCGCACCCTCCGGTACGGCGGACCGTACCGGCCCTCCGGCCGCGGCGCCCGCCGCCGACCGGACCGACAGCTCTCCTGAACCCCGGCCCCACATCGCAGGGAGGACCCCGTGACGCGTTCGGCGCAGCAACCCCCCACCTCCCCGAGGTCACAGTCCGGTACCGACGGCGAGGAGACGGCCGCGGCCGCCACAGCCGTGGCCGCCACCGTCTCCGAGGCCAAGGCCAAGGCCAAGGCCGAGACCGAGACCGAGACCGAGGCCAGGGCCAAGACCGAGACCGAGCCGCAGTCCCCATCCGATCCCGGGCCCGCGCAGGCGAGGACCCGGGCCGAGGGTGGTACGGCGGCGGCCACCGAGGCCGAGAAGACGGCGGCACCGGGCGCGACCACCGGGCCCGAGGCCGACACCGAGGCCGGGGGCGGATCCCGCACCGGACCCGGCAGCGGAGCGGCCTCGGGAAGTCGGCCCGAGGCCGAGGCCGAGGCCGACCCCGGTGCCGCCGCGGCGGCCAAGAGCCGGCTGCCCGCGCTCGTACGGACCATGACCGCGACCGCGATCGACCGGCCGCAGCAGCGGACGGGAGCGGTGGGGCGGCCCGGCAAGGCGGTGCTGAGCGGGGCCGCGATCGCGGGGGTGCTGCTCGTGTCGGTGCCGTTGCTGATGCTCGGCGGGAACGACGACGACGACCCCAGGACGACGTCGGCGGCGGCGGGAACCGTGCTCGGCGGGAACGGGCAGGAGGCACCCGGCGACTTCGCCGTGACCGAGCCCGACACCGGTTCCTCGGGCGACGACGAGAAGCAGACCGACAAGCCCGACAGGCCCGAGAAACCGGTGCGGGAGGCTCCCGCGTCCGCCCCGGCGAAGGACAAGGACGAGGACGAGCCGAAGAAGGACGCCGACGAGAAGGACGAGCCGGAGAAGCAGAGCGGCGGGAACACGGCCGGCGGCGCGAAGGACCGGCCCGCCCAGCCCCCGGGCGTGACGTTCAGCGCGCCCGTCTCCCTGCGCAGTCATCTCTCGGGCCGCTGCATCGACGTACCGGACGGCGACTTCGGGGACGGCGCGGCGCTGTGGGTGTGGGACTGCAACAACAGCGAGGCGCAGAAAATGCGGTTCGCCTCCGACGGCACCATCCGCATCAAGGACAAGTGCCTGGACGTGGCCAACGCGCAGTTCACCAACGGCACCCCCATCCAGATCACCTGGTGCAACGGCAACGTCGCCCAACAGTTCGTCCTGAACGAACGCCACGACCTGGTCAACACCGTCGTCGGCATGTGCGTCGACATCAAGGACAACAACGCCGGTAACGGGGCCCAGCTGCACCTGTGGACCTGCCTGGGCACCGACAACCAGAAGTGGAGCGTCTGACCCGACGCCCCGGTGATCCGACCGGGAGTACCCCTCCCGACATCCGCCCGCCCCGAGGGCGAGGCATGATGACACTGTCGGCTCGCCGACATCAGCCCCCGATTTCCCGGGGGCTCCCGCTCAAGACGCCGTCGTGGCAAGGAGGTTGGTGCGTGTCGCGCCAGGTACTGACGGTCGGTCCCGGGGACCGGGACCGCTACCGGACGATCGGTGAGGCACTCGCGGCTGCCCGTACCGGCGCTCTCATCAGCGTCCGGCCCGGGACGTACGCCGAGAACCTGGTGATCAACACCAGGGTGACCCTCACCGCCGCCGAAGGGCGGGGCACCGTGGAGATCCGGCCGCGCTCGGGCAGCGTGCTCGCGCTGCGCGCCGACGCCGTGATGCTGTCCGAACTGACCCTGCGCGGCGGCGACGCCGAGCTGCCGGCCGTGGACGTGCGGCGCGGGCAGGCCGCGCTCGACGGCTGCGAGGTCGTCGGCGCCGCCTGGACCGCGATGCTGGCCGGGGGCACCGGCTCGCTCGCGCTGCGGGACTGCCGGGTGAGCAACCCGCAGGGCGCGGGCATCGTGGTCACCTCGACCACGCCCACCACCGTGGAGTCCTGCACCCTCGAGCACCTGGGCACCAGCGGCCTGGTCCTCGCGGAGCAGGGCGAGGCGCGCATGCGCGGCTGCACGGTGCGCGGCGCCCGCGGCAACGGCCTGCTCGCCAACGGCGAGTCCCGCGGCACCGTCGAGGACTGCGACATCTCCTCCACCGACAAGCCCTCCATCGCCCTGGAGCAGAACTGCTCCCTGACGGTGGTCCGCACCGTGGTGCACGACACCGGCACCGGCGTGCACCTGAGCAGCGCGGGCCGTACGACCCTGGAGGACGTCCGCGTCACCGGGGCCTCCGGGAACGGGATCACGCTGGCCCAGGGCACCGACCCGGTGCTGCGCCGCTGCCGTGTGTCGCGCACCCGGGGCCACGGCGTGCTGGTCACCGACCGGGCGCGCGGCACCTTCGAGGACTGCTGGGTGGACGGCGCGCAGGGCGCCGCGCTGCGGGTCTCCGGGGCCGCTTCCCCGGCGCTGACCGGCCTGACGGTGCGTGACTGCGACGACACCGGGCTGCTCCTGGAGGAGGACTCGGCGCCGGAGCTGGACCGCCTGGAGGTGATCGGGGGTTCGCCCGCGGTCATGCTGCGCGGCGGCGCCAACCCGCTGCTGCGCCGGGCCCGGCTGGTGGAGCCCTCCGGCGACGGCATCGTGGCCACCAAGGACGCCCGCGGCCGCGTCGAGGACTGCGAGATCGTCCGGCCGAACGGCGCGGGTGTGCGCGTGGCCTCCGGCAGCACCCTCTACCTGGCCGGCGGCGGGGTCTCCGACACCGCCACCAGCGGCCTGGTCGTGGAGGACGGCGGCAACGTCACCGTCCGCGACTTCCGCGTCGAGATATCCGGCGAGGAGGGCGTGGTGGTCGACGCGGGCGGTGAGCTGACCGCCAACCGCACCGCCGTGCACGCCCCCCAGGGACACGGCTACCTGCTCCGCGAGGGCGCGCTCGCCTCGCTCAGCGGCTGCGAGGCCACCGGCGGCGCCCAGGACGGCTTCCGGGTGGAATCCACCGCGCCGGTCTCCCTGGTGAACTGCCTCGCCCGGGAGAACGCGGGCGGCGGCCTGGTGCAGACCGCGCCCGGCGAGCGGCTCGCCGTGGAGGGCCTGAACAGCACCGGCAACGGCAAGCGGGACGCCTGGGGCAGCGGCAGCGCCGAGAACACCGACCCGGCCGGCTCCGGCGCCGCGGACGCGCCCCCGCCGGACCGCGCGGACGGCCCGCTCGGCGCCCTCAACGCGCTGATCGGCCTGGAGAACGTCAAGCAGCAGGTGGGCACCCTGGTCAACCTGACCCAGCTCGCCCAGCGCCGCGAACAACTCGGCATGCCCGCGCCGCCGATGAGCCGGCACCTGATCTTCGCCGGTCCGCCCGGCACCGGTAAGACCACCGTCGCCCGCCTCTACGGGTCGATCCTGGCCGAACTGGGGTCGCTGCGCAGCGGACACCTGGTGGAGGTCTCCCGCGCCGACCTGGTCGCCCAGGTCGTCGGCGGCACCGCGATCAAGACCACCGAGACCTTCCAGCGGGCGCTCGGCGGCGTGCTGTTCATCGACGAGGCGTACACGCTCACCGCGGACAGCGGCAACGGCGGCGCCGACTTCGGCCGCGAGGCGGTGGACACCCTGCTGAAACTGATGGAGGACCACCGCGACGACGTGGTGGTGGTCGCGGCCGGCTACTCCCGTGAGATGGAGTCCTTCCTCGGCTCCAACCCCGGCCTGGCCTCCCGCTTCTCGCGGACCGTCGAGTTCGAGAACTACTCGGTGCCCGAACTGGTGGCGATCATGGAGAACATGTGCGCCCAGCACCAGTACGAGCTGGGTGAGGGCACCGCGGCGGCGCTGGCCGCGCACTTCGAGGCGATGCCGCGCGACGCCGGTTTCGGCAACGGCCGTGCCGCGCGCGGGGTGTTCGAGGAGATGGTGGACCGGCAGGCGGTCCGGCTCGCCTCCCTGCCGCAGGTCGGCGAGCGGGACCTGCGGCTGCTGCTGCCGGAGGACGTCTCCGCCACCGCCGCCGCGAAGGCCGCCCAGACCGCCGCCCCGGAAGACGACCCGCTGACCCGCCTCGGCGACATGATCGGCCTGGCCGAGGTGAAGCGCGACGTCGCGGACCTGGTCAACCTCATCACCACCGCACGCCACCGGGCCGCCGCCGGGCTGCCGGTGCCCTCGCTCAGCCACCACCTGGTCTTCACCGGCCCGCCCGGCACCGGCAAGACCACCGTCGCCCGCCTCTACGGGCAGATCCTGACCCAGCTCGGCATCCTCCAGCGGGGCCAGCTGATCGAGGCGGCCCGCGCCGACCTGGTCGGCCGCTACATCGGCCACACCGCCCAGCTCACCCGCGAGGTCTTCGAACGGGCCCGCGGCGGTGTGCTGTTCATCGACGAGGCCTACACCCTCACCCCGCGCGGCGGCGCCGCCGACTTCGGCCAGGAGGCGGTGGACACCCTGCTGAAGCTGATGGAGGACCACCGCGACGAGGTGGTCGTCATCGTCGCCGGCTACACCGACGAGATGGAGCGCTTCCTCGCCTCCAACCCGGGCCTGTCCTCCCGCTTCCCGCGCCGGATCTCCTTCGCCGACTACTCCTCCGAGGAACTGGTCACCATCGTGCGCTCCCAGGCCACGAGCATGGGCTACGAGTGCGGCCCCGGCACCGGCCCGCTGCTCAAGGAGTACTTCGACGCGCTGCCCCGGGACCGCTCCTTCGGCAACGCCCGCCTGGCCCGCCAGGTGGTCGAGTCGATGGTCACCCGCCAGGCGGGACGGCTCAGTTCGCTGGCCGCGCCCACCCTGGACGACCTGCGCATCCTCCTGCCCGAGGACGTGGCGGCCGCGGCGACGCCGAAGGCGGCCGGCCGATGAGGCCGCCCGCCCGCGGGGTCGCCCGCCTGCTGTCCGGCGCCGGTCTCGCCGCCGCCCTGCTGCTGCCCGCGGCCGCCACCGCCCAGGGGGCACCCCCCTCGCGCATGCCGGCGGCCGACGGGAAGGGCCAGGAACTGCCCGGCATGCCCTCCGCGCTCGACCCGGAGGCCGATCAGGTGGCCTGCACCCCCGCCTCCCGCGAGCAGGCGAAGAAGCAGGACTGGTCGCGCCAGCGCCTCGACCTGGACCGCCTGCACCGGCACAACACCGGTGCGGGCGTGACCGTCGCCCTGATCGGCACCGGTGTCGCTCCCGGCGCCGCCGGTCTCGCCGACCGGGTCACCGCCTCGGGCGCGGCCGCCGACGACTGTGTCGGGCACGGCACCTTCCTGGCCGGGCTGATCGCCGGGACCGGAGGGGACGCCCCGCGCCTGGCCGGGGTCGCCCCGGGCGCGGAGCTCCTGGCCCTGCGCGGCACCGACGAGCGCGGCCGGGCGAGCGCCGACCTGGTGGTGGCGGCGCTCGACGAGGCGACCGAGGCCGGGGCCGCGGTGATCGCGGTCGCGGTGGCCCTGCCGAGCCGTGACAAGGAACTGACCCGTGCGGTCGCCGAGGCGCGCGGCGAAGGCGCCGTGGTGGTCGCCGCGGCCACCCCGGACCCGCCCCGCGGCGGCACCGACGAGATACCGTCCCGCACCTACTGGCCGGCCGGTGAACCCGGCGTCCTCTCGGTCGCCGACATGCTTCCCAGCGGCGCCCGCCCGGACAACTCCCTGCCCACCATCGGCATCGACCTGGCCGCCCCCGGCGCCGGGGTGGTCTCCGGCGGCCCGCGCGGCGCCGGCCACTACCTCGGCGCCGGCGCCTCGGTGGCCGCCGCCTATGCCGCCGGAGCCGCCGCGGTGGTCCGCGCCGCCCACCCCGACGACTCGGCCGACGCCGTCATGCGCCGCCTGACCGCCACCGCCTATCCCGCCGACATCCCCCAGCTCGACCCGTACGCCGCCGCCACCACGGTGCTCGGCGACTCGGGTGCGCCCGCCGCGGCCGAGCGCGCCGCGGATCCCGTCACCGTCCGCGACACCTCCGCCGCCGACCGGGCCACCGACCGCGCCACCCTCTTCGCCGGCCTCGGCTCCGCCGCCGTCCTCGTCGTCCTCTGGGCCGCCTTCGCCCTGCCCCGGGCACGCGCCCGGGGATGGCGTCCCGCGGCAGCGGACACGACCGCCAAGGACTGAACCCGGGGGCGGGCGTCGCAGGCGTACCGCTCACGGAAACGCCGGTGGGGGCCACCTTCCCAGGTGGCCCCCACCGGCGTTCGCGCGCGCTTCCCTCTCCCGTCCTCTCAGTCCTCCTGGCCCCGGATCTCCTCCACCAGTGCCGTCTGCATCAACCGCGCCCGGCGGCGGGCGATGTGCAGGGCCCGGCCCGGAGGGAGGTTGAGGGGCTTCGCGTCGCCGAAGAGACGTCCCTCGGTGGGCGGGCAGGAGAGGAGGACGGCGGGGTTGTTGGCCTCGTCGAGGCGGCGGATGAGGGCGTCGCTCAGGCCGCGGCCGGCGCCCATGGCGCTGCGGGCGACGATCAGGTGCACGCCGGTCTCGAAGCCCAGGGTCAGGTACTCGAAGAGCGGCTCGAAGGGGCTCTGGAAGGAGCTGCCGGACACCATGTCGTAGTCGTCGACCAGGATGAACAGGCGCGGGCCCGTCCACCAGTCGCACCGGCGCATCCGGGCGGGGGCGATGTCCGCCCCCGGGACGCGGGTCTTCATCGCCCGGGCCGCGCCGTCGATGGTCTCCTGGAGGTTGTCCAGGGAGATCACATGCCCGATGCGGTACTCCTCGGGGATGGCCTCCACCAGGGTGCGGCGGTAGTCCACCGCGATGATCTTCGCCTCGTTGGGGGCGTAGCGGGTGGTGATGCCCTGGGTGATGCGGCGCAGCAGGTTGGTCTTGCCGCTCTCCGTGTCGCCGACCACGATCAGGTGCGGGGTGCGGCTGAAGTCGTGCCAGACCGGTTCCAGGGCGTCCTGGTCGATGCCGAGCGGGAGGCGCATGCCGCCGCCCTCGGTGGCCTCGGGCGCCGGGAGTTCGGCCAGCGGGAGCCGGTGCGGCAGCATCCGGACCTGCGGGGCGGCCGGACCGGACCAGTGCCGGGCGATCTCGGCGACCAGGTGGGCGACGCCGTCGCCGAGGTCCTCGAGGGAACCGCTGCCGTCCAGGCGGGGCAGGCCGGCGAGGAAGTGCATCTTGCTGTCGGCGGTGATGCCGCGACCGCCGCTGCGCGGCACCGAGCGGGCCTTGCGGGTGTCGATCTCGGAGTCCATCGGGTCACCCATCCGCAGCTCCAGGCGGGTGGCGGCCTGGTCACGGACCTGCGCGGACAACTCCACCCAGCGGGTGGTGGTGATGAGCAGGTGGATGCCGTAGTTGAGGCCGCGGGCGGCGAGTTCGTTGAACTTCGGGATCAGGTCGTCGTAGTCCTGGCGGACCGTGGACCAGCCGTCGACCACCATGAACACATCGCCGAAGGGCTCGTCGGGGAACTCCCCGGCGGCCCGCCGGCGGCGGTAGGACTGCATCGAGTCGAGGGTGTGGTCCACGAAGAACTGCTCGCGGCGGGCCAGCAGCGTCATCACCTCGGCGACGGCCCGGTGCACCCGCTCCGGGTTGAGCCGCGCCGCGACACCGCCGACGTGGGGGAGCGCGGCCAGCTGGGAGAGGCCACCGCCACCGAAGTCGAGGCAGAAGAACTGGATCTCGGCGGGGGTGTGGGTGAGCGCGAGGGCGGCGATCAGGGTACGGGCGAGGGTGGACTTGCCGCTCTGCGAGCCGCCCGCGATGGCGACGTGGCCGCCCGCGCCGGAGAGGTCCACGACCAGCGGGTCGCGGCGCTGCTCGAAGGGCTTGTCGACCAGGCCGACCGGGACCCGCAGCCGGCCGGTCCCGGACCAGCCGGTGGCGGTGAGGCCGCGCTCGGGGTCGGGGGCGATGCCGGGCAGCAGGGCGTCGAGTGGGGAGGGCTCGTCCAGCGGCGGCAGCCACACCTGGTGCGCGGCGGGGCCGGAGTCGCGCAGCCGGTCGAGGGCCACGTCGAGCAGGGTCTCCTCGTCGCCGGTCTCCTCGGTCTCCGGCTCCGGCTCGGGAGCGGCCTCCAGCGTGCGCGGCACCACCCAGCCGCTGGTCCACGGCACCACCTGGCTGGCCACCCGGGCCTGCACCACCGCGCCGGTGCGGCGCCGGTACGTGCCGGACGAGTAGGCGGCGCGGAACCGGGTCAGGGACTCCACGCCGGACTTCAGGTAGCCGCTGCCGGGCTGGGCCGGCAGCTGGTAGGCGTCCGGCACGCCGAGCACGCCGCGGCTCTCCATGGCGGAGAAGGTGCGCAGGCCGATGCGGTACGACAGGTGGCTCTCCAGCTGGTGCATGCGGCCCTCGTCCAGGCGCTGCGAGGCGAGCAGCAGGTGCACCCCCAGGGAGCGGCCGAGGCGGCCGATCATCACGAACAGGTCCATGAACTCCCGGTGCGCGGAGAGGAGCTCACTGAACTCGTCGACCACCACGAACAGGCTGGGCAGCGGGGCGAGGTCCGTCCCGGCGGCGCGGGCCCGCTCGTACTCCAGGGCGGAGGTGTAGTTGCCGGCGGCCCGCAGCAGCTCCTGGCGGCGGATGAGTTCGCCGTGCAGGGCGTCCTGCATGCGTTCCACCAGCGCGACTTCGTCGGCGAGGTTGGTGATGACGGCCGAGGTGTGCGGGAGTTCCTCCAGGCCGAGGAAGGTGGCGCCGCCCTTGAAGTCGACCAGGATGAAGTTGAGGGTCTCGGAGGAGTTGGTCAGGGCGAGGCCGAGAACCAGGGTGCGCAGCAGTTCGCTCTTGCCGGAGCCGGTGGCGCCGATGAGCATGCCGTGCGGGCCCATGCCGCCCTGCGCTGACTCCTTGATGTCGAGTTCCACCGGACGGCCGTCCACGCCGACCGCGATCGGCACCCGCAGCCGGGCGGAGCCGGTGTTCCTCGCGAAGAGGGCGCGCGGGTCGTGCCGGTGCAGATCCGGAATGCCCAGCAGGGTGGTCAGCTCGACATCGGTGTCCAGCGGCTGCGCGATGTCGGTGCCCAGGCTGATCCGGCGGGGCGTGAGCAGCCGGGCCAGTGACTCCGCGCCGAGCGGGCCGAGCCGGTCCGGCCGGCCGAGCGGCACGGAACGCTCCTTGCGGCTGCGGTCGGTGCGCACCAGGCTCACCCGGTCCGGTCCGACGGTCAGCCGCAGCGTGTTGCGGCCGGGGCGCCAGCGCAGCGCCCCGGAGACGTCGAGGGCCAGCGCGTTGCGGTAGCCGTGCCCCTCCCAGCGGTGGCCCTCGGGAACGGTGACGCCGTCCAGGATGACGACCGTATACGGCTCGTCGCGGCCGGGACGCGCGTCCGGGTCGAAGCCGGGACGCTCGGCGAACTCGGCGCCGAGCAGGTCGTCCAGTTCGGTGAGGTCCGCGGTGATCCGGCGGACCTGGCCGGCGCCGTCCTCCTCGTGCGGGTGCAGCGCGTGCGGCAGCCACTTGGCCCACTCCCAGTCGGGCCGCCGCTCGTCACTGACGCACAGGACGATCCACAGCTCCTCGGGTGCGTGGAACACCGCGAGCTGGCCGACCATGGCGCGCACCAGGGCGCGTACCGCGTCGGCGCCGGCCTCGCCGCCTGCCGCCTCGCCGTTTCCCCCGAGCGCGGAGGCGGCCGGACCGGCGGACTCGTCGCCGGGAGCCTCCTCGGGGCGCAGCTGAACCCGGGCCGAGGAGCGCAGGTAGAGGCCGAGGGGCTGATCGGGGATGGTGGAGTAGGCGCGGATGAAGCGGCGCAGGGCGTGCGCGCAGAGCGGTTCGAGGTCCTCCACCGGGCGGGTGGAGACCGGGCTCAGGGTGAGCGCGAGCTGCTGTTCACCGACCGCGAGACGGACCTCGCCGAAGTCCTCGTCGGCGGGGCGGCGTTCCCACAGCCGCGAGGTGCGGGCCAGGGAACGCAGTGAGGCGGGCTCGGGGTGGCGCCAGGCGAGCGCCCGCTGCTGCTCCGCGATGGTGGCCCGGACCCGCTTGCGGGTCTGCGTCAGGTAGCGGAGGTAGTCGCGGCGTTCGCCCTTCAGCCGCTGCTTGCGCTCGCTGGAGCGGCGCATCAGCTGCCCCAGCAGCATGGCACCGGCGGAGAGCGCCATGACGCCCATCGCCAGATACATGAAGACGCCGTTCCCGCCGCCGGGGCGCAGGAACATCAGCATCATCGACACCGACATCAGCGCCATCGGCAAATACGTCCATATCGCCGAGGTGTCCGGCACCGTCTCGGCGAGGACCGGCGGCTCCTGGAGGGTCAATTGCCCGTCGGGCATCTCCGGTCCGCGCCTGCGGGCGGGCCGGCGAAACAGCACCACACTCAAGGAACAAAACCTCCGGTTTCAGTGGCTTTCCGGCCCGCGCCGAATACCGGCGCACGCGGGAGGGGGAAACACCGAACCGCGCCGATTCTCCGGGTCCCACGTGAGGCGGTGAACGCCGGGTGAATGTTTCGAGCTGATAGCGGGGGACGGCCAACTCCCGTGACGGTGAACTCCATACCGGACGAGGAGTCCGGTCCGCAGCACGATCCGGCGGGCGTAGGCAGTAGTCTGCATTCACGGAACGCGACCTGTCCACGCGGGAGAGGTGGTAGCCGGCCGCGGGAACACAATTCCCGACCCGGCCCCCCGGTTCCTGGCCGCGCGGGCCTTCCGTACTCTTCGCACGTCCCCTCTGCCGGGGGAAGTCCTCCGGTCAAAGCCCCACGGAAGCCGAGAGTTCTGCTGATGAGCGACAGCGCGGTGGCCGAACTGTGCCGCCTGACCGTACGTGCGCCGAGCGTCTCCGTCGATCTGGCCGTCCCCGCCGACGTGCCGGTCGCCGATCTCCTGCCCACACTGCTGCGCTACGTGGGCGAGGAGGCCGAAGAGGCCGGACTCGACCACGCCGGCTGGGTGCTCCAGCGGCTCGGTGACGCCCCGCTCGACGAGGAGACCACCCTGGCCCGCGCCGGGCTCGCCGACGGCGCCGTGCTCTACCTGCGCCCGCACACCGAGGCGTTGCCCGAGGCCCGGCTCGACGACCTGGTGGACGGGATAGCCGACACCGCGGGGCGGCGGCTGCACACCTGGCACCCCGGGGCGGCCCGAGGGTTCCTGGTGGGCACCGTGATGGCGACCGTGGCGGCCGCCCTCGTGCTGGTGCTCTGGCCCGGGGTGACCACCGCCTCCGGCGGCTCCCGGGCCGCCTGCGCGGCCGTGACCGGGCTGCTGCTGCTGGCGGGCGCGGGCTCGGCCAGCCGCGCGGTCGGTGACCGCCTCTCCGCCATCGCGCTCGGCCTGCTGGTCGCGCCCTGCCTGGCCCTGGCCGGCTGGCTGCTGCCCGGCGGCGACCTGACCGGCCCGGACGCCGCCCAGGTCGCGGGCGCGCGGCTGCTCGCGGCGGGCGCGGCGGGTGCGGGCGGCGCGGTCCTCGCGCTCGCCGCCACCGCGGTCGGCGCCCCCGCCCTGCTGGCCACCGCGGTGGTCGCGGTGGCCACCGCGATCGCCGGCGCCCTGATCGGGTACACCGGCCTGCACGTGCCCGCCGCGGCGGCGCTGGTGTCGACGGTGGTCGCGCTCGCCGCCGGAGCGGTGGCACCGTTCGCGTTCAAGCTGGCCGGCATGCGGATGCCCGCGCTGCCGTCCTCCGCCGCCCAGCTGCAGGAGGGCATCGAGCCCTACGCGGGCGACGAGGTCGCCGAGCGCACCGAGCTGGCCGGGCGCTGGGTCACCGCGCTCTTCGCCGTCACCGGCATCGTCGCCGCGGCCGCCCTGGTCGTCCTCGCCGAGCGCCCGAACCTGCCCGAGGTACTGACCTCCCTCACGCTGAGCCTGCTGCTGCTCCTGCACTCCCGCGGCCTGGTGCACATCGGGCAGCGGCTGACCCTGACGGTGCCCGGCATCTGGGGACTGCTGCTGCTCGCCCGCGCCTGGGCGGTGGACAGCGACGCGGACGGGCGCGTGGTGGTCTTCGCGGTGCTGCTCGCCTGCGCGGCCGCACTCGTGATCGCCGCCTGGACGGTCCCCGGCCGCCGGGTCCTCCCGTACTGGGGCCGCGCGGCGGAACTGGCGCACACCGGCCTCGCGGTGGCTCTGCTGCCGCTCGCCCTCTGGGTGGCGGGGCTCTTCGGCTGGCTGCGCGGCCTGTTCGGCTGAGCCCCCCTGAACGCCGGACAACGAGTAGGAGTTGAGGAGAGGCCGTGCAGTCCAAACGCGACCAGGTACACGCCCACAGTTTCATGATGGGCAGGCTCAGCTCGGGCCTGCTGATGGCAGACCCGGACGCCCCGGAGAGCCCGCTCGGGCGCACCACCCGCGGTGTGGTCTTCGGCGTCCTGGTCACCGTACTGATCGGCGCGGGCGCCACCGTCTACGGCCTGCTGCGCCCCGGCGGGAACGACGGCTGGCGCGACGGTGAGCACCTGGTGGTCAACCGCGACACCGGCGCCCGGTACGTGTGGACGGGCACCGACGGCGTACTGCACCCGGTGCGCAACTACGCCTCGGCCCGGCTGATCGGCGGTTCCGACCTGCCGACCGCGGACGTGCGCACCCCCTCGCTGCAGGACGTTCCGGTGGGCGCCCCGGTCGGCATCCCCGGCGCCCCGGAAGCGGTGCCCGAGCCCGGCCGGCTCGACGCCGGCGCCTGGCACATGTGCGTCACCGGACCGGACGGCGCGCTGCCCGACACCTCCGGTGCCGTGGCCGGCACCGGCGTGGACAAGCCCGGGGCCACCACCGTGGTGGCCGGGGCGCCCGTGGACTCCCGCGGCATCGGCGGCGACCGCGGTGTTCTGGTCCGCGGCCCGGACGACACCGAGTACCTGGTGTGGCGGGGCAGCAGGCTGCCGCTGGACCGCGCCTCCGACGCCCGCAACGCCCTCGGCTACGGCTCCGAGCGGCCGATGCCGGTCTCCGCCGCCTTCCTCGACGCGCTGGCCCCCGGACCCGCCCTGAAGTCCCCCGAGGTGCCGGGGCGCGGAGAGGAGGGCCCCGAGCTCGGTGGCGAAGCCAGCCGCGTCGGCCAGCTGTTCAAGGTCAGCGTGCCCGGTGGCGGCAGCACCTATCACCTGCTGCGCGAGGACGGCCTGGTGCCGCTGACCCGGCTCGGCGCCGCTCTGGTGCTGGGCGACCCGGCCACCCAGAAGGACGCCTACCAGGGGAGCTCGCCCGAGGTGCGCACGGTCGGCGCGGACGCGCTGCGCGAGCACCGGGCGAAGGACTCGGGCACCGCCGGATCCGCCGAACTGCCGGACGCGCCCCCGGTCCCGCAGTCCACGCCGCGCGGTACCGCGCTCTGCGCGCAGGTGGACGGCGACGACGGCGGTGCCCGGATCAGGTCGGTACTGGTCCCGCTGACCGGGCTCGCCCCGGTCGCGGTGTCGACGGGCACCGCCCAGCCGCTGGAGCCGGCCTGTGTCCCCACGGACGCCACGGTCGTACGGCCGGGGCACGGCGCCCTGGTCCGGGCCCTGCACGCGAGCGGCGCCGCGCACGCCGGCACCACCTATCTGGTCGCGGAGAACGGCGTGAAGTACCGCGTCGTGGCCGAGGACTCGCTGAAGGCACTCGGATACGAGACCTCGGACATCGGCTCGGTCCCGGCGCCGCTGCTCGCGACTCTCCCGACCGGCGCGGACCTGGACCCGGCCGCCGCCTCGGGCGCCGCGGAGCCCAGGGTCACGGCTCCCGAGTGCGGTGCCGCCAAGAAGAGGACGGGGCAGGGCGAGGCCGCGGAGGAGACGGACGGGCGCGAGGCCGCCGAGGAGACGGACACGGCGGACACAGCGGACACGGCGGGCACCGCTTCACGCGGCTGACGCAGCCGCGACCACACGCGGATCGCAGGCAAGGGACACTTATGGCGCCGCGGATGCAGAAAGGAACCGGTGCGGGAAAACCTCGAGCCGAACTCGTCGCCAATGGCGCCGGGTCGGCGGAGTCGGCATGGGTTCGGATAGGAAGGCGCAGCGTCATCGGACGCGAAGGGGAATCCTCAAATGAAGCTCAAATATTCCGGCCGGCCGCACCGCGCAATTCCGCGGACGCGTCCGCGCCCGAAGCGGGCTTCCCGATGACCGTTCGCCGTCTTTCCGTGCCCGTTCTCCGCCCGTATCGGACGCCGCCCCGGGAACAGTGCACGTCGCGCTTCCCCGGCGGCCGGGCGTACGTGTTCATCCCCGTGCAACCTCCGCACAACTCCATTGCCACACAAAACAATTCTCCTGAGCTGACCGATGCTCAAATCTTCCCTGCACGCGTTGCGCGGAACCCCGGGTTCTCTTTAGCCTCAGCGGGCAACGGTGCGACGAGAGTCCGAACGAAGGGAACACGTCATGGCGGACAGTGCCGCGAGGAAAGCGGACTATGCCAAGGGCTTGGGGGGCGTCTCCTCCCTGGAGTCGGCCCGGGACCAGGTCGAGAAGATCCAGAACAACGTCGCCGAGATCGCCGCGCGTTCCGGCGTCGGCGGTGACGAGGGCCAGGCCCTGCTGAAGCTCTTCCGCAGCTGGAACTCCGAGGCGCAGAAGGTCGTCGTCCAGATCAGCAAGATGATCGACGCGCTCCAGGAGAACGTGACCTCCGCCAACCGCCTGGCGCAGGAGAACCAGGACCTGACCGAGGTCCTCAACAGCAAGACCAGCCAGGGCGTCTTCGAAGCGCTGCGCTGACCCACCCCCCCCGGCGGCGCCGGCCCCCTTCAGGTGAGGCCGTACCCGTGAGCCCGCCGGGCCCCGGAGACCGGAGCCCGGCCCCCCGAGAGGAGACGTCATGGCCGACGGCATCATCGACGTGCAGTACCCCAAGGTCCGGCAGGCTGTCGAAGAGCTGATGGACCAGACGCAGCAGATCATCAAGACCCTCAACAACCTGGAGGACGAGCTGAAGCCGCTCGTCATGTCCTGGGAGGGTGCGGACCAGGAGACGTACCGCCAGGTCCAGGCGGAGTGGGACCAGGCCACCAAGAACATGGCCCTGCTCCTCGGTGACAACGGTGAGCTGATCAGCACCATCCACGACAACCACTCCCGCGACGAGCGCCGGAGCGCCGACAACTGGGGCAGCGTGCGGGCCCGCTAGGTCCGGCTCCTCCCTTCGCCGCTCCGGAAGCAGGCCCCGGCGTCCGGAGCGTGCGACCGGAAGGCGCAGAGCCGCCCGCACGGCGTCCGTGCGGGCGGCTCGGCACCCGTTTTCCGGGCCGCCGCCACGCCGGCGCCCGGTCCTCCCGGACGCCCCGCAGTGTTGAACCATCCCCGGGGCGCCCCGGGCCACCCCACCCCGTCCGTCCGGCACCAAGCGGCAGGAGAACGTCCCATGGCCGGTGAAAAGGCCGACGTCAAGCACTTTGACCTCAAGCAGATGGAGAACTTCCGGGACCACGAGGTGCAGCCGGTGTACACCGCGGCGAAGAAGCACCGCGAGGACGGCGACGGCGCCCACATCCGCCCGCTCGGCCACCTCATCGACGGGCACACCACCCCGGACAACCTCGCCCAGGACAAGCAGCTGTTGCGCATCGGCAAGATGGTCACCGAGCCGCTGGTCTCGGGACCGAAGCTGATCGAGGGCATCCGCGCCGCGGCCGAGGCCATCGACAAGCTGCTCGGCGACCAGATGGAGCTCTTCAAGGAGCTCCAGGAGGCCCTCACCGAGACCATCGACGAGGCCAACAAGACCAAGGACAAGAACCTGAGCGCGATCGACGCCCAGACGCTGCTCCAGACCTTCGACGAGGTCGACACCCTCACCTCCGGCAGCACCGGCGACCCGACCGAGGGTTCCTGACCCCGCGCCGCACGCGCCGACGGAGGCCAACGGCAGCCCGGCGCACCCGTGTGAGACAACCCCGGCAGCGCCCCCGTACGAGGAAGCGGTGCGCCGGAACGGACGACAACCGACCAGAAAGGGCGCCCGGTGGCCGATCGGTACGATCCCAACTCCGGCACGAACCTCGACAAGTTCGACAACGCCGGTGACCCGTCGAGCGACACCTGGGCCACTCTGGTCACCCACATCACCGGCTATCCGGTGCCGGACCGCAGCACCGTCTTCGACACGCTTCGCTCCGACCACGGCGGCAAGCTGTTCCGGATGGACATCAAGGAGCGCAGCCTCGGCCTGCTCGTCAAGGACTCCGGCTTCCTGCAGAACAAGGGCGAGGACTACGACATCTGGTTCTTCGACGGCGGCAAGAAGCGCTCCATCATGCAGGCCCGGATCGTCTTCGAGGGCCGTGTGAAGGCCGGCGACGAGGTCCTCTTCGCCGACATCAACGCCGACCGCGTCGAAGACGCCCAGGTCCGTGAGGGCAACGAGTTCACGGACTACAACAAGGACAAGATGAGCACCATCCCGCTCGCCCGGTACATGAACGGGCCGCGGACGGCGCTCCTCGAACTGCTCGGCGGCGGCACGCAGAACGCCCGGTTCAGCAACCTGGGCGTGGGCGGCGGCGACGCGGTGGACCTCAACTCCTTCAACACCACCGGCGAATCCTTCGACTTCGCGGCCAAGTTCTTCAAGGACCACGCGACGGTACTCAAGGACTGGGAGGACCGCTTCGGCCGGGACGACGCGAGCTGGAAGGGCGAGGCGGCGGAGGTCTTCCGCAGCCTGCTGAAGAAGGTCCGCGAGAACTACGACGCCTACGTCGAGACCTTCAACTCCGAGGTCACCGGCGGCGGCACCGGCCAGACGGTGTACTCGCGCGCCCTGTCGGTGGGCCGCCAGTACCTGGAGGAGTCCGCCAGGAAGCTGCTGGAGGCCTGGATGAGCTGGGCCAAGTCCCCGTACTACGACCCGCACCGGGTGCTGCGCTACGTCCTGGACGACCTCGCCCAGTGGGTGGACACGAACAACGTCGCCAAGACGGAGATCACCTCGACCACCACCCGCTACAGCACCACCGTCCGCCACAGCCCGCAGGCGGGCTTCTCGCAGACCCACCCGGAGTACGGCGACCTCACCGACATCGCCAACTGGGCGAAGGTCGGCGACAAGGCCGTCAAGATCTGGAGCCAGGGCGTCGACGAGTACCTGGGCAAGCCGGCCGCGCAGGTGCAGTCCGACCTGAACAACCACTTCCTCGACCTCAGCAAGGACTTCTCCGAGAACGTACCGAAGCCGAAGTCCACCGGCACGGCCTCGGAGGAGTACGAGGAGAGGAAGCTGGAGGAGGAGAAGGAGGAGATCAACCGGCAGAACGAGGAGAACCGCAAGTACCAGGACGAGCTGCGCGAGGAGCAGGAGCGCCAGCGCGAGGAGGACCGCAAGTACCAGGAGGAGCTGCGCGAGGAGCAGCGGCAGCAGCGGGAGGAGGACAAGAAGTACCAGGACGAGCTGCGCGAGGAGCAGGAGCGCCAGCGCGAGGAGGACAAGAAGTACCAGGACGAACTGCGCAACGAGGCGAACCAGCAGAAGGAGGAGGAGCAGAAGCTGCAGGACGAGTTGCGCAACGAGGCGAACCAGCAGCGGGAGGAGGACAAGAAGTACCAGGACGAGCTGCGCGAGGAGCAGAACCAGCAGCGCGAGGAGGACAAGAAGTACCAGGACGAACTGCGCGAGGAGCAGCGCCGCGAGCAGGAGGAGGCCAAGCGCGAGGCCGAGGAGCAGGCCAAGGCCGTGGAGGAGAGCCTCGGCGGCATCAACGACCCCAACTCCGTCGCGGAGCAGACGCTGGGCAACCTCGACGACCTGCTGAACCAGAACAACGCCGTCACCACCGAGAGCCTCGGCGACCTCGGTGACGTGAACGGCCAGAACGGCGACGACAGGCAGGCGTTCACGGGCGACGGTGCCCCGCTGACCCAGACCCTCGGCGGTCTCGGCGCCCTCAACGGCGGCCCGGGCGGCACGAACAACTCCGCCAACGACGCGCTCACGCAGAGCCTGGGCAACCTCGGCGGCCTCAACAACGGCACCGGCGGCAGCGGCCTGAAGACCCCGACCGGCGGCAGCACGCAGCTCGACGGAGGCCAGCTCACCACCGACTTCCCGGACGGCAGCAGCACCTCCTTCGACCCGGACAGCGGGGTGCTCACGACCACCCACCCGGACGGCTCCGTCACCACGCAGAACCTGGGCGACGGCCTGAAGGTGACCAACCCGGACGGTTCGGTGACCTCCCTGGGCGACGACGGGAAGCTGACGACCACCTTCCCGGACGGCACCTCGCAGACGGTCGACCCCACGACCGGCCAGGCCACCACCACCAACCCCGACGGCACCACCACCACGACCGACCTGGGCAACCTGGGCAACCTCAACGGCAGCCTCGGCGGGGACGGGGTGCTGGACACGCCGACGGGCGGCAGCACGGAGCTGACCAGCGGCGGCGGTCTGACGACGGACTTCCCCGACGGCAGCAGTACGACGTTCGACCCGGACAGCGGACTGATGACGACGACGCACCCGGACGGCTCGGTCACCACCGCCGACCTGGGCGACGGGGCCACGGTGACGAACGCCGACGGTTCGACGACGTCCCTGGGCGACGACGGGAAGCTGACCACCACCTTCCCGGACGGCTCCACACAGACGGTCGACCCGACGACCGGTCAGGCCACCACCACCGACCCGGACGGCAAGGTCACCACCGAGAGCCTCGGCAACCTGGGCGGCCTCAACGGCGGCGACGGGGTGCTGGACACGCCGACGGGCGGCAGCACGGAGCTGACCAGCGGCGGCGGTCTGACGACGGACTTCCCCGACGGCGGCAGTACGACGTTCGACCCGGACAGCGGACTGATGACGACGACGCACCCGGACGGTTCGGTCACCACCGCCGACCTGGGCGACGGGGCGAAGGTGACCAACCCGGACGGTTCGGTGACCTCCCTGGGCGACGACGGGAAGCTGACGACGACGTTCCCGGACGGCTCCACGCAGACGGTCGACCCCTCGACCGGCCAGGCCACCACCACCGACCCGGACGGCAAGGTCACCACCGAGAACCTGGGCAACCTGGGCAACCTCAACGGCGGTCTCGGAGACCTCGGAGACCTCGGGGGCATCAACTCCGACATGACCACCGAGACCATCGGCGACCTCGGAGACCTCAACGGTTTCGACGCCGACCAGTCGGGCCTGGAGACACCGACCGGCGCCCGCACCATGCTCGACGACGGCGACTTCTCCACGCTGTTCGAGGACGGCAGCAAGGCGTCGTTCGACCCGGACAACGGGACGCTGACCACCACCGACGCCAACGGCGAGACCACGACCACCGACCTCACCCACGGGGCGAAGGTCACCAACCCGGACGGCTCCACCACCGCCCTGGACAACGGCATGCTGACCACCACCTTCCCGGACGGCAGCACCCAGGTCATCGATCCGGACACCGGCATCGCCACCGTCACCGACCCGCAGGGCAACACCGAACGGGTGGACCTGAACGACCTCAACACCTCCGGTCTCGACACCTCAGGCCTCGGCTCGCTCGGCGACCTCGACAGTTCCGGCCTGCTCGACGGCCTCGGCTCGGGCGGCGGCGGAGGCGGCGACGGCATCACCTCCCAGCAGGTGTCGGCGTCCGAGCTGGGCCTCGGCTCCGGCGGTGCGGGCAGCGCGGGGGGCGCGGGCAGCGCGGGCATCGGCGGCGGACTCACCGGCGTGGGCTCCTCCCCGGACGGCCTGGGAGCCGGCGGGGTCGCCCCGCTCTCCGACAGCGCCTCCACCACGGGCACGGGCACCCCGCTCGCCCCGGCGGCCGGCGCCCCCGGCGCGCCCGGCATGCCCGGCTCACCCGGCATGCCCATGGGCGGCATGGGCGGTATGGGAGCCGGCGCGGGCGGCGAGCGGGGGAACGGCGAGCGGGTGCGCGCCGTCCTGGTCGACGCCGCGGAGGAGAGCGAGCGCCGC
The DNA here is from genome assembly GCA_014650015.1 of Streptomyces griseoloalbus. Taxonomy (GTDB): domain Bacteria; phylum Actinomycetota; class Actinomycetes; order Streptomycetales; family Streptomycetaceae; genus Streptomyces; species Streptomyces griseoloalbus. The sequence continues at coordinate 140,601 of BMUD01000008.1, forward strand.
AACCGCCGACGGCGCAACCCGTGGCACCGGCAGGAGGACAGCGACACCTTCCTGTCGCCGGCCTCCCGGGTGACGACCACCGGCGGTGACTCCCCCGAGGAGGAGACGGAGCCGCGCCGCAGCGCCACCAGTTCCGCCGACTACTTGGAGGAGGATGCCGACGTGTGGGGCACCGAGGACGGTGGCGCCCCGGCCGTCATCGGCCGGTGACCACCGCCGGGCCCGTCACCGGGCCCGTCACCGGGCCGGGCGGCCCGGCGGCGCCGGAGCCGGTGTCATAGGCGTCGCATGGCGTCGGCCCCGGCCCGGATCGCCTCGCGGATGCGGACGTACGTGCCGCAGCGGCAGATGTTGCGCAGGCCGTCGAGGTCGGATTCGGTGATCTCGTGGCCTTCGTCGGTGACCCGGCGCACCAGTGCGACGGCGGCCATGATCTGGCCGGGCTGGCAGTAGCCGCACTGGGCCACGTCCTGGTCGAGCCACGCCTGCTGCATCGGGTGCAGGTCCGCTCCTGCGGTGGCCGGCAGCCCTTCGATCGTGGTGACCTCGTCGGTGGGGCGAAGGGCCCCTACGGGGACCGCGCAGGGATTGACGGCCTTGCCGTTGAGGTGGCTGGTGCACGCCTTGCAGACGTTGATGCCGCATCCGTACTTGGGTCCGGTGACGCCCAGGACGTCGCGCAGTACCCACAGCAGGCGTACGTCGTCGTCGACATCGACGGTGACTTGTTCTCCGTTGAGGCGGAACGTGTGTTCGGGCAAGGGTTCTCCAGGCGTTTCAGCGGACGTGGTCCAGGCCGTCGGCGGGTGACGCGGGGACGGGCGGAACGGTGGGTTTCGGTTCGAACGACAGGGTGCCGTGGTTGATCGGGAAGGACGTGGGCATGGTCCCGGTGGCGCGGCCGTAGGCGCAGGCGACGGCGGCCATCGACGCCGCGACCCCCAGTTCGCCGGCGCCGCCGGGTTTCCCCGTGGTGGGCGGCATGACGATGATGTCCAGCTCGGGCGGCGTGTTCCACTGCCGGGTGTAGAAGTAGTTGTCCCAGCTGGCTTCCAGGAAGTACCCGTCGCGCAGGTGCAGGCTGGAGGTCAGGGTCAGGGCGATGCCGTCCATGAGACAGCCCATCATCTGCGCCTCCAGACCGCGGGGGTTGACGGCGAGGCCGACGTCCACCGCGATAACGGCCTTGGTGACGCGCGGTCCTCCCACGCCGTCGCGGATGGGGCGGTCGACGGTCTCGGGGCGGCAGTCGATCTCCACCAGGACCGCGTTGACCGAGTGGTACTCGGAGTGGAAGGCGATGCCCTGCGCCGTGCCCGGTGGCATGGTGCGGCCCCACCGGCCGGCCTCGGCGACCTTGTCCAGCACCGCACGGGCCCGGTCGTCCCGCAGGAAGTCGTGCCGGAAGCGGTACGGATCCTTGTCCATCCTGGCGGCGAGCCGGTCGACGAGGAGTTCCCGGGCGCAGGTGACGTCGGGGGAGTAGACGTTGCGCATGCTGCCCGTGTTGAAGCTCTTGTCGGTCTCGCTCAGCAGCCGGCTGTTGACGCCGAAGTCGTAGGGCATCGACTGGGAGAGCTGGAAGAACGTCTCGGAGAACCCGATGTCACCCACCGGCAGTTTCGCGGCCAGGGCGGTGAAGATCTCGCCGAGACCGTGGCTCAGGTCGGTGGCGACGCCGGTGTGCCGTTGCCGGTAGCTGAGGACGGTGTCCCCGAGGTAGGCGATGCGCACGCGGGAGGTGGCCATGGGGTGGGTGCGGCCCTGACGGGAGTCGTCGGCGCGGTGCCACATGAGCTTGACCGGTTTGCGGATCTTCCGGGAGATCTCGACGGCCTCCAGCGCGGCGTCGAAGAAGAGTCTGCGCCCGAAGGAGCCACCGCCCTCGGTGACATGGACGGTCACCGCACCGAGCGGCAGGCCGAGCTTGGCGGCGATCGCCTCCTTGGCGACGATCGGCGCCTTCAGACACGACCAGACCTCGGCGCGGTCGGGGCGTACGTCGGCGATCGCGCAGTTGGGTTCCAGCGCGCTGTTGCTGCGGAAGTGGAACGTGAACGTGCCCTCGACGCTGGGTGTCAACGGCGGTGGACCGAGCGGCAGTTCGGCGGCCCGCAGGGTGCGCAGGACGGACTCGTCGGACTTGCCCTCCGCGCTGCCCGGTTTCCATGACACGCGCAGGGCGCGCACGGCGTCGATGCACTGGCCGAAGGTGGCCGCACGCACCGCCACTCCGGTGGAGACGACGGCGACGTCGGTGACACCCGGCATGGTGCGGACCTCGGCGGCGTTCGACACCGATCCGACCTTGCCGTTGATGGTGGGCGGACGGCACACCATGGTCGGCAGGGCGTCCGGGACCGCCAGGTCCATCGTGAAGGTCTTGCGTCCGGTGACGGCGGCGAGGGCATCGACACGGTTGTGCGGCGTGCCGATGACGGTGAACTCGTCGCGTGGCTTGAGGTCCACGGACACCTGCCGGGTCCGGACGCTCGCGGCCTTCTCGGACAGTGCGCCGATGCCGACGCGCCGGCCCCCGGGACCCGTGACGGTCCCGTCCTTCAGGACCAGTTCGGTCACGTCCGTTCCCCATGCGGTCGCCGCCGCCCGCAGGAGCCGGCCGCGGGCGACGGCCGCGGCCACCCGGATCGGGGTGTACGTCGAGAACGTCGTGTTCGAGCCGCCGGTGAGCTGGTTGAACAGCAGCTCCGGTCGTGCGTCGGCCAGGGTGACGCGCACCCGGTCCAGGGGCACGGTCAGTTCCTCGGCGATCAGCATGGCCGTGGACGTGGTGATGCCCTGCCCCACTTCGGCGCGCGGCAGGGCGAAGGACACCGTGCCGTCCGGGTTGACCTCCACGGTGATCAGACCGGAGGTCGGCAGGGCCGCCGCCGTCATCACGTCGTTGAGATCCACCAGTTCGGTGATCTCGGGCGAGGGGATCTGCGGTGAAGGGGTGTCCGACGAGGGGGTCTGCGCCCGTGCCTCGGCCGCGGGGACGAGTTCGGCGGCGGCCGTCAACACCGGGGCGGCGAGCACGTATCCGAGGAACCGACGTCTTCCGGGGGTGTACGGCTCGGTCCGCCCGTCGGCCCGGACGGGGAGCGGCCCTGTCGTTCCGTCACTGCGCGATGTCGTCATGGTCCCGTCTCGCGTTCGTCGTCGGAGTGCTCGTGCGGTGGCGCGGGGTCCAGCCTGTGACAGCGGGACCCCGCGCACCAGTGGTGTGGTGTATGCGATTCAGGAGGGCCGGTTCGTGTCGGGGATCTCGAGGTGGATGCCTCGCCCCTCGGAGAGGAAGAGCAGGACGAACCGGCGGATGGCCTCCTCCACGGTCCAGGCGGCCTCGGGGACCAGTGGCAGGGGGATGAGCCCTTCGCGGAAGGCCACCAGCAGCGGCCAGGCGGCGCTGATCAGCGGCTGCCAGAAGGGCTCCCGGTCCAGCCCGATCAGGTCGCCGGTGCGGTCACCGAGGGTGTACCGGGAGAAGGCGCTGATCAGGGGACGGGTGAGGCCGGCGTCGAGCTCCGCGACGATGTCGAGGAGCACCCTCGTCAGCTCGTCCCCCTCGGGTGTGGAGGCGAGGATCGGATCGAGGACCTGCCTGGACTGTGCGTTGGCCTCGTCCCAGGTGGCGGGGATGTACTCGTCCAGGACGCCGAGCATGTGCGCGGTGACCTGCCACACGTGCAGATAGCCGTCCGACTCGGCGGTGGTGACCGGGATCCTCCAGTCTTTTATCTTGTGCATGACAAACGTGGCCAGGCTGTGCCAGGTGACCATGATGTCGGCCTGGCTGATCGGGATCGTCTGGCCGCCGCTGGTCCTCGACCAGCCCGGCGACTGCGGCAGCAGATGCCGTACGGCCGCGTGCACCAGACGGGTCTTCACGGCGGTCACGATCATGCCGCCCTGCGGCTGGTAGGCGTCCAGGTCCCCGACGTCGTACCCGAGTCGCGCCGTCTTGGCGATGCGGTCCTTCATGTCCGCGCCGCCCTTGGAGTAGTAGACGGCGCGCGCCTCCCGGGGGATGGCGGTGCTCATCAGACCGCTTCCCAGCCCGTACAGGGCGCCGGTGTAGATCCCCTTCTTCTTGGTGAACTGCGCCGCCGCCTCGAGCTTGCGCCGGTCTGTCCAGGACGGCAGCTGACGTGCCTTCTCCATGAAGTCCCGCAAATCCGCAGGGAGACCGGAGGGCAGCGGCTGGTCGTTGCGGGTCCACTTCCGCAGCGCGTCGTTCACCTTGGGCACGTCGCCGCGGTCGATCACGGCGGCGAGCACCGGGTCGGCCTCCTCGTCCCAGACCCAGTCGGGGTCGACCCCTGCTCCCTCACCCGCCACCGAACCGCTCGGCGCCCACGTCCACAGGGACCGCGCGTGGGCCGGCGACGCCGCTCCCAGCGCACCGAGCGCTCCCAGCGCCCCTCCCGTGATCAACATCCTGCGCCTGCTGAGTCCGTCCATGTGTTCTGTACTCCTCCGTGAGTGCTACCGATGGGCGCTCCGATGGGAACGTCGTACACACGCGGGCGTTGCCGTGGTTCAGGCGGGACGGTTGGTGTCGGGGATCTCGATGCGCGTTCCCCGTCCCTTGGTGAGGTAGAAGAGGATGTACTGACGGGCCGCCTCGTCGATCGTCCAGGCCAGCGGCGGCACCAGCGGCAGCGGAATCAGCTTCTCGCGGAAGGCGACCAGCTTCGGCCAGGCGGTCGCGATCGCCTTCTCCCAGAACGGCTCGTGGGGAATGCCGTCCCAGTCGGCGACCTGGTCGCCCACCAGGTACCGGGCGAGCGCGTTGACGAGGGGACGGTCGATGCCGCCGGGGCTGGTCTGCTCGGCGAGCTGGCGCAGCAGGATGTCGGTCAGCTCGACGCCCTCGCGGGTGGGGCCGAGGATCGGGTCGAGGACCTGCCTGGACTGGTCTTCGGCCGCGTCCCAGGAGTTGGGGATGTACTCGTCCCGGATGCCCAGCAGGTGCGCGGTGACCTGCCACAGATGGAGATAGGCCGCCGAGTCCGCGGGCGGGACGGGCACCTTCCACTCGAGCAGCTTCCGCATGGTGTAGGTGGGCAGACTGTGCCAGGTGACCAGCATGTCCTGCTGGCTGATGGGGATCGTCTGGCCGCCGCTGGTCTTCGACCAGCCCGGCGACTGCGGCAGCAGATGCCGTACGGCCGCGTGTACCAGCCGGGTCTTGACGGCCTGCACGATGACGTCGCCGTCGGGCCGGAAGGCGTTCAGGTCCCCGACGGCGAAGCCGAGCAGGCTCGTCTTGGCGACCCGGTCCTCCATGTCGGCGCCGCCCTTGGAGTAGTACACGGACCGCGCCTCCCGGGGGATGGCGGTGCTGAGCATGCCGCCGCCCACCCCGTTGAGCAGGTTGAGGTAGATGCCCCGGGACTTGTTGAACTCGGCCGCGGCCTCGAGCTTGCCCCGGTCGGCCCAGGACGGCAGTTGGCGCGCCTTCTCCATGAAGTCGCGCAGGTCCCCGGGGAGACCGGAGGGCAGCGGCTGGTCGTTGCGGGTCCACTGCCTCAGCTGCTCGTTGACCCGGGGCACGTCGCCGCGGCCGATCACGGCGGCGACCAGCCGGTCGACCTCCTCGTCCCACACCCATTCCGGGTCGAGTCCCGCTCCCTCACCCGCCACCGAACCGCTCGGCGACCAGGTCCACAGTGACCGGGCACGAGCCGGCGACGCCAGGCTCAGGGTCCCGAACGCCCCCAGTGCACCGCTCGCGATCAACATCCTGCGCCTGCTGAGTCCGTCCATCGCCTGGAACTCCTCCTTGAGTCCTGTAGCTCTGTCCTGCGTGCTTGGTACGATGAAACACAGTGCGCTTCCCTGTTTCATCAGGGGAGCACAGACGCGACGTGAACGCCAGAGGCTTCACAGAATCAGGGAGGCAATCGTGGAATCCGTCCCGTCGGCCCTCATGGGGCCGTCCGGCTCCCCTTCCGTACTGGAGATCGCGTTCACCGAGGCCACCGAAGGCGCCGACCAGGACGACGAGGTGACCGTGCGTCTGCTCGACGCCGCCTACGAGCAGTTCTGCCGCATGGGCATCAAGCGCTCCACCATGGCCGACGTGGCACGGCTGGCCGGCGTCTCACGGATCACCGTCTACCGCCGCTTCGCCACCAAGGAGAAGCTGGTCGAGCAGGTGGTACGGCGCGAGTTCCGCCGGTACTTCGACCGGTTCATCGTGGACATCCAGGATGCCGAGACCGTCGCCGACCGGGTTGTCCTGGGATTCGTCAGCTCACTGCGGGTGATCCGCCACAACCGGCTCATCGGCGGTCTGATGGCCGCCGAACCGGACGCCGTGGTGCCGTCCATGACCGGCGACGGGGGCCGCACCCTGGCCGTGGTACGGCAGTTCCTCGCATCGCGACTGCGCCGGGAACAGCGTGCGGGGAACGTCTCCGACGAGGTGGACGTGAACCTGGTCGCCGAGATGATGGTCCGCGTCTGCGCGTCGTTCCTCGTCATCCCCAGCCAGGTGATCGACCTCGACGACGACGAGCAGATGCACGCGGTGGCCCGGCAGTTCCTCGTCCCGATGCTCGGGCCGCCGCACACCCCTCACGCATAGCGTTCGCCCCGCTCGGCCTTGGCCACCAGGGACGCGGGCGGCTCGAACCGTTCCCCGTACCGGGCGGCCAGCACCCGTGCTCTGGTGACGAAGCCGGGCAGTCCGCCCGGATACCCGTTGATGTACTGCAGGACACCCCCCGTCCAGGCGGGGAAGCCGATGCCCAGGAGGGAGCCGACGTTGGCGTCGGGCACCGACCGCAGCACGCCCTCGTCGAGGCACCGGACCGTGTCCAGGGCCTCGGCGAAGAGCATGCGCTCCTTCATGTCCTCGAACGGGATTTCGCGCCCCGGCACCGTGAAGTGCTCGTACAGGCCGGGCCACAGGCTCTTGCGTGTGCCGTCGGTGTACTCGTAGAAGCCGGCGCCCGAGGAGCGTCCGCCCCGCCCGAACTCGTCGATCATGCGGTCCATGACCTGCTCCGAACCGTGCGGCCGCCACTGCCCGCCCTCGGCCAGGACCGCCGCCCTGGTCTCGTCGCGGATCTTCCGGGGCAGGGTGAGGGTCAGCTCGTCCAGCAGCCGCAACGGCGGCGTGGGGTAGCCGGCCTGCGAACCGGCCTGCTCCACCGAGGCGGGATGCAGGCCCTCACCGACCATGGCCACCGCCTCGTCGATGAACTTGGAGATCACCCGGCTCGTGAAGAAGCCCCGGCTGTCGCCGACCACGATGGGCGTCTTGCCGATCTGCCGCGCGAAGTCGACGGCCTTCGCCACGGTGTGCGGGCCGGTCTTCTCCCCGGTGATGATCTCCAGCAGGGGCATCTTGTCGACGGGTGAGAAGAAGTGCAGGCCGATGAAGTCCTCCGGTCGGGTGACGCCCTTGGCCAGCCCGGTGATCGGCAGGGTGGAGGTGTTGGACGCCAGCACCGCGTCCGGCGCCACGACGCCCTCGATCTCCCCGAAGACCCGCCGTTTGACGCCCGGGTCCTCGAAGACCGCCTCGATCACCAGGTCACAGCCGTCGAGGTCCGCCGGGTCCTCGGTCGGCACGATCCGCGCGATGATCTCGTCGGCTGCCTCCCGCGTGAGCCGGCCACGCGCCACGGCCTTGCCGACGAGCCGCTCCGAGTAGGCCTTGCCCTTCCTCGCGGCGTCGTGGGAGACGTCCTTGAGCACCACGGGCAGACCGCTCCTGGCGCAGGAGTACGCGATCCCGGCCCCCATCATGCCGGCGCCGAGGACCCCCACCCTGCGTGCGGTGTGGCGCGGGTAGCCGTCGGGGCGGCTGCCCCCGGAGTTGATGTGCTGCATGTCGTAGAAGAACGCCTGCATCATGTTCGTCGAGACCTGGCCCGTCATGAGCTCGACGAGGTAGCTCGTCTCGATCTTCTGCCCGGCCTCCAGGCCCACCTGCGCGCTTTCGACGGCCGCGGCGAGGATGTTGCGCGGTGCCGGCATGTTCGCGCCCCGCAGGTGCTTGCGCAGCTGGGCCGACAGGACGGGCAGGCTCGCGGCCACCTCCGGCTGCGAGGGGGTGCCGCCGGGGATCCGGAAACCCTTGGTGTCCCACGGCTGGGCGGCGTCGGGATGGGCCAGCACCCACTGCCGGGCCCGGGCGAGCAACTTCTCACGTGTCGGAGCGAGTTCGTGGACCAACCCCTTGGTCAGCGCCTCCTGGGGCCGGTACTGCTGCCCCTTGAGCAGGACGTCCGCCAGCGCGTCCTGGAGCCCCAGGAGGCGGACCGTACGGCTGACCCCGCCGGCGCCGGGCAGCAGTCCCAGGGTCACCTCCGGCAGGCCGAAGCGGCTGCCCGGCAGGTCCAGAGCGATACGGTGGTGGCAGGCGAGCGCGATCTCGAGACCACCGCCGAGCGCGGTGCCGTTCAGCGCCGCGGCCACCGGTCTGCCGAGTGTCTCCAGCCGGCGCAGCTGCGACTTCAGCACCGTGCACAGCTCGCTGAGTTCCGCGGCGTCCTTTGGCCGCGCCCTGCTCATGAGGCCGATGTCACCACCGGCGAAGAAGCTCTTCTTGGCGGACGTCAGGACGACACCAGCGAGGGTCTCCCGCTCGGCTTCGAGCCGGGCGACGGTCGCCTCCATCGAGTCCACATAGGTCTGGTTCATCGTGTTGACCAGCTGACCGGGATCATCCAGGGTCAGTACGACGACACCGTCGGACCCCTGTTCCCAGCGGATCATGTTCTTGTCCAGCATCGGTACGGCGTTCCTCTCCACGGGACGTGCGCGGCCGTCGTAGGGGCAGGGCGGCGGGGCGGGGTCACAGCCGTTCGATCACGGTGGCGATGCCCATGCCGCCGCCGGCGCAGAGGCTGACCACGGCCCGTCGCGCGCAGCGGCGTTCGAGTTCGTCCACCACGGTGCCGACGAGCATCGCCCCGGTGGCGCCGAGCGGGTGCCCCATGGCGATCGCGCCCCCGTTGACGTTGACCTTCTCCCAGGGCAGGCCGAGCTCCTTGACGTAGCGGAGCACCACCGAGGCGAACGCCTCGTTGATCTCGAACAGGTCGATGTCGTCCGTTGTGAGACCGGCGAGGTCCAGCGCCTTGCGGGTCGCCGGGGCCGGCCCGGTGAGCATGATGGTCGGGTCGGCCCCGCTGACCGCGGTGGCCACGACGCGGGCGCGCGGCACCAGGCCGGAGACGGCCCCGGCCCGTTCCGAGCCGACCAGGACCAGCGCCGCACCGTCCACGATGCCCGAGGAGTTGCCCGGCGTGTGCACGTGCTCGACGGCCTCGACCCAGTGGTACTTCTGCAGGGCCACGGCGTCGAACCCGGCCAGGCTGCCGGCGTCGGCGAACGAGGGCTTCAGCGCGCCGAGTGTCGCCGGCGTCGTCTCGGGGCGCATGTGCTCGTCCTGGGCGAGCACGGTGACCCCGTTGCGGTCCCGGACCGGAACCACGGACTTCGCGAAGTAGCCGCCGGACCAAGCCCGGGCGGCCCGCTGCTGGGACCGTAGCGCGTACGCGTCGACGTCCTCGCGCGAGAAGCCCTCGATCGTCGCGATCAGGTCGGCGCCGATGCCCTGCGGGACGAAGTACGTGTCGAAGGCGGTCTCCGGGTCCGTGGCCATCGGACCGCCGTCGCTGCCCATCGGCACGCGCGACATCGATTCCACACCGCCCGCGAGCACCAGGTGCTCCCAGCCGGAACGCACCTTCTGCGCGGCCGTGTTCACGGCCTCCAGCCCGGAGGCGCAGAACCGGTTGAGCTGAACCCCGGCCACGTGGTCCGGCAGCCCGGCGACCAGCGCCGCCGTCTTGGCGATGTTCATGCCCTGGTCACCGACCGGGGAGACGACACCGAGCACGATGTCGTCCAGCCGTTCGGGATGCAGGTCCGGGTGGCGGCGACGGAGCTCCTGGATCAGACCCGTCACCAGGGACACCGGTTTGACGTGGTGCAGCGCGCCGCCCTTGCCCCGGCCGCGCGGGGTGCGGATCGCGTCGTAGACGAATGCCTCGGTCACTGTCCTTGCACTTCCTCTCCGTCAGCAGGCGATGTCCTGCCGATCCGGGCACGCCCGGCGGGTGTGGTGCATCCGGCGAAGACAGGTAAGGGCATCTATTGGCTTCATGTCAATAGGAGGAGTTCGATGGCAACTAGCCTCAGAACATAGGCATGTAGCGGGTATTTGCCGCCCTGGCGCCTCCCCGTCGGGCTCGCCCTGTGCGATCTATTGACACTCTGCCAAGAACGCCTTCACTCTGGGTGTCCCGCTCAACGAGTCCGCTCACGGTTCGCGATGGAGGGAGCCCGCCGTGGCCACAGCCGAGCAACTGCACGAGTCGGTCGAGGGGCTGACGATCACCAGGCTGCTGCGTCGAAACGCCCAGCAGTTCGCGGACCGCCCCGCGCTGACCACGGGGCTCGGCCCGGACGCCGGAACCCTGTCGTGGTCGCAGCTCCGCGCCGAGGTCGCCGCCCTCGCCCGCGGACTCACCGCCCTCGGACTGAACCGGGGCGACCGGATGCTCATCGCCATGGCCAGGCGGGCGGAACACTGGATCGCCGACCTGGCCGCGATCCATGTCGGCGCCCTGCCCTGCAGCACGTACGACACGCTGAGCACCGAGCAGATCGGCGCCGTCGCCCGGCACAGCGGGGCCACCGTCCTCGTCCTGGAGGGCGAGGAACAGGTGCGGCGCTGGCGACCGGTCCTGGACGACCTGCCGAACCTGCGCGCCGTCGTCGTCCTCGACTGGAACGCCGCCCCCGCCGACGACCCGCGCTTCGTCGGCTACACGGCCGTGCGCGGCGCGACACCCCCCGACGACGCCGCGTTCGAGGAGCTCACGGACGCCGCCACCCCCGACCAGCCGCTGACCCTGGTGTACACCTCGGGCACGACCGGTGACCCCAAGGGCGTGGTGCTCTCCCACCGCAACGTCATCCACGAGTCCCTGATGCAGGACCGGCTCGTCCCGGTCCCGGACCACCCGCGGTCCGTCGCCTACCTGCCGCTCGCGCACATCGCCGAGCGGGTGCTCGGGATCTACATGCCCATCTGCAACGCCGGCCACGTCACGATCTGCCGCGAGCCCGACCAGCTCCTGCCCACACTCCTCACGGCGCGCCCGCACGGCTTCTTCGGAGTGCCCCGGGTGTGGGAGAAGCTGACCGCCGGCCTGCGGGCGAAGCTCGCGACCCTGCCCGGCGACCAGGCCGAGGCGGTGACGCAGGCCCGAAAGACCGCCCTGGAGGTGTACCGCCTCCGCTCCGAGGGCAAGGACCTCCCGGCGCAGCTCGTCGAGCCGCTGGAGCAGCTCGACGCGCAGGTGATGCGGACCTTCCGGGCCGCCATCGGGCTCGACGACTGCCGCAGGGCCTTCAGCGGCGCGGCGCCGATCCCGGTCGGCGTCCTGGAGTACCTGGCGAGCGTGGGACTGCCGGTGTACGAGGTGTGGGGCCTGAGCGAGACCACCGGCGCGGCGACGGTCAGCACACCCGAGGCGTTCCGGCTCGGCTCGGTCGGGCGGCCGGGGCCCGGCATCGAGGTCAGGGAGGCCGACGACGGCGAACTCCTCGTCCGCGGCCCGGTCGTGTTCGCCGGCTACCTCCAGGCCGACGGCAGCATCGAGCCCGCCACCGACGCGGAGGGCTGGCTGCCCACCGGAGACGTCGGCACGGTCGACTCACGGGGCTTCGTCACCCTCACCGACCGCAAGAAAGAGATCATCATCACCGACGGCGGCAAGAACATCGCCCCGACCAGGATCGAGTCCCTGCTGCGCGCCCACCCCCTGGTCGCCCACGCCGTCGCGATCGGTGACCGGCGGCGCTACGTCACCGCCCTGTTGGTCCTCGACGAGGAGACGGCCCCGCTCTGGGCGCGGGCGCACGGGATCGACACCGCCGACCCGGAGGAGCTGACCCGCCACCCGGAGGTACTCGCCGCCCTCGACCGGGCGGTCGCCGATGCGAACGCGATGCTCTCCCGGGCGGAACAGGTGAAGAGGCACCGGGTCCTGGCCGGCCCCTGGACCGCGGAGACGGGCGAACTGACGCCCAAGCTGAGCCTGCGCCGCCGGGCCATAGCCGAACTGCACGCCGCCACGATCGAGTCGATGTACACATAGGTCCGGCAACACCGCGACCACGGAAGGACCACCACATGGGCGTTCAGCGCCAGGCCCAGCGCCGCAGGATGGAGCCGGACGCCCGGCGGGCCGAGATCCTCGGCGTCGCACGCAGGCTGTTCGGGGCCAGGAGCTACGGCACGGTGTCCATCGCGGAGATCGCGGCCGAGGCCGGCGTGGCCCGTGCCCTGGTCAGCCACTACTTCGGCGGGAAGCGGCAGCTCTACCTGGAGGTGGTCCGGCAGATGATGGTCGTCCCGGCGTCGGTCTCCGAACGGCTCCCGCCGACCACCGCGGAGGAACGCATCTCGATCTGCGTCGACCGCTGGCTCGAAGTCGTGGAGCGCAACCGGGAGATGTGGCTGTCCGCGATCGGTCTGGAGGCCCTGGGCAACGACCCGGAGATCGACCAGATCATGCTCGAGGCCGACGAGATCGCGACCGACCGCGTCCTCGAGGCCGCCATGATGACCGACGTCAGCGAGGGCCGGGAGAAGCTCCGGGCGATGATCCGGGCGCACAGCGGCATGCTGAAGGCCGCCTCCCGCGAATGGCTGGTGCGCGGCGCCCTCAGCCGGAGCGACCTGCACGTGATGCTGACCCGCACCGTGCTCCACCTGGTGCACACGGTGTTCCCCGCTCTGCGGGACGGCTGAACCCCCTCACCGGATCCCCAAGGAGAGATGAGCGTCATGCCCCGAGTGCTGTCCGACGAACGCCGCGATCTGGTCAAGGCGATTGCCGACTTCTGCCGCCGCGAGTGCGGTACCAAGGAACAGCGCGACAAACTGACCGCCAACGGTCAGGAGCAGCACCACCAGAAGCTCTACGAGAAGATGGCGGCGCTGGGTTGGCTCGGCATCGCGATCCCGGAGGCGTACGGCGGCGCCGGCCAGGGCATGACGGACCTCTGCCTGTTCCTGCGGGAGACCTCCTACGGGCTGGCGCCCATCAGCGGCTTCGGCACCACCGTCATCGCGGCCGCCGCATACGAGAAGTTCGGCACCGAGGAGCAGAAGCGCACCGTCCTCCAAGGCGTCGTCAACGGACGGGTCGAGGCCATCTCGATGTCGGAACCGGGCGCCGGCTCCGACGTGGCCGCCCTGACCTGCCGTGCGGAACGCACCGGCGGCGGCTATCTGGTCAACGGCCAGAAGACCTGGTGCTCCAACGCCCACTTCGCCGACCACATCCTGCTGATCGCCCGCACGGAGCGGGGCGAGTCGAAACACGACGGGCTCACCCAGTTCATGGTGCCGACCGACGCCGACGGCCTGCGGATCAGGGGCATCGACACCATGGGCGGCAAGGACGTCAACGACCTCTACTTCACCGACTGCTTCGTCCCCGACTCCGCGGTCGTCGGCACTCCCGGACAGGGGTGGACCCAGCTCATGGCCGGACTGAACCTCGAGCGGATGATCCTCGCCGCCCTGATGCTGGGCGTCGCGCAGCGGGCGTTCGACGACACCCTCACCTATGTGCGCCAGCGCGAGCAGTTCGGACGGCCCATCGGCTCCTTCCAGGCGCTCAGGCACCGGATCGCGGACATGGCCACCGAGCTCGAATGCGCCCAACTTCTCCTGGACGACGTCGCCGCCGCGATCGACGCCGAACCCGGCCGGGTGTTCGCCCGCGAGGCGTCCATGGCCAAGCTCAAGTGCACCGAACTCGCCAAGCACGTGACCCTGGAGGGCATGCAGATGATGGGCGGCTACGGCTACGCCACCGAGTACGGCATGGAAGCCCTGCTCCGCTCGACCGTCGTCTCCACGGTGTACGGCGGAACGAGCGAGATCCAGCGGGAGATCATCGGCAAGACCTACGGACTGTAGGCGGCCGCGATGCCGACCACACGCTTCTGTGAGACGTTCGGAGTGGAACACCCCGTCGTCCAGGGCGGCATGCAGTGGGTGGGACGGGCGGAACTCGTCGCGGCGGTCGCCGAGGCGGGAGCACTGGGCTTCCTCACCGCGCTCACCCAGCCGACACCGGAGGCGCTCGCCGAGGAGATCGCGCGGTGCCGGGAGCTGACGGACAAGCCGTTCGGCGTCAACCTGACCATCCTGCCGTCGATCAACCCGCCCCCCTACGACGAGTACCGGCGCGCGATCATCGAGTCCGGTGTGAAGGTCGTCGAGACGGCCGGCTTCACCCCCGAGGCACATCTGCCGGAATTCCGCGCGCACGGCGTGAAGGTGCTGCACAAGTGCACCAGCGTCCGGCACGCGGTGAAGGCCGAGAAGATCGGCGTCGACGGAGTGAGCATCGACGGGTTCGAGTGCGCCGGCCACCCCGGTGAGGACGACATTCCCGGCCTGGTCCTCATTCCCGCGGCGACGCGTCGGCTCACCGTTCCGGTGATCGCGTCCGGCGGCTTCACGGACGGACGCGGCCTGGTCGCGGCCCTCGCCCTGGGCGCCGAGGGCATCAACATGGGCACACGCTTCCTGTGCACCGTGGAGTCACCGGTGCACCGGCGCGTCAAGGAACAGATCGTCGCCAACAGCGAACTCGACACCGAGCTGATCTTCCGGCGCCTGCGCAACACCGCCCGGGTCGCGAGCAACTCCGTCAGCCGGAAGGTCGTCGGCATCCTCGACGACGGGGGCGAGTTCCCGGATGTACGGGACCTCGTCGCCGGCGCACGGGGGCGGAAGGTGTTCGAGGACGGCGACCTGGACGCCGGTATCTGGAGCGCCGGCCTGGCCCAGGGTCTCATCGACGACATCCCGACCGTCGGCGACCTCGTGCGGCGCATCGTGGCGGAGGCCGACGAGCTGATCACCGGACGGCTGGCCGCCGCCTGCCGCGGTGACTGAGGCCAACCGGGGCGCCGAGTTCCCCACGACGCTGCCGCACGCGACCGGCGCCGAGGGCGGCCCCGCGAAATCCTCGGCAGCTTCGACCGCGACGCCCGCCGCGGCCATCAACGGGACGGCAGCGACTGAGAGGGGGTGACGGCGGCGGCACCGCACGGCGGGTGCCCGGGGCGTGGACGAGCGGGTGCACACCGTACGGGCCGACCTCGACGACACCGTCCGGCCCGACCTCGGCACGCCGGACCTGGTGTGGGCCTCGGCCTCGATGCACCACTTGGCCCGCCCCGACCGCGCGCTGCGCACGGTCCACGACGTCCTCGCGCCCGGCGGGCTGTTCGCGGTCGTCGAACTGGCCGGCTTCCCCCGCTCCCTGCCCGAGACCGCTCCGGAGGACCGGCCCGGCCTGAAGGGACGCCGCCACCTCGCGGGCGAGCGCCACCACGCCGATCACGTTCCCACCGCGGCGCCGACCGGTGGCCGAAGCCGACAGCCGCCGGATTCACCCTGGCAGGCGAACGCACCCTCACCGCGCACATCGAGGGCTCCCGCGACGGTAGGCGCCTACGCCCGCGGCAGCCTGCGACGCGTCCGCGGCGGCGTCGCCGACGCGCTCCCGCCCGAGGACCTGGCCGCGCTCGATCGACTGCTCGACACCGACAGCCCGCACAGCGTCCTGCGCCGGGACGACCTCGCGGTACGCACCCGGCGCAGTGTCTGGGCCGCACGCCGCGGCCGGTGAGCCCGGACGGGCCGGTGGGACGCGGCCGGTGAGCTCAGGCGTGGTCGGGCGTCGTGGTGCGGCGGTGCTCGGTCAGTTCGAGCTCGATGAAGGCCCCGACCATGGCCCGCCACACGGCCTCGGCGACCTCGGGGGCCAGACCGGCGGTCTCGGCCCGCGACCGCGCCGCGGCGACGACGCGCTCGGCCCGGTCCGGGGCCCGCACGGCCTGTTCGTCCGCCTTGAGGACCGCCGCCGACCGCACCAGACGCTGACGCCGGGCGAGCAGGTCGACCAACTCCCCGTCGAGCGCGTCGATCTGGGCACGGATCTCGGCCAGTGACTGAGGCTTGAGGCTCGGCATGACGTCATCATTCCACGCGGTGATCCTCGCAACAGCCGTCCCTGACCATCTGCTCGGTGACCGCGCCCCAGCCCCGCCGCGGTGCCGTCCGTGCCGCCGGAGGGCTGAAGGCCGTGTGCAGGTCCGCCCGCTCGTGCAGCACACCGCCGCGGACGACGGCGCTGGTGCGGATCAGGGCGTCGAAGTCCTCGAACGGGTCGCCGTCGACGAGCGTCAGGTCGGCCAGCTTGCCCGGTTCCACCGTGCCGAGGTGACGGTCCACTCCGAAGACGCGGGCCGGGGTGCGGGTCACGGTGGTCAGGGCCTCGGCGGGCGTCAGTCCGTGGCGGTGCAGGGCGCGCAGCGCCAGGTGCAGCTGGAGACCCACCGGGGAGAGCGGGGCGTCGGTGCCGAGGAGCAGCTGCCCGCCGCCGCGCACCACCCGGCGGTAGGCGTCGACCTCCCGTGCCAGGACCTCCCGTTCGAGGTCGGTCGGGGGTGTGGCCGCGATGCCCCGGACGAGGGACACGTCCCAGGGAGGCATCATCCGGGTCACCCGGTCGTCCTCGGCCACCCGCGGATCGGCGCCGATCAGCGGCATGGCGGTGAACGGGGTGGCGATCAGGTGGAAACGGCCCCGGTTGTAGATCTCCAGCGTGTCCTGGTGGGTGTACCCCTCGGCGCTCGCGCCATGGCCGTACTCGGCGCGGTCGGTGGCCAGCAGATGGGTGGTGAGGTCCTGCCCGGCGTGGATGCCGGCGGCGCACAGGTGGGTGCCGCTCAGCACGCCGAGCCGGTCGTGGGCGTGACGGGCGGCCCGCTCCATGTGCCGGAAGGGGGCACGCACGTACGTCTTGACGAAGTCCCAGTCCAGCGCCCGGGCCCGGGCCAGCGAGCGGGCGAAGCCCTCGTCGGTGCGGTGGGCGCGGCCCATGCTGTAGCCGACGCGGGAGCCGTCGAGCAGCTCGCCGGTGGCCAGCAGACGGGGCGCGGCGAGCCGGCCGGCCGCGATGTCCTCGCGCAGCCGCACCTGTTCGTAGGCGAAGCCGCCCAGCGAGACCGTGGTGGTGATGCCGTACGCGAGCTGGACGGCGCCCTGCCGGGCACCGTAGGTGTACTGCCAGGGGTGGACGTGCGCGTCCCACAGGCCGGGCAGCACGGTACGGGCGGAGGCGTCCACGGTACGTGCGGCGGCACGGCCCGGCCGGTGCGGTTCGATCCCGCTGATCCGGCCGTCGCGCAGGAGGATGTCCACGTCCGCGCGGGGTGCGGAGCCGGTGCCGTCCCACAGCAGGCCGGCGTGCACGACCGTGTCGACGGGGGCGGGGCGCCGGTAGTGGAGGGCGACGGGCACGGTGCGGGCGGGTCCGGCGGGTGTGCCGTCGGCGGCGAGGCGCAGCAGCCGCAGCCGGCCGCCGGACTGGTAGAGCAGGGTGCGGGAGTCGCCGCACCAGGCGGGGTGGTCGGCGGGCTCGTCGGTCAGCCGGCGGGCCTCGCCGTCGGGGGTGCCGTCGGGGGTGACCGGCAGCAGCCACAGTGCCGACTCGCTGACGCAGGCCATGGCCCGGCCGTCGGGCGACCAGACGGGGCCGGAGGCGTAGCGGTCGGACAGGGAGGCGTGCGGGGCGAGACCGTGGCGGCGGTCCGCGCCGGTACGGGTGTCGACGACGCGGATGATGTTGTGACCCTCGCGGAAACGGAGGTTGAGACGGTTGCGGTCGCACAGGGCGAGGTGGCGGCCGTCCGGCGACCAGCTGGGGCGGCCGGGCAGACCACCGCCGCCGAGCGGGGCGACGAGCGTCCGCTCCTCATCGGTCGCCAGGTCGCGTACGAGCAGGTTGCCCGCCATGTCCAGACAGGCGAGGCGGGTGCCGTCCGGGGAGACCACCGCGTGGACCCGGCCGCCCGGAGCGAGGACGCTCTCGGTGCCGTCGGCCAGGTCACGCCGGCGCACGGTGTTCAGGCCCTCCCGGTCGTCGGTGTAGACGAGGGCCCGGCCGTCCGGGGTCCACACCGGGCCCTGCACGTACGCGGTGGGCGCGTTCTGCCGTACCTTGCGCGGGGTGCCGCCCTTGATGTCCACCACCCACAGGGCGTTGAGCGCGGCGAAGGCCACCTCGCGGCCGTCGGGGGAGGGGCTGGGCAGGTGGATGCCGCGCACCGGCCGGGTCCGCTCGGCCTCCAGCGCGTACGTCTTGACCGTGTACCCGGGCCGGGGGATCTCCAGGGCGGCGTGGAAGGCGAGGTCGCGGCCCGCGCCGTCGCGGTGCGGGCGGATCACCCGGAACCGGCCGCCCACGGTGAGGAGGAGTTGCTCGTCGTCGATCCAGCGGGGCGGCGCGGGCGCCAGCTCGTCGTCCAGGGCCACCCGACGGCCGTCCACGAACAACGCGATGGCCTCGGTCTTGGGTGGTCCGGGCACACTCCGCAGCCAGGCGAGGCGCCCGGCCGGGGAGACGGCGGGAGCCAGCAGATTGCCCTCGGCGGTGGTCTGTTCGACGCGCGCCCCGGTGCCGTCGAGGGCGACCGAGACGATGGTCCGCGCGGTGAGCGCGGGGGCACTGTATCCGGCGCGGACGAACAGCAGCCGGGAGCCGTCGGCGGACCAGACCGGGTCGAAGTCCTCCCAGGGACCGTCCTGCACGGGCCCGTCCTGTCCGGGGAGCCCGGTGACCCGGCGCGGTGCGCCGTCGCGGACCGCGACCGTCCAGATGCGGTACGGGCTGCCGTGGACCGGGTCGCCGCCGCGCTCCGAGCAGAAGGCGAGGGTCCGCCCGTCGGGAGACCAGGCGGGCGCGCGGTCGTCGAACGGGCCGTCGGTGAGGCGCCGCAGCCCGGAGCCGTCCGCGAGCATCAGCCACAGGTGGAACGCTCCGTCGCGGTAGGCGCTCATCGCGATGTGCCGTCCGTCGGGAGAGAACACCGGCCGGCTGGGCTCCAGATCGGGCGGGGTGAGCGCGGTGGCGGCGGAGCCGTCACCGGGCACCGACCACAGCACGCCCTGCACCTCGGCGACGACCCGGTCGCCTCCCGGGGCCGCGGTGGCGGCGCCGTTGGTGACACCGGTGAACCGCAGACGCACCGTTTCACCGGGGGTCGCGGCGACGGGCGGCTCCGCCGGGTGCGGGGCCGCGGTGGCGGGCGGGGCGAGACCGTCGGCGAGCAGCGCGCCGGACAGGGCCGTTCCCGAGGTGGCCTGCAGGAACCGTCTACGGGGCAGAGCCGGGGACATGGGGCCTCACTTCTTCGGGTCGGGGCGGGGTGACCGCCGCCCGGACGCGGGCATTCCGTAGTACGCGGCGACGGCGGCGAACGCGGCGACGGCACCGCACAGCAGCCAGACGGTGTCACCCATCAGGGCCCAGGCGGCGACGCCCGCGGCGGGGCCCACGGCGGAGCCGACGCCGAACATCGCCTGGGAGGCGCCGAGATACCGGCTGCGGTTCTCGGGGGCGGCGGCCAGCGCGGGATAGGCCGTCATGGTGGGGGAGCCGATGATCTCGCCGACGGACCACACCACGGTCGCGGCGACGAGCCCCGCGACGCCCAACGGAAGCGCGTACGCGGTGAGTCCGGCGCCGACGGCCAGGATGCCGGCGATGGCGGCCAGCCGGGCGGGCCAGCGCTGCACCTTCCGGGTCACCGCCAGCTCGCACACGATGACGATGGCGCCGTTGACGGCGACCAGGACGCCGTACACGAGGGTGTCGAAGCCGTGGGCGCGCACCGCGAGCGGCAGCGTCGACAGGTACTGGGTGTAGACGGCGGAGAAGCCGAGGATGGCGGCCAGGAACAGCACGAAGGGACGGTCGCGCAGCACCGCGCGGTACCCGGTCGCCCCTTCCGGGCGTCGGGGCGGGCCATCGGCGGCCCGGGCCGCTTTCGTGGGGCGGTCGGCCGGCAGCAGCAGGTGTCCGAGGACGGCGACGGCGAGGGCGGCTGCCGCCTCCCCCCAGAACAGCAGCGCGTACGAGTGCGTCAGGAGCGCGGCGCCGATGAGCGGGGCCGCGGTGGTGCCGATGTTGGTGGCGAGCCGGTACATCGCGAAGACCATGACGCGGCGCCGCTCACCGGTGAGGCGGCTGACGAGTTCCGCCGACGCGGGCCGGTAGACCTGGCCCGCCGCCCCCGTACCCGCCGCCAGCAGCAGCATCACCGGGTACGACGACGCGTACAGCACCGCGGCGGTGAGGGCGGCGTTGAGCGCCATCGAGGCCACGACGGACAGGCGGACGCCGATCCGGCCGATGAGCCAGCCGCCGAGCAGGATGCCGGCGACCGCGCCCGCGCCGTGCGCGGCGACCGCGAACCCGGCCCGCACCTCGGGGAATCCGCGCGCGACCATGAACAGCACGAGGAACACCTGGAGGAAGCCGCCGAGCCGGTTCACCATGATCCCTGCGATCACGGCCTTCACCGGGAGGGGCGCCTCCCGCCAGGTCCGCGCGATGCCGGCCGCGGCCTCGGCGTCGGTGCCGAGGGCCGTCTCCTCCACACTCATCGCGGTACGGCGACCGGTGCGGCAGCCGGTTGGAGGTGGACGGCCCGCTCGGCGGCGTCCAGGATCCGCCGGCAGGCGTCGGCGGTGCCGGCGGTGGCGACCAGCATGGCGTAGCGGCCGGTGTGCGAGGCGGGCGGCAGTTCCAGGACGTGGCCGGGCCGGGCGACGACGCGGGCGATGTCGATGCCGGCCGGCAGCCGGTCCCGGTCGATGGTGACCCGGCCGACGACGGTCTCCACCTCGGGGTAGAGGAAGCGGACGGCGGCGGCGCCGTGCCGGGCGGTGCCCGGCCGGGGGCGCTGCCCGAGGGCCAGGCGGGCGGCGGCGTCGCCCGCGTCCCAGCCGGTGGCGAGCAGACCGAGGTAGGAGATGAAGTCGCCGCCGCTGCGCGCGTTGACCTCGACCAGGGCCGGGCCGCGGGCGGTCAGGCGCCACTCCGAGTGGGTCCAGCCGTGGGTGATGCCGACGGCGGCGTGCACCGTGGTCAGCGCGCGCAGCAGCGCGGCGTCGGCGAGCAGCGGGTCGGCCGCCGCGACGCCGTGGCCGACCTCCTCGAAGCTGGGCGGGGGGCTCAGTTCCTTGCGGGCGACGAAGAGCGGGGTGACCTCGCCGTCCCAGATCAGGGAGTCGACGCTGATCTCCGGTCCGTCGAGGTACTCCTCGACCAGGACGGGCTGTTCGAAGCGCTCGCGGACCTCGGTCATGGTGGTGCCGCGGATCTCCGGGAAGATCGCGGCGAGTTCGTCGGGGGTGCGGGCCATCCGGGTGCCGGTGCTGCCGACCAGCGCGCGCGGCTTGACCACCACGGGGTAGCCGGTCGTGGCGGCCGCCGCGTATGCCTCGTCCAGGGTGGACACGGCGGTGGAGCGGGCCTGCGGCCCCCCGGCCTCCGCGACCGCGAGGCGGGTCAGGTGCTTGTCCCGGCAGGTCAGTACGGCCTCCGGGGACAGACCGGGCAGGCCGAGGGCGCGGGCGACCCGGGCGGCGGGCAGGATGCGGGTCTCGTCCCAGCACAGGATCGCGTCGGCGCCGACGGGGAGGGCGGCGCGGGTCATGGCCTCGGCGTCCAGGGTGTCCACCAGCGTGTGACCGGTGATGAAGGGGGACTCCCAGTCGGCCGCACGGTCGGAGAACAGCCAGATCCGGTACTCACGGGCCACGGACTCCAGCAGGTGGCCGCGGGTCTCCCGGTCCATGGGACTGATCAGGACCAGCAGCGGCGCGGAGGACGAAGGCAAGGAGGCGGAAAGCATCGACGTCGCCTTTCGATGGGAGGGACTACGGCCCGGACCGGACCGGCGGACCGGACGGCGGGCCCGTGCTCAGGGCGGTGGTGGCGGGCCGGGGGCCGTCGCGGCCGACGGGCCGGGTGGCGGCCGGGCGGGTCGGTGGCCCCCGGGGAGGTCCGGGGATCAGGGCGTCGCCGGCTTGGTGGTGGTCTCCGACCAGCGGGTGAGGAGGTCGGTGGCCGTGCCGGAGTCGATGGCCGCGGCCATGGTGGAGATGCCGGCGGTGCCCGCCCGGTCGCCGCCCGTCCCCACCACGTCGACCGTCGGGCCGGGCACGTCGACGGGCAGCGCGAGGGCGCGCAGGGCGACGAGGAGTCCCGCCAGTTGGACGGGGGCGGCGGCTCCGGTCATCACCTGGTCCATCGCCCAGGCGGTGTCGGACGCCTCCGGATCGTGCCCGTCCAGCAGCGCACCGAGCAGGTCCGGCCACGTTCTCGTACTTTCGCGGACTGTCACAGCCGCAGTCTTCCGAGCCGGGAAAGGGGGCACCAGACCAGTTGAGAGGCGCGTCACCGGACCAATTCCGAACCGCACGCACGCCGGTGGCGTCCTTACGGGAGCAGGACGCCGGGGAGGATGGGCGGCGTCCTCGAGGACCGCGGAACAAGGGGGAGATGTGACGTGGCACGTCATGCTGGAGGTCGTACGGGACGGTCCGGTACCGCTCGGCGCGCAGATCGCCGACCAGTTGCGGCACCAGGTCGAACGGGGGCTGCTGACCCCGCGCACCCGGCTGCCGTCCAGCCGGCAGCTGGCCGAGGACCTGCGGGTCTCGCGCAGCGTGGTGGTGGAGGCGTACGAGAAGCTCACAGGTGAGGGGCTGCTGGAATCGGTGCGCGGCTCGGGCACCCGGGTGGCGGCACACGCGGACACCCGGATCAGGAAGCCCGTGGTGCTGGTCGACCGGGCGATCCCGCCGGTGCGGTTCAACCTGCTGCCGGGCACGCCGAACCCGGTGACGTTCCCGCACCGCGAGTGGACCGCCTCCTACCAGCGGGCGGTGGAGTCGGCCCGCTGGCAGGGGCTCGGCTATCCGCCGCTGCTCGGCGTCGACCAGCTGCGCTCGGAGCTGGTCTCCTACCTCGGGCGGGTGCGCGGAGTGCTCGGCAGCCCCGAGGACACCATGGTGACCGGCGGCTTCGCGCACGCCCTGGGGCTGGTCTGCGGCGCGCTGCGCGAACTGGGCATCGACCGGCTCGCGGTGGAGGACCCCAGCCACGACCGGCAACGGCAGTTCATCGAGGAGAACGGCGTCCGGACGGTGGCGGTGCCGGTGGGCCCGGACGGGCTGGAGGTCGAGCCGCTGTACGCGAGCGGGGTGCGGGCCGTCCTGGTGACGCCCTCGCACCAGTTCCCGCTGGGCGTGCCCATGTCGCCGCGGCGCCGGGAGGAACTGGTGCGCTGGGCCCGGGACACCGGCGGCTGGATCATCGAGGACGACTACGACGGCGGGCTGTGGCTGGAACAGCGGGGCCGGCACCTCGCGTTGCAGCCGACCGGGCCGGACCGGGTCATCTACGCGGGGACGGCGAGCAAACTCCTCGCGCCGGGACTGCGGTTGGGCTGGATGGTGCTGCCACCGGAGCTGACCGGGCTGATGGAACGGGTGCGCGTGCGCCGGGACCTGGGCTGCGACGGACTGATGCAGCTGGCGTTCGCGGACTTCCTGCGCAGCGGGCTGCTGGACGGGCACCTGCGGAAAATGCGGAGCCGTTACCGTGCGCAGCACGGCGCGTTGACGCGGGCCGTGGAGCGTTTTCTGCCCGCGGCCACCCTGATCGGTCCGGTGGCCGGCCTGCACGTGTTCGCGGCGCTGCCGGAAGGCGCGGACGAGGAGGCACTGGTGGCGCGTGCGCTGGGGCTGTCTGTCCTGGTCAAGGGCGGCCGGGTCTTCCACGACCGGCCGCACACCGCCCGGCCCGGGCTGGTCCTGGGGTACACGGCCCTGGGCCGGTCGGGCGTCGAGGAGGCGATCCGCCGGATCGGACAGGCCTACGACCAGCAGCCCGGCGGCGCCTCATGGGCCTCCTGAACACGGGCGGCCTCCCGGCCGGGTGACTCGGGGCCCCCGGCCAGGTGACTCGGCCGCATCCCTCGTGAGGTGACGCGGGCGGTCACCCGGTCAGTGCTGCGGGCGGTCACCCGGTCAGTGCTGCGGGCGGTCACCCGGTCAGTGCTGCGGGCGGTCACCCGGTCAGTGCTGCGGGCGGTCACCCGGGCAGTGACGCGGGCGGTCACCCGGCCGGTGACGCGGGCGGTCACCCGGCCGGTGACCCGGGCGGCCTCCTCGGTCAGTTGAACGGGGACAGCGCCGGGCGGGCCCGCACCCAGGCGTCGGGCGCGGCCGTCGTGGCGCTGCGGTGCTGCGGCAGCAGGGTGCGGTCGGCGTCGAACAGGCGGTCCTGGTAGAAGCTGCGCAGATAGGGAGCGCCGGAGGTGCCGCCCGACCCGGTGGACTGCTGCGGCAGATAACGCACCGCGACCCCGTAATGGATCTTCCGCCAGGCGTACAGCTCCTGGTCGAGGCGGTGGGCGGCGTCCAGTACGTGTCGGCCCGCCGCCTCCCCGGGCACCCGGTGCAGCAGGTCCCGCAGCGGCTCGAAGTCCGGGTTCTGGTGCAGCAGGACGTAGGCGTTCTCGGTGGCCTCGTGCAGGGCCTCGACCTTCTCGGGGTGGACGCCCAGCAGATGGATGTGCAACAGCTGGGTGGGAAAGGCCTGCACGGCGCTGGCGTCGCCGGTCGCCGCCCGGAAGCCGTGGAAGTGCTCCACGGGCATGGTCCGGCGCATCACCAGCAGGGCCTGGGTCTGCGCGGCGGCCAGGACCGCGGCCCGGTCGAGGCACTCGGCCGCGTACTCCCACCGCCGGGCGCGCAGCCACTCCGCGGCCGACATCACCCGGGCCAGCACGCCCCAGGTGGTGGCCTCGACGAGGTGGATCACACGCAGGAAGGTGACCTCGTCGTGCTGGGTGGTCTGCGGCAGCACGGTCAGATGCTCCAGGATGTTCGCCCGCCCGTGCGGCAGCAGGTAGTCCCGCCAGTGGCGGGGCGGGGTGGCCGCGGCGGGCCGCAGCGCCGGTGCGCGGCCGGCGGTCAGCGACACCAGCGCGTCGAGCCGTTCGATGCGTTCGGCCAGCTGCCCCGGCTCGGGCAGGGCGTCCCGGGCCCAGGTCTCGGTCCCGTCGACGGTGCGCTGTTCATAGGCCCGCCAGCCGGACGCGACGGCCCGGACCGCCTGCCAGCAGGCGCGTTCCACGGCGCCGTCCGGGGCGTGCCACCGGGTGCCGAGCACATGGTTGAGCAACCGGACGTTGCCGTACGGCTGGTAGCGCTTGCCGCGCCGGTCCAGTGGCCCGCCGCCCCGGGCGGCCACCTGCTGGGGGCTCTCCCCTTCGGGGAGGGCGAGTTTCCACTCCGCCTGGAAGACGAGTTCGGCCAGGCGCAGCACCGCACGCTCCTGGCGGCCGAGCCGGTGCCCGTCGAGGGCGAGGGCGACGGTCACGTCCTCGTACGCCTCGGCCATCCGGGCCCGCAGCGCGGGGTCGAGCCGGTCGCGGCCCACGCTGCGGGCGTGGTCGATGTAGTGGGCCATGTCGAAGTCGAGTACGGCACGCAGTACGGCGGCAGTGCGCATGACAGAAGTCCCCCCGTGCGCCCCGAGGGGCGCTCGTCTCTGTGTCGCTGTTCTCAGGTGGTCGGTACGGTCACCGCCGGCACGGACCGGCGACCGCGGTAGTGCGGGACACGGGTGCCGGCGTCGTCCGGCAGCCGGTCGAACATCTCCAGGCGGCATTCGGCCTCGGCCGCCAGTGCCCGCGCCGTCTCGGCGAAGTGGTCCTCCAGCTCGGCCGGCGCGAGGTCCCTGGCGGCCTGCCGTTCGCCGGCCGGCCCGGCGGTCGCGGGGACCGGGGTGGCCTCGGGCCGGACCAGCCAGTCCTCGCCGAGACGCGCGTTGACGAACGCGGCCACGGCACGCGCCACCGCCAGGTCCCCCGCCGGGTACGGGCCGACGACGTCGGTCGCGCCCACGACGAGGAGCTCGGCGGCGCCGATCGGGTCGCAGTCGCTCCCGTCGAGCAGTTCGGCGATGCGGTGCGCCAGCGGGCGCAGGGCCGCCAGGTCGCCGGGACGGTAGAAGTGCGCGGTCTGCGGTGAGCAGCCGGCGGCCGTGAACTCGGCCACGACGCGCTGCTGTTCCGCCCCGGCCGCGGGGACCCGGACGAAGACCCCGCCGATGTACTGGCGCTCCCAGCGGGCCGTGGCCCGGTGCAGAGCGCGGTGACCGGTGGGGGCGGGTCCGGCGCAGACGAGGATGCGGCGCTGGTGCCTGCTGGGCACTGAGCCCTGGGACAGGTCCGCGTACTCCGCGTCGCGTTCCCCGTTTTCAGGGTTTTCAGCGTTTCCAGCGTTTTCCGCGTGCCCCGCGGACGCCGTGCTGCCGGCCGACGGGTTCACAGTGCCACCTCCCGCACCTCGGGGACCGACCCGGCTTCCCGGAGGAGGCCGGTCAGGACCCGTACCCCGGTCTCGAAGTCCTCGCCGTCCAGACCGGGCGCGTCGTAGACGGTGAACACCAGATGGCGGGAGGACGGGGTGACGCTGGTACGGCGGTCGGGGCCCCGCAGCACCGAGGCGACGATGGCCGTGCCGTCGCGGACCACGGGTTCGTCCTGGGAGCAGACGACGGTGGAGCGGAACCCCGTGAAGGTCTCGCCCCGCGCGGCCCAGTCGAAGTGCAGCCCGCCGTCGACGGCTTCGGCGTCCTGGACCCCCATCAGCACGCCCGTGGTCAGCTCGCCGTACAGCAGGGCGTCGACGGCGGGGCCGATCGCGGGCAGGCCCTTGCGGCGGGCCGAGGCGATCTGGCCGGGCAGCGGGCAGGTGAGGGCGTGTGCGCCGAACCACCGGGCGTAGACCCGCGCGACCTCGGCCGCGCGGTCGTAGACGTCCCCGGGGTCCTCGGCGAGTTCCTGGCGGCGCAGGGCGAGCCGGTCGGTGAGGGCGGCGGGATCGACCGCGGCCGCGACGGCGGCGAAGCGGGTCAGGTCCGCCGCTCCGGACGGTTTGGTGCCTGCGCTCAGTGCCGGCACGTTCAAGGCAGTCTCCCGATGTTCCTTGTCGAGCTGGTTTTCCATGACTGGTTTTCCATGCCTGCGCGGTCCGGTCGGTGATTCCAGCAGCCGGGCCGGGTCCGTCCCAAGGCCACTGGTGACCCGGGGGTCCGTACCACTCCCGGCAACCGGACAACTCCGGTACGCCCTCAGTGGGCACGCACCCGTCCGGCGCGTTCGTTGCGGTCGTGCGGCGGCAGCACGGGTTCACCGGTGACGTCCTCGTGGCGCCGCAGCAGAAGGATCATGTCGAGCATCCGCTCCACCATCCGGTCCACCGCCTCCAGGCCCTCGGTATCGGCCAGTTCCGGGGTCCGGGCGGTGTTGCGCAGCAGCGCGGGGAAGCCGCTGCCGACCAGGATCATCCGGTTGAGCAGCAGGTTGTCCACGAGCTGGTTGTGCACGGAGCCCTCGCTGTAGCGGCGGCCCGTGACGATGATCCCGCCCACCTTGTTGGCGAGGGGCCGTTCGAAACGCAGGAATCCGACGCCCGCCCGCTCGATGAAGATCTGCATGAGGTGGGCGAGACCAAAGCCGTGCACGGGGGTCGCGTAGATGATCCCGTCGGCGCGCTTCATCTCCTCCACGATCCGCGGCATCGCGTCGGGCAGCGCGCACGGGGCGTCACGGTAGTTGCAGTCGCCGCACGGGCTGCACGGCGAGATCGGGTGGTCGCGCAGGTGGATCGTCCGGAACTCGGCGCCCCGGAGCTCCACCAGCCCGGCCGCGTACTCCAGCGCCAGGTCGGTGTTCCCGCCGGCCCGTTCGGAGCCGCATATGCCGAGGACGACGGGTCGTGGTTCCAGCATGGTTTCCCCCAACGTTTCGGCGGGTCAGCGGGCGTCGGCGGCGAGCGCCGGCTCCTCACGGGTGCGGACGCGGGCCACGGCGAAGGCGGTCACCAGCGAGAGCGCGGCCAGGCAGCCGCCCACCACCCCGAGGGTGTCCGGCGCGTCGGCGCCGCCGCCGTCCACCACCTGCCCGCCGAGGAAGCCGCCCAGCGAGATCCCGAGGAAGGTGGCCGAGGAGTTCAGCGACAGCAGCAGCGGCCCGGACGCCGGCGCGATGCCGAACAGGCGGTGCTGCTGGGGCGGCTGGGTGGCCATCGCGGCCAGGCCCCACAGCGCCATCGCCACCACGGCGCCGGTGACCGACGTACGGGTCAGGGGCAGGGTGACGAGGACCACGGCGAGTCCGGCGACGGACACGGCGAGCACGGGACCCGCGCCGTACCGGTCCGTGGCACGGCCGCCCAGCGCCGTGCCCGCGAAGGCGGTGACGCCGAACGCCAGCAGGAGCAGGGCGAGGACCGAGCCGTCGCCGTCGGTGACGGGGTCGAGGATCAGCCCGATGTAGGTGAGCGCCAGGTAGCCGCCGGTCATGAACAGCAGCGTGGTCGTCACCGTGAGCAGCACCCGCGGGTCCCGCGCCGGGGCGAGCCGCGCGGCCAGTCCGGGGGCGGCGGGCAGCCGCACCTGGGGCAGGCCGGCCGCCACGGCGGCCGCGCACAGCACGCCGAGACCGGCGAGCAGCCAGAACGTGGCGCGCCAGCCCAGGTCGGCGGCGACCCAGGTGCCGAACGGGACGCCGGCGACGGTCGCGGCCGACAGCCCGCCGAGGACGACCGCGAGGGCCCTCCCGCGCCGTTCGGGTGGCGACAGCGCGCCGGCGGAGGCGGAGGCCGCGGGCACGTACAGCGCGGCGCACGCGGCGGTGAACACCCGCGCGGCCAGCAGGGTGCCGAGACTCGGGGCCAGGGCGGAGGCGGCGTTGCCCACGGCGAAGCCGGTCAGGGACACCACGAGGACGGCACGCCGCTCCCAGGCGCCGGTGAACGCGCCGAGCACGGGCGCGAACACGGCGTAGGCGAGGGCGAACAGGGTGCTGAGCCAGCCGGCGTCGGCGGTGCTGACCCGCAGGTCGCCGGCGACCTCCGGCAGCACTCCGGCCACCACGAAGGTGTCCGTGCCGATGGCGAAGGCGCCGACCGCGAGCAGCGGCAGGACGGGGACCCGGGCGCGGATGTCTGTCATCGGACCGCTTCCGTCGGGGCGCGGTAGGCGTCGAGGCTGCCGGCCACGGCGTCACCGCCGAGCAGGACCGTCTCGATGCCGCCGGGCCGGCTGAGCACCGTGATGTCCTCGGCCGGGTCGTCGCCGGTGATGACCAGGTCCGCCAGACGGCCCGCCTCGACGGTGCCCGCGTCGTCGCCGCGGCCCGCCAGACGCGCGCCGTTGGCGGTGGCCCAGGTGAGCACCGTGGCGGCGCGGATGCCCGCCATGGTCACGTACAGCTCCAGTTCCTCCGCGTAGGTGCCGTGCGGGGTCCAGGCGAAGCCGAAGTCGTCGCCCGCCACGACCGGGATGCCCATCTCGACCATCAGCGGCAGGATGCGCAGGGTGTTGTCGATCTCCGCCTGGAACTCCAGGGTCTCCAGGTAGTCGGTGGTCTTGCCGTGCCGCGTGCCGGTGGTGAGCAGCTTGTACGGCTGGAACAGGCTCGGCACGACGAAGATGCCCCGTTCGGCGATGGCCTCCAGCGCCGCGTCGTCGGCGTACGTGGCATGGTCGATCACGTCGACGTCGGCGGCGATGGCGTTGCGGATGCCGTCCAGCCCGCGCGAGTGGGCGCGGATGCGGGCGCCGTGCTCGTGCGCGGTGCGGCTGGCGATCTTCAGCTCCTCCGCGGTGAACAGCAGTTCGTGGGAGCGCCCGTTGGGGAAGGTGTCGTCGCCCGAGGAGAAGACCTTGACGATCTCGGCGCCCTGGGCGATCTCCGTGGCCACGTACTCGGCCATCTCCTCCGGGGTGTCGGCGAGCCGCATCAGGTCGGTCGGGATGCGCTTCTTCACCTCCGGGTTGCGCCGCTCGGGCGGCCCGGACACCATCAGGTCCCGGCTGCACGGGGTGATCCGGGGGCCGCGCAGCCGGCCGGAGTCGACGGCCCGGCGCAGCGCCATGTCGATGCCGGAGACCGAACCCGCGCCCACGAAAGCGGTGTAGCCGAGGGAGAGCAGGCGGGTGGCGTTCTCGGCGGCGCCGAGGGTGACCTCGGGTATGGAGTACTTGAACAGCATCTCCCGCCCGTCGAGGACGTTCAGATAGGCGATGTGCGTGTGCCCGAGCGTCATGCCGGGCATCACGGTGCGGCCGTCGAGGTCGACGACGTCCACGTCGGGCGAGTGCAGCGGCGCGAGGTCCTCGGGCAGCACCGCCTCGACGCGGTCGCCGTCGATCAGCACGCTGCGCCGGGGCACCGACGCCTTGCCCAGGCCCTCCTGGACGGTGGCGCGGTGCAGCAGAGTCTTGCGGGGCATGGTGGATTCCCTCCAGTCTTCACAGGGGGGACGGTTCGGCGTGGCCGAAGACCGTCCAGAGGATTTCGGCGCCGGGCCGGCGGGCGACCCAGCTCAGGCCGTGGGCGCGGACGCCGGGCGCGTTGGTGACGGCGAGGTCGGCGCCTCCCGCCGCCAGGATCTCGGCGGCGTGCTGAGTGGAGTCGGCGTCGACCCAGTGGACCTCCCGCTCGCCGAGCGCGGCGGGCACGACCTCGGCGTAGATCCGCCGGACCTCCCACATGGCCGCCACACTGACCGGCCCGTGGCCCGCCGGCGGCGCGGTGTCCGAGACCGCCGCGATCCCGTACTCGGGGGTCGCCTGCGGGAAGAACGCCACCAGTCGCAGGTCGCGGTGCCAGTGGAACCGGGTCAGGCCCTGGTAGGCGCTCGGGACGAGCGCGTACTCGACCTTCCGGTCGACCAGCGCCGCCAGCACGTCGTCGAAGGTGTCGAACAGCCTGACGTGCAGACCGTGGCGCTCCACGAGCAGGCCCGCGGCGAGGTGGCTGGAGGTGCCGGACGGGCCGAGCGTCCCCAGGGTGCTGCCGGGCCGGCGGGACCAGCGCTCGGCCAGGCTGCTCCAGCGCGCGCCGTACTCGTCGGCGAGCCGCCGGGCGGTGTCAGCGCTCATAGCCACGGTTCGCCGCCATCTGCCGGGCGACCCGGGTCTCGTGGTCGGGTGCGGTGCGCCGGTCGACGATGCGGGCGGCCTTCCAGCTGACGAAGGCACCCGTGCTGACGATCGGGTCGAGGCCGTCGCTGAGCTCGGCCGTCACCGGCACGCCGAGGGCCTCGGCGGCCCGCTCGCGGACCTGTTCGGCGACCCCGGCCGGATCCTCGGCGAGGTCCTTGAGCAGTTCGAGGCGGACGGTGAGCCGGTCGCGCCCGTCGTCGTCCCGCTCGATGACGACCTGGTACCCGGCGGAGCCGGTCACGCCGCTCAGCACGGCCGTCTCGACCTGCCCCGCGGTGAACAGCCGGCCGCCCAGCTCCAGCCGGTCCAGGGTGCGGCCGACGATGCGTACGACGTCACCGGGCATCTCGCAGTCGCAGTCGGAGGGTTCGACGACGACGGCGTCACCGGTGCGGTAGCGCACCAGCGGCTTGACCCCGTCCACCAGCATGGTGACGGTCAGTTCGCCGCTGCCGTGCGGGCCGTGGGAGTCGCCGGTCTCGGGGTCCACGACCTCGACGAGGTAGTTCGTCTGGGACAGGTGCATCCGCTTGTTCCGGCAGGCCGTCGCGATGACGAACGCCTCCTGGGAGCCGTAGAGGATGTTGTAGACGTCGGCGCCCCACACGGACTCCAGGTTGCGGGCCAGCGCGGGCGTGCACATCTCGCCGGTCACGAAGAGCAGCTCGACCGCGAAGTCGCGGCGCAGGTCGTAGCCGTAGTGCTCGGCGGCCTTGGCCAGCGTCAGCGCCACCCCGGGCGTGCAGCAGACGACCTCCAGCTGGAGGTCCTTCATCAGCTGGAGGGCCTTGGGGAAGCCGATCACGGGGGAGTACGGCCATATCTTGGCGTTCATCGAGCCGGTGTTGCGGGCGACGTCGCCGAGGGTGTCGCCGAAGGAGTGGACCTCGGTGGGGCCCATCAGCCCGATGCGCGGCCGGTGGTCGCCGAAGTGGTGCCGGAAGATCGATGCCCAGGACTCGGTGACGTGGGCGTTGCTGGCGACGACCTCGCGGCCGTCGCGGGGGCAGGGGGTGGCGGGCCCGGTGGTGCCGGTGGTCTCGTAGAAGAAGACCGCGTCGGCCAGCGGGCGGCTGAGCATGTCGAGCATCTCGCTGCGCAGGTGCGCCTTGGTGGTGAACGGCAGGCGGGCCAGGGTCGCCGGGGTCACGGCGTCCAGGTCCACTCCGCTCAGGTGCCGGGCGTAGAAGGGCGATCCGGCACGGACCTGGTCCAGTACCGTGCGCAGCTGGCGGGAGCGCCAGTCGTCGAGTTCCTGCCGGGTGAGGGTGCGGGCGTAGAAGGCCTGGTGGAGGGCGAGGTAGCGAGTGGTGAACTCGGCTGCGGGGCCCTGAGTGGGCAGCCACATGGGCATGGGTCCTCTCTGTCGCTGTGCGCGCGTGCCGTGGAGGCGGGTGGCCGGGGCGGGTGCGGGGCCGCGCGACGGCGGCCCGTGGCCGCGTGCGTGCCCTGCTCCGTCGGAGGGCGTCCCGGCGGACGGCTCGACGCGATCGGTGGTGGCTCGGTGGGATGCCGGGCGCGGGCGCGCCGGACGGGTGGTGCGGGCGGTGCGGGTGGGCGCGAGGGCGTGAGGGCGCACGGAGCGCCGCGGTCGGGGACCGCGGGCCCTGCGCCGTGCGCTCAGCGGTGAGCGCTCAGCGCAGCCCGCCGTTGACGTCCAGGACGCTCGCGGTGATGTAGTCGGCGCCCGCTCCGGTCAGATAGCGGATCGCGGAGGCCACCTCGCCGGCCGCGCCGAATCTGCCCAGTGGGATGCGTTCGCGGTACTCCGCGGCGCGCCGCCCGGGGATGCGGGCGGCCATCGGGGTGTCGATCAGCCCGGGCGCCACGGCGTTGACGCGGATGCCGTGGGGCGCCAGCGACCGGCCGAGGCTCAGCGTCAGCGCGATCACGGCGCCCTTGGACGCTCCGTACGCGGTGTCGGGGCTGCCGGACTGGCCGCTGATGGAGGCGACGTTGACCACGCTGCCGGGACGGCCGGCCGCGATCAGCGCGCGGGCCAGCGCCTGCGTGGCGAAGAAGGCGGCGCCCACGTTGACGTCGAGGACGCGCCGGTAGTCCTGCGGCGTGTAGTCCAGGAAGTCCCTGGCCTCGTAGACACCGGCGTTGTTCACCAGCGTCCCGGGCAGGCCGTGCTCCTCCTCGATCCGCCGGAACAGCGCGGTGACCGCCCCGGGGTCACCGAGGTCGGCGACGAGCGCCGCATGGGCCGTCGGGTCGGCCCCGGCGGTCCGGTCCACGGACACCACCCGGTGACCCGCGTCGGCCAGCGCGGCCGTGACCGCGCGTCCTATCCCTCCCGCACCGCCGGTGACGACTGCCACCGACGGTGGTGTTCCTCTGGTCGCGCTCACTTTCGTGTCCCCCCGTGGATACTGCGGTGTGCCGTGCGGGCGGTCAGTGGACCGCCGTGGTGCGTGCCCCTTCCAGGAAGTTGGCGAAGAGCCGGAGCCCGTCCTCGGTCATCACGCTCTCGGGATGGAACTGCACCCCTTCGACCGGCAGGGTGCGGTGCCGCAGCCCCATGACGTAGCCGTCGTCGAGCGA
This sequence comes from Streptomyces griseoloalbus, assembly GCA_014650015.1. Lineage (GTDB taxonomy): Bacteria > Actinomycetota > Actinomycetes > Streptomycetales > Streptomycetaceae > Streptomyces > Streptomyces griseoloalbus. Next base: position 174,098 of record BMUD01000008.1, read on the forward strand.
GGTCGCCGAGACCCGCAGGTCGGCGGGCGGCGGGTCGGTGACGATCAGCGAGTGGTAGCGGGTCACGGTCAGCGGTGCCGCCACCCCGGTGAAGACCCCTTCCCCGTCGTGCGTCACTGGGCTGGTCTTGCCGTGCATCAGGTGCTGCGCGACGGCGATCCTCCCGCCGTAGGCCAGGCCGATCGCCTGGTGGCCCAGGCACACACCGAGCAGGGGCACCCGGCCCGCGAAGGCGTGCACCAGCTCCACGTGCCCGGAGTCGGCCGGATGGCCGGGGCCCGGGCCGAGCACCACGGCGTCGGGTCCGGCCGCCCGGAGCTCCTCGACCGAGCGGGTCCGTGAACGGACCACCTCGGTCCGCGCGCCGAGCATCAGCAGATACTGGTCGATGATGTGGCTGAAGCTGTCGTAGGCGTCGACGAGCAGGACTTTCACGGCAGCAGTTCCTCACCGGTCAACGCCCAGTAGGTGGCGCTCATCTTGGCCAGGGTCTCCCGCCACTCACCGGCGGGCGTGGAGTCGGCGACGACACCGGCCGACGCCTGGGTGGAGTAGCGCCGGCCGTCGTGCACGGCCGTACGGATGCACAGGGCGAGCATCGTGAAGCCGCGCACGTCGACGACGCCGAGCGCTCCGGCGTAGATGCCCCGGGAGTCGTCCTCGATCTCGTTGATGATCTCCATGGCGCGCAGCTTGGGCGCGCCGGTCATGGTGCCCGCGGGGAAGGTGGCGCAGACGGCCGACCAGACGTCCGTGGCACCGGTGATCCGCCCGGTCACGGTCGACACCAGGTGATGGACGTAGGCGAACGGCTCGACCTCCATCATCGAGGTGACGTCGAGCGTGCCGGGCACGCAGACCCGTCCGATGTCGTTGCGGCACAGGTCGACGAGCATGACGTGCTCGGCCTGCTCCTTGACGCTGGCGCGCAGTCCGGCGACACGCCGGGCGTCCTCGGCCGGGTCGGCGGCGCGCGGCGCCGTTCCCGCGATCGGGCGCATGGAGAGGGTGTCGTCCTCGATCCGGATGAACAGCTCGGGGCTCGCCCCGATCACGGTGCGGCCGGCCCACGGCACCAGGTACATGTACGGGGAGGGGTTGCGGTGGCGCAGCCGGCGGTAGACCTGGTCGGGTGTCAGCTCGGTCTCGACGTCGATGCGGTGACCGATCTGGATCTGGTAGCTGTCGCCGACCCGGATGTGACGCAGGCAGCGGTCGACCCGCTTGGCGAAGGTCTCCTCGTCCACGGAGTCGCGCACGGACCGCGGTGCCGGTGCCGCCGGTACGTCCGCGTCGTCGGCGGGGGCGGTCGCGGCCTCGGCGAGGACGTCCGCCAGGGGCCGGCCGGTGTCCTGCGGCCAGGCGGCGGCCCGCGCGGTGAGGTGCCGTACCGTGCCGGCGGGCACGTCGTACCAGAGGGTCTCCCGGAACAGGGCGAGGGTGCAGCGCGGCAGGCCGGCCTCGTCCTGGCTCTGCGGCAACCGCTCCATGGTCCACGCGGCCTCGTAGGACAGCGTGGTGAGGAAACCGAAGGCGAAGGTGTCGGCGGGTACGTCGGTGTCCACGTCGAAGGCGCCCTGCATCCGGCGCAGGAGCTGCCAGACCTCATCCGGTCCGGCCACGTCCCACACCCGGGCACCGGACCCGTCGGCCGCCGGGCGGCCCGGGCCGGCCGCCAGGGCGTCGGCGAGGGCGTCGGCGAGGTCCGGACCGGCGGTGAGCTCCACGCGGTCGGCGTGGACGCGCAGTTCGGCCAGCAGGCCCCAGCCGACGGCGGCCGAGAGCCGGTCCTGTGCCGGCCCGTCCAGGCTCTCCAGCAGGTACACGTCGCCCTGCGGGCGGGTGCGGGACAGTGCCTCGTAGACGCGCAGGGGGTTGCTGGGACCGTGGTCCGCCGACTCCACCCGGACCCGGAGGCGCCCGGCGCGCCGGGGTTCCCCCCGCCCGGTCGTACTCGGTACTGACAACAAGGACACCGAATGAGCCTTTCCCCCTGCGTCCGCCGTGACTGCGGCGGGCGACATTTCCTACGAGGGACTTCACCAAACCGGACACGTCACGGTCCATACCACTTGGGTGGCTGGGGAGGGGACCATTCTTGACATATGAGGATGAAGTAAAAGATCCGTAAAAAGCGGAGGGATCGCCGTAAGAGAGGCGTCAATAGTGGTCGATCTCGGTCACGGAGGTGTTCTCCTCGAACCCACCCGTTTCCACCGCACCGCGTCCCAGGAGCTCACGATGGCCGACCTGGCCTTCGTCGCACCGCGGTCCTCGCGGTGGTGGCTCTCGTCGCCGTCAGGGCCGGCCGGCCCGGCGCGACCGACGCCGAGGTGCGCCCGGCCGCCTGACCGGCGCGGGGCGATGGGAGCGCACCGCGGCTCCCGGCCGGCCGGTCCGTGCCGGAGTGGGTGGCGTGGCGCTGTCCGGCGGTGAGCGGCGGCGGATCCGGGTGGGCGCGACGGCACCCGCGGGCGCCGGGCCGTGCGCGCCGCCCCCGGGCCACCCCGGTGCGGCGCCGGGAGTGCCGCTCAGGCCCGACTCGGTGGTGCCGGCTCCTCCACCGGCTCCGCCAGCACCACCCGCGTACCGCGCTCGGTGAACGCCGCCACCTCGGCGTCCGTCGCCGAGGTGTCCGTGACCAGCGTCCAGCCGGGCGGCAGCGTCGCCCACGCGTGGAAGGGGGCCCGGCCCAGTTTCGCCGCGTGGGCCAGGACGTAGACGTGGGCGGCCCGGCGGGCCATCAGCTCCTTGAGGCGGGTCTGGCGCAGATCCGCCTCGCAGATCCCGCCGTCCGCCGTCACCCCGTCCGCGGACAGGAAGACCCGGTCGAACGTCATCCGTTCCAGCGCCGCCTCCGTCAGCGGGCCGACGAAGGCCTGGCTGAGCGGGCGCAACGTCCCGCCGAGGCACTCCACATGCACGGCTTCGACGTCCGCCAGCTCGTGCAGCGCGGTCAGCCCCGTCGTGGCGACCGTGAGGTCCTGCGCCGTGCGCAGCTCGTGCGCCAGCGCCCCGACCGTCGACCCGGCGTCCAGCAGCACGGTCTCGCCCGGCTGGACCTGCGCCGCCGCCCACCGGGCGATCGCCCGCTTGTGCGCGTACGCCTCCGTGGTGCGCTGACGCAGCGACGCCTCCGGGTGCGCGGTCAGCGCCATCGCCCCGCCGTAGGTGCGGGCGAGCCGGCCGTCGGCGGTGAGCCGGGCGAGGTCGCGGCGGATGGTGGAGGCTGTCACGCCGAAGTGCCGTGACAGCTCCTCGACACTGGCCAGGCCGGTGGTGGTGGCGAGTCTCAGGATCTCCTCGCGCCGAGCCTGGGATCCGTTGGGCGGCATCAAGTGTCCTTCGCGGTACGTCGGTTCAGCGGGCGGTGGACATCTCGGCGGCCTGCCGCAGCGCCTCGATCATGCTACCGGCCTCGGCCTTGCCGGTACCGGCGATGTCGAAAGCGGTGCCGTGGTCGACGGAGGTGCGGATCACGGGGAGGCCGACGGTGAGGTTGACGCCCGCCTCGATGCCGAGCACCTTGACGGGGCCGTGGCCCTGGTCGTGGTACATCGCCACGATGAGGTCGTAGTCGCCCCGGGAGGCCAGGAAGAAGGCCGTGTCGGCGGGGAGCGGGCCGCGGGCGTCGATGCCGTCGCGGCGCACCCTCTCCAGCGCCGGGACGATCTTCTCCTCCTCCTCGCCGTACCCGAACAGGCCGTTCTCGCCCGCGTGCGGGTTGATGCCGCAGACGCCGATGACCGGTTCGGCCACCCCCGCCCGGACCATGGCCTCGTGGCCGCGGCGCACGGTCCGCTCGACCAGGCCGGGCTCGATCCGGTTGACGGCGTCGATGAGACCGATGTGCGTGGTCACGTGGATGACCTTCACCTTCTCGGTGGACAGCATCATCGACACCTCCTCGACCCCGGTGAAGTGGGCGAGCAGTTCGGTGTGGCCGGGGAAGACATGTCCGGCGGCGTGCAGCGCCTCCTTGTTGAGGGGCGCGGTGCAGATGCCGTCGATCTCGCCGGCGAGGGCCAGTCGGGCGGCCAGCTTGATGTACTCGTAGGCGGCGTTGCCGGCTTCGGCGGACAGCACACCCCAGGGCAGGCCGTCGGGCAGCAGTCCGAGGTCGATGACGTTGATCCGGCCCGGTACGGACTCGGCCGCCGCCGGGGCCGGCACGGTCACGATCTCGCAGTCGGTCCCGAGGATCCGGGCCGCTTCCCGCAGCCGTGCGGCGTCACCGATCACCACCGGCCGGCAGCGGCCGAGGGTCGCGGCGTCCAGCATCGCGGGAACGATCACCTCGGGCCCGATACCGGCGCCGTCGCCCATGGTGACACCGATGAGGGGGAGGGGCTGCTGCGCGTTCACTGGGTGACTCCTTGCTGAGAGGGTGCCGTGGCGGCGGAGGCCGGCGGCAGGGGCGAGGACGATGACAGAAGGCGGGGGCGGAGTGCCGCCGCGATGCGAAGGAACGAGTCCGGGCCGCCGAAGCTCCCGGGGCGGGTGACGACCGACCGGCCGTCCGCGGTCCGGCTGTGGACGGCACCGTGGTGGATCTCGCCGACCGGCCACAGCGTGGTGACGCCGAGCGCGTCGAGCACCCGGCGGGCCGTCTCACCCCCGGTCAGGACGAGATCCGGACGCCCGGGGAGCGCCGCGACGGTGCGCGCCAGTCCCGCCACGATCCGGCGCGCGGAACCGGGCCGCACGCCGTCGGACCCGTCGACGGACAGCACGGTGACCGTGCCGGGGGCGAGCCCGGGCGGCACGACGGGGTCCGGCCCGGCCAACGGCCCGGGCGCCAACGGCACATGCCGAGCCCCGGCCGCCACCAACCGCGCCACCTGCTGTGCCACCCCGGGTTCCGCGCTCCCCGCCACGACGAGCAGCGGCGGCTCGGATCCCCCGGCCGCCGTCGTCCCGGCCGCCGTCGTCCCGGCTCCCGCCGGTGCCGACGACGCCTGCCGGGATCCCGGCGCGGGCAAGCCGAGCCGGCGGCCGAGGGCGGAGGCCAGACCGCCGCTGCCCAGCAGCCGGGTGCCCGGCCCGAGCAGGGCCGCGGCGGCGGTGATCACCGTCAGGTCGGCGTCGCTCTCGGCGTCGCACACGGGGTGCCGCCCGCGCGCCGCCACCTCCCGGAACAGGCCGGCGAGCGCGAGGGGACCCTGACGCACGGCCTCGACCGGTACGTCCGTGGTGGGCAGCGGTGCCAGGGCCTCGGCGACGGACCGGGGCGCGGCGCGCTCCTCGGCACGCCAGGCCGCGCACTCGTGCAGCGGCACCCCGTCGACCAGGACCACACCGCCGCGCACCACGCGCCGTGCGGCGGGCAGGGCGGTCGCGACCACGAGGAGCTCGGCCCCCTCCGCGAAGGCCGCGGCCTCCGCGCCCACCGGTCCGCGCAGCAGCGAGTCGCACTTCTTGTACCAGAGCGTCCGGCCGTGCATTGGCGGGAAGTTGACTGCGCGAAACGCGCGACTCCCGTCGTCGTACGGGCCGGAATGCGGACGTGCGGCCCCGGGCCGCCGCGGCCCGCCCGCCCGTGCGCCGGATCCGGTGTCGTCGCCGTCCGCGGTCGTCCCGGCCGCCGCGCCCGCCCCGGCCAGCGCGGCCCGTACGGCATCGGCCGCGGCGTCGTCGTCCAGGTACCGCGAATCCAGGTCGACCACCGCACACTCACCGGCGGCGACGGGTACGGCCAGGTCGGCGGGGTACAGCAGAAGACGTGAGGGCAGCCGGAGCAGCGCGGCCACTTCCGCGGCCCCCGACAGGTCATCGGCGAGCGCAACGACCGAGGTGTCGTCCCGACGGCACACGCGAACCTCCTCCACAGAACCCGGCACCGGTGTGCACGGGCCGCGCGGCATCCCCTGACCGGGGCGCCCGCAGTGCTCCGATGATGACATAGTTTGCGCGATTCGCGCGAGACGCTTGCGCGTAACGCGCAGTTCGTGCGAGCGTTCCTCCACCGCACCCGTACCGGAAGGAACCGCTCGTGAGCACCGGCACCCGCCCCGGCCCGCACGAAACCCCGCAGGGAAGCCCTCAGGGGATCGAGCTCCCGCTCGTCCCCGTACCGCTCTCCCGCCTGGTACTGGGCACCATGACGTTCGGCGACACCGTCGACCGCGCGGGCGCCGCCGCCATGCTGGACACCGCGCTGGACGCCGGGCTCACCGGCGTGGACACGGCCAACGGGTACGCGGGCGGCGAGAGCGAGCGGATCCTCGCCGGACTGCTGCCCGGGCGCCGGGACCGGATCGTGCTCGCCACCAAGGCCGGCATCCCGCACCCCGACCAGGGCGAGCACGCCCCGCTCTCCCCGGCCGGCCTGCGGGCCGCCCTCGACGGCAGCCTCAAGCGGCTCGGCACCGACCACGTGGACCTCTTCTACCTGCACCAGCCGGACCGGCGCACCCCGCTCGCCGAGACCCTCGCGGCCGTGGCGGAGTTTGTGGCGGAGGGGAAGATCCGCGCCCTCGGCGTGTCCAACTACGCCGCCTGGCAGATCGCCGAGCTGACCCGCATCGCCGACGAGGTCGGCGCCCCGCGCCCCGTCGTCGCGCAGCAGCTCCACAACCTGCTCGCCCGCCGGATCGAGGAGGAGTACGTCGAGTACGCGGCGGTCAGCGGTCTGCGCACCATGGTCTACAACCCCCTCGGCGGCGGCCTCCTCACCGGCCGGCACCGCTTCGAGGCCGACCCCGCCACCGGCCGCTTCGGCGACTCCAAGCTCGCCGCGATGTACCGGCAGCGCTACTGGAACGAAGACCTCTTCGCCGCCGTCGCCGAGCTCACCGCCATCGCCGACGGAGCGGGCCTGCCGCTCACCGAACTCGCCCTGCGCTGGCTGCTGGACCGCCCCTCCACCGACGCGCTCCTGCTCGGCGGCTCCCGGCCGGAACACCTGCGGGCCAACATCGCCGCCGCGCAGGCCGGCCCGCTGCCCGCGGACGTGACCGCCGCCTGCGACGCCGTCGGCACCGCGCTGCGCGGCCCGATGCCCGCCTACAACCGCTGACCCAGCCGACCCGGTCGACCCCGCCGACCCCAGCAGTCCGGAGACTCCCCATGACCACCGCCGCGCACTTCACCGCCGCACTGCGCGACCGCCAGCGCCTCATCGGCTACTGGTCCCTGCTCGACTCGCCCGTCGCCGCCGAACGCCTCGCCCGGCTCGGCTACGACTACCTGGCCTTCGACGCCCAGCACGGCCTCTTCGGCTACCAGGGCCTGCTGCACAACCTCATCGCCACCGACACCCGCGGCTCCACCGCCGCCGGCATGGTCCGCGTCGAGGCCAACGACCCGACGTACATCGGCCGCGCGCTCGACGCGGGCGCCGCCGCCGTCATCGTGCCCCTCGTCGACACCGCCCAGGACGCGGCCGACGCGGTCGCCGCCGTGCGGTACCCACCGCACGGCCGCCGCTCCTACGGTCCGATGCGGGCCCAGCTGCGCATCGGACCGAACCCGGCCGACACCCATGAGCAGACCGCGGTCCTCGCCATGATCGAGACCGCCGACGGCCTCGCGAACGTCGAGGAGATCTGCGCCACCCCGGGTCTCGACGGCATCTACGTCGGCCCGTCCGACCTGCGTCTGGCCATCGGCGGCAAGACCTCCACCGACCCGGACGTGGCCGACGACTTCGAGCGGGCGCTGACCCGGATCCGCGAGGCCGCCGAGGCCGCCGGCATCGCCGCCGGGATCCACAACGGCGACGGCGCGAGCGCCGCCCGCCGGCTCGCCGAGGGCTTCACCTTCGCGTCCGTCGCCGCCGACGTGGTCCACCTCCAGCAGGTCGCCGCCGCACACCTCGACGCCGCGCGCGAGGGAGGCCGTTCATGAGCACGCCGAGCCACAGCACCCTCATCACCACCCCCACCTTCGCCCGGCACTCGCCCGACCCCTGGACCCTGCTCGCCGACGGCGGGGCGGGACCGGTCCGCCCGTACGACGACCGCGCCCTGCCCCACGACGAACTGCTGGACCGCGTCACCGGCGCCGACGCGCTCATCGCCGGCATGGACCCGATCACCGCCGAGGTCATGGACGCCGCCCCGCGCCTGAAGGTCATCGCCAAGCACGGCGTCGGCACCGACACCATCGACGTCCCCGCCGCCCGCGACCGCGGCATCCCCGTCGTCTTCGCGCCCGGCTCCAACTCCCGGGCCGTCGCCGAGTTCACCTTCGGGCTCGTGCTCGACGCCGCCCGCCGGATCAGCGCCTCGCACACGGCCGTCACCGAAGGCGCCTGGCCCAAGCTCTTCGGTCCCGAGCTCCACGGCAGGACGATCGGCGTCGTCGGCTTCGGCCGGATCGGCCGGCTCGTCGCCGGCTACGCGCGGGCCTTCGGGATGCGGGTACTCGCCCACGACCCCTACGTCCCCGACGACGCGGTGACCGCGGCGGACGCCGAACCCGTCCCGCTGGACGCGCTCCTCGCCCGCGCCGACGTCGTCACCCTGCACCTCCCGCCCGCCGGGGAACCGCTGCTGGACGCCGCCCGGCTGGACGCCATGAAACCCGGCGCGATCCTCGTCAACGCCGCCCGCGGCGGCCTCGTCGACGACACCGCGCTCGCCGCCGCCCTGCACTCCGGGCACCTGGCCGCCGCCGCACTCGACGCCTTCGCCGTCGAACCCCTCCCCGACGGCCACGTCCTGCGCACGGCCCCCCGGCTGACCCTCACCTCGCACATGGCCGCCTGCACCCCCGAGGCCAACCGCGCGATGGGCCTGATGGTCGCCGAGGACGTCCTGCGCGTCCTCGCCGGCGAACCCCCGCACCACGCGGCCGGCTGACCCCGGCCCCCACCCACGTCACCCCCCATTGCCTTTCCCTGCCCGCATTGCCTTCCGCTCCGGCGACGGCGCCGGAACAAGCAAAGGAACACCGCCATGTCGACCACCGCCACCGCCCCAGCGGCGGAGCACGCGCAGGCCGATCCGTACGCCCTGCGCCCCGAGGACGCCCGCCCGGCACCCACGGTCTTCCGCGACCGGATCCGCCATCTCGGCCCGGGCTTCGTGCTGTCGGCCGCCGTCGTCGGCTCCGGAGAGCTGATCACCACCACCGCGCTCGGCGCCCAGGCCGGCTTCGCGCTGCTGTGGCTGGTGATCGTCTCCACCGCGGTCAAGGTCTGGGTCCAGATGGAACTGGCCCGGTGGACCATCCTCAACGGGCGCACCGCACTCGAGGGCTACCGCGAGGTCGGCCCCCGCATCGGCCGGCTGAGCTGGATCAACTGGCTCTGGATCGGCATGGACTTCGCCAAGATGTTCCAGCGCGGAGGCATCATCGGCGGTACGGCGGCGGCGTGTTCGGTGCTGTGGCCGGTCATCGGCGAACCCCTCGGCTGGGGCTCCCTGGCGCTGTGGGCCGTGGTGGTCACCCTCGCCGCGATCCTGCTGCTGCAGTCCGGCAAGTACAGCCTCGTGGAACGCGCCTGTCTGGTCTCCGTGGTCGTCTTCACCCTGGTCACCGTCAGCCTCGCGGTCGGCCTGCCCGGCACCGGGTTCGGCTACGGCGCGAGTGAACTGGGCAGCGGCTTCGGCTTCGAGATCCCGGCCGGCACCGTCGGTATCGCGCTGGCCGTCTTCGGCATCACCGGTGTCGGCGCCGACGAGATGACGACGTACACCTACTGGTGCCTGGAGAAGGGCTACGCCCGCTGGACCGGCCCCGACGACGGCACCGAGGAGCGGGCCCGCCGCGCCGAGGGCTGGATCAAGGTGATGCGCCTGGACGCCCTGACCGGCCTGGCCGTCTGCGTGCTGTGCACCCTGTCCTTCTACGTCATCGGCGCGGCCGTCCTCCACCCGCAGGGCCTGGTGCCCGAGGGCAACGAGATGATCACCACGCTGTCGCGGATCTACACGGACACCATGGGCCCCTGGGCCGAGTACCTGTTCCTCGTCGGTGCCTTCGCCGTCCTCTTCTCCACCCTCATCGGCTCCACGGCCTCCGTTCCCCGGCTGTGGACCAACACGCTCGGCCTGCTCGGCGTCATCGACTGGACCGACGTCCGCGCCCGCACCCGCACCATCCGCATCCTCACCTGGTGCCTGCCGCTGCTGTGGACCGCCTTCTTCCTCTGGATGCAGTCGCCCGTACTGATGGTGCAGATCGGCGGCATCGGCGGCGGCATCTTCCTGCTCGCCGTGGTCGTCGCCGTCTGGCGGCTGCGCTACACCGGAGTGCCGCGGCGCTTCCGCGCCAACCCGTGGCTGACCGGGGCGCTCGTCCTCAGCAGCGTCGCCATCCTGTGCGTCGGCGTGTACGGAGTGCTGAAGACGCTGGGCGCGGTGCCGGAGTAGCCGCGGGCCACCGGGAACGCCGACGGGGCGGCGTACGCCGACGCGATGTCGGAGTACGCCGCCCTGCACCGGCTCCCGGTTCCCCCTGGACCGGCTCCCGGCCCCTACTTCGGGTCGCGGTCGAACAGTGACCGGGACCAGACGTAGCCCAGGACCGCCAGCCCCACGCACCAGGCCACGGCCAGCCATCCGTTGTGGCCGATCTCGGTGCCGAGGAGCAGGCCGCGCAGGGTCTCGATGGCCGGGGTGAACGGCTGGTACTCGGCGATCGGCCGGAACCAGCCCGGCATCGCGTCGACCGGCACGAAGGCGCTGGAGAGGAGCGGCAGGACCATCAGCGGCATCGCGCTGTTACTTGCCGCCTCGGCGTTCGGGCTGGACAGGCCCATCCCGACCGCGATCCAGGTGAGCGCCAGGGAGACGAGTGTGAGCAGCCCGACCGCCAGGATCCACTCCAGGACGGTGGCATCGGTGGACCGGAACCCGATGGCCACGGCGACCGCGCCGACGAGCACCACGCTCATCACGCACTGCAGGACGCTGCCGACGACATGCCCGATGAGCACGGACCCGCGGTGGATCGCCATGGTGCGGAAGCGGGCGATGATGCCCTCGGTCATGTCGGTGGCGACGGACACCGCACTGCCGATCGTGGTGCCGCCGATGGTCAGCAGCAGGATGCCCGGAACGATATAGGCGAGGTACTCGGACCGGTCGGCAGCGCCGCCCCCGATACCGGCGCTCATGGTGTCGCCGAAGACGTAGACGAAGAGCAGCAGCAGCATGACCGGCGTGAGCAGCAGGTTCAGCGTCAGGGACGGGTAGCGCCGGGCGTGCAGCAGGTTGCGGCGCAGCATCGTGGACGAGTCGCGGACGGCGAGGGAGAGGGAGCTCATCGGACGGTCTCCTCGGGCTGGTTCGGCTGGTGGGGGATGTCGGTGCCGCCGGTGAGGGCGAAGAAGACGTCGTCGAGGTCGGGGGTGTGCACGGTCAGTTCGTCGGCCTCGATGCCGGCGGAGTCGAGCCGGTCGAGGACGGAGCGCAGTGCGCGCTGGCTGCCGTCGCTGGGGAGCTGGAGGGCGAGCGCGTCGTCGTCCCGGGTGGCCCCGTGCAGGGCGGAGGCGGCGGACCGGTAGGCGGCGGGGTCGGTGAAGCGGAGCCGGACGTGCCCGCCGGGGACGATCCGCTTGAGTTCTTCGGCGCTCCCCTCCGCGGCGATCCGGCCGTCGTGGAGTACGGCGATGCGGTCGGCGAGTTCGTCGGCCTCCTCCAGGTACTGGGTGGTGAGGAAGACGGTGACGCCGCCGGTGACCAGCTCCCGGATGATGCCCCACATGCTGTGCCGGGAGCGCGGGTCGAGACCGGTGGTCGGCTCGTCGAGGAAGATGATCCGCGGGCTGCCGACCAGCGTCATCGCGATGTCGAGGCGGCGCCTCATGCCGCCGGAGTAGGTGGCGGCGGGCTTCTTCGCGGCCTCGGTGAGGTCGAAGCGCTCCAGCAGTTCGGCGGCGACGCGCCGCCCCTCCCGCTTGGACAGGTGGTGCAGGTCCGCCATGAGGAGCATGTTCTCCTCGCCGGTGATCAGCCCGTCGACGGCGGAGAACTGTCCGGTGACGCCGATCGCGGCGCGCACGGCCTGTGCGTCGGCGGCGAGGTCGTGGCCCGCCACCTCGGCCCGGCCGCCGTCGGCGGTGATGAGGGTGGAGAGGATCTTGACGGCGGTGGTCTTGCCCGCGCCGTTCGGCCCGAGTAAGGCGAACACGGACCCGGCGGGGATGTTCAGGTCGATGCCGTCGAGGACGGTCTTGTCGCCGTAGGACTTGCGCAGACCGGTGGCGGCAAGGGCGGTGGGTGACTGCCGACCGTCCCCCAGTTTGGACATGGGCATGACAGAAGAAGGCATGGGGTCCTCCGTTGGAAGGCTGAAGTGGGTGGGTGGAGGGGCTGGCCGGGGATGCCCGCTCAGGCCTTGGCGCGGCGGATGTCGATGTTGCCGTGCCGCGTGCGGGCGCGGACCTCGACGGTGTCCTCGGTCTGCTCCGGGGTGTCGGACGCGGTGAGGGTGTTGCGCACCTGCCCCGAGCCCGAGGTGACGTCGAGCCAGGCGGCCGTGCCCTCACGGACGCCGACCTCGATGGCGCCGTGGTTGGTCTCCAGCTGGACGGTGCCGCGGGCCACTTCGCCCACACGCAGGGTGCCGTGGGCGGTGGTGGCGGTGACCGAGTCCTCGGCGCGCCGGATCTCGATGTCGCCGTTGGCGCCGCTCACCCGCAGCTCGCCGGTCGCGGCGTCGACGGTCGTGGTGCCGTGCGAGTTCTTCAGGACGGCGGGGCCGTCGACGAGGCCGACGCGCAGGCTGCCGGAGCTGGTGGTGATCTCGGCCGTGCCCTCGACCCGGTCCACGGTGATCGAGCCGTGCGAAGCGGTCAGCTTCAGCGGGCCCGTCGTGTCGAGGCGGACGTCGCCGGACGAGGTCTTCACACGCACCTCGCCGAGCCGGCCCTCGCCGAGCATCTGGGTCCAGGCGCCGGTCATGTCGACGCGCGAGCCCGTGGGCAGTTCGACCGTCACGTCGACGACACCGGTACGGCCGAACAGATTGGGCTTGGGCGTCCTGACGGTCAGTGCGCCGCCGGCGTACGTGACCTCGGTCTGGTCGGCCGTCCGCACGTCCAGATCCTTCTTCGGGTCGCGGGGCCGCACCTCGACGACGGTGTCGGGGCGGTCGCCCGCGGTGAACTGGAGGGAACCGGCCTCCACGTGCGCCGTGGCCGTGATCGGTTCGGGGGTGTCGAAAGAAGGCATGGCTGTCCCGTCCTCATGGGTCTTCCGGGCGTCCCCGCTGGTGGGACGTGGTGTGGGTGAGGTGGTGCGGGCGGAGGCGCGGTCAGCGCACCCAGCCCGTGAAGCTCTGTCCGACCGTCCGGGTCTTCTCCGTCGTCCGCGGCCGGGTGTCGCCGTCGACCGCGGCCGACACGGCGCGCACCAGCCACGCGTTGACCGACAGGCCCTCGCGGCCGGCGGCCTCCTCGGCCCGGGTCTTGAGATGGGCCGGCAGACGGAGGTTGACGCGGGCGGTGCCGCCTTCGTCGCCGTCGGCCGGGGCCCTGAACGGTTCGACGGGCGCGGCCGGCTGCGCGGTGACACCGCCGTCGGTGGGCGGCGGTGTCACCACGAAGTCGGGGTCGAGTCCGCGCAGCCGTACGTCGACCGAGCCGGGGGCGAGTTCGCGGGTGATCTCGTCCACCGCGGCGGAGAGCACGTGGAGCATGGTCAGCCGGGCCGCCGACTCCAGGGGAGCGGTGAGCCTCTCGGCCAGCTCACGGGCGTCGTCGCCGCCGGCCTCGGCGGCCACCGCGAGTTCGCGGCGGAGGGTGTCGACATACGGGGTGAGGTCCATGACGTCATCATGGCACCGTTATGGCACCACACGCAAGCCCGAGTGGTGCCTCGCGTGGCACGGGTGCGGGTGTGGCGTCTGTGACCTGCGGAAACAGGGAGCGACGGGCTCGGATCGATGTGGTGTCAGGTGTCCGCAGGGGCACCCGAAGGCGCGGAATGGTGCCAGGTGGTACCGCGATGGCACTGGGTGGCGCCACGTGGCACCAGCACCGTGCGGGGTGCGGGCTGGGGCGGCCCGGCGTACGAGCCGCCGAGCGGTCGCCTGGTCGTCGATCGAGCAGGTCCACGACCACAGGGGCGACGTCGGCCGGCGCTCCACCCCCTGCGCGGCGACGGCCCGCTGCCGCTCGCCCCGTGACGGCGTAACCGCGCCCGACCGGAGAAGGCCCCCGCACGGACGCCGTGTACGGGGGCTGCCGGCGTGACCGCGTGCCCGGTCCACGCCCGCTGCGGGCCACGCCCATGACACACCCCTCGCGCGTTCCCTCCGCCGGAGACGCCGGCCCGCGACGCGCCGGCGTCCTGACCCGCGGGCAGTCACGCTCTCCACGGGCCGTGGCGACCGCTCGGGCCTGTACGACGGTGCCACGGCGAACCGCGTGGAAGAGGGCTACCGCTCGGCCGGCCGAGGCAGGCGGAACACGGCCGGCGTCAGCTCCCCGAAGGGACGCCGGCCTCGCTCACCTGCTCCTTCCAGCTGATCCACCGCGCGCACACCGCCACCAGCACGGCGGACGCCGCGACCACCGCCATGCCGACCGTCAGGTCCGTGTAGCCGGCGACGAAGCCGATGAGCGCCGGGCCCGCGAGGAGGCCGGTGGTGCCCATGGCGGCGACCAGGGAGAGGGCGTTCGGGCCCTGAGCGGCGGCGGCGACATAGAGGCAGGGGGTCACCGTGGCCATGCCCAGGCCGACGCAGGCGAAGCCGATGAGCGCGGGCCAGGTGCCCCCCGTCAGCAGGGCGAGGGCGAGACCCGTACCGGCCACCGCGCTGCCCACCCGCACCATGCGCGCGTCGCCCCAGCGCCCCCGCCAGCCGTCGCCCACCAGGCGGGCCAGCACCATCATCACCGAGACGACGGCGATGCCCAGCGGCGCCAGCTGCCCCGAGGCACCCGTCTCCTCCGTCAGGTAGAGCGCCGACCAGTCGTTCATGGCGCCCTCGGTGACCGTGCCGAACACCATGGCGCAGCCCAGCACCAGAGCCGTGCGTGAGGCGCCGGTCAGGACCCCCGAGCGCTTCTTCCCCTCCGCGGCCTTCCGCTCCCCGGGCCCGGGAGCCGGGTCGTCGGCCGGCAGCCGGATCCGCGCACCGGCGAGCAGCAGCACCGACAGCACCGCCGCCACCGTGAAGTGCGCGGTCAGGGAGTGCGTCACCGCGTTCATCCCGGAGGCCAGCAGCGCGCCCCCGAGCGACCCACCGCTGAACGACGCGTGCAACTGGGCCATCGCGGCCCGCCCGTGGCGGGACTCCAGAGCGGCACCCTGCGCGTTCATGGCGACGTTCAGACAGCCGACGGCCACACCGTCGACGAAGATCACCAGCAGGACGAGCGGGTAACCGCCGGCCGCCGACAACGCCGGCAGCACGGCCACCAGGCCCAGGGCGGACCAGAGAGCCAGCCGCCGTGAGCCCAGCCGCCGCATCAGATGCGCGATCAGCGGGAAGGCCACCGCGGCCCCGACCCCGCAGATCATCAGCAGCAGACCCAGCTGTGTCTCATCCAGGTCGAAACGGGACTTGAGGGCGGGCAGCCGGGAGGCCCAGGTGGCGTACTGGAAGCCGAGGAAGAAGAACAGGGCGGCGGTCGCCAGTTGGTCACGGCGGAAGTCGCCGAGGGTGGGCAGCATGAGTGTCAGGACCCCTCTTCCGGGCCGCCGTGGCGGTGGTACTGGACCGGGCAGGACATGTAGACGGCGCCGTCGCCGTACCCCCCGGAGAGCTCGGCCCCCTGGTCGGGCCGGTAACCGTGCCCGGCCCAGAAGCTCTCCGTCCCGCCCACGGCGATCAGGGAGATCCGCTCGTAGGACGACCGTCCCGCGGTCACCGTGAGGTGCTCCAGGAGTCGGCTGCCCAGCCCCCGGCCGCGCAGATCGTCCGCGATCACCAGATCGTGCAGATGCAGATTGCGCGAGTAGAAGGCCCGCTCCTCCGGGCGGGTCAGGTCCGGGTAACGGAACCGCGGGTACGGCAGCGCCAGGACGTATCCGGCGATGCGGCCGCCGGTCTCCAGGACGAAGCAGGTCGACGGGGAGGCCCGCCCCCGGGAGCGCAGCGCCTCGACGCCCTCGGACAGCGAGGCCGGCGCGTACACCTCGGCCTCCAGGGCGGCGATGCGCGGCCAGTCGTCCTCGGTGACGGCGCGTATGCGTACGTCCGGGGCGTCACCGCGGACGCAGACGTGGGGGAGCGGGTCGAAGCCGTTGAACCCCTCGGTCGTATAGCTGGCGGCGTAGGCGCCGGCGGACAGCACCCAGACCGGGTCGCCCGACGCGACGCCCTTCGGCACCAGCACGCGGTGGTGCTCGTGGGCGTAGGCGTCGTCGCTGTCGCAGGTGGGGCCCGCGACGACGGCGGGGACCAGGTCGGCGCCGGCGGCGTCCGGGTGGGACGGGAAGACGAGCGGGTACTGCACCTCGTCCATCTCGTACAGGCCGTTGAACTTGCCGCAGCTCAGATACAGCCAGTGCTCGCGCTCCCCGTCCGGCTGGCGGCGTGACGTCAGCCGGGAGACGTGCGCCCTGACCGCGCCGTGGTCGGCGACCAGATGACGTCCCGGTTCCAGGAGGAAGTCCAGGGGCCGGGGGGAGAGGCCCGCCAGCCGCTCCATGCCCTCGCGCAGCACGGCGAAGGTCTTGTCCAGCGGGGGCTCCAGCCGCTTGCCCCGGCGGTCGACGTAGCCGAGCGCCGGCAACCCGCCCCCGAGGTTGACGTGGTCCGGCACGATCCCGCGGCCGTGCAGTGCCGTGAGGGCGGCGGCCAGGGTCGCGAAGGCCTGCTGCCATGCCTCGGTGGTCATCTGCTGCGATCCGACGTGCACCGACAGCCCCGCGGGGACCAGCCCCGCGTCCCGGGCGGCCTCCAGCACCCGTACGGCGTCGTCCACCGAGCACCCGAACTTACGGCTCAGTCCCCACAGCGCCCCCTCGCCGCTGGTCGCGAGGCGGCAGAACACCCGTGCCCCCGGGGCGTGTTCGGCGAGCGCGGCCACGTCCTCCACGCTGTCGGTGGCGAAGTCGCGGACGCCGAGCCGGTACGCGTGCGCGATGTTCCGGTCCGACTTGACGGTGTTGCCGTAGTGGATCCGCCGCGCGGGCACCCCCGTCGCCAGCGCCCGGGCGACCTCCCGGGGGCTCGCCGCGTCGAAGCCGGAGCCCCGGCCCGCCAGACAGGCCAGGACCTCCTGAACGGGACACGCCTTCATGGCGAACCGCACGTCGACGCCCGGCAGTTCCCCGGCCAGCGCGTCGTAGCGGTCGGCGATCCCGTCGAGGTCGTAGACGAGCGCGTCCTCGGCGGAGGCCGCGAGCGCGGCGCGCAGGGCCGCCCTCACCGGGAAGCGCTCCGCACCCCGGCGTCCCGGCTCGCGCGCACCAGGGCCTCCCAGGACTCGACCAGCAGCACGAAGTCCTCGATGTCGCGGCCGGCCTCGTCCAGCAGACGCTGCCGGTCCGCCGCCAACCCGCGTGCGAACTCGGCGTACTTCCCGCCCAGTCGCCCGTACGCCGCCTCGACCGTGTCCAGCCGGCGCTCGTTCTCCGTACGGTCCAGCCCCACGCTCTCGGCGAGGAACGCGGCGAACGGCGCCGGGTCCAGCCGCCCGCCTTCGTCCAGCAGACCGGCCCCCGCCTCGGCCATCCGGTCGTAGACGAAGTGGAAGTACAGCATCGACAGCAGGAACTTCACGAACCGCGTCTGGTACGCCAGGAAGCCGGCGTGGGTGCGGCGTTCCCCGGTGTAGTAGTTCTCGATGTGCCGGTTGTGCAGGACGCCGGGCAGCGCGGCGTCGTACACGGCGTGGATGAGGAAGTAGTCGCTGCCGATGGTCGCGGTGGCGGGCGGCAGCGGCAGCCGCTCGTACACGTCCCCGAGGAACGCGATGTTGCACATGTCGACGCGCATCGGGTCGACCAGCGCCAGCGTCGAGTGGTCGCCCGTGAAGGGCAGCATCCCGGCGCCCTTGAAGGACTCCTCGGCCAGGTTCCGCCTCTCCTGATCCGACCAGTGGGCGGGCGCCCACAGGCCGACGACCTCGTCGTAGACCTCCTTGTCGAGTTCCTGGATGCCGCCGATGTCGACGGAGAGCTCCCCGACGAAGGAGGCGCCCACCATCGACACGGGGCGATGGGCGATCGCGGGGTCGAGGGTCACCTCCGACACTCCGGCACCGGCGTCCGAGGCGCGCTTGCCCAGGGAGGTCAGCTCGTGGTGGATCGGGAAGACCGGTTCGCCGCCGAAGAGCTGGTACCGGCCGTCGGAGTCCCGGCGGTGCACCGAGCGGCAGCCCAGCGCCGCCGCGATCAGGAACGCGCGGTTGGTGCAGGCGCCGTACGAGACCGCGTCCGGGAGCATCAGGTCGAGCACCCGGTCCGGATCGGGGAGCGCGGCCCGTTCGATCGCGGCGCGCAGGAAGTCCCGCTGGGCGGGCTCGTCGAGGTGGTGCACCACGACGTGCGGCACCTCGGGCAGCGCGGCGACCGTCCGGGCGTGGGCCGTGCGGGTCGCCTCGTCGGAGGAGTCGAGGATCAGCAGGTGCACTTCGACGCCGAAGTGCCGGGCGGCATGGGCGGCTTCGGCGCCCACGGCCGTGATGGTCGCCGAGCACTCCCTGTTGGTGGGGAGCGTCAGGCATATCCGGTGCACGTCGGTACCCCGTCTCATCGTGTCCGCTCGTGCCCGCGCCAGGACTTAAGACCGAGCAGCCTGCGGCCCAGACCGTCGAGTTCGGCGGTGCCGTACCTCAGGGACTCGTGCCGGATCGCGTCGCCGAGCAGCGTCGCGTTCCACTGCGGGGTGCTGAGCGTGCGCCAGGACTCCACCCGGGACCGGCGCAGCTCCTCGTGCTCCTCCAGCGCGGGCATCATCGACAGGTACTGCACCGCCCGCACCCCGTCGGCCGAGGTGTTGGGGGCCACGCCGTGCGCCAGCATCCCGTTGAAGATCAGCAGGTCACCGGCCTTGAGCTGGGGCCGGACCACGGGGAACTCCGCACGGTCGGTCCCGGGCCGGATCGGGTCCCGGTCGGCGGGCTGCGCGACCTTCCACTCCTCGAACCGGCGGAACAGTTCCGGAGAGCACTGGAAGCCGCCCTGGTCCGGTTCCGTGTCGGTGAGCGCGATGATGCCCTGCACCCGCTGCGGCGGCACACTGGCCTTGGTGTCCACGTCCCAGTGCAGCTCGATGTCGAACCCCTCGTCCGTGGGGTCGATGATCGAGCGCGAGCGGTTCTTCACGTTGGGCGGATTGAGGTTGAGGCGGTCCAGGGTGACCCAGAGCTCCTCGCAGTCCCATACGTCCACGAAGGCGTCGTAGACCCGGCGGCTCTGCCGGCTGTCCCAGATCAGCTGGTGGTGGTACGCCTCGACGAAGCCGTAGACGAACAGGTCCCGGTCGAGGTCCGAGCGGAAGGTGCGCTCCGGGTACCAGGTGTCGGGGCGCTGCGGGTCGAGGCCCTGGAACTCCCAGGCGAACTCCAGCAGCAGCTTGGCCGCGTCGGGGGAGATCGCCTCGGGGACCACCACGTAGCCGTGGCTCTGCCAGGACGCGAACTGCTCCTCGGAGAGCACCCGCAGGGGCAGGTCCTTGCGCAGATGCCGCAGCTGCGTCTCGGCGAGGTAGGTCTCACCGTCGGCGCTGAAGTAGGGCCGCTCGGAGGCGGCGCGGTGTAAGAAGCGGTGGTGCGTCGTCATGCGGTACTCCGAAAGATCGGGATCACTCACGGCATGCGGACAGAAGGAAAGAGGAAGGAATCGGTGACGGGCCGGCGCTACGACGACCCGGTGCGGCCCACCAGGACCTCGGCCGCGGCGATGCCCGACACGCGCGTGGCGCCGTGCGTGGCCAGGTACACCGCCCCGGGGCGCGCACCCGCCGGGACGCCCATCTCGACGACGAGGGCGTCGGGACGCCGGCGGACCAGGCCGGCCAGCGCGCGGGTCATCCAGCCGTAGCGGGCGGCGTCCCGGACCACCACGACCAGGGGACGGCCCCGCGCCGGGCGGAGCGCCAGCCGGTCCAGCACCTCGTCGCCGTCCTGGAGCTGGCGTTCGCCGAGCCGGACGGACGTGGTGCCCGGGCGCAGCGTCTTCAGCGGTTCCGCCACGCCCCACGGGGTTCCGGGGTCGATGGCGATGGTGGTGGCCGGGGACAGTTCCACCACGTGGGGGGAGCCCACGAGCGGGAACTCGGTGCCACGGCCCGGCCCGTGATGGATGTGGACGGCCCGCCGGGCCGCCGATAGACCGATGCCCGGGGTGTCACGGGGCTCGGGCGCCGAGCGGCGCAGCGTGCCCGCCCACTCGGCGAACTCCCTGACCCGCCCGGCCGCTTCGGCGAGCCGCTGCTCCGGCAGCCGCCCGTCCAGTACGGCGCTCACCAGGGCGTCGGCCAGCCGGGCGGTGGTCGCCTCGTCGGCGTGCTGGCCGCCGACGCAGACCGCGTCCGCACCGGCGGCGACGGCCCGGACGGCGGCGCCCGTCACGCCGTAGCGGTCGGCCACGGCGCCCATCTCGACGGCGTCGGTCACGACCAGGCCGGTGAAGCCGAGTTCGCCGCGCAGCAGGTCGCCGACGACGGGGCGGCTCAGGGTCGCGGGCCACCTGCTGTCGTAGGCCGGGACCAGCAGGTGCGCGGTCATCACGGCCCGCACGCCCGCGTCCATCGCGGCGATGAACGGCGGCAGCGCGGTCAGCGCCAGGGTGCCGGCGTCCACCGAGACCTGCGGCAGCCCGTCGTGGGAGTCGACGACGGTGTCGCCGTGTCCCGGGAAGTGCTTGGCGCACGCGGCGACGCCCGCCGACTGCATGCCCCGCACCCACGCGGCGGCGTGCCGGGAGACGACGTCGGTGCGGGCGCCGAAGGAGCGCACGCCGATGACCGGGTTCAGCGGGTTGGTGTTGACGTCGGCGCTCGGCGCGTAGTTCAGGGTGATGCCGAGGCCGTGCAGTTCCCGTCCGACGTCCCGGGCGACCTGCTCGGTGATATCGATGTCGTCGAGGGCGCCGAGTGCCAGGTTGCCCGGGCGGGACGCCCCGGTGCGGGCCTCGAGACGGGTGACGTCGCCCGCCTCCTCGTCGATGGCGACGACGAGGCCGGGGTTCTCCGCGTACAGGGTGGTGGTGAGCCCCGCCACCTGTTCGGGACCGTGGAGGTTGCGGGAGAACAGGACGACGGAGGCGAGCCCGTCGGAGATCCGGCGGCGCACCCAGTCCGGCACCGTCGTCCCCTCGAAGCCCGGCTGGAGCACGGAGTGCGCCCACCGCAGAAGACGCGGGTGGCTGCTCTCGGCCATGCGGGACCTCCGTGCGGAATCGTGCACGCTGCGGGTGCGGGAAGAATGCGCCACGAGTGGTTCAGACCACTGGGATGTTGGACTGGACCAATGGGATCTGTCAAGGAACGTCCCTTTGAACACCCGTTGAAACGCCTCGCGTTGAACGCGAAGGGCCCGGTCAGGGCGTCGGACGCCGCAGGGTCGCCGTGAACTTGTAGCGCGAGCCGCGGTACACCGAGCGGACCCATTCGACCGGCGTTCCGGTCTCGTCCCGTGAATGGCGGGACAGCAGCAGCATCGGCAGGCCCACGTCCGTGCCGAGCAGCCCCGCCTCCCGCGGTGTCGCCGGGGAGGTCTCGATGGTCTCGTCGGCCTCCGCCGGCCGCACGCCGTACACCTCGGCGAGCGTGGTGTAGAGCGAGGTGTAGCGGGTCAGGTTGCGGCGCAGTGCGGGGAAGCGCCGGGCGGACAGATGGGTCGTCTCGATGGCCATGGGCTCGCCGCCGGCCAGTCGCAGCCGTTCGATGCGCAGCACCCTGCCTCCCGGCTCCATCTCGAGCAGGGCCGCCAGGTCCTCGTCGGCGGAAATGTAGCCGATGTCCAGCATCTGCGAGGCGGGGTTGAGCCCCTGGGCCCGCATGTCCTCGGTGTAGGAGGTCAGCTGGAGCGTCCGGAAGACCTTGGGCCGGGCGACGAACGTGCCCTTGCCCTGGATGCGGTCGAGGCGGCCCTCGCCGACGAGTTCTTGCAGGGCCTTGCGGATGGTGGTGCGGGAGGTGCGGAACTCGACGGCGAGCAGGCGCTCGGCCGGCATCGGCGAGCCCGGTGTGCGCTCGTCGGTCATCTGCAGTAACCGCTGCTTGATGCGGTAGTACTTCGGAACGCGACCGGTACGGCCCGGCGCCCCCGTGTCTGCCTGGGCGCTGCTGACGTCCGTGCTCATGACCTGCCTTCCGGCTGCGGTGTCCGGCGCGGACAGCAGGGGCCGGCCGCGGTGCACGTCGGCGGACGGCCGGGTTCGGCGCCGCACGCTCTGCTGTCCCGTTATAACGGTGCGTCCTCGTTCTGGTCTAGTCCAACCCTCGACCCGTCCCTGTTTATGCGCAGTTCTACGGCCTCGCCAGGGGCCTCGGAGGCGTTATGGGCCCGTGTTCACACGGCCCTTGACAGGGCCATAGGTCTAGGCCAAGCTCCCCTTGCTGGTCTAAACCATTTAGAGGAAGCCGGGTCCCAGCCCGCCGAGCTGTTGCGCCGTTGTGAGGGTCACCGCCGAGGGCGTGGGTGTGCAAGGCATTCCTGAGGAGGGGTGGCGCGTGAAGCGCAAGCTGATAGCCGCGATCGGGGTCGCGGGCATGTTGTTCTCCGTCGCGGCGTGCGGTGACGACGGCGGTGACAGCGGCAAGAGCGCGGGGCCGGACAGCTTCAAGGGGCAGACCCTCGTCGTCTGGACGATGGACGGCTCCGCGCCGGCCGACTGGACCAAGGACGTGCAGGCCGCCTTCGAGAAGAAGACCGGCGCCAAGGTCGAGTTCGAGACCCAGAAGTGGGACGGCATCCAGCAGAAGGTCACCACCGCCCTCTCCGAGACCAACCCGCCGGACGTCATCGAGATCGGCAACACCCAGACCCCGGCGTACGCGGCCACCGGCGGACTCGCCGAGCTGGAGGACCTGAAGAAGGAGATCGGCGCCGAGTGGACGGACTCGGTCAACCAGTCCTCCATCTTCGAGGGCAAGCAGTACGCCGCTCCCTGGTACTTCGCCAACCGCGTCGTCATCTACAACAAGAAGATCTGGGCCGAGGCCGGCATCAAGGGCACGCCCAAGACGCGCGACGAGTTCTTCGAGGCCCTCGAGACCATCGACAAGAAGACCGACGCCGAGCCGATCTACATGCCCGGCCAGAACTGGTACTTCTTCGACGGCCTGATCATCGGCCAGGGCGCCGACCTGGTGAAGAAGGACGGCGACACGTACGTCTCCAACCTCGCCGACCCCAAGGTCACCGCGGCCATGGAGATCTACCGGAAGTACGCCTCCTTCTCCACGGCCCCCAAGGACAAGGACGAGGCCACCCCGCAGCAGGCCGAGGTCTTCGCCAAGGGCAAGACCGGCGCGTTCATCGGCATGGGCTGGGAGGCGGCGACCGCCGTCGCGGCCAACAAGGCCATCGAGAAGGACCTCGGCTACTTCACCATCCCCGGTGAGACCGCCGACAAGCCCGAGGGCGTCTTCCTCGGCGGTTCCAACCTGGCCGTCGCCGCGGGCAGCGAGAAGCAGGAACTGGCCAAGGAGTTCCTGAAGATCACCCTGTCCGACGAGTTCGAGGGCGCCCTCGCCAAGGCCAACGGCGTCATCCCGAACAAGAAGTCCCTGGAGTCCAACCTGGCGGGCAACGCGGTCGCCGAGGCCGCCGCCCCGGCCGCCGCGGTGGGCGGCACCACCCCGCTGATCGCGCAGTGGGCCGCGGTGGAGAACACGCCCAACCCGATCAAGGCGTACATGACCGCCGTACTGAAGGGCAAGGCCCCGGCCGACGCCGCCAAGGACATCGAGTCCGAGATCAACGAGCGCCTCGCGCAGGAGAACTGACGACGCGTGCCGGGGGCTGCCGCGCGGCGCCCCCGGCCTCAGCTGTGTAGCTCGTACGGCCACGGAAGAGACGGCAAGTCATGCCAGTGCACACCCAAGGCACGGACACGGCCGGGGAGCCCGCTGTCCGCAAGGCCGAGGCCCCTTCGGGCCCGCGTGGGACGACACGCGCGGCCACGGCCTCACGCGGCCGGCGTGCCGCCGCTGCCCCCTATCTGCTCCTGCTGCCCGCACTCCTCGCCACGCTGATCCTGCTCGGCTGGCCCCTGGTGAAGAACGGCATGCTGTCGTTCCAGAACCTCAACGCGCGGCAGCTCATCCAGCACCTGACCGAATGGAACGGCGCCGAGAACTACCAGGAGGCACTGGGCAGTTCGGAGTTCTGGGCGGTCGTCCAGCGCACCGTCTACTTCACCGCGGCCAACGTGGTGCTGATCATGCTGCTGGGCACCCTCATCGGCCTGCTGCTCGCCCGGCTCGGCCGCAGGATGCGGCTGCTGCTCCTGCTGGGCCTGGTCCTCGCCTGGGCCATGCCCGTCATCGCCGCCACCACCGTCTACCAGTGGCTGTTCGCCCAGCGCTTCGGCGTCGTCAACTGGGTGCTGGACAAGGCCGGCTGGCACTCCATGGCGGACTACAACTGGCTCGGCACCCAGTTCTCCACGTTCTCCGTGGTCACTCTGCTGATCGTGTGGCAGTCGGTCCCGTTCGTGGCGATCAACCTCTACGCCGCCACCACCACCGTCCCCAAGGAGCTGTACGAGGCCGCGTCCCTGGACGGCGCCAACTCCTGGACGAGCTTCACCTCGGTGACCTTCCCCTTCCTGCGGCCCTTCCTGTACGCCACGACGTTCCTGGAGGTCATCTGGGTCTTCAAGGCGTTCCCGCAGATCTTCGCCATCAACGAGGGCGGCCCGGACCGGCTCACCGAGACCCTGCCGATCTACGCCTTCGTCGAGGGCGTGGGCAACCAGCACTACGGCATGGGCGCGGCCATCTCGTTCCTGACCATCCTGGTGCTGATCGTCATCACCTCGTACTACCTGCGCGCGGTGATCAAGCAAGAGGAGGACGAGCTGTGAAGCGCTCACCCTTCGGCCGTATCTGGCCCAACGCGACCGCGGTCCTGCTCTTCGTGGTGTTCGCCTTCCCGGTGTACTGGATGTTCGCCACGGCCTTCAAACCGCAGGGCGACATCATCTCCGAGGACCCGGTGTGGTTCCCGACGGACGTCACCCTCGCCCACTTCGACAAGGCCGTGCACGCGGACCACTTCTGGACGCTGGTCCGCAACTCCGTCACCGTCACCGTCGTCGCGGTGCTGCTGTCGCTGGTCATCGCCCTGCTCGCGTCGTTCGCCCTGGCCCGGATGCGTTTCAAGGGGCGGCGGGGCTTCATCGTGACCTTCATGCTGGCGCAGATGGCGCCCTGGGAGGTCATGGTCATCGCCATCTACATGCTCGTGCGCGACAGCGACATGCTCGACAGCCTGGTCCCGCTGACCGCCTTCTACATGATGATGGTGCTCCCCCTCACCCTTCTGACCCTGCGCGGCTATGTGGCCGCCGTACCGAAGGAACTCGAGGAGTCGGCGATGGTCGACGGCTGCACCCGTACCCAGGCCTTCGTCAAGGTCATCTTCCCGCTGCTGGCGCCCGGCCTCATGGCCACCTCGCTCTTCGGCTTCATCACCGCCTGGAACGAGTTCCCGCTGGTCCTCATCCTCAACAAGGGCATCGAGCACCAGACGCTCCCGCTGTGGCTGTCGCAGTTCCGCACCGCGTTCGGCGACGACTGGGGAGCCACGATGGCCGCTTCCTCCCTGTTCGCGCTCCCCATCCTGATCCTCTTCATCTTCCTGCAGCGCAAGGCCGTCAGCGGCCTCACCGACGGCGCCGTGAAGGGATGACGCTTCGATGACGACATTCACCACCGGCACCGACACCCTCACCCGGGACGCGCTCGCCGTACTGCAGCCGGGCTTCGCCGGCACCACCGTGCCCGACTGGGTGCGCCGCCGGCTCGGCGAGGGCCTCGCCTCCGTCGCCCTCTTCGGCCGCAACGTCACCACCGCCGAGCAGGTCACCGCCCTCACCGCGCAGTTGCGGGCCGAGCGGGACGACCTGCTGGTGGCCATCGACGAGGAGAGCGGCGACGTCACCCGGCTCGAGGTCCGCACCGGCTCCTCCTTCCCCGGCAACCACGCGCTCGGCGCCGTCGACGACCCCGACCTGACCCGGGGCGTCGCCCGCGAACTCGGCCGCCGGCTCGCCGAGTGCGGCGTCAACTTCAACTGGGCGCCGTCGGCCGACGTCAACGCCAACCCCGACAACCCGGTGATCGGCGTGCGCTCCTTCGGCGGGGACACCGCCCTGGTCGCCCGGCACACCGCCGCCTACGTCGAGGGCCTGCAGTCCACCGGCGTGGCCGCCTGCACCAAGCACTTCCCCGGGCACGGCGACACCGGCGTCGACTCGCACCACGCGATCCCGCACATCGACCTCGACGCCACGACCCTGCACGAGCGCGAACTGCAGCCGTTCCGGGCGGCGATCGCGGCCGGCACCCGCGCCGTGATGAGCGCCCACATCCGGGTGCCGGTCCTCGACCCGGACCACCCGGCCACGCTCTCCCGGCGCATCCTCACCGACCTGCTGCGCGGCGAACTCGGCTACCAGGGCCTGATCGTCACCGACGGCATGGAGATGCGCGCCATCTCCGGCGCCTACGGTCTCGAACACGGCGTCGTCCTCGCCATCGCCGCCGGCGCCGACGCCATCTGCGTGGGCGGCGGGCTGTGTGACGAGGGCACCGTGCAGAGCCTGCGGGACGCGCTGGTGGGCGCCGTCCGCTCCGGTGAACTGTCCGAGGAGCGGCTGGCCGACGCCGCCGCCCGGGTGCGCGCCCTCGCCGCGTGGACCGCCGACGTACGGCGCTCCACGGCCGCGACGGTCCGGCCCGAGCCGGAGATCGGCCTCACGGCGGCCCGCCGCGCGATGACCGTCACCCGCGCCCGGTCCTCCGCCCCGGTGACCGGACCGGTGTACGTGGCCACCTTCAACCCGGAGGCGAACATCGCCGTGGGCGACGAGACCCCGTGGGGCGTCGGCGCCGAACTGGAGCGACTGCTGCCGGGCACCTCCACCGGCTGCTTCACCGGCCCGGGCGCCGGTGACGAGGCACTGAAGGCGGCGGCCGGCCGGCGCGTCGTCGCCGTGGTCCGCGACGAGCACCGGCACGCGTGGATGCGCACGGCCCTGGACACCCTGCTCGCCGCCGACCAGGACACCGTGGTCGTGGAGATGGGCGTGCCCCAGTCCGCTCCGCGCGGCGCCCTGCACATCGCCACCTACGGCGCGGCCCGTGTCTGCGGCGTGGCCGCCGCGGAGGCGGTCGTGGCGGGCTGACCCGGCGACGCGGCTCCGGCGGCCCGTATCCGTCACGCCGCCAGTCCGTCAGGGGTAGATCTTCTCCCCCTCGGCGAGCATGGCGACGAACTTCTCGATACGGGCCGCCCGGGTCTGCGGCCGCTTGGCCTCCTCGACCCGGTGCAGGATCGCGTACCGGTTGCGGCTGTCGAGAGAGCCGAAGAAGTCACGGGCCGCGGGCGCCGCGTCCAGCGCGGCCCGCAGGTCGTCCGGGACGGTCGCCGTGCTCTGGCTCGCGTACGCGGCCTCCCAGCGGCCGTCCGCCCGCGCCCGCTCCACCTCCCGCAGACCGGACGGCCGCATACGCCCCTGCGCGATGAGGTCGAGCGCCTTCTGCCGGTTGACGGCCGACCACCTGCTGCGCGGCCGCCGCGGAGTGAAGCGCTGGAGCCAGTGCGTGTCGTCCAGCCCCTTCTTGTGCCCGTCGATCCAGCCGAAGCACAGGGCGGACTCCAGCGCGGTGGCGTAATCGACACCGGCGAGCCCCGAGCCCTTCCTCGGGATCCTCAGCCAGACCCCCGCGACATCCTCGTGGTGCTCCTCCAGCCACCTCTCCCAGGCGGCCCGCGTTTCGAAGCCGAGCACGGCATCATCCATTCCACCAGCCATGCGCCCATGAAATCCGTCCCTCCGCGGCCCGGTCAACAAGGGCACCCGGGGCACACGGTGGGGGTGCCCTGCGATGGCGGAGCGTGTCGTTATTGGGCCGAACGGGTGACCATGAGTAAGAATTGCCTGATGCAGACAGTCAGTGCGACAGGGGACGGAGCATGCCGGTGAGCAGCCACGATGTCACCGACGAACAGTGGGAGGGGCTCGCCCAGGTCGTTCCGCTGCGGGGCCGCGACGCCTGGCCGTCCGCGGTGGGCCACCGAGCCCTCCCCGAGGCGGAGACGGAAGCGCGACGTCGCTTCGTCGTCCTGCGCGTGAACGTGTTCGCGGACGCCCGCGACGTCGCCGAGACACTGATGTCCGGCATACCGGTGCTGCTGGACCTGACCGGCGCGGAGACCGAGGTCGCCAAACGCGTCCTGGACTTCAGCACGGGCGTCGTCTTCGGCCTGGCCAGCGGCATGCACCGGGTCGACCGCAACGTCTTCCTCCTGACCCCGGCCGGCACGGAGGTCACGGGGCTGATGGAGGGGGTCGGGACGTGAGCGGTCGCGGACGTCGCGTCGCCCGATCGTAGGAAGCCCGCCCAAGCGGAACGGTTCGCCCCGCAGCGAGCCCCTAGCGTCCCGCGTATGACCTCACCACCTCTTCCCCGCCCGGTCACGACCCCGACCCCCGCGGCAGCCCGGAGCGGGCGCCCCGGGCTGCCGCGGGTCACCGAGTTGCGGTTGTCCGCGTTCGCCGGGCACCGGGGGACCGGGCTTCCCCTCGGGGCGCTCACGCTGATCGCCGGGCCCAGCGGGAGCGGCAAGACCAGCGCGCTGCGGGCGTACGAGGCGCTCGCCCGGCTCGGTGGTGGGGCCGAGCTGGGGGAGGCCTTCCCGGAGCCCGGCGCCTGTGTGCCGGAGCGGGCCCGCGCCGACGCGCAGGCCCGCCGCGGCTTCCGTATCGGCTGTACGGCCGACGGCCCCGAGGGACCGGTCCGGCTGGAGGTCGCCGTCCAGGCCGAACCCGAGCTGCGCATCGTGGGGGAGCGGCTGACGGCGGACGGGCAGGTCCTCCTGGAGACCGCGCTGCGCGATCCCCGGCGCCGGGCCGTGCAGGCCGCCTGGCACACGGCCGGGGCCACCCCGGTGACCCGGGCCCCGCTGCCGGACGACCGGCTCGGCACCGCACTGCTCCCGCTGCGCGTCGCCGGCAAGACCCCGGGACAGCGCAAGGTGCTCGCCGCCGCCGAGCAGATGGTGGTCGCCCTGCGCTCCGTCTTCCCCTGCGACCCCCGCCCGGAGCGGATGCGGGAGCCCGTACCGACCGGCTCCGGCAGGCTGCTCGGCGGCTGCGACAACCTCGCCGACGTGCTGTGGCGCACCCGCTCCGAGTGCGGACGCCGGCACGCGCTCCTCGTGGACGCGGTGCGCGCCGGATGCGCCGGGCCGGTCACCGACCTGCTCGCCGAGCCGTACGCCACCGGACTGGTCCGCGCCGTGCTCGACCGGGGCGACGGCGCCCGCACCGAGCTGCGGCGCCTCGGCGACGGCGAACTGCGGTACGCCGCCCTCGCCCTGGTGCTGCTCACCGGCCCCGGCGTGCTGGAGACCGACGTGCCCGGCGAGGTCCCCGCCGCGCTGCGGACCCTCACGGTCCTCGCCGACGGCCTGGACCGCGCCCTTGACCCGGCACAGCGCACCCAGCTGCTGCGTCTGGCGGCGCGCATGTGCGAGCGCGGGCACATCCGCCTGGTCGGCGCGGTGAGCGACGCCTCCTGGGCCGCGGAAGTGACCGGAGTGACGGTGGTACACCTGAACCGTGACTGAGCCGTACGCCGACCCGGACCCGCGCGACCGCCTCGACCTGGCGGACCTCCAGCGCCGCCTCGCCGACTTCGCCGCCGCGCGGAACTGGCAGCCGTACCACACGCCGAAGAACCTCGTCGCCGCGCTCAGCGTGGAGGCCTCCGAACTCCTCGAGATCTTCCAGTGGGCGACGCCCGAGGAGTCCGTCCGCGTCATGGACGACCCGGACACCGCGCACCGGGTCACCGACGAGGTCGCCGACGTCCTCGCCTATCTCCTCCAGGTCTGCGAGGTCCTCGGCATCGATCCGCTGGCCGCCCTGGCCGCCAAGATCGACCGCAACGAACGCAGGTTCCCGGTCGAGGAGCCGCCCCACGGCTGAGGACTCACCGACTCCGATATCACTCTCCGTATCCAACGAGTGGGCCGTACTTGAATTGTTGTCCGCAGATTTCCGTCTTCCTCTGGCTTTTTGTCTCACACACCCTCACTCTGGGTAGTGGACAACGGAGTTCAACGGATGCGGACGCGTGGGCAGCGCGTCGGACGGACGGGGGCAGCGCATGGACGCTGTGCGGCTCATCGTGACGAGCAGGCGGGCCCTGGCCGCGAGCGGCGGCGGACCGGAGCTGCTGACCGAGGTGTGGCAGGCGCAGGCCCTGGCACAGGCGATAGGCAGCCGCCTCGCGGTCACCGGCCCACCCGAACTGCGCGGTGAGGCACTGGGGTTGACCGAGCTGGCGGGCCGCGGCTGCGGAGTCCTGGACACCCCGGAACTCGGGCCGGGAGAACTGCGCGCGGCCCAGCTCACCGAGCTGGGCGAGGCCCGCCAGTTCCTGATGTACCTCGGCGGTCTGCTGGGCGAGGTCGGTATCGCCCTGGTCGGCATCGCCTCCGCCGCGGACGACGAGGCGACGTACTGGCAGTGCATGGAGGCCATCGACGCGGCGGACGAGTCCCGGGACCGTGTCCTGGAGATGCTCCGCAAACTGGCCGACCGCGACGAGGACTTACCGGCGCGGGAGGCCGGATGAGCACCCGGCCTCCCGCGCCGACCGATCGCACCGCCGCCTCAGCGGCCCTCGCGCGCGTCCCCGGCGCCGACGGCCCCGACCTCGACGGTGCCGACCGCCGCGGCGGTCCCGGCCCCGACGGCCCCGACGCTCCCGGTGGCCCCGGCACCACCGTCCCGTCCCGGTCCCGCCGCCCGCAGATCCGCGTCCAGCGCCGACAGGTCCGCGTTCAGCGCGGCCATCAGCTCCTCCATCCGCTGCAACAGCCCCGTGGGCGGCCCGCCGGCCGCCCCGCCCCGCCGCGGCACGCTCTCTTCGGACATGACGGCCTCCTCGGCCCGTGGCCCCCGGGGAGGCCGACACGGTGACACCCCGGCGCACACCGGCCGGCGCGGGCGCCGGGCACTCCGGCTCCGCCGAGCCAACGATCATCGCCGGAACCGGTCACTGGCCCGTGCGCACCGCACCGCCGCTCACCGCCCGATTTCACCCGACCGTGGACCGGGGCGCGCCGCACGGCCGGGCGAAACCGCCCGCCCCGGAGCGTGCAGGATGGAGGCATGGATCTTCGCATCTTCACCGAGCCCCAGCAGGGGGCCACCTACGACACCTTGCTCGCCGTCGCCAAGGCCACCGAGGACCTGGGCTTCGACGCCTTCTTCCGCTCCGACCACTACCTCGCGATGGGCTCGGGGGACGGCCTGCCCGGCCCCACCGACGCCTGGATCACCCTCGCCGGCCTCGCCCGCGAGA
Organism: Streptomyces griseoloalbus; assembly: GCA_014650015.1. Lineage (GTDB taxonomy): Bacteria > Actinomycetota > Actinomycetes > Streptomycetales > Streptomycetaceae > Streptomyces > Streptomyces griseoloalbus. The sequence goes on from BMUD01000008.1 coordinate 205,502, forward strand.
CCAAGCGCATCCGGCTCGGCACCCTGATGACCGCCGGCACCTTCCGCCTCCCCGGCGTGCTCGCCATCCAGGTCGCCCAGGTCGACCAGATGTCCGGCGGCCGGATCGAACTGGGCCTGGGCGCGGGCTGGTTCGAGGAGGAGCACAAGGCGTACGGCATCCCCTTCCCGAAGGAGAAGTTCGCCCGCCTCGAAGAGCAGCTGGAGATCGTCACCGGGCTGTGGGCCACCGAGCCCGGCAAGACCTTCGACCACCACGGCACCCACTACGACCTCACCAAGTCGCCCGCACTCCCCAAGCCGGCCCAGACCAAGGTGCCGGTGCTCATCGGCGGCCACGGAGCGATCCGCACCCCGCGCCTGGCGGCCCGGTTCGCCGACGAGTTCAACATGCCCTTCGCCTCCGTCGAGGACACCGCCCGGCAGTTCGGCCGGGTCCGCGCCGCCGCCCAGGAGGCCGGCCGCGACCCGGGCGACCTCGTCTACTCCAACGCCCTCGTCGTCTGCGTCGGCAAGGACGACCAGGAGGTCGCCCGCCGCGCCGCCGCCATCGGCCGCGAGGTGGCGGAACTCAAGGCCAACGGCCTGGCGGGCTCCCCGGCCGAGGTCGTCGACAAGATCGGCCGCTACGCCGAGACCGGCTCCCGGCGCCTCTACCTCCAGGTCCTCGACCTGCACGACCTCGACCACCTGGAGCTGATCTCCGCCCAGGTCCAGTCCCAGCTGCGGTAACGCGAACACCGCGCCCGGTGCGCACGCGCACGCCATGCGCACCCCCCGTGCGCCCGTGCGCACCCCGAGCGGGACCGTCTCCCACCAGGACGGTCCCGCTCGCTGCGCCGCCGCCCGATAATTCCGACAAACGTGCGACGCCTTCCCTGTACCTTGACCTGACGCACCGGAGTCCCGGTGTGTACCCGCAGTTCAGAAGGTGTTTCGAGGTGTAACCACCGTGTTCCTGACGATCAGTACCACCGGCTCCGCCGAACGCCCGGCGACCGACCTCGGTTTCCTGCTGCACAAGCATCCCGACAAGGCGCAGGCGTTCTCCACCTCCTACGGCACGGCACACGTCCTCTACCCCGAGGCGGACGCCGAGCGCTGCACGGCGGCGCTGCTGCTGGAGGTGGACGCGGTGGCACTGGTCCGGCGCGGCAAGGGCAAGGGCCGCGGCGGCGCCCCCGACGCGGCACTCGCGCAGTACGTCAACGACCGCCCGTACGCGGCGTCCTCCCTGCTCGCCGTCGCGCTCAGCGGTGTCTTCTCCAGCGCCATGCGCGGCCTGTGCAACGCCCGCCCGGAACTCCCGGCGCAGCCGCGCCCCTTGCGCATCGAGGTGCCCGCGCTGCCCGCCCGCGGCGGCCCCGAACTCGTCCGCGGGCTCTTCGAGCCGCTCGGCTGGACGGTCACCGCCGAGCCGGTGCCGCTCGACACCGAGTTCCCCCAGTGGGGTAACTCGCGGTACATACGCCTGGTCCTGGCCGCGGACACGCTCACCCTCGCCCAGGCCCTGCGCCACCTCTACGTGCTGCTCCCCGTCCTCGACGACGCGAAGCACTACTGGGTCGCCTCCGACGAGGTCGACAAACTGCTGCGCGCCGGTGAGGGATGGCTGCCCGGACACCCCGAGCAGAAGCTGATCACCAGCCGCTATCTGTCCCGCCGCTGGTCGCTGACCCGGCAGGCCATGGAGCGGCTGGAACTGGTCCGGCTGGCCGAGGCGGACGACAGCGACGTCGAGGACATCGACAACGCCGTGGAAGCGGAGACGGAGTCCGAGGCGAAGCCGACCCCGCTCGCCGTGCGGCGACGGGACGCGATCGTCACCGCGCTCCGCGCCTCCGGCGCCGCCCGGGTGCTCGACCTCGGCTGCGGCCAGGGGCAACTGGTACAGGAACTGCTCAAGGACCCGTCCTTCACCGAGATCGTCGGCGTCGACGTGTCGATGCGGGCGCTCACCATCGCCTCCCGGCGGCTGAAACTGGACCGCATGGGGGAGCGGCAGTCGGCGCGCGTGAAGCTCTTCCAGAGCTCGCTGGCGTACACCGACAAGCGGCTGAGGGGATACGACGCCGCCGTGCTCAGCGAGGTGATCGAACACCTCGACCTGCCCCGGCTGCCCGCCCTGGAGTACGCGGTGTTCGGCGCGGCCCGCCCCCGTACGGTCCTCGTGACCACCCCCAACGTCGAGTACAACGTGCGCTGGGAGAGCCTGCCGGCCGGCCATGTCCGGCACGGCGACCACCGCTTCGAGTGGACCCGCGAGGAGTTCCGCGCCTGGGCGCGTCACGTGGGCGAACGGCACGGCTACACCGTGGAGTTCGTACCTGTCGGACCGGACGACCCCGAGGTCGGGCCGCCCACCCAGATGGCCGTGTTCGTGACCGAGACCGTGAAGGAGGCGAAGGCCGCATGACCACCGGAACCCCGCACCGCACCCCGAAGCCGCAGGGCCGCACCCTGTCCGTCACCGACCTCTCCCTCGTGGTGCTCGTCGGCGCCTCCGGCTCGGGCAAGTCCACCTTCGCCCGCCGCCACTTCAAGCCCACCGAGGTCATCTCCTCGGACTTCTGCCGCGGCCTGGTCGCCGACGACGAGAACGACCAGAGCGCGAGCCGCGACGCCTTCGACGTGCTGCACTACATCGCCGGCAAGCGCCTGGCCGCCGGCCGCCGCACCGTCGTCGACGCCACCAGCGTCCAGCAGGACGCCCGACGCCAGCTGATCGACCTGGCCAGGCAGCACGACGTCCTGCCCATAGCCATCGTGCTCGACGTGCCCGAGGAGGTGTGCGCCGAGCGCAACGCCACCCGCACCGACCGCGCCGACATGCCCCGCCGGGTCATCCAGCGCCACACCCGCGAACTCCGCCGCTCCCTGCGCCACCTGGAGCGCGAGGGCTTCCGCAAGGTGCACGTCCTGCGCGGCGTCGAGGAGATCGAGCACGCCACCGTCGTCACCGAGAAGCGGTTCAACGACCTCACCCACCTCACCGGGCCCTTCGACATCATCGGCGACATCCACGGCTGCTCCGCCGAACTGGAATCCCTGCTCGGCAAGCTCGGCTACGTCGACGGCGCCCACCCCGAGGGCCGCACCGCCGTCTTCGTCGGCGACCTCGTCGACCGCGGCCCGGACAGCCCCGGCGTGCTGCGGCGCGTGATGACCATGGTGAAGTCCGGCGACGCGCTGTGCGTCCCCGGCAACCACGAGAACAAGTTCGGCCGGTACCTCAAGGGCCGCAACGTCCAGCACACCCACGGACTCGCCGAGACCATCGAGCAGATGGCCGGCGAGAGCGAGGAGTTCCGCGCCGAGGTACGGGAGTTCGTCGACGGCCTGGTCAGTCACTACGTCCTCGACGGCGGGAAGCTCGTGGTCTGCCACGCCGGTCTGCCCGAGAAGTACCACGGCCGCACCTCCGGCCGGGTCCGCAGCCACGCCCTGTACGGCGACACCACCGGCGAGACCGACGAGTTCGGCCTGCCCGTGCGCTACCCGTGGGCGGAGGACTACCGCGGCCGGGCGGCCGTCGTCTACGGCCACACTCCCGTGCCGGAGGCGACCTGGCTCAACAACACCATCTGCCTGGACACCGGCGCCGTCTTCGGCGGCAAGCTCACCGCGCTGCGCTGGCCGGAGCGCGAACTGATCGACGTACCGGCCGAGAGGGTCTGGTACGAGCCGGCCCGCCCGCTGCGCACCGAGGCCCCCGGCGGCCACGAGGGGCGCCCGCTGGACCTGGCCGACGTGCACGGACGCCGGGTCGTCGAGACGCGGCACGCCGGACGGGTCTCCGTCCGCGAGGAGAACGCGGCGGCGGCCCTGGAGGTCATGAGCCGCTTCGCGATCGACCCGCGCCTGCTGCCCTACCTCCCGCCGACCATGGCACCCACCGCCACCTCGCACCTCGACGGCTACCTGGAGCACCCGGTCGAGGCCTTCGCCCAGTACGCGCGGGACGGCGTCGCGCGGGTCGTGTGCGAGGAGAAGCACATGGGCTCCCGCGCGGTCGCCCTGGTCTGCCGCGACGCCGAGGCGGCCGCCGGGCGCTTCGGCGTCGAGGGCCCGACCGGCTCGCTCTACACCCGCACCGGCCGCCCCTTCTTCGACGACACCGCCGTCACCGAGGAGATCCTCGGCCGGCTGCGCGCGGCCGTCACCGAGGCCGGCCTCTGGGACGAACTCGGGACGGACTGGCTGCTGCTGGACGCCGAGCTGATGCCGTGGTCGCTGAAGGCGTCCGGACTGCTGCGCTCCCAGTACGCCGCGGTCGGCGCCGCCTCCGGCGCGGTCTTCCCGGGCGCCCTGGCCGCCCTGGAGGGCGCGGCGGCCCGCAGCGTCGAGGTGGGCGACCTGCTGGACCGCCAGCGCGAACGGGCCGACGCGGCCTCGGCGTTCACCCGGGCCTACCGCCGCTACTGCTGGACCACCGACGGCCTGGACGGTGTCCGCCTGGCCCCGTTCCAGATCCTCGCCGTTCAGGGCCGCAGCCTCGCCGCCCTGCCGCACGACGAGCAACTCGTCCTGCTCGACCGTCTCGTCGAGCACGACACCACCGGGCTGCTCCAGACCACCCGCCGCCTCTACGTCGACACCGCCGATCCCGAGTCCGTACGCGCCGGAGTCGACTGGTGGCTGGAGATGACCGGACGCGGCGGCGAGGGCATGGTCGTCAAGCCGGTCGGCGCCGTGGTCCGCGGCGACGACGGCCGCCTGGTCCAGCCCGGCATCAAGTGCCGCGGCCGTGAGTACCTGCGGATCATCTACGGGCCCGAGTACACCCGCCCGGAGAACCTGGCCCGGCTGCGCAACCGCTTCCTGAACCACAAGCGGTCCCTCGCGATCCGTGAGTACGCACTCGGCCTGGAGGCCCTGGACCGGCTGGCCGAGGGGGAGCCGCTGTGGCGGGTCCACGAGGCGGTGTTCGGCGTACTGGCGCTGGAGTCGGAGCCGGTGGATCCGCGGCTGTGACGGGCCGCTGCCGCAAGGGCGGCGAGCGCATCCGGCCGAGGACCACCCGTACGGAGGGCTCGGCCGGACTTCGCCCCTCCCGGACCTCACACGTCCCTGGCTAACCGTCAGTTGCCGTGCTAACTTCGCAGGTCGGTCAGGCAGGCGAACCGACTCATGGGGGATAAGTCGGTGGAGAAGGGCGAGGGTTTCGGCGGCTCCGGGAGCGGGGTATCGCGCGCGCAGGGTCTGGTACTGCTCCAACAGCTCACCGACGCCCTGTGCGAACTGAGCTGTATGGAGGACGCCCAGGGGCGTGTCCAGTTCGCGACCGTGCTCGGCGAGCAGCTGGCCCGCACGGTCGACGTACGCGGCATTCGGCTTCGTGAGGACGTGGTGGCCATGGTGCGCGCCGCGCTGAGCGCGGCGGGCGGGGAACGCGTACTGGTCGGGGTGGTCGAGCTCTTCGAAGGGGCCGCGCCGGCCGACGAGCTGGAGCGGCTGCTCGCCCCCGCCGCACCGCCGCCTGCCGCCGACTCCCTCCCCGGCCCGCTCTCCGGCCATGACACCGGCACCGCGTACGCCCTGCTGGCCGAGGCCAAGGGCGAGGTGTCCGCCGCCCGGCTGCGGGACAGGCTCGCCGAGGAACTCAACGGCCTCTATCTGCCCGCCGGGCTGTCTCCCGAACAGCTCTTCGCGCACATCCTGGAATGGAACGCGCAACCGGACGGATTACCGCCCGCGGTGCTCCTGGTCGACGTGGCCGCCAGCCTCGCCGCGTCTCCCGGTCACCGCGGGGCCCTGCTCAAGTGGACCGACGGCTGGGCCCAGCGCTCGGGGCTGACGGCGGCGGTGGGACGGCGCCGCGCCGCCCGCCTGGAGTCGGCGAGCGACCCGGACATCCCCTGCTGTCTGATCGTCGCCGTGGAGCCCGCCCGCGACGGCACCGGCGAGATCGTCGTACGCCCCTGGCTCAACACGGTTCCCGGCCACTGGGACCCGCAGCCCGGCGAACCGACCACCACTACTCTGGACGGTCTCGGCCCGGCCGTCGAACAGGCCCTCCAGCAGGGCGCCCGGCTCTGGTCCGCCCCCGCCGACCCGGACCCGACCGGACGTGAGCAGCCGACCTATGTCGAGTTCGTCCTGCCGTACGACCTCCTGAACCACGACGTGGCGGGGCTGCGGTTCAGAACCGGCCACGGCAGGCCGCTGCCGCTCGGACTCAAGTACGGGGTGCACCTGCGCAGTCTGGAGCGGATGCGCACCGACGACGTGCTGGTGCGGCGGCAGTGGCGGGAACGCTGGCGCAGCCTGCGGCAGCAGGGCGTCACGGTGCACGGCTGGACCGGCGCCGACGCCCAGCGGCTCGACGCCTGGCAGACCGCGCTCGCCGGGGAGTCCGGACGCACCGCCGTGGTGCTCGACGCCCCCGCCGACACGCCCGCGCTGGAGGCGCTGAAGGCCGCCATCGCGGAGGGCATCGCCCTGGCCATATGGGACCGCCGGGGCGCTTTCGCCGAGGAGCGGCGCGAGGTCGTCACCGCGGTGTTCGCCTCCGTACCGATCGCCGCGCAGATCCCCATGGCCATCCACCGGCTCCGCAGGAAAGCCGTCGACCCGGCACAGAGCCCGGATCTGCTCGGGCGTCATATCGCCTTTTTCTGGGACGATCCGACACGACTCGTGGACATTCACACCGACGACGGCGATCTCGCCGACGAGGAGGCATCGGCATGACCGCGCAGGAGGAGCAGGCGGCCCCGGACGGCTGGCGGATCTTTCACGCCACCGGTCAGGCGCCGACCGCCGCCGTGGAGCTGCCCGAACCTCCGCCCTGGCGCCGTTTCGGCGGCACCCCGCTCCAGCCCCCGCCGCCCGACGACCCGCAGGCCACGCTGCGCCGGCTGGGCCCCGGCGAGATCACCCCGCAGCTCGGCTCCGAGGAGATCGACACCGTCAACGCCGCGCTGGTGCTGCGCCGCCCGCTGCTGATCAGCGGACCGCCCGGCATCGGCAAGTCCACCCTGGCCTATGTGATCGCGCGCGAACTGGGGCTCGGCCGGGTACTGGAGTGGAACATCGTCAGCCGTACGACCCTGCGCGACGGCCTGTACAGCCATGACGCGATGGGACGCGCCCAGGCCATCGCCGCCTGGCAGGCGGGCCTGCGGGACGCGGCGGCGCGGGGCGCCGACGGGGCGGCGGACTCCGCGACTTCCTTGAATGATCGTCAACTTCCGCCACTCCTCGGTGATTTCCTCACGCTCGGGCCACTCGGGACCGCTCTGCTGCCCTACGATCGTCCCCGGGTGCTTCTTGTCGACGAGCTCGACAAGAGCGACATCGACCTGCCGAACGACCTGTTGCACGTCCTGGAGAACGGAAGCTATGACGTCCCGGAGCTGGTCCGTGACGCCGCCGACACCGCGAGCGTCCACACCAGCGACCCCGGCGTCCGTGCCGTACTGCGGCAAGGGCGGGTCGAGTGCCGGGAGTTCCCCGTCGTGGTGATCACCAGCAACGGAGAGCGGGAGTTCCCGGCCGCGTTCCGCAGACGCTGCCTGCCGCTGGAGCTCCGCATCCCCACCCGCGAACAGCTGCTCGCCATGGTGAAACGGCACCTCGGGGAGCGCCCACGAGGCACCGAGGACCTGGTGGACCTCTTCCTCCAGCGCGTCCAGGCCGGGGGCACGCACTCCCTGGACCAGTTACTCAACGCTGTCCAGATCACTACCATGGGTGGTTTCCAGGTCGACGGGAACGGGCGTACCCTCGTGGAAATGCTCCTCCGCGACCTCGCGAAGGGCCGCTGAATGGACAACGGCTTTCCCAGGGAGCGCGCATCCGGATCGGGCGACGGCGGACCTGTGTCGGGGTCGTCGCCTCCTTCGGCGTGCTCCGAGTCCGTCGAATACGCGAGTGAGGTCAAAGGCTCCGTCGTCGCTGCCCGGCTCCGGCCGGCCCATGACCAGCCGTTCCCGAGTCCGGACGGCGAGGCACTGGACCCACCGCGCTGGCAGGACGTCGCCGACGCGGTGTGGCTGGCCGCGTACTGGGATCACCACGGCGGTCCCTCCGGTGCCGGACCGGAAGCGGAGCCGTACCCGGACGCCACCCGTCCGGCCGCGGGCGCCGGGACAGTCGGCGCGACCCCCCGGACGCAGGACGAACCGGACGGTGAGACGCCCCCCGCGCATGCGGATCCAGCCGATCCCACGACCGGCCCCGGCCTTCCCGAACCCCTCGCGCAGCCCCTTTCCGACCGGGCCGGCACCCCGCGCCGCGCCGAACCGCCCCCATCCGCCGACCCGGGTGGCGTTCCCGGTCCCGCGCCCCGTCCGGTCCTCGCCGACGGCGGGCTCTTACCGCACCCCGAGGGAGCTGGCACCCTCCACGTCGGACGCCCCCTGCTGCCCGACGCCAACCTGCCGCAGCACGGACCCGGCCGCCGCACCGCCCTGCTCGCCCGCGCCCTGCACCAGCTCGCCCGCCGGGTGCCCTCCCGCGACACCGTGGAGCTCGACGAGGAGGCCACCGCCGAGCAAGGGGTCGCCGACGGCATGTGGATGCCGTTCCTCCGTCCCGCCCGCACCTCCGCGTTCGACCTGGTGCTGCTCGCCGACGACGCGCCCACCATGCGGATCTGGGAGGAGGCGGTGGCCGGCCTCGCCGAGGCGGCCGAACACAGCGGCGCCTTCCGCAGCGTCCGCACCCTCCGGGTCACCCTCCCCCGGACGGGCGCCGCCACCCTGCGCTGGACCAGCGGCGGCGCCGTCGCCGACCCCGCCGAACTCCTCGACGGGCGCGGCGGTCGCGTGTTCCTCGCCGTCACCGACGGCCTCGCCCACGGCTGGGCCGCCTCCGCCGCCGACACCCTGCTGAGCCGGCTCGCCCGCTCCGGCCCCACCGCACTGATCCATCTGCTCCCGCCCCACCTGCGCCACCGCACCTCGCTCTACCCCCACCCGGCGGTCCTGGAGGCCGGCGGCTTCGGCATGCCCAACGACTGCCTCGGACACTGGGCGCCACCCGGCGGACCCGACCCGCTGCGCCCGCTGCCCGAAGCAGCCGACGACTCCCTGCCCGTTCCGGTGCTCTCCCTCAAACCCGGCTCCGTCGCCGCCTGGGCCGACCTGGTCACGGGCGAGCGCGGGGTACGCCGCTCCCTGCCCGTCGTCCTCGCCGGCACCCTCACCAAAGGCGCGCCCGCGCCCGGCCTGCGCGCCCCCCGTCTCCCGCGCGCCGCGGCCGCCGCCGTACGCCGCTTCTTCACCCTCGCCACCCCCGCGGCGCGCCGCCTCGCCACCCAGCTGGCCGCCATCCCGTTCGAATTCGACCTCGTGGAACAACTGCGGCGCCGGGTCATGCCGGAGACCGGCCCCGACCACCTCGCCGAGATCCTCATGGGCGGGCTGATCGACTGGGACAGCGGAGGCGAGGGACGCCCCGAGTTCGCCGACGGTGTCCGCGAGGCGCTGCTCGCCACCACCACCCGGTCCCAACTCGCCCGCACCGTCAGCGTGGTGGGCGATCTACCGGCGGCCGGCGAGCGGGGCGTCGCGCTGCGCGCCGCGCTGCGCGACCCGGTCGGCACCACGTTGCCCGACCCGGCCGAGCCCGGCTGGGTGCGCAGCGAACTCGCCGTGATGCGGGCCTTGTCGGGGCCCTACTCCGAACGGGCGAACCGCATCGAACCCGACCTGTCCAGGCTCCTGCCCGACTCGGCTGAACGGGTCGTCGCGGAGCCATCCGGAAGCGTGAAACACCCGGACGGCGGCGAGTTCCCCGACGATCAGGACGGGAGGCATCCAGCACCGGACGTTCGCGTCCCAGCCGGATACCGCTCACCGAGCCTGGTGACCGAGAACCCACACGAAGCCCCGGAGGCTGACCCGCTCATGCAGAGCACCACGACCGCAACGCCGGCCCTCATGGTGAACGTTCCGCTCAGGAACAGCTCGTTCGTCGGCCGTCAGGCGCTGCTGAGGGCCGTGGAGGAGCAGCTCGGCGCCCAGGACACCGCGGCAGTGCTCCCGCATGCGCTGCACGGCCTCGGCGGCGTCGGCAAGTCCCAGCTGGCCCTGGAGTACATCTACACCCACCAGCACGATTACAAGGTGATCTGCTGGATCCCCGCAGAGCGGCAGAGTCTCATCTTGGCTACGCTGGCCGGCCTGGCGGTACGGCTGGGCGTCACCCCGCCAGGTCAGGACGTGGGTGCCTCCACCGCGAACACGGCCGTCCCCGCCGTTCTCGAAGCGCTGCGCATCGGCAAGCCGTACGACAACTGGTTGCTCATCTTCGACAACGCCGAGGACGTCGAGGTTGTACGCCAGTATTTCCCGACCAACGGGCCCGGGAAGGTCATCGTCACTTCCCGGAACCGGGCCTGGGAGCGGGTGGCCACCCCACTACCGGTGAACGTCTTTCACCGGGAGGAGTCCATCGAACTGCTCCAGAAGCGCTCGCCCGACCTCACGGCCGAGGACGCCGACCGGCTCGCCGCGGCCCTCGGTGACCTGCCGCTCGCCGTGGAGCAGGCGGGCGCCTGGCGAGCGGTCACCGGCATGCTCGTCGACGACTACCTCCAACTGCTGGCCGAGCGCAGCCCGGAGGTCCTCGAACTGGATCCGGCTCCCGACTATCCGGTCTCCGTTGCCGCCGCCTGGGACATCTCACTGGAACGGATCAAGGAGAACAATCCTGGCGCCCGGCAGCTCCTCGACATCTGCGCCAGCATGGCGCCCGAGCCCATTCCGCGGGCCATGCTCCGCGGCAGCCGGGGTATCAACATCACGCCGGAGATCAACCCCCTGCTGCGAGAGTCGATCAAGCTCAATCGCGCCGTGCGCGACCTCAGCCAGTTCTCCCTGGTGAAGGTGGACCCGCGGACCGACACTTTGCAGATGCACCGCCTGCTCCAAACGGTGCTCCTCGCCAAGCTGTCCCGCGAGGAGCGGGCACGCATGCGGGACGCCGCGCATCAGCTGCTGTCCGCCGCCAAGCCGGGCCCTTACGGCTCGTCAGCGGAATGGCCCGCCTATCAGGCGCTGCTGCCGCACATCCTCTCCTCCGACGCGGTGACCAGCACGGACACCTATGTGCGCGAACTGGTCTACGACACCGTCTTGTTCCTCTATTACTGGGGTGACCACGAGGGCGCCGCCAGACTCGGCCGACAGGCGTGGAACGCTTGGCTGGCGGCCTCGGGGGAAGAGGACCCGGACGTCATCCGCTTGGCGAAAAGCTTCGCGTTCACCCTGCGCCAGATCGGACAGATTTCGGAGTCCATTCCTCTCACCGAGAAGGCTCTGGAGGTTTCACGGCGCCTCCAGGTCGACTCCGAAGAACTCATCGACTCCCTGTGCGATCTGGCCGACGCCCGCCGCTACCAGGGGCGCTTCACGGAGGCCCGGGACCTCGGGCAGGAGGCCACCGAGCAGGCCAGGTCCCTGTTCGGGCCGGACGACCCGACCACTCTGCGCGCTACCCACAGCTGGGGCGTCGACCTGCGGTTGTGCGGGCAGTTCAGGGAGGCCCTGTCCCTGGACCAGGAGAATGCCCGACAGCGTGAAATGATGTTCGGGCCGGCCAGCTTCTTCACCCTCAACAGTCTGAACGGTCTCGCCATCGACATGCGGGAGAGCGGCGACTACCCGGGTGCCCGGGAGTTCCAGGAGGACGTGTACCGGCGGGCGCGCACCGCGATGGGTGAGGAACACCCGCTTACCCTGCGAGTGGCGCGAAACCTTGCGGTCTGCCGGCGCCGGGACGGAGAACTCGGTGAGGCGGCCAAGCTCTCGGAGGAGACGCTGCGGCGCTTCGTGGCCCGGTACGGGGTCCAGCACGCCGACTCGCTCGCGACGGCGATCAACCTCGCCGTCGATCAGCGACTGGCCGGGGACCTCGAGCAGTCCCGCGAGCTGAGTGAGGAGACTGTCGGCCGCTATGCGTCGCTCCTGGGAGAGGACCATGCCTACACCCTGCTGACGAAGGCGAATCTGGCCGCCACGCTGCGCGCCCTCGGCCGGTTGGACCAGGCGCGCGAGGTCGAGGACCACGCGGCGAGTCGGCTGGCCGCCACCGTGGGTGAGCACCATGTGATCACCCTGACGACAGCCATCGGCCAGGCCAACACGGCTTACGCGCAATTGGACTTCGAGCGGGCGCTCGCGATCGACGAGGCCAACCTTCCGCTGCTCGCCGAGGTCGCAGGTGCGGAACACCCGCTCACCCTCGCCTGCACCGCCAACCTCTCCCTCGACCTGCGCGGCCTGGGCCGATTGGCGGAGGCGGACGAGGCGCAGCGCAAGGCGGTGGACGGTTTCGCCCGTGTGGTGCGCACGGGGCATCCCTGGCTCGCAGCCGCTCAGCACAAACGCCGTATCGAGACCGACCTCGCGCCGATGCCGCTGTAGCCCGGCGCGACGTTACGGCGATGGAAGTGTGACGCGGCGGTCAGCCCGCATCCGCCACCCGGGCCGGCGGTGTGTCCCCCTGGTCTCCTGCCGGGGGGAACGGGGTGCGGGCAGCCCGGCGGGCCCTGCGCGGCTCCTGCTCGGCCCGGCGGCGGACCAGCGCGAGAAGCGGTTGGGTCAGCAGGGTGGTGGCCAGAGCCATGAACACCAGGACGGTGTAGAGCGGAACGCTCAGTAGGCCCGCTCGCAGGCCCGCGTCCAGGGCGATCAGTTCGGTGAGGCCGCGGGCGCTCAGCAGGACGCCCACGGTGCGCGCCTCATGCCGGTCCAGACCGCCGAGCCGGGCCGTCACCGCACCGCTGCCGATCTTGGTGACCACAGCGAGGACTGTCACCACCAGCACGGCCACCCATCCCATGGCGTCCATGCCGGTCACAGAGACGGAGCGGCCCGAGACCACGAAGAAGAACGGCAGTAGCAGCGCACCGACCTCGTGCAGCGGCCGTACAAGATCGGCGTCGAGTGTGCCTCCGGGCTCCCGGGGCGTCACCACACCCGCCAGCAGCGCGCCGAAGATGACATGGAGCCCCAGGGAGTGCGTCACCCAGGCCGACCCGAGGGCCAGGCCGATCAGCATCGCCAGGCGCAGCGAGGAGTCCACGTGCGTGCCCCAGAGCAGTCGGCGCAGCAGGGGACGGGCGGTGACCAGCATGAGGGCGACGAAGCCGACCGCCAGTGCGGCGCGCCACGGCCACTCGAGCGTGTGACCTTCCCCGTCCTCCATCATCGTGCCCGCCAGCACCGTCCAGCAGATGACGTCGAGCAGCCCGGCCGCCGTGACCGCCACCACCCCGGGCACCGTGGGGGCCAGCCCGTTCTCGCGCACGATGGCCGACAGGACGGGCACCGCCGTTATCGACAGTGCGATTCCGGCGAACACCACCATGGACGGGGAGAGCTCACGCGGCATGCCGAGTGAGTGGAGCTGGTCCCGGAGCAGCAGCGCACCGCCACTGCCCACCGCCATCGGTACGACGAAGGAAGCCAGCGCAACGGCAACCGTCGTCCGGGCCCGGCCGCCGAGCAGGCGTACATCCAGCTCGTAGCCCACCGAGAAAAGGAAGACCACGAGGGCCAACTGGGCGATCCCGGTGAGCGCGGTGCCGATACCGTCGGGGAACAGCTCATCGTACGCGCCGGGCGCCGCACTACCGAGGAGCGAGGGACCGAGTGCTATGCCGGCCGCCAGCTGGCCCACGATGTAGGGCTGTCCGAGTCGTCGAGCCACCCAGCCCGCCGCGTGTGCGGCCACGAGGATGACGGCCGAGGCCGCTACGAAGTGCGCGATCAGCGCGTCAGGGCTCACGCGTCCCCCTCTGGTCCGATCGTCCGGGGTCCGGCCCGGCGTGGCCGTGGACGGGCATCGCACAGGTGCGCGATGCCAACTTTCCAAGCGTATCCACGATGTGACGGGTCGTCGGGTGCCCGTGCACCTGGATGGGCGGAGCGCTTTGCGTCACCGGGACCGCGATCGAGGCGGGCTTCGGAGGCATCGGCGCGGTGCGCGCCCTCGTCGTGTCGTACCTCGCCCACCCATGTCACCACCGTGCGCCGCCTGTGCGTCGGCGCGCGGGTGGTGCGCCCGGGCTCTTCGGCGCCGTCACACGTACGTGCTGCGGCCGCTGATCCGGAGGGATGCTTTCTGGCCGTCCGGGTGCGTCTCGCGGCCCTCACAGAAGCGCGCCCTGCTCTGCAGTTCCTCGATTCGGCCGCATCACCCCGAGGGCGCGGGGAATGACACCGCCCACCGGGCGACGTCGCTGCCCGCCGCCTTCCCAGTCTGTGGCCCACCGGCCGGTGCACCCGCTGATCGGGCGCCCGGCGACCGGTGGGTGCCGGTCGCCGGGCTGTCCCTCCTGCACCGTGAGCCCGTTCCGTCACACCGGGTCGGAACGGCGGGCATCAGCTCACTCATCAGTCATGTCCGGCACCGCTCCGCACCCGGGCGGAAACTGCCCGGCGTCGAGCGTGAGCCGGCGCGGAAGGCGATTACCGAACGGAACTCGACGATGCCGCGAGGGAGTTCAGGGGTAGTACAGGCCATCCGCATGACGAACGATGATCAGATGGCGTGATCGTACGGTTTTCGGCAGGGGTATGAATGGCCATGATGGTTCATGACACGGGGCATCGCGTGCCACCGTGCGAGAAGGGGGACGCATCTTGCATCAGACGCCCGCTCAGCGCAACGCCGAAGCAGCCGCCCGTGCGCCGGCCCTCGCGGCGGGAGTTCCCGTGCGGGAGTCGGACCTGTTGGATCTCGCGGCGTTGCCGTTGACCGCCGTGGACGGGCTGGCGCCCCTTCGCCCCGGCACTCGCCTTCTCGCCGAGGTCCTGCGGTCCCGCGGTGGTATCCGGGGCGGTGGCGAGGACAAGGGCGGCGCCCGAGCCGAATAGGCCCGCACACCCGAGGGGAGCGCCCGCCGGGCTTCCGCATGCCTGCCCACCGACCAGAGGACCCCGGAAATGACCAGCGAGCAGCGCACCGCCCATTTCCGCATGCCCGAACACCTTTTCGCGGAACTGGCTGCCGGTGGCGGCTCCGCGCAGGCCGTCGCCTTCCTCGAACGGGGGGAACGGGCCCGCCGGTTGCTGCTCCTGCGCACCCTGCTGGACCACCTCGTCGCCCTGCCCACACCGCTGACTCCGGCCGCCGAGGCCTGGAGGGTGCTGAAGGAGGCCGCCCAGCGGACGCCGGAGCGGGTCGAGGCGCTGCTGCTGGCCCCGACGACCGGGGCCTGGATCGCGCACATGCTGCGCAGGGTGCACGGCACGGCGAACGGGCCCCCGCTGTGGGCGGAGGCAGGCCGACTGAACGCCCTCGCGACTGTCGCCTCGCTGCACGCGGGAACGGAAACGCTTCTGCGTGTTGCCCTCACCGACGGCGCCCTCCCGCTTCCCGGCCTCGGCACGGCCCGGCTGCCCGACGGAGCAGACGGCTTGACGACCGGCCGGGCGAGTACTCGCGCGGGGGAACTCACCCTCACCGGACCTGACCGAACGGGTCGCCCGGTGTATTTGACCTGCCGCCCGGCGGCGGAGCCGATCGGCACCACCGAGAGCGCCGGGGACTCCTGCTGGTCCCCGCTGCGCACCCTCACTCACACCACCCCGTCCGGCCCGGTCGCGATACCTCTGGAGGACCTGGACCCCTACCGCGATCTCGACGACCCCCTACCGCCCGCCCGGCTGGACGCCGACGAGGCCCTGGCCTGGCAGCGGTTGTTCACCGAGGCCACCGAAATCCTCGCGACGACGGGCGGCACAGAGCGGCCCGGGCGGCTCGATCCCGCGGTGATCCGGTCCGTCGTACCGTGGGCCCGGACCAGCCTGCTGCCCCCGCCGCCACCCGACGTAAGGGTGTCCGCGTCAAGCGGTGACTCCTACGGTGCGATGCTCATCAGTCGCCCCTCTTGTCCGCTCGCCCTTGCCGAGACGCTGGTTCACGAGTTCCAGCACAGCAAGCTCGCCGCCCTGATCCACCTCTTTCCGCTCGTCGACGACGACCGCGCGGAGCGCTATTACGCTCCCTGGCGTCCCGATCCCCGCCACCTCACCGGCCTGTTGCACGGCGCGTACGCCTTCACCGGCGTCGCCGGTTTCTGGCGGGACCGGCTCGATCACCCGGAACACGGGCTGACGGCTTCCTACCACTTCGCCCTGCGCCGGACGCAAAGTCGGCTCGTGGTGCGCACCCTGCTCACTAGTGGGCGGCTCACCGGGGCCGGTCACAGTCTGGTCTCCGGCCTCGCCCGGACGCTGGACGGATGGCTGCGCGAGCCCGTGGATCCGGCTGCTCTGGCCCGCGCTCGCCTCGCAGCCGCCCTGCACCGCACCGAGTGGCGGCTGCGCAACATCGCTCCGCCGGAGCACCCGGAGGGCGGCGATCCCACGCGCTTCCTGCCCGACCGCGCCCCCTGGCCCGACGTCCGCACCCACGCCTTCGCGGTCCGGCCCGCCGACCCCCGTACCCCGGACGAACACCTCGCCGCGGGTGATCCGGCCGCCGCGCTCGACGGGTACGCCGAGGGGCTGGCCCGGGAGCCCGGGGACCCGCATCTGCTCGCCGGGTGGATCGTCGCCCGGGGCGCGCTGGAGCGGGGCCCGGAGACGCGGAGGCTGCTGGCCCGGCCCGAGTTGCTCCCGTAGGACGCCGAGGGTGCTCCCGTGGGGCATGGAGTTGCTCCCGTGGGACGCCGAGGGTGCTCCCGCGGGGCATGGAGTTGCTCCCATGGACACCGAGGGTGCTCCCGTGGGACGCCGGGGATGTTCCCCTGGGACACCGGGGGTGTTCCCGCAGGACACCGTGAGTGACGGAAGCGGGTTTCCGAAACCCGTGGACAGGGGTGAACACGCGCCCGGGTGGTCAGGATGGAGGCATGACCTACCACGTCGACTCCGAGGCCGGACGGCTCCGCCGTGTCATCCTGCACCGGCCCGATCTCGAGCTCAAGAGGCTCACCCCCAGCAACAAGGACGCCCTGCTCTTCGACGACGTGCTCTGGGTGCGCCGGGCCCGCGCCGAGCACGACGGGTTCGCCGACGTCCTGCGCGACCGCGGGGTCACCGTCCACCTCTTCGGTGACCTGCTCGCCGAGACGCTGGGGATCCCGGCGGCCCGCGCCCTCGTCCTGGACCGTGTCTTCGACGAGAAGGAGTACGGCCCGCTGGCCACCGACCACCTCCGCGCCGCGTTCGAGACCCTGCCGACGTCCGGACTCGCCGAGGTGCTGGTGGGCGGGATGACCAAGCGGGAGTTCCTGGAAGCCCACCCGGAGCCGACCTCCGTGCGGTTCCACGCCATGGAGCTCGACGACTTCCTCCTCGGTCCGCTGCCCAACCACCTCTTCACCCGCGACACCTCAGCGTGGATATACGACGGTGTCTCCATCAACGCGATGCGGTGGCCTGCCCGGCAGCGCGAGACCGTGCACTTCGAGGCGATCTACCGGCACCACCCCCTCTTCCGCGAGGAGTCCTTCCACGTCTGGTCCGAGGGGCAGGCCGACTACCCGTCCACCATCGAGGGCGGGGACGTGCTGGTCATCGGCAACGGGGCGGTGCTGATCGGCATGAGCGAGCGGACCACCCCGCAGGCCGTGGAGATGCTCGCCCACAAGCTGTTCGCGGCCGGCTCCGCCGAAACCATCGTCGCCCTCGACATGCCGAAGAGACGCGCCTTCATGCACCTCGACACCGTGATGACGATGGTCGACGGCGACACCTTCACCCAGTACGCGGGCCTCGGCATGCTCCGCTCCTACACCATCGAACCGGGCGCGGGGGACAAGGAGCTGAAGGTCACCGACCATCCGCCGGAGCACATGCACCGTGCGATCGCCGCCGCCCTCGGACTCAACGAGATCCGGGTGCTGACCGCCACCCAGGACGTGCACGCGGCCGAGCGCGAGCAGTGGGACGACGGCTGCAACGTCCTGGCCGTGGAGCCGGGCGTCGTCGTCGCCTACGAGCGGAACTCCACCACCAACACACACCTGCGCAAACAGGGCATCGAGGTGATAGAGATCCCGGGCAGCGAGCTGGGGCGGGGCAGGGGAGGACCGCGCTGTATGAGCTGTCCCGTCCAGCGAGACGCCGTATAGAAATACAATTCATCGTATAGACTTCCAAGGGTTCGTGTCCCCCCATTCCTGGAGCGCCCCATGGCGACTGTTCCGACCGCCCTCGCCGGCCGCCACTTCCTCAAGGAGCTGGACTTCACCGCGCAGGAGTTCCTCGGCCTGCTGGAGCTGGCCGCCGAGCTGAAGGCCGCCAAGCGGGCCGGCGACGAGGTCCCGTACCTGCGGGGCAGGAACATCGCGCTGATCTTCGAGAAGACCTCGACGCGTACGCGCTGTGCGTTCGAGGTCGCGGCCGCCGACCAGGGCGCCTCCACGACGTACCTCGACCCGTCCGGCTCGCAGATGGGGCACAAGGAGTCGGTGAAGGACACCGCCCGGGTGCTGGGCCGGATGTACGACGGGATCGAGTACCGGGGGGACAGCCAGGCCAAGGTCGAGGAGCTCGCGGCGTACGCGGGGGTGCCGGTCTACAACGGTCTCACCGACGACTGGCACCCCACCCAGATGCTCGCCGACGTGCTCACCATGACCGAGCACAGCGCCAAGCCGCTCACGGACATCGCCCTCGCCTACCTCGGCGACGCCCGCTTCAACATGGGCAACTCCTACCTGGTGACCGCGGCCCTGCTGGGCATGGACGTACGCGTCGTCGCCCCGAAGTCCTACTGGCCCGCCCAGGAGATCGTCGACCGGGCCCGGGAGCTCGCCGCCTCCAGCGGCGCCCGCGTCACGCTCACCGAGGACGTCGCCGAGGGTGTCGCGGGCGCCGACTTCGTCGCCACGGACGTCTGGGTCTCCATGGGGGAGCCCAAGGAGGTCTGGGGCGAGCGGATCGAGGCCCTCGCTCCGTACGCGGTGACCATGGACGTCCTGCGCGCCACCGGAAACCCGGACGTCCGGTTCCTGCACTGTCTGCCCGCCTTCCACGACCTGGGCACCAAGGTCGGCCAGGAGATCTTCGAGACGCACGGCCTGACCTCGCTGGAGGTGACCGACGAGGTGTTCGAGTCGGAGTACTCGGTCGTCTTCGACGAGGCGGAGAACCGTATGCACACCATCAAGGCGGTCCTGGTGGCGACCCTCGCCTGAACCGGCGCGCCGGTACGGCCCCCGAAGGGTCAGGCCGGGCGCCGCTGACCCGGCAGCCGGAACCACACCGCCTTGCCGGACGCGGTGGCACGGTGACCGCAGGACGAGCTCAGGGCGCGGATCAGCAGCAGCCCGCGCCCGTGCTCCTGCCAGGGGTCCGGCGCTTCGAGGACCGGACGGGTGAGGTCACGGGGCGGCGCCGGGTCGGCGTCGTGCACCTCGACGTGGAAGCCGGTCGGCAGCAGCCGCACCACCAGCTCTATCGGGGTGCCCCCCGAGGTGTGCTCGACGGCGTTGGCCACCAGCTCCGCCGTCAGCAGCTCCGCGGTGTCGCTGTCGGCGGAGTGCTCCCGCTCGGCCAGTGCCGTACGCACCAGTGCCCGGGCCACGGGCACGGCCGCGGAGGTGTGCGGCAGCGCGACGCGCCAGGAGGTGGAGGCGGCGGGAGGTTCGTGCACAGCGGGTCCGTTCATGGAGCGGGTGCTCCTGCTTTCGACCGTCAAGGGTACGGCGCACCCGGTGCGCCCCTTCACCGGGGGCGGCACCGGCGGCCCGGGCCGGGCGCCGTCCGGGACGTTCCGCCCCGGCAACGGGCGGCTTACCCGGGCCCACGCCCCGCCTCCCGCGCCCGGACCCCTCGTTACCGGTATGTCGACGAATCGTGACGGATGTGACGGCGCCGGGGCCGGGAGCCCGCCTCGCGGCAGTGCGCCCCAACGGAGTATCGCGCAACCGTGACGGCAGTCATGGATGAGTGATAACTTCACCGGGTAGAGCTCAGTGAGCAGCGCAGTGCCCGCCCGAGGAGGCCGCCCTCATGAGTCCCTTCACCGGCTCCGCCGCCCGCACCGCCCGCTGGGAGCATCTGCGCGTCGATCTCGCCGACGGCGTCGCCACCGTCACCCTCGCCCGCCCCGACAGGCTCAACGCGCTCACCTTCGGCGCCTACGCCGACCTGCGCGATCTCCTCGCCGAGCTGGCCCGGGAGCGGGCCATACGGGCCCTGGTGCTGGCCGGTGAGGGGCGCGGTTTCTGCTCCGGCGGCGACGTCGACGAGATCATCGGCGCGACCCTCTCCCTCGACACCGCCCAGCTCCTCGACTTCAACCGGATGACCGGCCAGGTGGTGCGGGCCGTACGGGAGTGCCCGTTCCCGGTGATCGCCGCGGTGCACGGAGTGGCGGCGGGCGCCGGCGCGGTCCTCGCCCTGGCCGCCGACTTCCGGGTCGCCGACCCCAGCGCCCGCTTCGCCTTCCTCTTCACCCGGGTCGGCCTGTCCGGTGGCGACATGGGGGCCGCCTATCTGCTGCCGAGGGTCGTCGGCCTGGGGCACGCGACGCGGCTGCTGATGCTGGGCGAACCGGTACGCGCCCCGGAGGCCGAGCGGATCGGCCTGATCAGCGAGCTGACGGACGAGGGGCACGCCGACGAGGCCGCCCGGGCGCTCGCCCGCCGGCTGGCCGACGGCCCGGCCCTGGCGTACGCCCAGACCAAGGCACTGCTCACCGCCGAGCTGGACATGCCGCTCGCGGCAGCGGTGGAACTGGACGCCTCGACCCAGGCCCTCTTGATGAACGGCGAGGACTACGCCGAGTTCCACGCGGCCTTCACGGAGAAGCGCCCCCCGAAGTGGCGAGGTCGGTGACCGATGTCCTCGACCAACGGCACCGCACCACCCCCAGGGGCGCGGGGAACAGCGCGCCGGGCCACCGCGGACCCGCGGCCGGCCGGGGGGACCACCCGCCCCCTCCGCGTGGCGGTCATCGGCGGAGGTCCCGGAGGCCTCTACGCCGCCGCGCTGCTCAAGCGCCTCGATCCCGCCCGGGAGATCACCGTCTGGGAACGCAACTCCCCCGACGACACCTTCGGCTTCGGTGTCGTCCTCTCGGACGAGACCCTCGGCGGCATCGAGCACGCCGACCCCGTGGTCTACGCGGCCCTGCGGCGGGACTTCGTGCGCTGGGACGACATCGACATCGTGCACCGGGGTGTGCGCCACACCTCCGGTGGTCACGGCTTCGCCGCCCTCGGCCGGCGCCGGCTGCTGCAGATCCTGCACGAGCGCTGCCGCTCACTCGGCGTGGAACTGCGCTTCCGGGCCGAGGCACCCGACCCGGCCCGGCTGGCGCGGACGTACGACCTGGTGGTGGCCGCCGACGGGGTGCACAGCACCACACGTGAGGCGTTCGCGGACGTGTTCCGACCGCGGATCACCGCTCATCGCTGCCGGTACGTCTGGCTGGCCGCCGACTTCGCCTTCGACGCCTTCCGCTTCGAGATCGCCGAGACCGAGCACGGCGTGATGCAGCTGCACGGCTACCCCTACTCCCGCCCGTCGCCCGACCACGACCCCTCGGCGAGGCCCCCCGGGCCGGGGGACCCCTGCGCCTCCACCGTGATCGTCGAGATGCGCGAGGAGGTGTGGCGCGCCGCCGGATTCGACGAGATGCCAGAGAGCGAGTCGGTCGAGCGCTGCGCCAAGATCTTCGCCGACGCGCTCGGCGGACGCCCGCTGAAGTCCAACAACTCGGCGTGGACCACCTTCCGCACGGTGGTCAACGAGCGCTGGTCGCACGGCAACGTCGTGCTCCTCGGCGACGCCGCCCACACCGCTCACTTCTCCATCGGCTCCGGCACCAAACTCGCCGTCGAGGACGCGCTGGCGCTGGCCGCGTGCCTGCGCGAACACGCGTCGCTGGAGGAGGCGTTGACCGCGTACGAGACGGAACGGCGGCCCGTCGTCGCCTCCACCCAGCGCGCCGCCCGGGCCAGCCTGGAGTGGTTCGAGAACCTGGACCTGTACGTCGGCCAACCGCCCCGCCGGTTCGCCTTCAACCTGCTCACCCGCAGCCGCCGCGTCACCCACGACAACCTGCGGCTGCGCGACACCCGCTTCACCGAGGCGGCGGAGCGCGAGTTCGGCTGCCCGCCCGGTACGCCCCCGATGTTCACCCCGTTCCGGCTGCGCGGTCTGACCCTGCGCAACCGGGTCGTCGTGTCCCCGATGGACATGTACTCGGCGGTCGACGGCGTCCCCGGCGACTTCCATCTCGTCCACCTCGGCGCCCGCGCGCTGGGCGGCGCCGGACTGGTGATGACCGAGATGGTGTGCGTCAGCCCGGAGGGCCGCATCACGCCGGGCTGCGCCGGCCTCTACACCGGGCGGCAGGCCGAGGCCTGGCGGCGGATCACCGACTTCGTGCACGCGCAGGCACCCGGCACCGCGATCGGCGTGCAACTCGGTCACAGCGGACGCAAGGGCTCGACCAAGCCGATGTGGGAGGGCATGGACGAACCGCTCGACGACGGCAACTGGCCCCTCGTCGCCGCCTCGCCGCTGCCGTACAAGCGGGGCAGCCAGGTGCCCCGCGCACTGTCCCGTGCGCAGCTCACCGACATAAGGGAGCAGTTCGCCGCCGCCGCCGTGCGGGCCGCGCGGGCCGGGTTCGATCTGCTCGAACTGCACTGCGCCCACGGCTATCTGCTCTCCGGTTTCCTCTCCCCGCTGACCAACCACCGCACCGACGCCTACGGCGGTTCACCGCAGAAACGGCTCCGCTTCCCGCTGGAGGTCTTCGACGCGGTGCGCGAGGCCTGGCCAGGGGACCGGCCGATGACCGTCCGCATCTCCGCCACCGACTGGGCGGAGGGCGGCACCACGGCCGAGGACGCGGTCACCATCGCCCGCGCCTTCGCCGCGCACGGTGCCGACGCGATCGACGTGTCGACCGGGCAGGTCGTGGCCGACGAGACACCGGAGTTCGGCCGCTCGTACCAGACCCCGTTCGCCGACCGGGTACGGCACGAGGCGGGCGTCCCGGTCATCGCGGTCGGGGCGATCTCCTCCTGGGACGACGTCAACTCCCTGATCCTCGCCGGACGTACGGACCTGTGCGCACTGGCCCGCCCGCACCTGTACGACCCGCACTGGACGCTGCACGCGGCGGCCGAACAGGGCTACGAGGGCCCGGGCGTCGCCTGGCCGGCCCCCTACCGGGCGGGCAGCCGGCGCCCGCGCACCGGCCGCACGGACGCTCCCAGACCCCGTCTCGCGCTGGGTGACTGACCCCGGCCGCGCACGTCGGCGGAAGGGGAACGGTCACCCCTCCACGAACGCCGCGCCCGCGTCCCGCAGCCGTTCGTGCAGTGCGCGGAAGACGGTCGCCGAGCGGGCGCCCGGCCAGGCGGCGGGGAGCAGGGCGGCGGGCAGGCCCGGGTCGGCGTAGGGGAGGTGGCGCCAGGAGTCCAGGGCGAGGAGATAGTCGCGGTAGGCCTCCTCGGGCGGGGTGTCCGCGCGCTGCTCCCAGGCGTGCAGCACCCGCGCGTGCCGGTCCAGGAACGCCTCGTGCTGCTCGGCGATCCCGGCCAGGTCCCACCAGCGGGCCACCGCCTCGGCGGTGGGCGCGAAGCCGAGGTGCTCACCGCGGAAGAAGTCGACGTAGGTGTCGAGGCGCAGGCGCTCCAGGGTGTGCCGCGTCTCCTCGTACAGGCGCGCCGGTGCGATCCACACACCGGGTGCCGCCGTTCCGAAGCCGAGGCCGGACAGGCGGGAGCGCAGGACGTGCCGCTTCTGCCGCTCGGACTCCGGCACGGAGAACACGGCGAGCACCCAGCCCTCGTCCGCAGGCGGTGCGGTGGCGTAGACGCGCCGGTCCCCGTCCTCCAACAACTGGCGTGCGTCGGGGGACAGTTCGTACCCGGCCGCGCCCCGCGCGGTACGCGCCGGGACGAGCAGCCCGCGCCGCTTGAGCCGGGACACCGAGGACCGGACGGACGGGGCGTCGACGCCGACCGCGGCCAGCAGCCGGATCAGCTCGGCGACGGGCACCGGGCCCGGCACGAAGCGGCCGTACGCGCCGTAGAGCGTGACGATGAGAGACCTCGGGGCGTGCTGGGCTTGCTGGTCGGACACGTTGATCATCTTAGGTCGTGCGGATCCGTGCGGTGGCCCGGCATCACCCCAGGTCATCTCCCGTCCCCGCGGGAGCGCGCAGCCGGAACCGCTGCAGCTTCCCGGTGGCGGTGCGCGGCAGCGCGTCCATGAGGACGATCTCGCGGGGGCACTTGTACGGCGCGATCTCGGACTTCACGAAGGCGCGCAGTGCCTCGGTGTCGCGTTCGGCCCCCTCCTTGAGGACCGTGTACGCCACCACGACCTGGCCGCGTGCCTCGTCGGGCCGCCCGACCACCGCCGCCTCCACGACGTCCGGGTGGCGCAGCAGGGCGTCCTCGACCTCGGGGCCCGCGATGTTGTACCCGGCCGAGATGATCATGTCGTCGGCGCGGGCGACGTACCGGAAGTAGCCGTCGGGGTCGCGGACGTAGGTGTCACCGGTGATGTTCCAGCCGTCGCGCACGTACTCCCGCTGGCGCGGGTCGGCGAGATAGCGGCAGCCGACCGGGCCGCGCACCGCGAGCAGCCCCGGCTCCCCGTCGGGAACGGGCGTGCCGGCGGCGTCCTGCACGCGCGCCTGCCACCCGGGTACCGGGACTCCGGTCGTGCCCGGCCTGATCCGCTCGTCGGCGGCGGAGACGAAGATGTGCAGCAGTTCGGTCGCGCCGATGCCGTTGATGACGCGCAGCCCGGTGCGCTCGTGCCAGGCCTTCCAGGTCGCGGCCGGAAGGTTCTCGCCCGCCGAGACGCAGCGCCGCAGCGAGGAGACGTCGTGGGAGTCCAGCGCGCCGAGCATCGCGCGGTAGGCGGTGGGCGCCGTGAACAGTACCGACACCCGGTGCGCCGCGATCGCGGACAGGAGCTGCTCGGGGTGCGCCTGTTCGAGCAGCAGCGCGCTCGCCCCGGCGCGCAGCGGGAACACCACGAGACCGCCGAGGCCGAAGGTGAAGCCGAGCGGGGGACTGCCG
The DNA here is from genome assembly GCA_014650015.1 of Streptomyces griseoloalbus. Taxonomy (GTDB): domain Bacteria; phylum Actinomycetota; class Actinomycetes; order Streptomycetales; family Streptomycetaceae; genus Streptomyces; species Streptomyces griseoloalbus. Next base: position 230,468 of record BMUD01000008.1, read on the forward strand.
GCGAACACGTCGTCCGCGACCGGCTTCAGGACGTGCCGGGAGAAGGTGTCCGCGATCGCCAGCACGTCCCGGTGGAAGTGCAGACAGCCCTTGGGGCGTCCGGTGGTGCCGGAGGTGAAGGCGATCAGCGCCACGTCGTCCGCCGCGGTGGGCACGGCCGCGTACGGTGTCCCGGGTGCCGGGCGGTTCAGCAGGTCGTCGGGGGAGTCGCCGCCGTACGTGGCGGTCCTCAGGTCCGGGATCTCGGCCTTGGCGAGGTCGTCGACGGCCCGGACGTCGCACAGGGCGTGGCGGACCTCGGCGATCCGGCAGATGGTGGCCAGTTCGTGCGGGCGCTGCTGGGCCAGCACGGTGACGGCGATCGCGCCCGCCTTCAGCACCGCCAGCCAGCAGGCCGCCAGCCAGGGCGTGGTGGGGCCGCGCAGCAGCACCCGGTTGCCGGGGACGACCCCGAGGTCGCCCGTGAGGAGGTGCGCGAGCCGGTCCACCCGGGCGCGCAGCTCGCCGTACGTCCAGGTCGTGCCGTCGGGTGTGTGGAACACCGGGCGGTCGTCGGGCGGGCCGTGCAGCAGTTCGGCCGCGCAGTTCAGCCGCTCGGGGTAGTGCAGCTCCGGCAGGTCGAAGCGGAGCTCGGGCCACTCGTCGGGCGGCGGGAGATGTTCGCGGGCGAAGGTGTCGACGTGCGCGGTGGCCCGTGGATTCATGCCGATTCGCCCCCTTGGCGTGGTGGGCTCGCATCAGGAGCGTATCGCGTTGGTGACGGCAGTCAACGGTCCGCGATAACCTCGGGAGTGGCCCAGTGGCGAGGGAAGGGACCGGCGATGACCGCATTCTCGCTCGAACCGGCACAACTCGCCCGGTGCGCCGAGCTGCGCACGCTGGCGGCGGAACGCCTGCGACCACTGGCCGAGAAGGGTGAACCGGGGCACGTCAACCGTGCCCTGGTCGCCGAACTCGGCACCCTCGGCCTGCTCTCGCGCCTGTTCACCTCCGGCGCGCTCGAGCTGTGCCTGATGCGGGAGTCCCTCGCGCAGGCCTGTACCGAGGCGGAGACCGCCCTCGCCCTCCAGGGTCTGGGCGCCCACCCCGTACACGCCCACGGGACCGCCGCCCAGCGCGCGCGCTGGATCCCCCGGGTGAGTGAGGGCAGCGCGGTCGCGGCGTTCGCGCTCAGCGAGCCGGGCGCGGGCTCGGACGCGGCGGCGCTGTCGCTCGCCGCTCACCCCGACGGCCCCTCCGGCTGGCGGCTCACCGGGGAGAAGCGGTGGATCTCCAACGCCCCCGAGGCCGACTTCTACACCGTCTTCGCCCGCACCACCCCCGGCGCCGGTGCCCGCGGCGTCACCGCCTTCCTGGTCCCCGCCGACCGCCCGGGCCTCACCGGCACCGGACTCGACATGCTCTCCCCGCACCCCATCGGCGCCCTCGCCCTCGACGCCGTACCGGTGAGTGCCGATGACGTCCTCGGCGACCCGGGCGGCGGTTTCCGGGTCGCCATGGACACCCTCAACCTGTTCCGCCCCAGCGTCGGCGCCTTCGCGGTCGGGATGGCCCAGGCCGCCCTGGACGCGACCCTCGACCACACCGCCCGGCGGGACGCCTTCGGCGGCAAGCTCAAGGACCTGCAGTCCGTCGCCCACCAGGTCGCCGAGATGGCCCTGCGCACGGAGGCGGCCCGCCTGCTGGTGTACGCGGCGGCGACGGCGTACGACGAGGGCGCCGCCGACGTCCCCCGGCGCGCCGCGATGGCGAAGCTGCTGGCCACCGAGACGGCGCAGTACGTCGTCGACCGGGCCGTCCAACTGCACGGCGCGCGGGCCCTGCAGCGCGGGCACCTGCTCGAACACCTCTACCGCGAGGTCCGCGCACCGCGGATCTACGAGGGGGCGAGCGAGGTGCAACGGGGCATCATCGCCAAGGAGTTGTACAAGAACCTGGAGGACCGGTGACCGCCGAGCGCGTCAACCCGCCCGGCCTCTCCCCGCCGGCCGGCTTCTCGCACGCCGTCGTGGCGACCGGCTCCCGGATGGTGTTCCTGGCCGGCCAGACCGCCCTCGACCCCGACGGCGAGGTGGTCGGCGACACCCTGCCCGAACAGTTCACGCGCGCCCTCACCAACCTCCTCACCGCCCTGGGCGCCGCCGGCGGCACCCCGGCCGACCTGGCCCGCGTCACCGTCTACGCCACCGACGTCGCCGCGTACCGCTTCCACGCCCGCGCACTCGGCCGGATCTGGCGCGAGCTGGCCGGCCGCGACTACCCGGCGATGGCGGTCGTCGAGGTGGTCCGCCTCTGGGACGAACAGGCCATGGTGGAACTCGACGGCTTCGCCCTGCTGCCCTGAGTGGCGGCACGCCCTGGCCGGGCGTCACGGCCGGGATCGAGAGCGCTCGGACGCTGATCGCCGGGGAACGGCCGCCCCGGCTCGCCCCCGTCCGCGAGGGTTCATCGCCGAGAACCGTCCGCGAGGGTTCATCGCCGGGATCCGCGCCGCAGGTGCCGATGGCTCAGGCGGCGACCACGAGCCAGCCGGCGGGGACGCGGTGCGGGGAGATGACCCGGCCGTCGGGAAGCAGCTCGCCGGTGTCGTCGAAGACGATCACGCCGTCGCACAGCAGGCTCCAGCCCTGCTCGGGGTGGGCGGCCACCACATGCGGGGTGAGGGACTCGGACCTGGGGCAGGAAGGCCGGTGGGCACACATGGCGCACCTCCACGTCGGTGGAACGACCCGAACGGGTCGTATGGAACGACCATGCGCCCACCGCGACCTCACCGGAACGGCCCGCCGGGAAGCGTGACCAATCCCGGACAATGCCGGAACGGTTCCCCGACGGCCGGAGCGGGGCCGGCCGCCGAAGGGGTGACGACAGGTGGCCGCGCACCCGCACACCGGGTACTGGTGGAAAGCCCCATTCCACTCATTCCCGGAGGCTTCCCCATGCCTGTACGTCCCCTCCCCGGCGCCGTGGCCGGTGCGGCCCTGCTGCTGCTCGGCTCCGTCGCGGCAGCCCCCTCGGTGGCGGCGTCGACCGCCCCCTCCGCCCCCTCGGAGTCCGTGACGGTGGACGCGCAGGGGCGGATCTCCGACGGGAGAGTCACCCTCTCCGGCACCTACCGCTGCCTCGGCGGCACCGGACGGATCTTCGTCAGCTCCACGGTGCACCAGTCCTCGTCCTCGGTCGGCTACGGCATCGGCGGCACCCACGCGGTGTGCGACGGCAAGGAACACCGCTGGGAGAACCAGGGAAGCGTGCCCGCCGGGGCACTGGAGGCCGGCCCCGCCCACGTCGAGGCCACCCTCATGGAGCTGCGCCCCAGCGGCATCCTCCTGCTGCCCGTCCCGCACGCCGTCCAGCACCACGACATCACCCTGGTCGACGGCTGACCGGTACCGGCCGGCGGCTCACCGCTCGCCGGCCGGCCAGTCCAGCAGACGCGCACCGATCACCGCCGTCTGGAGCATGTAGCGGTGGGACGGGTCCGACGGGTCGGCACCGGTGAGTTTGTGGATGCGCTCCAGGCGGTACGTCAGCGCACGCACGCTCAGCGAGAGCCGCCGGGCCGCCTCCGCGGCGACACAGCCGGCGTCGAAGTAGGCGCCGAGCGTGTCGAGGAGCGGCTGGGCACCGCCTCGGGCCGTGGTCAGCGGCCCCAGGGTGTTGTGGACCAGGTCGGCCATCGCCTGGCGGTCGCGGGCCAGAACGGGATAGACCAGCAGGTCGGCGGCGCGCAGCACCGGGTCGTCGAGCCCCAGCCGCTCGGCGAACTCCAGGGTGCTCAGCGCCTCCTCGTAGGACTGGACGACACCGCCGGCCCCGGACTGCGCGCGGCCGATGGCGACCTGGCCGCCGTCGGTGGCGGCGTGCGCCTGTTTGGCGAAGTGGGTGAGCACCTCACCCTGGTGCCCGGGCGCGATGCACAGCAGCCGCCCGTCCTTGGTGGTGAGCAGGATGCTGCGGTCACCGAACCGGGAGATGAGGGCGCGCTCCACCTGCCGCGGCACCGGGTCGCCGTCGTCGTAGGCGATCGGCCCCCGGGCGACGGCGACCGCGTGAGCGTGGGAGAGCCGCAGGCCGAAGCGCTCCGCGCGTTCGGCGAGCCGGCCCAGATCGCTGCGTCCGTAGAGCAGGTCGTCGATGAACTCCCGCCGTGCCGCCTCCTCCTGACGCACCGCCATCCGCTGCGCCCGCTCGTATCCCTCGGCGAACGCGTCCACGACCTGCTGTACGGCGGCGAGCGCGCCGTCGGCCGAGTCCGCGGCCCGCGGCCACGCCTCGCGGGCGGCGGACAGATGCGCGCCGACGAGGGAGCGCAGACCGAAGCCCGCCTCCGCGGCCCGTTCCCCCAGGGTCCGCCGGGAGACGATCTCGTCCCGGGTGAGGCGTCGGCCGGTGGCCGCCACCTCCTTCAGGATGTGGGCATAGCCGTCCAGATACTGCTCCAGAACCTCACGTTCCGTCACGTAGTCCCCCCATGTCTTGACGCGCCCCTTACGCCTTCACGGTGTCCCACCGGCACCCAGACCCTATTGAACACTGCCGGAATCCGGCAATGCGTCATGGTGCGCCCGCCCGGCACCATGGTCCGCGGGGAGCACCGCGGAAGGTTCCGGTGCCGGGCACCGGCAGGTGCCGGCACCGGAACCGGAGGGGAGCAGTGCTACCCGCCGACGTGAGTGGTGAACGGGAGGGGGTGGAGATGCGCATGGTCGTGGAGTCCGCCACGGGTCCGCCCACCCTCCCGTTCGCCGCCGCCCTCGTCGTCGTGGTCTGCTTCCGGCTGCTGGTGGCCCTCCGCGTCACCACGGCCCGCGGTTGCGACTCCGGCGCGGACCTCGGCTCCCTCGCGCTGTTCGCCGTCCGGCGGCTCACCCGCCGGCTGGTACGGCCGCTGCACCGCCTCTTCCCGGACGAACCCGGGCCGTCACGGTCGCCGCACCGGCCCGGCGCGGACCGTGACGGAGCGTCGCGCGCGGTGCGCCGGGAAGCCGACGGCATCCGTCCGCGCCTGCCGCAGAACCGCGGCACCGGCTGAGCCGTCTCCTCCTCCACCGGACGTCCACTGCCTCGCCAACGAGGCGCCGATCCACCCGACTTCTGCCCGTCTCTCAGCCCAGAAGGACGTGTCCCATGGATGCCGCCACCGTGGGCATCGCCGTACTCGTCGGCGTCGCCCTGCTGTTCGTGCTCATCGGCCTGCTCGTCGTCTCCAAGCTGTTCCGCAAGGTGGAGCAGGGCAAGGCCCTGATCGTCTCCAAGACCCGCAGGGTCGACGTGACGTTCACCGGGTCGGTCGTGCTGCCGGTGCTGCACAAGGCCGAGGTGATGGACATCTCGGTGAAGACCATCGAGATCACCCGGGCCGGCAAGGAAGGCCTGATCTGCCGCGACAACATCCGCGCGGACATCCGCATCACGTTCTTCGTCAAGGTCAACAAGACCGTGGACGACGTCATCAAGGTCGCCCAGGCCGTCGGTACCGCGCGGGCCAGCGACCGCAACACGCTCCAGGAGCTGTTCCACGCCAAGTTCTCCGAGGCGCTGAAGACCGTCGGCAAGCAGCTGGACTTCACCGACCTGTACACCAAGCGCGAGGAACTGCGGTACCGGATCATCGAGGTCATCGGTGTCGACCTGAACGGCTACCACCTCGAGGACGCCGCGATCGACTACCTGGAGCAGACGCCGCTGACCCAGCTCGACCCGGGCAACGTCCTCGACGCCCAGGGCATCCGCAAGATCACCGAGCTGACGGCCGTGGAGCACGTCCGGACCAACGAGGCCCAGCGCAACGAGCAGAAGGAGATCACCCGGCAGGACGTCGACGCGCGCGAGGCGATCCTGGAACTGGAGCGCCGGCAGGCCGACGCCGAGATCAAGCAGCGCCGGGAGATCGAGACCGTACGGGCCCGCGAGGAGGCCGAGACCGCGCGGGTGGTGGAGGAGGAGAGGCTGCGCGCGCAGAGCGCCTTCCTGCGCACCGAGGAGCAGCTCGGCGTGCAGCGCGAGAACCAGGCCCGCGAGGTCGCCGTCGCCGCCAAGAACCGCGAACGGGTCATCGCCGTCGAGAGCGAGCGCATCGAGAAGGACCGCCTGCTGGAGGTCATCGCCCGGGACCGGGAGACCGAACTGACCCGGATCGCCGCCGAGAAGGAGGTCGAGGCGGAGAAGCGGGAGATCGCCGAGGTCATCCGCGAGCGGGTCGCGGTGGACCGTACGGTCGCCGAGCAGGAGGAGTCGATCCTGAGGCTGCGGGCGGTCGAGGAGGCCGAGCGGCAGCGCCAGTCCGTGATCATCGCGGCGGAGGCCGAGGCGCAGGAGAAGCTCGTCAAGGACATCAAGGCCGCCGAGGCCGCCGAGCAGGCCGCCACGCACCGTGCCGCCGAGGAGCTCACCCTCGCCGAGGCCCGGTTGAAGACGGCCGACCTGGACGCGCGGGCCAAGCTGCGGCTGGCCGAGGGCGTCCAGGCGGAGGTGGCGGCCGAGGGGCTGGCCGCCGCGCAGGTCCGCGACAGGGAGGCCGAGGTCGTGGAGAAGGCGGGCCGTGCCGAGGCCGGGGCCACCGAGGCCCGGCTGCGCGCGGAGGCCGAGGGAGCGCGGGCCAAGGCCCTCGCCGACGCGGAGGCCATCAGCGGGAAGCTCAGGGCGGAGGCGGCCGGCCTCACCGAGAAGGCGGCGGCGATGGCCGCCCTCGACGAGGCGTCCCGAGGCCACGAGGAGTACCGGCTGCGGCTGGAGGCCGAGAAGGACGTCCGGCTCGCCGGACTGGAGGTGCAGCGGCAGGTCGCCGAGGCGCAGGCCACGGTCCTCGCGACCGGGCTGGAGAACGCGGACATCAACATCGTCGGCGGGGAGTCCGTGTTCTTCGACCGGCTCGTGTCCTCGATCGCGCTCGGCAAGGGCGTGGACGGCTTCGTCCGGAACTCCGAGACCGTGCAGGCCCTCGCCGGGCCCTGGCTGGACGGCTCGGCGAGCTTCACCGACGACCTGAGCCGGGTGCTGGGCTCCGTCTCGACGGCCGACGTGCAGAACCTCACGGTGTCCGCCCTGCTGATGCGGCTGATGCAGGAGGGCGGCGAGAACTCCGGCCGGCTCCGGCAACTGATCGACAAGGCGGGGGAGCTGGGCCTGTCGGACACACCGCTGGCCGCGCTCAACGGCCACACCAGGGCCTGACCACCCCCGGTCGGGAGCCGCCGCACAGGGGACGGCGGCTCCCGGCCACCCCCTTCCCGGCCACTCCCTCCATGACCGGGCCCCGACGACCCCCGGTCCCGCGAGGCACCGGTCACCACCGGGGCCGACAAGCACCGATGACCCCGGTCCCGCGAGGCACCGGTCACTACCGGGGCCGACAAGCACCGATGACCCCCGGTCCCGCGAGGCACCGGTCACTACCGGGGCCGACAAGCACCGGTCACCACCGGCCCGCGAGACGCCCATGACCACCGGTCCCGAGAGGCAGCCATGACCACCGGCACCCACGAGCCCGCCGACACGGACCCGCGCGAGACGCCCGGCACCGGCGACGAGACGGTGGACGCCGGCGCCTACCAGGTGCTGCGCGACCGCCTCTCCGCCCAGGCCACCGAACTCGCGCGCCGGGCCGAGGCGTTGAACCGGCTGCGGGCCGCGCAGTTCGGCGCCCCCGAACTGCGCCTGACCGGCACCGAGCGGCTGCGCACCGACCGCACCGCCGTGCCCCGCGACATCGTCGCCGTGGGCGACGTCCTCCTCTTCGGCTACCAGGTCCGGCCCCGGCCGGACGCGGACACCGGGGTCGGCGACGTCCTCGCGGCGCACGACCGCGACCTGAACCGGCTGCCCGACCACGCCGTACCCGGACTGCTCGACGACCCCGCCTTCGTACGGGAGTTCGCCGCCCTGCACCGCTACTACCGCCAGGCACGCCTGCTGCGGCTGCGCCGCGTCGACGGCAAGCTGCTCGCCGTGTTCCAGACCGGCGAGAAGGCCGGCGACATCCGCGTCCTGCGCTGGTCGGTGTCCGAGGACGGCCGGGCCGCCTTCCTGGACGCCCGCGGCGACCGCGACCACGCGATCGCCCCGCCCGACGACATCGACTGGACGCACACCACCCGCGAGGACCACGTCCTCGGCCGCCACCCGCACGTCTCCGTCCGGGGCGAGGTCTTCGTCGACACCCTCGGCGGCACCCTCACCGTCAGGACCGACAACGACACCGGCACCCCCGACGGCATCCACACCGAACCGGTCGACGAGCCCCTGCAGTCCCTCGCCGACGCCGAGATCGCCCACGCCCGCGTCGGCCCCCTGATCCTCCTGCGCATCCTCCCCTACAAGGAGACCGCGCACCGCTACCTGGTCTTCCACACCGTCACCCGGGCCGTCGTCCGCCTCGACGGCATCGGACAGGGCTGCCGCCGGCTGCCCGAGGACCAGGGCATCATCTTCCCCGGCGGCTACTGCCTCGCCACCGGCAGCCACAAGACGTACGAACTCGACACCACCGGCATGGAGTTCGCCCGCGAGGTGCGCTCGCCGCACGGCGAGGACGTGCTGTACGCCTTCCACGCGCCCGGGCGCGGACGCGGGCTGCTGCTGTCGTACAACCAGATCCACGAGACGGTCGCCACCCCGCTGACCTGCCACGGCTGGGCACTGTTCGACGACGGACTGCTCGCCCTGCTGCGCCCCGACGCCGACGAACCCGCCCGCGTCCACCCGCTCCAGCTCTGGCACTCGCCCTACGTCTCCGACACCCACGCCGCCGCCACGCCCGCCGGCGAGGGCCGGCTGGCCCGGATCGGCAACGCCGACCTGGTGCGGGGCATCTCCGACTGCCTCTCCCTGGCCCGCTCGGCCGCCGAGACCACCGCGACGGCCGAGAGGTACCGGACCCTGACGGCCGCCTGCGTCCGCGCCCTGGACACCCACCACTGGCTGGGGGAGGCCGAACTCGGTGACCTGCGCGCCCCCTTGGCACGGATGCGCGCCACCGCCGAACAGGTGCTGGCCGAGTTCGAGACCGTACGGGACCTCACCCGCCGGGCCGCCCAGGCGCTCGACGAGACGGCGGACCGGATCGCCTCGGTGGTGCGCCGGCTGCGCGGCGAGCAGCCCCGCGAGGCCGCCGCCTGGGTCACCGGCCTGACCGAACTGCGCCACGCCCAGGGCCATCTGCTGACCCTGAAGGACCTGCGGTACGCCGATCACGCCCGCATCGACGCGCTGGCCGCGGAGGCGGGGACGGACCTCGCCTCCTTCGGGCAGCGCGCGGTCGCCTTCCTGGCCCGCGAGGACGCCTTCGCCGCCCATCACGCGGACGTCGAACGGCTCGTCGCCGACGCCGAGTCGATCACCACCACTGCCGAGGCCGCCCCGGTCGCCGCCCGGCTGGACGAACTCGCCGACGGACTGCGCACGGTGACCGAAGTGGCCGGCGGGCTCGACATCGCCGACGCAACGGTCCGCACGACCGTCCTGGAGCGCATCGCCGAGGCCCTCGGCGGCGTCAACCGCGCCCGCGCCGTCCTCGACACCCGCCGCCGCGGCCTCCTCGACCGGGAGGCGCGCGCCGGGTTCGCCGCCGAGCTCGCCCTGCTCGGCCAGACCGTCACCGGCGCCCTCGCAGCGGCGGGCGACCCCGAGGCCTGCGACGACCAACTGAGTCGCGCACTGGCGCAGTTGGAGACCCTGGAATCCCGTTTCGCGGAGTTCGACGACGTCCTCGGCGAGCTCGCCGCCCAACGCACGCGGATCTACGAGGCGTTCGCCGCCCGCAAACAGAGCCTCACCGACGCCCGCGCCCGCCGCGCCGAACAACTCGCCCTGTCCGCCGTGCGCGTGCTGGAGACGATCGCCCGGCGCTCCGCCGCGCTCGCCGACGCCGACGCGGTGAGCACCTACTTCGCCTCCGACCCGCTGGTCGCCAAGGTCCGCCGCACCGCCGACGAACTGCGCGGACTCGGCGACCGGGTGCGGGCGGAGGAACTCGACGGACGGCTGCGCTCAGCCCGGCAGGAGGCCGACCGCGCCCTGCGCGACCGCGGCGACCTCTACGCGGACGGCGGACGCACCCTGCGCCTCGGCGGCCACCGGTTCGCCGTCACCACCCAGCCCTTCGACCTCACCGTCGTCCCGCACGGCGACGGACTCGCCGTCGCCCTCACCGGCACCGACTACCGCGCCCCCGTCACCGACCCCGGCCTGCTGGCCGACCGCCCGCTGTGGAGCCGGCACCTGCCGTCCGAGTCGCCCGAGGTCTACCGCGCCGAACACCTCGCCGCCCGCCTGCTGCACGAGCCCGGCCCCGACGCGCTGACCGGCGCCGGCGACCTCGCCGCGCTGGTCCGCCGGGCCGCCGAGGAGGCGTACGACGAGGGGTACGAGCGAGGCGTCCACGACCACGACGCCACCGCGGTCCTCACCGCCGTCCTGCCCCTGTACGACGGCGCCGGACCGCTGCGCCACGCGTCCGCCGCCCGCGCCCACGCGCTGCTGTACTGGGCGCACGGCACCACGGCGGAGGAGCGCGCGGACCTCACCCGCCGTGCCCGCTCCCTGGCCCGGGTCCGTGACGCCTTCGGCCCGCCGCCCGCGCTGGACGCCCTGCGCACGGAACTCGCCCGGGCCGTGCGCGACTGGGACGAGGACGCCACCGTCCGCCCGGAAGCCTGCGCCGCGTACCTCTTCGACGAGCTGACCACCGGCCCCGAGGGCTTCGTGATCAGCGCCCGGGCCCGCACCCTGCTCGACACGTTCCGCCGCACGGTCGCGACCGAGACCTACGACGACGACCTCCCCGCCCTCGGCGATCTCACCGCACGCCGCCAGCTGGTCGAGGCCTGGCTGACCGCGTACACCACCGCCACCGGCGACCCGGCGAGCGCCGGTGACCTCGCCGAGGCCGTCGCCGCCGAGCTCTGCCCGAACGTGCCCCGCCACGCGTCGGACGCACCCCTGACCGCCACGGTGGAGGGGCTGCTCGGCACCCACCCCCGGATCACCGACCGCCGCCTCACCCTCCGCCTGGACGAGTTCCTCGCCCGCACCGAGGAGTTCAGGGAGCGCGACGTACCCGCCTTCCGCGCCTTCCAGCGCCGCCGCGCCGCCCTGGTGACCGCCGAGCGCACCCGGCTGCGCCTGGACGACCACCGGCCGCGCGTGATGGCGTCGTTCGTCCGCAACCGCCTGGTCGACGAGGTCTACCTCCCCCTGGTCGGGGACAGCCTCGCCAAACAGCTCGGCACCACGGGCGAGTCCGGCCGCACCGGCACCGGCGGCCTGCTGCTGCTCGTCTCCCCGCCCGGCTACGGCAAGACGACCCTCATGGAGTACGTGGCCCACCGGCTCGGCCTGGTCCTGGTGCGGATCAGCGGTCCGGCGCTCGGCCACGCGGTCACCTCACTCGACCCCGCCGAGGCGCCGAACGCCACCGCCCGCCAGGAGGTCGAGAAGATCAACTTCGCGCTGGCCGCCGGCAGCAACACCCTCCTGTACCTCGACGACATCCAGCACACCTCGCCCGAACTCCTGCAGAAGTTCATCCCGCTGTGCGACGCCACGCGCCGGATGGAGGGGGTGTGGGAGGGTGAGCCGCGCACCTACGACCTGCGCGGCAAGCGCTTCGCCGTCTGCATGGCCGGCAACCCCTACACCGAGTCCGGCGAGGTCTTCCGGGTGCCCGACATGCTGGCCAACCGCGCGGACGTGTGGAACCTCGGCGACGTCCTCACCGGCAAGGAGGACGTCTTCGCGCTGAGCTTCGTGGAGAACGCGCTCACCGCGAACCCGGTGCTCGCCCCGCTCGCCGGACGCGACCGCGCCGACCTGGAGCTGCTGATCCGCCTCGCCGGCGACGACCCCACGGCCCGCCCCGACCGGCTCACCCACCCCTACGCCCCCACCGAACTGGACCGCGTCCTGGCCGTACTGCGCCATCTGCTCACCGCCCGCCGCACGGTCCTCGCCGTCAACGCGGCCTACATCGCCTCCGCCGCCCAGTCCGACGACGCCCGCACCGAGCCGCCGTTCAGGCTCCAGGGCTCCTACCGCACCATGAACAAGATCGCCCAGCGGATCCAGCCCGTCATGAACGACGCCGAGCTGACCGCCGTCGTCGACGACCACTACACGGCCGAGGCCCAGACCCTCACCAGCGGCGCCGAGGCGAGCCTGCTGAAGCTGGGCGAACTGCGCGGCACGCTCACCGCCGCCCAGGCGGCCCGCTGGAGCGACCTGAAGTCCGCCCACGTCCGCACCCTCACCCCGGGCGGACCGGACCAGGACGCCCTGACCCGCGCGGTGGCCGCCCTGGCTCTCCTCGGCGACCGCATCGCCGCCGTCGAATCCGCCATCAGCCGCGCCTCCGGCCCCCGCCGGCCGGTGACCGATCCGGGGGACAGCACCTGAGCCGTCCCGCCCGGTCCGTCACGGCACGCGCAGCGCCGCCAGCTCCTCCGCCGTCCGCGGACCGGCGGTGTCGCCCGCCAGCCACCCGCGTTCCCGCAGCAGCCGGGCCACCGCCACGCCCCACGGCAGCCGCAGTCCGGCCGCCGCGAGGAGATCCGTACGGGCCAGCATGTCGGCCGCCGGCCCGGTGTGCGCGCCCGACGGGGTGAGCAGGGCCGCGTCGTCGGCCCAGCGCAGGGCCAGGTCCACGTCGTGGGTGGCCATGACGACCGTCGTGCCGTTGTCGCGCAGGCCGTCCAGCGTCGCCAGCAGGCGTTCCTGGCCGTCGGGGTCCAGGCCCGCCGTCGGCTCGTCCAGGATCAGCACGCGGGGCCGCATCGCGACCGCGCCCGCGATCGCCGTCCGCTTGCGCTGCCCGTAGGACAGCAGATGCGTGGGCCGGTCGGCGAGCGCGGTGATGTCCAGCGCGGCCAGTGCCTCCGTCACCCGGGCGCGCACCTCGGTGTCGGACAGGCCGAGGTTCAGCGGCCCGAACGACACGTCCTGCCCGACGGACGCGGCGAACAACTGGTCGTCCGGGTCCTGCACCACCAGCTGCACCGTGGTCCGCAGCGCCGTCAGCCCCTTGCGGTCGTAGCGCACCGCCCGCCCCTCGACGGTCAACTCACCGCCGTCGGGACGCAGTCCGCCGCTCAGCAGCCGCATCAGCGTCGTCTTGCCGCTGCCGTTGCGCCCGAGCAGGGCCAGCGCCCGTCCCTCGCGCACCGCGAAGTCGAGGCCGGTGAGCACGGGCGGGCCGTCCTCGTAGGCGAAGGACACGCCCCGCAGGGCGACCGGCACGGGCTCGTTCACGACAGTGGCCTTTCCAGTACGACGGTGAGGGCGACCAGCGCCGCCAGGAGTGCCAGGCTCCCGGCCGTGAAGCGGACGGAGACACGGGCCTCGGGCACCAGGACGCGCAGGGTGCCGTCGTAGCCCCGTCCGGCGAGCCCGGTCTGCAGCCGCGCCGCCCGGTCGAAGGACCGGACGAACGCGGTCGCGCCGAGCCCGCCGAGCGAACGCCACGTCGCCGCCCGGGTGGTGTGCCCGAGCCGGGCCGCCTGCGCCTCCCGGATCCGGCGCACCGAGTCGAGCAGCAGAAAGCTCATGCGGTACGTCACCAGGGCCACGTCCACGAGCGGGGCGGGCACCCCGGCGCGGACCAGGCGGGGCAGCAGATCGGACATCGGGGTGGTGAACGCGAACAGCAGCACGCCGAGGGAGGCCGCCGAGGTGCGCAGCAGCAACTCCCCGGCGCGCAGCGGCCCGTCGGCGGCCGGGGACACGAAGCCGTCCGGCCCGCCCACCTGCACCAGCAGCGGGAGCGCCCCGGTGACGCAGAAGCCCAGCGGCACCCGGTAGGCGCGCCACAGCCGCCGCCCCGGCACCCCCGCCGGGCCGAGCAGCACCGCGAGCGCGGTCACCAGCACCAGGGCCGCGCCCGGCCAGGGCGGCAGTGAGATCGCGAGCACGGTGAGACCGAGCCCCAGCACGGCCTTGTCCACGGGGTGACGGCGGCGCCAGCGACTGCTGTGCGCCGCCGCGTCGATCGGCAGCACGGGCCGGTCAGTCCCGCCGCCGGGACGCGGCCTCGCCGCTCCCACCGGCGTCGGCGTCGGCACCGGCCCGCACTCCGGCCGCGGTGCCGTCGCCGGCCCGTGAGGTCGCGGGGCCGCCGTCGCCGTCGCGTGCGGCGGCCGGTTCGCCGACAGCGTCCCGCCCCGCCGTGCCGCCCGCCCCGCCGTCGGAACCGCCATCAGCGGCAGCGGCACCGGCACCGGCACCAGCGGCACCGGCACCGGCATCAGCGGCAGCGGCACCGGCACCGTCGCCCGGACCCGGGTCGGCCTCCGACCGCACCCGCACCCGCGTCAGCGCCCGTGCCTCGCCCTGCCGCCGTCCGCGCCGCAGCCCGAAGTAGTACGCGAGGACGCCCGCGCCGATCGCCGCCTGGAGGGCGAACAGCGCCGACTCGATCTCGCCGGACGGCGGTTCGTACAGCGGCGAGAACCACGGCTCGTAGTCCGGGTCGATCTCGGTGATCGCGGTCTCCGCCTCGGCGTCCGCGCCGGCGAACGGCTCCTCCTTGTGGTCGCCGAGCCCGAGCGCGAGCGGCAGCACCGCGAGCGCGGCCACGAGCACCAGCAGCAGGGTGTTGATCCTGGCGTTACGGCTCATCGGGCCACCGCCCCGGCCGAGTCGCCCGTCTTCCGCCCGGCCGCCGAGGTCACCAGCACCCCGAGCCGGGTCAGCTCCCCCTTGCTCGACTGCACCAGCATGCGCATCACCAGCACGGTCAGCAGCCCCTCGCTCACCGCGAGCGGGATCTGCGTGACGGCGAAGATGGACCCGAACTTGCCGAGCGCGCCCGGGAAGCCGCTGACCGGGTCGGGGAAGGCGAGCGCCAGCTGCACGCTCGTCACGCAGTAGGTCGCCAGGTCGGCGACGAACGCGCCGAAGAACACCGCGACCATCAGCGGCACGTCGTACCGGCGCAGCAGCCGGTAGACGCCGTACCCGGCCCACGGACCGGCGATCGCCATCGAGAAGACGTTGGCGCCCAGTGTGGTCAGCCCGCCGTGGGCGAGCAGCAGGGCCTGGAACAGCAGGGTGATGGTGCCCAGCACCGCCATGACGGGCGGCCGGAACAGGATGGCGCCCAGACCGGTGCCGGTGGGGTGGGAGCAACTCCCGGTGACCGACGGCAGTTTCAGTGCGGACAGCACGAACGTGAACGCTCCCGAGGCGCCGAGCAGCAGCGTGCTCTCGGGATGTTCCCTGACTTCACGGATGAGCGACCGGGCTCCGTGGACGACGAACGGCGCCGACGCGACGCCCCAGGCGACCGCGTGCGCCGGTGGCAGAAAACCCTCGGCAATGTGCATGGCTCAGCAGACCCTCTCCAGCACCTCGTGGATGGTTGACGCGCCTTGGCCGGTCTCCTGGCTGACGGGTACCACCGCCCGTGCTCCGCCTTCCCGGGTCCCGGGGGGACCCAGTGGCTGTCCGTGAGGACTGGAGCCGGACTTCCCGATCACAGTGGCGAGGGCCGCACCGGTATCGCACCGATTTCCCGTCACCAAGGCGTGGCGACAGTAGTGCCCGTTCCGGTCCGGTGACAAGCGGCCACAGGGGGCGCGCGGACGGCGCCCGGCGGCTCGCACGCCGGCGCAGACCTGCGCACTTGACACGGACGGCGCCTCGCGTCGACGCGGTGGACTGAGGGGTGGCCGTCTTGGGTAGAGCCTTGCTGCATTTAATATGCAACAACGATTACAAGGCAACAGGGGTGTGAGGTTCGATGACGACCCGACGCATACGGGGTGCCGCCGCCGCGGTGGCCATGGCCGGCGCCGTCGCCGCCTGCTCGGCGCCGGGCGGCGGTGGCGGGGACGGCGGCGCGTCCGCCGATTCCGTGGTGATCGGGGTCCCTGCCGAACCGGACACCCTCAGCCCGCTGCTCGGCTACGGCAAGGACGGCAACTCCAAGATCTTCGACGGCCTCCTCGCCCGGGACGCCCGTCTGCGGCTGAAGCCCGCGCTGGCGAAGGAGCTCCCCGAGGTCACCGACGGCGGCCGCACCTACACGTACACCCTGCGCGAGGGCGTGACGTTCAGCGACGGCGAGCCGCTCACCGCCGGCGACGTGGTCTTCACGTACCGCACCGTGCTGGACGAGGGGACGAACAACACCGCCAGGAGCGAACTGGAGGTCATCAAGGAGGTGCGGGCGGACGGCGACGACAAGGTCGTCTTCACCCTCGACCACCCCTACGCGGCCTTCGCCGCCCGCACGGTCCTGCCCGTCGTCCCCGAGCACATCGCCGGTGAGCAGGACCCCAACACCGGCTCCTTCAACACCGAGCCGATCGGCACCGGACCGTACGTCCTCACCGACTGGAGCAAGGGCGAGAAACTCACCTTCAAGGCCAATCCGGACTACTGGGGCGGCGCGCCGAAGGTGAAAAAGCTCACCATGGCGATCATCGCCGACGACGACGTCCGCGCCACCCGGCTGCGCTCCGGAGACCTCGACGGAGCGACCCTCCCGCCCAACCTCGCCGCCACCTTCGCGAGCGACGACGGCAAGAAGACCTACGAGGCGACCTCCTACGACTTCCGCGCCGTCACCCTGCCCACCGCGAACCCGGTCACCGGCGACACCGCGATCCGACGCGCCCTGGACCTCGCCGTGGACCGCGAGGCCATGGTCGACAGGATCCTCGACGGAGCCGGCCGCCCCGCCTACGGCCCGCTGCCCCTCGACGACCCCTGGTTCGCGAAGGACGTCGAACGCCCCCAGGACCTCACCGAGGCCAAGAGCATCCTCGACGAGGCCGGCTGGAAGCCCGGCGAGGACGGCATCCGCGCCAAGGACGGCCGGCCCGCCCGGTTCACCCTGTACTACCCCTCGGGCGACAAGGTCCGCCAGGACCACGCCCTCGCCTACGCCTCCGACGCCAAGAAGGCCGGCATCGACGTCAGGGTGGAGAGCGCCACCTGGGAGGTCATCGAACCCCGGATGAAGCACGACGCCGTGCTCGCCGGGTTCGGCAGCACCGGCGACCCCGACTTCGGCCTCTACACCCTGCTGCACTCCTCCCTGGCCGGGGACGGCTTCAACAACATGGCCCGCTACGACAACCCGGCCGTCGACAAGGCGCTCGACGCCGGCCGGCGGAACCCGGACACCAAGGCCCGCAAGGCCGCCTACGACGCCCTCCAGCGCGAACTCGTCGAGGACCCCGGCTACACCTTCCTCACCCACATCGACCACGTCTACGTCCTCGCCGACCGCTGGAACGGGCTGACCACCCAGACGGAACCGCACGAGCACGGCTTCGCCAGCGGCCCCTGGTGGAACGTCGAGGACTGGCAGCCCGGCGCATGACCCCCCTGCCCTGGGGAGCGATGGCACGACTGACGGCACGGCGGGCCCTGTTCGCCGTGCCCGTCCTCCTCGTCGTCACCTTCGGCGTGTTCGCCGTCGCCGCCGCCTCCCCCTTCGACCCCGTCAAGGCCTACGCCGGCACCGCCGCGCTCGGCGCCGACCAGGAGACCCTGGACCGGCTGCGCGACAACCTCGGCGTGGACCGGCCGTTCGCCGTCCGCTGGTGGGACTGGCTGACCTCCGCGCTCGGCGGCGACTTCGGCCGGTCCACCGTCATGCGCCAGCCGGTCGCGGAGGTCATCGGCGAACGCCTGGTGTGGTCGGCGCTGCTGTGCGCCGTCGCGTTCGCCGTCGCCGTCCTGCTCGGCACGGTGCTCGGCGTGCTCGCGGCCCGCCGTCCCGGCTCGCTCCTCGACCGCACGGTCACCTCCCTCGCGTACTCGCTGGAGGCGGCGCCGGTCTTCTGGATCGCCCTGCTCGCCATCTGGCTGTTCGCCCTGAACCTCGACGTCCTCCCGGCCGGCGGCCTCACCGACACCGGCAGCGAACACGTCACCGCCGGACAGGTCGCGAGTCATCTGGTCCTGCCCGCCGGCGTCCTCGCCGTCTCCCAACTGCCCTGGTTCACCCTCTACGTCCGTCAGGGCGTGGGCGACGCCCTCGCCGAGGACCCGGTGCGCGGGGCCAGGTCCCGCGGTCTGAGCGAACGCACCGTCCTGCTCGGCCACGCCCTGCGCTCCGGACTGCTGCCCGTCCTCACCCTGATCGGCTCCCGCGTCCCCGAACTCATCACCGGCGCCCTGCTGGTGGAGAGCGTCTTCAGCTGGCCGGGCATCGCCGCGGCCACCGTGGAGGCGGCCACCGCCGTCGACTTCCCGCTGCTGGCCGCGCTGACCACCCTCGCCACCGCCGCCGTACTCGCCGGAAACCTGCTCGCCGACCTGCTCTACGGACTGATCGACCCGAGGGTGAAGCTGAATGAGATGTGACTTTCATGGCTGACGGCACCGTCGAGAAGGCGAACCCGGCCGAGCCCGCGGCGGCCCCGACGGCGTGGCGCTCGCACGGCACCGCCCGCCGCTCCACCCACACCCTCCGGCTGCGCGTCAGTGCCGCCCTGGTCGCGGTGACCGTCCTCGCGGTCCTCCTCGTCCCCCCGCTGGTCCAGCTCGACCAGCAGGCCGTCGACCTGGCCGCCAAGCTCGAACCGCCCGGTTGGGCCCACCCCTTCGGCACCGACGACGTGGGCCGCGACCTGCTGCTGCGCTGCGTCTACGGCCTGCGGGTCTCCCTGCTCGTCGGCGTGGTGGCCGCGCTCACCGCCACCGTGATCGGCACCGCCGTCGGCGCCACCGCCGGCGCGCTCGGCGGCTGGGCCGACCGTGCGGTCATGCGCCTCGTCGACACCCTCGCCTCCGTCCCGCATCTGCTGCTCGGCGTCTTCATCGTCGCCATGTTCCGGCCGGGCGTATGGCCGGTGGTGGTCTCCGTCGGCCTCACCCACTGGCTGTCCACCGCCCGGATCGTCCGCGCCGAGGTGCTCTCGCTGCGCTCCCGCCCCCACATCGACGCGGCCGTCTCCGGCGGCGCCTCCCGGTGGCGGGTGACGGTACGGCACCTGCTGCCCGGCGTACTGCCCCAGGCCGGTCTCGCCGCCGTGCTGATGGTGCCGCACGCCATGTGGCACGAGTCGGCGCTGTCCTTCCTCGGCCTCGGCCTGCCCGCCCACACGGCCAGCCTGGGCACCCTCATCCAGAGCGCCCGCGGCTCCCTGCTCGCCGGACAGTGGTGGCCGACGCTCTTCCCCGGCCTCTTCCTGATCATCCCCACCCTCGCCCTCGCCGGTCTCGCCGGTGTCTGGCGGGAACGGATCAGTCCCCGCCGCCGATCGGAGCTCATGCTGTGACCGAGCGACCCCCCGTCCTGTCGGTACGCGGCCTGTCGGTGCGGTTCCTGCTGCCCGGCGGGCGCCGGATCGCCGCCGTCACCGACGCGCACTTCGACGTGGCGCCCGGCGAGTGCCTCGCCCTGATCGGCGAGAGCGGTTGCGGCAAGTCCGTCCTCGCCTCCGCCCTGCTCGGCCTGCTCCCGGCCAACGCCCAGACCGCCGGACGTGCCCTGCTCGGCGACCTCGACCTGCTCACCGCAGACGAACGCACCCTCGCCCGCACCGTACGGGGCCGCAGGATCGGCCTCGTCCCGCAGAGCCCCGCCGCCCACCTCACCCCCGTACGCACCATCCGCTCCCAACTGGAGGAGACGGTCGCCGAACTGAGGGGCGTACGGGGCCGGGCGGCCCTGCGCGAGGCCGCCGAACAGGCCGCCGAACGCGCCGCGTTCCCGCCGGACCACCTCGACCGCCACCCGCACGAACTCTCCGGCGGCCTCGCCCAGCGCGCCGCCACCGCCCTCGCCCTGGTCGGCGGGGCACCCCTGCTGCTCGCCGACGAACCCACCACCGGCCTGGACCGCGACCTGGTGGACCGCACCGTCGACGAACTGCGCCGCCACGTCGACGCCGACGGCGACCGGGCGCTGCTGATGATCACCCACGACCTTGCGGCGGCCGAACGCGTCGCCGACCGGGTGGCGGTCATGTACGCGGGCCGGATCGTCGAACTCGCCGACGCACAGGCCTTCTTCGGCGCCCAGGGCCCCCGCCACCCCTACAGCCGTGGCCTGCTGGAGGCACTTCCCGACCGGGCCTTCACCCCCATTCCGGGACTGCCCCCCGAACTCGGCGACCTCCCCGACGGCTGTGCCTTCGCCCCCCGCTGCGAGCGGACCACCGGGGCGTGCACGACGCTCCCGCTCCTCACCGGGTCGGTCGCCTGCCACCACCCGGTCCCGGCCGTCACCTCGGAGGACATCCGTGCTTGAACTGCGCGCCATCACCGCCGGCTACGACCGGCGCGCCCCCGCCGTACGCGACGCCTCCCTCACCGTCGCCCCCGGCGAGGCCGTCGGCCTGCTCGGCCCCAGCGGCTGCGGCAAGTCCACCCTCGCGAGGGTCGCCGCCCTCCTGCACCGCCCCGACGCCGGAACCCTCCTCCTCGACGGCACCCCCGTACGCCGCTGGCGCCACCGCGCCCCGCGCGAGAAGCGCACCGCCTTCGGCGTCGTCTTCCAGCAGCCCCGCCTCTCCGCCGACCCACGGCTGCGTCTCACCGACCTGATCGCCGAACCCCTGCGCGCGACGGGCCGGCGCGAGGCCGTGCCGGAACGCGTGGCCGAGCTGGCCGGAACCGTCGGCCTGACCCCCGACCTGCTCACCCGCCGCCCCCACGAGGTCAGCGACGGCCAGCTCCAGCGCGCCTGCCTCGCCCGCGCGCTGGTGCTGCGCCCCCGCTGGCTGATCTGCGACGAGATGACCGCCATGCTGGACGCCTCCACCACGGCCGCGCTGGTCGCGGTCGTCGAGGACTATCGCGCGTCGACGGGCGCGGGCCTGCTGGCCGTGGGCCACGACCAGACCCTGCTGCACCGCTGGTGCGACCGCACGGTCCACTGGGACACGGTGACGTCCGCGCCGACGGGGGCGGCTCGTCCTCAGCCGAAGCGGATGTCGCGCCCCTGAATGACGGTGGAGTTGTCCCCGGCCGTCGCCGTCGACACCGTGCCGGGGCCCGACGGACCGTTGCGGTGCGGCAGCAACGGAGCCAGCTCCTGGTCCGGCGCGCGTCGCAGCTCCCGTGCCGGCTCCGGCTGGTCGCGGACCAGCCGCTGGAGCTTGCGCTGCCAGTCCTGGGCGAGCCCGTACTCGGCATCGCGTCGTCGGCCTCGCGCGCCGTCAGCACCTCCTCGCGCACCTCGGCCGGTTCCGCCTCGACGGCCGGGACCCGCTCGGGGTGCACACGCCGCCCCAACTCGACCGCCGAGGTACGCGCCTGCTGCCACGCATCGGTCGCCATCGCGCCCACCAGGGCGGTACCGGCGGCCAGCACCAGTGGATCCGCATCGCCTCCATGTGTCAGCGGGCGGCCGGACCGGCGGCCACCGGTACCTCGTCCTCGGCCTCGGCACGGGACGGGCCGCCGACCTCGATGTGCCGGCCGCCCGACGGACGCCGGCCGCCCGACGGACGCCGGCCGCCCGACGGACGCCGGGCGTCAGACCTGCGGAGCCTGCGAAGATGTCTCGTCCAGGAACGCCTCGTCCGGTGCGCCGCCGAGGAAGCCCTCCAGGAGTTCGTCGATGCGCACCTCGGTGGCTCCCGCCGGAGCCGTGGCCTTCTCGCCCTTGCCCATGCGCAGCACCAGCGCGAACTTCTTGACCTTCGCGTTCTCCGCGAGCTTGGCAAGGTCCAGGGACACCTCGGTCAGCTCGCCGTTCTTCAGCGTGAAGTCGGCCGTGACCTTCTCGTTCGGTGCGTCCTTGAAGTCCTTGGCCGTCGGCAGCTCGGCTCCCGTCGGCAGTTCGTCCGCCAGCGGGCGGAGCTCGTCGAACAGCTCGGTCAGCAGCGTGCGGAAGGGAGCCGTGGCCTTGATGTGCTCGGTGCCGTCGGACCCGCCGGAGGTCGCGAAGTCGACCTCCTGGGCGATGACCTGCCGAAGCGCCTTGGTGATCTTCTTCTGCGTCTTGGCGTCGAGCGTGGGCTCCGCGGCGGGCTCCTCCTCCCCGGCCGCAGGCGCCCCAGCCGGCCCCCCGCCGGCCTCCTTCAGCTCCTTCGTCGAGACCTTGATCCATTCGCCGCCGAGAAGCTTCTTGAACGCCCCGGCGCTGTCGGGCAGTTCGTCGGCGGACGGCATGGGGGCGCCCGCCACCTGCCCGATCGCGTCCACGTCGGCGCGGACGTAGGTGTAGTCGCCGACCAGCCGGTACTCGATCAGATCACCGTCGGGGCCGCTGACCTTCATCGCCATGGCGCTGAAGTCCTTCTCGCCCGACTTCTCGAGCGGCTTCTCGGACTGCACGGAGAAGGAGATCCGGGTGCCGCTGAGCAGCTCGGCGATCTCGTCGGACATCTTCTCGTCGGACTCCGCCTGGGCGTCCATGGCCTTCAGCGTCGCGGCGTCGGTGTCCAGGTCCAGCTCGAAGGAGAGCGAGTTCTCCTTCCCGAGCTGGTCGAAGGCCCGGTCGAGCTTCTGGCCGGCGGACAGGTTCTCCACGGTGCCGCAGGCGGCGGAGCCTGCCAGGACCGCGGTGGCGATGGCGGTGGCGGTGAGGGTCTTGCGTATGGCGGGAATGACGGTCTCCTCGTAAATGCGACCAGAGCGGTCGCTGAAGAGACCCATCAACACGCCAAACGGTTGTACGCCGCACCAGGACCGGTCGGAGCACCCGGCCCCGCATGACCTACCCCCCGCCCCGAGGCTGAGCCGAGCAACAGCGCACCGGACACGGCTGTCGCGGCGGCGAGGAGCGGCGCGCGGCCCGGCCGGCGGCGAGGACGGCCGGCGACGCCATCGGCGCGGTGGCGGCGGTGGAGTACTTCCGGGCCGTGGCCCGAACGCCTTCGCTCGCTCACCAGCTGGGCTTCGCGACGTTGCCGTACGCCCAGCTGGAGCCCTTCGACATCTCGAAGTGCAGATGCGGCCCGGTGGAGTTGCCCGTGGTGCCGACCTTGCCGAGCTGCTGTCCGGCGGTGACCCGCTGGCCCGTCCTGACCTGGCGCTCCGAGAGGTGGCAGTAGGTGTAGACGTGGCCGTTGTCCGCGGCCAGCCCGATCCACTGGCCGTACGCGCCGCCCTTGCCGTTCGACCATGCGATCTTTCCGCCGCGTACGGCGACCACGGGGTCACCGGAGCCGGCGGCGAAGTCCTGACCGGTGTGCCGGCCGACACCGTCAGGCCGCCACGCGTAATTGCCGCGCTGGAAGAACCCGAACGTGACCTTGTGGCCGGGCACGGGCGACGGCACACGTCCCTTGCCGGGGCGCGGAGCGGGGGCGTGCCCGACCGCGCCCTTGCAGTCCACCGTGAAGCCGGAGAGGCGGCCGAGGGTGGTCAGGGAGGTGCAGCCGGGGACGCCGTCGGCATCGGATCCCTTGAATCCCTGGGCGAGTTGCTCGGCGCGGTAGGCGGCGCGGGTCTGCGCACCGAAGTGGCCGGTGGCGCCGTCGGGGATCTTGCGGCCCCGCTTGATGAGGGCCTTCTGGACGATGCGTACGTCCTCGTTCCGCTTTCCGAACCGCACGTTGGACAGAGCGACCATGGCGGTCCTCCCTACTGTGCTGTCCCGGGGCGCTTCCGGGCTGCCCGAACCGACCGGGGCGATCCGTCACCCGCCTTCGACGGTACGGGAGCGGTGTCAGCGCGGCGTCACTCCGGCGTCATCGCGGGGCGCGCGTGCCACGGCCGGGGTGCCCGGCGTGACCAAGGGGCTGAAAATGGTGCCAGAACGTCTCGTCGGGAGGATCGCGGCGTCCGGCGGGAGCCGCACCGGAAGTCCGAGTACCCGCGCCGTCGATGGGGGGCGAGAGCCCACGTGTTTCCGGCCCGGCACCGGCGCCACCGACCTCGGCGGTCCCCACACCCGCCTCAGCACACGGTGTGCGGGTTGAGGAGGTCGCGCAGGAACGACTCCGGGTTGGGAATCAGGTCCGCGACTGTGCCGAGGTCCATGCCCGGCACCAGCGCGACGGGCAGGGACAGCGGGCCGAGCACGAGCGGAGCCAGGAGCTGCCAGTTCTCCATGTGCTGGACGCTGCGCAGCAGTTCCCGCAGCGTCTCGCGCCAGTCCACGGCGGGAACCTGCGCGGGCACGGGGAAGTTGACCAGATGGCCTCGCTTGCCGCCTGCGGTGGGCATACGAGCGAGACCCGCCAGTGTGGACACGGCCGGTGGGGTGATCGAGTGGCCGCAGGCCGAAGTGGCGAGTGCCGACATACCTGACTAGGCTGATGAATTGCAGCAAACGTACATATCCGGACCTGCGCTGCGGTGGCGGAATCGAGACGCGCGCGGTGTTCGCCGACGCCGATCCGTCGATTCCCGCACGCGGCGAACACCGGCAGTACATGCGCGGTGACCTCGAAGTGAACGGGCAGCCCGCGCGCTTCCTCACCGTGGAGAACGGGGTCGCGACGCCCCGTCAGATGCGATCCCGGCCGGCCCGGGCTCCGCCGGCGACCATCATCGAGTACGGCCGGGCCGCGTCCGACCCGGCCAACCGGTTCCACGCCGACCTGGTCACGGGCAGCGCGACGTCCCCGTCGGAATCGGCCACCTCAGCCGATCGACGTGCGCGACGGCGGAATTCTCCTGTCACCCGTGAACGGACCGTCGAGCCACAGCAGAAGGAGCACCGGTCATGAGCGAGCCCGGTACCGTGGTACTGCCCCTCCAACGGGAGGGCTCGGTCCAGGCGGTCGCCTTCAGCCCCGACAACAAGCGCTTCGCCAGCGGCGGCAGCGACACCCGTCTCAGGGTGCGCCCGGTGGGCATCGGGGCGCCGCCGCTGGAAGTGACGGTCGACGGGTCCGTGACCGGCATCGCCTTCAGCCCGGACGGCAGCGAGATCGCCGTCGCCGACTTCGAGCAGGTGTTCCTGCGGGACAGCACCACCGGCACGGCCGTCTGGCAAGGGCCGCTCGCCCCGGGCAACTCGGTGAACAGCGTGCGGTTCGCCCCGGACGGGCGGGTCGTCGCGGCCACCGACACCCTGATCGCCGTACTCGATCGGACCTCCGGGGAGACCAAGCGGCGGATCACCGTCGACCCGCCGCTGATCGCCGACGTGGACCTGAGCCGGGACGGCACCCGGATCGCGGTGGCCGTCGACGAACGGCACGGCGGGAACCACCGGCACGCCGGATCCGCCCGGGTGTACGAGCTGGCCGCCGGCACCGAGATCGGACGGCTCACCCCGGACGACGCCGTCTTCGCCGTCGCGTTCAGCCCCGACGGGAGCCAGGTGGTGTGCTGTGCCGCGGACGACACCACCCGGATGTTCGAGGCGCAGGGCGGGCAACAGGTGTGGCCCACTCCGGAAGACGTCGATGACCAGGTCACCGCCCCGAACTGCCTGGCGTTCGACCCCAAGGGCAACTGGACCGTGGTCGGCGGCTCCGACGGGTTCGCCCGAGTCCTGGACGCCGACATCGGCCTCGAGAAGGGCCGGGCACCCAAACTGAAGCCCGGCGACCCGGCTGACGCGAGCTTCGGAGCCGTCACGCAGGTCGCGTTCCACCCCAACGGCAAGCTCGCGGCCAGCGCCTCCATCGACAACGTCGTACGGCTGTTCAACGTCACCGGCGGCGAGCTGTACACCGTGCCCACCGACGAGGTGCTGGCGCTGCGGTTCAGCCCGAACGGCCGCTGGCTGGGCGTCGGCACCATGAACGGCCCCATGGTGATCGACAACGGCGAAGCCAACCAGGGGTGAGCCCTCATGGACCCGCATCAGCTTCTCCAGCAGGTCGCCGGTCAACTGCGGGCGCTGGCCCGGGACGCGGTGGACGGCCTGGCCCGCGCCCTGCCCGAGGTCGGCGAGGACCCCTCGGCCGCGGGCACCGTGCTCGCCGGGCGACTGCTCGCCGTGCACGACCGGCTGCCCGCCGGGAACTCCCTGGTGGAACTCGTACGGGAGACACTCGGCGACCTGGACGCCGCGTCGCCCGTCCGGCTGCACGGCTGGCGGCGGGCGCCCGGCGCGCCGCTCGGCGTCGCCCTGGTGCTGAACGACCCCGCCGGACCGGCGACCGGGCGCGCCGTCCTCGGAGTGACCGCGGACGGACCGGTGTTCGACGTGGTGGTTACCCCGGGAGCGGCCCTGACGCTGCCCCGAACGGCCCGGGGGCCGTGGAGCGCCGAGGCGACCGTCACCTCCGGACAGGGCTGGGACGCCGCCTTCGGGCCGGGCCTGCCGCCCGCGCCGCCCGGCGGAACCGCGACGATCCGGCTGCGCCGCACCGGCCGGCTCGCCGCCGGGATGACCGACGGGCCGGGGATCGGCGTCGACGGCATTACGCTCGGCGTGACCTCGGAACCCGGCACACCCGCCGCCGCCGAACTGGAGTTGCAGGGCTTCACCGCCGCCGTCCTGCCCGCCGCACTGGCCAGGCTCCTCGGCGTCGGCGGGGCGAGCCCCATGTCGGGTCCGCCCCCTCCGGTCGTCCTGCGCGCCGACCGGACCGGTGGCCTGCGCTTCGCCGGCACCGGCGGCCTGCAGGCCCCCCTGCCGCTCCGGCTGAGCGGTCCGGCCGTGTCCAGCCGGGGTGCCGCCCTGGAGCTGACCTCCGACGGGGGCGAGCCACGGCTGGCCCTGTCCGTGTCGGCCAGCGCCGGGCTGCCCGGCCTGCCGCTCCGCGTCCACCTGGACCGCGCCGGCATCGAACTGCCCGTCACGTTCTCCCCGGCGACCCGCCCAGGACTCGACCCGAGCCGACTGCGCGAGCTGTTCCCGGACGGCATCGGAACCGAGCTCCAAGTGCCGCCCGTCTCCGGCGGCGGCCTGGTCCGGCGCACCCCCGACCAGGGCTACGGCGGCCTGATCTCGGTCGACCTGGGCGTGCTGCGCGTCCAGGCGGTCGCCCTGTTCCGGCCGCCCGACGGCAAGGCACCCACCAGCTTCCTGGTGCTGCTCGCCGCCCAGTTCCCGCCTCCCGGTATCCAACTCGGCCTGGGATTCGCGCTGGACGCGGTCGGCGGGCTGGTCGGGGTGAACCGACGCGCCGACGTCCCCGTGCTGCAACAACTCGTCTGCGACGGCAACGCCGACCATGTGCTGTTCCCCGACCGGGCCGTGGAACGCGCCCAGGAGATCATCGGGTCCCTCGGCTCGGCGTTCCCGGTGGCCGCCGGGCGCATCCTGGTCGGGCCCATGATCCGCATCACCTGGGGCGACCGGATGGTGTCGCTGTCCGGGGCGGTGATCCTCGAACTGCCCGCACCGGCGCGCGCGATCCTGCTGGGACGGCTGCTGGTCGGGCTGCCCGACCCGGTCCTGCCGCTCATCCGCCTCCAGGCCAGTGTGTTCGGCCGTATCGAACCAGCCGTCCCCCTGGTCGAACTGCTGGTGTCGCTGTCCGGCTCGTGGATCGTGGGACTGGCCGTGCGCGGCGAGATCTACCTGCTCGTACGCGGCGGGGCGCAGCCGGAGTTCGTGCTGTCCGCCGGCGGCTTCCACCCTCGCTACACCCGTCCCGCCCGGGTGCCCGCGCTCGACCGGCTCCAGGTGGACCTGGCCCCGGGCAACGGCTTCGGACTGCGCATGGAGGCCTACTTCGCCGTCACCTCCAACGCGGTGATGTTCGGCGGACAGGTGCAGTTGGACGCCACGATCGCCGGCTGCGGTGTGCAGGGCTGGCTGGGACTGGACGCGCTGTTCGTCTTCGACCCGGTCTTCGCCTTCTCCGTACGGGTACGGGCCGGAGTGGCGGTGCGCGCCTTCGGCCGCCGACTGGCCGGGATCGCCCTGGACTTCACGCTGGAGGGCCCCGCCCCCTGGCACGCGTTCGGCACCGGCAGCATCTCGGTGCTGTTCTGGGACGTCGAGCTGGACTTCGACGTCCGCTGGGGCTCGCCGCCGGCCGTCCAGCAGAAGGGCGGACGCAATCCGCTCGAGGCACTGACCCCCGAACTGGCGCAGACGAAGGCCTGGGCCGCGGAACGGCCGGCCGCCGAACGCACCGCGCTGGTCTTCACCCCCGCCGCGAACGAGAAACTGAACCAGGGAAGCCTGGTGCACCCCGACGCCACCCTGCGCGTCACCCAGCGGGTGGTCCCGCTGGGCGTGCCGATCTCCCGGTTCGAGCGGCGTCCGGTACCGCTGCAGACCTGGACGATCAAGGACATCACCCTCGGCAGGTCACAGCCCGCCGCCGGACTCCCCTCGCTGTCCGAGCGGTTCGTGCCCGGCGAGTTCTTCGACCTCACCGAGGACGCGCAGTTCACCGAGCCCGCGTTCGTCAGCCGCGCGGGCGGACTGCGGGCGGGCCCCGACGGCGTCCGGACCGGCACCGGCCACCGCGTCGACGACGGCTACGAGACCGGCTACGAACCCCCGCTGCCCGAACGGCAGTTCTCCGTCTGGCCGGGTCTCTTCCGCCGCGAGGCCGTCTACGCCGTCAGCGCCGCCGAACGGCTCGAACGGTGGCACACCCCCGAAGCGGCCGTCCAGGTGCGCCCTGCCCGGCTGAGCGTGGCCGCCGCCGACACCCTCACGCCGCTGCTCGACGACGTCAGCCTGGTCGACGCCACCTCCGACGCCTGGCAGGCGGTGAGCGGACAGCTCGCGCGACCGCGGAAGACGCTGCGGCTCGTGGAGAGCTGGGAGGTGCGCCGATGACCGCGCCGGGCGGGCGGCCCCTGTCACGCGATCCGTTCGGGAGCGGCGTATGAGCACACGGTGGTTCTTCTCCTCGGCGCGGATCGGCGCCGCCGCCGCGTCGGACGGCCAGGCACTGTCGACGGCCGTGCGGTTCAGCCGGGACATCGAAGGCCGCCGCGAGGAGCCGGAGGTGAGGGGACCGACCCTGTCCCTGGTGGGACCGGGCGACGTGCTCGGCTTCGACCGTGCGATGGTGCTGCGGCAGGAGCCGCCGCCCGGCACGGCGGACGCCGCGGAGAACGTGCTGGCGAGCGTCGAGCTGGCGCACGCCGACCTGCCCTGGCTGCTGTCTCCCGGCACGGTGGCCACACCGGGCGGGCCCACCCCGCAGCCCTGGATCGTGCTGGTCGTGCTGGCCGAGGACGAGGCGGCCCCGCCGCGCGCCGTGCACCCGCTCCCCGTGCTCACCGCCCCGGTCGCCGCCCTGCCCCCGCTGGCCGAGCGGTGGGCCTGGACCCATGTGGAGGCGCGGCTGCCCGACGACGTCACCGACGTCGAGAGCGCACGGCGGCTCACCGAACAGGGAATGCGCGACCACTCGGCCGGTGTCGTCGGCCGCCTGCTGTGCCCGCGCCGACTGGCCCCTAACCGCGGATGGATCGCCGCGGTGGTGCCCACCACCGCCGCCGGGCGGGACGCGGGCCTGAACGCGGCACCCGGGGCGGCGGCCACCGCGGACGCCTGGCCGGTCCCCGGCCGGGACACCGTCGACCTGCCCGTCTACCACTGGTGGACCTTCCGCACGGGACAAGCGGGCACCTTCGAGGAACTCGCCCGCAGGCTGCGCTTCCGGCCCGCCGCCGAGGCCGGACTCGGCACCCGGATCATCGACGTCCGCCGCCCCTGGCCCGCCGAGGAGTCCGCCGGGCCGGCCACCGTCGCCATGGACGGCGCGCTGCGGGCGCCCGGCACGGCGACGCCCGAGACCTGGTCCGACCTCGCGGCCCAGGACCGGTTCCGCGCGCTGATCCGCGAACGCGTGGACGCACCGGCCCTGCGCCGGGACGAGATCGTGGCAGCGGGCGACGAGGAACCCGTCGAGGACGCGGACGTCGTCGCCGTGGCCCCGCCGCTCTACGGCGGCCACCACACCGGCGAGCAGACCGTGCCCGCCGAGCCGGACCACTGGATGAGCACCCTCAACCTGGAGGTCCGCCGGCGGGTGGCCGCCGCGCTCGGCGCCCGCTATGCGCAGCTGGAGCAGGAGTTCCTGATGGCCCGCGCCTGGGAGCAGGTCGGCGCGATCCGGCAGGCCAACCGGCTGCTGGCGGCGGGTGAGCTGGCCGCCGTCGCCGCCGAGCGGGCCCAGCACAAGCACGTCGCCCCGCTGGGAGCGGCCGACCTGGTCACCGTCATGGCACCGGTGAGCGGACGGGTGCCCGTGTCCGCGGCCGAGCCCGGCGCGGAGGGGACCACTTTGGCCACCATGCTCGTCGCGGCCCCGGAGCAGCTGCCGATCGGGACGGCCAGTACCTCGTTCGTCCGGCTGACCCGCTCCAACGGCGCAGCGGCCCGCCGGGCCCGGCGTGGCACGAACGGCGGTGCCGGCGACGGCCAGGCGGCCGAGCCGTACCTCGCGCAGAAGCTGGCACAGTTGGGCATGATGGGCGACGGCGAGCCGGAGGCCGGTCTTCCGGGCGAGCTGCGCCGCAGGCTCGATCCCCTGCCGCTGCAAGTGCTCCGGATGGCCGACCGCATCCCCGCCGGCTCCTGGACGCAACGTGCCGAGAGCGACCGTCCGTTGCGGCCGATCATGGCCCACCCGAAGTTCACCGTGCCGATCGCCGAGGAACTGCTGGCCCGCTGGCCGGAGTGGGCCCTGCCGGGCATCGGCGCCCTGCCGCCGGACTCGGTGACCCTGCTGGAGACCAACCCGGAGTTCATCGCCGCGCTGCTGGTCGGGCTCAACCACGAGTTCAACCGAGAGCTGCTGTGGCGGGAGTTCCCCACCGACCAGCGCGGCACCCCCTTCGCCCGCTTCTGGCCGGGCGACAGCGCGGACGTCGAGGAGATAGCGCTGTGGCCGCCCGAGGCCCCGCTGGGCGGTCGGCTGCGCACCGGCGGCGAGGGCGATCTGGCGATGCTCGTGCGCGGCGACCTGCTGCGCCGCTTCCCCGGCACCGCCCTGCTCGCCGTACGCGCGGTGGACGGCAAACTGCCGCCCGCGTTCGACGGAGTGCCGGCCACGCCGCTGGTCCTGGACGATTCCACCGTGCTGTACCTGTTCGCCGACCTCGACGAGGAGCGGGCCCGCTCCGAGGACTGGTTCTTCGTGTTCCGCGAACCGATGCGCGGCACCCAGTTCGGGTTCGACTCCGGCGAACAGCCGGCCGCCATGGGGACCTGGGCCGACCTCACCTGGAACGGCGTCGGCGTGGACGCCGCCCGGTGCGTACGGCTCGGCCAGGCCCCCACCACGCCGACCCGGCTGACCCAGCCCGATCCACCGGTCTGGGCCCGGGACGCGGCCGACATGGCCCGCATCGCCTTCCAGCAGCCCTTCCAGCTGGCCTTCCGGGCCACCACGTTGCTGGGCGGCTGAACACCCGCCCGAGGACAGGAGCAGTGGGGACATGACCGACGCGTTCGCCGCACGCGCGCAGCTGGACCGGGCACGCACCGAAGCCGACACCGCGCAGGCCCGCGCGGATGAGCAGGAGGCCGTGGTGCGACGCCTCCGGGCGCACATCCAGGCCGGCCTCCCGGAGCCCCCCTTCCCACCGAGCAGTGCCGACGCGCTCGCCGCGGCCGAGGCGGCCCTGCCGGAGCTTCAGCGCGCCGCCGAGGAGTCGAACGGCCTGGCCGCCTCGGCCCAGGAGGAGCTGACCCGCGCTCTGGGAGAGGGCGAGTCGCTGTTCCCCGACGACAACACCGCCCCGATCGCGCTGCTGCCGGTCCGCGTGGAGACCATCTGGTGGGAGCCGCGCACCCTGCGGGTGCGGATCTACCCGGACGACCTCCTGCTCTCCCGGTTCGAACCCGAGCTGACCCCCGCCGAGACGGCCGCGGGCACCGCGTACTGGCAGAACCCCGGCCCGGAAGCCTGGCAGAAGGTGCTCACCGAGCTGCGCCCGGCCCGCGCGTCCTGGGCGGTCCGTGCCTGCCGTCCCGGCGCTCCCCAGCCCGCGGTACGTCCCGAGGATCCGGGCGCGCACCGTACGCGCGCGGTGTCGATGCCGAAGCAGTGGCGCTTCCTCGGGCTGTTCGACGGTCAGGTGGTGGTCGACAAACTGGGCCGCCGGGTACCCGACCCGCTGCCGATCGGCCTGCTGCGCGCCGAGGAGGAGGGCTGGGAGACCGACTGGTTCGAAGCGGTCAAGGCCGGCATGGGCATCGAGCTGGTCCTCCCGCCCGAGAACACCGAGAACCTGGACCAGCTGCTGGTCGTCGGCGTACGCGACGACGGGCCGGCGGACGGCGCGGCCCGGCTCCGCGACCTGCTGCACGGCCACCGGTTCGGCGGCGGGCTCGGCCTGCTGCCCTCCGGCACCGCCACCAACAACACCCCACGCGCCCGCTCGGGCTGGTCCTCGGCCCCCGCCTACCCGGGCCCGGACCCCGACCCGGAAGCGGGGGAGCGGCCGGTCGCCGACGCGCTCGCGGCCGCCCTCGGCCTGCCGGACGCCGGATTCCTGCGCGGCTGCCCCGGCGCCGCGGACACCGAACCGTCGGCCGTCGCCGCGCTGACCCTGCTCACCTGGCCCACGCTCGGCAAGGGTTTCGCCGAGGCCGCGCTCAAGACGATCGACCTGGGCACCCAACAGGTGAACCGGGTCGCTCCCGCCGGGCCGTGGCGCGCGATCCGCGACCACCTCGCCGACCATGTCCGCGGCCGCGGGCCGCTGCCGATGCTGCGCGCCGGCCGCCAGCCGTACGGCGTCCTGCCCGCCACCGCGCTCGACGACTGGCGCGCCGAACACGTCGACGACGTGGACGGCCTGATCGCGCCCTGGCTGCTGCGGCTGCGGGAACGCTCGCGGGCGGCGCTGAACAACCCGGAGGCCATCGACCCCGTCCCCCGGGTCGAGCAGGGCCGACCGGTCGACCAGGTCGCCGTGGAGGCGTTGCAGCGGCTGCCGGTGGCCACCGGCCTGGCCATGATCCGCATGAACAGGCCGGGGCGCGCCGTGTCGCGCACACCACTCGACGAACCCCCCGCGACACTCGGCCTGCCCGGTCTGTCCCCTGACGGCATGCTGCGCTGGACCACGAGGAGCGACGGCTGGACCTCGCTCGGCTGGGGCCTGGACCAGGAGACCGGCGTCCCGGAGTTCGCCACCAGGCTGTGCCCGGACCCGGAGGCCTTTCCGGCGCGGGCCACCGCCACGGCCGACTATCTGGACGCCGTACGGGCCTTCCTGGCGGGCGAGCTGGACGCCGAGGCGTTCGACCTCCAGTGGCCGGTGGAGCTGTCCACGGGACGGGACACCCCGCCCCGGCGCAGTACGTTCTTCGATCTTCCGATGCCGGCCGACGAACCGGACGGCGAGGAGGAGCAGCCGGGCGAGGGGGAGGTTCCGCCGGAGGGGGAGGGGCCGGTCGGCGGGGACGGCGGGGTCCCGCCCGAGGACGACGAAGCACCTCCACAACCCCCGGAGGAGCCCGAACCGGACATGAGCGGTGTGCTCGACGCGCTGCTGTTCCTGCCCAACTGGTCCACCTTCCTGGACGACTTCGACCCCACCGACGACCCTCTGCGCCAGGCACTGGCCGTCCTCGGCGATGTGGACCAGCTGGTGGCCGACGTACTGGAGGGCCTGGACGAGCGCGAGCGCGATGAACGCGTCGCGGCCGCGCACCGGGCCGCGGGCGCGCTGCCCAGGCTCGAACAGGCACTGCGGACCCTGGCCGCCGTACCGGTGACCCGGCTGCCCGAACTGCTGGCGGAGGTCGTCGACGTCCACGCGCACCGACTGGACGCCTGGATCACCTCACTGGCGTCGAAGCGTCTGGCCGAGCTGCGGGCATCCGGGGCCGAGGGCGTCCGGTTCGGCTGCTACGGCTGGGTGGAGGACCTGCGCCCGCCGGAGCCGAGAGAACAGCTCGACATCGAGCTGGACGACGTGACGACCACCGTCGAGGTGTCCGCGAAGGACGGCTACATCCACGCGCCCTCGCTGCACCACGCCGCAACGGCCGCCGTCCTGCGTTCGGGCTTCCTCGGCAACCCCGACGAACAGAGCTACGCGGTCAACCTCACCTCCCGCCGCACCCGTATCGCCCGCTGGCTGCTCGGCGGCGTACGCCAGGGCCAGAACCTGGGCTCGCTGCTGGGCTACCGGTTCGAACGGGCCCTGCACGACGCCGAGCTGGACCACCTGATCGAGCGGTTCCGCCGCCAGTTCCCCGTCCCGGTCGTGCCCGAGACGCCGGCGCAGGAGCCCGACGCGGACCTCTGGGCGCGCAGCGCCGAGGCGATCTCGGCGCGCAACGTCGTCGACGGCATGGCCCTCGCGCGGGCCGGGGCGGGCGCGCCCGACCAGGCCAGCGTCATCGACCAGGCGCCGGTGGTCGGGTCGGACACCGACCGGGCGGCCGTGACACCGCTGCTGGACGACCTCGCCGACGCGCTCGACGCGGTCGGCGACCTGGTGCTGGCCGAGAGCGTCCATCAACTGGTGGGAGGCAACCCGATCCGCGCGGGCCTGACCGCCGACACCCTGGGCCGCGGCGAGGACGTGCCGGACACCTTCCGCGTGCTGAGCACCCCGCACCGAGCCCGAGCCCTGACCCACCGGACGGCCGCCCTGTTCCCGGCCGAACCGGCCACGCCGACGGGCTGGCCCGCCGATCCGCTCGCCGCGCTGCAACCCGCGCTGGAGAGCTGGGTCGCCCATCTCCTCGGCCCCGCCGAGGGCTGGACACTCGCCGGACGACTGGGCGGCGGGCAGGACGACGCCCGGCCGTTCGAACTCACCGCCGACCGGCTCGGATCGGGCGCGCTGAGCACCGTACTGGACGCGGCCGCCGTGGAACCGGCCGGGCTGCGCAGGGCCGTCCAGAACGCGATGGGCGTCACGCCGGACACACCGGTCACCTGGGACGGACCCGGCTGGAGCGCCCTGCACGGCCGGGCGGCCCGGATCCGTTCCCTGCTGTCCACCGCGCAGCCGCTGCTGCCGTCGCACCTGCCCGAGGACCCGGGCGGCCGCTCGGTCGACACGGCGGGGCTGCGCACCCGCCTCGCCGCCTTCGCCGCCGGCCCCCTGGTCGCCGGACACCCCGCCGGGGCCGGGCTGCGCGACCTGGCCGCGGAGCAGGTCGCGCCCGAGTCGGCCGACTCCTGGCTCTCACAGGCCAGGACGGCCCTGTCCGAGGTGCTCGGCGCGGACATCCCGCTGCTGCCCGAGCTCACCGCCCCGACACCGCCTCCCGAGGGCCGCGGCGAACTGCCCGGCGCCGCCGTCGAGGACTGGCTGCGGCGCAACGCCGCCGTACGGCCGCCGGCGCGCACCCTGCACGAGACGCTGCTGCTGGCCGGGAACCGGGCCGGGCGGGTCGAACGCCTGCGGGCCGCCCAGCACCCGACGAGTGACGGTGACGCCTGGATCGGCGGCACCTTCCCCGCCGGACAGCGACCGCCCGCCACCACTCACCTGGTCTGGCACGCACCGGCCGACATCCCGCCCGGCGCGGCCGTCACCGGCGTCGTACTCGACGAATGGATCGAACTCCTCCCCGGTTCGGATCAGCTTCCGCCCGGACCCGATCCCGCCCCGCAGACCGAACTGACCGGGGTCGCCTTCCACTACGACCGCCCGGACGCCAAGGCCCCGCACAACCTCCTCATCGCGGTACCCCCGGACCTGAGCCGCGGCTGGACCTCCGACGGCCTGGTGCAGGTGGTGAGGGAGACGCTGGAGCTGGCCAAGCTGCGCGCCGTCGACAGCGACGACCTGCCCGCGCTGGGCGCGCTCCTCCCCGCCGTCCGCATCGCCCACGAGGGCGCGACCGGCCGGGCACTGGGCAGGATCGAGACGAAGAGGGACGACAGCGACCAGGAGGGCCCCTTCCAGCTACAGGTCCGGCACCGGACCTCCGACGTCGAGGCGGGGCTGGCCGCACGGGTGCACGACCCGCTGTGGCTGCTCACCCGGCAGTGGCAGTTCGGGGAGTTCACCGCCCAGGACGCCGGTTCCCCGGCGGTGGTCCGGATGACCGGCAGCAGCGCGCCCATCGACGCGTGGCGCCCCGACGGGGCCGCCGACTGGGTGCCCTATCGACTGGCCCACGGCCCGCTGGACACCCAGATCGAGGACGAACCCGTCCGGGTCGACGAGCGGCTGCGCGCCGAGGGCGGCGCCGCGCTGCTGCGCATGTGCGACGAAGCCGGACTGCTCACCGCCGCCCTGACGGCCCTGGCCCCGCACCGACTTCCGGCCGGCGAGCCCGACACGGGCCTCGTCGGCCTGCTCGACGGCCGGATGCCGGACGCGCAGTCGGTGGCGGCCGCGCTGGACGCGGGCACCTTCGACACCGGTCCGGACCCGCGACTCGGTGACGTCGCCGCACGGTGGCGGAGCTGGTGGGCCGGACAACTGGCGGAGCACGGCCCGGACTGCTTCGACCCGCACCGCTGCGAGTACGCCGCCGAACTGTCCACCGGCGGTACGGTGCTGCGAGCCGAGGAGTACCAGGGCGACGGCCTGGACTGGTACAGCCTCGACGTCCACCCCGACCCCGAGGCCGGGGCGGCACCGCAGGGCCCGAGCCACGCGTTCACGGAGGAAGGCCTGCCGTCGACGGTGCGCTACGGCGGGCTGCCGGCCGACCGGTACTGGGAGACGGAGGACGCCCTGGTCGACCTCGGGGCCACGGATGTGTCCACCCTGGACACCGGCCGCCTGCTCCTGATCTCGTTCGCCACGGTCTTCGGCAACGACTGGTTCCTGGTCCCGCTGGAGGTGCCGACCGCCTCACTGACCGTCCTTGACCAGCTGCTGGTGCGCGACGTCTTCGGCCGCCAGCACCTGGTGCGGCGCGCCGGCCGGGAGGACCCGTCCTGGTCGATGTTCACCCTGGACAGCCCCGACCCGGACCATCCCGCGGCGTCCGGGCTGCTGATCCTGCCCACCGAACGCGGCCAGACGGGACAGCCGCTCGAACACGTGGTCCTGGCCCGCGACGATCTGGCCAACTTGGCATGGGCCGTTCAGCACCACTACACCGACGGCCGTGGGGAACCGGTCGACCGCCGGGACCGCTGGGCGCGCGGCGACGCATCGGTCCCGGACACCGTCGGCGAACTGCCCGCGTACGCCGTGCAGAGCATCGTGCCGGACTACTGGTTCCCGCTGGTCCCCGAGCCGGTACGGGCCGGTCGGATCCGGTTCCGGCTGGCCGCACTCACCGGCCCCGGGCTCGATTCGCGTCCCGAGGGCCGACTGATCACCCCCGGACTGTGGCTGCACGAGGAGGAAGTGCCGCGCGAGGGGATCCGCGTGGTCCGCCGCCCGGTGCTGGCCCGCTGGTCGGACGGCTCCTGGCACAGCTGGGTGCGCAGGGAGAAGACGCCCGGTACCGGCGAGAGCTCCAGCGGCCTCGCCTTCGACACGGTGCGCCCCACGGAGCCGTGGCCGTGACGGCTTCTTGCGGGGCCTGCCGGGTCCGATCCTCGTGCGCCCCACGGAGCCGTGGCCGTGACGGCCTGTCCGCTTCGGGGCCGCCGGTGACCGCCTCCCCTGAACGGGGGAGCGGGCGGCCGGATACCTGCCGCGCGGAACGATCCGGCGAGAGTGTAAGGACCGTCACATCGTGTGAGTAATGGTGGGGTGGCTCTGGCGAGCGGTGAACAATCAGCGGGGAACGCACAAGAGGAAAGAGGGGGCCATGAGCAAGCACTTTGCCGTCGTCGTCCTGGGGGCCGGCCCGGGGGGCTACACGGCAGCGGTCCGATGTGCGCAACTCGGCCTGAGCGTCGCGGTGGTGGAGGAAAAGTACTGGGGCGGTGTCTGCCTCAACGTGGGCTGCATCCCGTCCAAGGCACTGCTGCGCAACGCGGAACTGGCGCACATCGTGACGACCCAGGCGAGCACGTTCGGCATCCGGGCCGAGGGAACCGTCACCTTCGACTACGGCGCCGCGTACAAGCGCAGCCGCAAGGTGGCCGACGGGCGCGTATCCGGCGTCCACTACCTGATGCGCAAGAACGGCATCGCCGAGTACGACGGGCGGGGCACCTTCACCGACGCGCACACCCTGCGCGTCGCCCTCGGTGACGGCCGCACCGAGACGCTCACCTTCGACCACTGCGTGATCGCCACCGGCGCCACCACCCGGCTGCTGCCCGGTACGGCGCTGAGCGACCGCGTCGTGACGTACGAGGAGCAGATCCTCGCGGAGGAACTGCCGGAGAGCATCGTCATCGCGGGCGCCGGCGCCATCGGCGTCGAATTCGCCTACATACTGCACAACTACGGCGTCAAGGTGACCCTCGTGGAGTTCGCCGACCGGATCGTCCCCCTGGAGGACGCCGACGTCTCCAAGGAACTCGCCAAGAACTACCGCAAGCTCGGCATCGAGGTGCTCACCTCCACCCGGGTGGAAGCCATCGACGACACCGACCCGGCGTCCCCCGTGCGCGTGAGCGTCACCCAGGACGGCACCCGGCGGACGATCGAGGCGGCCAGGGTCATGCAGGCCGTCGGTTTCACCCCGCGCGTCACCGGCTACGGTCTGGAGGCCACCGGTGTACGGCTCACCGACCGCGGCGCCATCGACGTCGACGGGCGAGGCCGCACCAGCGTTCCCCACATCTACGCCATCGGTGACGTGACGGCCAAGCTGATGCTCGCGCACGCCGCCGAAGCCATGGGCATGGTCGCCGCCGAGACCATCGGCGGAGCCGAGACGATGGAAATCGACTTCCGCATGGTGCCCCGCGCCACCTACTGCCAGCCGCAGATCGCCGGCTTCGGCTACACCGAGGAGCAGGCCCGTCAGGCCGGCTTCGACGTCGACGTGGCCAAGTTCCCGTTCACGGCCAACGGCAAGGCGCACGGCCTGGCCGAGCCCGGCGGCTTCGTCAAGGTAATCAGCGACAAACGGCACGGCGAGATCCTCGGCGCCCACCTCATCGGCCCCGAGGTCACCGAGCTGCTGCCCGAGCTGACCCTGGCCCAGCAGTGGGACCTCACCATCCACGAGGTCGCCCGTAACATCCACGCCCACCCGACCCTGGGTGAAGCGGTCAAGGAAGCGGTGCACGGCCTGGCCGGTCACATGATCAACATGTGACAAAAGTCCACGGCGACGGGCGCCTCGGTCAGTCCGGCTGCTTCTCCATGTGGTCCAGGACACGCTCGGAGATCCGGGCGAGTGTGCTGAGCTGGTTCGGGGTCAGGGCATCGATGAACAGGCGGCGGACGTGCTCGACGTGCTGGGGTGCGGCCTCTTCGATCGCCTTGTAGCCGGCCGGGGTGGCGACGATGAATGCTCCGCGTCCGTCGTCGGGGCATTCCTCCCTGGCCACGAGCCCGCGCTTCGCCATCCGCGTGATCTGGTGGGACATTCGGCTCTTCTCCCACTCCACGAGTTTGGCCAGATCCAGGAAGCGTATCCGTCCACCGCCCCGTTCGGTGAGGCTGACAAGCACGATGTAGTCGGACGCGGACATTCCGGAGTCGGCCTGGACGCGGCGGGACAGCCGTCCGATGAGCTTCTCCTGCATGCGGATGAAGCTGTCCCAGGCGGCCTTCTCTTCCAGGTTGAGCCAGCGGGGCGGTGCGTCCATGGGGGCAGTCTAACGAAATCGTTGACAGCTCATCTACTCACAGTGGCGATGACGCGACCCTCGACGAAGCCGTGTCTGTCGTGCCCATGAGGCCTCGGTTTCAGGCCCCGGCCCGGTGCACGAGCCGGAAGGCGCCGGGACCGCTCCGCTCTCGCTGCGCGATGAAGGGGGCCAACCGTGGCCATGTCGCGACGTGGCGCCGCGCGCAGCTCACCCGCACACGGTCAGCTGCCCGGTGGAACCGCGGGTGATCGTGGTGGGCCGGTCGGGGTCTTTGCCCCGCCGTCCACGAGTTCGTACTGCAGCGCACCCGAGGGGCAGCGCCGCACCACTTCGGCCAGGCGCTCGGCCGTGGCGTTGTCCGGCTGGATCCACGGGCGCTTCGCCGTGTCGAACACCTCGGGCAGGCCCTGGACGCATTCGGCTGCGTGCAGGCAGCGCCTGGCCTCGAAGGTCACCGTGATCGACTGCGCCCGGTACGTCTTCCGCTCGGATCCACCGCTCATACCTGCCTCCGTCACTGCCGTGCTCGGCTCTTCAGTCACTGACCTTGCTGCGGGACTGGTACAGCAGGTCCTGGTACTCGGGGTGCCGGTTGATCCAACCCGCGAAGAAGGGGCAGGTGGCCAGCACCCGCAGGTTCGCGGCGCGTGCCTCGTCAAGGGCGGTGCGGACCAGCGCGGACCCGACTCCCCTGCCCTCGTACTCCGCCTCGACCTCGGTGTGCACGAACGCGACGAGTTCCGTCGTACGGATGTATTCCGCGACGCCCGCCACCTCGGACTCTCCATCGACGCGGGCCTCGTAGCGCTTCGCCTCGGGCACGTCGCTCACTTCGACCGTCATACGTCCTCCTGGTGGGCCTGGCCCCGCTCGACTCGACGGAATTCCGCCAGCCAGGACATCACCCTACCCCATCAAGTTGATGCGTCAACTTACCCTGGGGAGCTCGTACCGCGGAGCGAGCACGCGGACACGCCGCAAGGCCCGCGCGCCGGGGCCAGAGGCATGCTGTGCGGCTGTGGGCGGAGCCGTCTCCAGCCGTACTGGCGGCTGCGCTGGAAGTGAGCCGGACCGGGCACCCGGGCGGCAAGCTCGTAGCGCTCCCGGCGTAAGGTCACGGCCTTCCGCGACGAACGGCGGGCGTCACCACCCGCGGGGACCGGATTCAGCGGCCTTCTTCTCAGGGGCTGGACGTCGATGGCCTTGACGAGGCGGCGGCCGGTCGGGCTGTCGGGTGACGCCGCGGGCGAGGCCGTCGGCGCCTTCGCCGCCGCCCGCGCCCCAGTCCTCGGAAAGCTGCGCGTCGGGAGCTTCTCTCCCAGCCTTCTGGAACGTCGGCCCCGCATCGACCAGACCCTCCATGCGGTCATCGTGGAGGCGTATGTCCACGGCGTCCCGCCCTCCGCCGACCGCCTCGTCAAAGCCCGCGTCGACCACCGCATAGATCTGACCGCGTTTTGCGGACCTGCTCCATCAGTGCCGGGAGGGCAACGGGAGCGAGGGTGCCTCGACTTGTGAGTACGGCCGTCCACGTGGGCTCGGGTGCGGACGATGGGTCGGCATTTAGTTGACACGTCAAGTGTCGCTGCTAATGTAGGTGACGTGTCATCAACTTGATCGGACGGGGGGCCGTCACTGATGCCGTGAACCGTCTCGATGCGGAGACGTGCCGGTCCGTGACGTGCTATCAGCCGATTCAGCGTGGTGCTTGGCCGACCCGGCCTCAGGAGCGTATGCGCGGACGCGTACGGCCGTATTACGGCGTCGAGATCGACGGCGTCCGTCCGAGCACTCTGAGCACTCTGAGCACGCAGATACCAACACCCGGAGAGGGACCCATGAGCAACGAAGCGAAGTCCGGACTGCAGGCACTGCTGACGCCCGAGGAGAGCGTCGTCGTCCTGATCGACCACCAGCCGTTCCAGTTCGCCAACCTGAACAGCCACGAACCCACGATGGTCGTGAACAACGTCGTCGCCCTCGCCAAGGCCGCCAAGGTGTTCGACGTACCGACCATCCTGACGAGCGTGCTGGAGGAGCGCGGCGGCTACCTCATCAAGGGGCTGCAGGATGTGTTCCCGGAGCAGAAGCCGATCAACCGCACGCTCATCAACACCTGGGAGGACGAGCGCGTCGTCGACGCCGTCAAGGCGACCGGCCGCAAGAAGCTGATCATCGCCGGTCTCTGGACGGAGATCTGTGTCGCGATGCCGGCGATACAGGCGGCGGGTGAGGGCTTCGAGGTCTTCGTTGTCACCGACGCCTCGGGCGGTGCCTCGAAGGAAGCCCATGACATGGCCGTGCAGCGCATGGTCCAGGCGGGCGTGGTGCCCATCACCTGGATGGCCGTGGCGAGTGAGTGGCAGCGCGACTGGGCCCGCGAGAAGACCATCCCGGCCATGACCGAGGTTCAGCTTCAGCACGGGGGCGCCACCGGCGTCGCCTTCAGCTGGGAGACGCAGCTGCTCGCCGCAGGACGTGCTGGAAACGACGTCTGACATGGCCGCGGAACAGGCGCCCGTCCGCATCGGGTACTGCCTGTAGCTGACCGGTCCCCTCGCGGACAACGGCCGGTCGGCCCGTGTCGCCCATGAGATCCGGCGCGAGGGCGTCAGCGCTCGCGGTGGACTGCTCGGCCGTCCGGTCGAGTTCGTCCTCTACGACGACCAAGGGGACGCCTCCCCCGTTCCTGGGATCCTTGGATCCGCGGGCACCCGGGGTGACCACCCTGGCACTGCACGGCCCGGCGGATTTCAGCGCGCAAGCCCCGCGGTCTCACCACGAGCCCTCATCCGGAAGTGATCAGTCGATGTGCGGATCATCGGACTCTTCGAGGAGGCGAGCCGCGAGGTCGTCGGCCCACTCCAGGGCCCCAGCGTGAAGCGCGGTGATGGTGGCGTCATCGAGGCCGTAGGCGGCGAAGGCTTCGGCGTCGGTCCACTCGGCGCCCGTGACGGGCAATCCGCCCCTCAGCCCCGAGACCGGCAGTCCCGGCTCGGCCCAAAAGTGGCCGAGAAGTCCCACAGACGAAGCCGAGTCCCCTCCTGGCTCGCATACGTGCAGGTCAGGAGGAGGTTCGCGGGAGCTTTTCTTAGAGCTTTCAGATGTCCCGGAACTCCTCTACAGTCTCTCTGACCTGCCTAAACGAGCCTTCTGAAGATCATCTTGCACGAATGCTGCACAAGTCGACCAGTGCGGGTGTCAGGCGGCCCTCGTGTAGGCGCTCCGGACCGCGATGCGGATCTTGGAACCGGCTCCCACGATCCGGTGCACGTACTTACGGAGAGTGAACGCGGGATCGGCGTGCCCGAGCCGGTCCGCGAGCGTGTACACGTCTACCCCGCCGTTGATCATCATCGACGCGTACAGGTGTCGCAGGGCATGCATCATCATGTCGCGGGACTTCTCCCAGCGCCGCCCCTTCGCGTCGGGGTCAAGGGGCTTGATGAGGCCGGCTGCTGCCAGGGCGGGCTTCCAGCGGTAGGAGTTGAACCAGTTCGACTGAATGGCGGTCTTCTCCCGCGTGTAGAAGATCAGCTGCACTGTGACCGGGTCGCCGCCCTTGTGGCCCCACGGTCGGGTCACCTCGACGGGTGGGTATTTCTCCATGTGTTCGCGCAGGGGGATGGCCACGTCCTCGGTCAGCTCGACCCACCGGTCCTTCGGGTCCTCGGCGTCTCCGCCCTTGGGGAGGGCGTATACCAGGAACGAGCCGTCGTGGACTACTTGTCGTTGTACATGCACCATCGGGCCGTCCGGATGCGTCCAGTCGATGTCTTCCGGCGACAGGCCGAATATTTCTCCTTGGCGAAGGCCCAGGCCGCGACCGCAGTCGACGAGTGCCTTGTAACGGTCGGGAAGTTCGGCACGGATCTTCTCGGTGTCTTCCCATGACAGGGTCAGCTCTGCCCGGCCGCCGTCTCCTCGCTTCGGCTTGGCATCCTGTACTGATTTGGCCAGGCAGGGATTCTTGGCTATCAGGCTGTCGTCCACCGCCAGGTCGAATATGGCCCGAAGGTTGTCGAAGACCAGGCGCAGCGTGGAGCTTCCGAGCAGTCGCCGGCGATCGTGCAGCCAGTTCAGCAGTGACGACGGCTTCACGTCCTTCACCCGCATCTTCCCGACGGCGGTAGGGATGATGTGCAGCTGAACCCGCTCCTTGTGGCGGCGGTACGTGCGCGGATTCTTGTGCTCGTGCCCCTTGAGCCAGGTGAGGGCGAGTTCAGAGACCCTGATCTCTCCTGCGCGGGGGTTGACGTACGACCCGTCGTCCACCCCGGACCGCATCTTGGTCTCGTGCCTGCGGGCTTCGGCCTCGGTGCGGAACAACTCTGTCTGTTGGACTCCTTCCCGGTTGCGCCAACGGGCCTGCCACCGCTTGCCGACCCCGTGATCCGCCGTCGGAAC
Organism: Streptomyces griseoloalbus; assembly: GCA_014650015.1. Lineage (GTDB taxonomy): Bacteria > Actinomycetota > Actinomycetes > Streptomycetales > Streptomycetaceae > Streptomyces > Streptomyces griseoloalbus. The sequence goes on from BMUD01000008.1 coordinate 274,204, forward strand.
CTTGCCGTGCTCCCGGCAGGCCGACTCTCCGGCTTTCGGACGCGACTTGTGCCAGCGGTCGTACGGCATGGACTCAACTCCTGTTTTCCGGCGGGCCTTGAAGTCTCTTTGTGGCTTCCCGTCTCAGGGGGCGTCATCGACGGTGAGATCGCGTGCCCGTTCATCGCCTCCCGAGTTAATGGGATCCTGATCCAGGTGATCCGAAAATGTCAAACGTATTCTTGGGGTCTTTGCGGAAAAGGGTGTGGAGTGGTGGGGAAGATCTCACTCGGAGAATCCTCGCTCACGCGTCTGCGAGGATTCGACGAGCCCTCGTCGAGGATTCGCTGGAATCTTCCGAGAGTTCGAGGGAGGGGAGGTATTTCGCCGAAAGTTCTTCTATTTGGTTCGGCTGGAATTCCGTGTCACTGTTCCGTCTGCCACCCCAGCGGACTATCGCTCACGTGGTTCTTTCCTGCCCGCTCCGAGCCGTTTTGGAGTACTCATGCGTCGAACCACCGCCCGTGCGGCAGAAGCCGAGAGTGGCGCGGGGGGTCGTTGTCCGTTGATGAGTGCTAGGGAACTGGCCGACTTCCTGGGCGTGCCACTGAACACGGTCTACATATGGAATCACCGACACCAGGGTCCGCGAGCCCACAAGGTAGGCCGCTATTTGCGCTACCGCTGGCCGGAGGTGGAGGCGTGGCTGGAAGCTCGGGCGGTGGATCGAGGCTGAAGCACCCCGGGTCAGAGGATTCCCGGCCACGGCCACGGCCGCGGGCCGGATCGACCGCGGAGACAGTCGATCCGATACTGCGCCTGGCTCCTCCACTCCGCGTTGCTGGCTGCGTGCTGAGCCGCGTACGTCACCATGCGCAGCTCACGGGCGCACGCGAGGACGGGATAGCCCTCCCATGCCGTGACGTCGTACCCGTACACCGCACAGAAGCGGTCGTACTTGCGTGCGCTGACGACGCCCGTGGTCTTCGCGCGCACGGCAGTGGACACGAGATCCCACTCCGGGGGGCCGACAGAGAAGCGCTCCAGGTCCATCATCAGGACCCCGTCGGTCGTGCGGACGATGTTGCCGGGCCAGGCGTCACCGTGCACGGCCCGATCGGGGAGACCGGCCGGCCGCTCGGCCCAGGCCGCTACGAGGTCGCGGTGAAGGGCGTGCAGCCACTGCTTGTCGTCGTCGCGGATCGTGGTGGCCGCGTGCAGCCGTTCGTCGACCCGGACGAAGGGATCGAGGTACCCCAGCTCGATCGCCGGCGTGGGCAGGGAGTGGAGCCTCGCGAGGAGTTCAGCGACATCCTCAACCGAGCCGTGCTGCTGCGGCGGCAGTTCCGCCCAGAAGGTCACGGGTCTGCCGTCCGCCTCTACCGGCTGCTCCACGTCGACCAGGCGAACGGCCGGGACGCTCTCCTGGGCGAGCCAGCGTGCGACGCGCACCTCGCGGGCCGCCGCAGCGCTCTGTCCCTCTCGGGCGATCCGTACGATCACCCGCTGACGAGGCAGCCGCCATATCTGGTTCTCGGCCAGACGGAGAGGCTCCGCTCCGTCGGAGTCCAATCCCACCGCCGAACAGGCCTGCTTCAGGACGTGACGTGCAGGTTCGGATGCCGAAGGAGTCATGCGGAAACCGTAGCGGCGATCCGATCTCGCAGTGCTGAAGCCTCCTGGACAGTCCGATGCTTCGAGGCGAAGCGGCCGAGCTGCCGCAGATCGTCGGCAGCTCGCCGGGAGGTGAGTCGGCCTACCTCGTTCAAGGCGTCGTGGCCGAGCGCCGCCGCCTGGCGAGGGTCTCCCTTGGCCATGAGCAAGGAGGCCAGCTTCGTCCGCGAGATCGCACGAGACCGTTTGTAGGCGTCCGCGTGTCCGTTCACCGCTGTGTTGAATCGGCGCGCTGCCCGGCCCGGGTCCTGTCCGGCGAGGATCGCGAGATCGAACAGGGCATGAGCCGTGTCCCCGTTGTGCTGCGCCTCGTCGTAGTAGGCCATCCACGGCGAGTCTTCGGAGGGCCGGGCCCGAGTGAACGCCTCGTCTGCGGCGCCGACGGCCGCCATGGTGTCCCGGACGTTGCCCATCTTCCCGAAGGCCCTGGCCCTTGCCGTGTGAAGCATCGCCTGCTCGGTCGCCGTCAGGCGGTCGGAGCGCACAAGCCCCTTCTCGGCGTACGTGAGGCCGTCATCGGGCGCCCCGATCCATACGGCTTGCCGTGCGAGGAACGAGTACGTCTTGGCCCGCAGATGCCAGTCGCCGGCCTCTTCGGCGCAGTCCGCTGCGAACCGGAAGGTCTTGGTGGCTTCGTCGTGGTGGTAGGCGTCGAAGGCAGAGGCGCCGACCACGATGCCAAGCCGTGACACGGCGGCGAACAGGTCGGTTCGCATGTGCTCGGGGAACTGGGTTTGCAGCAGGCCGGCTGACCACTGCATCGCTCGGGCGGCTACGTCTCGCACTACGCCCCCGCCGCCCAGCTCGTTGTCCATGCCGCTGATAGCGGTGGCGGCGGCCAGGACCTGGTCGACGTGGCTCGGGTTGACGTTTGCCGGAAGGGACAGTTCGGCGGGCGCGAAGACGTCGGTGAGGTTGAGAGGGGCTATGGCGGCGAGGCCGCCGATCTGGAGGAACGAGCGTCGAATCACGGGCTCATGGCTCCCAGGGCGAAGAGTTGGTTCGTCTCTGCCCAGGATGCGGCCTGTCGGCGCCTGAGCGGGTCCCTCCCCTCGGCGCGGGGAGGCCTTATCGGCATCAGCCCGCCTTTTGTCGGCATCACGGTTGCCGAAGACCATCGGCCACGCCCGGTCGAGGAGTCCTCCCGTGCCGAGGAGGTCATCGAGCCGCTGAGCCACATCGCGGCGACAGCTCGGGTACTTACCCTTCTCGATAGACAGGATCATGTCGTCGCTGACCTGCACTAACCGCCCAAGCTCCTTGGCCGACAGCCCTTGCCCAAGGCGCAGTCTGCGCAGCTCGTTCCCGAACCACTCCTGGGGGGACGCCCCGGGATCGAGCTGCTTCATTGGCTGCGGCATGTTCTGCCCCCGAAGTCGTTGATGCCGAACTCTTCACCTCTCGGCATCAGGCTCTGCACGTTCTCGGTGCGCTCTGCCTAAATGGTTGCTGATCGGTTCCAGTCCAGTACACACCGCAACCCACCCCTGCTGAAGGGGTTCCGGCAGAACGGAGGAAGCAGCGATGAAACTACTCGTCGACACCTGCGAGCGGGATGCTTCTGTTCGAGCCACGTCCAAGAGCGTGGACGGTCAACTCGACATGAGTTTCGACGTCCGGGCCGAAGACCTGGGAACCGTGCGGGACATCGTCGCAGCGCACCTTCGCTGGTGGCGCGTCGACAACGGCACCGCGTTCCGCACGCTGACCGTTGTCAACGAACTGCTCACCAACGTCTTGCAGCACACCCCTGGGGACGCCGACGGGTGCCGGATGGCCAGCCTGCTCCTCCAGAAGGTTCCGGACGGCGTCACCGCCATCGTTCGCGACCATGACCGCTGTCCGCCGGTGTACTCGTCGCCGGCCCTCCTGGCCGAGGAGGGGCGCGGGCTGATGCTGCTGAGTGCTCTGGCCGACGACACGTCCGTGTCCGTAACCCCAGCGGGCAAGGACGTGTGGGTCTTCATAGCGACCCTGAATTCGACCGAGAACCTGTAGCCCTCCGCGGCCGGTACTTGGCCCTCCCCAGGAGTCCCGATGTCCCTCACCGTTCTGGTTCCGGAGAACGACGTGGTTCCTCCGTCAGCCGACGAGCCCTGCACCCCGCAGTGGACCCCTCCACTCGATGCCGAGGGTTTGCGGTCCGTCCTGGAACGGATCAAGAACTGGAAGCCACTCGACGTGGAGGAGGTCTTTGACGACCTCGACACGGCCATCGGCGAGCAGACGCCGCCTGTCGCGGTGACCGACACCCTGGTCGACCGTCTCCGGGGCCATCTGAAGCAGCTCAGCGACATCGCCGTCGCGGACGAGCAGTACCCGCCCACCGCGGAGATGCTCCAGCTCGTTGCACGCGGGGTCCCCCTGAGGGAGGAGCGTGAGCCGGCCGACTACCGGCAGGCCGTCGGCCTTGCTCGTCGTCTGGCCTTCGTTATCTCCGACCTGGTTGAAGAGCTGATCGAGGCCCGCTACATCAAGGAGGCGGAGTGACCCACGACCCCAGCTCCGTTCGGCACCCGGCCGTGACCGCCACGGCGATAGCCCTCCCGCACGACGCGTACGACTTCGAGTACTACGAGCGGAGGATCTCCGACACCTGGCTCCTGGAGAAGAGCCTCGCCGTACGCACCATGCGCATGCCGTTCCTCGCAGTTCCCGTCGGGGGCACGAGGCGCGGCGGGGACTACCCGGTGTCGTGTCCGTGCTTCGGGCTCAAGGTCCGTGACCTCCTCCTTGGACGGCCGGGCTTCCCCGACCTCCGCGTGCAGTGGTCGCCCTACCCGGACACCTGCTTCGTTGTCGAGTGGGGAGAAAGGCTGCCGAAGCTCTGGGGCGACCGTGACGCCACCACCCTGCGGCGCTTCTACGGCTACAGCGAAGCAGCGATAGCCGCCTTCACAGGGCGGCCGTGCCACGAGACTCCCTCTTCGGCCGCGCCCGAACCGTGTTCCCCCACGGCACCGTAGCCGGCCGAAGAGGGCCCAACTTCCCACCCGAGAGGACGAGCATCATGTGTGCGCACAACCCGCCGTGCCCCACGGCCGAGGCTCCCGACAGGGAAGCCGCGCGGCTTTGCGCGCATCGGCCTGAGCAGGGCTGGAGCCTGCTGTGCAACGGCGTGCTCCTCTTCGAGGACACCGGCGAACTCCTCCCCGACGGCCGGATCGTCCCCCCGCTCCGGTCGCTCGACCTGGCGAGGGCAGCCGCGTGAAACGGGCCAGTGCTGCGCCCCGGCTCGTCCCGTACATCACCCAGCGAGAGGGGGAGTACGGCGGGCTGGAGTCGGAACTCACGCTGAGTATGGACACTTTCGGTGCCGTACGTCTCGCCTACCAGGAGGAGACCCCCGCTGACCGCGGGCCGCGCGGCGAGCTGTGGGCGCGGTGCTCCCAGTCGCTGAACGCTGCCGGGAAGCCGACGGGCAAGCCGCAGTGGCGCTTGGTCAACTCCACCCGGCAGCGCAAGGCGATGGAGCAGCTTCGATGCCAGATCGGCTTCTGCCCGGCTGAGACCGAACGGGGGTACGTCTTCCTCACCGGGACCGCGGAAGACGCGTCCCACCGTGCTGGTGAGCCGGTGAGGACAGCCCAGCCGCCGGTGTGTCTGAAGCACCTGCGGCCAGCCACAGAACTGTGCCCACACCTGCGGAAGGGGCACGTCGCCTTCTGCGCGCGGGCCACCTCGCCGTGGGGCGTCATCGGCACCCGGTACCGCCTCACTGCCACCGGGCTGGCGCCGCTCCCTGTCGAGGACGACGACGCGCCAGTGACGTATGGGCACCCCCAGTTGGGCTGGTTGCTGGCGAGCCAACTCATACGCGAACTACGGGACTACGAGGTCGTCAATCTGGACGATCTCGTGCCCGCTGCCCAGACGGCCGCCCAGCGGTCCTGAGTGACACGGACAGGACCGCCGGGCGGCTCACCACCGGTGTGCCAGAGCCCGCGTGTGCCGGTCAGCACGAAACCGCCAGCCCTCGGCGGTCCGGCCCAGAACGGAGAGCGGTCGCCGATAACCTCCCGGCCCACCGGCACGCGATGCCGGCTTACCTCCCCCGAACACGAACGACCGAAGGAAGTCCATGACGAACACGACCGTCGAGCCCGACGAGGCGACCCGCCTGCGGAACAAGGTGGTGGACGAGCTGTGCGCGGACGGCAACATCTCCTCCTCGGAGATCGAAGCGGTGATGCGAAAGGTGCCCCGGCACGACTTCACACCCACGGACACGCCGCTGGACAAGGCGTACGACACGTACGCCGCCGTGATCACCAAGACGGACGAGCACGGTGTGCAGCTCAGCTCCGTCTCCGCACCGCAGATCCAGGCCATGATGCTCGAACAGGCCCAGGTGAAGCCCGGGATGCGGGTCCTGGAGATCGGCTCGGGCGGGCTGAACGCGGCCTACCTCGCCGAGCTCGTCGGTGAGGACGGTGAAGTCGTCACCGTCGACATCGACCCCGTCGTCACCGACCGCGCGCGGCACCTCCTCGACGAGCACGGCTACGGCCGGGTGCACGTCGTCACCGCCGACGCTGCCGAGCCCATCCCGGACCTCGGCGAGGTCGACATCGTGATGGTGACCGCTGGGGCCTGGGACATCTCCCCGGTCTGGACCGCGCAGCTCAAGCAGGGCGGCCGGCTGGTCGTCCCGCTGCGGATGCGCGGGCTGACCCGGTCGGTCTCCTTCATCCAGGTCAACGGCGAGCACGGCCCCTACCTGGAGAGCGAGTCGGCGAAGATCTGCGGCTTCGTCCCGATGCAGGGTTCGACCGCCCACAGGGAAGAACTCCTCCTCGTCAACGGCACTCCGGAGATCGGGCTGAAGTTCGACGACGGTCTGCCGGCCGACCCGCACCGACTCGACAACGCCGTCACGACACCGCGCCACGAGCTGTGGACCGGGGTCACCGTTCGTATCCAGGAACTCATCGACACCCTCCAGATGGCGATGGCGATCAGCCTGCCGGGCTTCTGCACGATGGCCGTCGACGAGGACCTGGACACGGGGCTGGTCGCCCCTGTGAACAAGCGGTTCTCCCTCGCAGCCGTCGAGGACGGCACCTTCGCCTACCTCGTCACCCGCCGCACCGAGGACGGCAAGCACATCGAGTACGGCGTGCACGCCCTCGGCCCGAACGCCGAGCAGTTCGCCGACAAGGTCGCCGACGTGCTGCGCGACTGGGAGGCCAACCGGCGCGGTGGCCCCAGCCCGGTCATCCGGGTCTATCCGGCCGACACCCCTGACGACCAGATCCCGGCCGACCGGGTCATCGACAAGGTGCACAGCCGGGTCTCGCTCTCCTGGCCCTCGGCGTGACGCCGGGAGCCAGGTCGTTCCGCACCATCCGAACACCAAGAGGAAGGGCACCATCATGACGAGCGCCACCCTGGCCCCGCCCGCCCCGCCGACGGGCTTGGACGACGACTTCGCGCCCCTGGACGTGAAGGTCGTCATCGCCGAGCACGCGTACGGCAAGCTCATGTGCTCCACGGGCGACGGCTGCGGCACCACCTGCGCGACCGGCGCCTCCGCCTGCGGTTCCTTCACGGAGGACCCGGCCTGATCCAGGCCGCTCCCCGCCGGTGGGCCGCGCGAAGCACTTCGCCCGGCCCACCGGCCCCTGTCCCCTTCTCCGCGCAGCCTGACGGAAGGGCCTCATGGCTTCCCGAGCAGTCGTCGGCTACCAGTGGCAGGGCGTCGCGATGCTGCGCGCCACCACCAGCCCCGGGCCGGCAGACATCCCCCGCACCCTCGACCTGGACGACGTGACCGTCACCCGCGGATGGCTGAACCGCATCTGGCAGCGCGAGGACTTCCGCAGCGCGCTGGAACTGGCCACCCCGGTCCTGTCCGACGCCGTCGGGGCAGTCGTCCGAGGCCGGCAGACCGAGCCCCGGCATGTCCGCCGCACCGCGTTGTCGACTGTTTCCTATCTCCTGCGGTGGCAGCACCGGCCGACCCCGCTGGGCCTGTTCGCCGGTACCGCCCCGGTGACTGTCGGGCCCCGGGCTGACGCACGGTGGCGCGACAAGCACCGTACGCTGATCCGGCCGGACGCCGAGTGGGTCACCGACCTGGTTCTACGGCTCCAGCGCACCCCCGCGTTACTGAAGCGGCTACCGCTGGTCGCCAACAACGCCGCGCACACGCGCGGAGACCGGCTCGTGGCGCCGGGCGCGCCCTCCGACGGTCACGCCGTCCTCCTGGCTCCCGTGGAGGTGTCCGTCCGTAACGCCCGGCCGGTGGCCGCCGCCATGGACGCGGCCCGCACTCCCATCTCCTACGGCGACCTTCACGGCCACCTGCGCGACAGCTTCCCGCAGGCCACGCCGGAGAAGATCGACGCCCTTCTCACCAGCCTGGTCGAGCAGCAGTTCCTCATCACCAGCCTGTGGGCGCCCATGACCACGGTGGACGCCTTCCAGCACCTGTGCCACGAACTGGACCGGCACGGCGCTGACAGTGTTCCCGAGGTACGGGACCTGGTCCATGAGCTGTTCGCGTTACGTGACGACGTGTCCACCCACCAGCCGACGCTGTCCGACAGCAGTGTGAGCGCCATCGCCGCGCGGATGCGCGGTCTCACCCCCGTCACCCCGACACCGCTGCTCGTCGACACCGCCCTCGACTGCGAGACCCAGCTCCCGCACGCCGTGATCGCGGAAGTGCAGGCAGCCGTGTCGGCCTTGTACCGGACCACCCCACAGCCCTACGGCTACCAACACTGGCGCGACTACCACCGCCGGTTCCGGGCCCGGTACGGCGTCGGCGCCCTGGTGCCGGTGACGGACCTGGTCTCCGACAGCGGCCTGGGCCTGCCCGCCGGATACATCGGCTCCGAACGCGGCGCCACCCCGAAACCGCGAACCGACCGCGACGAACTACTGCTCGCTCTGATGCAGCAGGTCCTCCTCGACGGCCGCGACGAACTCCGGCTGACAGACGACATGATCGACGCCTTGGAGAAGGCCGCCGGAACGGACGAGCGACTGTTCGTGTCCAGGGTGGAGGCCGCCTTCGAGATCCACTCGCCCAGCACCACGGCTCTGTCCGGCGGCACCTTCGACGTCCTGCTCACTGCGGCCCCCCGCCCCGGCAGCAGCATGGCGGGCAGGTTCGCCCACGTCCTGCCGCCCGAGCATCAGGACGCGCTCGCCGCCACATACCGCGGGGCGCCGGACGGGCTCACGGCGCAGCTCGTGTTTCCGCCGCGCCGACACCGCAACGAGAACGTCACCCGCACACCGCGGATGCTGCCGCACATCATCGAACTGTCCGGCCACCAGGAGACGGACGAGACGACCATCCGGCTCTCCGACATCGCCGTCACCGCCGACCCGCGCAGCTTCCACCTCGTGCAGCGCTCCACCGGCCGGCGCATCGACGTGCGGGTCCTGCACGCCCTGGAAGGCGGGACCCAGACCCCGCCACTGGCCCGGTTCCTCGCCGAAGTGGCCAACGGGCGGTACGCCGCCTACAAGCCGTTCGACTTCGGCGTCGGCTCCCGGCTCCCGTTCCTCCCGCGAGTGCGCTACCGCCGCACCATCCTCACGCAGGCCCGATGGCTGCTGACGGCCGACGACCTGCCCGGCCGCAAAGCACCGAGGCAGGAGTGGGAGAACGCCTTCACCACCTGGCGGGACCGACTGCGGGTTCCGAAGCAGGTCGCCGTCATCGAGTACGACCAGCGCCTCCCCCTCGACCTGTCCCACCCCGTCCACCTCCGGGTCCTGCGCGCACACCTCGACAACACCCGACGCGCGGAGCTGCGCGAGGTCCCGGACGGAGACGCCCACGGGTGGATCGGACGGGCACACGAGATCTGGCTCTCCCTGGGCCGGTCCGAGCCGGACACCGCCCATGCGCCCCGGCCGCGCCCCGTCACGTCGCCGAGGGCCGGACGACACCTCCCGGGCTCCGGCGGTGTCCTCCATGCGCAACTCCACGCTCATCCGCGCCGCTACGACGAGATCCTGAGCCACCACCTCCCCCACCTGCTCGCCGCGTTCCGGGAGAAGCCGCCGGCCTGGTGGTTCACCCGGCACCGGGAGACGGCTCGCCCGGAGGCCGACCAGCACCTCGATGTCACGCTGCACCTGCCGCACGGCGCCTACGCGGTCGCCGCACAGCACGTCGGCGCCTGGGCGGACAGCCTGCACAGGATGGGATTGGTGTCCGGGCTCGTCCTGGCTCCCTACCAGCCGCAGACCGGGCGCTTCGGCGGCGAGGCGGCCATGGACGCCGCGCACCAGGTGTTCGCAGCGGACTCCGCCGCCGCCCTCGCGCAGATCCAGCTCACCGAGCGCACCGAGACCATCGCCCCGCAGGCCCTTACTGCGGCCAGCGCGCTGAACCTCGTCGCCCACCTCGCGCCGAGCACCGCCGAGGCCGAACAGTGGCTGGTCCACAACCTCCCCCAGGGCACCGGACGCCTGGACCGGACCCTGCGCAGCCAGACCCTCGGACTCGCCGGACCTGACGCCGTCACGGTTCTCGGTCCTCTCCCCGGCGGCCCCCAGGTCGCCGCAGCCTGGCAGGCCCGCGCCGCCGCGATGGCCGCCTACCGGAACACCGTGGCCGGTGAGCGTGACCCGCTCACCGTCGCCCGATCCCTGCTCCACCAGCATCACGTACGGGCCCTGGGCGTCAGCCCGACCGCCGAGGCCACCACGCTGCGACTCGTCCGCACCGTGGCTCTCCAGCACCGGAAGGCGAACCGATGACCGCCCCGGCCACCACGGTGCCGGCCATCCTCGACCAGTACACCGTCCGCCTGGCAGAACCCGACCCGCCGCCGGAGAACGAGCCCTGGGCGGTGCAGTCCCTCGCCGAGGGTGCCGCCGGAATCGCTCTCCTGCACACCGAGACCGTCAGCCGGTACGGCGGCTCCTGGCGTTCCGCCCACCGATGGATCACGAGCGCGGCCTCCGGGCCCATCAGCGCGGCCGATCAGACGGGCCTCTTCCTCGGCGCCCCGGCCGTCGGCTTCCTCCTCACCACCGTCCCCCCGGCCTACCAGCATCTGTACGCCTCGGCGCGCACGACACTCCACCGGCACATCGCCGACCTCACGAACCGCCGCGTGGACGCCGCGCTCGCCCGCATCGACAGGGGAGACCTGCCGACCTTCGCGGAGTACGACCTCTTCCACGGCCTCACGGGGATCGGCGCCTACCTCCTGCGGACAGAGCCCGAGGGCGCAGGCCTGGAGAGGATCCTGCACTACCTCGTCGCCCTGACGCGGCCGCTCGCCCCCGCCGGCCGCGGGCTCCCCGGCTGGTGGGTCCGCCACGACCCCGCCCGCGGCGAGTCCCCCTACTTCCCCGGCGGACACGGCAACTTCGGCGCCGCACACGGCATCACCGGCCCGCTCCTCCTCCTGGCCCAGGCCCTTCGCCACGGCATCACCGTCAACGGTCACCAGGACGCGATGTTCACGATCTGCGCCCACCTCGACGCCTGGTGCCAGCACGGTGACTCCGGCCCGTGGTGGCCCGAGCACGTCTCGCGTCGCGACCTCGACCGCGGACGCCCCCACCACACCGCACCCACCCGTCCGAGCTGGTGCTACGGCACGACGGGCATCGCACGGGCCGGCCAACTCGCGGGAATCGCCCTGCGCTCTCCCGCACTCCAGAAGTTCTACGAGGACGCCATGTACCGGGCCTTGACCGATCCTGCGCAAATCGCACAGGTCGTCGACAGCGGCCTCTGTCACGGATGGGCGGGCATCTACCAGACCGCTCACCGCGCCGCCGCGGACGCGCTCGACCCGCGGCTGCGCACCCTCCCGGAACGTCTTGGTGACGCCCTCACCGCGCAGGACAAGCCCGACGCCCTGTCGACTCCCGGCCTGATCAACGGCGCCGCCGGTACCGCGCTCGCCCTCACCACCTTCGCCTCGCAGCAGGCGCCGAGCACTGGATGGGACGCATGTCTCCTGATCAACTGACTCAGGCAACCGAGGCGAGCCCGACGCAGCACGCCGTCCTCGCCGTCCTCACCGGCCTGTCGATCGCCGACGCAGCGCAGCAGTACCGGATGGACCCCGTGGTCCTCTCCGACGCGGTCGCGGTCTACGACCAGGCCGGCCGGGAAGCGCTGGCCCGTCACGCGGCCACCACCGACTGGTGGCAGGCGTACCTCCACTTCACCGACTGGTCGAACGCCGACACCACCTTCACCGCACACGTCCTGCCCGTACTGCGCGAGGCGGAGTCCGTCGGCGCGATCGACGGCTGGTGGTACACCCGAAAGCACCCCTGCTGGCGTCTGCGCCTCCGCGTCCAGCCCGCGGGCGGCGCCAAGCCGACCATCGGGGACGGCTTCGACCGCCTCGTCTCCGAAGGTCACCTTCGACGCTGGTGGCCCGGCATCTACGAGCCGGAGGCTCCGGCGTTCGGCGGGAAGACCAGCATGACGGCCGCACACACCTTGTTCGTCACCGACAGCCGCGAGGCCCAGCAGTTGCGCCGGCGCGGCGACCTCGCCGTAGGGCCGAGGGAGCTGTCCGTCCTCCTGTGCACGATCATGATGCGCGCCGCGGGACTGGAGTGGTACGAGCAGGGGGATGTCTGGGACCGCGTCATCACGGCGGAGCACCGCTCGGCCGTCAGCGACGTTCCGGTGGAACGGCTCAACGCCCGAGCCCGGGAGATCCGCCCCCTGCTTCTCGCCGACAGCAACGTCCTGCTGCGCTCCGGTGGCCCGCTGGAGCCTGTCGCAGAGTGGGCCGCCGCCTTCCGCAGCACCGGCCGAGCACTCGCCGAAGGCGTCCAGGACGGAACTCTCGACCGTGGGTTGCGGCAGGTGCTCAGCTACCACGTGATCTTCCACTGGAACCGGCTCGGGCTGTCCATGCGAGGGCAGAGCATCCTGGCCTGGGCAGCCAGGGCAGCGATCCTGCACCAGACAGCCTGTGCCGGCCTTTGAGCTTGGCGTTTAACCTCACTGGGCTTGGTGTTCCTTGACTGATTCGGCGCGATTGCTAGGCGGGCTGACTGCGAGGCACGGATTGTCCTTCTTCTCATGCTCCGGCTCAGCGGGTGAACGCTTCGGTCAGGCTGATGCGGTAGCCGTCCTCTTCCATCAGCACGGCGGTGACGCCGAACGGGTCGGGGTGGTCCAGCTTGATGGGGGTGAAGGAGAAGTTCACCGCGGCCTGAATCGGCGGCACCAGTTCGCCGCCGGGTTGCGGGACGGGGGCCGGCCTCCAGCCGGGGGCCACCGACGCCCAGCCCTCGGGGCTGCGGGACAGGAGCTGCTCGCTGTAGGGGAACTGGTGCAGGACACGCCCGGCCAGGATGGCGAGCATCATGTTCAGGCAGGGTGCCGGGTCGACGATCGGCAGCTCGCCGGCGGTGGCGACGTCATGGGTCTCCCAGGCGAGCCAGACCTATAGCTCACGGATGAAGCCAGCCGCCCAAGGGGCGCGTACCGTTCCGGCGAAGAGCGGAAGTTATTCAGCGGCGATCGCTTCGCGCAGGCATCCGTCGCAGACGGATTCGCCGTCCGTCGGAGCGTACGGCTTCCCGCAGCGGACGCACTCCTCCATCCCGGAGAAGGTCTCGCCGCAGTGGAAGCACAGGTCGACCGGGTTCCTCGGGGCGGCGGCAGTGAGCACCTCACGCACCAAGGCCTCGACGTCGCAGGCGGGACACCAGTAGACCGGATCCAGTTCGCCGCGGACCGCCGACCACTCGGTGCGGTCCAGGACCTCGTACGCGTATGCCGACGCGATGTCGTCGGGCCCGCGCCGGTAGTGGCAGTACAAGCAGTAGGCGCCCTCCTTGCCCCCGACGATCAAGGCGCACTGGTCGCAGTTCCAGCACTGGACGGTACGGGACTTCACGGGGTCGAGGTCGGGGCGCAGCCGCCGCATCCGCGCCGTGACGTAGCCACGGATCTCGTCGAGCCCTTCGCGGATACGTGCCAGAGACTCAGCCGTCTCCCCGTCCGGTGGGTCGAGGCGGGGCAGCAGTTCGGAGTCCACGAAGTGGATCAGGAACTCCAACACGTCCGCGGCCTTCGCCTCGATCACGTACCGGTTGACCTTGGTGTCGTGCAGGCGGCCATAGTGCTGAAGTTGGTTGCGGAGGCTGGCCAGCTGTTTGAGGTCTTTGTCCTCCTTCGAGCTGATGGCGACACCCGCAAGGTTGACGAGGCGAGTGATCGTCTGATCCACGGTGCAGGTGGTCAGGCTGCCGTCGTCCAGCTCACCGCGCTTTGCGTCGCCAGGGTGTTTGAACACCAGGCTCCAGTGCTCCAACTCCAGCCGGTATTTCAGCAGGCACTCGACGGCGGCCTGCAGGTGTACCACGGCGTACTTCAGCTCCCGGCGGCCGACCTCCTCACCACGTAGGTGATCGACCACGCTGACCAGGTAGTCCAGACCGTTTTCGACCGGCGGGTAGTGAACCTCGGCGGCGAGGTCCTCGCCGCCCGTCGCCAGCGCCGCCTGCTCGGCCGGCGCCGCACCCTCCTTCTCGCCCGTCATCGTGGGTGTGCTCTCCTCTCGGTTCGGCCATTCGATGTCGGGATTTCAGTCCGTCCGCGCGCCCACTGACACCCTTGGCCACACTGGCCATCGCCCCTTGGGCCCGGGTGGGCGATGGACAACGCTACTGCGACGGTGGAGGTGACTTCGACATTTTTTAGTCGCGCCTGGCATGACCGTAGTCCGCTGGGGGCCGGGCGCCGCCCCGACGGGGACGGCTTCTGCTGGGGGCACGAAGCCGCACAGCTTGGTGGGGCCTGTCAGCACCAGATCCCGGTGACGCCGCCCAGAGCGCCACCGGGATCCACCCTTGTCAGCTCAGGCGACGGGCCAGCAGCCGCGGCGGCAGGTGAAACTCCACGCTGGGCTGCCGGGAGCCGTCGTACGGCGCCAGGTTGCGAGCAGCCCACCCCTCCGCTGCCCGAACAACCGACTTGGGGGAGCCGATTAGCAGTGGCAGGACCGACAGCAGCATCCACGTGGCCGATCTGGACTCGCCGTGGATCTTGTTGTTCAGGTGCTCGTTCAGGCGGACGGCTACTGCGTCACCGCGGGTGCGGGAGACGCTGCCGACGTAACGGCAGGTCCCGTGCCCATCCCACACCACATACACCGCCGCAGGCGCGACGACCCGGGCACGGACGATGTGGGGGCTCGCGACGCAGGTGTATGCCTGGAGCTTCTCCTCGTTGACCTGTCCGTCGGCCAGTACGGTCGGTGAAAGAAGCGGCTGGAGCAACGTGGCCACGCCGAGCAGGGGGCGGCGAATGGTTCGGGGAAGCATCAGCCGTCCTCCCCTTCCTCGTTGCTGTGGTTCAGGACCGCTGTCATGGCGTCAGTGAGCGGCTTCAGCGGCTTCTTCGGCCCGTACTCCAGGAAACCCTTGACGCCGTCAAGGCGCTGCTTCCACTCGTCGACCGCTTCCCAGGAACCGAACACCCTCGATCCCAGAGGGTCCGTCTCGGAGAGTTCGGCGAGCGCGTGCGCTGCCTTGGTCGCGGCGGTCACGGCGGAGTCGAGGTTCCTCTGCTCCTTGACGTGCGGAGGGAGAGGGAGTTCGCCGTCCTCCTTGCCGGCCGCAGCCAGCTCCTTCCGGGTCGCGACAACGGTCTCCTCGGCCAGCTTGGTGTCGGCGTACCAGGCCAGGTCCCACTCGAAGCGGATCGACACCTGGGCACGGGCCTTGTCGATGACGGGATCGCCGTCTTCCACCGTGCGCCCGTCGATCACATCGCCCCGCGTGTGGAACGCCTTGACGGTTCGGGTGTCCGTGACGTGGGCGCAGGCGATCGAATGCAACATCTTGCGGCCGCCGAGAGTCGAGGCCAGGAGCGTGAGGAGCCGGGTGGGAGTGGCCCGGTAGGGGGTCTTGAGCGGCTCGGCCTTCACCCCCAGCTTGGAGCCGCGGTCACGGGTGATCAGCCCACGCAGGATGGCCGCGGTCCCTCCGAGAACGGTCAGCTCCGCGATGGCTGCCTCGTCACCGACTAGGGCCTTGGTGAGGATTTCGTCGAGCACCTCCATCGGATCCGATCCCTTCGTGAGCTCCCAGGGGCGCTTCCAAACCAGGTCGGTGATGGTCCCGCCGTTGTCAAAGGCGCGCAGCGCCTGGTCGATGGTGTCGCTGCGATAGGGGGAAAGGATCAACGCGCCTGTGCGCTTGCCGATCAGCTGCCGGTCGGCGCGCCGGAACCCGAATTCCTGGCGCAGCAGCTCCGTCATTTCCACCGCCCGACTTCCGGCCAGGAGAACCTGCTGGTGCACAGCCGAGGCCCACAGCCGGTGCGGAGGAAGGCCGAGGAAGGTGCGGAGGTCGTCGACTCGGGCGGTACCGGTGAGGATCTTGTACTCGTGATCGTTGACCAGACCGGTGGCCCCGGCGTTGCGGTAGACCCGTCGCATGCCCTGGGAGTTCTGTATTCTCAGCTTGGTGGTCTTCAGCCAGCTGCCTGCTGAGAGTGGAACAGAACCTGAAGCCGACCATGCTGGTGCGGCGAGTGGCGCGAATGCTTGGCCGAGCTGCGGGCTCCCAGTGCAGACGGATGCGGCCGAGGGGGAGTCCGGGAGTTCCGGCGGCGAGCCAGGTGACGTCGAGGGGGCCGTCGTGCTGGGTGGAGACGCGCCGGACGAGCGCGCCGCGCATGCCGTCAGGCATGGGGCGTACGGCGAGGTTGTGCAGCGGAAGGAGAAGCGAGGGGTGAGACCGCGACGAGATAGGAGCCTCCGTGGTGTTGAAGGAATTGGTCAGGTCCAGGCGAGGGCGTCGCGTGCCCCCACCGGGAGGTAGCCCTCTTGTCCGTCGTCGGCGATGTACGCCATTCCATCGCGGACGACGACGTCGGCTCCCACGTAGTGGGCGAAGGGGAAGTCGGGGTTGACGGCGAGGCGGACCGGCAGGTCGGGGTCGAGTTCCTGGAGCTGGCGGAGCAGGTGGCCGACGGTCAGGTACTGGGGCAAAAGAATCTCCGAGAGCGGTGGGAGGTGACGAGGCAGCCGGCAAGAAGGGCGAAGGGGTCTGCCCGGCGGTCAGCGCGAGGAATGGGCGACCAGGGCGACGAGGAACCCGGCGACGGCCTCGGACGGGGTGTGGAGACCGAACTCCTGGACCCAGGGGTCGCCGTCGGCGGGCTGTGCCCGGACGTGCCAGACGATGTCGCGCTTCCACGCAGCCGGGTCTTCGGGGAGCCAGCCGACGTAGACACGGCCGTCGGGACTGGTCGCGTGGACGTTGGCCTCTTGGGTGTCGACGATCGCCCAACCCAGGGCGCCCAGGAGATCGAGCACCGGACCGGCGCAGTGGTCGGAGGAGAGCCAGTGGTGGTCGTTCGCTGCGGGGCGGACGACGGCGGGCAGGAGGGTGGCGGAGGTGCTCACGGTTGGACGATTCTTTCGTTGACCTGCGGTTTTCCCGACACCCGTACGTTGGCATGCGGCATCCCGAAGTACGTAGTCGTTTCCCCAGGGATGACGTCTGCCGTGGGCGAACTCGAGGTTGCCAGCGGGTGACTGGAGGCCGGGAATGGATCGGCGGCCACGGTTGTCGTACCGGGGTTGCGGCGACGGGCCGCACGGGACCGAAGGGGGAGCAGGAATGGCCGAGGCGAGCAGACACCGGGACGGTGCCGGGCTGGAGCGCAAGATCCGCGCAGCCGGGCGGCCGTGGACCGTGGGTGACATCGCGATGGTCGCCGACGGCCAGTGGGGCGTCGGGGCGCAGCCCGACCGGTGGCCGGACGAGGAACTGGTGGAGCACCGGATCGCGGAAGGCCGGCGCGTCGAGCTGACGATGGAGGAGCTGGCCCGCGCGGTGGGCCTCCGCGTCGAGGACACCCACCGCGACGAGGGCCCGCGCTGACCGTTCAGCGACGTGGCCCCGTGGTGGGCAGCGGTGGCCCGACGACGGCCGACGGAGACGACGGTTCGGGTACGCGGCCCGAGGCGTGCGGTGCCTGCCCGGAGCGGGCGACAGCGGCCTGGGCCAGCCGGACCGCCGGGGCCTCGGCCACGGGCACGGCGGCCTCACGAGCCTCGACCACACGCCTGATCGCCTGTAGGTACGCACGGCTCTCCGCGTGGGCGACGCGGAGGCTGGCCGCCGATTCGGTGATCCGGTCCAGCTCGTAGAAGTCCGGCACGTACCCGCGTCGGGTCAGAGCGTGCAGACGGTCCTGGTGGGCGGTCACCGCGTTGTCGGTGATGGCCAGGGCCGTACGGATGTGCATGGCCGAGCGCAGGAGCGGGTCCTCGCTGGGGCGGCGGACTGCGAGGACCTCCAGAGCTTCGATGGGCCGGCCCCAGGCTTCCTCGATCATGGTCGTCGCCTGGTCGAGCATGGTGGTGGTGGGCATGACGGAACTCCCGTTGTGCAGGGACGGTTTCGGGTGGTGCGGTATCCCGGAGAGGCCCGGGGCGGCCGGAGTCAGCGGCCGTGCCGTGACGCCGAGGGACCGGTCGGCAGCCGGACGGTGGTTGTGGGCGTGAGGCTGCCCGAGCGGTTCTGCACCGCACCCGCGGAGCGGCTCCGGGCGGCCATCACCCGGAGATCGGCTGCCGTGCGCGGAGCCCGCGTGGCACGGTGGACGGCCTGGGTGACCGCCGTACGGCGTACGTCCAGCGGGGTCGGAGCGCGGGAGACCTGAGCATTGGCGGTCGGCATGACCGAGGCCACCGGGGTCATCGTGACCAGGTGCTGCATCCGCTGGTCGATTTGGTGCCGTTCACGGATCACCGGGGCCGACTCCGCCATCACGGCCGCTGTCGCGGCGATCAGGTGGGACGGGGTGCGAGCGGTGAACACGGCCTTCGCCCGAGTGCCCCACCCCGGTGGACCAGCCCACAGGGTGACGGTCTCGTCGTCTGGGCCGTGGTCGCGCCTGTCGATAACGGCGCCGGCCTGGCCGTCGGGGGCGACGATCTCGATCGTGCCGGGCGAGTCGGGGACGCCGCGCGTCCAGCCGGCATCCGTCAGTGGCCGGACGGCGTCAGTCCAGTAGACCGAAGGGTGCGCCAGGAAGCGTCCGTTGCTCTCGTAGGCGTCGGCCTCGGCGTAGTCGTGGGCGAGCGCGGTGGTGAGGCCGGCGACGATCTCGGCCGGGGTGACGTGGTTGAAGGTGGCGGTCCAGCGGGTGGCGGAGGCGGCCTCGGTAGCCGCGCTGATCTTCCACAGCTCGAAGTCGTCGCCGAACCAGCCGATCCTGATCCGCTGGTCGGGCGAGGTGACGAGGAGCTGACAGGGCCCCTCGTCGAGGTAGTGGTGTGGCCAGTGGGCGACGGGGGCGAAGCCGGCCTCGCCGGTCCCGTTGAAGCCGGCCAGATACATGGGGCTGACCAGCACCTCTTGGTACCGGTTCGGGTCATCAGGGGCGTGCATGGTCGAGGCTCCGGAAGTGAAGGAGGGGAACACGCCCGCGTGCGCGGCAGGACGAGCGGCTGAGCGCACATGGACGCCGTGGCAGTGACGAGTGGTTTCTGGTTCTCACGACGTCACCGACTCCGGCCCGGTGCCGGCTGGGCGGTCAGGGCCGCCAACACCCGCGGCTGGGGCGCGTGGCTGAACATGACGTTCGGCGCGGCGGCGCTCCGCCGCAGGGCCGCCGCGGTCCGGGCACTGTCCGTCCCCGCCCCCAGCGGGACGCTGGTGCGGGTGCGCGTGGCCGTCGCTGCCGGACGTGGGACCGACGCGGCCCTCCGCAGGGCGACGGGCTCGCTCCAGTGCTCGACACTTGCGTAGACGGCCCCCAGCGCCTGGCCAGCATCGGCCAGCACGTAGGGGTCACCGTGTCGAGGGCCCGTCCGGGCGACCAGGCCGTCGGCCTGAAGCCGGAGGAGCCGCTGCCGCGCGAGGCCATTGTCCAGACCGGCCTTCTCGACGATGTGCACGAACCGCATCGGGCCGCCGCCCGAGTCGAGGACCTGGATCACGGCGGTCGAGTGCCGAGGACGCAGCCGGCGCAGGGCGTCCTCGACACGTTCGGCTTCGGCCATCCGGCCTTGCGGCAGGTGGGCGCGGGACCAGTCCGACACCGTGCGCAGTACGGGAGCCAGAGACGTGCCGAGCGCGCTGAGCTGATACGGCGCTCCGCGACGGTCGTCGTCTCGCGTCACCAGTCCGTCAGCGTGCATCGTGGCCAGCCGCTTGCCGACGAACTGCTCGCTGAGGAAGGGGAACTGGGCGGCGACGTCGCGCACGCGCATGGGACGGTTCTCCTGGGCCAGGGTCATCGCTGACCAGGTGGTCCACTTCGGTCCGATCCGGGCAAGCGCATCCTCGACGCGCTGAGCGTCGATCGCAGCGATGGAGAAGGTGGGGGGCTGTGCGGGGGCGGGCATAGTGGCGTCCTGTCGGGGTGGGGTCAGCGGGAGCGGGAGGACGTGGGGGGCGTCCTGGCGACGGGTGCGACGGCTGAGCGAGCAAGGGCGCCGGAGCTGGCCGGGGTGGTGCTGCGGCCGAGGGCGGCGGACACACGGGTCGTCGTCGCGCGAGCGTCACGCAGGGCGGCTTCGCCCTGCGGTGTGAGCGAGAGGAGCTGGCCGGGCCGGTACAGGTTCTCGCTGGTGTCCTGGTGCAACAGCCCCTCGGAGACCAGTCGTTGCACGGTCTCTGACCAGATCGCCGGGGCCTGTCGCTGGGTCTTCTCCCGCGAGACGTACGCGTCCTCGCCGATCGCGGTCCGGCGGAACCGGACGTCGCCGGCCTCAACGGCTTCGAGAGCCACGAGTCGGCGCTCCCTCGCGACGACCCAGTCGTCATCCCGGTCGGAAGTCGTCCTCTGGGCTGGCCCTGGGCCCTTGTTCGTCGAGCGTTGAGCCGAATCCGGCGCGGGTAGAAGACGCCGGTAGGTGGAGATGGACGCGAGGAGCTGGCCGTAGGCCCGGTCCTGCTGCGCGAGAAGGTCTCCGAGTCCGGGGACCGCGGTCCGCAGCAGCGCGTACGACACCCGCGCACCGTCGAGTTCACCGCGACCGACGGGTTCGAGTAGCCGGAGAGCGTCCTTGGCCGCGTGCGTCACCCGGCTGTGCAGTTCGTCCAACTCGTACGCAGCGCCGATCACCTGCGTCACAGCCCGGTACAGCGGATCACCGAGGCGGTACGTGGTGTTGAGTGTGCTGACGTCGGTGACGCCGAGCGTCTCGGCGACGAGGTGGGCTCCGGGGTGCGTGGTCGCGTCGTACGGGTTCACTCCGCCGCCTCCATCCGGGCGAGCAAAGAGCGGACCAGCGTGGGGAGGCCCTTGGGCCCGTCGCCGAGCCAGATCTGGTCGCCTGCCTCGTCGAGCACGTACGCGGCGTCTTCGAGCAGGCCACTGGAGATCTCCATGCAGGCGTCGGTGATCCGGGAAGCGGCGAGCAGCGACTGGGAGAGGACCTCGACGTAGTCGTCCGGCGCGAGACCGGCGGCCTCGGCCGCGGTGCGGATCGCCTGCAGCTCCAGTGCGCTGAATGCGAAGTCGAACTCGTCGTCCCGCTCGGTGTCGCCGGACGTGGCGACGGCCGGGTTGCTGGGCTCCGTGGGGATGCCTACGCGGGTGCAGATCTCGTCGACCGAGGCGGTCAGCTCGGCGAGGGACTCGGTGAGCCACCCCAGCGCGGAGGCGTAGGAGGCCAGGGCGAACAGGCCCGCCGGCGTGGCGGGGCGCGGCTCGGCAGCCACGAACTCTTCGAGTCGGTCGTTCAGCTCGCCGACCACCCGGGGCCCGGCGGCCAGCGCGCCCAGCACGGGGTGCAGGTAGGAGCGGGTGGCGGCCGTCGGGTACTCGGCGGTGAGGATGACGGAGACGCTCTGCGCGGCATCGGTGAGGAGGTCCGCCAGCTCTGTACGGGGCAGCGGGGCGCGGTCGGTGGTCATCGCTGGGGAACCTTTCGGGGCGCAGCAGCCGGGGGAGGCGCCGTTGTCGGAGGGTTTGCTTGGCTTGCCGTCAGCCGGCCGAGGGTGGCGGACGACCGGGACCGGGCGGCCTGCACGCGGGCCTCCGTGGCGGAATCCGTCTCGACGTTCTGTCGGGGGCCGGTGCGCAGGTGGGCCGCGTGGTAGACCGCGTAGTCCTTGCGGCTGCCGGCGGCGACGAGGTAGATCTCGCGCCTGTGGGTCGAGGTCGGCGGGGCCGGGCGGAACTGGATGACCATCCGGTAGGCGACGGAGGGGTCGACGTAGACCTTGTGGAAGCCGGCGAGACGCCCCTTCAACGGCAGGCAGTCGTCGCTGCCGTGGACCAGGTTCTGTAGCTCCAGCAGCGCCAGGTCGCGAATTTCGTCGGGGAGTCGCCGCAGGTCGGCGATGGCGTCGGGGTGCGCGGCGAAGGCGAAGCGGGCGTGGCTCACAGCAGCCTCCCCCGTACCGGACGCCGGACCGGTCCCGCCGGGGTCGTGCGGGGTGCGTCGAGGCCGGTCCGCGGCGTCGCGGAGGCACCGGCCGACCGGGCGAGGGCGATGCGGGCGATGCGGGCCCGGACGACGGCGCCGTCGTGATCGCTGTACTCCGGTGGCTCGGGCAGCGGCCCGCTGCGCTCGTCCAGCCAGGTCTGGGCGGCACCGACGTCGGCGAAGGCGCCCTCGCGCACCGTGTACGTGCCGGCGTCGTGGTCCCACTCCTCGTGGAAGAGACGAACCGGTGCCTGGGCGGCGCGGGAGTCGCGGACAAGCGTCCACGCCTCGCTGGGGTCGTGGTCGGAGGTACAGGTGTCGAGGACCTCGTAGCGCGTGCCCGACCTCTGGATCTGCTGTTCCACCTGAACCGTGAGGTCGTCGGCGGGCTCGGCGTGGTCGCCACCTCGCAGAGCGGTTCGACCGAGCGGGCAGCCTCGTTCTGCAAGCCAGTTCTGGGCGAAGGACGCCGTGGCGTGGCGGCTCGTCTCGAACGTGAACGTGGACCGGCTGAGATCCCGTGCGACCGCGATCGCAACGAGCTGCGGCTCGCCGGGCACCCCCCACGTGACCGACCGGTCGTGGGCGAGGACGAAGCTGTGGGAGCCGTTAGGCGCGGTGTGGTGCTGGGACAGCACCGTCAGGTCGCCGGCCCGGAAAGCCTCCATCGCTTCCTCGGAGGTTTCGTCTGCGGGCACGAGGTCGGCGAGGTCGAAGTCGAAGGCGTTCACGCCGTCACCACCGTCTGCTCGGGCGCCGGGATGGCCAGCACACGATGGTTGGGGCGGCTCACGCTCGTCGTGCAGGCCGCGAAGGGCCCGTCTGGGGCACGCAGGTGCGCCAGCGTCTGGTCCAGGTGGTCGCGGTGCCAGGTCGACGGGCCGGACAGGCCGGCCTCCGTGTCGGTGAACTGCTGCCAGGCGAGCCAGAGCGCGTGGAGCCGTGCGACGGCTTCGGGGTGCTCGTGCCACTGCGCGCACCACGGACGGCTCGTACTGATCTCCCGGCCGTACACCGGGAGGAAGAGGTGGTTCACCCAGTCGCTGAGGGCGGCGAGCTCGACGGCGTACGCCTCCCCGCCCAGGGCGAGGATGAACACCGAGGCGGGACCGTCGGCCTGCCTGTCGTCGGCCGCCTCGGCTTCCGGGGCCTCGTCCGCCGGCTGGCCGGCAGCGGATTCGGGCTCGGAGCCGAGGCGGTCGAGGAGGAAGCCGTGCTGCCTGACCTCGGCCATGGTCTTGGCGAGGGTGCTGGCGAGGTCGTCGAGGTCTCCGTCGGAGACGCGGAACGGCTCGGGTCCGGGGGTGGTCGGGCTGGTGTCGGGCATGGGGGTGTGCTCCATCTGTGGGACGGCGACATGCCCGAGAGGATCCGGAGAAACCGCGGGTTGGTCCGGCCGGAGAAACGCGGTAGTGGAGCGCTACTCGCCCGCGCAGCGGGGACAGCGAGGGAAGGCTGGTGCCAGCAACTGCAACGCCCGAGCGGCTTGTTGCGGGACCACGCCGTTCCCGAGCGCGGTGAGCTGTGCCGGACGCCCGAGCCCCGGGGTGGCGGTGACCCAGCCGGCGTCGAGGCCCTGCATCCACTCCACGAAGTCCGCGCGGAGCCGACCAGCCGCGTCCGTGGGGGCCGGGGCGGGACGGGTGAGCCTCTCCCATCGGGTGATGGCGGCTCCGTACGCTCCCCATCGCCGGTCTGTTCCCCGGCCTCCGGCGACTCCTCCGCCCAGAGCGGCAGGACCACCGCCGACAAGGGGGTTCGCCATCCCTCCCCGGGACGGCGGCCCGGTGTGCCCGTGTCGCCGGCCCTCGGCGTGGGCAGCAGTGACGCCGCCGCACTGGGTAGGGTCATGTCGCCGTTGCCGTGCCGCTGGTTCGGCGAGCCCTTGGTCCCGTCCGACGCCTTCGGGGTCGGCAGCAGCAGCCACTCGACCTCGTCGGCCAGGTTCGGCCCGTGACCCCCGCTCTTCCTCTTCGACGGATGCTGCGAACCGCCGTTCCTGCCGATGTTGCTGGTCGGCGTCTTCAGCAGGATGTCCGGTGGGCCAGGCGGCGAGGAAGACGCGCTCGCGGCGGTGCGGGGCCCCGACGTCGGAGGCGCGAAGCACGAGCCACTTCGCGTCGTACCCGATGTCGGCCAGGGATCCGAGTACGGCACCGAGTGCCCGCAGAGCAGGCTGACCTGCGGTGTCTCCCAGACACCACGGGCAGGGTTCCACGCCGCCAGGGGCACCGGCGAGTGAGGTGAGAAGGCCGCGCACATTCTCGATCACAACCAGGCAGGGTCGGAGGGCCTGGACCGCACGGGCGACGTGCAGCCAGAGCCCGGAGCGGGTCTGGGCGTTGAGTCCGGCCCGGCGGCCGGCGACCGAGACGTCTTTGACAGGGGAAGCCGGCCGTCAGGACACACACCCGCGGGACGGCGAGCCAGTCGACGGTGGTGATGTCGCCCAGGTTGGGGACGCCGGGCCAGTGGCGGGCCAGGATGCGCGAGGCGTTCGGATCGACCTCGGCGTGCCAGGCCGGCGTGCCACCGAAGGCGGACTGCACGCCCAGGTCGAGGCCGCCGTACCCCGAGCAGAGCGACCCGATCAGCGGGGGACGCGCCGAGGCGACGAAGGCCGACGTCGTGGCGCGATGGGCCAGTGCAGCGGAGGGAGGGGTGTTAGTCAACGCGAAGTCCCTGAAGAGGAAGGGGAGGTGTGCTGGGTGGTGAGGTGTGAGGGGTGGCCGCGCGAGGGCAGCCGGGCGGCGGCCGGCGTGGGGTCGGGGCCGGTCAGGGTTGGGGGTGATGCGGCTGGGTGTGGCGTGCTGCGGGCGCGGGCGGCCTGCACCCGGGCGGGAGGCGGTCCGCCCGCTGACGGAGCGGAGGCCCTGGGCTTCGGAGCCGGGCTGCCGTTCGCGGTCGCCCAGCGGGCACGCACCTCGTCGAGCGGGCCGAGCGCGTGCAGGGCGTGGTTGATCAGCCGGCCGGGGCTCAGGGCCTCGTCCTTAGCCAGGGCCCGGATGGCACGCGCGGAGGCGGCTGCGGTGCGGGTGAGAGAGGAGCGCATCACCCGGTGCCCGAACCAGTCGGCGCTGCCGGGGACCATCCCGTCGCAGACGGCGGTCAGTCGCTCGCTCGACAGGGTGCCGTCGGCCAGGAGGCCGCGCCGCTGGGCCTCCCAGAGCAGGGTGATCCGGTCGATGGGTTCGCCCCGGTGGTGCAGCGGGCTCAGGCACCGGTAGAGCTGTCCGTGGGCCGGGTCGGCGAAGTCACCCGGCCGTAGCCAGGCCACCACCTCGTCCATGGCCCTCGGCTGCTCGGTGAGGACGGCCAGGAGGAACCGCTCGTCCTCGGCGACATGGTCGGCCTGGACCGGCGGCGGGACGGCCGAGGCGACAGTGGGCGCACCAGTGGGCGCGGCCGGACGGGGGTCGGTGCCCCAGCGGCGCGCAAGGTCGGTGAGCACTCCGTTCAGGACGTCCGCCGTACGCAGCGCTCCCTCGACCTCGCCCTGGACGGCGTCGGCCCGAGCCGCCTGGTGGAGACGGATCGCGTGCTGGGCGATGGTGCGGTGGATCGCCCCCTCCAGCACCATGCGGCCGTACACCGGGGCGTGCTCGGTGCGTGGACACGCCTGGACCAGGGTGTGGGCGTACGCCGCGGTCAGCCCTCGCACGTGCAGGCCGGCCTCGTCGACCGCGTCGGTCACCCACGACAGCGGCACCGGACCATCGGCCGAGAGCGCGGGGTGACCGTCGCTGCGGAGCTTGCGGAGCGCGCCGAACAGCGCCTGGTGGACGGGCCGGTAGAAGTGATCGGGTGCGAGCCAGTCCAGGTACGAGAGCTGGTCGGGGTCGAGGAGCACGGCACCGAGAACCGCCTGCTCGGCACTCAGCAGCGGGTTCATCGACGGTCTCCCGGATCAGGTGCCGAGAGCTCGCTCTGCCGGAGGCGGAGGCCGGCGACTGCCCGGTCGGCAGCAGCCATCGCCTGGGCGAAGTCGTCCAGGACGGTGGTGAAGGCGGGATCCGAGGCGGGGACCGAGCCGGTCCTTCCGATCAGCCACCACTGACCGCTGCGCAGAACTACCGGAGAACGAGGCAGCCGCCGGGGACGCGGCGTGGGCGCGTTCATGCTGACAGCCCGAGGTCGTCGTGGCCGATGTTCTTCGCGAGGGCCCGCTCGGTGATCGCCTTCGTGGCGCGGGCGGAGGCCGGACCGACCACCTTGGCGGAGGGCTCCTTGTACCAGGGCTTGAGGTCGAGCATGGCGACCCGGATACCGGTGGCCAGCAGCAGCACCTTGCCCTTGGGCAGGGCGCGGATCGCGTCCGGCGGCAGGATCCGCTCGGTGCGCATGCTCACCGAGGTGGACTTACCGCCCTCGCTGGTGGACACCGAGGTGGTCTGGACGTCGTGGTCGCCTACCTGCCTGCTGAGACGGTCGGCGAAGTCGGCGTCGTCTATACCCGATCCGATGATCTTGACGGTGGCGGCGGAGTACAGGGCGTCCATGCCGGCCTCGCCCCAGCACCGCTGGCCCTGCCGGTAGGACTGCAGGATCGTCATCGGGATCACGCCCCGGCTGCCCAGGTGGCTGTACAGGTCCGGGAGGTCCGAGATGCGGCACACGTTCGCCGCCTCGTCGAGGACGCACAGGGCGGGCGGGTCGAGCCGGCCGCCGGAGCGCTCGGCGATGATCACGGCCGCCCGCATCACGGCATCGGCCGCCGCCGCGATGATCGCGCTGGCGCTGCCGCCGCCGTCCTTGCTGAGCAGGTACAGGGTGTCGCGGGAGGTGGCGAAGGCGAACGGCTGGAACTCGGGGAGGTCCTCGTCCGGCGTGACCCAGGCGGCGACGTCGGGGTCGAGCAGGCAGCTCGCGTACTGCCGTGCCGTTTCGTAGATGCCGTCACGGGTCTCGGTCGCGCCGGAGACGGTGCCCTGGAGCTGGGCGGCGACCGCGTCGTGGCCGGCGTCGGTGAGCAGGTCCACCGGGGTGCGGTCGGCCGGCATGGCGAGCCAGGCCAGGACGTCGGTGATCGGCCGCCGGTGGCTGGCGGCGGCCAGGAACAGGGCGCCGAGGGTGTTGCTCGCGGCGGTGGACCAGAAGTCGGAGCCGCTGGACTCGTCCACGCTCGCGGTGACGAAGTGCCCGGCCAAGCGTTTCGCTCCGGCGAGGTCGCGGGCGTCGGCGAGGATGTCCCACCACATCTCGCGGGGATGGTGGGCGATCTGCTGGGGGTCGAGGGTCCACATTGTGCCGACCTCGGCGCGGGCGTCCACGGTGGCGGTGAAGGCGTCGTTCGCGGCCTTGTTGCTGGTGAGCAGGACCGGGCCGGGCGCCGAGAGGATCGCTGGGATCGCGAGCCCGGACGTCTTGCCGGAGCGCGGAGCCATGATCGCGACGATCACGTCCTCCCAGGACGCGCGGACCTCGGCACGACCGGGGTCGAGGGTGCCGAGCAGGATGCCGCGGTCAGCGGGGGCTACCTCTTTACCCTCCAGGCCGCCCAGAGACGGACGCAGACTCTTCGCCTTGGCGACGATTTCCTTGTCCAGCAGGGGTGCCAGGTCGGCCTTGCGGGCGAGGCCGGACTTGGAGGCGCCGCGCCAGCGGATCCACAGCACCGCTCCGGTGGTAATCAGGGCCATGGTGAGCATGCCGGGAACGACGCGGGCCCCGACCAGCAGCGCGGTGGTGCTCAGGTTCGGCCACAGCACGTCAGGGTGCAGCAGGGCGTCGGTGGCGTGGAACGGGGCCCACGGCCCGTTTCCTGTGAGGGTGTTGGTGAGGTTTCCGGTCAGCCAGGCGAGGGAGCCGAAGGCCACGGCGGCGCCGAGGACTCCGAACAGGAGGTGGAGGAGCGCGTCCGACCCGGCGGTGGTCGAGGGCGCGCTGGTGCGAGGGGAGGGCACGGCGGTTCCTTGGGTGTGCGAGCGAGCGGGCGGGGGCGGGGCGCGCTCGGCTCTCGTGCAGCGCATGGGGCTACTCCTGGGGGCTTGAACGGAAACGCTTCAGCGAGGGCGGCCGGCGGGGCGCGTGGCAGGCCGGCGGTGACGAAGACGACCTGGGTCACCGCCGGGGGCCCGAGAGGCGCGGCGAGTGTCCGGCCGCGTTGGGCCGCGCCGTTTCGGAACCGGGCGCCGAGGAGACCTTGGCCTTGGCCGCTGCGGGCGACGTGGCCAGAGCGGCACTCCGGTGATCGCGCAGCGTCCGTGCCGCGGTGTTCACCTCTGACGCGGTGCCGACGCGGCGCAGCTCGGCCTCGGAGTCGATGAGTTCGGACTGCGCCGAGCTGACGAACTCCGAGGCGAAGCCGAACCGATCGGCGAGTGCGTACGCCTCCTCGTCCAGGTCGTTGACCTGTTCCCCCACCGCCTCCAGCGCCTCCCGGACACGCCCCAGAGCACCGTGCTCGGGGTGAAGGAGGTGGCCGACCGCCTGCTGGAGGTCGGCCCCGTTCTCGGCCGCCCGGATCCGGTCCGTGATCCTGAGGAGTTCCGCGCCGGCGGCGTAGAGCCCGAGCGGATGCACCGGAGAGCTCATCCAGACCGTGTCGAGAGAGGGCGGAAGATCGACTTCGTAACGGGCGGCGCGAAGCATCTCAGCCGCGTGGGTGGCGATGGCGACCTTGTCGGCGAGTGGGGTGGTAGTGGGAAGACGATGGCGCCGGCCGTGCCAGTCGTCGATCTGCTGAAAACCGGCGTGCCTGAGGAGCTGGGCGGAGAGGCCGTCGGTGGCGCCCTTGGCGACGACGCTGCCGTTGAGCTCGGACTTTATGGTGATCGAACGTGTAGGCAAGAAGGTTCCTGGGCTCGGGGAAAACAAGGGACCCGGATGATCGGGGCAGCAGGGAGAGAATCCGGCGCATCCGGGATTTGGCTCGGCCGGGGATCGCTGGTAGAAGCCGCAGGCAGCTTGGGGCCCCGGCGCGCCAGTGGCGGAAGGAGGCGGGTGCCCCGCCGCAGCGGGGCACCCGGTCGGTCAGAAGTAGGGGTTCTCGGCCGGCCGGTCGGCCCCGGTAGCGGCTTGGAGCAGCTCGGTGAGGTCGTCCGGTTGGGAGGAACGCTGATCGATCCACCACCCGGCGCGGGTGACGGTACGAGCGCTCTCCTCGATCCCCTCCCACTCCGCCTCGCTGGTTTCGCCCTCGGTGACCAGCGTGGTGTAGGCGGCGGTCAGGATCTGGTGGCGACAGCGCACACCCCAGGCGACGGCTCGCTCGGTCCCCTCCAGGGGAGGCATCCGGTACTGCTCGGACCAGGCTTCGGACGCGGCCTGCTCCTCGGCGCGCTTGGCCTTGAGCCAGGCGGCCCTGTTCTGCTCGTCGCCCTCTTTGGAGGCACGCCAGCAGTCGGTGCACTCCTGCCTGGCGAGCCATTCGGCGAAGCCCGCCCGGCGGTCGGCCGGTCGGTCGGACAGGTCGCGGTCGGCATGGTGACCGCAGGTGTGATCGATCGGCCAGATGGTCTTCACGGCCATGGGAAGCCCTTCTTACGGGAGTTGGATCAGCGGTCGCGTGAGAACGCGATGCGGGGGTCGACCGGCCGGACCGCCGCCGCGGGGACGACGGGGGCGGGGACCGGCGCCTTGCCCGAGAGGCCGACGCGGGCCGGGCTGGCGGCGAGAGCGGCGGCACTGATCGGAGATGCACGAGGTGGGACCCGGCCGCGTGCACGGGGCGCGGCCGGCGCGGCAGCAGGGCGGGGACGTGCTGCTACGTCCTGAGCAAGGCGGGGCTGCACTGCGACCCGTAGACCCGACCGGTGCAGGGCCAGCGTGGCGTCGGCCACCTTCCCCAGGGCTTCGCCGCGACCGGTGGTGGAGGGCAGTGTGTAGATGTCCAGGCCCGAGTCGTGCCGCCAGCCGTGCTCCACCAGAGCCAGCCCGGTAAGGCCGGAGGCACGGTCGTCGAGGGCAGCGACGATGCCGAGCTGTGGGTGCTCGGCGATGGCGACGTCGGGCTCACCGAGCGGGCCGCGGTCGCGGACTGGTGCCGTGTCGGGTGTCAGAGCGGGGTCGAGTGCGGCGTCCGCGTCAACCCGGTAGCCGGCCTTGCGCAGCAGTTCGATCGCGCGGGTCGTACGGCCCTGCCCGTCACGGTTCTGGTTGGCCAGCGCGTACAAAGTGGGCTGGTTTGGGACGGGGTGGAAGTCGAACCCCTTCAGCATCCACGTGCTGGCTGCGAGGTTCTTCGGGTTCGCGGCGACGATGCCGTAGACGGGGTGGTGGCCGAAGGCCAGATCGGGCATCGCGTCGTAGTGGCTGGGCACGGCAGATCCATCCGGGGTGAGCGCGGTCGGAGGTGTGGGCGGCGAGGGGCGAATCGCTTCTGCCGGTGCGGTACACGAAGGGCTCCAAGGCGGTGGGTGGTCAGCGACCGGGGACGGACGAGGGGCGTGCGGGCGGCAGCGTGGTGCGCGCGGACGACTCCGCCAGAGGACCGGCCGGGAGCGCGTACTGCCCCGCCGACGGCGAAGGGGCGAGAGCGGCGCTCACCCGGGACGAGGCAGGGGGCAGCGGATCCGATGCCGGGGGGACAGGAGACGAAGCGGGCGGGACGCCACGGGCGCCGGGAGCGGACCGGGTGAGAGCCACGCGCGCCCGTTCGGCCTGCGACGGCCGTTCGGCGTCCGCCCGGTCGGCCAGGTACTCGCCGGCCCGGACGAGCGCAGGGCCCTGGTAGGACAGCTCGTGCGCGTAGTGCCAACCCTCGGTGTTGCGGTGCTCCTCCGCACGCTCCTGGTAGAGCTGGAGCGAGCCCGGTTGCGAGCTGTCCATGAGCGCCATGATCTGGTCCCACTCCTGCCGGAGCTGACTTGCTCGGACCAGGGTGGTGCCGATCTCGCGCAGCCGGCGCAGGTCGTCGCTGATCGGCCCCTCGACGTAGTCGGGGCCGTCGGCGGCGGCGCGGACCTCGGCCAGCACCTCGGGTCCGTGGTCGAGGAACACCTCGGCGTGCTTCCACGCCTCGGCGTCGCGCTTGACCTTGCCGTCCGCGTAGGCGTCCTCGTCGAGGGGCCAGCCGTCCGTGTCGCAGAGGGAGTCCGAGACCGCGTCCCAGGCGTCGGACGCCTCGTTGATGCCGACGGCGGCCAAGGCCAGTGCCGGGAGGTGCCGCCGCCACACCAGGGGGTCGGTGGCCACCGGTGGCTGGCTTTTACCGGAGGCGGGAGAAGTGGAGGAAGCAGACATGATCGATCCTTGTGCCTGTGCTGGTCGTCCGGTTGGGTTATGTCTCTACTCCCGCGGGTTCGATTCCCGCGGGCACGTTGTTGTGACCTGCAGGTGCAGGCCGGCGGGGGTTCACTCGGCGGGATGAAGAATCCGTCGTTCCGTCGGAAATCCTGAAGTCCTGGCTGTATCTCTGACGTATGCGCCAGTTCTGTGAACCGAGCGGCCGATGACCCTTGCTGTCGTCCGTAACCTGGCCTCGGCCCGAGCCCTGCTTACGGCCGAGGAGGTCGAGGTCTTCGAGCAGGAGATCGTCGACCAGTACGCGTTGGCGATGGCCGCCGCCGGCCTGACCGATGGCTACATCGGGAACAGTCGGTCGGTCGTGATCGACTTCGCGCGCACCCTGTCGGGTCCTCTGTGGACGGCCACCTGCGACGACGCGGACCGGTTCCTGGCGGGCCTGCGACGGCTGGGTAACACCGCCAACACCCGTGCTGGCAAGGCCGGTACGGTGGCACAGTTCTTCGACTTCGTGATCAGCCGCTACCAGGGCGACATCCATGCGCTGACGGGATACGTCGTCGAGCGCCGATCGACGAATACAACCGGCCTCCGGGCCGGACGGCAGGGGAACTGCGCATCCCTCCGTCCGACACCGAAGTCGACCTGCTGTTCCGCCAGTGGCGCGCGAGCATTCCCGAGGCGCGTAAGTACCTGCCTGCGGCGCGGAACTACTTCGCCGCCTCGCTCTGGCGACGCCTGGGCCTGCGGATCAACGAGACGGTCATGCTCGACATCCGCGACTGGCGCCCCGATCTCGGCGAATTCGGGAAGTTGCATGTCCGGTTCGGCAAGGGCAGCAGAGGCCGCGGTCCCAAGCCCCGGCTGGTCCCCGCCATCAACGGCGCGGATCAGCTGATCGACTGGTGGTTGGCCGAAGTCCGCCACCAGTTCGGGGCTGACTGGTCGGATGCGGACGCGCCGATGCTGCCCAGTGAGCGTCACGACGAACTGCTCAACCGGTGTGCGCGGGTCGGCGACGATGCCCTGCGTCAGGCCCTGAAGACCCAGACGAAGCTGTGGCTCCCTGCGTGGGCCGGCCACCTGACTCCCCATGTTCTTCGGCACTACTGCGCATCCTCTCTGTACGGCGACGGCATGGATCTCAAGGCACTTCAGGAGCTCCTCGGACACGAATGGCTGTCCACCACGACCCGCTACATCCACGTGCGCAGCGAGCACATTGCACGGGCGTGGACACAGGCCAATGAGCGGCTCGAAGCTCGATTCGGAATGGAGGTGTGACCTCGTGCGCTGGAATCTGCGGATGAAGGCCGCCGAGCGCGGCATCTGGAAGTCCACGGACATGCGCCGCCAACTTGCCGCAGCAGGACTGGAGATCAGCGCGGGGAAGATGTCAGCGCTGTGGACTGGCACCCCGACCACGATCCGCCTCGATGACCTGGACATGATCTGTGCCGTACTCGACTGCGATCCCACCGCGCTGCTGATCCGAGAGCCCGAGAAGGTCGCCGCCCGCCGCCCCCAGCCGCAGCAGGCTGCGTCCGCCACGTCGGACACATCCGTGGTGGTCACGCCGAGGTTCGGACGTCCCCGATCGGAACCGCCCCTGTGAGCACTCCGCCGCCCTCGAAGTGCGCGATCTGCCAGGTCCACCGTGTTGCATGGACCAAGCCGCGGATGGATTTCTGTTACGAGTGCCTTCCCGGGGGCCCGGTCGCGCCGCCTCCGTGCCGAAGCTGTGGGTCCCGTGACAGGTACTTCAGTCAGGGCCAGTGCGACTCGTGCCACCCCGGCGCCCCGATGTATCCCGGGGCGTGCCGTAGCTGCCTGGCCTGGGGGGTCTATCGCGCCCACAGCTGGTACTGCTGGAGCTGCCGCTGGTGGGCGACCCACTATCCGACGGCCGAATGCATGGTGTGCGGCTTCCATACCACGATCGGCGATGCTGGAATGTGTCGCCTGTGCAGCGTGGAAGGACGCCGTGTGAAGGAACCCGGCCGGGCTGTAGACCTCGCAGCGGTCCGCCGCAACGGCCAGCAGCTCTACCTGGCCAACCTGCACCACACATACGTGCCGCGCGGCAAACGGCACCGCTCGCACGGTGAACCAACAGACGTTGGGCCACTCCAACGTCGCCTCGATGTAGCTGAGTTCACTCCACTGAGATGGAGGCAACTGCTGCTGTTCCGCATGCCACCGAACCAGAGCGCCCTGAAGCGACGTATCGCCGTCCCCGACACCGAAATGCTGGCCTACTGCGACTCCGTCCTGCGCGAGCACGCCGCCCGGCACGGCTGGAGCAAGAAGCTCACCAACGAGGTCAAACGCTCCCTTAAACTCCTGCATGCCCTCCAGGACACCCCCGGGGCGAAGATCCATGCCAGCGACGTCCTCGAACTGCCACGGATCGGCGGCACCGCGCTGTCGACCCTGGAAATCCTGGCGGCGGCCGACCTGCTCATCGACGATCGCAGCCTGGCCGTACGGCACTACTTCGCCAAACACACCGCCGACCTGCCGCCGACGATGGTCAGTCAGCTCCAGACGTGGCTCGACGTCATGATCGAAGGCAGCCAGCAGGTGCCTCGCAGGCGTGCACGGCACCCGCAGACCGCGCATCTGCATATCCTCGGCATGAGCCCCATCCTGCGAACGTGGGCGGAAACGGGCCGCCAGTCCCTGGCTGAGGTCAGCCGCAAGGACTTCGTCGCCGCTCTCCCAACCAGAGGGGCGCACCGCAACTTCGCCGAGCAAGGCTTCCGCTCGCTGTTCAAGGTCCTCAAATCCCGAAAGATGATCTTTACTGACCCGACGCGTGGCGTTCCCATCACTCCCGTCAATGCCACAGTGCCCCTCCCGCTGGACAGCGAGGCCATCCGCAAGGCACTCAATTCGCCCGACCCCGCCGTGGCCCTGGCCATCGCGCTCGTCGCGTTCCACGCGGTGACCAGCCCGCAGCTGGCTGCGATGCAGCTGACCGACATCCGGGACGGACGCCTCATCCTGCAAGACCGAACAATCCCGCTGGCCGGCCCGGTCCTGACCCGCCTGGCCGCTTACCTGGACCACCGGACGAAGACCTGGCCCACGACCCTTAACGCGCACCTCTTCGTCAACCGGAAGACCGCACCGCGAACCACACCCGTTAGCCGGAACTTCCCCTGGATCGCAGCCCAGCTGAAACCACAGGCTCTGCGGGAGGACCGCATCCTTCAGGAGATCCACGCAACCGGCGGGGACGTCCGACGCATCTGCGACCTGTTCGGACTCTCGATCACCGCCGCACTCCGCTACGCCAACACCCTGGACCATCCTGACCTGGTCAACGGCGCCATCGGCAACTCGGTGGCCCCCGACGCGAATCATTGAGATCTTGGGTGGGCGGTGATCAGCCGAGCTGCCCCCATCCCAACTGGAGGATCCGCCCGCGTGACAGGCCCCAAATCCGAGCGCACCCTCACCTACGCCGCCGAGCTCACACGCGAAGACATCATCGCCTTGGAGACGTTCCTCAACACGCAGCTGGGGCGGGTATACGAGGCAGTGGGTAGGACTGGCGAGACCTCCTTCGCCATGCAGTCCCTGCTCATCCTGGTGAGTGACTCGGCCGGGTTCCTGCATACTCTCCTCCGGCTGGAGCGGCCCGATCCGTGGCAGCGGGCCGCGATCGTGCGTGAGTGGCAGCGATTGCGCAGCACCGCGCATCCCTTCAACCACTGCGACGGTTTCGATCACGACCGCTGGTGGAACGAAGTGCGGCACTACGACGCCACCGATGAGAGGGCGGAAAGGGAGCGGATTCTCCGGTTCGTCGATGAAGCTGTTCTCGACGAAGGACGGGGGCCGACCGTATGAGGTGTTCCGATAGTGGACGTGTGGTTCGCGTATCGCGCCTCGGCCCAACCGAAACACCCCTTGAGTAAGGGGCGTCATCGGCCCATCACCCTTGGGTGAACGCCTCGGCCTGCTGCCAGGTCAGCGGCCGGAGGTCGAGCTGGGCACCGACGGCCGCGGTCTCCACCACGGCGCAGGCGGTGCGCAGTTCGTCCTCGGAGTCGGCCGAGACGGTCAGCAGCCCGGTCAGGGCGACGTCGGCGTGACCCGCGATGAGCTGTCGCTCACGTGCCTTGATGTCCTGGTACTCGATCGAGTCCGCCTCGGAGTCGACCTGGCCGCGCCGGGCCCGCTCGGCGGCGTCAGCAAGGACGCTGGACTTCCTCCGCCGGACGTCGCGCAGGGCGGCGTCCAGTCCCTTCGGCTCGTAGGAGAGCGACAGCGTGCGCCGGACCCCGCCGGTGAACAGCAGCTGGTGCAGGAACCCGGCCGACGCCTCGGTCCGGGGCCAGTTCTCCACCCAGTACGTGGCGTGGACGGCCGAGTCGGTCGCGATGTGGTCCGCCTTCTCGACGACCACGACGGGTCCTGCGGCGGCGGGGTCGGCCTCGGGACGGCCGGCGGTGGACCACCGGTCCAGCGTCGCCAGTGCCCTGGGGTCGTAGGCGGTGCGTACCACGGCGGCGATCTCACGGGCGGTGAGCCAGCCGGTGGGGGTGAGTCCGGCGGTCCGCGCGGCCTGGTCGAAAGTGGAGGTGAGCTGCGCCAGGACGCCGAAGGCACCGGTGAGGCCGCCGCCGGCCTGGTTGATCAGCCGTCGTGCCGCCTTGGTGTCCAGGGACACCGCGACGTACGCCTCGTGCGGGGCGGCTGCCGGGCCCGCGCTCTGGATCAGCTCGTTGTAGATCGCGCCGGCCATGGGGGTGTCGGGTCGGCCGTGCTCTTCCCAGTAGCGGCGAAGCGCGTCGCCGGAGTCCGGGACGGTGCGCTCGATCACCTGGATGCGGGCGATCTGCCCGGTGCGGGCGAGCGTGGCCAGCGCGCGGCCCCAGCCGCCCACGTTGGCCTGCTGGGTGCCCGGGTCGAGCAGGGCGTAGGCGCGGGAAGAGACCCTGACCACCGCGGTCAGCGTGCCGGTGTGTGGGTTGTGGACCGCGCCGTAGTGTCCGTCGGGAGCGGTTACCACGCGCAGGCTGGCGGCGGTGCCAGGAAGGTGGAGCAGTCCTTCGCGGGTGGGCCGGCGGGAAGGCCGGGCGAGCCAGACGAGCTGGCCGCGCATCCGGCGCAGGGCGTAGCGGGCGACGATCGGAGCCCAGTCCGCCAGGGCACGGCCCCGGTGGCGGACGAAGACGAGGAGGGCGATGACGGCCCACAGCGGGATGAGCTGGAGTGCGCCGGCCACGCCGCGCGTGAGGACCACGACAAGAAGGAGAAGGCCGGTGAGGCCGGTGACGGTCAACTGCGGGGCGGTCAGGCCGAGCAGAACGCCGCGCCTGCTGCGGTGGGGGAACTTCACGGTGGGCGCGGGGGACTGGTGCTTGCCGGACATGGTGTTTCCAGACGTGGGAGCGGGCGGATGACGAGGCGCGCGACGCTCTTCTGGAGGTCATGGCGAGAAATCTCCTGCTGGTCGGGTGAGGTGGGGGCGGACCGTGGAGTGCAGCCCGCCCCGTGGATGGTGGGTCAGGAACCCGACGGCGGCTGGGTGGGGAAGACCCAGTTGGCCGGCGTGGAAGAACCGGCGGTCGACGGTCCGGCGGGAGACGGCGGTGCGGCCGGGGCGCCGGAGGACGAAGACGCGGGACCGGCAGGTGGCATGGAGGTCATGCCACCGCCCGGAGCCGATGCGCCGGCGAGATGACCGGAACCACCCGCGGCGCCTTGGACGGTCCCCTCGGACCCCTCCGGCTCGTCCTCGCCGGGACGCGTGATCAGCGGCGGAATCCCCGGGCGCTGGATCAGGGCCCGGCCCTTGTCACCGGTGGAGTTCGGGTCTTCGCCGTACCGGAAGCGGGTCTGCGGCCTGGGCGGGCCGGCGTCGATGTCCTCCTTGCTGAGGTTGCCGCCGGAGGGGTTGATGCCGGAGGCGACACCGTGGGTCCCCGCACCGGGGACCCAGTTCGGACCCTGCGGTGCGGGGGTGCCGGTGCCGGCCCGCAGTGCGAGGCTGCCCGCGGTCTTCGCCGCGCCGGCGGCGACCGCCATGCCGGCGACTCCGGTGCGGTGCATGTCGTCGTGGCCGCCGCCGTCGCTGGCCCAGTGGACGAACTTGTACGTCGCGTACGGGCAGAGCAGCACCAGGACCATCACGACGATGCCGGCCATCGCGTCGGACAGGGCCGCCATCCCGTCGCCGGCGTCGCTCTTGCCCATGGCGGAGACGCCGATGAGGAAGACGACGGTCATCAGGAGCTTGGAGACGATCAGGGTGCCGGTGGCCTCGATCCAGCCGCGCCGCCACCGCTTGGCGACCTCCCAGCCGCCACCGGCCCCGGCGAACACGGCGAGCGCGACCATGATCAGGACGCCGACCTTGCGGGCGACCATCACGCCCCAGTAGAGGAAGGCGCCGATCGCGCACCCGAAGGCGACCAGTGCGGAGACGCCCCAGCCGAGGCCGTACATGGCTCCCATCTGGTCGACCTTGACCACGCGGCGGATCGCGTCGTCGATCGAGGTGTTGGCCGCTTGGAACAGCCCGTCGGACAACGCGTCGACCACGGTGACGGCGACGGTGGTGAAGGCGATGGCGGAGAAGCTGAACAGGACGCCGGTCATGGTGCCGAACGTGGCCTTGGCGAGGGCGCGTTCGTCACGACGCCAGGCCGCGGTCATGAGTTGGATGCAGAAGATGCCGACGGTCAGGGCGAGCCCGATGGGCAGCAGCAGCTCGTAGTTGTCCCGGAACCACCCGGCGTTGAGGTCGATGGCCGTCGTCTTGTTGACGGCCTTGGCGGCCAGGTCGGCCGCGCTGGCCGCCAGTTCACCCGCCGACTTCGCGATCCACGCCCCGAGGCCGTCGGTGACGGTGCCGGCGGGATTGGTGGCGAAGTCGACGGCGCCGCAGACCTTGTCCATCAGCGGGAAGTCGCAGACTCCCATGGTTCGTACCTCCTTACTGAGGCGGGGGTCAGGGCGCGACGGACGGCATGACGCCGACCAGGGCGCAGGGGTGGTCGGGTCGGCACTGGACCGCGAGGGTGGTGGACCGGCTCTCCGCGCCGCCCGCCGGCGAGCCCTTCCAGGCGATCGACTGCTTTCCGGAGACCGTGACGGCGTAGACGTACGCCTCGGTGATCGCCCCGGGGTCGGCCTGGAGGGCCTGGGTGAAGGCGTGCGGGAAGTGCCCCTCGTTCACCTTGGCGGTGGCGAACTGGCCGTTCGCGGCCATCTCCTTCCACAGCACGGGCGAGGGGACGACCTTGTCGACGGAGGCCGGATCGGCGTACTTCGACTCCTTGGTCAGCCAGCCGCGTAGCGCCTTCCGCAGCTCCGGCTGCGAGTAAGCGCGGGTGTCGTACGACCACAGCGCTGCGGCGGCTGCCTTCCCGTACTTGATCGGGTCCTGGGTCTTC
This sequence comes from Streptomyces griseoloalbus, assembly GCA_014650015.1. Lineage (GTDB taxonomy): Bacteria > Actinomycetota > Actinomycetes > Streptomycetales > Streptomycetaceae > Streptomyces > Streptomyces griseoloalbus. The sequence continues at coordinate 312,815 of BMUD01000008.1, forward strand.
GGCGGGACGGGAAGTGCATGGGATCGCGCGTGCGGGCCGGCCGGCGCCGTGGGCGAGGACGACGCCGCGGGCGAACTCGGCAGTGGAGCGGGAGCATCGGAGGGGCTCCGGCCGTCGCGGGTGAGGTACGCGGTCAGGCCGGCGAAGGCGACGAGCACCGCCAGGACGGCGGTGCCGACCAGCGCCCGGCGGCGCACGAGGGATGCACCGCCGGGGCGGGTGGAGCGCTGAGCCATTAGTGGACCTGCGTCCCGAGCGTCGAGAAGAACGCCACCACGCCGTTGGCCGCACCGAGCAGAAGGGCCGCGCCGGCGCTCACTAGCACGCCCTTCTTCCCGTTCGCCTCGGCCTGGTGACCACCGGAGTGGTGGCCCCAGGCCCACACGCCCGCGCTGACGGCGAGGGCGCCGACCACGGCGATGAGTCCGAAGAGGTTGATCGAGCCCATCACCTGCTTGAGGACGTTGAGGCCCGGCAGACCGCCCTCGTTCGGCTTGATCCCGGGATCGTAGGCGAGCTGTATGACCTGGTCAGCGAGATACAAGGGGAACTCCAGTTCGAATGAATGCACGCCGAAGCCCGAGCGGGCGAAGCAGTGCTGCGGGAGGAGAGGAGGGAGGGGAGGCGCCGGTCAGACGACTCGGCGGGCCGCGAGAATCCGCGTTTTCCAGGACGCGAGGGTCGTGATCCGCACCACGTCACCGGTGTGCGGGGCGTGGACGATCAAGCCATGCCCGATCACCATCCCGACGTGCTCGGGCACGGCGGCCGTCCCTTCGGTGAAGAGGAGGTCGCCCGGCTCAAGGGCGTCGACCGAGACGGCCTTGCCGTCCTTGACCTGCGTGTACGTGGTCCGCGTCAGGGTCACCCCGGCGGCCTTGTATGCCTGCTGCATCAGGGACGAGCAGTCGCAGCGGCCCATCGGGTCGGTGCCGTGGGAGTCGGTGCAGCTCCCACCCCACTGGTACGGAGTGTCGAGCTGACCCAACGCCCACCGGATCGCCGTCTGAACCTCTCGCGGGGCAGTGGCGGGGATCTCGTACTCGTCCGGCAGCGCACCGGCCGGGATGGTGCCGAAGTCCGTCCCGCTCCCGTCCGCCGAACAGCGGCCCGCGGCACTGGGTGAAGGACTGCTTGCGTCGGCCGAGCCGGACGGCGAAGGACCCGGCGACGGGTCGCCGGCCTTCTGCAGCAGGGGCTCGATCGCCTTCTGCAGGGCGGTGGCCAGCGGCTCCCACTTGGCGTACGCATCTGGGAAACCCGACTTCTGCACTGCTTGGGCGGCCTGAGTGATGGACAGGGACTGCCAGCCGGAGACCTTCTTGAGTCCTTCGTAGAACTTGGTGCTGGCGTGCACCGGGTCGAGGATCTCGTTCGCCGTTCCCCAACCCATCGACGGCCGCTGCTGGAACAACCCCAGCGAGTCGCGGTCGCCGTAGGTCAGATTCCGCAGGCCGCTCTCCTGCAGGGCGGTCGCCAGGGCCACGACCTGTCCCCGGGCGGGGATGTCCATCGCGACGCCCGTGGCCTGGATCGTCTTGGCGTTGGGCACCTGCTCGGCCGGGTCGTCCAGGCCCGGCACAGAGACCGAGCCCTTGTCGCCGCCGTCCAGGATGGCCATCACCTGCTTGGCGACGGCGGCGGTATCCACACCCTGTGCAGCGTCGGTCGAGCACGCGGCCGAGGCGGTACCGGCGCCGATGGCGAGGATCGGGAGGGCCAGCAGCAGCGGGCCAGTCGCGCAGAGACCGAGGAGGGCTCCGGTCGCCTTCATCGCCGCCGCCGTTCATCAGGATGGCGGTGACGGCCAGGTGACAGCGGTGGGTCGGGGCGCGGGTGTATCAGGGCATGCTGCATCGCAGCGGCTCCTCGGTGTTCGTAGGAGGCGCGGTGCCGACTTCTCGTGCGAAGCCGCCAGCACCGCGCCGATGCGCATCCGCCTCTCGGGCGGGTCCGGGTCTGAGGAGGTGGTGGCTCCTGGACGCCGGTTTCAGGTCACGCGGCAGTCAGCCGCGCTCGTAATCTCAGGCAGTACACCGGGACCTCCGAAAGGCACTCGGGGATGCATGGTCAACGTGCCTCCGACGCTGCTCGATTGGACGAGAAGGCACGGATAAGTACAGGTCAAAAGGGGGGAGCGGGGCTCCTGCCCGGTGACACGGCGAGACAGTAGACCCGGATTCCGGCCGCACCAAACGACTGCCACCTCGGGGCCCGCAGCACGGGGCAGCTCGTTAGGTGCGGCCGGAATCGGCCGTTAACCTCCGGTGCAACCCCGTCCGAGATGACCGCTGCTGAGCGCTGTCCTGAGCGGGCTCGGATCCGCCGTGCCCGAAGAGAGGTCCTCCCCATGAGCTACACGCTGCACCGGGGCGACGCCCTGACCGTCCTGAAGTCCCTCCCCGACGAGAGCGTCCACGCGGTGATCACCGACCCCCCGTACAACTCCGGTGGACGCACCAGCTCGGAACGCACCGGCCGCACCGCGCGAGCCAAGTACGTCACCAGCAACAGCGCCCACGACCTCGCCGACTTCCCCGGCGAGAACCGCGACCAGCGTTCCTACCGCTCCTGGCTGACCGAACTGCTCACCGAGGCGTACCGGGCCTCGACCGAGCACGCGGTCGCCATGGTCTTCACCGACTGGCGTCAGGAGCCGACCACCTCCGACGCCCTGCAGATGGCGGGGTGGACCTGGAGCGGCACCATCCCGTGGATCAAGCCCTCCAGCCGGCCCCGCAAGGGCGGTCCGAAGCAGGACTCCGAGTTCATCGTCTGGGGCGTCAAGGGATCCCTCGACAACACCCGCGACCTCTACCTGCCCGGCCACTACATCGCCTCCCAGCCCCGCAAGGGCCGGGTCCACATCACCCAGAAGCCGGTCGAGGTTATGCAACAGCTCGTCCAGGTCTGCCCCGAGGGCGGCACCGTCCTCGACCCGTTCACCGGCAGCGGCTCCACCGGGGTCGCGGCCCTGCGCGAGGGACGCCGCTTCGTGGGCGTCGAGCTGTCCGCGCACTACGCCGACATCGCCGAGGAGCGGCTGCGCGCCGAGCTGACGAAGGACGACTTCGGGCTGGCCGGACCGGAGGCATGAGCATGAGAGCGGAGAGCCCGGGGCCGGTGGCCCGCAGACGCCGAAGGGCGGCTGGTGCATCGAGTAGCCGATGCATCAGCCGCTCTTCCCGTTGCGTCAAGCCGCTTCGAACGCCTGCCGGATGAGCGGCGCCGCCTTCTCCAAGTCGGCCGCCGAAACGAGGCGCACCTCCAGGTCTCCGGTTCCCAGGTGCCCGATGCCGCGCATGTCCCGGGTGAAGCCCTCCTCCAGCTGGACCGTGTCCGGGTCGAGTCTGAGGTACGTCAGGATCGCCTCGTGCTTCGGACGGAAGATCACCGACGCCACGTTCACCAGCCGCCGGTAGGCGATGCAGTACTGCAGCGGTGCCACCTCGACCTCGCCTCACGCTGTAAGCGCGTCGTCCAGCTCCCCGTACAGGTCCTGCAGACACTCCGGGACGAGGCTGGCACCAGCCGGCGGAGGAGTCGCCGGGGCGGCCGGCGCGCCGCCGACCACCGCGTCCCGCTCCTGCCTCTGCCGAGACGAAGCGGCGCTCGGTGAGCTGGGCGAGGAATCGACGAACAGCAGACTCAGCAGGCCGTCCCTCGAAGACCCGGTAGCGCACCAGGTCGATTTGCTCGGCCAGCCACTGCACGGCCACACGGTCGTTGTGGGAGAAGCCGGCCGCGATGCAGACCATCCGTGGCCGACGCCAGTCGATCGACTCGTCGTTCTCCGCGCTCAGTACCTTCCGGTTGAGCCCCTCGGACTCGTGCTGTGCCGAGCGCAGCCAGGACAGGTACGAGACAGCCTGTGACAGCACCCCGCTGTCGGAGCCCTTTTTTGAACTCGACATTACCGACCGCAGGAGCTCGGATACCTGCTCTGAACTGCGACGATTCATGGACTACATGTCCGTGACGACGTATTGGAATGGTTGCCGTTGCTCGTCTGGGTGGTCTCATAGGACAGCCTGCCCACCGGGCCTGTGGACGGGCCGTGGGGACTTGGCCTCGGGAGGTCGGAACAGCCGCTGGCACTGGGCTGTTCCACCCTTCCTCAGGGGAGCGCCGGAGGTGTGGGGTCGGATAGCGCGCCGCCCACCACGATTTCCCCGACCACCATGCGGTGGACCACATCACCGAACTGACGACATGTGACCACTTCGCACCGGGTGACGGTTCCGGCGATGGCGTACTCGATCAACGTCAGCACGCCCAAGCCCTCTTCGCACATGTACCTGTCCAGGTTCAGCTCCCGTGGGCCGAGCCAGACTTCATCGTCAGGGTCGAACTTCCCCTTGAACGCCTGAGTGGACAACACGACACCTTCGCCCAGGGCATCTTCCTTGACCTCTTCCATGGCCTCCTCCCACACTCCCCGGGCATCGGCGGACATGGCTTTGAGAACCCGTTGAGCCTTGAGCCGTATCTCGGTATCGATTACGTGCCCAGGGGCAGGGAACTGCATGGTCAATTTGTATTCCTTCATCGGCATCGGGGAACAAGAGACGTCCTCATTGTTCCCCGAAGCCGCGTTCAGCGGGACTGGATCACGTCGTTGGCCTCGGAGCGGTCGTGTACTCCGACGCCACGAACCGGATGCCGAGCATCTGCTCCAGACCGGCCTCGACCTGCCGCTGCAGCTCCACCTCCAGTGCCACCGTCGAACCGGGCAGCTCGACATCCTGACCGTCCGCTTCCTACCGGAGCAGCATCGGCTCCGCCACCAGCGCTCCCTCCCGCGATCTCTGTGAAGGGCAATCAACGGGAGACTGTGGGTACTCCGCCGTCGGGAAGCAGGAGGGCGGCATGCCCGGTCTCCGGGCGGGCACGCCCGTGCCATGGGCAGACGCCGGCCAGTGGCTCGAAGTCCTGACTCGCGTCAGTGTTCGTAGTCCTCCGGATCTTCCCCGGACGTTCGGAGACCTTCCAGCTCGACCACGGGATCGGCCAACTGCAGGACGCCGGCATCACCTCGGAGCGGAAGCGATGCCGCGGACGAGGCAGTGGCATGAGTCTCGGTGCCTGTGCCGCCACGAGCGATGCCTGTCTGCTGGGTGGGATGGATAACAGGGCTCTTGGTGACCTTGTCAGTGTTTGTCCGTATGATTGGCCCTCTCTGGAGTTACTGGGGGGCTGCTTTCCATCACAGGGGTGGGTGCCGCGTAATATTCTCGGGGCGCCTGGTGCGCCCCAATCGATCCAGTCATCCGAGGTGGACGCCGGATTCTTGATCTTGCCAGAGGTTGTGTGATCTCCTGGTGCTCGTTCTTCTCGTCCGATGGAGGTTGGCGCAGTGCGTAGGCAGCACTATGGGGTGCCTCTGGAGCGGAGCGACTGCCTGGAGCTCAGGCGTCACAGGAACAGCTGCAAGCCCGAGAACTTCGAGAAGTGGCTCGGTGGCTTCGGTGCTAACAAGCGTCTGGCCGTCGACCTCTTCTCCGGAGCGGGTGGACTGAGCCTCGGACTGGAGCGAGCAGGGTGGACGGTCGCAGCCGCGGTCGACTTCGACGAGCGGGCGCTCCAGACGCACGCCGCGAACTTCCCGGGCATGAGCCTCCACATGGACCTGGGCAATCCTGACGAGCGTGACAGGCTCGTCGAGATGCTGGCGCCGGCCAAGATCGATCTGGTGGCCGGCGGCCCTCCTTGCCAGCCGTTCAGCAGGGCCGGCCGGAGCAAGATCCGCAGCCTCGTGGAGCATCACGGCCGCGATCCCCATGATCGCCGCAAGGAATTGTGGAGCGCCTACCTCGACGTCGTGAAGCGCCTCCGGCCGCGTGCGGTCCTCATGGAGAACGTGCCGGACATGGGTCTCGGCGACGACTTCTTCGTGGTGCGCACCATCGAGGAGCAGTTGGAGGACCTCGGCTACGCGACGCAGGTCCGTCTCGTCGATGCGTGGAAGTACGGCGTTCCGCAGCACAGGAAGCGACTGATCCTGCTGGCGAGGAACGACGTGGAGCGCTTCGAGTGGCGTCAGGAGCTGGAGCACGATCAGCGGACCACGCTGCGGGACGCCATCGGTGACCTGCCGGTGTTGCCGGTCGTGCCCACCGAGCGTGTCGGGCAGCGCGAACTGCCGTACGACGAGCCGTCCGAGCTCTCCAAGTTCGCTCAGGACATGCGTAAGTGGGCGCGCAAGGACCGGGTGTGGGACCACATGACCCGACGGGTCCGGAAGGACGACGCGGAGATCTTCTCCAGCATGGACTCCAGGACCCTGTACTCGCAGATCTCCCCGGAACTGCAGCGCTACAAGGCCGACCACTTCACGGACAAGTACAAGAAGCTCGACTGGGCGGACCTCAGCAGGTCGATCACCGCCCACATCGCCAAGGACGGCTACTGGTACATCCATCCGGACCAGGACCAGCCGCGCACCCTCACCGTGCGGGAGGCCGCGCGGGTGCAGACCTTCCCGGACAGGTTCCGCTTCGCCGGCACGCGCAGTGACGCCTTCCGCCAGATCGGTAACGCGGTGCCGCCCCTCCTCGGTGAGGCCGCGGCGGAGGCCCTGCTGCCCGTGGGTGACGAGCAGCCGAGCGAGGGTGGACTCCAGCCGCACTGGCGCACGGTGCGAAGGGATCTGACCGCCTGGGCCGAAGAGCGGCGTGAGTCGGAGGACTGGTACCAGCTTCCGGGCGACCAGATGTCCGGGTTGCAGGCCGCAGTCGTGGCCATACTGTCCGGGACCCGGATCCAGCCCGCGCAGCTTGCGGAGATGGTCGAGGTCGTGCGGGGGCAGGCGTCCCTGAGCAAAGCCGCGCTCGAGACACTTACTGCGGCGGCACCCTCCGAGGCGGTGAAGGTCCGGGTCGCCCGGCTCACCGCGGTGATCGACCAGCCGAGCGTCTGGGACGACGAGGAGAAGGTCCGTGAGCAGCTGAAGCTGAAGCCGGCTGAGGCGACGGTCTACCGGCTGCTGGTCGGCGAGGACCTCCTGTGGGTCGGGCAGGGCGCGCTGCGCGTCGCAGCCCGTCTGCACGGCAGCGATTCGGATCGCACGAACAGGCTCAGCGACGGTCGAGTGGACTTGGTGAAGCTCGTCGGAGCCGGCGAGGACGCGCCTCTGCGTATGGCGGCGCTCCGGCTCATCGGAAGCAGCTTCTGCCGGGCCAAGGAGCCGCTCTGCGAGGCGTGCCCCCTGAGCAAGTACTGCGTCGCCAGGGAGAGCGTCTCGGGCGACCTGTTCACGGACGCGTTGACCGGGACCCACGGACGGGAGACGGCGCCGACCCAGGCTCGCGAGTCTGGTCGCACTGCCGGGCGACGCTGAGCGCAGCGCGCTCGACGTCAGCCCGGATCTCGCACTCCCAGACACGGACGACGGTCCAGCTGGCGGCCTCGGCTGCTGCGGTGTTCCGGCGGTCGCGCTCCTTGTTGGTCTCGATCTTCGCTTCCCACAAGGCGGCGTTCGGGCCGCGGAACGTCTTCGGGCCGTGCACCGGACAACCGTGCCAGAAGCACCCGTCGACGAACACCGCCACGCCGTACCTGGGCAGGACGAAGTCCGCCGTGCAACGGGCAGCCACCTTGCGCTGTAGACGGAACCGGAGGCCGAGCTGGTGTACGGCACGCCGGAGGGCCACCTCCGGTTTCGTGTCGCGGGCGCGCCGACCGCGCAGGTGGCCGCTCAGCTCCGTGCTGACCCACTTCGCGCTCGTGGTGTCCTCACCTGCTGCCATACCTCAGCCCCAGCCCGTCGTCGGCCTACGGGTGTGAGGGTGCCACACTCGTCCCATGCTTCGTGAACCCGCAGAACTCCGTGTCGACGACCACGGCCGGGTCGAGCTCCCCGTCGGCCTGCTCGCGGAGGCGGGCATCGCACCCGGGGCGGACCTCCTGGCCTTCAGCGACGGAGACGGGCGGATCGTGCTCCGCCGCGCCGAGGACGCCATGAGGGATCTGCTCGAGCACGGGGAGCTCTGAGGGCCGGGACGAGTCGGACCTACGGACCGGGGACGAACCCGAGCGAAAGCGCCTCGTTGCGCGCGTGCAGTGCCTGTACCGCCTGTGGTTCGGGGATCTCCTGTTCGAGTTCGAGTCTTCGGCCGACGTACTGCGCGAGCTGGCGCTGCGAGGGATCCAGGTTGTGCGTCTCCTTCGCCCAACGCTCGATGGCGTACCACTCGTCCGCCGGGATCGACGTCACCTCGTCGCTCGCCCCGCGGTCGCCTTCCGCACCGCCCGCGAGGGCCTCGTCGTCCAGCGGATGATCACGGAGCTCGGCCTCCAGGCCGCGAGGAACGGACCAGGGCACGCGGGAGACGGCGTCCCAGCAGGCGGGCTTCTTGGCCCACTCGCCCACGTGGTTGCCCTCACGTGGCCTGGTGACGACCCGCATGACCCGGGGGCACAGGTCGTCGATCGCGGCTTCGAGGGTCGGCGAGACCCTCTGTTCGCGCCAGATCCTGTCGAGATCGATGCGCTGTTCCGTGGCGAGCGCCAGACGGGCCATGGTGTAGGTCGTGATCATGCTCTTGTAGCTGCCCGCCTCGTGGTTCGCCGCGATGCGGTCGACCGCCTTGAAGAGGACCGCCATGGCTATCACCCGCTGGCAGTACCGGACGTCGACCCGAGGGGGCGCCTCGCTGATCCGGTCCATGAACGCGACGAAGTTCTTCTGCGCGCCGCGGCTGACGCTGAACGGGAGGAGACTCCAGGAGTTGACGTACTTCGCGAGGTCCGCCTTCGTGAACTTCCGACTGGTCGGGTTGAGCTTCTTGAAGGTGCGCTGCTTCGCCGGTGTCCGGGCTTTGGCCACCTCGTCGGTGTACTGGCCGCGCGCCCTCTCGTAGAACCAGTGGGTTTCCTGGCCGCTGCCGTCCGTCGCCGGTGCCCACAGGGACCGGGTGATCCGCTGGACGGCCACGTGGTACGCGTGGTTCGAGCTGAAGTCGACGAGTGTCACGCGGTTCTGGGTGTTGGAGTACTCGGAGATCATCGGGACGATCTCCGAGAGCCGCTCGGGAGAGACCTCCGTCAGCTTCATCTGGACGGTCACGTGGGACAGGTCGGCCTTGTCCCGGCTCGAGGCGTAGTGCAACGAGGCCGTGGTCTGACCGCCGTTCACCACCTGGAGCCCGTGCACCCGGGAGATGCCCGTGGGGGTGCCGTCCGGGCCGTGCACGAAGTCGACCTGGGACGCGGTCGCCGTGATGCCGTTGTTGTACGCCAGGAACTTGCCCGGTGAGTGCAGCAGGGTCTCCCTGATTCCCCGGTTGACCGATCCGCGGGCCTGCAGGAAGGACCGGACGTTCAACTCGAGAAGTCTGGTCCCGTACTCCCCGTACAGTTCGGCCAGTCTCTGGCCGGGGATCACGGCCATGGTCACCGAGTGGTCCGGCTCGCTGCTGGGTGCCGAGACGCAGGGCAGCGGAGGGTCGAACGAGACCACGATGGGCTCGCTGATGCTGCCGGACGTCTCGTGGCGGTGCAGCCGCGCCAGGTCCCACACCTCGTGGGTCACGGGAAGGCCGTCGAACTCGGTAGGCGGGAAGGAGGTACTCGTGCCGACGCGGTTGCTGAGCAGGAAGAGCCGGATCCTCCGTACCTCGGTGAGCGCCTTCTCCACTGCCGCGCACATGTCGTACACGTCGAAGGACTCGTCGATGTGCTGACGCAGGCCCTCCCGACACCGGCGGACGAACGTCAGCAGGCGCCTGAACGCGGTCTCCGCCTGCCCCTTCGTGAGTTTGGACTCCAGCGGGTCCAGGTCGAAGTCGGTCACGAAGAGGTCGAGGCACTCCCCGGAGTCCCCGATGCCGTACCCGTGCACGAGATGGCCGTGGGCCGAGTGGTAGGCGGTGAACGTGTTGGACACGATGCCAGCCCGTTCCAGGTCCTCGAACACGCGCCGCGTGAACGTCTCCGGGGTGGTGGTCCCCTCGGCGTCGGCGGTGGCCTGGACGTCCGTGACGACGTCGTGGGCGTACTGGGACAGGTCGAGCTCAGGCATGGGGTCCCCCGATCAGTGCGGTCACCTCGTCGGTCGTGGCGCGGTGGTGGTCAAGTCCCGAGGTGTTCACGTGGTACGAGCACTCACCGACCCCCTCGGGAAGATCTGCCTCGACGAGTCTCGGGAAATTCTCCCCCACGCGCCAGAAGCGCAGGTCGCGAACGGTGTAGCGAGGCTCCTCGTAGACGTCTCGCTGGCCGGGGAGATAGCCGGCCTGCACGAGACGACCGTCGAAGGCGGCTCGGACGACAGGGCTCGTGAGCTGCTCCCGTATGCGATCCACCAGGCGGTTCAGACTCTCTCCTGATCCGCCCCGCCGTTCGTCGAGCATCGCCAACGCCAACAGGAGCGCAGGCGTCCCGGTGGCGTCCAGCTGGCGCTCGCTGGCGATCCGGATGCTGCGAGGGCGTTTGGCGGTGCTGGCCTTCGCCTCGACGGCGACTCCGGGCAGCTGGAAGTCCTGGTTGGTTCCGCTCGGCCCCGTCCACGCGTCGACGGCCTCGGCCGGCCCGACGACGGGCAGGATGTGGTCGCGCAGCACCAGGAGCTCGCCGACGAGTCCACGACGGGCCTCAGGGCCGAGACCGTCTCTGCCGACGGCGCGAAGGAGGTCCTGCCACCGCTCGAACCTCTCCACCGCTGCTGTCAGGGCTGCCGAGGCCCCAGGGGCTTCTCGGACCGTGTCAGCCACGTCCGTGACGAGCGGGTTGAACACCTCGCGTAGCTCGTCGGCGGTGAGGACCACCTGGAGCTCGTACTCGAGACGCGACACAGCACTCACGTTCATCTCCAGCCCGGCAGCGCGAGGCAGCTGGCGTACGGAGCGCACGATGTGGTTGGCGGAGCGGGCGTCGGCCCTGAGCACGAGCATGCGCTGCTGCGCCGGGTGGGAGACGGAGAGGAAGACGTCCAACGGGGCGTCCGGGTACAGGCGGATACGGGACCTGCCCGGGGCCCCCTGAGGTGCCTCCAGGTCACGCCACTCGGCTTCGGTGACGGTCACTCCCCGTCCTCCTGGTCGTCGAGGGCGTCAAGGCCCTCTTTCTGCCAGACGGCGTTGACCACGTACTCGGTGTCGGACTGGTGCTCGGAGCGAGGAAAGCTGACCTTGAAACCGACCAGGGGCGGCCGGGCAGGACTGTCCTCGGTCGCCGGCCGCTCGATCAGGTAGACGAGCAGCAGTGCCTGGTCCGCTCGGCGCTGCCAGCGGACGTGGTCTCCCGAAGGTGACTGGGGCACCCTCTCCCGTTTCTTGATGGCTGCGGCCTTCTGTGTCGCTTTCAGGGCGGCGTCCACCTGGTCGGGATCAAGGTCGAAGCGGTACTCGTCGGGAGGGCTGAGCAGTCGGCGGATCGTGTACCGACCGTCGTTGTCGACGTCGTTGAGCGCCGCGCGCTCCACGGGACCCAGGCTGTAACCGGAGACGTCCTGCGGGTCCTTGGCTGCCTGCTTGCCGACCAGGACAACCGTCCAATGCGGGAGCTCACCTACGGCCACGCACTGTTCGATGTACTTTCCGATGAAACGAGGGCGGACCCTCTGGGCCATGCGGTCGGTCTCGTAACGCGTGAGGAAGTCCACGATGGCGTCGGAGGGCACCTGCTTCCACGTCACGTTGGCCCCCGGCGTCGTCTGGTCGCCGGTGGCCAGGCCGTCAAGTCTCCGGACGAAGTCTCCGAGTACTTTGAGGTTGTGTTCCGGGATCCCGTCGGAGACGTTGAAGATCACCGTCTCCGGCCCCTCCCCGGAGTAGCTGAGCATGACCTTCGTACCCTGGCGCATCTTGTTGGCAGCCGTGACGGCGAGGCCCAGGGAGGAGGCGCGGACCTTCAGACCGAAGTACCTCGGACTTAGGTTCAACGCCGCCATCTCCTCGACCTCACGACGCAGTTCGTCGGTCGCGGCAGTCACCTCGATGTACTTCGCCTGAAGATCGGGAGTGGTGTACAGGCGGCAGAGGTCCTCGTGCCCCGGCCGGTATCCGAACCAGCGTCCCATCTGGAGCAGGGTGTCGTACGTGCTGGAAGTGCGCAGGTAGTAGCTGACCGTCAGCCCTTCCAGGGTGAGACCCCGGGAGAGCTTCTGGCCTCCGATCGCGATGACCGAGAGACCGGTCCTGCGGTGCTCGTAGTAGTCGAGTGCGTCGCGGGAGGCGCCGTTGACCGTCTTGACCACGATCTTCCGTAGCGCGGGCATGAGCTGGCTCGACACGTCCTCCCAGGTGACGCGTCGGGCCTCGTCCGCGGGGAAGTGGTCTGTGGTGGGGACGAAGTCCCGCTCCCACAGGGCCCGGAACTCGGCCATGCGCTGCGGTGCCTGTCCGTACCGGTCACGGAGCGAGTCCACGAGGAGCCGCAGGTAGTCGTCCACCTGGTCGCGGACGATCCCCTGGACCGCCGTGAAGCGGGTGACGTGCACCAGCATGGAGTTGTGCACCTTCGTCTGTCCGCGCACCCGCCGTACAGCGCTGGCGAGGACGAACGAGGCGATCGCCTCCCGGAGGGACCGCGGAAGGTCGTCGGAGGGGACGAAGGAGGACTTGTGCTTGCTCGGGATCCAGCTCTCGGCGTCGTTCACGGCGCGTACGAGCGGAAGCGGGGGCACGTCCTCCTCGTCGTCGTTGTCGACCTGGAGACCGAACACCCTCTCCGGGCCCAGGTAGTTGGTCGGCGAGGGCAGGGTGCGGATGAAGCTGTCGGGAAAGAGGTCGGCGCCGAGTTCGGCGTGGTCGACGTCGGGATCGATGTAGATGTTGGCGAACGGGGTGGCGGTGTACCCGACGTACGCCGACTTCTCGAAGCTCTTCATGAGCTCGCGGATCGCGCCGTTGGTCCTGGTCGGATCCGCGTCGGGGTCGCGTTCGGTGTTGATGGAGGCGTTGTCCGCCTCGTCGTCGATGACGAACAGCGGGATGTCGCGTACGACCTTGTTCCCGCTCTCGTCCTCCGTGCCCTGGACCTCGGTCACCCACGTCCGTAGGTACTCGAGGATCTTCCAGTGCTTCTTGACGACGAGCACGACCGGGAAACGGCCGAGCGGGAAGTTGACGGCGTTGGCCGCCTGCCGGCCGAAGTCGCCCTTCTCCGAGCTGTTGGTGGGAGACGCGATGTCGAGCTTCTTGGCGCCCGGCATCCTGCCGGCACCCATGAGACGGGACTTCCCGTTCTGGTTGGACCGTTGCTGGTGCTGGGTGTCGAAACCCAGCAGCCCTTCGTCGACACGCAGCTGGGTCTGACTCCGGAGGTCGTTGTGGATGCCGGCAAGGATCACCACGAACTGGTACCCCGCGTCCACGGCCTTCGCGGCGAGCCCGATGTACTGGCCGGTCTTGCCCGACTGGACCTGCCCGATCACCAGGCCCGTCCGGCGCCACGAGCCGACACGGCGCGGGTCCTCGAGCTGGCTCAGGACCTCGTCCGTGCTCTGGTCCAGTCGGCGCACGACGAGCGGCGGGAGGTTGCGGACGTCCTCCAGGTAACGGCGGTAGCGTTCCCAGAAGTCCCAGGCCCGGTCGTTCTTGGCTTCGGGCAGCCAGGGCTCGTGCCCGCTGTCGCTCTCCAGCCCGGAGGAGCCCTCCTGGAAGACCGCCGTCAGGACCTCGATCTCCTTGGCCAGCTGGTCACGGTCGAGGACCTCGCCCTGGCCGGCCAGCATCCCGAAGATGACGGTGACCGCGTTCTGCACCTCGTCCGGCGTCGGCTGACGGTCCTGGGACAGTAGTGCGAGAACCAGGCGACGGGCCTTGGCAAGGGACTCGAGAGAGTCCTCGGGGGTGGAACTCACAGCAGACCTCCGGCTGGGCGGGAACGGCATGGGGCAGGCTAGGGGCGGGCACTGACAACGGGCTCACCCGTCCCAGAAGCCCTGCATCTGGTCGAAGGGGGGCATCGTCCGGAGGCGTTCGCGAGCGGCCGCAGGCGAGCGGCCGTCTGAGACCAGTGCCTCGTAGATGCGCTGTGCGACCTCCGTGGCCTCGGCGTCGGCGGGCCCGGGGCCCCCGAAGGGCTCGGGGTCGTCGCTGGTGTCCGTCTCGTGCATCACGCGGAGGGCGGTGACCGGCACCGTCTCCTCGAGCAGACGGATCAGGGCACGTACGTCATCCGAACCGGCACCGCCAGAGCGCAGAGCTGCCTTCACCAGGGGGTGACCCCGGTTGATCCGACAGGTGACCTGGTCGTCGACACGGCGGACGTTCCACGCGTACACGAGCGGATCCCCGTGTGTGCGCGCAGCGATCTGCCCGCGGTGCCGAAGCACGTCGGCGGCCCTTCTCCTGGCCTGCAGGGCGATGCGCCGTAGATGAGAACGCAGTGCGACGGGCGGGACGACACTGGACTTCCGGACGTCGACCCCCCATTCGACATCCGTCTCGGCGGGGATGTCCACGGCGATCCGTGCCAGGTTGTACTTCTCCTCGCGGCGCAACCCGCGTTGTCCCAGCCAGTCACCGGCAAGGATCAGACGGTCCCGGCGGTACACGTAGAACCCCTGCTGGTCGAGCCACCCACGCGGGCCGCCGGCCTTCTCGTACTCGTCCGGGGCGAGCCTCTGGGCACTGGGGAGGACGAACGCCTCCACCCGTACGGAACCCGCCCCCAACCGCAGACGCTCGACCGGAAGCGGTTGTACGGACGGGTGACGGGACAGGAACGGGTCCCAGGGCTCGACGGGGCTGCCCGACACACGCAGGTTGCGGCGTCGGCTTCCGGTGAGGAACCTGCCGAAGACCATGCCCAGGTGGGACTCCGTGCGGGCGGCCTCCGCGTAGAACTGCTTCTGTGTCCGCTCGTCCTCCACCGTCACCGCGTCGACGTGGTAGCCGTTGAGGCGCCGCCACAACACGACGGTGCCGTGGTCAGCCTTACCCCGGATCCTGTCGAGCAACTCAGTGGTCGTCTCGTCCGCGCCGCGTAGCAGCCGCCACTCGCCCGACCTCTCGACGACGTCGAGGTCCCACGTGCGCACGTGCCATTCGCCGGCGGTGGCGGTGGCGACGGTGAGCTGCCGGGCCTGTGAGAACGAGGCCGACTTGAGGCCGACGCCGAAGCGCCCCAGGTCCGTGGCGCTTCGGGGCGTCGCAGGGCCTCGCGCGGCCACGGTCATGGCGGTCACGAGCTCGCCGGCGGTCATCCCGGCACCGTCGTCGGCAACGGCGATCCAGGAGTCCTGCCCGGCCCAGGTGAACTCGACGTCGACCGTGGACGCACCCGCGGAGATGCTGTTGTCCACGAGATCCGCGATGGCGGCAGGCAGGGAGTACCCGAGCGAACTGAGCGAGGCGACCATGCCTGCCGGTTCCGGAGCCGCTATGTCGTACGTCATGCCGAGTTCCAGCCCTGTTTCCCGTTTCTGATACTGGATGAGATTATCCACCTATGCCGTCCGGTCTTGGGCGGCGGCTGGGCACGATGATCCGCTGACGTGAGGCGAGTCCGACGCCCTGTGCGCTTTGAGGCGTGCTGCAGATACGCAGCGCCTTGCACAAGCCCCCAGACGCTGAAGGCACCCGGATTCCAGTCGGGCACGATCGGCGGTCGACGCACCCCGCGACCTCTGGCAGCGCGGATGGTGGGGAGGGGCGAGAGCGGTTCCTCCCCACCGGGCCTTCACAGAGTCGGGTCCCAGTACCCGACTCTCGACCCGTCCGGAGAACCGAACAGGTGCCAGCGGGAGAGATTCCGGTTCCAGAACTGACAGGCTGTCTCCGGTAGCTGGAGACAGCCGTGGTCCGCACCCTCGTTCGTGATCATGCAGTTCGGATCGTACAGACAGGCGTCGTTGTCGACAGCACGACTGACGACCGCGTCCAGGTTCTGTTCGAGTACCGTCCGCATCGCACCGAGGCTGAAGTCGCTGCCGCCGTTCGGGTAGATGGCGAAGGCCAGGTCGTACGGGAAGAGGTACTCCGAGAGACTCGTCTCGCTGTAGCCGCTGTCAACGGCTAGGGCTCGCAACAGCTGGTGGGACAGTGAGTGGAGCAACCCGAACAGTTCGTGGACTGGCAGGTCCGGGTGTCCGGGCTCCGGGCGTGTCTCGTGCGAGAGGGCCTTGCCGTCGCTCGGCCCCAGCTGGTGCACCAGCCACTTGGCCACGCCGTCGGCCTTGTCAAGGGTGTCGGGACTGACCAGATCGTTACGGACGAGCCACCGGCTCACGCGCTCCCGATCCACGGGAAAGAGCAGTGCCTCCGCCTCGGTGGGGTGGGCGTAGACGAGCGTCTTCTCGGGGGCTCCTCGTGCGGCACGCCCCCTGTACGGCACCAGATCCGCCTCCTCGGGACTGAACCCGGTCCGGCTGTAGCCGATCGCGAGGTAGGTGATCGGGAGATCACTCACCAGGCAGGTCTCCTGCCCGAGACCGGCGGATGCGAGGACACCGGGATAGCGCTCGTACAAGGCTCGGCGCTCGGCGTTGCGCGCCTCCCGCTGAAGGCGGGGTACACCCAGGCGTTCCAGGTTCAGAACCCGCCGATAGGTGTGCAGCTCAGCCGCGAGCCCGCGTGCGTCGTCGCTCTCGGTGTCGAGTCCGAGCGCCTTGCCCACCTGGTCCCGCAGATGATCCACCTCGACCGGCATGAAACGTGCCCGAAGTGCACGTGCCTGGTCGTGCAGGCCGGCGTCCTCCATCACACGGATGCTCTCGACGACCTCGTCGGGGACGTCAACCGTGTGCCCGTCGGTGAGCCGCCGGAACTCGTCCTCTGTGATCTCACCGAGCCACCAGCCGAGAACGGCAGTTGTGTACATGGGGTTGGTCTGACGGGTGGCCTCCTCGGTCGTCGTGACGTTCACGAGTGTCAGGCCCTGGCCCACGTGCGCGGTTCCCGCGGTGTGGAGCAGGGGGTTCATGAACTTGTCCGGATAACTGCACGACGAGTTGCTGCAGCTCCACTGCACGCCCAGAGGGAAGCCGCAGGTCATGCACTCCCATCGGAAGTCACGGAACCGACTGGCGCGGTCGTCGAGCCTGAAGCGTGTGTGCCCCCTGGGGCACTTGCTCGGCGGGTACATGGGCGACATCTCGCCGCACTTGTGCGCGAAGACGAACTGGAGCTGCCGGTTCCCGACGGCGTTGCCGCAGGCGGGGCAGGCAGGCGGCCAGTCGTCCGTTCCGGGGCGCGGGTCACTGGCAGTCCAGACGTGTCCACACCTGCTGCTGGAGCAGCGCACCACTCGTGGCCAGATGCGGCAGAAGACCTTGCCCGGTACCACGACCTCGTAGTGTCGGTCGGCGAGCCGGTCCTCGTCCCCGGGGAACTCCGGCGCCCGGTCGGACCCGGCGGAGAAGGCACGCCCGGCGGCCCGCCACCTGCGTACGAACCGCATGGTCTCCTGCACCAGATGCTCGCGGTCGAGCGAGGGACCGTCGAACTCCTCGTCACGTCCGAACTGCACCACCTGGGCCGTGTAGCCGCCGCGATGGTCAAACGTCTGACCAGGGCGGTACCGGTAGAGGACCTGGCCCCGGTCACGGGCCATCTCGTCGTTCCTGGGGTTGAACGCCATCACGACCTCCGGCCGTCGGGCACGATGTGGAACGGGATGCCCTCGGAGACATCGCGGAGGCTTGTCATGGGCCGGTGCTCGAGGCCCAGGTAGTCACCCGTCGCGCGGTAGCCCCGGTTGTTCCCGCCCGTGAGACCGGCAGACGCGCCGGCGGAGCGGAGGCTGGCCAGGGCGTGTTCCACCATGTCCGTGAGATCACTGCGGAGTTCCTGCCCTTCCGGGCGCTCGGACTGGAAGACCGCGTGAAGCGCTTCCAGTAGCTCTGTGAGCTGGACCCCCTCCAGACCCCCGGCGGAGGGGTCACGGAGAGCGGCCTGCATCTTCGAGAGGTCGTGCAGGTGGCCCGGGGCGTTACCCGCCTGCCACCAGTCGCGGTTCACGATCTGGAGAAGCTGTCCCATCAGTATCCCCGGGAGGGTCTTGCGCACCGCGAACCTGCTCCAGCGGTTGATGGCCACCGGCTCGACCATGCGGTCTAGGTATTCGTGGAACTTGCCGTGGTAGCGGTAGTGCGACCGATCCCTCTCCCTCACAGGGTTGAAGAGCATGAAGACGAGGCCGTGGTAGGCGCGGCCGACCCTTGACGACGCCTGGATGTACTCCGCCATGGACCTGGGCATGCCGTTGAACAGCATGAGGTTCAACCGGTCCACGTCGACCCCGTGGCTGACCATGCTCGTTGCGACGACCATGCGCGTGCTGCCGTTTGGGCTGCCCAGGTCGTCCAGGACACCGCGTACCTCGTCCAGACGGGTCTCGCCCTTGAGCTCCGCTACCTTGAGATCAGGAAAGCCCTCCCTGCGCAGAGCCTCGTTGACCTGGGTGTCCAGTGAGCGGCGGATACGGCCGAAGTCGACGAGCGTGGTGGCGTAGGTGAGGCTCGTACGGTAGAGGTCGACCACGTCGTGGAGCTCATCCTCCGGCCAGCTTGCGAGAGCGGGGGGGAGGTCCTGTCGCCGATCAAGCTTCCATAGAGCACGATGGGCGGACGTCAGGATCCTGACCAGCGTCATCTCCGCCGTACCACGCGTCGGCATGACTCCGACGAAGCGGCGAAGCGGAAGGCTCCGGTCCAGACGCCAGTAGAAGCTCTCGTCGAGGTCGGGCCCAGGTAGGGGCACCACCACGGACCTCAGACCGAAGAGGTGCTCGCTCTGGCGGTCCTCGCCGCGGATGGTCGCGGTGGTGGCGACCACCTTCATCCTCACACCCCGGCCGTCGGGCCGCTGTCGGGACGACAGCGTGCGCTGCACCTCGGCCAGGAGGCCCTCGTAGTGGCCGGAGAAGGCTCCGAGTTCCTCGTTGACCATGTGGAGCTCGTCGATGATCTCCAGAGAGGGGGAAGGATCGTAGAGAGGGGCACCCAGGGGCTTGAGAGGCGTCTTCGGGTGGCCCGGAGCGTGACGTTCGTGGCACTTGCCGCCCCGGCCGAAACCGTGGGGAGGGCACCAGCAGTCGACATCACCGAAGAGAGCACCGAACTTGTCCGACAGCCCGATGTTGGCGAGCTTGTCCAGGGTTCCGACCACGACAGTCGGCAGGTAGCGGTAGATCTCGGTGTCCACGACGACGATCGGCAGCACCTTCCCGCACCGTTCGTTGCCGCAGACGTGTTCCAGTCTGAGCCGCTCTGGATCAGGCTTCGGGATGCGGACTGACCGTTCGCCGCAGTAAGGGCAGTCGTGAACAAGCCGGTACGCGTGCCGCTCCTCCTCGCTTGAGCGAAGGCGGTCGAACATCCGGTCCGACGTCAGCGAGTTGGGGGTGTTGCCACCGCCGGCGTAGAAGCCGATGAAGAAGGGCCACCCGGGGTCGCCGCCGACCTCCCTGAGCAGGTCGGCGTTCTGGCTGCGGACCGTCTCCGCGGCGGCGACGACGTCGAGCTGCCGTTGTGTCTGCTGCAGAGTCAACAGTCGAAGGGGGAAGCGGCACCATGCCGAGACCCCGACCTTCTTTCCTCGGGCGCGGTCGTAGAACATGCACACCAGTACCAGGCCGAGATACGCCTCGGTCTTACCGCCTCCGGTGGGGTACCAGACGACGGTTGCGGCCTCGGTCGGATCCACACCCTGGTCGTCCCCCCAGAGTCCAGGGGAGAAGAGGTGCTGCGGGTGTTCCCGCCAGGCCAGAGCACCGAGCTGGCTGACTATGGCCACCAGCTGGAACAGTCGCCATCCCCGACTAGGCCGCTTTCGCGCCCTGCTGAGCTCCACCATGGACTTGTTGGCGAGCTGGAAAGCCGCCAGGAGGCGCCGGTCCCGCCGCAGCCAGGCAACACCGTCACGGAAGCGGGCGACCTCCAAAGCCGCGGCCTTCCGGTCGGCTTCCTTACGGCGGGCCAGCTCAGGCCTGTCCTGGAAATCTGCAGTACTCCAGACGGGCGCCTCCAGATAGGCCTCCATCTCGTCGGCAAGCTCGTCGAGAACCGGGAGAGGGTCGACGGCGAGCGTCGCGTAACCCCAGCGTTCGTCGGTCCGGGCCACGGCGCGGTGGGTGTCGTGCTGTGGAACGGGCACGCTGCGTACGGCCACGAGCTGCCCCTTGTGCCACCGTGGCTCGACTCCGCAGTTGTTCGCGTACGCTCCGAGCTCTCCGGAGTAGCGGTAGGCGTCTGCACCGAGGTCCATCACGATGGGCAGTAGACGGTCGCCCTCGACCTCCAGCCCGGCACGGAACAGAGCGTTGTCCCTGGCCTCGTCGCGACGGGTACGGCCGGCGTTGCTACCCCGGCCCTGTACGGTCACGACGGGGTCGGGGGCGAGGTTCTGCAGCGTCGCGGTCACGCGGAGCCGTCCGGACGCAACCGGCCTCGACGTGACGACGACGTGTGCGGCGGGGGACGGTACCACGGGGTCCCCGCCCACCTCCCGGGCCAGCCACTGCTCGAAGGCCGCGTCGTCTGCCATCGCGGTAGGCGGGACCAGTCGCTCCCGGCGGTCGTTCCCGACGCGGCGGTCGATCCGAGGGTCTTGGAGGGCCAGCTTCACAGCCTCGTTGAAGGCGTGCTGGAACTCCCGTTCCAAGGTCTGGCGCAGCCCGGCCTCGTGCCCGAGAACGATCTCCACTGGCCCGACCGTCACTCCGAGTCGTCTGAACAACGGTGCCAGCCGGTAGGGCTCTTCTCGCTCGCCGGCCCACTCCAGCTGCTGGACTCGGGTCGGGAGAGTCGCGTAGTAGAACGACGCCCGCGCCTTGAGGGTGATGGAGCTGGCGTTCTCGGCCTCGAACTCGAACCCGAGGCTGTCCGGGGTCGTGCGGCCGTATCGCGGGGCGGCTCCACCGGGTTCGACGGCGTGCGGACCGAGGCTCTCCATGAAGTAGCGAGCACTCGGAGGTTCGCCCAGGCAGATGTCGCCTTGGGCCTCGCCGGTCGCGTCGGTGACCACTGCGGTGACGAGGTGCTCGACGAGAGCCGTCTGCTGGGCGACGCTCGGCTCGAACGGGGGCTTGGTCACCGTACCTCCCCGTCGGATGCAAGGCACTCTGCCGACAGCAGGGGAGGGGGGAGGGGGTGCCTGTCCGCACACGCGGCGTGAGGCGAGAGCCGAGACGACTCAGAAGGGCGTGCCGGTCCTGGCGGACATGCCAAGCCAGCCCGCAGGACATGCGTGTCCACGGGATCTCCAAGGTCCGCGAGTCAGAAGCCGCCATGGCACGGCGCCATGGTCGGACGTCTTCTGCTTCTCCGAACCTGAGCAGCATGGGCCCAGGCGGAGCGAAGTCACAAGCCGTTAAACCAAATTGGTCAAGTCTGTCTCGAACGATTCGATCTCTTGCCTGAATCGACCGAACGCGCCGATGGGCTCCGGGCCGGAGCGAATCCGGCCTCGGGACTGGTGCGCTTGCATGTTGAGGTGCCGTGTATTCCTGTCACCCCTCCGGTCACCCTGAGCGATGGCCGATGGCTCTCGCCCTGTCGCCACACTCTGGCGTGCTCTCGCGGAGTCGCTTATCATCCGAGAACTGATTGAGGGCGTGACCTCGCGGCTGCGTGGACCCATAGCGGTCCGCTGCTTTCCAGGGGTTGCACCGTCTCAGCCCGACCACCGTGCTTCGGTGGTCGGGCTGAGACGGCATGTCTCGGAACGGCCACCCTTCACAGAAGGATGTCGGCCGTTGAGTTCCGGACCTTTGACGCGCCTCCTACTCGTCGCCCTGAGGTTCCCCCGCTGCGTGGGAGTGGCTGACTAGCAGGTCAGGGCGGTTTGACGTGGTTTCAGGTTCACTGGTTCGGTCGCTGCCTGGCTGGCGTA